>NZ_JBICVM010000001.1:0-1205440 GCF_043199095.1 Streptomyces sp. NPDC048650 | reverse complement strand
CGGGCTGCGGGCTGCGGGCTGCGGGCTGCGGGCTGCGGGCTGCGGGCTGCGGGCTGCGGGCTGCGGGCTGCGGGCTGCGGGCTGCGGGCTGCGGGCTGCGGGCCAACGAGCGTGGTGGGGGTGGAGGTGGGGGCGGGAGGGCCCCAGGTCAGCCGCTCACCCCGCGCAGGACCATCCCCACCGCCGCCTCCGTGATCTCATCCGGGTTCTCGGCCGCTCCGAGTTCGATGCGGCGGACAGCAGCGTCGACGACGCCCTGCAGGAGCATGGCGGCGAGTCGGGGCTGTTCGTGGCCGAGCGCGGCGAGAGCCTCGACGATCATGGCGATGAGTCCGCCGTGCGCCGCACGGATCTTCTCGCGCGCGCCGGCATCCAGTTCGCCGGCCGAGATGGCGACGACAGCACGGTGCCGCCGGTCACCGACCAGAGCCAGCTGCCGGCGCACATACGCCTCGATCTTCGCCTCCGGAGCGCCTGCGCGCTCCATCGCCGCCTCGACCTCGGCCGCCCACACCGGGAAGTCGACGGCACACAGCTCCTCGACGACAGCCGCGCGGGATCGGAAGTACTCATACACGGAGGAGCGCGCGAGTCCCGTGCGCTCGGCGAGGGCGGGGAAGGTCAGCGCCTCCGTCCCACCTTCGGACAGCAAGGTGCGGGCAGCGTCCAGAAGGGCGCCGCGCTGCATCGTCCGGTGCTCGGCCACAGAGGCCGCTCGAATCCTTGGCACCACTCCACTGTACGGATGGCGCGTCCGTCGTGGCACTCCACCCGGCGTCCTGGCTCCGCGGGTTTCAGCGGCCGACGTCGGCCAGTTTCGCGCGGAGCTGCAGTACCGACTTGGTGTGAATCTGACTCACCCGGCTCTCCGTGACCCCGAGGACGTTGCCGATTTCGGCAAGTGTCAGGCCCTCGTAGTAGTAGAGGGTGACCACGGTCTTCTCCCGCTCGGGGAGGGTGTTGATGGCCCGTGCGAGGAGTCGCCGCAGCTCTCGGTCCTCAGCGATCTCGACCGGGTTCTCGGCGGCGGTGTCCTCCAGCGTGTCCATGAGGCTGAGCCGCTCACCGCCCTCGCCGCCGACGTGCAGAAGCTCTTCGAGCGCCACCACGTTCGCCAGGGACAGTTGGCTGAAAACGTGGTGCAGGTCCTCGAGCCCGATGCCCATCTCCTCGGCGACCTCCGCCTCGGACGGGGTGCGGCGCAGCTGCGCTTCGAGGGTGGCGTACGCGCGTTCCACAGCTCGGGCCTTCTGCCGTACGGACCGTGGAATCCAGTCCAGCGCACGCAGCTCGTCGATCATGGCGCCGCGGATGCGAGTGATCGCGTAGGTCTCGAACTTGATGGAGCGTTCGGGTTCGAACTTTTCGATGGCGTCGATCAGGCCGAAGACACCGGAGGAGACGAAATCGGCCTGTTCGACGTTGGGGGGAAGACCCACACTGACGCGCCCGGCGACGTACTTGACCAGCGGGGAGTAGTGCAGGATCAGCTGCTCCCGCAACCGCCCGTCACCCGTCGCCTTGTAGGAGCGCCACAGCTCATCGAGCGAGGAGGGCGCGGCGGGGCGCACGCTGCCGCGCGCGGCGGGTGGTACCGCCGCGCGGTCAGACCCGGAGGTGTGCTGGGGCATTCGTCGCCTTGAGCCGTTCTGCCGAGACGCTGGGTGGGTGGACAGTTGAGGGGTGAAGTGCTTGTGAGCGTAGCGTGACCGCGGTGTCGCGGTGCGCAAGGAAGCGGGGATCGGGGGTGCGCAGATACGTTCCGCTGCCCGCACCTCAGGGTTACCCCGTCGAATGTGACGACACCTGGAGTCGCCGCCGGGCATGGATCCACCGAGGACCGGGCGGCGGGGCGCACTGACGCGAGGGCCGGAACACCGTGCGTCCGTTGCGCCGGCTCGCCGTCACCGCACGCGCCGGCGCCACGCGCCGAAGCAAGGCAAACCTGGATTCTGCGGTCATTCCCCTCACCCTTTCACCCGTTCGCCCCAGGTCAAGCACCGCCTCGCCGGGAACCTTCGGAGGGCCCGGCACGCCGCACCAGCTCCCATCGGCCACTGTGCTGATGAACGAATCCGAGCGACTGCAGCTCGATGAGTTTGCTCTGCACGACGTCGCGGGTGATCCCCGATTCCCTCGCCAGGTGGTCGGCATCCGTGCCGCCGCGAGCGGGCAACGCCTCCAGCACGCGGGCCGCGACGGGCGCCAGGAGATCGCGGGCAAGGGTCGGCCCGTGTCGTTGGGGGCCGAGTTCACCGATGCTGCCGACGAGTTCGACGATCTCATCGGCGTCGGTGACCAGGAGCCCCTCAGCGCGCAGGAGTTGATGCACCCCCGCAGACAGCCCGCTCGTGACGGGCCCGGGCACGCCCATGGTGTACCGGCCCAGCGCCAACGCTCGCCGCGCGGTCACCAGGGAGCCACTGCGAAGCTCGGCCTCGACCACCACCGTGCCACGGGTGAGCGCGGCGATCACGCGATTGCGCTGGATGAAACGGCTGCGGGTGGGGTGAGCACCGGGCGGTAACTCCGCTACCAGCAGGCCCTGTTCAGCGATGCGGGCGATCAGTTCGGTGTGTCCGCGCGGGTAGGCGTGGTCGACGCCGGAGGCGAGTACCGCGAGGGTCGGACCGTCCGCGGCCAGTGCCCCGCGGTGGGCCGCGCCGTCGACGCCGTACGCGGCTCCGGAGGCGACGGTCCATCCTCGTTCGGCGAGAGCTGCGCCGAGGGTCGTGGCGAGGTGGGCGCCGTATTCGGTGCATGCGCGGGCGCCGACGACGGCGACCGAGCGCAGCGCCCAGAACCTGAGGTTGGCCGCACCGCGTACCCACAGCCCGATGGGGCGGCCGTCGCCTAGGTCCTCGAGCTGGGCGGGCCATTCCTCGTCGCCGGGGATGATGAAGCGGCCACCCAGTGCGGCGACGGCGGCCAGGTCCGCCTCGGGGCGGGCGTGCGTCGCACGCAGTCGTAGGCCCGCGATCTTCTCCGGCCTGGCGTGTTCGGGCGGATCAAGATCCTCGGACAGTGCCCGCCACAGGGCTTCCGGTCCCATTTCGCGCAGCCAGCGGCCCGCGGTCTCGTCTCCCGGCTCGATGACTCGGGTGAGCGCCGCGCGCGCGGTGCGTTCCGGTTCTGCACTGCGGGCCGTCGGAGCTACGGGCCCGTCGTGGGCCGGTGTCCGAGCGGCGGCTTTGCCGTCTGCCGCATTGCCTGTGCCGTGGGCAGCGAAGCCCCAAGCGTCCGTACCGTTCATTACGCCCCCTGGTTGTCTGGTGGCCGCGTGGTCGCGCGGCCCGAATCGTGATCCGACCTGGCTGCCGGAGTGGGCGAGGCGGGACTGGGCGGGGGTGGACTGAGCGGGGTGGGACTGGGCGGGGGTGGGAGCGGGATGGCGGGAACGGCGTCTCTGCGGGGCCGAATGGCTGCCCTGGCGCGCCTTCTTCCGGGGGCCCCGCCCCCCCACCCGCCACCCGCCCCCGTATTTCGCAGCAGCATTTCGCAGCAGCTCGGAAGGCGCTCCAGATCGAGCCCAGTCGTCGGTGCCCGGCGAGGCAGCGTCCACGGCGCTTCGGCCGTTCCCAGCTTCGGCCGTTCACCGCGTCCCGTCCGCTCCTGGCTCGCTGCTCCCAGCTCTGCTCTGCCCTGCCCCGCTCTGCCTTGCCCTGCCCTGCCCTGCACCGATGCACGACGCCTCACCGGGTCATGGCTCGCCACCCCACCCCACCCCACCCCACCCCGCCGGTCCACGCGCCCACGCACGGCGCCGCATCCCCGCACGCCACCCTCGCCCTTGGGCACCCCAACCTCGGCTCAAGCCGTCGCACTCGCTCAGGCCCTCGGCCCTGCACCCTCGCTACGCATCCCCCGGCTCCCGTGCCCACGTCGCACCCCGGCCACAACCCCATGACCTCTGGTCCCTGGCCCCGCCCACCAGCAGCGTCGGTGCCCGGGCCATCGGCGCCACCCCGCCCTCCCCGGCGCGGCGCACGACACACCGCCTCACGACGTCACCGCCGACTCCGGCTTCGGCACCGACACCGGTGCCGTGGCCATCACCCCGCCTCCGCGTCGCACTCCGGTCCGCAGTTCCAGGGCCCAGTTCACGTCCTCGCGGGTGGGCCGGTCGCGGCCGGCCAGGTCGGCGGACGTCCAGGCGACGCGGAGGACCCGGTCGAGGCCACGGGCTGTCAGGAGACCGCATTCCAGGTCGCGTTCGGCCTGGTCAAGGGCGCCGGGGTCAACCTGCCAGCGGGTTCTCAGCTCGTGTCCCGGCACCTCGCTGTTGGTGTTCCAGTGGGTGCCGGCGAAGCGGGTGGCGGCGCGTTCACGGGCAGTGCGTACGCGGTCGGCCACCCGGGCGGTGGATTCGGCGCCGCGGCCGAGTGCGAGCAGTTCGGAGCGGGCGACAGGTTCCACGGCGATCCGGAGGTCCACGCGGTCCATCAATGGCCCGGACAGTCGCGCCCGGTAGCGGCGGATCGAGGAGGGTCGGCATTCGCATCCGCCGCCGGTGGTGCCGTGTCTGCCTCAGGGGCAGGGGTTTGCTGCCAGGGCCAGGAGGAAGCGGGCCGGCATGCGCATCATGCCGGCGGCCCGGGCGACGACGACGTGGCCCGATTCGAGTGGCTGGCGCAGCGCGTCCAGGACGCGGGCGTCGCACTCGGCCGCTTCGTCGACGAACAGCACGCCGTTGTGTGCAAGGGATACCGCTCCCGGGCGGGGCAGGCCGGTGCCGCCGCCGACGAGGGATGCCATGGTCGCTGAGTGGTGCGGGGCGCAGTAAGGGGGCCGGTCGACGAGTGGTTGTCCGGGTGGGAGGGTGCCGGCCACCGAGTGGACGGCGGTGACCTCCAGGGACTCCTTGGGCGACAGGGCCGGCAGGAGTCCGGGGAGGCGCTCGGCGAGCATGGTCTTGCCTGCGCCGGGCGGGCCTTTGAAGAAGATGTGGTGGCGTCCGGCGGCGGCGACTTCCAGGGCTCGGCGGGCGCTGTGCTGGCCGGCGACCTCCGCCAGGTCGAGTGCGCGGTCGCCGGGCGGCAGGCCGGCGCAGGTGCCGGAGAAGGGTGCGAGCAGGCCCGACAGGAGCGGGTCGGGGCGGCCGTCGACAAGGGGGTCCGGCACTTCGTCGGGCACGGGTTCGTCGCTGAGGACGGCGATGAGCTGGCGCAGGCTGCGGACGCCGAGGACGGAGATGTCGGGGACCAGTGAGGCTTCGGCGACGGTGCGTTCCGGGACGACGACCTGGCGGTATCCGGCGTCCGCGGCGGCCAGGACGGCGGGGAGTACGCCGCGCACGGGGCGGACGCGGCCGTCGAGTCCCAGTTCGCCGATCATCATCAGGTCGGTGAGTTGGCGGGGGTCGAGTCGCTCGGCGGCGCCGAGGACGGCGCAGGCCACGGCCAGGTCGAAGCCGCTGCCGCTCTTGGGGACGGAGGCCGGACTGAGGCCGACGGTGAGTTTCTTCTGTGGCCATTCGGCTCCGGAGTTGGCGACCGCGGCGCGCACCCGGTCCTTGGACTCGACCAGGCTTTTGTCGGGCAGTCCGACCAGGGTGAACGCGGCTACGCCTGGTTCCAGGTCGGCCTGGACCTCGACGACGACGCCTTCGACGCCGACCAGGGCTACGGAGCAGGTGCGGGCGAATCCCATCACGCCACCCCTCGGACGTGCTCGACGACGGGGGCGCCGCGGGCCGGCAGCAGCACGCCGATGACGTCGATGCGTACGCCGCCGGGTGGCGGGCCGCCGTGGTGTTCCAGCCAGCGTTCGGCGAGCCGTCGCAGGCGTGCGGTCTTCGCGGCCCGGACGGCCGCCATGGGGTGTTCGTACGCGGACGCGCGGCGGGTTTTGACTTCGCAGACGACCAGGGCGTCGCCGTCGGTGGCCACGATGTCGATCTCGCCGTCCCGGCAGCGCCAGTTTCGTTGCAGGATCTGCATGCCGGCTTCGATGAGCCGGCGGGCGGCCAGGTCCTCGCCGTATCTCCCGAGCGCCCGTCGTGGGTCCGTCGTCCTGGCGGGGGTCCTGGTCCTGCCCGTGTCCCCGCCCAGGTGCTCGGCCGCGGCCCCGGCGGCCGTCGTCCCGGCCAGGGTCGTGCTCGGCGTGGCTGTCGGAGTCGGCGTCGGATGGGTGGGGGCCGTGCGCCGTTTCGCCGTCGGCCTGCCCTTCGGGCGGCGGCTTGCGGAGGGCTTCGCGTGTTTCGTGGTCCGTGGGGTGTTTCCGGCCTCGGGGCCGGCCTGCGTGGCGTTCATTCGGCACCACCTCCGGTACCGACAGTGACGCCTCCGCACGGAGGTATTGGATCTTGGTGGATAACCGGCCGGTTGTGGACAACCCCGTCACTGGCGAGGGGGTATCGGCCCTGGGCTCAGCTGCCCGGGAGATCCAGGTCGCTCTTGTTGAGCTCCTCGATGTTCACGTCCTTGAATGTGAGAACGCGTACCTGCTTGACGAAACGGGCCGGTCGGTACATGTCCCACACCCAGGCGTCGGCCATCGAGACCTCGAAGAAGACTTCGCCCTGTACCGAGTGCACCTGCATCTCGTAGTCATTCGTGAGGTAGAAACGACGCTCGGTCTCGATCACGTATTTGAACAGCCCGACGACGTCGCGGTACTCCCGGTAGAGCTTCAGCTCCATCTCGGTCTCGTACTTCTCGAGGTCCTCGGCGCTCATGGCAGATCCCCTTCAGCCGTGCGTCCCCCTATTGTGCGTCACGCCCTCTCGGTCTCCAGAAGCACCGGCGCACTCGGGGGGCCTTCGTCGAGCAGCGTGCGCAGCAGCTCGGCGAGTCTGGTCGGATACACCGTCTCATGCGATGCGGACAGTTCCTCGGCAGTCCACCACCTCAGTCCCGAGACGCTGCGTCGCTCCAGGTCAGTCTGCCCGCCCATGTCGGTGGCAGTCCGCTGCGCACGTCCCAGGTAATACCACTCGTCCTGGTCCCAGCGTCGCCCGTCGAACGGGAAGGAGCAGCGGCGTTTCCACAGGACGGGGCCGAGGTCGGCGTCCGTGATGCCGGTCTCCTCGGCGAGTTCGCGGCGGGCCGCCTCCTTGCGGGTCTCGGAGCCCTCCAGGCCGCCTCCGGGGGTGAACCACCAGGTGTCGGAGGGGTTGTCCGGTTCGAAGCCGTGCAGCAGCAGGATCCGGTCGTCCGGGTCGAGCAGCACGATGCGGGAGACCTGGCGTGTCTCGGAGGGATCACCGGGGGCCGCTGCGGCGGCCTCAGTCATGGCTGCGGGTCCGGCGTCGGGCGATGGGACCGTAGGCGGCACCGCCGAGGATGAGGACCGCGCCGACGGCGACGGCGACGGCGATGGGCTCGACCGGGCCGGGCCGGGAGACGCCGCCGGGGAGCTCGGAGAAGCCGGCGGGGCGTTGCATCACGCCGATGCTGCCGAGCGGCCAGGCGCGGGCGTCCACACGTGCCTGGACGGCGCTGCGCGGTACGGAGCCGTGGTCGCCGTCGGTGAGGTGGACCCGGGAGTCGAGGGAGTCGTTGCGGTGGTCGCCGAGCAGGAACAGCTGGCCGGTGGGGACGGTCGCCTTGAAGCCGAGGGGCGAGGCCGGGCCGTCTCCTTGCAGATACGGTTCCTCGACAGGCTTTCCGTTGACGGTGAGCCGGCCCTGCTTGGTGCAGCAGGCGACCTTGTCGCCGCCGACGCCGACGACGCGCTTGACCATGGGCAGCTCGCCCCAGGCGGCGTCCTTGAAGACGACGATGTCGCCGCGGCGTATCTCGGAGCCGTCCACCCTTTCGGCCAGGACCCGCGCCCCGACGGCGATCGTCGGCGACATCGAATCGGTCGGCACCGTGTACGGGCGGTAGATCACTGCCGCCCATACGAAGCCGCCCAGGAACAGCACACAGCCGACGGCCACGGCCAGACCGGACAGCACACTGCCCGTCGTCCGGCCGCGGCCGTCGGTCCTGTGTTCGGTACTGCTGCTCATCCCAGCGCTCCCACCCTGCGGGCGGGGCCCGCGTCGAAGATCTGGGACGGCACCCTACCTGGGGTAACGCTCTCCGGTCAGCCTCCGGCGGCGCCAGATCACGATCGGCAGGGCACCCGCGAGGCCCAGGGCCGCCGGGGCCGCTGCCATGGCCTTGTTGATCCCCGGCTGGTCGAAGGTGTCGGGCACCGGCAGGGTCGACCAGCGGTTGATGGGCCAGGCGATGGTGAAGGCGCGGCCGACGACCTCGTCGACCGAGACCGTGCCGTTGCCCTTGAGGTTCTGGTGGTAGCGGGAGTCGAGGGAGTCGTCCCGGTGGTCGCCCATGACCCAGATGCGGTCCTTGGGGACCTTGATCGGTCCGAATGCCCGGTCGCCGCAGGGCGTGGCACCGGGGAAGACGTACGACTTCTCGTCGAGCGCCTTGCCGTTGACCTTCACCGGGCCGGTGCCGTGGCATTCCACCGTGTCGCCGCCGACCGCGATGACCCGCTTGATCAGGTCCTTCTCCTCGGCGGACGGCATCAGGCCGATGAAGCTGAGGACCTTCTGGACGGCGTTGGGCTCGGGGGTGGGCGCTTCGTTGAGCCAGCCGCCCGGGTCGTGGAAGACGACGACCTCGCCGCGCTGCGGCTTCGATCCGAACCAGGGTGTCAGCTTGTCGACCAGCACCCGGTCCCCGCGCTGCAGGGTGTCCTGCATGGAGTCGGAGGGGATGGAGAACGCCTGCACCAGGAAGGTCTTGATCAGGAGGGCGAGGAGCAGCGCGATGCCGATGAGGATCGGCAGCTCCTTCCAGAAGGCGCGCGGCTTCCTGGCCTTCGTCATACCGCCGCCCTCCTTGTCGTCCTGCACGGCGTCGTCCGCCCGGCCGGCGGCGCCGTGCCGGTCGGAGGGGCCGGACGGGCCGGTCCGTGCTGACGTCTGTGACTGTGACTGATGCACGGAACTCGTCGCCTGGTGCGAGGACTCACCCTGCCCCGCCGGCTCTTCGGGCTCTTCGGTTCCGGACCGCGCGCCGACCGCCAAGTCCCCCACATCTGCTCCTTACTCCACGCTGTCGCCCGCCCGTCAACCGGTGCAGGCCCACCACTCCCATAACGAGCGGGAGTTCCGCAGGGGTCGGGAGTACGGCCAAACTCTCGGGGGACACCCTATTCGGCGGGTCGGCTGCCGCCGCCTTCGCACCCGGCGCGTCGCGCACCGTACCGAAGGTGTCCGGCTCTTCCAGGCGCCGCCAGTGGCTGAACGGCCAGGCGATCACCACGGCCTGGCCCACGACGTTGTCCTCCGAGACCGTGCCACGGTACGGCTCGTTGAGGTGGAAGCGCGAATCCGCGGAGTCGGAGCGGTGGTCGCCCATCACGAAGATCCGTCCGGTGGGGACGGTGACGCTGAATTTCAGCTCGGAGGGCGGGTTGCCGGGGTGGACGTACGGTTCGGTCAGCGGGGTTCCGTTGACGGTGACGCGGCCTTGTGCGTCGCAGCACTTGACGGTGTCGCCGCCGACCCCGACGACCCGCTTGATGAGGTCCTTCTCGTCGGCGGAGGGAAGCAGTCCGATGAAGGTCATGAAGTCTTTGAACTGCTTGACGCCCACCGGAGGGGCGTCGCCGATGCGGGTCTTCTCGTCCGGTGGCAGCCACTTGCCCGGGTCCTTGAAGACGACGACGTCGCCGCGCTCCGGCTTGGCGCCGAACCAGGGGGTGAGCTTGTCGACCAGCACCCGGTCGCCGATCTTGATCGTCTGCTCCATGGAGCCCGACGGGATCACGAACGCCTGGACGAGGAAGGTCTTCAGGACGAGGGCGATGGCCAGCGCCACGCCGATGAGGATCGGGATTTCCTTGAGGTAGGAGCGCTGCCTGCGGCGTTTGATGCGCTTGGCCTGGCGGCGCCGCTCGGCTCGGCCCCCGGTCGGGCGGCCGGTCCCGGGCGCCGCCGGTTCACCGCCGCCCGCGGCCGGGCCGTCGGTGCCGGGCGCTTCGCCGGACGCTTCGTCCGCCGCTCCCGGTGCGTGGGGTCCCCCGTGGCGGGGTTTGCCGCGGTTACCCATGGGGGCCGGCCGGGGCGGGTATGCCGTCGAAGGACCGCGGGGTGTGGAGGGTGGTCCAGCGGCCGACGGGCCAGCTGATCCAGTCGGCCCGGCCGATCACCTTGTCGACGGGTACGGTGCCGCCGCCGGCCTCGCCGAGGTGGTCGCGTGAGTCACTGGATCTCGCGCGGTGGTCCCCCATCACCCACAGCTTTCCCTTCGGCACCACGATGTCGAAGTCCACCGAGGAGGGTGCGTCCCCCGGGTGGAGGTAGCCCTCGTCGACGGGCTTGCCGTTCACCTTGATCCGCCCCCGTTTGTCGCAGCAGGTCACGTGGTCGCCGCCGATCCCGATCACCCGCTTGACGTAGTCGGTGTCCGCGGGCCGGGCCAGGCCCAGCTTCGCTCCGGCGCCGCGCAGCAGCGCCGTGACGGGATTCTCCCCCGAGTTGCTGTGAACGAAAGACCCCGTGCCGTCGAATACCACGACATCGCCCCGTTCCGGCTCGCCGCCGAAACGGTACGCCAGCTTGTTGACCAGCACACGGTCCCCGATCCGCAGGGTGTTCTCCATCGAGGAGCTGGGGATCAGAAAGGGCTGGACGACGAACGTGCTGAGGAAGAAGAGGAAGACCAGGCAGCAGGCGAGGAGAGCGACGGGACGGTGGCGCAGGCCGGCCGCCCGGGTGCGGAAACGCGCGGAGCGCGACCGCTGCTCCGGCCCCTGGTCGGGGGCGGGAGAGGGGTCGCGCTCCGAGAGCTGTGCGTCGGTGTCCATCGGGCCCTGAGCCTATCCGGCCGGGTCCGGACGCCGAGCGTCAGCTTGGCTTTGCGTTGCTCCGGCGCAAAAAATCGCGGTCCGGTGCGGCTGCGCTCACCTGTCGCGCTTCTCCTTGATCTTCGCGGCCTTGCCGCGGAGCTCACGCAGGAAGTACAGCTTGGCGCGACGGACGTCACCGCGGGTCACGACCTCGATCTTCTCGACGATCGGGGTGTGCACCGGGAAGGTGCGCTCGACGCCGACGGAGAAGCTGACCTTGCGGACCGTGAAGGTCTCGCGCACGCCGGCGCCCTGACGGCGGATGACAACGCCCTTGAACTGCTGCACACGGGAGCGGTTGCCCTCGATGACGCGGACGTGGACGTTGACGGTGTCACCCGGGCGGAAGGCCGGGATGTCGCTGCGCTTCGACGCGGCGTCGACGGAGTCGAGAAGGTGCATGACCTACTGCTTTCTTCGCTGATGCCACAGGTCATCAACGGGATATGGAAGAGGATGTTTCGGGTTGCCGTCCGCCGGGCGGGCGTCGTTCCCCCTGTGGCAGGGGCGCACGCCGGACGCATACAGCAGCGGCCTATTCTTCCACGTCCTCGCTCGTGCGCCCAAATCGGCCGTCCTCCGCCCGCGACCAGCCCAGTGCGGCGAGGATCTCGCGGTCCTTTTTGTCGAAGGCCGCGGGGTCGGCGCGCGCGATGAGGTCGGGCCGGTTCAGGTCGGTGCGGCGGAACGCCTCGTCGCGGCGCCAGCGGGCGATCTTGCCGTGGTGGCCGCTGACGAGGACGTCGGGGATGGTGCGGCCGCGCCACTCGGGAGGCTTGGTGTAGACGGGGCCTTCGAGGAGGTCGGCCATCGCGCCGGGGGCGAAGGAGTCGTCCTGGTGGGAGGCGGCGTTGCCGAGGACGCCGGGCAGCAGGCGGGCGACGGCCTCGACCATGACGAGTACCGGAGCCTCGCCGCCGGCCAGGACGTAGTCGCCGATCGAGACCTCGCGGACGTCGAGGCGTTCGCCGTACTCGTCGATGACGCGGCGGTCGATGCCTTCGTAGCGGGCCGGGGTGAACACCAGCCAGTCCTTGGCGGAGAGTTCGACGGCGAGCTGCTGGGTGAACGGCTCACCGCTCGGGGTCGGAACGACCATGACCGGCCGGCCGTCGCCGGAGGCGAGGATGCCATCCAGCGCCTCTCCCCAGGGCTCGGGCTTCATGACCATGCCGGGGCCGCCGCCGTAGGGGGTGTCGTCGACGGTGTTGTGCTTGTCGTGCGTCCATTCCCGCAGGTCGTGGATGCGCACGTCGAGCTGTCCGCGGGCCCGCGCCTTGCCGACGAGGGAGACGTTGAGCGGTTCGAGGTACTCGGGGAAGATCGTGACGACGTCGAGCCGCATCAGCTGTCCTCGCGGGCGGAGGCGATCTCGGCCTGGGCGTCGTCGAGGAGACCGGGCGGCGGGTCGATGACGGCGCGCTGCTCCTCCAGGTCGATCTCCGGGACGATCTCGGTGACGAACGGGACCAGGACCTCGGCGCCGTCGGGCCGCTTGACGACCAGCAGGTCCTGGTAGGGCAGGTGGGAGACCTCGGCGATGCGGCCGACGGCGGTGCCGTCGACGGTGACGACGTCGAGGTCGATCAGCTGGTGGTCGTAGAACTCCTCGGGGTCCTCGGGGACCTCCTCGGGGTCGACCTCGGCGATGAGCAGGGTGTTGCGCAGGGCCTCGGCCGCCGTACGGTCGCCGACGCCTGCGAAGCGCAGCAGCAGCCGGCCGCTGTGCACCCGCCCGGTGGCGATGGTCAGCGGTCCGACGGAGGACGGGTCGGTGGCGAGGACGGCTCCCGGGGCGAGCCGGAGTTCGGGCTCGTCGGTGCGCACCTCCACGGTGACCTCGCCCTTGATTCCATGGGCGCGGCCGATCCGTGCGACTACCAGCTGCACGCTGTCTTCTCCCCTTTTCGCGGCGGCACCGCCGCCGCTGGTGCGGTGGTGGCCGAGGACCGTCGTGGTTCCTCGGTCGATGGTGCGGGCGCGGCGGGGCGCCCGCAAACGAACTCAGGCCGGGGACGGCTCGAAAGCCCTCCCCGGCCCGAGCCGGTGTTCAACTTGTCAGCGGACGTCGTCCACGTCGACGAGGTCGACGCGGATACCCCGGCCGCCGATGGCGCCCACTACGGTCCGCAGCGCACGGGCGGTACGGCCGTTGCGGCCGATCACCTTACCGAGGTCGTCGGGGTGGACCCGGACCTCGAGAACGCGCCCACGGCGCAGGGTGCGCGAGGCTACCTGCACGTCATCGGGGTTGTCGACGATGCCCTTGACGAGGTGCTCGAGGGCTTCCTCGAGCATGCTCAGGCCTCGGTCGACTCGGAGGCGGACTTGGCCTCGGCGGCCTCGTCAGCCTTCTTGTCGGCCTTCTTCGCCTTCGGGGTGATGGCCTCACCCTTGGGCTCGTTGCCGGAGTCCTTGGCGGCGGCCTCGAAGAGGGCGCGCTTGTCGACCTTGGGCTCGGCGACCTTCATCGGCGCCGGGGCGGGCAGGCCCTTGAACTTCTGCCAGTCGCCGGTGACCTTGAGGATGGCCGTGACGGGCTCGGTCGGCTGCGCGCCGACACTCAGCCAGTACTGGACACGCTCGGAGTCGACCTCGATGCGCGAGGGGTTCTGCACCGGGTGGTACAGGCCGATCTCCTCGATGGCCCGGCCGTCACGGCGGGTACGGGAGTCGGCGATGACGATGCGGTAGTGAGGCGAACGGATCTTGCCCAGACGCTTCAGCTTGATCTTGACTGCCACGGGAGTGGTGTCTCCTGGTCTTGACGTGGGTGGGCACAACGAGATGCCACGTGGGGTTGCGGTACTCGGATGCCCGATGGACGCGTCAGCCGGAGGAGAGAGGGGTCCTGTGCGACTGTCGAGTACAGCTGGCCATTGTGCCACACACCGTGCGGTCAGCCGACCGCGGCTACTTCGGGGATGCGGAACGGCTTGCCGCAGCCGCCGCAGACGATCGGCGCCTGGGCCAGCACGGACGGTACGACGCGGACGTTGCGGCCGCAGTCGCAGACGGCCTTGACGCGGACGCCGCCTCCGGAGGAGCCGTGCCGGGCGGCCGGGCCGCGGAAGCTGCGGGCGGTGTCGGTGGTGGTGGCGGCGCTGTGCGCCTTGAGGGCTCTGCTGAGGCGCTCGATGGTGGGGCGGTAGCGCCTTCTGGCCTCGGGGTTGAGCGTGACCAGGGAGAAGCCGCTGCTGGGATGCGGTTCGTCGACGTGGTCCAGGCCGAGTTCCTCGGCGATCGCCAGGAATCGGCGGTTGTGGTAGCGGCCTGCGCGGGAGGTGTCGCGGATGCCGCGGGCGGCGGCGATGCCGTGGACGGCCTCGTGGAGCAGCCGTTCGAAGGAGAGCTCGGCGCCACAGGCGGACGAGGACTCTCCGATCAGGGACTCGGGCGCGGCCAGGTCCGGCAGCTCGGGGTGGTGCCGTTGAATATCGGCCCACGCGAGCGCCAGCTCGGCGGCGAGTACAGGCGGTGTCGTGCTCACGTCGTGACAACGAGCCGGGGTCGTCAGGTGTTCCGATTCCGGGGCATCTCAAATAATTTGCACGTACCGGTCAGTTTCTGGTCATGGGTCGCACCGGGGGCGGCTCGTACCGATCGCGGCGGCCTCCGTCCGAGCGGCCCGGCGCTGCTCGGGCCCGGCGTACTCCCGCGTACGCCGCACGGCGTAATCCGCACGCCCGCCCGGGGGGCGATCACGGCGGCGATGTTACGGCCCCTTCCTGGGATGCCGGGCCCCGGGAGCCGGCTCCGGGGGCCGCGGCGGCGGGCGCAGGCGTGGCGGATCGGCGTGGGCCGGGGCAGGCTGAAGCGGCGATCAGGTGGCGGCCCCGGCGCATACGGGGGCGCGCGGGAGACAACCCCGGCGCACCCTCTGGACGCCCGGACAGATGCGCAGTTGTCTGGATTGCGGGGGCGCACAACGCTCGGACACGGGGGCGATCGGCACTGGACAGCTTCGGTTCTCGGCGAATAGGGGCGCTTTCGATGTCACCCACGCTCGTGCGGCACCACCTTGCGGACTCCGCTTCCCCGCCCGGCGACGGTCTGCCCGATCCGGCGGGCGCGCGGGCGCGGGCGCGTGACTGGGCGGAGATCCAGGAGCGGATGCTGGTGCCGCTGTACGAGGCCGCGTACGACCGGCTGGGGATCGGCGCCGGCACCCGGCTGCTGGGACTCGGCTGTGGTGCGGGGCTGGCGCTGCTGCTCGCGGCGGCGCGGGGTGCGCAGGTCAGCGGGGTGGATGTGGATGCCTCGCGGCTGGAGTTGGCGCGGGAGCGGCTCTCGCCGGACGGTGGGCCGGGGGCGGTCCGGCTGGTCGGTGGCCGGGTGGAGGCGGTGGCGTCCGACCGGGCGCCGTTCCATGTGATCACCGCGTTCCACCCGTCGGGCTGTGTGGGCACCGCCGAGGGTCTGACGGCGTCGCTGAACGCGGCGACGGCGCTGGCGGAGCGGGGCAGTGCGGTGGTGCTGGGCGGCTGGGGCCCGGTGGAGCGGTGTGCCACGGCGGGGGTGCTGCGGGTGGCGCAGCGGCTGGCCGATCCCCTGCGGGCGGGGGGCGGTGGCTGGCGGCCGAGCGGGCGGGACGATCTGGAGGAGCTGGCGGACCGGGCGGGGCTGCGGCCGGACGGTTCGGGGCGGGTGGCCTGCCCGTTCGGGTACGCGGATGTGGCGAGCGCGGTGCGCGGGCTGCTGTCGACGGGGGTGTTCGACGCGGCGCTGGAGGTGGCCGGGCGGCGGCAGGTGGAGAAGGAGCTCGGCGAGGCGCTGCATCCGCATCAGCGGGCGGACGGGACGGTCTGGATGCCGAACGTGTTCCGTTATGTGATCGCGCGGACGCGGTAGTCGGGCGCGGAGGGAAGGTTCATGGAGGCTCGGCTCGCCCGCCGTATCCGGCTGTTTCGCGACAGTGGTCAGGTCCGCCCGGAGGTCGCCGCGTTCGTGACGGCCGAGTTGGTGGCGTTGGCGGGCGAGGGGCGGCACATCACCGAGGACAGTGCGGGGATGCTGACCAGTCATCTGCTGATGGCCCTGACCCGGTCGTTGGAGGGCGGGCCGCCGGCGGAGTGCGCGGCGTCGTTGGCGGCGGAGCTGGCGGACCATCCCGAGGCGGTCGCCCGGGCCCGCGCGGTGGCCGTGCGGGCGGTCCGCGAGCTGGGCGCGGAGCTGTCCGGGCCCGAGATCCTGTTCCTGGCCCTGCACTTCGCCGTGCTGCGCGGGAATTCATCGCTGCGAAGGGATGCGTCATGACGAAGATCCTTACCGGTGGCGTCGCCAAGTCCGAGGTGGCCAGTGCAGTGGCGGGGCTGGGGCTGCCGGGTGTCGAGGTCCTGGTCAGCAATGACATGGATGCGGCCGTGCAGCTGCGGGCCGGGCAGGCGGACTACTTCCTGGGGACGTGCCAGACCGGGGCGGGCGCGTCGCTGGGTGTGCTGGTGGGCCTGTTGGGGTCGGCCGCCTGTCACACCTTCGGCCGGTCGGTGCCCACCGCGGAGCAGATCGAGGCGCTGCTGGGCGAGGGCAAGAAGGTCTTCGGGTTCGCCGTGGACCGGGTCGAGGCGGTCGTGCCGGCGCTCGCGCAGGCCATCGCGGTCCGTACGGCGTGACCGGTGGGCACGGGCCTGGTGCGTCTCGCCGCCGGCCGGGCGGACGGGCTGGACTTCTCGTGGGTGCAGCAGCTGACCGTCATCGCGGTGTGTGCGCTGACCGCGTTCGTCGCGCATCTGGCGCTGGCGGTCTTCAACGACGGTGTGCGGCCGTTCATGCTGGATCTCGTCCAGGGGCGGTCGACGCGCGGTGCGACGGCGGCGGTGTCCTTCGGGCTCTCGGCGGGGTTCGTCTTCGGGCTGGGGGCGCCGATGGCGCTGTCGTCGGGGGTGCTCAACCCGTGGCTGGTGTTCCTGCCCACCGATGTTCTCGGGATCCTGGCGCCGCGGAAGTGGCTGGCGCCGCTGCTGGGCGGGGCGTGGGGTGCGCTGGTCGTCTTCGGCCTCCAGGGTGCCGATGCGGCGGTGCGCGGGTTGCCGGTGGACTTCTTGACGGCGATGCAGCAGATGTCGACGCCGATCCTGTTCCTGTTCACGCTGTTCCCGGTGCTGGCGATCAGCAGGCAGTTCGGCCGGCTGCGGGGTGCGGTGGCGGGTGTGGTGGAGCTGGCCCTGGTGGTGCTGACGATGAAGCTGTGGCCGCAGGTGTTCCCCGGGGCGCTGGCGATGGCGGCCGGGGTGCTGCTGCTGATCGGCTTCGCGGTGGACCGGGATCTGCGGGAGCGGCGTACCGGGCCGGGGGGCGGGGCGGCGGACGACGCGATGGCGTCGCTGTTCAGTGCCGGTGCGGCCCGTCTGCGCCGGCATCTGCCGCTGTTCATGGCGCTGGGGGCGGGTGTGTGCGTCCTGGCGCAGATGCACATCTTCGGGGGCGGTGAGGCGACGAGTTTCCTGATCGCCCGGGGGAAGTACGCGGAGGCGGCGCAGGTCGACCTCTACCGAGTGCTCGGCTTCCTGCCGCTGATCGCCACCACGGCGCTGGCCTCCGGTGCGTACGGCATCGCGGGTTTCACCCTGGTCTATCCGCTCGGCTACGTCCTGCCGAGCCCGTATCTGGCGCTGCTGTGCGGTGCGGGGGTCTTCGCCGCCGAGGTGCTGGCGCTCAGCGGCATCGGCAGGTTGCTGGGGCGGCTGCCGTCGGTGCGCGACTCCTCGGAGCGGCTGCGTGGCGCGATCGGCGAGACCCTTCAACTGGCCATTGTCTTCGGCTCGTTGATGGCCGCCGATGCGATGGGCGGCGGGCTGGGCATTTTGATGGTCGGCGGGCTGTACCTGCTGAACGAGGCGATGGGGCGGGTGGTGGTGCGGATGGCCGCGGGGCCGGCGGCCGTCATCGCCGCCGGTGTCGCGCTCAACGTCCTGTGCTGGCTGGGCCTGTTCACTCCGGTCGCCGCCTCATGACCGGGGACACGGCCATGCCGGTGGTGACCGGGGCGGTGCGCGCGGCCGGTCTGCTGCACACCGTCGCCGGTCCGCTGTCCGCGGCCGACGTGTGCGGTCCGGTGCTCGCGCACGAACATCTGGCGCTCGATCTGTCCCGGGGGTCCGGCCCGAAGGCCGTCCTGGCGGCGCGGCACCGGGCGGCGGTCGCGGCGGAACTGGCCGTGCTCCGGAGGGATTTCGGGCTGTCGCTGGTCGTCGAGCTGACCTGCCGGGGCATGGGCCGGGACCTGGCCGCGCTGGCCCGGATCGCCGCGGCGTCGGGGGTCGCGGTCGTGGCGGCCACCGGCTGGTACTACGAGCGGTTCCATCCGCCCGAGGTGGTCGGTGCCGCCCCCGAGGTGCTGGCCCGGTCGCTGGTCGAGGAGATCGAGGACGGCCGCGGCGGCATCCGGCCGGGGGTGATCGGGGAGATCGGCAGCCATGGCGATCGGCCGAGCGAGCCCGAGTCGCGGGTGCTGCGGGCCGCGGCGCTGGCGGCCCGCGCCACCGGCCTGGCGGTCGTCACGCACGCCGGGCTGGGCCGGGGCGGTCGGGCCCAGCTGGAGCTGCTGACGGCGGCCGGGCTGGCGCCGCACCGCATCGCCATCGGTCACCAGGACCTCCTGGACGACCCGGCCGTGCACCGGGAGCTGGCGGCGGCGGGCGCGTACGTCTGCTTCGACACCATCGGCAAGGAGCACTACCGAAGCGATGCCGCCCGGCTGCGTCTGCTGCTGGCGCTCGTGGAGGCGGGGCATGCGGACCGGGCGCTGCTCAGCTGCGATGTCTCGCGGCACGGCTATCTGGTCGGTGCGGGCGGCGGCGGGTACGGGCATCTGTTCCGGTCCTTCGTGCCGCGGCTGCGGGCGGCCGGGGCGGACGAGGAGCTGATCGACGGGCTGGTCCGGCGCAATCCGCTGCGGTTCCTGACGGGGCGGGACGGCGAGTGGGGCGGCGCGGCGGGCGGTGCGTTCCGATGAGCGTGCGGCTGCCCAGGACCAGTCCCCTGCCCACCGTCGCGGTGGGCGATGCCACCGCACGGCAGTTCCGCCTGCTGGAGTGCACCGCCCGCCACTTCGAGGGGCAGCAGCTCTTCGAGGCGGACGCCGGGGTCGTCCCGGGGCCGGGGCGGCCGCGTACCACCGCCCGGGTCGAGGCGGTGCTCGCCGACTTCTTCGGGGCCGAGGCGGCGGCCCTGGTGCAGGGTGCGGGCACCGGCGCCATCCGGGCCGCGCTGGCCGCCGTGGTGGGGCCGGGGGATCCGCTGCTGATCCACCGGGCGCCGGTCTACCGCACCACCGCCGTCACCCTGCGCGGCCTGGGCGTACGGGCCGTGGAGGCGGATTTCAACGATCCGGGGGCGCTGGCTGAGGCGCTGGCCTCGGGCCGGTTCGGCTGGGGGTATGTGCAGCACACCCGGCAGCGGCTCGCGGACTCCTACGATCTTGGTGAGGTGCTGGCGGCGTGCCGTGCGGCGGGGCTGCGCACCGTCGTGGACGACAACTACGCGGCGCTGCGGGTGCCGTGGTGCGGGGTGGAGCTGGGTGCGGACGCCTCCTGCTTCTCGCTGTTCAAGCTGCACGGCCCGGAGGGGGTGGGGGTGGTGGTCGGTGCGGCGGACGTGGTGGCGCGGGTGCGTGCGGACAACTCCTCGGGCGGCGGGCAGGTGCAGGGCCATCAGGCGCTGGACGCGCTGCGGGCGCTGACGCATGTGCCGGTGATGTGGGCGGTGCAGTCGGCGGTGGGGGCGGAGGTGGCCGGGCGGCTGGCGGCGGGGGCGGTGCCGGGGGTCGCAGAGGTCGCGCTGGCCAACGCGCAGGACCGCTGTCTGCTGGTGCGGTTGGACCACCCGCTCGCCCGCGCGCTGCCGGCGGCGGCCGCGCGGCACGGCGCCGCCGCGTATCCCGTCGGCGCGAACTCCCGCTACGAGATCGCCCCGCTGTTCTACCGGCTGTCGGGCTCCGCGCTGGCCGATGCCCCCGAGCTCGCCGACTGGACCGTACGCATCAACCCGATGCGCGCGGGCGCGGATCTGGTCGTGGACATCCTCGCGCGGGCCCTGGCCGATCTGCACCGCGGCGAAGGGTGACGGGCCGTGTTCCTCGACGCCGTCCTCGCCCGCAATCCGCGCCTGGTCGGGTGCGCGGCCGACCTGCACCGCAGCGGCGCCGTCCCGCCCGACACCTACGTGCTGGACCTGGACGCCGTCCGGGCCAATGCGGCCCTGCTCGCCGCCGGGGCCGACCGGCTCGGCCTGGCCCTGTGGTTCGTGGTCAAGCAGGTGGGCCGCAATCCGGAGCTGGTGCGGGCGATCGCCGGGCACATTCCGCGCTTCGCCGCGATCGACGCGCCGGAGGCCCGGGTGCTGCACGCGGCGGGCGCCCGGCCCGGGAACCTCGGGCATCTGGTGCAGGTGCCCCACCGTGCGCTGCCGGGCATGCTGGCCTGGCGGCCGGAGGCGGTCACGGTCTACGACCTGGCCAATGCCCGGGCCGTGTCCGAGGCGGCCGTCCGGCTCGGCGTGGTCCAGGACGTCCTGGTCCGGATCGAGGGTGCCGCGGGCGCGGTCCATCCGGGCCAGGAGGGCGGGGTGCCGCTCGGCGGGCTGGAGGCGTTCGCCGCCGGTGTCGAACGGCTGCCGGGGGTACGCATCGCGGGGGTGACGGCCTTCCCGTGTCTGGCGTGCGCCCCGGGGTCGGGGCGGGTGGCGCCCACCCCGAACCTCCGCCTCGCGGGTGAGGCACGGCGGCTGCTGGCGGCGCGGAGCGGTGGCGATCCGTCCCGGCTGGTCCTGAGCGCCCCCGGCGTGACGTGTCTGGCGAGCCTGCCCCTGCTGGCCCGGCTCGGCGCCACGCACGGCGAGCCCGGCCACGCGCTGACCGGCACCACTCCCCTGCACGCCGCCGGGCCGCCGCAGCCGGAGCGTCCCGCCTACGTCTACGTCACCGAGGTCGCGCACACCCTCGCCGACGGCAGCCCGGCACTGTTCGGCGGCGGCTTCTATCCCCGGGGCGGCGTCCGGTCGGCGCTGATTCCGCGTACCGGTGCCCGGCTCGCCGTGCGGGAGGCACCCGCCGGGAACATCGACTACTACCGGCTGCTGGAGCCGGGGGATGCGCGGGCGGGCGATACCGCCGTGCTCGCCTTCCGTACCCAGATGTTCGTCACCCGCAGCACGGTCGCGGTGGTCGCCGGGCTGGCGGACGGCGCGCCGGAGCTGACCGGTCTGTACGACCCGTGGGGCCGCCCGGTGGCGGGACCGCACGGCTGAGCCCCCGGGCGCGGCGGGGCGTCCGGGGGCTCGGCGGGGCGAGGGTCAGCCCATGAACTTCTTGAACTCCTCGGGGAGTTCGAAGTTGCCCTGCTGCTCGTCGCCCGGCGGCAGGCCGAGCGGGTTGCCGGCCTGGGCGGCCTCACGGCGGGCGGCCGCGGCCTCCTCGTCGGCCTTGCGCTTCATCGGGTTGCCGCTCTTGCGCTTGCCCTTGGCCTGCTTGACCTGCTTCTTCTTCCGGGCGGCGCCGCCCCCCATGCCGGGCATGCCGGGCATGCCGGGCATGCCGCCGCCCTGAGCCATCTTCGACATCATCTTGCGGGCGTCGAAGAACCGCTCCACGAGGCCCTTGACGGTGCTGACGTCGACGCCGGAGCCCTTGGCGATGCGGGCGCGGCGCGAGCCGTTGATGATCGTGGGGTCCTGGCGCTCGGCCGGGGTCATCGACTTGATGACGGCGGCGGTGCGGTCGACCTCGCGCTCGTCGAGGTTGTTGATCTGGTCCTTCATCTGGCCCATGCCGGGCAGCATGCCGAGCAGCTTGGAGATGGAGCCCATCTTGCGGACCTGTTCCATCTGGGCCAGGAAGTCGTCGAGGGTGAACTCCTTCGGGCCCTTCGCCAGCTTGGCCGCCATCTTCTCGGCCTCTTGCTGGCTGAAGGTCTGCTCGGCCTTCTCGATCAGCGAGAGCATGTCGCCCATGCCGAGGATGCGGGACGCCATGCGGTCCGGGTGGAACGCGTCGAACTCGTCCAGCTTCTCGCCGTTGGAGGCGAACATGATCTGCTTGCCGGTGACGTGCGCGACGGAGAGCGCGGCACCGCCCCGGGCGTCGCCGTCCAGCTTGGACAGGACGACGCCGTCGAAGCCGACGCCGTCGCGGAAGGCCTCCGCGGTGTTGACCGCGTCCTGACCGATCATGGCGTCGACGACGAAGAGGATCTCGTCGGGGCTGACCGCGTCGCGGATGTCCGCGGCCTGCTGCATCATCTCCTGGTCGATGCCCAGGCGGCCGGCGGTGTCGACGATGACGACGTCGTGCTGCTTGGTCCGTGCGTGCGCGATCGAGTCCTTGGCGACCTGGACCGGGTCGCCGACGCCGTTGCCCGGCTCGGGGCCGTAGAAGGCGACGCCCGCGCGCTCGGAGACGACCTGGAGCTGGTTGACGGCGTTGGGGCGCTGGAGGTCGCAGGCGACCAGCAGCGGGGCGTGGCCCTGGCTCTTGAGCCAGCGGCCGAGCTTGCCGGCGAGGGTGGTCTTACCGGCGCCCTGGAGACCGGCGAGCATGATCACGGTCGGCGAGGTCTTGGCGAAGCGCAGTCGGCGGGTCTCGCCGCCCAGGATGGTGATCAGCTCGTCGTTGACGATCTTGATGACCTGCTGGGCGGGGTTCAGTGCCTGGGAGACCTCGCTGCCGGTGGCGCGCTCCTTGACCTGCTTGATGAAGGCGCGGACCACGGGGAGGGCGACATCGGCCTCGAGCAGGGCGATACGGATCTCCCGCGCGGTGGCGTCGATGTCCGCCTCGCTCAGGCGGCCCTTGCCCCGGAGGTTTTTGAAAGTACTCGCCAAGCGGTCGGAAAGCGTATCGAACACGGCGGTCGTCGATCCTCGGGGTCGGGGGCGGGGTCCAGTCGGGTTCTAGGGTATCCGCCTTCGCAAGCCGAGCGGGCCGGGCCTCCGCCGCCGGGCGCCCGGGGGCGGGTGCGACGCGCCGCCGGGCGGGCGGGCGCCGCCCCCGGGCGCGGTCCGGCGGGCGCCCCCTAGAGCAGCGCCCTCTGCAGGGTCTCGGCCAGGGCCGTCGCCGCCGCCTCCGGCAGCGGCCGGCCGTCCGGGCCGGTCACGTAGAAGGCGTCCACGGCGTTCGCTCCCAGCGTGCTGATGTGGGCGCTGCGGACGTAGACGCCGGCGTCCTCCAGGGCCCGCCCGATGCGGTGCAGCAGCCCGTGGGCGTCCTGCGCGCGGACCTCGATGACGGTCGCGGTGCGGGAGCTTCCGCGGGCGACGGCGACCCGGGGCGGCGGGGCGAGGGTGGCGCGGGAGCGGCGGGCGTAGGCGCGTTCGCGTTCGGCGAGGCGGGCGGGGACGTCCAGGTGGCCCTCCAGGGTGCGGACCAGGTCCACCCGCAGCCGGTCGGCGTCCGGCAGCGAGCCGTATTCGGCGGCCACCCGCCAGCTGAGTACGAGGACCGGGCCCTCTCCTATGGGATCGAGGGTGCGCAGGTCGGCGGCGCGGACGGTGAGGCGGTGCAGCGCCAGGACGCCGGCCGCGGCGGGCAGTACGCCGGGCTGGTCGGGTACGGCGATGAGGAGTTCGACGCCGACGGGTTGCTGGGCGGGGGTCTCGGCCGGGGTCCCGGTGGAGGTGTCGGCCGGCGGCTCGGGGGGCGGCTCGGCCCGGGCGTGCAGGGCCAGGACCGGGCCTTTGGTGCGCCGGGCCTCGACGGCCAGCCGCTCCTGCTCGGCGGTCGGCTCGTCGGCGGCGCCGTCGTCCCCTTCGCTCTCCCCCGCGAGTCGTGCGGCGACCCGGTCGACCAGGTCGGCGACGAGCCCGCCGCGCCAGGCGCTCCAGGCGGCGGGTCCGGTGGCGAGGGCGTCGGCCTCGGTCAGGGCGTGCAGCAGCTCCAGCGTGCCGGGGTCGCCGACCGCGTCCGCGACGGCGCCGACGGTGGCCGGGTCGTCGAGGTCGCGCCGGGTCGCCGTCTCGACGAGGAGGAGGTGGTGGCGTACGAGGGAGCCGATCACGGACCGGTCGCGGGCGTCGAGGCCGAGGCGGGTGGCCACCTCGACGGCGATGTCCGCGCCGGCCACCGAGTGGTCGCCGGGCCGGCCCTTGCCGATGTCGTGCAGCAGGGCGGCGATCAGCAGCAGGTCGGGGCGGTGCACCCGGCGGGTCAGGGCGGAGGCGCGGACGGCCGTCTCGACCAGGTGACGGTCGACGGTCCAGGTGTGGACGGGATTGCGCTGGGGGCGGCAGCGGACCCGCTCCCATTCGGGCAGCAGCCGCGTGACGATGCCCTCGGCCTCCAGCGACTCCCATACGGGCACGGTGGGCGCGCCCGCGCCGAGGAGGGTCACCAGCTGTTCGCGGGCCTCGGCGGGCCAGGGTGTCGGCAGCGGCCGGGCGGCCGAGGCGGCGGCGCAGCGGCGGATGGCGTGGGTGGCGAGCGGCAGCCCGGCCTGGGCGGCGGCGGCCGCGGCGCGCAGCACCAGCACCGGGTCGTGCTCGGGACGGGCGGTCCGGGCGAGGACCGCCTCGCCGTCGAGTTCGACGACGCCCTCGGCCAGCGGTGACCGGTCCCCTTTGCCTGCTGCCCGGCCGGGCAGCAGGCCGCGCAGCGTGGGCCGGACGGAGCGGGCGCGCAGGACCCGGCCGACCTCGCGCCAGGTGACGTCGGCGGCGTAGGAGATGGTGCGGGCGGACTCGTAGGTCCGGCGGAGGAGGACGTCGGCGTCCGCCTCGCCGAGGGTGTCGGCGACCTGGCTCTGTTCCTGGAGGGAGAGCCGGTCGGTGGCGCGTCCGGTGACCAGATGGAGCGCGTCGCGGGTGTCGAGGAGGCGGGTGCGGGCGGCTTCCAGGCCGCCGCGGGGTGCGTCGGCGAGCCAGGAGGCGGCGACGGCCCGGAGCGCGGTGGCGTCCCGCAGACCGCCCTTGGCCTCCTTGAGGTCCGGTTCGAGGAGGAACTGGAGCTCGCCCTGGCGTTCCGCGCGCTCCTGGCACAGCTCGTGGAGTTCCGGGAGGCGCTTTGCGGCGGTCTCGCGCCAGCCGGCGTAGGCGGCGGTGCGCAGGGCGGCGGTGAGTTCACCGTCGCCGGCCAGGTGGCGGGCGTCGAGCAGGCCCAGCTGCACCTTGAGGTCCTCGCGGGCGGCCTTGCGGGCCTCGGCGGGGGTGCGTACGGCGTGGTCGAGGTCGAGGCCCAGGTCCCAGACGGGGTACCAGAGGTGGTCGGCGAGTGCGGCGACGGCGTCGGTGCCGGCGCGGCCGTCGTGCAGCAGCAGGAGGTCGAGGTCGCTGCGGGGGGAGAGTTCGCCGCGGCCGTAGCCGCCGACCGCGACGAGGGCGGCGCCGGGGATGCCGGCGGCGGTGGCAGCGCGGTCCAGGAGGGCGGCGAGCCAGTTGTCGGTCAGCCGGGCGAGGGCGGCGCGCCGGTCGGGCCCGGTGCGCGTGTCGCTCTGGAGGAGCCGCAGCCGGGCGGCGGCGTAACCGCCGTCGGGGAGCGGCTGGGCCCCGGTGTTCTCCTTGGCGCTGTCCGTCACCTGAGTTCCTCCTGGACCGCGTGGTGGGGGTGGGCCGGCAGCTGTCGGGCCGGCCCACCGCGGACTTCGGCCGAGCGGCACCGCGGCGGGCCGCCCGGGGGCGGCGCCGGCCGGGCACCGAGGGGGCTACAGCGCGTCGGGCCCGCGCTCCCCGGTGCGCACCCGCACCGCGTCGTCGACGGGGATGCTCCACACCTTGCCGTCCCCGATCTTGCCGGTACGGGCCGCCTTGACGACGACGTCCAGCAGCTCCTGCACATCGGCGTCCTCCACCAGGACCTCGATGCGGATCTTGGGCACCAGGTCGACGGTGTACTCGGCGCCGCGGTACACCTCGGTGTGGCCGCGCTGCCGGCCGTAGCCGCTGGCCTCGGTGACGGTCAGGCCGTGCACCCCGAAGGCGTGCAGGGCCTCCTTCACCTCGTCCAGCCGGTGCGGCTTGATTACTGCCGTGATGAGCTTCACGCGTCCACCTTCTTCGTCAGGGTCTCGCCGAGTGCCGGGCCCTTGCGGGCCATCGAGCCGCCGCCCGCGCCGGTGAAGTCGTACGCCGTCTCGGCGTGTGCGGCCTGGTCGATGCCGGAGATCTCCTCGTCCGCATCGATCCGGAAGCCCATCACCAGGTCGATGGCCTTGGCAAGGACGTAGGAGACGACGAGCGAGTACAGCAGGACGCAGACCACTCCGACGGCCTGCCGGCCGAGCTGGTCGAGGCCGCCGCCGTAGAAGAGGCCCTTGGCCGTGCTCTGCACGCCGCCGGTGGCGAACAGGCCGATCAGCAGCGAGCCGGTGACACCGCCGACCAGGTGGACGCCGATGACGTCCAGGGAGTCGTCGTAGCCGAACCTGTACTTCAGGCCGACGGCCATGGCGCACAGCACGCCGGCGATCACGCCGACCGCGATGGCGCCCAGCGGGCTGACGGCGCCGCAGGCCGGGGTGATCGCGACGAGTCCGGCGACCGCGCCGGAGGCGGCTCCCAGTGTGGTGAACGAGCCGTGCCGCAGCTTTTCGTAGGCGAGCCAGCCGAGCATCGCGGCGGCGGTGGCGACCTGGGTGTTGAGGAAGGCGACCGCGCCGATGCCGTCGTCGTTGCCCAGCCAGGAGCCGGCGTTGAAGCCGAACCAGCCGAACCAGAGCAGACCGGCGCCGAGCATCACCAGCGGCAGGCTGTGGGGCCGCATCGGGTCCCTCTTGAAGCCGATGCGCTTGCCGACGACGAGGATCACGCCGAGCGCCGCCGCACCGGCGTTGATGTGGACGGCCGTGCCGCCGGCGAAGTCGATGACCTTCAGCTCGAACAGCCAGCCGCCCTCGCCCCACACCCAGTGGGCGACGGGGAAGTAGACGACGGTGACCCACAGGGCGATGAACAGCGCCCAGGCGGTGAACTTCACCCGGTCCGCGAGCGCACCGCTGATCAGCGCGGGTGTGATGATCGCGAACATCAGCTGGAAGACGGCGAAGACGTAGACGGGGATGGTGCTGGTGCCCCACAGCTCGGTCAGGCCGATGTCGCTGAACCCGGCGAAGTGGCCGTCCCAGCCGATGAAGCCGCCCTTGTCGGTGCCGAAGGAGAGTCCGAAGCCGTACAGGACCCACAGAAGGGTCACGATGCCGAGGCTGATGAAGCTCATCATCAGCATGTTGAGCACGCTCTTGACCCGGACCATTCCTCCGTAGAAGAAGGCGAGTGCGGGGGTCATGACCATCACCAGTGCCGAGCAGATCAGCATGAATCCGGTGTTGGCGGGGCTCAGTGTGGCCTTGTCTGCTGCCATCGTCAGGATGCCTGGGGGCATCGGCGTCTCCTCGTCGTCGATGCGGCCCGTGCGGGCTTGGTTCTGGTGGGCCGACTTCGCGTTGAGGTTGTCGCAGCGTGGTTTCCGCCAAACCTTGCCGGTGTTTCACGGCAGTGACGAAGACGGCGCACGTGTTACGCCGAGGTGAACTCCGACCCGGCCGCAGCCCACCCGTCCGGCCCAGCGCGACCGGCAAGGACCCGGCCGCGGCTGCGCACCCGCATGACCTGGCGTGGGGAAGCCGAGTCGGGCTGTACGGGGCGGCGGCCGCGGCCGGGGGCTGAGGGGCGGTGGGAGGTCAGACGGCCTCCGCCGCGTGCTCGGGCAGCTGGCGGGAGAGCTCGTCGCTGAGCTGGATCACCTCGGCGACACCGGAGAACTCCCGGGCCGCGGTGTCCACCGTCTTGCGCAACCGGGTGTTGACCCGCTCCGAGCGGACCTGGCGGGCGAACGGTATCGCCTGCTGCGCCACCGCCGCGCAGGCCTCGGGTTCCTTCTGGAGCAGCCGCACGGTGGCCATCCCGATCAGGTTGAGCGCGTAGGAACGCTGGTGCTCGGGGTCCTTGCCGAACAGTTCCACCGCACGCTCCATGACGGGCTCGGCGAGGGAGGCGTAGGTGGGGCTGCGGCCCGCGACGTAGGCGAGGTCGCGGTAGGAATGGGCGTTCTCGCCGTTCAGCTCGGCCTCGGAGAAGAAGCGGATCCAGTCCGGTTCGGGTTCGCCGGGCAGGACGTCGGAGAAGGTGTCCTCGGCCATCCGGACGGCCCGCTTGACCTTGCCGGGCTGGCCCATCCCGGCGTAGGCGCGGGCCTCCATCGCATACAACATCGCCTGGGTGCGGGCGGTGGCCGTGTCCCGGCTGCCGTACTGGGCGAGGTGGATCAGCTCCAGCGCGTCGTCCGGCCGGCCGAGGTGGATCATCTGGCGGCTCATGCTGGAGAGGATGTACGAGCCCAGGGGGCGGTCGCCGGCCTCCTTGGAGGCGTGCAGGGCGAGGACGAAGTACTTCTGGGCGGTGGGCTGGAGTCCGACGTCGTAGCTCATCCAGCCGGCGAGTTCGGCGAGTTCGGCGGCGACCTTGAACAGCCGCCGGGACACCTCCTCGGGCTGGGGTTCCTGGAGGAGGTCGGTGACCTCGTGGAGCTGGCCGACGACCGCCTTGCGCCGCAGTCCGCCGCCGCACTGGGCGTCCCACTGGCGGAACATCGCGGTCGTCGCTTCGAGGAGTTCGAGCTCGGGGCGGGAGAGCCGGGCCGGGCGCCGGGGGCGGTCGAGCGGTGCGTCGGAGCCGCCCTGGCCGGCGGGCACCGGCACCAGCCAGCGCTGCATCGGCTCGATCAGGCTGGGTCCCGCGGCCAGCGACAGGGACGTGCCCAGGAAGCCGCGGCGGGCCAGCATCAGGTCGCTGCGGGAGAACTCGCCGATGAGGCTGACCGTCTGGGGGCCTGCCCAGGGCAGGTCGACACCGGAGACGGACGGGGACTGGTGGGCGGTGCGCAGGCCCAGTTCCTCGACGGCGACGACGCAGCCGAACCGTTCCGAGAAGAGTTCGGACAGGATCCGGGGAATGGGCTCACGTGGCTGCTCGCCGTCCAGCCACCGGCGGACCCGTGAGGTGTCGGTGCTGATGTGGTGGGCGCCCATCTGGCGCGCCCGGCGGTTGACCTGCCGGGCCAGCTCGCCCTTGGACCAGCCGCTGCGCATGAACCACGAACCCAGTTGCGCGTTGGGTCGTTTGACGGCGTCGGTGCCGCCCGTGCCGCCGTTGCCGGCCACTGTGGTAGCCCCCATCCCGATCGTTGCCCGGTGCTCGGTGCGAACCGTCCACAGGACGCCGCCCGTTGCGACGCCTGTCCGTGCTACATCTACCCGATCACGTCTTCCGGCCACACCTGCCGGTCCGTGCCGACCGGTGCGATGCCACCGGCATACCCGTGCGAATGATGCCTCTCGGGGTTCGTGCACTGAAAGTAATCCTACGATCACGCCCCCCGCGAGGGCGATCGGGGAAACGCCACCATTCGCCACCCCTTTGAATGAACTGCCCGGCGGGCTCTCGCGATTGACTTGACACAGGTCGAACGGGTCCGGGCGGAGCGGAGCGCAGCAGGGCGTGCGGACCACACCGCACCACCCGGCGTGCTGCGTCACACCGCTTTGCACCACCGGCACCATCGGCCGTCGACGGCGCGGCGCAGCACGGCAGTTGGGATCCGTCCGAGTCCGTCCGACGGTCGAGCGGCTCGTAACCACAGGCACGCAGCACCCGTTGGAGGGGGCATGGGCTTCACGATCGGCGGCATCCGGGAGATTCGGTCCGGCTCGCGGCGCCGCGCCCGCTCGTCCGAGATCACGGCGGTGGCGGAGTGCACCGGGCTGTGGGGCTGGGACGTGGTCCCCGGTGCCCGCGCGCTGCGGTCCGGCGGCGGCCGTGCGGACTGCTCGTGCGGCGCCGCCGACTGCCCCTCCCCCGGCGCCCACCCCCTGGACTTCGGCAAGGAGCTGGCGGCCGGCGCGACGCTGGAGGAGGCCGCTCGGGCCTGGGCACAGACGCCGGGTGCGGCCGTGCTCCTGCCGGTGGGCCGGACCTTCGACGTCCTCGACGTCCCCGAGAGCGCGGGGCGCGGCGCACTGGCCCGGCTGGAGCGGATGGGGCTGCCGCTCGGCCCGGTGGCCGCCACTCCGACCGGACGCACCCTGTTCTTCGTCGCCCCCGGAGCCGCCGCCGACCTGCCGGGCCTGCTCTACCGCACCGGCTGGGACGACGCCGACCTCGACCTCCGTCCGCTGGGCGACGGCGACCACATCACCGCGCCGCCTTCCGACCTGGGCGGCCACGGCCCGATGAGCTGGCTGCGCCCGCCGACCCTGGAGACGGCGGGCCGGCCGCCGCAGGCCCGGCTGGTGGTGGGCACGCTGGCGTATCTGTGCGCCCGCGTGTGCGCCTGAAGCACCACCCCTTCGCCCTTCGCCCCTTCACCCCACCGCCCCGGCGCTCGGCTGCGGCGGGCGGGCGGGCCGGGTGCGTCACCCGGCGCGGCCGAGGCGCGTGGGTCCGGACGGACGTCGGCCCCCGGTGACCTGCGGTACGCGGGTCCGGGGGCCGATGACAGCCGGGGCGCGGGGCCCCGGGAGCGGCGTCAGTCGATCAGGGCGTCGACGAATGCCTCGGGCTCGAACGGCGCGAGGTCGTCCGCGCCCTCGCCCAGGCCCACCAGCTTGACCGGTACGCCCAGCTCGCGCTGGACGGCGACGATGATGCCGCCCTTGGCGGTGCCGTCGAGCTTGGTGAGCACCACGCCGGTGATGTCCACGACCTCGGCGAAGACCCGCGCCTGCACCAGGCCGTTCTGGCCGGTGGTGGCATCCAGGACGAGCAGCACCTCACCGACCGGGCCGTGCTTCTCGACGACCCGCTTGACCTTGCCGAGCTCGTCCATGAGGCCGGTCTTGGTGTGCAGGCGGCCCGCGGTGTCGATCAGGACGACGTCGGCGGCTTCGGCGATGCCCTCCTTCACGGCGTCGAAGGCGATGGAGGCGGGGTCGCCGCCCTCGGGCCCGCGGACCGTACGGGCACCGACCCGCTCGCCCCAGGTCTGGAGCTGATCGGCGGCGGCGGCGCGGAAGGTGTCGGCCGCGCCGAGGACGACGGACTTGCCGTCGGCGACCAGGACGCGGGCGAGCTTGCCGGTCGTGGTGGTCTTGCCGGTGCCGTTGACGCCGACGACCATGACGACGCCGGGAATCTCCTCGCCGCCGTTGCCGATGCCGTTGTGGGTGTGCACGGAGCGGTCGGCGTCGGTGCCGATGAGGGTGAGCAGTTCCTCGCGCAGCAGCGTGCGCAGGCCCTCGGGGGTGCGGGTGCCGAGGACCTTGACGCGCTCGCGCAGCCGGTCCACGAGCTCCTGGGTGGGGGCGACGCCGACGTCGGCGGCGAGCAGGGTGTCCTCGATCTCCTCCCAGGTCTCCTCGTCGAGGTGTTCGCGCGAGAGCAGGGTGAGCAGGCCCTTGCCCAGGGTGTTCTGGGAGCGGGAGAGGCGGGCGCGCAGGCGCACGAGCCGGCCCGCGGTCGGCTCGGGGACCTCGACCTCGACCTCGGGCGCCGGGGGTGCGGCAGGCGCCTCGGGCTCGGCGGTCGGCGCCTTGGCCTCGGCCGGGGGCAGTCCGACCTCTTCGATGGTGCGACGTTCTTCGTCGCGGGGGGTTTCGGCCTCCTCACCGACGTGCGGTTCAGCGGGGGGCGCGGGGACGGAGGGGGCAGCCGGCGGGGACGGCGGCAGCTGCTTCTTCTTGCGGCCGCTGACGACGAGCCCGCTGATCGCGCCGAGCACGACCACGGCGATGACTACAGCAAGGATGACGGTTTCCATAACCCCTCCAGTATCAGCCACGCCCCGGCCGTGGGGACTGCACGCGCCGAACCCCGGATCCACGGGCCCCGGGAGAGATTCTGGAGGATTGATGTCCTGAGCTCGGGCGGCGGCTTCGCCGGGGCGACGGAGGCCGGGGCGGTGGACCGCGGTGGTGGTCGGCGCCGGGTTCACCGGGCTGGAGCTCGCCACCGGGCTGGTCGGCGGCTGCGCGCCACCGCGGCTCCGTACGGCGCCGCGGACGAGGTGCGGGTGGTTCTCGTCTCCGGTCGACGGTCCGCAGGAGCTGCTGCGGCGGGCCGACCACCGGGTGGGCCGGCGGCGGCCGGCACCGTCTTCTGCCTGATCGGCGGCGCGGAGTGGATCCTTCCGACGAGGGGGTGTGAGGTCCGTCCTTGTCGGAGGCCCCAAAGGGATGTACGAGTAGAAGTTGGTTCAAAGTACGATGGTGAACGGCCACGCAACGCGCGTAGAGTCCTGGCAACCAATTCTGGCCAGGCACCACAGCCGCTGCCTGCACCTCCTCCCCCGGGGGTGTCCCCAGACCCCCCGCACGGAGACAGAGCACGCATGGGCACGTCCACTTCCTCGCCCGAGACGAACGGCGCCGTAGAGACCCGCGGTATCGAGCCCGTCCCCGATCACGAGCGCCGCGGCCGCGTCCGCGAGCTCTTCCCCACCTGGGTCGCCACCAACATCAGCGTCCTGCTGCTGACCATGGGCGCCTCCCTGGTGGTCAACAACGGGCTGAACTTCTGGCAGGTCCTGCTGGTCGCCGCGATCGCCGCCGCCATCGCCTTCGGCATGGTCGGCGTGCTGTCGGTCTCCGGCAAGTGGGGCGGCGCGCCCGGCGCGATGCTCTCCCGGGCCGCCTTCGGCGTCCGCGGCAACTACTTCCCCGGCGCGATCCTGTGGGTCGCCCGCTTCGGCTGGGAGACGATCAACGCGGTCACCGGCGCCTACGCCGTGCTGACCGTGCTGCACCTGATGTTCGGCGTACGGAGCAACAACGCCCTGGTCGTCGTCACACTGCTCGGCTTCGTGGCCGTCACGTACCTGATCAGCGGTCTGGGCCGGAAGGCGCTGAACGTCTGCAACAAGTACTCGACGTACCTGTTCGGCCTGTTCAGCATCATGGTGCTGGTCTATCTGATCGCCACGATGGACTGGGACGCGATCTTCGCCAAGAAGGCCGGCACCACCGCCATGGTGATCGCGGGCATCGGCACCATCGCGGCGGGCGGCATCAGCTGGGTCCCCACCGGCCCCGACTTCGCGCGCTACCTCCCGCACTCGGCGTCCGGCAGGAAGATCGTCGGCACCACCGTCTCCGGCGCCGCCCTCGTCCTGGTCCCGATGGTGCTGATGGGCGGCGTGATGGCCGTCTCCAGCCCGAAGCTCGCCGGCCAGAACACCGACCCGATGTCGTTCCTCGGCACCATCCTGCCGACCTGGCTCGCGGTCCCGTACCTGGCCACCGCGCTGGTCGGGATGGTGCTGATCAACAGCCTGTCGATGTACTCCGCCGGCTTCACCGCCCAGACGATGGGCGTCAAGCTGCCGCGCGCCCTGGCGGTCAGCATCAACGCCGTCATCAGCCTGGTCGGCGGCCTGTTCATGATGCTGGTGGCCAAGGACTTCATCGGGCAGTTCATCGCCTTCCTGACGCTGCTCGCGGTCTCCTTCTCCGCCTGGATCGGCGTGTACGGCGTCGACATGGCCCGGCGCCGCAAGATGGCGGTCCGCTACGACGCGGACAGCCTGATGAACACCGGCCGCACGAGCCGCTACTGGTACACCGGCGGCTACTGCTGGCAGTCCATGACCGCCTGGGCCGTCGCGCTCGCGGCGGGGCTCTGCTTCACCAAGGTGCAGTGGTTCGCCGGGCCGCTGGCCACCACCTGGATCGGCGAGAACGGCCTGGGCTGGGCCGCCACGATCGTGATCGCCGCGGCGGTCTCGGCGGCGCTGCCCGCACCCCGGGAGACCGTCCCGGCCACCGCGCCGGAGCGGACGGCCGAGGAGGCCCCGCAGCCGGCCCGGGTCGGCTGAGCCCCCGAGGCGCCCGGCCGGCCGGCCGGATCCGCGCCCTGGCAATCTGACGCCACGTCAACTACCGTCCCCTTCGCCCACCGCCCGGCGAAGGGGACGCCGTCATGTCTGCCATGCCCGTCACGGTCCTGCGCTTCAACCTCGTCGACCCGTCTCCCACCCCCGCCGCCCTCTCCGCGCGCTACCGCGCCGCCGTCGAGATGGCCGCCTTCGCCGACGACCGCGGCCTGACCATGGTCCAGACCGAGGAGCACCACGCCACCACCAACGGCTGGATGCCCTCCCCCCTCGCCTTCGCCGGCGCCGTCCTCGGCGCCACCCGCCGCATCGGCGTCACCGTGTCCGCCCTGATCACCCCGCTGCACGACCCGCTGCGGCTGGCCGAGGACATCGCCGTACTCGACCTGCTCAGCGGCGGCCGCCTGATGACCGTCGCCGGACTCGGCTACCGGGAGGCGGAGTACGCGGCGCACGGCAAGGACTGGAAGCGCCGCGGCGCCCTCCAGGACGAGGTGCTGGATACCCTGCTCGCCGCCTGGAAGGGCGAGCCGTTCACCTATCGGGGACGGACGGTCCAGGTCACCCCGCGCCCGTACACCCGGCCGCACCCCCTGCTGCTGATCGGCGGCAGCTCCCGCGCGGCGGCCCGGCGCGCCGCCCGGCTCGGGCTCCCCCTCTTCCCCAGTGCCCGTCTCCCGGAGCTGGCGGCCTACTACGACGAGCGGCGTGCCGAGTTCGGCACCGAGGGGTGGGTGATGCAGCCGCCCGAGCGCACCTGTCTGCTGCACCTGTCCGAGGACCCGGACCGCGCCTGGGCCGAGTACGGCGGCCATCTGCTGCACGAGGCCCGGATGTACGCCTCCTGGCAGTCCGCGGACATCCGCTCCGCGGTGCGCTCCACCGCGGCCGACGCCGGGGCGCTGCGCCAGGAGGGCGTCTACCGCATCGTCACCCCCGACGAGTGCCTCGAGCTCGCCCGGGAGGCCGGCGCCCAGGGCTCGCTGATCCTCCATCCGCTGTGCGGGGGGATGCCGGTCGACGAGGGCTGGCGCTCGCTGCACCTGTTCACGGAGCGGGTGCTGCCGCGCCTGACGGACTGACGCCCGGCGGCGGACCCCGCACACCGCACCGGCCGGCCACCGGGGGGCGTTCCGTACGGCACCCGGCCGCCCGCCGGGGGCGGCGGCGCCGTCCGGACGTGAAAAGGGGTACTGCCCGGGGTCTCTTGTGACCCGGGGCAGTACCCATGAGCGAGGAGAAGGACTGGCGGGGGGGGTTAGCCCATCTCCTCCAACGCCTTGCCCTTGGTCTCCTTCACGAACTTGAGCACGAAGGGGATCGAGAGCAGGGCGAAGACCGTGTAGATGACGTAGGTGCCCGAGAGGTTCCAGTCGGACAGGCTCGGGAAGCTGGCGGTGATGGCCCAGTTGGCGATCCACTGCGCGGAGGCGGCGACGCCCAGGGCGGCGGCGCGGATCTTGTTCGGGAACATCTCGCCCAGGAAGACCCAGACCACGACGCCCCAGGAGAGGGCGAAGAAGAGGACGAAGACGTGCGCGGCGATCAGGGCCACGGTGCCCTCGGCGGCCGGCAGGGTGCCCGCCGCGGTCTTGGCGGAGAAGGCCCAGGCCTCCAGGGCCAGGGCGACGGCCATACCGGCCGAGCCGATCAGCGCCAGCGGGCGCCGGCCGATCCGGTCGACGAAGATCATCGCGATCACGGTGCCGATGATGTTGATGATCGACGTGGTGAAGCTGTAGAAGAACGAGCTGCTCGGGTCGATGCCGACGGACTGCCACAGCGTCGAGGAGTAGTAGAAGGCGACGTTGATGCCGACCAGCTGCTGGAAGACCGAGAGGCCGATGCCCACCCAGACGATCGGCAGGAAGCTCCTGCGGCCGAGCAGGTCCTTGAAGGTCGACTTGTGCTCGCGGCGCATCGCCTCCTGGATCTCCGCGACCCGGGTGTCGAGCTTGACGCTTCGGCCCTCGACCTCGGCGAGCACCTCCTTGGCGCGGGAGACCTTGCCGACGGAGATCAGGTAGCGCGGCGACTCGGGGATCGCGAAGGAGAGCAGACCGTAGAGGATGGCCGGCACGACCATCACGCCGAGCATCCACTGCCAGGCCTCCAGGCCGGCCATGGTGCCGCGCTGGTCACCGCCGGCGAGGTTGAGGATGCCCCAGTTGACGAGCTGGGAGACGGCGATGCCGACGACGATCGCGGCCTGCTGGAAGGAGCCGAGCCGGCCCCGGTAGGCGGGCGGCGAGACCTCGGCGATGTAGGCCGGGCCGATGACCGAGGCCATACCGATCGCGAAGCCGCCGACGACCCGCCAGAAGGCGAGGTCCCAGAGGGCGAACGGCAGGGCGGAGCCGACGGCGCTGACGGTGAACATGACCGCGGCGATCTGCATCACGCGGATGCGGCCTATCCGGTCCGCGATCCGGCCCGCGGTGGCAGCGCCGATGGCACAGCCGATCAGGGCGACGGCGATCACCTGGGCGAGGACGGCCGAGCCGACGTCGTAACGGCTCCGGATCGCCTCGACGGCGCCGTTGATGACGGAGCTGTCGTAGCCGAAGAGGAAGCCGCCCATCGCGGCAGCCGCGGTGATGAAGATGACATGGCCGAGATGGTCCGGGTGCGCCTTGCGGCCTTCCGGGACCGCCGGCTGCGCGGTGCTGGTCAACGTGAACTCCAGTGGCCCGGCTGCGCTGCCGGGCGTCGGGGGCTGGCCCTTCCAGTGGCGCATAGGTTGGGGGTACCCACCACTTGAAGGTAAAAGCAACGTTGCAGAGACTATGCCTTCAAGTTTCGAAGTCAATAGCCCGTGACGAATTCGTTTCCCGCAAGGTTTCTCGTAACCGCTCCCGCGTCTTCGTTCAAGTTCTGAAGCGATTCACCGGAGAGCCGGAAGAGCGGTGATCGAGCGGTGATCGAGCGGCCGCAAACGATCAGTGCAGGCGCTGACTGATGACCTTCGAGACGCCGTCCCCCTGCATGGATACGCCGTAGAGCGCGTCCGCGACCTCCATCGTCCGCTTCTGGTGAGTGATCACGATCAGCTGCGAGCTCTCCTGGAGCTCCTCCATGATCCGGATCAACCGCTGGAGATTGGTGTCGTCCAGCGCCGCCTCGACCTCGTCCATCACATAGAACGGACTGGGCCGCGCCTTGAAGATCGACACCAGCAGCGCCACCGCCGTCAACGACCGCTCCCCACCCGACAGCAGGGAGAGTCGCTTGACCTTCTTGCCCGGCGGCCGCGCCTCCACATCCACCCCGGTCGCCAGCATGTCGCCCGGGTCGGTCAGCACCAGCCGCCCCTCGCCGCCCGGGAAGAGCCGCGCGAAGACGCCCTCGAACTCCCGCGCCGTGTCGTGGAACGCCTCGGTGAAGACCTGCTGCACCCGCTCGTCGACCTCCTTGATCACCCGCAGCAGATCGGCCCGGGTCTTCTTCAAGTCTTCAAGCTGCTCGCTGAGGAACTGGTGACGCTCCTCCAGCGCCGCGAACTCCTCCAGGGCCAGCGGGTTCACCTTCCCGAGCTGCTGGTACGCCCGCTCGGCGGCCCGCAGCCGCTTCTCCTGCTCGGCCCGGGCATAGGGCACCGGCTGATTGCGCGGGTGCTCCGGGTCCTCGGGCAGCACCTCGCCCTGAGCCGGCGGCGAGGGTGGTACGGGCTGATCGGGGCCGTACTCGGACACCAGCCCGGCCGGCTCCACCCCCAGCTCCTCCAGCGACCGCGCCTCCAGCTGCTCGATCCGCAGCCGCTTCTCCGCGCCCAGCACCTCACCCCGGTGCACCGAGTCGGTCAGCTTGTCCAGCTCCGACTTCAGCTCCCGGCCCTGCTCCCGCTCGGCCGCCAGCGCCGCCTCCCGTTCCGTCTTGGCCCGCTCGGCGGCACCGCGCTCCTCCGCCGCCCGTACGACCGACACCTCGACATGGGCCAGCAGCTGCCGCGCACCGGAGGCGACCGCCGAGGCCACCGCCGCCTCGTGACGCAGCCGGGCGCGCCGCCGCTCGGCCCGCGCCCGCGCCTCCCGCTCGGCGCGCGCCCCCCGGTCCAGCGAATCCGCCCGCCCGGCCAGCGCCTTCACCCGTTCCTCATGGGTGCGCGCCTGGAGCCTGGCCTCCATCTCCGTCTGCCGTGCGTTGGCTCCGTCGGCGGCCAGCCGGTCCCGTACGGAGGTGTCGGGTTCCTCCTCGCCGGCGCTCGCGTCCTCCTGGGCCACCGCCAGCCGCTCGGCCAGCTCCTCGGCCTCCTCGGTGGCCCGTCGCAACGCCTCCTCGGCCCTGGCGGCCGCCGCCGCGGACCGCTCCGCCTCGCCCGCGGCCGCCCGCGCCTGGCCGCCGAGCCGCCCCAGGTCCCCCGCGACCGTGGACTTCTCCCGGTCCGCCGCCCGCCGCCGCTCGCCCAGTTCCTCGACCAGCGCGGCACACTCCTCGCGCCGCTCCCCCGCGGCCCGCTGCGCCCCGGCCAGCTCGGCACAGCGCGCCGCCAGCTCCGCGAGCTCGGCCGCCGCCTCGTCGACGGACGCCCGTACCTCCAGCAAGCTCGGCACACCCGCCGACCCCCCGTGCGCGAAGTGCGCCCCCAGCAGGTCCCCTTCACCGGTCACCGCCATCAGGTCGGGGCGCGCCGCCACCAGCTCCTCGGCGTCCTCCAGCGTCCCGACCACCACCACGTCGCGCAGCAGCCGCGCCACTGCGGCCGTCAACTCGGCTGGCCCGCGGACGAGTTGATCGGCCCGTACGGGCTCGGATCGGGGGCCGGGCACCCGGGGCACGGCGGACGTCGGGCCGGTGGCGCCACCGGCGGTGGCGGGCGCGGGGACGGCGGCGGTCCCGTCGGCGGCCGGCGCGGGCCCCGGCACCCGGGCGGTCGCCGTCGTATCGGCCACCGCACCCGCCCCGCCCGCCATCGTCTGCACGGCCTCCCCGGCGACGTTCCCCAGCACCATCGCCGCCCGCCCCGCGTCCTGCTTCCGCAGCAGGCGGATGGCCTCGGCGGCGGTGGCCGGATCGGTGACCGCGACGGCGTCCGCGGCCGCACCGAGCGCCGCCGCGACGGGCACCTCGAAGCCGGGGGTGACGGTCAGCAGCTCCGCCGCCGGGCCCAGGAGGCCGGTGAGACGGTCGGCCGCGGCCAGCAGCGCGCCCGTACCGTCCTTGCGGCGCAGGCCGAGCGCCAGCGCGTCGTGCCGGGCCGAGGTGGCGGCGCGGGCTCGCTCGGCCGACGTCAGCGCCTCCCGCGCGGTGGTCAGCCCGCTCTCGGCCGCCGCCAGCTCGCGGCGGGCCGCGTCGTACCGCTCCCCGAGTTCGTCGTCGTCCGCGTCCAGACCGTCGACCTCGGCCTTGAGCTGCTCGTACACCTCCTGGGCGGCAGCCGCCCGCTCCCGCGCGCCGTCCCGGGCCTCGGTGAGCCGGCCGATCTCCGCCCGCGCCGAGGCCGCCCGGCCGCGGGCCGCGGTGACCTGCCCGCTGAGCCGGGCGAGCCCCTCGCGCCGGTCGGCGATGGCGCGGGCGGCGTCGCGTAGCCGGCGCTCCTCGTCCGCCAACTGCCGCTCCAGCTCGGCGCGGTGCTCGACGGTGTCCTCCAGGGCCCGGCTCGCCGCCTCCAGCGCGGCCGCCAACTCCGCCTCCTGCTCACGGATCCGGGCCGCCTCGCGCTCCATGTCCTCCGGGTCGCGGCCCTGCCGCTCGTCCGGTGGTGCCGCCGCGGCGCTCCGCACGCGCGCCTCCGCCAGCGACACCGTCCCCCGCACCCGCTCCGCCAGCTGCGAGAGCTCGTACCACGTCTGCTGCGCGCGCTGCACCCGCGGCGTCAGGGTGCGCACCTCCGCCTCCAGCACCGCCTCCTGCTGGAGCGCGGTCCGCAGGCGGGTCTCGGCGGCCTCCTTGCGTTCCTTGAGCGCGGCCTCGTCCTCGATCTCGGCGCGCAGCGCCCGGCGCAGGGTGACGAGGTCGTCGGCGAGCAGTCGCAGCCGGGTGTCGCGCAGGTCGGCCTGGATGACGGCGGCCCGCCGGGCGACCGCGGCCTGCCGTCCCAGCGGTTTGAGCTGGCGGCGCAGCTCGTCGGTCAGATCCTGTACGCGGGCGAGATTGGCCTTCATCGCCTCCAGCTTCCGCAGCGCCTTCTCCTTGCGCTTGCGGTGCTTGAGAACGCCCGCCGCCTCCTCGATGAATCCCCGGCGCCCCATCGGGTCGGCGTGCAGCACGGAGTCGAGCTGCCCCTGACCGACGATGACGTGCATCTCGCGCCCGATACCGGAGTCGGAAAGGAGCTCCTGGATATCGAGCAGGCGGCAGGTGTCACCGTTGATCTGGTACTCGCTGCCGCCATTGCGGAACATGATCCGGGTAATGGTGACTTCGGCGTATTCGATGGGCAGCGCGCCATCGGAATTGTCGATCGTGAGCGAGACCTCGGCCCGGCCGAGCGGCAGCCGGCCGGTCGTCCCGGCGAAGATGACGTCCTCCATCTTGCCGCCGCGCAGCGACTTGGCGCCCTGCTCGCCCATGACCCAGGACAGTGCGTCCACGACATTCGACTTGCCGGAGCCGTTGGGTCCCACGACGCAGGTGATACCGGGCTCGAACCGCAGCGTCGTGGCGGAGGCGAAGGACTTGAAGCCTCGCAGGGTCAGACTCTTGAGATGCACGCTTTTGGACTCTACCGCCCGTTTCTCGGGGAGCGGCCCCAACATTCCGCCGCAGGCCGCCGCCCCGATTCCGGGCGCGTACGCCCCGCGGGTATACGGCGCCGATCTTTTTCGGTTTCACCGGGTAAAGCGCAGGGCACATCATGCGGTAAGGGAGGCGAGGCGGGCCGAAGCGTCCGGGTGGGCGGCGCAAAAGCCGGAGACGACGGCCGGAAAGCCACGGAAACGACGAAGGGACGCCGAAGCGTCCCTTGCAGATCTTGAAGAGCGGCGGTGCCTCAAGCGACTGGCCAGCAGCCCGTCCGGCCCTGAGGTTGGGGTCAGGTGAGCGCGGGCTCCGCCTGGGGTACGTCGAGGTCGAGCATCGAGTCGTCGTGACGTGCGGCAGCGGACAGCATGTCGTTTTCGGCCTGCATCCGGATAAGCTCGGATTCGAGGTCTTGGACGCGCTGCTGAAGCCGTCGCATCTCGGAGAGGACTCGGGGGTCGGAGCCGCCGACGTAACCGAGAAGCGCCTTTGCCATGATGGATGGTCCTCCACACTGAGTGACCGACCGAAGCGGTGTGGGTCGTGAGGGATTTTCGCACCCGCGGTGCTTGTCATTACTGGAGTCTTCAATGCCAAACAGCTAAGGTGCGCGGGGATTCCAGAGTCTCACCAAAAGGTTTGAGGGTCAACACGATCACACCCCGTATCCTTGGGCGCCTGAGAGTGCGCGGCCGTCTCGGCGCTGCGCCTGCTCTCCAGAAAGGTCCCACGGGGCGTGGAGATCATCCGTACAGCGGCAGCCTTGCACGGGTCGGCCGAGTTGGCAACCACCTGGGCTTATCTCCTGTGAGCAGCTGACAAAGACATAGCCCGAAGATCATTTTTGACGGCCGCACGGACGGTTTGCGGGGACCTCTCAGCGGATCTCGAAGCCGTCGTAAACGCCGCGGGGCGTGTCCCATATCTCAGTGACTCCGTCGACCCGGCCGGGCGTGTCTCCGGTGCGCAGCCAGTCCAGCAACTGTTCGCAGCGGTCCTTCGGCCCCTCGGCCACCACTTGGACGCGGCCGTCGCCGAGATTGCTGGCGAATCCGGCGAGTTCGCCGATGCGCAGGGCGTTCGCGCGGGTGAACCAGCGGAATCCGACCCCTTGGACGCGACCGCGCACCCACGCGGTCACCCTGACGTCTTCGTTCATGTGCGCACGTTAACCGGCCAATTGCCCGGTGGGCATCTCGGCCCGGCACGGCATGGCGTACAGTCCCCCGACATCGAGACTCACCCGACCGGGTGAGTGTCAGTTGACGTTGAGGACGGAAGGAAGCCGCGGATGGGCCGCCACCGACGCTCTGCTCCCCTGGCGCCCGAACCTCTGGGCGGCCGACCGCCGGTTGACTCCCCGTCGGCGGCGTCGCCCGGCGCCGCACACCACGGCGGCCGTCGCGCGGCCCGGGCCCGGCGGTCGACGCCCGTCCGTACCGGCCTGCTCGGCGCCTCGGCCGCGGTGGCCATGGGGGCGGTGGCGGTCGCGTCCGGACTGATCCCGGGCGGCGGCCAGTTCGAGGTGGGCGGCGGCGACCACGGCGAGCGGGTGCGCGCCGACTCGCTGCCGGATACCGGACCGGACGGTGGCAATTCCGCGGCCCCGACCGACCGCGCCACCCAGCCGGCGAGCCGCGGCGGCGAGCGTCCCACCGCCCCGCACAGCCGCCGCGCGACCTCCGCGGCGTCCCCGTCGACATCCCCCTCCCCGCGCCGCACGACCAAATCCCCCGCCGAAGGCACCGGTTCGCACCGGCCCGCGAGGACCGCCGCCCCGACGGCCGCCGCACCCTCCAAGAGCGCCGCGGCCCCGTCGAAGACCCCGGACCCCGGCTCCACCGCCGAGGACCAGGTGCTCTCCCTCGTCAACCAGGAGCGGGACCAGGCCGGCTGCTCCCCGGTGACCGCGAATGGGCAACTGGCCGGTCTGGCCCAGAGCTTCAGCGACGACATGGCCGAGCGTGACTTCTTCGACCACACCGACCCGGACGGCGACACGCCCTGGGACCGCGCCAGTGACCTGGGCATCAGTGACCTCGGCGGCGAGAACATCGCCCGCGGTCAGGCCGATGCCCGGTCCGTGATGGACTCCTGGATGCACAGCCCGGGCCACCGCGCGAACATCCTCAACTGCGAGTACAAGACCCTCGGGGTCGGCGTCCACTTCGGGCAGGGTGGGCCGTGGTGGACGCAGGACTTCGGCTTCTGAGCCGCTGACGGGCGGGCCCGACGGGCGACGGCAGCCGGCTGCTCACTCTTTCGGCCGCGCGATCCGGTGCCGGCGCCTGCTCGATGCAGCGGGCGCCGGCGGGCTTCATCGCGCGGTGTCCCCAAGGCCCCGCCGCTCCCGCTGACACCTTCCCGGCCCTTTCGGTACGGAGGCGGCTACGGCACGGACCACTTCCGTACGGTGTGGGCAGTGGGACCGGGCGGGCCCGGCAGCGGCGCCGCGCTTCAGCCTGCCCGCACCGGGCGGGGCGGCCGCTGGCACCGGGGACAGAAGTAGCTGGAACGGTTCATCCAGGCACGGCGGCGGATGGGGGTGCCGCAGCGGCGGCAGGGTTCGTCCTCGCGGCCGTAGGCGTCCAGGGAGCGGTCGAAGTACCCGGATTCGCCGTTGACGTTGACGTAGAGGCTGTCGAAGCTGGTGCCGCCGACGGCCAGCGCCGCGTTCATCACGTCCCGTACGTGGCCGAGCAGTTCGGCGGTGCGCGGGCGGGTGAAGGCCGCGGTGGGGCGGTCGTAGTGGAGCTTGCTGCGCCACAGCGCCTCGTCCGCGTAGATGTTGCCGACGCCGCTGATCAGGGACTGGTCGAGCAGGGCCCGCTTGACGGTGGTCCGGCGGCGGCGCAGCGCGTCGTGGAAGGCGGCGTCGTCGAAGGCCGGGTCGAGCGGGTCACGGGCGATGTGGGCGATGACGTCGGGCAGGTGGTCGGCGTCGCCGGGGACGGTGTCGTGCACCGAGAGGCCGCCGAAGGTGCGCTGGTCGACGAAGCGGAGTTCGGTGCCGCCCGCCCCGGCAGGGGCCGGTGTCACCGTGTCGTCGAAGCGGATGCGGATCCGCAGGTGCTTCTCGTCGGGGGCGTCCTCGGGCTGGACCAGCAGCTGGCCGCTCATGCCGAGGTGCGCGAGGATCGCCAGGCCGTGGGTGACGGACGGGGCGATCACCGGGGTGATGCCCTCGGCCGCGCTCTGCGCGGCCGGGCCGCCGCCGGTGACCGGGAGCCAGAGGTATTTGCCGCGGCGGCACGCCGTCCCGATGCGCAGGCCCTTGAGGCGGGCGGCGAAATCGGCCGCGCCGGCCGTGTGCCGCCGGATCGCGCGCGGGTGGCGGACCTCGACGGCGTCGACGGTCCGGCCACTGATCCACCGCTCCAGTCCGCGGCGTACGACCTCGACCTCGGGCAGCTCGGGCACGGGGACTCCTCATGGTCCGCTGGAAAAAGACTTCTGACCCTCTCCGGGGCGGCCGGGCCGCCCTGGAGAGGGTCAGAAGAGGGGACTTTCAGTGTGCCGACGACGAGGCGTCGTCGGAAGCCGGAGCCGAGTCCGCGGCCGGCGACGTGCTGTCGCCGGATGCCGACTCCTTGGCCTTGGCCGCCTCGTCCGCCGCGGCGCGAATCGCACGCCACGCGGACTCGGCCGCCTGCTGCTCGGCTTCCTTCTTGCTGCGGCCGGTGCCGGTGCCGTACGAGACACCACCGACGCGGGCGGCAGCAGTGAAGGTCTTCTCATGGTCCGGGCCGGTCTCGGTGACCAGATATTCCGGAACGCCGAGACCTTCGGTCGCGGTGAGTTCCTGCAGGCTGGTCTTCCAGTCGAGACCAGCGCCCAGGCTGGAGGACTTCTCGATGAGCGGGTCGAAGAGCCGGTGCACCAGCTCGCCGGCCGCGTCGAGGCCCTGATCGAGATAGACCGCGCCGATCACCGCTTCAAGGGTGTCGGCGAGGATGGAGGCCTTGTCCCGGCCGCCCGTGCCCTCTTCGCCCCTGCCGAGGCGGATGAAGGCGCCGAGGTCGAGGCCGCGGCCGACCTCGGCAAGCGCACGCGAGTTGACCACCGCGGCCCGCAGTTTGGCCAGCTGGCCTTCGGGCAGGTCGGGGTGGATGCGGTACAGCGTGTCGGTGACCACCAGGCCGAGCACCGAGTCCCCGAGGAACTCGAGCCGCTCGTTGGTGGGCAGACCGCCGTTCTCGTATGCGTACGAGCGGTGCGTCAGCGCACGCACCAGAAGGGCGGACTCGAGCTTGTACCCGAGCCGCCCTTCCAGAAGCGTGTGGGACGAGGCTGTGTCCACCGGATTCTCGTCCCCGCGCTTACGAGGAGACGGATTGGCGTCTTCCGCCTTCTTGGGGCTAGACACGGTGCCTGTCACCAGCCGCTCAGACCTCGAGGACCTGGCGCTTGTTGTAGGTGCCGCAGCTCGGGCACGCGATGTGCTGCTGCTTCGGCTCGTGGCAGCGCTCGCACGCCACCAGGGTGGGGACCGCAGCCTTCCACTGCGACCGGCGGTGGCGCGTGTTGCTGCGCGACATCTTCCGCTTCGGAACAGCCACGGCTACTTCTCCTGAGGTTCATCCCCGCCGTTGCGGGGAACGTTGTCCTTCTCGTCGTCCTGGTTGGTCCCGACGAGTCCCTGCAGTGCCGCCCAACGCATGTCGACGGCGTCATGATGGTGGTCCGGGTCGTCCGCGAGCCGCACTCCGCATTCGGAGCACAGGCCGGGGCAGTCGTCCTGGCACACCGGCTGCAGCGGCAGTGCGAGCACCACCGCGTCCCGCAGCACGGGTTCGAGGTCGAACAGGTCGTCCTCGATGAAGAAGGTGTCTTCCTCGTCCTCGGCGTCGTCGCCGGATTCCGCGGGGCGGGTCCGGGCATCGGCGTCGGGGTAGGAGAACATCTCCTGGAAGTCCGCGTCGAGCTCTCGCTCCAGCGGCTCCAGACACCTTACGCACTCCCCCTTCACGGCCGCACGGGAGGTGCCTGTGACAAGCACCCCGTCCATGACCGACTCCAGGCGGAGGTCGAGCTCGATCGGGGCGCCCTCGGGCACTCCGACGACCTCATTGCCGAGGTCCCGGGGGGCCTCGGCCGTGCGGGAGAGCCGCTTGAGCGTGCCGGGACGACGACCCAGCTCGCGTGTATCGAACACGAGCGGGGAACGGTGGTCGAGGCGGGCGTTGATGGCTTCCTGCTTTCTGTACTGCGCTACGAGCCGCCCGAGACCCGATGGATCAGTGGGCAGCAGTGATCGCGACGTAGACGCGACCGAACAGCCAGGATACTGGACGGGCCCCGATAGGCCCAATCCGCTTCCGGCCCCAGGGAGCCGGCTACTGACGGCCCTCTTCGTACTGCCGGATCTGATCGATGTTGATCATGCTGGTGTCGAAGAGGCTGGTCTCGTCCAGCGCCCCGGCCTGGGCGTGCGGGTCCTGGGGGGCGTGCTGGGGCTGCGGCGGGAGCTGCTGCGGCTGCGCGGGATAGCCGGCCGGGTCATAGCCCTGCTGCTGGGCCTGCTGCTGCCAGTCGTAGCCGTACGGATCCTGGTGGTGCTGGGGGTACGGGACCTGCTGCGGCTGCTGGTAGCCGTAGACGTCCTGCTGCTGGTAGGCGGCGGGGTCGTAATAACCCTGGTGGAGCTGCGGCTGCGGCTCGGGCTGGAGCGGCTGCTGGAGGTCCGGGTACTGCTGGGGATCCGGGTACTGCTGGGGGTCGGGCAGCTGCTGGTGCTCCTGGGGCTGCGGCACGACCGGGGCGGGCTGCTGTCCCTGGCCGCCGGCGATCCCCGCCAGGCCGGCGAGGTAGTCGGCGTCCGCCTGCGGCTGTCCGCTCTGCGGGTCGCCCGCCGCCGCCAGATGCGCCCCGAGCTCGTCGATCGCCCGGGCCCCCTGGAGCTTGTCGCGGCCGCGTCCCACCGCTTCCAGGGTCTTGCTCAGCACGGCCTGGAAGGCGCCGAACTTGGCGTCCACATAGGCGTCGGCGCGCTGCCGCAGGACGTCCGGGTCCGCGGTGCGCTCGGGCGCCTCGGCGTCCTCGTACCCCTGCTCGTCGAGTCCGGGGCCGCGGCCGAGCAGCTTCTCGCGGCCGCGGTCGACGGAGCCGATGGTCTTGGTCAGGACGACCTCGAAGTTGGCAAGCTTGCTGTCGACGTAGTCGTCGGCCTCGGCGCGGATCTCCTCGGCCTCCCGGCGGGCGTCCGCCAGGATCCGGTCGGCCTCGTCCTGGGACTGGCGGGCGACCTCGGTGTCGGAGATCAGTGAGCCGCGCTGGGCGTGCGCGGACTCGATGATCCGCTCCGCCTCGGCGTGCGCCTGCTCGACCATCTGCTCGCGCCCGCCGAGCAGCTCCTGCGCCTGCGCGAGGGAGCCGGGCAGGGCCGCCCGCACCTCCTCGAGCAGCGCGAGCAGCTCGGCGCGGTTGACCACGCACGAGGCCGACATGGGCACGGACCGGGCACTGCCGACGGACTGGACGATGTCGTCGAGCTTCTTCTGCACGTCCACCTTGGACTCGCCACTCTCTGAAGGGATGGAACGAGGGAACGGGACGACTGTACGGCCACGGGGCCCCGGCCCGACACCTGCTGACGCGACGTCAAGAAAGCGTCCGACCGGCCCGCAGCACGGCCGTCACTGCCTCTTGCGCAGGCGTTCGCTCAAGGCCTCGAGGACGAACGGCGGGACCAGGTGGGCCACATCGCCGCCCCAGGCCGCGACCTCCTTGACGAGGCTGGAGGAAAGGAAGCTGTAGGTGGGGTTGGTGGGGACGAAGAGGGTCTCCACGCCGGACAGCCCGTTGTTCATCTGGGCCATCTGCAGCTCGTAGTCGAAGTCGCTGACGGCGCGCAGGCCCTTGACGATGGCGGGGATGTCGCGCTGCTTGCAGAAGTCGACGAGCAGGCCGTGGAAGGCCTCGACCTCGACGTTGCCGTACTCGGCGGTGGCCCGGCGGATCAGGTCGATCCGTTCCTCGACGGTGAACAGGCCCTGCTTCGACTGATTGATCATCACGGCGACGTGGACGACGTCGTACAGCCTGGAGGCACGGGCGATGATGTCCAGATGCCCGTTGGTGATGGGGTCGAACGACCCCGGACAGACGGCGCGGCGCAACTTCGTCTCCTCGCTCTGCGGCCCGGTCATGACACGCTTGTTGACGTCGGTTCGGCGGACGTCGAAGCGGCGCGACCGTACCAAAGCGTGGCCTCGCCGTATCGGCGGGACCTGATCGCTGCAAAACCGTCCGGCCACGGGAACGTGCCGCTTCGGGTACTGCGCTCCACGGTGACGAGTGCTTCCTCGGCAAGCCACCCCTGACCACGGAGTGTGAGCAGAATCTCGCGGAGCTCCGCCTCCGTGGCGGCGTAGGGCGGGTCCAGGAACACGATGTCGTAGGGCTCGCCCGGGGCGGGCGTCGCGGCGGTCTGCTCCGCCTTGCCGGCCCGCAGTTCGGCGCCCGGAAGGCCGATGGCCTGGATGTTCTCCCGGATGGTGCGGGCGGCGCGGGTGTCGGCCTCCACGAGCAGGACGTGCGCGGCGCCGCGGGAGAGCGCCTCCAGGCCGACCGCGCCGGAGCCCCCGTAGAGATCGAGCACCCGGGCGCCGGCCAACGGTCCGTCGAGCGACTCCCAGGTGGAGAAGAGGCCCTCGCGCGCCCGGTCGGAGGTCGGGCGGGTGCCGTTTCCCGGTGGTACGGCCAGGCGGCGGCCGCCGGCCGTACCGGCGATCACGCGGGTCATGGGCCCGTCCTTACGTTGTGCGTGGGGTGGCGGTGGCATACGGGGAGCCGGTGGGCTCCGCTCCCCACGATATTCCGTCCGGGCGGGGGCGGTGCCCGGCGGAGGTCGCCGGTGCCGGGCGGGGCGGGTGAGCGATCTCACTCCCCCGCTCCGTCGCCGCGGTCCCGTCGCGCTCAGCCCTTGTCGAGGTACTGCTCCCGTTCGTCGTCCAGCAGGGCGGACAGCGCGGTCCGCAGCTCGGGGTAGTCCGTCAGCTCGGGATCGGCGGTGACCACCGCGGTGGCCTCCTCCCGGGCGGCCGCGATGACCTCTTCGTCGTCGATGACCGTGAGCATCCGCAGCGACGAGCGGACGCCGGACTGCGCCTGCCCCAGGACGTCGCCCTCGCGGCGCTGCTCCAGGTCGATACGGGAGAGTTCGAAGCCGTCGAGGGTGGCGGCCACCGCCGCCAGCCGGGCGCGTGCCGGGCTGGCCTCGGGCATCTCGCTGACCAACAGGCACAGTCCGGGGGCGGAGCCACGGCCGACCCGGCCGCGCAGCTGGTGCAGCTGGGAGACGCCGAAGCGGTCGGCATCCATGATCACCATGGCGGTGGCGTTCGGGACGTTCACGCCGACCTCGATGACGGTGGTCGCGACGAGCACGTCCAGCTCGCCGGCCGCGAACCTCCGCATCACGTCGTCCTTGTCGTCCGGCGCCATCCGACCGTGCAGCACCGCCACCCGCAGGCCCTGCAGCGGGCCCCGGGCGAGCTGTTCGGCGACGTCCAGCACCGCCAGCGGCGGGCGCTTCTCCTCGGCGTCCTCGGGCGAACCGGCCGCGTCCGCCGCCCCGGCGCCCTTCTTCGCCGCCTTGGGGGCGTCCTCCTCGTCGCCGATGCGCGGGCAGACCACATAGCCCTGGTGGCCGGCGGCCACCTCTTCGCGGACCCGCTCCCAGGCGCGGGCCAGGAAGTGCGGCTTGTCCTTGGCCGGGACCACATGGCTGGCGATCGGCGAGCGTCCAGCCGGGAGTTGGTCCAGGACGGAGGTCTCCAGATCGCCGAAGACGGTCATCGCGACCGTGCGCGGAATGGGCGTCGCGGTCATCACCAGGAGATGCGGTGTCCGCTTCTCCCCCTGGGAGTGCCCCTTGCCCCGCAGGGCGTCGCGCTGTTCGACGCCGAAGCGGTGCTGTTCGTCGACCACGACCAGGCCCAGGTCGTGGAACTGCACCTTGTCCTCGATCAGCGCATGCGTCCCGATGACGACGCCCGCCTCCCCGGTGACCAGGTCGAGCAGCGCCTGGCGGCGGGCCGCGACGCCCATGGAGCCGGTCAGCAGCACCACCTTGGTGCCCTGTTCGGCGCCCCCCAGCATGCCGCCCTCGGCCAGTTCGCCCATCATCTCCGTGACGGAGCGGTGGTGCTGCTGGGCGAGGACCTCGGTCGGTGCGAGCATCGCCGCCTGCCCGCCGCTGTCGACCACCCCGAGCATGGCGCGCAACGCGACCATGGTGTTGTGGGTGACGGTGAAGTGGTCGGTGACATAGGCGTGGTCGGGGTGGGCGACGCTGATGCACTGGACGGGTTTGCGGCCGACGTGCTCGATGGCGGCGACGTCGCGCCGGAAGTCCTGGCCGCCGAGGGACGCCGCGTCCGGCAGCCTCACGTGGACGTCGTGTGCACCGTTTCGTCCGGGGACGAGCCGGGCGCTGCCGCTCAGGGAGCGCACCAGCCAGGCGAGGTCGTCGGCCAGCGGGGCGGGCGCCGCGCGGAACACCGCGGCGCTCCCCGCGGGCTCGCCCCCGGCGTCCATCAGGCCCTGCACCACGGCCAGCCGGTCCTTGAGCGGTGCGTTGCGGTAGGCGTCCGGTACGCGCTCGGCGGGGCGGCCGGCGCCGGCCTCACCCAGCCGCCGCCCCACGAGGTACGGATCGAGCGGCCGGTCCTCGCCGCCGTCGAGGTCCACCGGCGCGGCGGGGGCGACGGACCACTTGGGTCCGCCGTCGGGGCGCCGCAGATCGGCCCGCAGCTCGCGGGTCGTCAGCACCCGCTCGCCCGTGCCGCGGGACGCCACGATCCACAGATGTTCGTCGTCGCACTCGACCGCGCTGCCGTCGGACAGCACCAGCCGCCACACCTCCCGCTCCCCCTGCGGGAAGACGCCGTCCACCACGGCGAGCTCGCCGCTCGGCACCACGACCTCGGTGCCCACGGCCATCTCCCCCATCGGCCGGAAGCCGGACGGCGTCAGCACCAGCGCGTCCAGTGGCTGCGCCTTGCCGGAGCCGACCTCGCCCTGGAGGAGGCGGTGCATGGGATGGCTGGTCGCCAGGTCGTCGAAGATCTCCCGGCTGACCTTCTGCTGGCCTTCGGTGAGGGTGAAGGGCAGCTTGGCGTCGAAGGCGTCGAGCAGGCCGTCGGGCCGCAACGCCCTCGGCACGGCCGGGAGTTGGGTCTCGGCGAGGCGCCGCCGGGCGAGCGCCACCTGGAGGACGAAGGCCTCGTCCCACTTCAGCCGGGCCCGCGCGTCGGCGATGTCGGCCTTGCTGCCCGGCCGGTGGATCTTCAGCAGCGCCTCGGGGAGCGGGACCAGCGCGCGGCCCGCGCGCAGCGCTTCCGGCAGCGGGTCGAGGGCGTCCTGGGCGCTGGGCAGCACCGCGTCCACCGCCTTGGCGAGCTTCCAGGAGGCCATCTGCTGGCACGCCGGGTAGATCGGCATCAGCTGCTGGGCGAAGGCGTCCACGGCCCCGGAGTCACTGTCCCCGTCCAGCAGTTCGTATTCGGGGTGGGCCAGCTGGAGTCTGTGGTTGAAGACCGAGACCTTGCCGGCGAACATCGCGCGGCGGCCGGGCAGCAGGTCCTTGTGCGGCTTGTGGATTCCCTTGCCGAAGAAGACCAGCCGCAGCCGGCCGCTGCCGTCGGTGAGGGTGACCTCCAGCCGCTGTCCTCGGCCGCCGTTGAACTTCAGCACCCGGGCGTCCGCGACCTGGGCGACGACCGTGACGTGTTCGTCCATCGGCAGGTCCGCGAGGCGGGTCAGCTCCCCGCGCTCGGCGTAGCGCCGGGGGTAGTGGTGCAACAGATCGCCGACCGTGTGCAGGTCGAGGTGGTCGGCCAGCACCTTCGCGGTGCTGCCGCCGAGGATCTTCTTGAGAGGTTCGTCGAGCGCTGCCACGCGTTCCATTGCACACCACGCCACTGACAGCGGGCCACTGTCACCGCCGTACGCACCCCGGCGGGCGGCATCGCTATTCGACGCCGATGAGCAGCGGCGCGGCGTGCTGGCCGCCCGCGTAGACGACGGTGTCCACCGCCAGGTAGCGCTCGCGGACATGCCGCTCCAGGCTTTCCGCGAGGGAGTCGGGAACGCCGGCGCCGAGCACGAGGGTGACCATTTCGCCGCCGGCGGAGAGCATCCGGTCCAGCACCGTCGTCGCGGTCGCGGCCAGATCGGCGCCGATCACGGCGACATCGCCGTCGATCAGGCCGAGGACGTCGCCGGCCTGGCAGACGCCGGCCATCGTCCAGGACTGCCGCTCGGCGACGGCCAGCTCGGCGTAGCGGGTGGCCCCCGCGGCCGCGGTCATGGCGACCACGTCCTCGTCGAAGCTGCGGCCGGGTTCGTGCACGGCCAGTGCCGCGATGCCCTGGACCGCGGAACGGGTGGGGATCAGGGCGACCCGTACCCCTTCGGTGCGGGCCTGTTCGGCGGCGGCGGCCGCGGTGTGCCGCAGCTCGGGGTCGTTGGGCAGCAGCATCACCTCGCGGGCGCGGGCCTGGCGGATCGCCTGGACCAGTTCGCCGCTGGCGGGCGGCTCCCCGGGGCGGACGGACACCGCCCTCGCGCCGGCGTCGGCGCACAGGCCGGCCAGCCCCGGGCCCGGGACCACGGCCACGACGGCCCGCGCCGCCAGCTCGGGCTCCTTGGTGCGGCCGGCGCCGTCGAAGTGGGTGATGCGGATCCGGTACGGGCGGCCTGCCTCGATGCCGGCCTCCACGGCGGCGCCCGCGTCGTCGACGTGCACATGGACGTTCCACAGGCCGTCGCCGCCGACCACCACCAGCGAGTCGCCGAGCCCGTCCAGGCGGGTGCGCAGCCGGGCCACGGCGCCGTCGTCGGCCTCCAGGAGGTAGATCACCTCGAAGGCGGGGCCGTCCCCGCCGGGCGTCGCGCAGCCGTCGGCCACGGTCGCCGCCCGTCCGCCCGCCTCGGGCAGCGGTGCGTCGGCCCGTACGGTGACGGGCTCCGCCGAGACCTCGCCACCGAGGGCGTCGGCGAGCGCGCCGAGCAGGGCGACCAGTCCGCAGCCGCCGGCGTCCACGACTCCCGCCCGGCCGAGGACCGCGAGCTGTCCGGGGGTGGCCCGGAGGGCGGTGCGGGCGCCGTCGTGGGCGGCCCGCGCGATCCGGGCGGTGTCCCCGGTGGCGCGGTCCGCGGCGGCCGCTGCGGCGGTCGCCACCGTCAGGACGGTGCCCTCCACCGGGTGCGCGACCGCCTCGTACGCCGATGCCGCGGCCCGGTGCAGCGCCCGGCGCAGGGCGTCGGCCGCGGCGCCGGGGCCGACGGCCGGCTCGCCCGCGGCCGCCAGTACCTCCGTCATGCCGCGCAGCAGCTGCGCCAGGATGGTGCCGGAGTTGCCGCGGGCCCCGATGAGGGCGCCGTGGGCCATGGCCCCGATGGCGTCGGCGAGGCAGGGCGCGGTCCCGGAGGAGGCATGGCCGTCGAACGCGGCCTCGACGGCGCGGGCGGCGGACTCGAGGGTCAGGTAGAGGTTGGTGCCGGTGTCGCCGTCGGCCACCGGGTAGACGTTGATCGCGTCGATCCGCTCGCGCTCCCGGCCGAGTGCCTCCAGGGCCAGCCCGCACCAGGCGCGTACCGCGGCGGCGTCGAGCGGGTACGGCACATCGTCCTCCTGGGTCGTGGGATGCCCCGCACAGTAGCCGCGCTCGGGGGCTGAGGCCGGGGCGGGGGCCGGGGGGCGCATGGTAGTTTCGTTGTACGGGAGCGGCCGTTGTATGCTGCTCCGGTTGCCCGATGAAAATCGGGCCATTCCTCTCCTGACGGTGCCGGTCGGGCAATGCACTCGGCCCGTTGGGATTTCACCGTAAGTGCATCTGAAGTCTTTGGAGTGACCCGTGGCTGCCAACTGCGACGTCTGCGGCAAGGGGCCGGGCTTCGGCAAGAGCGTCTCGCACTCGCATCGCCGTACCAACCGTCGTTGGAATCCCAACATCCAGACGGTGCGTGCAGTGATCGGGCGCACGCCGAAGAAGCTGAACGCCTGCACCTCGTGCATCAAGGCCGGCAAGGTCTCGCGCTGACGACTTAGCCGTAGCGCAGCCGGTCGGTTGCCTATGAAGCCGGTCCACCTTCGTGGTGGGCCGGCTTTTGCCGTTCCCGGGGTGGCGGCCCGGCCGTGACCGGGATCGTGCCCGGGGCCGTTTCCCAGGGCCGTTCGCGAGGCCGGGCCGGGCACGCGGTCCGTCCGGCCCGGGCGGTGTCAGCGCCGCAGGCGCCAGCCGTGGTCGACCGGGCCGATGCCCGCGCCCAGCCGGAAGCCGGCGGCGATGGCGCCGTTGACGTAGTCCTTCGCCGCGGCGGCGGCCTGCGGGACGGTGTCGCCCTTGGCGAGCTGCGCGGCCAGCGCGCTGGCGAGGGTGCAGCCGGTGCCGTGGGTGTGCCGGTTGTCGTGACGGGGGGCGCGCAGCCAGTGTTCCTCGGTGCCGTCGGTGAGCAGGTCCACGGCGTCCTCGGCACCGGGCGCCAGGTGGCCGCCCTTGATGAGCGCCCAGCGTGGCCCGAAGTCCAGGATCGCGGCGGCCGCCCGCCGCATGTCGGCCTCCTCCCGGACGTGTACGCCGGTCAGCTGGGCCACCTCGTCGAGGTTGGGGGTGGCGACCGTGGCGGTCGGCAGCAGTGCGGTGCGGACCGCGTCGAGGGCGGTGGCGGCCAGCAGCGCGTCACCGTGCTTGGAGACGCCCACGGGGTCGACGACGACCGGCACCCGCAGCCCGGCGAGCAGTTCCGCGACGGTCTCGACGAGCTCCGCCGAGGAGAGCATCCCGGTCTTCACGGCCTGGACGCCGATGTCGTCGACGACGCTGCGGAACTGCGCCCGTACGGCTTCGGCGGGCAGTTCCCACGCACCCTGCACGCCGAGCGAGTTCTGGGCGGTGACGGCGGTCAGCACGCTCATGCCGTGGGTGCCGAGCGCCAGCATCGTCTTGAGGTCGGCCTGGATGCCCGCGCCGCCGCCGGAGTCGGACCCGGCGACGGTGAGGACGCGTGGAGGTATCTGCATACGGCCGAATCTACTCGGCGTCGCCATTGTCCCCGAAGTGGTCCCAGCCGGCCTTCACCCAGGGGGCGCCGTCCACCGTGACCTGGGGCAGGGCCGAGGGATTGAGCACCTCGCCGATCACCTTCCAGCGGGCGGGGAGTTTCACGTCCGGCGGGAAGGTGGCCACGATCGCGTGGTCCTCACCGCCGTTGAGCACCCACTGCATCGGATCGACGCCGACGGCCGTACCGATGTCGGACATCTGCGAGGGGATGTCGATGGCGGCCGACCTGAGGTCGATGCGGACCTTGCTGGCCTCGGCGATGTGCCCGAGGTCGGCGACCAGTCCGTCGCTGACGTCGGTCATGGCGGTGGCGCCGAGCCCGGCGGCCGCCGGCCCCGCGTGGTAGGGCGGTTCGGGCCTGCGGTGCGCCTCGACGAAGGCGCGCGGCGAGCGGAAGCCGCGGGAGAGCACGGCGTGCCCGGCGGCGGACCAGCCGAGCCAACCGGTCACCGCGACCACGTCGCCGGGCTGGGCGCCGCCCCGGGTGACCGGCTCGGCGTTGCGCAGATCGCCGAGCGCGGTGATGGCGATGGTGATGATCTCGCCCCGTACGACGTCGCCGCCGACCACCGCGGCGCCGGCCACCTGGCACTCGTCGCGCAGCCCGTCCATCAGCTCGGTCGCCCAGGTCGCGGGGAGTTCCGCGGGGACGACCAGGCCGAGCAGGATCGCGGTGGGCACCGCGCCCATGGCCGCGATGTCGGCGAGGTTCTGTGCGGCGGCCTTGCGGCCGACGTCGTAGGCGGTGGACCAGTCGCGGCGGAAGTGCCTGCCCTCCAGGAGGACGTCGGTGCTGGCCACGACCCTCCGGTCGGGCGCGGTGACCACCGCGGCGTCGTCCCCCGGCCCGATGCGAACGGCCGGAGTGGAGGTGAGCCGGGCGGTGAGCTCCTTGATCAGCCCGAATTCCCCCAGCTCGCCGACGGTGCCCTTCATGCTGTTGCCCTTCCCCTGCGTACGGACCGTCCGTACTTGGCTGACGACTGCGCCGTACCTGCCGCGTTCACCGCGCGGGTCTCCCCGCACCGCCCGGTGACGCGGTACCGTGGCGTCCCTTCTTCCCACATGATCCCCGTAGCCGCCCTGGAGGTCCCGTGGTACAGGCGTACATCCTGATCCAGACCGAGGTCGGCAAGGCCTCCGCCGTGGCAGAGGTGATTGCGACGATCCACGGCGTGCTGCAGGCCGAGGACGTGACCGGACCCTACGACGTGATCGTGCGGGCACAGGCCGACACCGTGGACGAGCTGGGCCGCATGGTGGTCGCCAAGGTCCAGCAAGTGGAGGGGATCACCCGCACCCTCACCTGCCCGGTGGTCCATCTCTAGCTCCCCCGTATCCTCGGCCGGGTGATGTCTGCGCGCCGCCGGTACCTCGCCCTGCCCCTGCTCACCGTGCTGTTCGCGGCCGTGGGCTGTTCCTCGTCCGAGGTCGCCGTGCCCTCCCCCGAGGGCGAGGCGGCACGGCACTGCCGGGCGCTCCACCAGGAGTTGCCGAAGACCGTGGACGGCCTGAGGCGAGGTACCGCCGAGCCCGCCTCCGACCTCACCGCCGTCTGGGGCGATCCTGCCGTGACACTGCGCTGCGGCGTGACCAAGCCCGACGTCCTGACGTCCGGGAGTGAACATTACAACCCCAAGGCCGACGCGGCCGAGGTCGACGGTGTCCAGTGGCTCTTCGAGAAGCAGGACGACGGCTACCGCTTCACGACCGTGCTGCGCAAGGCGTACGTCGAGGTGAGCGTCCCGGGGAAGTACGCCCCCGAGGTCGATGCCCTCACCGACCTCGCGGGCGCCGTCAAGAAGTCCGTCCCGGCGGGTGTGTAGAGCCGCTCAGCGCAGTCCCGTGGAGCGGGTCAGCGCCGCCTGCAACAGCCGGTCGATCAGCTCCGGGTAGCTCACGCCGCTCTCCTGCCACATCCGCGGGTACATCGAGATGGGCGTGAAGCCGGGCAGCGTGTTGATCTCGTTGATCACGAACTCGCCGTTGTCCTGCAGGAAGAAGTCCGCACGCACCAGGCCCTCGCAGGACGCCGCCTCGAAGGCGGCGACGGCCAGTTCCTGGACCTTCGCGGTCTGCTCGGGCGTCAGCGGGGCCGGCACCAGCCCGTCGGCCGAGTCGATGTACTTGGCCTCGAAGTCGTAGAAGTCGTGGGCGGTGACCGGCGGGATCTCGGCCGGCACGCTGGCCCGCGGGCCGTCCTCGAACTCCAGCACCCCGCACTCGATCTCGCGGCCGCTCAGCAGCGACTCGACGAGGATCTTGGGGTCGTGCCGCCGGGCCTCTTCGATCGCTTCGTCGAGGCCGGTCGGGTCGTCGACCTTGGTGATGCCCATGGAGGAGCCGGCGCGGGCGGGCTTCACGAAGAGCGGCCATCCGTGGTCGGCGGCGAACTCCACGATCTTCTTGCGGGCGGCCTCAGGATCCTTTTCCCACTCGCGGGGGCGGATGACCTCGTACGGACCGACCGGCAGCCCGAAGGAGGTGAAGACCCGCTTCATGTAGTCCTTGTCCTGGCCGACGGCGGAGGCGAGCACGCCCGAGCCGACGTAGGGGACTCCGGAGAGCTCCAGCAGGCCCTGCAGGGTGCCGTCCTCGCCGTACGGGCCGTGCAGGACGGGGAAGACGACGTCGACCTCGCCGAGCGCCTTGGGCACCGAGCCGGGCTCGGTGTAGACGATCTCGCGGTTGGTCGGGTCGACCGGGAGCACGACCCCGCCCTCGGTGGACTCGGCGAGCGCGGCCACGCTGGGCAGCTGCCGGTCCGCGATGGCCATCCGCTCCGGGTCGTCGGCGGTCAGCGCCCAGCGCCCGTCGGTGGTGATGCCGATGGGCAGCACGTCGTACTTCTCGCGGTCGATGGCGCGCAGCACGGCTCCGGCGGTGACCACGGAGATGGCGTGCTCGGAGCTGCGACCGCCGAAGACGACGGCGACGCGGGGCTTCTGGGGGGAGGTCTGGCTGCTCATAACGCGTTGAGAGTACCTGCTGGGGGACCGGGAGTCAGTGCTTGCGGCGGCGTGCGGTGCCGCGTCGCCCGCGGGGATCAGTGCCGTTCGGCCTTGGCGGTGCGCGACATCAGTTCCTTGAGGGCGACCATCGGCGGCTTGCCCTCGTGGACGATCTCCACGACCGTCTCGGTCAGCGGCATGTCGACGCCGTGGCGGCGGGCCAGTTCCCGTACGGACTCGCAGGACTTGACGCCCTCGGCGGTCTGCTTGGTGACCGCGATGGTCTCCTGGAGCGTCATGCCGCGGCCGAGGTTGGTGCCGAAGGTGTTGTTGCGCGACAGCGGCGACGAGCAGGTGGCCACCAGGTCGCCCATGCCGGCCAGGCCCGCGAAGGTGTGGGCGTCGGCGCCCATGGCGAGGCCGAGCCGGGTGGTCTCGGCCAGCCCCCGGGTGATCAGGGACGCCTTGGCGTTGTCGCCCAGGCCCATGCCGGTGGCGATGCCGACGGCCAGGGCGATGACGTTCTTGACCGCGCCGCCCAGTTCGCAGCCGACCACGTCGGTGTTGGTGTACGGGCGGAAGTACGGGGTGTGGCAGGCCGTCTGCAACCGCCGGGCGACCGCTTCGTCGGCGCAGGCGACGACCGCGGCGGCCGGCTGGCGGGCGGCGATCTCCTTGGCGAGGTTGGGCCCGGTCAGCACCGCGACGCGCTCCGCGGGGACCTTGGCGACCTCCTCGATGACCTCGCTCATGCGCTTGGCGGTGCCCAGTTCGACGCCCTTCATCAGGGAGACCAGGACCGTGTCGACGGGCAGCAGGGGTGCCCATTCGGTGAGGTTGGCGCGCAGCGTCTGGGACGGGACGGCGAGGACGGTGAACTCCGCGCCGCGTGCCGCCTCCGCCGGGTCGGTGGTGGCCCGTACGGCCTCCGGGAGCTCGACCCCGGGCAGGTAGTCGGGGTTGGTGCGGCCGTTGTTGATGGCGTCGGCAAGGGCCGCGCGGCGCCCCCACAGGGTCACCTCGCATCCCGCATCGGCGAGCACCATCGCGAAGGCGGTGCCCCAGGAGCCGGTGCCGTAGACGGCGCAGCGCGTCACTTGCGTTCATCCTCCTGTGCCTGCTGGGGGCTTCGTACCTGCTGCGGGGCGGCGGCCGCTTCGCTGCCGGCGGGCTCGATCAGGGCGTCGGCGGCGGCCTTGGCGGCCTCGCGGGCGGCGCGGCGCTCGCGGGCGATGGCCTTGCGGTAGTCGTACGGCTCGGCGGGCGCGGGCTCGCCGCGGACCTCGGCCAGCTGCTCGGTGATCGCGGCCATGATGGTCTCGGTGACCGCGCGCAGCACCTCTGCGGTGGGCTCCTTGCCGTAGAAGGCGCTCAGGTCGACCGGCGGTCCCGCCTTGACCTTCAGTGTCTTGCGCGGGAGCAGCTGGAGCTTGTTCTCCTTGGCATACGGCGGCATCGCGGCATTCGCGCCCCACTGGGCGACCGGAATGACCGGCGCCTTGGTCAGCAACGCCACCCGCGCGGCACCGGTCTTGCCCTGCATGGGCCACATCGCGGGGTCGCGGGTGAGGGTGCCCTCGGGGTAGAAGGCGACGCATTCGCCCTTGTCGATCGCGGCGACGGCGGCGCGGAACGCGGTGGCCGCGTCGGTGGTTTCCCGGTAGACGGGGATCTGGCCGGTGCCGCGCATCATCAGGCCGACAAAGCCGCTCTTGAAGAGACCGGACTTGGCGAGGAATCGCGGGACCCGCCCGGTGTTGTACTGATAGTGCGCATAGGAGAGCGGATCGAGATACGAGTTGTGGTTGACCGCGGTGATAAAACCGCCGTCGGCCGGAATGTGCTCCATTCCCTGCCAGTCCCGCTTGAACAGAACCAAGAGCGGCGGTTTGCAGATGACCGCGGCCAAGCGGTACCAGAAGCCGATTCTGCGGCGGGACACTTGGACACCCTCCTTGTGGGACCTGCGAAGCTGCTGCGAGCCGGCAGCCGCACAAGTGTCGCCCCAGGTACCCGCTATGTCGAGAACACCGTAACCCCGACGCTGTCGAACGGCTGCGAGTGCGGGTGAGAATGATGCCGATGCGAAGAGACGGAGCGGATGTGGGCTGGAGCCTGGTGGTACCGCTGAAACCGCTGGTGCGGGCCAAAAGCAGGCTCTCCAGGGCCGCCGGTGAACACTTCCGGCCGCAGTTGGCCCTCGCGTTCGCCCTCGACACCGTGACCGCCGCGCTGGCCTGCGCCAATGTGCGCGATGTGGCGGTTGTCACGGACGATCCACTGGCCGGGGAGCGTCTGGCGGCCCTGGGGGCGCGCATCGTGCCCGACGCTCCGGCCCGCGGACTCAACGCCGCGCTGGCACACGGCGCGGAAGCCGTACGGGCCCGCCACCCCGGTGCGCCGGTCGCCGCACTGAACGCCGATCTGCCGGCTCTCCGCCCGGCCGAGCTGGAACTGGTGCTCCATTCCGCGGCGCTATTTCCGCGCGCATTTCTCGCGGATGCGGCGGATATCGGGACAACACTTCTCAGCGCTACTTCCGCGGCGGAATTGGCACCGGCATTCGGTGGCGCTTCCCGGGCGCGTCACCTGGCGTCCGGGGCGCGGGAGATCACCGCGGCGGGCGTGCCGTCGGTACGGCGCGACGTGGACACCGGTGAGGATCTGCTGGCGGCGCTGGCGCTGGGCGTGGGGCCGTACACGGCCCGCCAGGTGCCGCGGCTGGCCGCCGGTGGCCCGTCGGGGCCCGACGGGCGGCAACCGCCCGGGGTCAGAGCGTCTGGAGCGTGACGAGCACGATGCGCCGGCCCTCGCCGTCGCCCTCGACCTCGATGCGCACCCGCTGACCTGGCCGCAGCAGCCGCAGCCCGCCCGCGTCGAAGGCCGCCGCGTCGAAGGGCAGCGGGGTCCCGTCGTCCAGCAGCACGCTGCCCGAGCGGGAATCGTCGTCGTAGGTGTACGCGGTGGCCTGCATGGGAGAGAGCCTAGACGGCACCCGGTGCCCGCACGCACCGCGGGCCGGGCTCCCCGAAGGGAGACCGGCCCGACGCATGACGTCGCCGCTGCTTCACCGCTTGCGGGCGGTGGCCTTCTTGGCGGTGGTCTTGCGCGCCGTGGTCTTCTTCGCCGGCGCCTTCTTCGCCGTCGCCTTCTTGGCGGGGGCGGTCTTCTTGGCTGTGGCCTTCTTGGCGGTGGTCTTCTTCGCCGGCGTCGTCTTCTTCGCCGTGGCCGCCTTCTTGGCGGTGGCCTTCTTCGCCGTGGTCGCCTTCTTGGCGGTGGCCTTCTTCGCCGTGGTGGTCTTCTTGGCGGTGGCCTTCTTCGCCGTCGTCGCCTTCTTGGCGGCGGCCTTCTTGGCGGTGGCCTTCTTCGCGGCCGCCTTCTTGATGGCCGCACCGCCGGTGAGACTGCCCTTGGGAGCCTTCTTGACGGAGACCTCGCCGCCCTTGGGGAGCTTCTTCGAGCCGCTCACCAGGTCCTTGAAGCCCTGACCGGCGCGGAATCGCGGCACCGAGGTCTTCTTGACCCGCACGCGCTCACCCGTCTGCGGGTTGCGGGCGTAGCGGGCGGGGCGGTCGACCTTCTCGAACGAGCCGAATCCGGTGACCGAAACGCGGTCGCCCGAGACAACTGCGCGGACGATTGCGTCCAGTACCGCGTCCACCGCTTCCGCGGCGTTCTGACGGCCGCCGAGCTTGTCGGCAATGGCTTCTACGAGCTGCGCCTTGTTCACGTCTTCCCCTTCGGAGACATTGCTGGAACGAAAGTTTCCAAGCTTTTTCGCACGTTAGGCAGATACATACCGCAAATCAAACACGAAACGGGCTAATCACCCTTGTGCCGCAACAAACTCGACCTTCACGGACTTCCGTCGCGGGGCACATCTTCGGGATAACGACCTTCATCGAGGTCTGCCATGAACCACTCCAGACGCCTTGCCGCGTCCGCAAGATCGTGTTTAGCCGCGGCCGTGATGACGAGCAGCTTCCGGGTCAGCGCCATCCGTACGCCCTCCGGGACTTGCAGTGTCCGCACTCTTGCGTGTGCGTCCTTGAGCCGGTCGGCGACGAGACCGTAGAGCTCGAGTTGGTCGTCGCGTTCCATGCGCTAATTGTGCCATCTGCGGCGAGTTGTCGCTTCACGGGGCCTCAACAGCCGCCTGAACAAGCGGATGCGCCCCCTGCCAACTGCACAGGGGGCGCATCGTACGCAATAACGCTTTGAGCCAATAATCCGAGGTCAGACCTCGAGGGTACGCGGCTTGAAGGAGGGGCGATTCGCCTCGTACGTCACGATGGAGGACTCCTCCCGGAGGGTGAGGCTGATGTCGTCCAGCCCCTCCAGCAGCCGCCAACGAGCGTTCTCGTCCAGCTCGAAATCGGCGGTGACGCCCTCGGCCCGCACCTGGCGGCCGACCAGGTCGACCGTCACCTCGGCGGTGGGGTCGGCCTCCGCCAGCTTCTGCAGCCGGTCGACGGTCTCCTGCGGCAGGACCACCGTCAGCAGGCCGTTCTTGAGGGAGTTTCCGCGGAAGATGTCCGCGAACCGCGAGGAGATGACGGCCTTGAAGCCGTAGTTCTGCAGGGCCCACACGGCGTGCTCACGGGAGGAGCCGGTGCCGAAGTCGGGGCCCGCGACCAGCACCGTTGCCCCCTTGTACACCTCCTGGTTGAGCACGAACTCCGGGTCCTTGCGCCAGGCCTCGAACAGCCCGTCCTCGAAGCCGTCGCGGGTGACCTTCTTCAGCCAGTGGGCCGGGATGATCTGGTCGGTGTCGACGTTGCTGCGGCGCAGCGGGACGGCCCGGCCGGTGTGGGTGGTGAATGCTTCCATGGTTCAGACTCCCGCGGGCGTGGCGACGTCGGACTGGCCGGCCGTTGAGGACAGATCGGCCGGTGAGGCCAGATGGCCGAGAACCGCCGTTGCGGCGGCGACCTGAGGCGAGACCAGGTGGGTGCGGCCTCCCTTGCCCTGCCGACCCTCGAAGTTGCGGTTGGAGGTGGACGCGGAGCGCTCACCGGGCGCCAGCTGGTCGGGGTTCATGCCCAGGCACATCGAACAGCCCGCGTGCCGCCATTCGGCGCCCGCCGCGGTGAAGACCTTGTCCAGCCCCTCGGCAACGGCCTCCAGGGAGACCCGGACCGAGCCGGGCACGATCAGCATCCGCACCCCGTCGGCGACCTTGCGGCCCTCCAGGATCGACGCCGCGGAGCGCAGGTCCTCGATCCGGCCGTTGGTGCACGAACCTACGAAGACGGTGTCCACGGTGATCTCGCGCAGTGGCTGGCCGGCCGCCAACCCCATGTATTCCAGGGCCTTTTCGGCGGCGAACCGCTCCGAGGCGTCCTCGTACGAAGCGGGGTCGGGGACGCTCGACGAAAGCGGCGCACCCTGGCCGGGGTTGGTGCCCCAGGTGACGAACGGCGCCAGCGAGGAGGCGTCGATGTGCACCTCGGCGTCGAAGACGGCGTCGTCGTCGGTGCGCAGCGTCCGCCAGTACTCGACCGCGGCGTCCCAGTCCTCGCCCTCGGGGGCGTGGTCGCGGCCCTGCAGGTAGTCGAAGGTGGTCAGGTCGGGGGCGATCATGCCGGCCCGCGCGCCTGCCTCGATGGACATGTTGCAGATGGTCATCCGGGCTTCCATCGACAGTTTCTCGATGGCCGAGCCGCGGTATTCCAGGACGTAGCCCTGGCCGCCGCCGGTGCCGATCCTGGCGATGATCGCCAGGATCAGGTCCTTGGCCGTCACGCCGTCGGGCAGCTCGCCGTCGACGGTGATCGCCATGGTCCTGAAGGGGGCCAGGGGCAGCGTCTGGGTGGCCAGGACGTGCTCGACCTGGCTGGTGCCGATGCCGAACGCCAGGGCGCCGAAGGCTCCGTGGGTGGAGGTGTGGCTGTCACCGCAGACCACCGTGGTGCCGGGCTGGGTCAGTCCCAACTGCGGTCCCACGACGTGGACAACGCCCTGCTCGACATCGCCCAGCGGGTGCAGCCGGACGCCGAACTCGGCGCAGTTCTTGCGCAGCGTCTCCAGCTGCGTGCGCGAGACCGGGTCGGCGATCGGCTTGTCGATGTCGAGGGTCGGGGTGTTGTGGTCCTCGGTGGCGATGGTCAGGTCCGTGCGGCGCACCTGGCGACCGGCCTTGCGGAGGCCGTCGAACGCCTGCGGGCTGGTGACCTCGTGCAGCAGGTGCAGATCGATGAAGAGGAGGTCGGGCTCGCCTTCCGCGCGCCGGACGACATGATCGTCCCAGACCTTCTCCGCGAGTGTCCGTCCCATCGCTTTCCCTCCGGCCGGCCACTGTGCCGGCCTTACTCGTATGTGCGCGGGTGCCCGCAGAAATCCCCTTGACGGGCCTGACGCCGGGCCCTGGTCGAGGGCCACATCTACAGATTGACGACTTCCCTGGAAAATTGAACTTGCGTTTCACAGTGTGAGACGCGAGTATCGTTGCATGGACAACTCTAGCGGCGTCGGCGTTCTCGACAAGGCGGCTCTCGTACTGAGCGCTCTGGAGTCCGGTCCGGCCACCCTCGCCGGGCTGGTCGCGGCGACAGGGCTCGCACGACCCACGGCCCATCGGCTGGCCGTGGCTCTGGAACACCACCGGATGGTGGCGAGGGACATGCAGGGCCGGTTCATCCTGGGCCCCAGGCTCTCCGAGCTGGCCGCGGCGGCCGGCGAGGACCGCCTGCTGGCCACGGCGGGGCCGGTACTCACCCACCTGCGCGATGTGACCGGCGAGAGCGCCCAGCTCTATCGCCGGCAGGGCGACATGCGAATCTGTGTGGCGGCGGCGGAACGGCTGTCCGGACTGCGGGACACCGTCCCGGTCGGCTCCACGCTCCCCATGAAGGCCGGCTCGGCCGCCCAGATCCTGATGGCCTGGGAGGAGCCGGAGCGGCTGCACCGCGGACTGCAGGGCGCCCGCTTCACGGCCACCGCGCTGTCCGGCGTACGGCGCCGCGGCTGGGCCCAGTCGATCGGCGAGCGCGAGCCCGGCGTGGCGTCCGTCTCCGCGCCCGTACGCGGCCCCTCCAACCGCGTGGTGGCCTCCGTCTCCGTCTCCGGTCCCATCGAGCGCCTGACCCGCCACCCGGGCCGGATGCACGCCCAGGCGGTCATCGACGCGGCCGCCCGCCTCTCCGAGGGCCTGCGCCGCACCGGCTGACGACGACACCCGGCCCCGTACGGACGATCCGTACGGGGCCGCACCTTTCGACGTCCTCCGGCGCTCAGACCGCCAGCCGCTGGGCCGCCCGCTCCCCGCGGCGCCCGACCGGCACCACGCCCCGGGCCTCCCCCAGCCCGAACGACGGCATATTGACGTAGACGCTCTCGTACGCGCCCGCCGGGACGACGAAGGTCTCGTGCCAGAAGCCGACCTTGTCGCGCCCCTCGCGCGCCCGCCGGTTGAACGCCGCCCAGGCCGGCCGGTGCTCGCCGCCCTGGTCCGCGGCGTACGCCAGCAGCTTCTCCTTCGACTCCCAGTACTGGATGAGGCCGAAGCTCCTCGGGGGCGCGGCGAGCGGGCGGTAGCCCAGCAATCCGCTGTCCCGGTCACGGACCAGCTCCTTGAGCATGCGCGGCATCGCCCGGAACACCGGCAGCCAACTCCGCACCGCCCACCAGCTGTTGACCCGCATCCCGATGAGGAAGACGACCACGTCACCCGTGCCGTCCGCCGTCGTCCGCCCCTGTATCGGCTTGCCACCCATGACCGTCCCCTTCGCCACGTCGACCCATTGGATAGCATCGCTATCCATGATTGGATAGTGGCACTTTCCAATAGCCCTCGCAAGGGGAAGGGGCGCAAGGAATGCGACTGGCGGAGCTGAGCGAGCGCAGCGGGGTCTCCACCCCGACGATCAAGTACTACCTGCGCGAGGGACTGCTGGCGCCGGGCCGACGGGTCACCGCCACCCAGTCCGAGTACGACGAGGAGCACCTGCGCCGGCTGCGCCTGGTGAGGGCCCTGATCCAGGTCGGCCGCATCCCGGTGACCACCGCCCGGGAGGTCCTGGCCGCCATCGCGGACGACTCCCTGGACCACCATCACCGGCTGGGCGCGGCCGTCCAGGCGCTCCCGTACGGCCCGGAGCCCGACGAGGCGGACCCGTCGACGGCCGTCGCCCGGCGCACCGCCACCGAGCTGCTGAGGCTCCTCGACTGGCGCCTCAACACCGACGCCGCGGCCACCTCCCCCGCTTTCGGCATGCTCGTCTCGGCCATCGCGGCCCTGCGCCGCCTCGGCTACGCCTGCGACACCGCACATCTGTTGCCGTACGCGCGCCAGGCGGAACAACTCGCGGTCGTGGACCTGGATCTGGTCGAGGAGTTCGAGCGGCCGGAGGAGCAGGTGGAGGCGGCCGTGGCCTTCACGGTGCTGTACGAGCCGGTGCTGCTGAGTCTGCGCCGGCTGGCCGAGGCGGAGGAGTCCAACAAGCGCTTCGGCACCGGCCGTTGAACGCGAGAAGGCCCCCCGCATGATGCGGGGGGCCTTCTCTTCTGTACCCCCGACCGGATTCGAACCGGCGCTACCGCCTTGAGAGGGCGGCGTGCTAGGCCGCTACACAACGGGGGCAAGTTTTCTTGCAGTTGAGCCTGTCGCCAGGACATGCTGCGCTGGGCTACCAGGACTCGAACCTAGACTAACGGAACCAGAAACCGTCGTGCTGCCAATTACACCATAGCCCATGGTGGTTTAGACCAGTACCCCCGACCGGATTCGAACCGGCGCTACCGCCTTGAGAGGGCGGCGTGCTAGGCCGCTACACAACGGGGGCCCTAGCGATCCTCCACACGACCGGAGTCGCATGGGCTCTGCATCGTCGCATCCGGGAGCGACCCGAAGGAGACGGAGAGAAAGGATCTGTACCCCCGACCGGATTCGAACCGGCGCTACCGCCTTGAGAGGGCGGCGTGCTAGGCCGCTACACAACGGGGGCCTGGTACTGCGATCAAGAGACCTGGAGAACGATCACAGTGGACCGAAAGATCTCTTGCTGGGCTACCAGGACTCGAACCTAGACTAACGGAACCAGAAACCGTCGTGCTGCCAATTACACCATAGCCCACCAAAACTCAACCCCCCGTGGGGGGTTTGTTTGGTTTGCGCCTCCCGGCCAGGCCTTTCGGCCCTCTCGGGCGGCGCAGGAAGAACATTACCTGATCGTGGACGGCGCACCAAAACCGATAACTCCGCGCAACAACTCGGGGAGCTCGGCCAGGCCCCGGATGCGCCGGACGCCTGGTGGCGGCTCCTCTCCGGTGTCCGCGCGGTCCAGCCAGAAGGCCGTCAGCCCGGCGTCCCGGGCACCGAGTGCGTCGATGTCGAGCCGGTCGCCGATGTAGACCACCTCGTGCGGCGGAAGTCCCAGTGCCGTGCAGGCGGCCCGGAACGCCTCGGGGTCGGGCTTGGCGTATCCCAGCTCATCGGCGCACAGCACCGCCTCGAAGTGCGCGCGGATCCCCAGGACGGTCAACTTGCGCTCCTGGTTGGCGGTCCCGGAATTGGACAGCACCGCCTGGCGTACCAGCGGTGCCAGCGCCTCCAGGGCGGGCTCGGAGTCCGGGAAGAGCGCCCAGGACGCCTCGTAGTGCGCGATGTACCGGCCGAACCAGGCGTCCGCCTCCTCGTCGCTCAGCGCGACCCCCAGGAAGGTTCGGGCGCGGGCCCGGCGGTGATCGAGGAAGCCCACCTCACCGGCGAGAAATCGGGCGAACTCGGTCTCCATCGCCTCGCGCCAGCGTGCCAGAGCCGCCTCCTCGCCGCCGTACGCGGCCACCAGGCCCTCGGCCCGGAGGTGGCGCAGGGCGCCGGCGCGGTCCGACCCGGTGTAGTCGAAGAGGGTGTCGTCGAGGTCCCACAGAACGGCGCGGACGGTCATGTCTGCAATCTAGCGAGTGGAAACGCCGAGGGCCCGGAAACCGTGGTTTCCGGGCCCTCGGCGCAGTTGCGGGATCAGCCGGCCAGCTTCGCCAGCGCCGCGTCGATGCGGGCGACGGTGCGTTCCGTGCCGAGGATCTGCAGGGACTCGAAGAGCGGCAGGCCGACCGTACGGCCGGTGACGGCCACGCGGACCGGGGCCTGGGCCTTGCCGAGCTTGAGGCCGTGCTCCTCGCCGGCGGCCAGGACGGCGGCCTTGAGGGACTCGGGGTCGGACCAGTCCGCGTCGAGGAGCCTGGCGCGGGCCGTGGTGAGCAGGGCCGCCGGGTCGCCCTTCATCGCCTTGGCCCACGACGCCTCGTCCTCGACGGGCTCCTTGCGGAAGAGGAAGTCGATGTTGGCGGTGATGTCGGAGAGGACCGTGACGCGGGTCTGGGCGTACGGGGCGATCGCTTCCCAGGCGGTGCGGTCGAAGTCCTCGGGGGCCCAGTTGGCGTGCGGGGCCCGCAGCCAGGGCTCGCACGCCTCGGTGAACGCCTTCACATCCAGCTGCCGGATGTGGTCGGCGTTGATCGCCTCGGCCTTCTTGAGGTCGAAGCGGGCCGGGTTGGCGTTGACGTCCGCGATGTCGAACTTCTCGATGAGCTCGGGGATCGAGAAGATGTCCTGGTCGGCGGAGAAGGACCAGCCGAGCAGGGACAGGTAGTTGAGCAGGCCCTCGGGGAGGAAGCCGCGCTCGCGGTAGAGGTTGAGGTTGGCCTGCGGGTCGCGCTTGGAGAGCTTCTTGTTGCCCTCGCCCATGACGTAGGGGAGGTGCCCGAAGGACGGCACGGCCTTCGCCACGCCCAGGTCGATCAGCGCCTTGTACAGGGCGACCTGGCGGGGGGTGGAGGAGAGCAGGTCCTCGCCGCGCAGGACGTGGGTGATCTCCATCAGGGCGTCGTCGACGGGGTTGACCAGGGTGTACAGCGGCGCGCCGTTGGCGCGGACGATGCCGTAGTCCGGGACGTTGTCCGGGGTGAAGGTCAGCTCGCCGCGCACCAGGTCGGTGAAGGTGATCGGCTCGTCGGGCATCCGGAAGCGGACGATGGAGGTACGGCCCTCGGCGTCGTACGCGGCCTTCTGCTCGGCGGTCAGCTCGCGGCACGTGCCGTCGTAGCCCGAGGGCTTGCCGGCGGCGCGGGCGGCCTCTCGGCGGGCGTCCAGCTCTTCGGTGGTGCAGTAGCAGTGGTACGCGTATCCGCCGGCCAGGAGCTTGTCGGCGACGTCCTGGTAGATGTCCATCCGCTGGGACTGCCGGTACGGCGCGTGCGGGCCGCCGACCTCGGGGCCCTCGTCCCAGTCGAAGCCGAGCCAGTGGAAGGAGTCCAGCAGCTGGTGGTAGGACTCTTCGGAGTCGCGGGCCGCGTCGGTGTCCTCGATCCGGAAGACCAGGCTGCCGCCGGTGTGCCGGGCGTAGGCCCAGTTGAACAGGGCGGTACGGACCAGGCCCACGTGGGGGTTGCCGGTCGGGGAGGGACAGAAACGGACGCGGACGGGGGTCGCGTTAGCCACGCTTGATCACCTTGTTGGTGAGAGTGCCGATGCCTTCGATGGTGACGGCGACCTCGTCGCCGACGTTGAGCGGGCCGACTCCGGCCGGGGTGCCCGTGAGGACGACGTCGCCGGGGAGCAGCGTCATCGCCTCGGTGATGTGGACGATCAGGTCCTCGATCGGGCGGACCATCTCGCTGGTGCGGCCGAGCTGGCGCTGTTCGCCGTTGACGGTGCACTGGATGGTCAGATCGCCCGGATCCAGCTCGGTCTCGATCCAGGGGCCCAGCGGGCAGGAGGAGTCGAAGCCCTTGGCCCGTGCCCACTGCTTCTCGCGCTTCTGGACATCGCGCGCGGTGATGTCGTTGGCGCAGGTGTAGCCGAGGATGACGTCCTTGACGCGCTCGCGGGGCACCTCTCGGCACATCCGGCCGATGACGACGGCGAGCTCCGCCTCGTGGTGCACCTCCTGCGAGAAGGAGGGGTACATGACGGGGTCGCCGGGGCCGACCACGGAGGTGGAGGGCTTGAAGAAGGTGACCGGGACATCCGGGACGTCGTTGCCCAGCTCGGCGGCGTGCTCGGCGTAGTTGCGGCCGATCCCGACGATCTTGTTGGGCAGGGTGGGCGGCAGGAGACGGATCTTGTCCAGGGGGACCTTCTGCCCCGAGCGCTCGAATGCGGCGAAGGGGTGTCCCTTGATGACGTCGAGTTCGTCGCCCTCGACGACGCCGAAGCCGACGTTGCCGTCGATGGAGAATCTGGCGATGCGCACGGGTTGCCGCTGCCCCTCATTGATCACTGGCCGGAGTTGACACTCCAGGCTATCGCGGGGCTGCGGCCGTCCCGCGACCGTCTTACGCCGGTACGTCCTGCTCGGGGGCGTCCATCAGGATGGTGCGACGGGGGTTGGCCGTCTGGGCGGGCAGTTCGGCGGTGTGCTCCGGTGCCGCCGCGGTGGCGAGCTCTTCGGCGTCCTTGAGGTGCGCCAGGGTGGTGCGCCGCGGGTTGGCTATGTTGCGGAACATCATCGTCGACTTCGCTGCCTTCGCTGCCTTCACTGCTTCACGCCTCGCGTTGTGATCGTCGTGGTGGTGATCGTGTGGAGAAAACGGTGTTGCGCCCGACGCGGTTGTCGATCTGCGCAATCGTGTAAAGCGCCAGGCTAAGCGCGCTATTCCCTGCGAAGTGCTGGAGAAGTCAGCGATCTTCCTGTGAGTTTGCTCACGAAGGGTGCGACAAATGCGGCAAATCCCATGATCAACATCTGCGGGCGAATCGGACATTGGCGGATTGAAGCGCATGTTCCGCTCCCGATCACCGCACCTGGGACAGCGGCATCGAGCGAACGACTCGCGGGCAAAAGTCCGTTATCGGGTACGGAATCCTCTACACGTCGTGACGCGATCCGCACATTGCGTCACCCATGTCACAGCCGTCGGCTCCGCTCTTGTTGGAGGTCCGGCACTGTGCTGGAATTCCACGGACCGCCGCACGTTTCAGCCGGTGCGCAGGGCGCAAAGTAGCGCCGCGCGGCGGTGCCGCTCTCTCGGCCAGAGAGGGCAGCCCGCCGGTCACTCACGACCGCCATGGGGGACTTGCGGGCCCCTACGACTCGACACCGTCCCGCCGTTCACGCGGAGGGACGCCTGGTCCAGAGGTTGCGACGCTAGTGCAGGGACGTTTCAAGAGGGATGGCAGCGCTGCGGCGGACCCGGAGCTGCGCGGCGGGACCGACCGCGCCTCCTCGCCCCGGCCTGCCCAGAGCAACGGTGCCCCGTCCGACCGGGACGGCCGGACGCAGGGCGGTGATGCCGCGGACAGCGGCAGGCCCAACCCGTCCAAGGCCGTGCCCGGCCCCGGGTCGCGAATATCGCTGCGCAACTGGCGCATCAGCACCCGCCTGGTCTCCCTGCTCGCGCTGCCGGTGGTCGCGGCGACCACCCTCGGCGGCATGCGTATCGACACGCAGCTGGACAACATCGACGCGCTCGACAAGATGCAGCTGCTCACCGAGATGACGCGGCAGGCGACCGAGCTCGCCGACGCGCTCCAGGTCGAGCGCGACAAGTCCGCGGGCCCGCTGGCCGGCAGCGGCAACAGCAAGGACGACGCGAACGTCGTGGCGCCGCGCGAGGCGACCGACCGCGCCCGGCTGTCGTTCAACCAGGCCACCGGGGACATCAAGCCCGAAGACTCCACCATGGCCGGTGTCCGGGCGACGATCCTGGAGATCGGGCGCCAGCTCACCACCCTCAACGAGATCCGCGCCAACGCGTACAAGGACGACAGCAACGCCGCGCGGACGGTCAGCGCGTACAACCAGCTGGTGGACTCCCTGCTGTCGCTGTCCCAGGACATGGCGCAGGCGACCAGCAACCCGGAGATGATCCGCAGTACCCGTGCGCTGGCGGCGTTCTCGTCGGCCAAGGAGTACGCGTCGATGCAGCGCGCCCTGGTCAGTGCGGGTCTGGCGCACAAGGGCGGCGCCCAGCTCTCCTCCAACGACCGGCTGGCCGGCCGTACCGCAGAGGACAACGAGAAGGCCGCCCGCGACCGGTTCGCGCAGATCTACACCAACAACTCCGGCGACAACGCGGGCTCCCTGACACGCGGCCTGGACGGCAACAACGACGAGATCAAGGCCGCGTACGCCTTCGCGCACCGCGCCTTCGCGAGCAACACCGGCATCCGCAGCCAGGAGTACAAGTACCTCGACTGGTACGACTCCGACTCGGTCAAGATCGCCGAGATGTCGCGGGTCGAGACGACACTGCTGTCCGAGATGGAGCAGAAGTCCCGGGAGCTGCGCAACGAGGCCACCCAGGACGCGATCCTCAACGGTGCGCTGATCCTGCTGGTTCTCGGCGTCTCGCTGATCGGCGCGTTCGTCGTGGCCCGGTCCATGGTCCGCTCGCTGCACCGGCTCCAGGACACCGCGCAGAAGGTCGCCCAGGACCGGCTGCCCGAGCTGGTCAAGCAGCTGTCGGAGGCCGACCCGCAGGACGTGGACACCTCCGTCGAGTCGGTCGGTGTGCACAGCCGCGACGAGATCGGCCGGGTGGCCGCGGCGTTCGACGACGTCCACCGCGAGGCCGTCCGCCTCGCCTCCGAGCAGGCGCTGCTGCGGGGCAACGTCAACGCGATGTTCACCAACCTCTCGCGGCGTTCCCAGGGCCTGATCCAGCGCCAGCTCTCGCTGATCTCCGAGCTGGAGTCCCGCGAGGCCGACCCGGACCAGCTCTCCTCGCTCTTCAAGCTCGACCACCTCGCCACCCGTATGCGCCGGAACGGCGAGAACCTCCTCGTCCTCGCCGGTGAGGAGCCGGGACGCCGGTGGACGCGGCCGGTGCCGCTCGTCGACGTCCTGCGTGCCGCCGCCTCCGAGGTGGAGCAGTACGAGCGGATCGAGCTCAACGCCGTTCCGCAGACCGAGGTAGCGGGCCGGGTCGTCAACGACCTCGTGCACCTGCTCGCCGAGCTGCTGGAGAACGCCACGTCGTTCTCCTCGCCGCAGACCAAGGTCAAGGTGACCGGTCACGCGCTGCCCGACGGGCGGGTGCTGGTCGAGATCCACGACACCGGCATCGGCCTGTCCCCCGAGGACCTCTCGGCGATCAACGAGCGCCTCGCCAGCCCGCCGACCGTGGACGTCTCGGTGTCGCGGCGGATGGGTCTGTTCGTGGTCGGCCGGCTGTCGCTGCGACACGGCATCCGTATCCAGCTGCGCCCCTCCGACTCCGGCGGCACCACCGCACTGGTCATGCTGCCGGTCGATGTGGCGCAGGGCGGCAAGAAGCCGGCGCCGAGCACCGCCAAGAGCGGCGGCGACGTCGGCGGCTCGGCCTCCAGCCGGCTCGCCGGACTCCAGCCGCGCGGTCAGGTCGGCGCGGGCCCCACGGCCGGTCGCCCGGCACTGCCCGGACGCGGCGGCCCCGCCGGCTCCGGCGGCGGCCCGGCGAACGCCTTCGGCGGCGCGCCGGCGGCCCGTCGACCCAACGCTCCCAGCGCGCCCGGTGACGCCCGGCCGGCCGGCGGTACGCGTCCCTCGCTGCCCACCCGCAGCGAGGGCGGTGGCCAGCAGCCCACCGTGGCACCGCCCACCGGTGCGCCCCGGCGCGAAGAGCGGCCGCAGCTGCCGGGCCGCGGTCCCGCCGCCGAACTGCCGGGCGGCCCCGGCCAGTCCGGCCCGCCGGACAGCCAGCAGCCGCACGGCACCAGCTGGGGCGCGCGCCGCGAGCGCGGCGCCGACGACGACTGGCCGCTGGCGCCCCGCGCGGCGCAGGACCGCCCGCGCGGTCACGAGGAGTCGGAGACGACGGGCCGCCCCGAGCGGACCGCCCCCGGCGGCCCCGGGGACACCGCGGCGTTCGCCCGCCCCGACTTCAACGGCCCGCCGCCCGGTGCGGACGGCTCGCAGGGCGGGCGCGGCCCGGCCGACACCACGCAGTTCGCACGGCCCGACGCCCGCGACACCGGTGGCTTCGCGCTGCCCGGTGGCGAGCGGGAGCGGCCGGGTGCCGGCGCGGCCGGCGACGCCGAGCGCGCGGCGGACCCGTACGACACCGGTCAGTACGAGACGGACCCGTTCGATACGGGTCGGCACCCGACGGACCCGTTCGATACGGGTCGGCACCCGACGGGTCAGTACGAGACGGACGGGTACGACACCGGCCAGTACGAGACGGGCCAGTACGAGACCGACCCCTTCCAGCAGGCCGACAGCCGGCCCGGCCAGGACGCCGGCCGACCGGACCGGGCTCAGGACCGGGGGCAGCGGGACCAGGGCCGCCAGGCGAACGGGCAACAGGACACCGGCCGGTTCGAGACCGACCGGTACGACACCGGTCAGTACGACACCGGTCAGTTCCCGGTGCAGCAGCCGCAGGACCGCGACGAGCTCGGTGACACGGGCACGGGCGCGGGCCCCGGCGACGGCCGTACCCCGATCTTCGACACCATCGAGTCGAACTGGTTCAACCACCCGGCCTCCGCCGCTGCCGGCGTCCCGCAGCAGCAGTCGGGCCGTGGACCGGACGCCTCCGACGCGCCGCCTGCGCCGCGCCGCGAGGCCGCCCAGGGCGGGACCGCTCCGGTGGGCAGTGGGCGAGGCGGAGCGCAGGGGGCGCCCGCCGAAGCCTCCTCCCAGTGGCGCAGCTCGCCCAACGACGAGACCTGGCGGCAGGCGGAGCAGATCCGTCAGCCGGCCGCCGGCGGTCTCACCACCTCCGGACTGCCCCGCCGCGTCCCGCGTGCGAACCTTGTCGCGGGTACCGCACAGCAGCAGCAGTCCACCCAGACCGGTCCGCAGGTGTCGCGTGCGCCCAGTGAAGTGCGCGGGCGGCTGACCAATCTCCGCCGGGGCATCCAGCAGGGCCGCCAGGCCGGAGGGACATCGTCCACCGGAAACCACGGCATTGTTGACCCCACTCACCAGCAGGAGCGTTAGTTGAGTCCGATGAGCCAGGCGGCGCAGAACCTGAACTGGTTGATCACCAACTTCGTGGACAACACCCCTGGGGTGTCCCACACGGTGGTGGTCTCCGCGGACGGGCTGCTCCTCGCGATGTCCGAGGGCTTCCCTCGCGACCGTGCCGATCAGTTGGCGGCGGTGGCCTCCGGCCTGACCTCGCTGACCTCCGGCGCGTCCCGCATCTTCGAGGGCGGGACCGTCAACCAGACCGTGGTGGAGATGGAGCGCGGCTTCCTCTTCATCATGTCCGTCTCGGACGGATCGTCGCTGGCCGTTCTCGCGCACCCCGAGTGCGACATCGGCCTCGTCGGCTACGAGATGGCCCTGTTGGTCGACCGCGCGGGCACGGTGCTGACGCCCGACCTGCGCGCCGAACTGCAGGGCAGCCTGCTGAACTGAGGCTGAGCCGAGGCGCCCGCAGCGCCGCCGGCCCAGCCGAACCACCCACCATGTGCCGCACCCCCCACCGGCCCAACCCGACGACAGTCAGTTGTCCCGCCCGGAGGACCCATGACCCCGCCACCCGCCACTTCCGGCCCGTACGGTGCCTACAGCCAAGCGCCGTACGGGAGCGAAGGTGACCAGCCGCTGGTGCGCCCGTACGCAATGACCGGAGGCCGGACCCGGCCGCGCTACCAGCTCGCCATCGAGGCGCTGGTCAGCACGACCGCCGACCCCTCTCAGCTGCCCGGGCTGTTGCCCGAGCACCAGCGGATCTGCCACCTGTGCCGTGAGGTGAAGTCGGTCGCCGAGGTCTCGGCGCTGCTGCACATCCCGCTGGGTGTGGCACGCATCCTGGTCGCGGACCTGGCGGAGGCCGGCATGGTGGCGATCCACCAGCCCGGCGGCAGTGGCGAAGCCGGTGGCACGCCGGATGTGACCTTGCTCGAGAGGGTGCTCAGTGGACTTCGCAAGCTCTGACAGCGGCTTCGACGGGAACGCGGCCCGCACCACGACCTCTGCCAAGATCGTGGTGGCGGGCGGCTTCGGCGTGGGCAAGACCACGTTCGTCGGGGCGGTCTCGGAGATCAACCCGCTGCGCACGGAGGCCGTGATGACCTCCGCCTCGGCGGGGATCGACGACCTCAGCCACGTCCAGGACAAGACCACGACGACCGTGGCGATGGACTTCGGCCGCATCACGCTGGACCAGGACCTGATCCTGTACCTCTTCGGTACGCCCGGTCAGGACCGCTTCTGGTTCATGTGGGACGACCTGGTGCGCGGCGCGATCGGCGCCGTCGTCCTGGTCGACACCCGGCGGCTCGCCGACTGCTTCCCGGCCGTGGACTACTTCGAGAACAGCGGTCTGCCGTTCGTCATCGCCCTCAACGGCTTCCAGGGGCATCAGCCGCACACGCCGGACGAGGTGCGCGAGGCGCTCCAGATCGGGCCGGGAACGCCGATCATCACCACCGACGCCCGGCACCGCAGCGAGGCCAAGAGCGCGCTCATCACGCTCGTCGAGCACGCCCTGATGGCCCGGCTCCAGTAACGGGGTTCCCGGTATGCGCAAATGGATCTGTGTCCTTCGACACGCCGGCGAATGTGCTTCATAACGTTTCGACAGTGAATCAGCTGTCGTTCGACACCCCTCGCGCATGTACGGCTTCGCTGTGCGCACAACGGCCCCGCCATTTGGCGGGGCTCGCCCTTAACGCCCCTTTTATCGCTCCCTCTCACGGGCCCTCTCCGGCTTCGCCCAGTGTTTGGAAGGCACTGCCCTGACGTGCTGAAATTCGCTGAACTACGGAGTAGTAACGCCCAGAAGAAACGGCACTGCAAGTACGTGCCGGCGCCGAGAGGTTGTTGGTCGAGTGAGGCGAAGCAAAGCGAGCCCCGAGCCGCAGGAACCGCGGCGGGGCAACTTCACCCCGCCGCCGCGGGGCGGCGTGCCGGCATCCGACGCGTCCGAGAACACCGTCGCGAAGCCTCCGGTCAGCGGCGGTAAGTACTCCCCGCGCAACTGGCGCGTGGCCACCCGTCTGAACGCCATCCTGCTCATCCCCGTGCTCGTCGCGCTGGTCTTCGGCGGCCTGCGGGTCAACAGCTCGTTCGCCACCTGGCAGGAGGCGCAGGACGCGGAGAACACCGCGAAGCTCGTTCGCGCTGCGCTTTCCTACAGCAACGCCCTGATCGACGAGCGGGACCGCACCGCCGCCCCGCTCCTGAAGGGCAAGAAGGACGACCCGGCCGTCGAAGAGGCCCGCAGCGCCACCGATGACGCCGCGGACGCCTTCCGCCAGGCCGCCAAGGCCATGCCGGACAAGCCCGGCCTCAAGCGCCGCTTCACCTCGTTCGAGAAGGTGGAGCCCAAGCTCGACCAGCTGCGCAAGGTCGCCTACACCTCCCGGCTGCACGGCGTGCAGACCGAAGAGGGCTACGTCCAGATCCAGCACCCGCTGATGGAGTTCGCCAACGAACTCGGCCTGGGCACCGGCAACATCACCTCCTACGGCCGCACGGTCTACGCCGTCGCACTGGCGAAGGCCGCCGTGTCGCTCGAGCGCTCGATCGGCTCCCACCTCCTGGTCGACCCGGCGTCCCCGCAGGGCGGCAAGGAGCACAAGCTCCAGCTGACCGCCTTCGGGTCGTACCGCTACCTGGAGGGCATCGCCATCGGCGAGTACACCTCCGGCGGCACGCCCGAGGACGTGACGCGGCTGACGAAGGACGCCGCCGCGCTGAAGAAGTCGGCCAAGCAGCAGGTGGACCGCGCCCGGGCGCAGGCCCAGGCGGTCGGCCGGCCGTTCCGTACGCCGCCGTCCATCGACCAGATGTCGGCCATGATCGCCTCGGGCGCGGCGCCGGAGACGCTGGCCCCCAAGGCCGTCACCTCCGAGACCTGGTTCGCGGCGGCGACCGGCAAGTTCGACATGTACCGGTCCATCGAGAAGGACCTCTCGGACAAGGCGGTCAACGAGGCCGCGCAGATCTCCGAGGACGCGCGGCAGTCCACCTTCGTCGACTCCGCGATCGTGCTGGCGGCGCTGATCATCGCGTTCGTCGTGGCCGGCCTGATGGCCCGCCGGATGAGCCGCAACATGCGCCAGCTGCGGACCGCCGCCTTCGGCGTCGCCGAGCAGCGGCTGCCGATGCTGGTCGACCAGCTCTCGCGGACGGACCCGGGCCGGGTCGACACCCGCGTCCAGCCGATCCCGATCTCCACCACGGACGAGATCGGCGAGGTCGCCCGCGCCTTCGACCAGGTGCACCGCGAGGCCGTCCGGCTGGCGGCCGAGCAGGCGCTGCTGCGGGGCAACGTCAACGCGATCTTCACCAACCTCTCGACGCGTAACCAGGGCCTCATCGAGCGTCAGCTGACGCTGATCACGGACCTGGAGAACAACGAGGCGGACCCGGACCAGCTGGAGAGTCTCTTCCGGCTCGACCACCTCGCCACGCGTATGCGCCGTAACGGCGAGAACCTCCTGATCCTCGCCGGCGAGGAGCCCGGCCGCCGCTGGAACCAGCCGGTGCCACTGGTGGACGTGCTGCGCGCGGCGACCAGTGAGGTCGAGTCGTACGAGCGAATAGAACTCACCGGTGTCCCCGAGAGCGAGATCCACGGCACCGCCGTGACCGACCTCGTGCACCTGCTGTCCGAGCTGCTGGAGAACGCCACGACGTTCTCCTCGCCGCAGACGAAGGTGCGGGTGGCCGCGACCCGGCTGCCCGACGGCCGGGTCATGATCGAGATCCACGACAAGGGCATCGGGCTGACCCCTGAGGACTTCGCGGACATCAACCACAAGCTCGCCAATCCCCCGAGCGTGGATGCCGCGGTCTCCCAGCGGATGGGCCTCTTCGTGGTCGGCCGGCTGGCCGACCGGCACGGGATCCGGGTCCAGCTGCGCCCCTCGGGCGAGCAGGCCGGCACCACCTCGCTGGTCATGCTGCCGGAGGCGATCACCCACGGCGGTGGCGGCGAGGACCACTACGAGGACGACTTCACCGTCTCCCGGATCGTCCCGGAGCAGCCGCACACGCCGTACGAGGACCACCAGCGCACCGCCGCCGAGCTGGGCTTCGACGACACCGGCTTCGGCCAGGGGGACTCCCCCGAAATGGACCCGGTGGGCCGCTCGCTGCTGCGCGAGGAGCGCCGTGCGGCACTGGAGGCCCAGACGGGCGGCCAGCACGGTGGCGACTTCCCGATGGACGACCGCCCGCTCTTCCGCGACGAGGCGCCGGCCGGTCCCGGGGACCCCTTCCCGGGCTTCGCGGCCCCGACCTATGCGGAAGCCGATCAGCCGCTCTACGACGACCGCTCGCACGGCAGTCTGGCGTTCGGCGACCTGGGCTCCGCCCAGACCACGGGCCAGCACCCGTACGTCTTGGAAGATGCGGGCCAGTCGGACAACCGGGCCGAACGCCCCATGTTCGATGGCTACTTCGGGACCGAAGCGGAATCCGACCGGAATACAACTGCCGCTCCCGCGGATGCGTCCGAGCGCGTAACATTCGAGCGTCCGGGCCACTCCGTGAGCGACTCCTCCCCGCTGACCGACGCCGGCCTTCCGCGCCGCGGAGGCCGTGGTCAGCAGTCACCGCAGCCTCAGCAGCAGTGGCAGGAGCAGCCCCCGGAGCCGGTGACGCCCCCGCAGCAGCGGAGCTCACCGGTCAACGGCCAGGACGGTTCCACATGGCGCAGCTCCAACGACGAGCGCTGGGAACGAGCGGAGCAGCTGCGCGAGCCGAAGGCCGGCGGGGTCACCTCCTCCGGCCTCCCCCGGCGGGTGCCCAAGGCCAACCTGGTCGAAGGCGCCGCGGAGCAGACCCCGCAGGGCGGCCCCCAGGTCTCCCGCGCCCCGGAGGACGTTCGTGGCCGGCTGAGCAATCTGCGCCGCGGTGTCCAGCAGGGACGCAACGCGGGCGCGGAACCCCAGAATGACCAACAGGGCTACGGCCCCGGCAGCACCTACGATCAGGAGCGTTAGTGTGAGCCCGATGAGCCAGGCGGCGCAGAATCTGAACTGGTTGATCACCAACTTCGTGGACAACACCCCTGGGGTGTCCCACACGGTCGTGGTCTCCGCGGACGGACTCCTCCTCGCCATGTCCGAGGGGTTCCCTCGTGACAGAGCCGATCAGTTGGCAGCGGTGGCCTCCGGGCTGACCTCGCTGACTGCCGGCGCCTCCCGCATCTTCGAGGGCGGGAGCGTGAACCAGACGGTGGTGGAGATGGAGCGCGGCTTCCTCTTCATCATGTCCGTGTCGGACGGATCGTCGCTGGCCGTTCTCGCGCACCCCGAGTGCGACATCGGCCTCGTCGGTTACGAGATGGCCCTACTGGTCGATCGCGCGGGCACGGTGCTGACGCCCGATCTGCGTGCCGAACTGCAGGGCAGCCTTCTCAACTAACAGACAGGCAGTGCGTTTCCCGCCACCGCGCCTTATGGTTCGGTGGCGCGACCGGCGTCAGACAGGCAAGTTGGAGGAGGAGACGTGGCAACGCCCCCTAGCGGATACCCGTACGGTTCCGGACCGGAGTCCGGACACCAGGGCGAGACCCATAACAACCGCTTCAACTTTCCGTCTGCGCCCAGCCGCAGGCAGCAGCGGCCCGAACCGCCGCGGCCGCCGCAGCGCCAGCAGCCGCAGCGGCAGTACGGCTCCCAGCCGTACGAGCCGTCGCCGTACGACCAGCCGCAGGCGCCCCGCATCCAGCCGGTGCAGCCGCAGCGGCGTGCGCCCGAGCCCGCCCCCACCGGGGGTACGCACAACCCGCTCGTGCGCCCGTACGCAATGACCGGAGGCCGGACCCGGCCGCGCTACCAGCTCGCCATCGAGGCGCTGGTCAGCACGACCGCCGACCCTTCGCGGCTGCAGGGCCAGTTGCCGGAGCACCAGCGCATCTGCCACCTCTGCCGCGAGATCAAATCAGTGGCTGAGATCTCGGCCCTGCTCTCCATCCCCCTCGGCGTCGCCCGGATCCTCGTCGCCGACCTGGCGGAGGCCGGACTCGTCGCCATCCATCAGCCCGGCGGGGACGAGACCGCCGGCGGACAGCCAGATGTGACACTGCTCGAAAGGGTGCTCAGTGGACTTCGCAAGCTCTAGCGGTGCAGCCCGCTCCACCACCTCCGCGAAAATCGTGGTGGCGGGCGGCTTCGGCGTGGGCAAGACCACGTTCGTCGGGGCCGTCTCAGAGATCAATCCGCTGCGTACCGAAGCCGTGATGACCTCCGCCTCGGCGGGGATCGACGACCTCACGCACGCGCCGGACAAGACGACCACGACCGTGGCGATGGACTTCGGCCGCATCACGCTGGACCAGGACCTGATCCTGTACCTCTTCGGTACGCCCGGTCAGGACCGCTTCTGGTTCATGTGGGACGACCTGGTGCGCGGCGCGATCGGCGCCGTCGTCCTGGTCGACACCCGGCGGCTCGCCGACTGCTTCCCCGCGGTCGATTACTTCGAGAACAGCGGTCTGCCGTTCGTCATCGCCCTCAACGGCTTCGACGGACACCAGCCCTACACGCCGGACGAGGTGCGCGAGGCCCTGCAGATCGGCCCGGACGCACCGATCATCATCACCGACGCCCGGCACCGCAGCGAGGCCAAGAGCGCGCTCATCACGCTCGTCGAGCACGCGCTGATGGCCCGGTTGCGCTAGGTGCCGCCGGCCGCGTCCGGGCTCCCCGTGCCTGCACGCGCCGCATGCCACGCGAAAGGCCCCCGCACACCTGCCAGGTGCGGGGGCCTTCGGCGTGTCCGGGCCGCCTCCCTCAGCGAAGGGTCTCGCCGACGGCGGTGAGGATCAGGGCGAGCGAGGTGGCCCCGGCATCCGGGTGCCCGTGGCCGAGGGCGCCCATCCGGGCGGCGCGGCCGCGGGCGGGGACGAGCGCGGCGGTGTCGGCGGCGGCCCGGGTGGCGGCCTCCGCGGCGGCCTGCCATGCCTTGGGGAGCGGTTCCCCGGCCCGGGCGCGCAGTTCGCGGCGGAACGGGTCGAGGGCGTCCAGCAGGGTCTTGTCGCCGACCCGGGCGCCACCGAGGGCGGTGACGGCCCGCTGAGCGGCGTCGGCGGCGTCCGCCAGGAGGGCGGCGTCACAGGGGCCGGGCCCGCCCTTGGTGAGTACCGCACCGGTTTCGGCGAGAAGCGCGCCGTAGAGGGCACCCGAGGCGCCGCCGGAGGCGTCGGCGAGGGCCAGTCCGGCGCCGAGCAGTGCCGTGCCCGCCGAGCGGGGGTCGTCGGCCGGTCCGGTTTCGGCGGCGCGGGCGGCCGCCACGGCGGCCCGCAGTCCCCGGACGATGCCGATGCCGTGGTCCCCGTCGCCGGCCACCGCGTCCAGCCGCCCCAGCTCGTCCTCGTGCCGGGCGACCTGTTCCAGGGCGGCGCGCAGCGCCCTCGTCGCGGGCGGTTCCTCCTCGGGCCGGTCGGTCGGCGTCCTCTCGGCCGCGCGGCGGTCCGGTCGGGGGGCCGGGGCGTCGGCGCGCAGGTCGTCCGCTTCGTGATGCGTCCCCGGCAGGCTGCGGAAGGCCGGGGTGTCGCAGGGGGCGTCGTACAGCGCGGCCAGTTCGTCGTCCAGGGGCATCAGGGACAGGGAGACGCCGGCCATGTCGAAGGAGGTCACGAACTCGCCGACCTCGGGGCGGTGGGGGCGCAGGCCCGCCGCCCGCAGTCGCCGGTTGACCTGCCGGTAGACGACGAACAGCTCCTCGTACTTGGTCCGGCCCAGGCCGTTGAGGAGGACCGCGACCCGGCCGTCGGCGCCCGGCGTCGGCGGGAGTTCGTCCAGCAGGTTGTCGACCAGCTCGTCGGCCAGTTCGGTGGCGGTCAGGCCGCGGGTGGTGCGCAGGCCGGGTTCGCCGTGGATGCCCATGCCGAGCTCCGTCGTGCCGGCGCCGACCGTGAACAGCGGCTGCTGGGCACCGGGCAGCGTGCAGCCGGCGAAGGCGGCGCCGAAGGTGCGGGTCATGGCGTTGGCGCGGGCGGCGAGGCGGGCGACCGCGTCGAGGTCGTCGCCGCGTTCGGCGGCCGCGCCGGCCACCTTGAAGACGAAGAAGTCGCCGGCCACGCCGCGCCGGTCTCGGGAGGGGTCGATGTCCTGGCCGTCGACCGGCGGTGGGCCGCTGGCCACGTCGTCGGTCACCAGCACGGTACGGGTGTCGACGCCCTCGGCGGCGAGGCGGCGGGCGGCGAGGCCGAAGTGCATCACGTCGCCCGCGTAGTTGCCGTAGGTCAGCAGGACGCCGGCGCCACCGTCCGCGGCCCGTGCGGTGCGGTAGACCTGCTCGGCGCTGGGGCTGGCGAACACGTCGCCGATCGCGGCGGCGTCGGCGAGCCCGGGGCCGACCAGGCCGGCGAAGGCGGGGTAGTGGCCGGAGCCGCCGCCGGTGACGACCGCGACCCTGCCGGGGCGCGGGACGTGGCGGCCGACGACGCCGAAGGCGCCCGGGACCCGGCGGACCGTGCGCGCGTAGGCGTCGGCCAGGCCCTCCAGCCAGTCCTCACGGAAGGTCTCGGGGTGGTGTCCGAGGCCGGCGGGGGTGGTCGTCATCAGGGCACACTCCTTTGTTTCGTCCCTGTTGGATTTAACACCCAGATCACAAATCCGTCACCCCTCGCGGCGCAAATCACAGACAACTTGAGAGATTCTCGCCCCAGGAATCCATTCATCACACCTTGCATGTGAAGTTCACAGGATTCATGCTGCTCGCATCACACCCACCCGGCAGCGGCCCACCCGCCCCATGGAGGCGCGACATGGCACCACCCACTCTCCTCGACCGGATCGGGATCCCCAAGCCCCTGGTCCTCGGCTATCTCGGCGTGCTGCTCTTCATGGTCGGCGACGGCGTGGAGTCCGGGTTCATCGCGCCCTACATGGCCGACCACGGCGCGGGCAGCGAGATCCACGCCTCGTACGTGATCACCGCCTACGGCATCACCGTGATGCTCGCCTCCTGGCTCTCCGGCGCCCTGTCGGACCTGTGGGGCCCGCGCCGGGTGATGCAACTGGGCCTGGCCGTCTGGATCGTCTTCGACGTCCTGTACCTCACCCTCGCGCTCGGCCCCCACGACTACCCGCTCATGCTGGTCTTCTACGGCCTGCGCGGCTTCGGCTACCCGCTCTTCGCCTTCGGCTTCCTCGTCTGGATCACCGCCACCGCGCCCAGCGCGCGGATGGGCACCGCGGTCGGCTGGTTCTACGTCGCCTTCACCGGCGGGCTGCCGACCCTCGGCTCGCTCGTCGCGGGCGTGACCAACCCCTGGTTCGGCGAGTTCGGCACGCTCTGGGTCGCCCTCGGCATCATCGCCATCGGCGGTGCCTGCTGCCTGCTCGGCGTCCGCGAGCGCACGGGCTACGCGCGCCTGGCGCCGCCCGGGGTCCGGCCGGTCCAGTCCCTGCTCTCCAGCCTGTCCATCGCCTGGACCCATCCCAAGGTCGCCGTCGGCTGCGTCGTGCGCATCATCAACACCGCCCCGGAGTTCGGCTTCCTGGTCTTCCTGCCCACCTTCTTCTCCAAGGAGTTGGGCTTCGGCCAGGGCCGCTGGCTGACCCTGCTCGCCGTCATCTACGGCACCAACGTCTTCTGCAATCTCCTGTTCGGCGCCATCGGCGACCGGATCGGCTGGCGCCGCACGATCGCGACCTTCGGCGGCCTGGGCTGCGCGGTGACCACGCTCACCCTCTACTTCGTCCCCAAGGCCGTGGGCAGCCACTACTGGGTCGCGATCGCGGTCGGCATGCTCTACGGCGTCACGCTCGCGGGGTTCGTGTCGATCTCCGCCCTGGTGCCGGCCCTGGCCCCCGACAACAAGGGCGGCGCGATGGCGCTGCTCAACCTGGGCGCGGGCGGCGCGGCGTTCGTCGGCCCGGCCGTCGTCAGTCTCTTCCTCGGCCCGCTGGGGCCGGGCGGCGTGGTCATCATCTTCGCCGCGCTGTACGTGGTCTCGGCGGTGCTGACCCTGTACCTCACGCTCCCCGGGGAGTCGCCGCGCTCCCCGGCACCGGCGGCCGAGCCCGCGGCCGTCGGCGCCTGACCGCCCCGCGGGGCCCGCACGCAGCGCGTACGGGCCCCGGCCGGCGGTCACCGGGTCGAGGCCGGGCACTCCTTCCACGCGAAGTGGTAGAGGGTGTTGATGCTGCCGTCGGTGGAGTCCATCGCCATGAAGCTGGTGGCCGCGGTCCGGGCGGACCTGGTGTCCACCCGCAGTTCGGTGTTGATGTTGAAGTAGCGCTGCTCCCCGCACGGGGCGTAGACCAGTGCGTCGACATCCGTCTCGTCCGACGTCTGCCAGTTGGTGTCGTAGGGGCCGCTGAAGGTGTGGCTCTTACGGGCCGTCTCCTGCTGGCCCTGGAAGTAGTAGCCGGCCTGCTCCAGCCCCTTGGCACCGGGGGCCAGGGAGGCGTAGCCGCGGTAGTCGGCCCGCGCGACGGCGTAGGTGAAGCCCTGCGGGACGTGCACGTTCAGCGCGATCTGGCAGTTCTTGCGGGCGTCGGTGGGCTTGCTGTCGCCGCCCGCCTGGGCGAGGTATTCGCTGTAGGTGACGGTGAAGGCGGTGTTGTCGGGCGCGATGGCCACGGCGGCGCTGCCGGGTCTGCAGCCCGAGCCGTTGACCGTGGCGACGGTGATGGTGATCTTGCCGGTCGGCGGTTCGTCGCCGGCGCGGTGGAGCGGGGTGGGGGATGCCGATCCGGCGAGGAGCAGGGATGCCACGGCGGCACCAGCACCGAGTGTGCTGAGCATGGGCACTTCCTTCCGGTCGTCCTAGGGCCCGCGGTGCGGGAACTCCAGGAGAGGAATGACGAGCGCATGCCAGCACGGGGATCTCCCCGTGAACAGCTCTGCTCCACAGGGTTGGGGTGAACCTACGCCTTGATTCGGCCTTCCGGGCGGTGGGCAGCTCCGAGGAACGGCTGAGGGGCCCGTGGTGACCACGGGCCCCTCTCGCACCATGAGCGTCCTGGCCGGGTCAGCGCTGCCAGCTGGTCGCGCCGTGGAAGCCGCCCTGGCGCTCCAGCCGGCGCCAGCGGGCGGCGGTGTGCCGCGGGCCGGCCACGACGGCCGCCGGGCGGTGGGCGGCGCGGGCCAGGAGAACGGCGGTCAGGGCCGCGAGCTCTTCCTCACTGGCCTGGCCCTTTTCCACGCGGATGGGTCGATCGGCGGAGTTCACAGCGTGCTCTCTCTTCTTCTTCGTCGTGGTGGTCGGCGGTGACTGCGAAAGCGACTACTGGGGCGGGTTGCCGTGCTTACGGGCCGGCAGGTCCGCGTGCTTGGAGCGCAGCATGTGCAGGGAGCGGATCAGCACCTCGCGGGTGTTCGCGGGGTCGATGACGTCGTCCACCAGGCCGCGCTCGGCCGCGTAGTACGGGTGCATCAGCTCGGACTTGTACTCCTTGACCATGCGCACCCGCATGGCCTCGGAGTCGTCCGCCTCGGCGATCTGCTTGCGGAAGATGACGTTGGCCGCGCCCTCGGCGCCCATCACGGCGATCTCGTTCGTCGGCCAGGCGTAGGTCAGGTCGGCGCCGATGGACTGGGAGTCCATGACGATGTAGGCGCCGCCGTAGGCCTTGCGCAGCACGATGGAGATCCGGGGGACGGTCGCGTTGCAGTAGGCGTAGAGCAGCTTGGCGCCGTGCCGGATGATGCCGCCGTGCTCCTGGTCGACGCCCGGGAGGAAGCCGGGGACGTCGAGGAGCGTGATGATCGGGATGTTGAAGGCGTCGCACATCTGCACGAAGCGGGCGGCCTTCTCCGACGCCTCGATGTCCAGGACGCCGGCCAGCGACTGCGGCTGGTTGGCGATGATGCCCACCACGCGGCCGTCCAGGCGGGACAGCGCGCAGATGATGTTGGTCGCCCAGCGCTCGTGGACCTCCAGGTACTCGCCGTCGTCGACGATCTCCTCGATGACCTTGCGCATGTCGTACGGGCGGTTGCCGTCGGCCGGCACCAGGTCCAGGAGGGCGTCGCCGCTGCGGTCGGCCGGGTCCTCGCAGTCGACCGTCGGCGGGTTCTCCCGGTTGTTGGACGGGAGCAGCGACAGGAGGTAGCGGACCTCCTCCAGGCAGGTCGCCTCGTCGTCGTACGCGAAGTGACAGACGCCGGAGGTCTCGGCGTGGACGTCGGCGCCGCCCAGGCCGTTCTGGGTGATCTCCTCGCCGGTCACCGCGCGGACCACGTCGGGGCCGGTGATGAACATCTGCGAGGTCTCGCGGACCATGAAGACGAAGTCCGTGAGGGCGGGGCTGTAGGCGGCGCCGCCGGCGCAGGGGCCGAGCATCACGCTGATCTGCGGGATGACACCGGACGCCTTGGTGTTGCGCTGGAAGATGCCGCCGTAGCCGGCCAGCGCGGAGACGCCCTCCTGGATCCGGGCGCCCGCGCCGTCGTTCAGCGACACCAGCGGCGCACCGGCCTGGATGGCCATGTCCATGATCTTGTGGATCTTGGTGGCGTGGGCCTCGCCCAGCGCGCCGCCGAAGATCCGGAAGTCGTGGGCGTAGACGAACACGGTCCGGCCGTGCACGGTGCCCCAGCCCGTGATCACACCATCGGTGTAGGGCTTCTTCGCCTCCAGGCCGAAGCCCGTCGCGCGGTGCCGCCGCAGCGGCTCGACCTCGTTGAACGAACCCTCGTCCAGCAGCAGCTCGATCCGCTCGCGGGCGGTCAGCTTGCCCTTCGCACGCTGGGCTTCGGTCGCACGCTCGCTGGGGCCTCGCCGAGCCTGCTCACGGATGGCGTGCAGTTCGGCGACGCGCCCGCGGGCGTCGTTGGTACCGGCGGGCGCATCTTCGACAGTGGTCATGTATCGACGGTACGTGGGCGAACCCCTTCGCACCGATGTTGGTTTCGTACAACGTCGAGTCCGATTTGGTGGGCAGGCAGTACAGAACCGTCCCGTAGGGGTGGTGCACCGAGGCCGCCGAACGGGTGAGGAGGGCCACCGGTGTCTGTATGGGGCCGACAAACGCGCCGGGCCACGTCCGTGCCGGTCAGCGCAGGGCGACCGTGCAGGTGTGGGTGGCGCAGGCGGTGCCGGGGGTGATGCGCAGCCGCAGCGCCGGGGCGGTGGCCAGGACCTCGACGGCCGGATCGTGGGCCGGCACCGCGCGGACCGGCCGGTCCCAGCCGATCTCCAGCGGCGCGCCGCTGCGCTCGGGGGCCGCGGCGCAGATCAGCGCCGTCCGGCCGGGCCGGCGCTCCCGTACCAGGACGCTCGCCGGGCCGCTGCTGGTGAGCTCCCCCGCGGCGCCCGCCCGCCAGAAGTTGGCCGCGGTTACGCCGAGCGAGTGAACGGTCACGGCCTGCCGGGTGGCGTCGTTGGCGAGCACGGTCAGCCAGTGCCGGTCGGCGGCGCGGGCGGCGAGGGTGCGCACGCCTGCGCCCGGCATCAGGAGGTAGGCGTAGCGGGCGTCGGTGGGGTCGGTGCCGTGGTCGTGCCAGAGGGTGAGGTAGCGGCGGGTGAGCGGGGTCGGGTCGGAGCCGGTGTTGATGTCGTGCCAGGAGCCGGTGCGCGCCTCGCGGCGTACGGTCAGCGGCGCACCGCCGGGGAAGACGTAGCCGCCGTGGCCGGCGAGGTGCGCCCAGTGCGCGCGACGGAAGGCGCCGGTCCGGCCGAGCGTGCCGGGCTGCGGGACGCCGTCGACGGTGAGGACGGCGGTGCCGCGCTCCCCCAGCGCCCGGTTGTCCACGACCGTCTCGGCGGGCACGCCGTCGCGGGCGGTGATCCCCGCGCCCAGGCAGACGACGGTGTCGGCCAGGCAGAACCAGGACTTCTTGGCGGTGAGGGTCGAGGCCAGGCCGCGGAGGTCCTGTCCGATGGCGGCGAATTCGCCGTCCGTGGTGCCGCCCACCCAGCGCGCGGCGGGTTTGGGCTCACCCCAGCCGCCGCCCTCGTTGTCGGCCAGCCGCTTGGCGGACGCCGTCGTGCCGGGCAGCCGGTACGGATCCACGGTGGGCCAGAAGGCGTCCGTGTACTGGTCGCCCCCGAAGTCGGCGCCCCACCACAGGAGCATCCCGGCGCCGGTGTGCCAGCCGCGCGGATTCTCCCCGTTGCCGTTCTCGTAGTACGCGATCCGGTCGGAGGCCATGGCCAGGCCGGCGGCCCAGCCGGGGCGCCGGTGGACGGCGCGGTCCATGGCCGGGAAGAGGCGGTGGCCCACGGGTTCGGGCGCGGCGGGCGCGGGGCCGTCGGCGACGGCGGCGAGGCGGGCCAGGTCGGCGACCGCGTACTGCCGGTCGGTGCGGACGGGCAGCGTGCGGTCGCGCGCGATCCAGCCCTTGATCATGCCGTGCCAGCGCGCCCGCTCCGCGTCGCTCGCGGCGTCGCCGAGCAGGGCCACGGCGGCGATCAGCGCATGCCCGTGGAAGTGGTCGCTGCGCAGGATGTGCCGCTCGTCGCTGCGCAGATATCCGCGGCTGACGGCGCGCCCGTTGACGGTGTCCATCATCAGGCCGTTGTGGAGCAGGGGCGCATACGCGTGCTCGACGCTGTCGAAGATGATCTGCCGGGCGGGGTCGGTGACCGCCCACGGCGAGCCGTCGAGCAGGGTGAGGAGCCGGCCCAGGCCGTCCAGGAGGACATAGCCGTAAGTGCCCGAGTACGCGACCCAGGTGTGCTGGACGAAGGAGCCGTCGGCGTAGAGGCCGTCGCCCTGCGTCACGTAGGGGAAGACCGGCGAGAGGGCGTCACGGGCGAGGGCGATCTTGGCGGGGGCGCGGCCGAGGACGCCGCGCAGGGCGACGACGCGGCACAGGTCGACGCGGTTGGCGCCGGTGCTGGTCCCGGAGTAGTCGCCGAGCATCGCGTCCGGGACGAAGTGGTCGACGGCGGCGAGGTGCCCCTCGCGCTGCGCGTCGGGAAGTCCGCCGCCCGCCGGCCGGTCGTCGAGGATCGCGATGGTGTCGAGGAGGAGTCCGGGGGTGCCGATCTGCCACTCCCACCAGTTGCCGTAGCGCGCGGTGCGGGGGTTGTAGACGGTGGCGTCGAGGTGGGCGAGGCCGGCGACGACGTCGGCGGCGAGGTCCGCGTCGCCCTCGGCGCCGGTGCCGGGCTGGGCGTACGCCTGGGCCATGGTGTGGAGTCGGCCGTAGCTGCGGGTGATGCCGGACGGGGGGTCGTAGGGGCAGTCCGGCCACAGTGAGCGGTCGGTGGGGTGGATGCTCGCGCGGTACGCCGCGGCGAGGCGACCGGTCTCCTGGAGGGCGGCGGCGTACGGGGCCGCGGCGGGGTCGAAGCCGGCGCCGAGGGTGAGACCGACCCAGCGGGCGCGGAGCGCCGCGTAGGTGTCCCGGGCGGCCGGGGCAGCGGCGGCGTACCCGGGCCCGGCGCCGAGGGAGAGGCCCAGCGCGCCCGCCGTGGAGGCGGTGAGGAATCCTCGGCGGGACCAGGCGGACGAAGCGGGGACAGTCGGCACGGGCGGTCCTCTCCACGGCGTCAACTGGACTGTGGCGCTGCGCACTTGGGAGTTCCCGCCGGTGTAGCACGGCCGCTCGGGCGGCGGCAATGACCGTGCCGGAACGGCGCGTGCAGCCCGCCCGGAAGGACGCCCTCCCCGACAGTAGGTTGAATATTGAACTAAAGGTGCTACGCTCGATCTCGTTGAACATTAAACAAAACCTTCGTGCCGTACCGCGGCGCACCGTCCCCGAGGAGGAGCCATGGCTCTGTTCACCCGCACCAAGCGCAACGCCGCCCCCGCCGGCACCACTGCCCCCGCTGCCGTCCTTGAGGCGGACCCGGCCCTCGCCGCGCTGACCGGTGACTACACCATCGACCCGGCGCACAGCAGCATCGGCTTCACGGTCCGGCACGCGATGGTCACCAACGTCCGCGGCGCGTTCGGCGAGTACGAGGGCGCCCTCCACCTCGACGGCGCCGACCCGACCCGCTCCACCGCCGCTCTCGACATCAAGATCGCGAGCATCGACACCGGCATCGCGGACCGCGACGGCCATCTGCGCGGCTCCGACTTCTTCGACGCCGAGGCCTTTCCGCTGATGACCTTCCGCAGCACCGCCGCCGAGCAGGTGGCCGGCGACCGCTTCCGTATCACCGGCGACCTGACCATCAAGGACGTCACCAAGCCGCTCACCATCGACCTGGAGTTCAACGGCTCCGCCACCGACGTCTACGGCGCCGAACGGGTCGGCTTCGAGGGCCACGCCGAGATTCTGCGCTCCGAGTGGGGCCTGACCTGGAACGCCGCGCTGGAGACCGGCGGCGTGATGGTCAGCGACAAGGCGAAGCTCACCTTCGACGTCTCCGCGGTCAAGGCCTGACCGCACACCGCGAACGCGAGGGCCCCGGCGGGTGCGCCGGGGCCCTCGCGTTCGTCTGCGGCGAAACGACAGGCCCTAGCCCTGCGGCTCGACTCCGGCCCGCAGCAGTCCGTACGCATACGCATCGTCCAGCGCCTGCCACGACGCCGCGATCACGTTCTCCGCCACCCCGACCGTCGACCACTCGCCCTGTCCGTCACCGGTGGAGACGAGCACCCGCGTGATGGAACCGGTGCCCTGGGTGCCCTCCAGGATGCGGACCTTGTAGTCGACCAGCTCCATGTGGGCGAGCTGCGGATAGATCCGCTCCAGGCCCACCCGCAGCGCCCGGTCCAGCGCGTTGACCGGGCCGTTGCCCTCGGCGGTGGCGACGATCCGCTCGCCCTTGGCCCACAGCTTCACGGTCGCCTCGTTGGCGTGCGTGCCGTCGGGCCGGTCCTCGACGATCGCCCGCCAGGACTCGACGGTGAAGTAGCGCAGTGCCTTGCCCCCCACCTCCTCGCGCAGCATCAGCTCGAACGACGCGTCGGCGGCCTCGTAGGTATAGCCCGCCAGCTCCCGCTCCTTGACCCGATCCACGACCCGGCCGACCAGCGCGCGGTCGCCGCTCAGGTCGATGCCGAGCTCCTTGCCCTTGAGCTCGATGGAGGCCCGGCCGGCCATGTCGGAGACCAGCATCCGCATGGTGTTGCCGACCAGCGCCGGGTCGATGTGCTGGTAGAGGTCCGGGTCGACCTTGATGGCGGAGGCGTGCAGCCCGGCCTTGTGGGCGAACGCGGAGACGCCGACGTAGGGCTGGTGGGTGGAGGGGGTGAGGTTCACGACCTCGGCGACGGCGTGCGAGATCCGGGTCGTCTCGGCGAGCTTGCCCTCGGGCAGGACCCGGCGCCCGTACTTGAGCTCCAGGGCGGCGACGACCGGGAAGAGGTTGGAGTTGCCGACCCGCTCGCCGTAGCCGTTGGCGGTGCACTGCACATGGGTGGCGCCCGCGTCCACGGCGGCCAGGGTGTTGGCGACGGCGCAGCCGGTGTCGTCCTGCGCGTGGATGCCCAGCCGCGCCCCGGTGTCCGCGAGGACGGTCCGTACGACGGCGGTGATCTGCGCGGGCAGCATCCCGCCGTTGGTGTCGCAGAGGACGACGACGTCGGCGCCGGCCTCGCTCGCGGTGCGCACGACCTGCTTGGCATAGACCGGGTCCAGCGCATAGCCGTCGAAGAAGTGCTCGCAGTCGAGGAAGACCCGGCGGCCCTGCTCGCGCAGATACGCGACGGTGTCCCGGACCATCGCGAGGTTCTCCTCGGGGGTGGTGCGCAGCGCCAGTTCCACATGGCCGACATGGGACTTGGCGACCAGCGTGACGACCGGGGCCTGGGAGTCCAGCAGCGCGGCCACCTGCGGATCGTCCTCGACACGGGCACCCGCCTTGCGCGTGGCGCCGAACGCGACGAGCCGGGCGTGCCGGAAGTCGATCTCCGTACGGGCCCGCTCGAAGAACTCGGTGTCGCGGGGGTTGGCGCCGGGCCAGCCGCCCTCGATGAAGCCCACGCCGAAGTCGTCCAGGTGCCGGGCGATGGTCAGCTTGTCGCCGACGGTCAGGTTGATGCCCTCGCGCTGCGCGCCGTCGCGCAGCGTCGTGTCGAACACATGGAATTCGTCGGACACGGCGTGTTCGGGTACGTCCGTCATGCTGGTCTGGCTCCTGTCGGGTCTCGGTCTACCTGGGGTCCCCCATGCCGGAGGCCAGGGGAGACCGGTTCCACCGTCCCTCCATGGTCCCTCGCGCTCCGCCTCCGGTGACGGGTGGGCCGGAAACGAAAAAACCTCTCGCGGGTGCGAGAGGTCTGCGCGCGGGTCTGGGACGACGATGGCCGCGCCGTACTCGGTTCGTACGGGGCGGTCACTGCGGACCGGCGCGCCTGCTGCCAATAATCATGGCGAACGAGAGCACGGGGGCAGTCTGGCACACCGCCGCCCCCGTGCCGCCGCCCGTCTCAGGATGCGAGCACGCGCGCGGAATCGGTGTCCTTGCCGACCCGGTGGAGGTCGATGTCGCGCGTCTCGCGCATCGTCAGGTAGACGACCAGCGAGACGGCGGCACAGCCGGCCACGTACCAGGGGAAGGCGGATTCCAGGCCGGACTGCTTGAGCCGCAGCGCGAGCGGCTCCGCCGTGCCGCCGAAGAGGGCGTTGGCGATCGCGTAGGGGAGGGCGACGCCGAGCGCGCGCACCCCGGTGGGGAACAGTTCGGCCTTCACACAGGCATTGATCGAGGTGTAGCCGGTGACGATCACCAGCGCGAGCATCGCCAGGCCGAACGCCGGCCAGAAGCTGCCGGCGTGCTTGAGCAGCGACATGATCGGCACGGTCAGGAAGGTGCCGCCGACCGCGAAGGTGATCAGCAGCGGGCGCCGGCCGATCCGGTCCGAGAGCGCACCGGCGAGCGGCTGAAGGCACATGAACACGAACAGCGCGCAGAAGCTGACCAGGGTCGCGGTCTGCTTGGGCAGGCCCGCGGTCCCCGAGAGGTACTTGGTCAGATAGGTGGTGTACGTGTAGTACGCGACGGTGCCGCCCATGGTCAGGGCGATGACCAGGAACGCCTCCCGCTTGTGCTGCCACAGCGCCTTGAGGGTGCCGCGCCCGGCCTCCTCCCCCGCGCCGCCCCCGACGGTCTCGCCCGCCTCGGCGAAGACTTCGGTCTCCAGCATGCTGCGCCGCAGATAGAAGACGACGGCCGCGCCCAGCGCACCGATGATGAAGGGGATGCGCCAGCCCCAGCCGTGCAGCGCGTCATCGGACAGAGTGTGCTGCAGCACGATCAGCAGCCCGAGACCGATCAGTTGGCCCGCGGTCATCGATACGTACTGGAAGCTGGAGGCGAAGCCGCGCTTGCCCTCGGCGGACGCCTCGGTCAGATAGGTCGCGCTCGCCGCGTACTCGCCGCCGACCGACAGGCCCTGGAGCAGACGGGCGATCAGCAGCACGGCGACGCCGCCGTAACCGGCCACCGCGTAGGTCGGGGCGACGGCGATCAGGACCGCCGAGGCCGACATCAGGGTGACGGTGAGCGTCAGCGCGGCCTTGCGTCCGCGGCGGTCACCGACCCGACCCAGCAGCCAGCCTCCGATGGGCCGCATGATGAACCCCACGGCGAAGATGGCCATGGTGTTGAACAGCTGCGCGGTGGCGTTCCCCGCCGGGAAGAAGGAGCCCGCGAAGTACACCGCGAAGCTGGAGTAGACGAACCAGTCGAACCACTCGACCATGTTCCCGGCCGAACCCACCCAGATCTTCCGCCAGTTGGCGGTGTCACCGCTCATTTCCGTCTCCCCTGGGCGCTGTGCCACGCCGGCCTCCTCGTTTCCGCGACCATCAGGCCGACCAGCGATCACCGTCGCCGATCGAGGCCGCGGCTGGCAAGAGGACGGCCGACAACGATCACGCGTCATTGCGTACGTTGCGTACCTCGAGACCTGGGGAAACGGGCCGACCGGCGAAGGAGCGGGCGCCGCCCCGGGGCCGCACCCGCTCCTTCGCGCCGTGACGGAGGTCAGGGCTTGCAGTGTCCCAGGTACTTGGCGCCGCGCACCTTCGTCGGGAGCGGGGCGACGGTGCCCAGGAACTCGTCCTTGCCCGGCTTGACGCACGGGTAGAGGTCCGGCGCCATGATGTGATCGACCTGCACCTTGTGCCAGTACTTCTTCGAGCAGTTGTGGTAGTAGAGTCCGGCGCTGCCGCCGGTGTGCACGCCGCATTTGGTCTTCTGGGCCGAGACCCGGCCGCCGGCCGGGCTCGCGGCACTGGCGGTGGCCGCCGGCCCGGTCAGGCCCAGCAGCACGGTGACGCCCAGCACGGCCACGACCGCGCGCGGAGTCCTCTTGAATGACATCACGTCGCTCTTCCCCTCGTTTCCCTCGTTGGAACCGGCGCGTGCGTGGTTCGGTCGGCACGCGCGTTCGAGTGACGCTAGGGGACGAAGATCGACCGATCAAGGGGTGCGCCGCAGCGAATCCGATCTGCCGCGCGACGGGCAACTCCCTTGCACATCAAGGGTTTTGCCCACCGGACGGATGCAGCGACTCGTCCAGGAACTCCGCCACGTGCATCCGGACGACCGCCCGGTCGGTGCCCGGCAGTCCCACCACCAGATGGGTGCCGAAGCCGTCGAGGAGGGCCCGGGTGCGGGTGGCGAAGCGCTCGGGGTCCACGGGGCGGAATTCGCCCTTGGAGGTGCCTTCGACGAGGAGGGCCACCAGGTCACGGTGCCAGGCGAGCTCCAGGTCGAGCTGGCGTTCGCGGGTTTCCTCGTCGGCGCTCTGGGAGCGGTTCCAGACCTCCAGCCACAGCGTCCAGCGCGGGTCGCGGTGGCCGCCGGGGAGGTAGAGGTCGACGAGGGCGTCCAGGCGTTCGCGGGCCGGGACGCGGCGGGAGAGGGCGGCCCGGCGCTCGGCGCCGAGCTGCTCCTCGCTCCACTGGAGGGTCTGCAGCAGCAGTTCGTCCTTCGTACCGAAGTAGTACAGGATGTGGCCGCTGCTCATGCCGACCTCGCGGCCCAGGCCCGCCATGGTCAGCCGGTCCAGCCCCTCCGCGGCGATGGTGGCCATCGCCGCGGCGAGCACCTGTTCACGGGGCTGGTTGAGCCGCCGCCGGGGACGACGCGCTGGTGCGGGACCGGGCACGGGGGACCTCCGGGGACGGTGGGGTCTGGGGTGGCTCAGACCTTGGGCTGCTGCTGGGTGATGCAGTGGATACCGCCACCCGCTGCGAAGATCGTACGGGCGTCCACCAGGGTCACGGTCCGCCCGGGGAAGAGCCGGCGGAAGATGGCGGCCGCTTCCTCGTCGCGCGGGTCGTCGAAGGCGCACAGCACGATGCCGTCGTTGCACTGCAGGTGGTTGATGTAGGAGTAGTCGACCAGCTCGCCGTTTTCCTCGATGACGGTCGGTGCGGGGATCTCGACGACCTCCAGCCGGCGGCCCTCGGCGTCGGTGGACGAGCGCAGCAGCTTGACGATCTCGTTGCAGATCGCGTGGTCGGGGTGGTCCGGGTTCGGCTGGGTGTGGACCATCACGACGCCGGGGCGGGCGAACGCGGCGACGATGTCGACGTGGCCGCGGGTGCCGAACTGACCGTAGTCGGCGGCCAGCCCGCGCGGCAGCCAGATCGCCTTGGTGGTGCCGAGGTACGCGTGGATCTCGGCCTCGACCTCCTCCTTGGACCGGTCCGGGTTGCGGCCCGGGTCGAGCTGAACGGTCTCGGTCAGCAGGACCGTGCCCTCGCCGTCGACGTGGATGCCGCCGCCCTCGTTGACCAGCGAGGTGGCGTAGCGGCGGGCGCCGGCCAGGCCCGCGACCTGCTCGGCTATCTTCTCGTCGCGCTCCCAGCGGGCCCACTCCTGGGCGCCCCAGCCGTTGAAGACCCAGTCGGCGGCGGCGAGATTGCCCTTGCCGTCGGTGAGGAAGGTGGGGCCGATGTCGCGCATCCAGGCGTCGTTCAGCGGCCGCTCGACCAGCTCGATGCCGTCGCCGAGCAGCGCGCGGGCGCCCTGGAGCTGGCCGGGTCCCGCGACGACGGTGACCGGCTCGTACCGGCGGACCGCGCGGGCGACGGCGGCCCATGCCGTGCGGGCCTCGGCCAGCGTCTCGTCGCCCTCCTCACCGAAGGTGAAGTTGGGGCCGGGCCAGGCCATCCAGGTGCGCTCGTGCGGTGCCCACTCCGGGGGCATGGCGAAGCCGTCGGCGACGGGAGTGTTCATCTTGGAGGTCCTCGTGGTGAGCGGGGCGGGGAGCGGGGCCCGCCGGCTGCGACGCGTCGCAGCCGGCGCGGTCACAGGAAGTACAGGCGCGACAGCGAGACGGTGTCGGCCGGGTCGGAGCGCATCGGGTCGCCGTCCAGGGTGACCAGTCCGCTGGCCCCGTCCACCTGTACCTGTCCGACGCGGGAGTTGTGGACGAGGTCGGCGGGGCCGATGCCGCGGGTGCCGCGGACGGCGACGCGGCGGCGGCGGGTGGGCATGCCGTCCATGCCGCCCTCGGCCGCGGCGCGCGCGACGAAGGCGACGGAGATCTCGGCGGGGGTGGCGCCGTGCGCGCCGAACTGCGGGCCGAGCACCAGGGGTTCGCAGGTGTCGGTGGCGGCGTTCGGGTCGCCGGTGACGCCGTAGGCGGGGAAGCCGGACTTCAGTACCAGCTGCGGCTTGGCGCCGAAGTACTGCGGCGACCAGAGCACGATGTCGGCCATCTTGCCGACCTCGATCGATCCGATCTCGTGCGAGAGGCCGTGGGCGATGGCGGGGTTGACGGTGAGCTTGGCGACGTAGCGCAGCACCCGGGCGTTGTCGTCGTGGGCGCCGTCGCCCGCCATGGGCCCGAGCTCGGCCTTCATCTTGCCGGCCATCGCGAAGGTACGGCGTACGGTCTCGCCGGCGCGGCCCATGCCCTGGGCGTCCGAGGAGGTGATGCCGATCGCCCCGAGGTCGTGCAGCACGTCCTCGGCGCCCATCGTGCCGGCCCGGATGCGGTCGCGGGCCATGGCGGCGTCGCCCGGCAGGTCGGTCTTGAGGTCGTGGACCGAGACGATCATGCCGTAGTGCTCGGCGACCGCGTCCCGCCCGAAGGGGAGGGTGGGGTTGGTGGAGGAGCCGATGACGTTGGGGACGCCGGCCATCTTCAGGACGTTGGGGACGTGCCCGCCGCCGCAGCCCTCGATGTGGAAGGCGTGGATGGTGCGGCCGTCCAGGACGCGCAGGGTGTCCTCGACGGAGAGGCATTCATTGAGGCCGTCGCTGTGCAGCGCCACCTGGACGTCGTGTTCCTCGGCGACGCGCAGCGCGGTGTCCAGGGCGCGGGCGTGCGCGCCCATGTCCTCGTGCACCTTGAAGCCCAGGGCGCCGCCCTCGGCCAGCGCCTCGACCAGCGGGGCCTCGCCGGAGGAGGAGCCGCGGCCCAGGAAGCCGATGTTGACCGGCCAGGCGTCGAAGGCGCTGAAGGCGTGCCCGAGCGCCCAGGGGGAGTTGACGCCGACGCCCCACACGGGGCCGAACTCCTGGCCGATGACGGTGGTCACGCCGGAGGCCAGCGAGGCTTCCATGACGCGCGGCGAGAGCAGATGGACGTGGGTGTCGACGGCGCCCGCGGTGGCGATCATGCCCTCGCCGGAGACGATGGACGTGCCGGTGCCGACGACGACCTCGACGCCCTCGAGGGTGTCGGGGTTGCCGGCCCGGCCGATCGCGTGGATCCGGCCCTCGCGGATGCCGATGGACGTCTTGCGGATGCCCTGGACGGCGTCGATGACCAGGACGTTGCTGATCACCACATCGCAGGTCTCGCGCAGCGACGCGGCCTTGAGGTGCAGTCCGTCGCGGGCGGTCTTGCCGAAGCCGGCCAGGAACTCGTCGCCGTGCTTCTGCGAGTCGGACTCGACGCGGACGACCAGGCCCGTATCGCCGAGGACGACCCGGTCACCGGCCCGCGGGCCGTGCACCGCCGCGTACTCCTGGGGGTCCATGTGACTCATACCTGCTCCTCCGCTCCCAGGTAGCCGCAGGCGGCGGCCCGCCGCAGCGCTTCCGTCTTCGCTCCCGGCGCGTCCAGCGGGCCGTCGACCAGTCCGGCGAACCCGATCGCGATCCGGTCGCCGCCGATCGGCACCAGGCCGACCTCGTGGGTGCCGCCCGGGTCGAAGCGCTCGGACGAGCCGGCCGGGACGCACAGCCGCATTCCGTAGGCCGCGGCACGGTCGAAGTCCAGCCGCGGGTTCGCCTCGAAGAAGTGGAAGTGGGAGGTGACGCTGATCGGCACGCTCGCGGTGTTGTGCACGCTCAGCGTCACCACCGGTACCGGCTCCGGGTCGGCCGGGCCGGGGAGCACCGCGCCGGGGACGGCGCTCTCGTCCGCCTCGCCGGCCGGCTCGCCCTCGGGTGCGCCGCAGCGGATCGGGTCGGTGACCACCGCGAGGCGGGAGCCGTCGTCGAAGACGGCCTCGACCATGACGTCGCCGACCACATCGGCGACGCCCGGCAGCACATCGTCCGGGCCCAGCACCTTTCGGCCGGCCTCGATGGCCTGAGCGAGGCGGCGCCCGTCCCGCGCCGCCTCGCAGACTGTGTCCGCGATCAACGCGGTCGCCTCGGGCACATTCAGCTTCAGTCCGCGGGAGCGGCGCGAGCGCGCCAGCTGTGCCGCGTTGAAGAGCAGCAGCCGGTCGCGTTCCGTGGGGGTCAGCCGCATCCCGTCGCACCTCCAGCTCGATGACTCGATTAGAGCACCACTCTAACTCGCAGAAAGTCAAGAGGGAAGCATTGACCTGGGGCGCCCTCATGAGTCACATTGAGCGCTGCTCTAAGTCAAAGATGTTCGGCGGATCGAAGAGAACGCCGCTCAAGGATCCACACAGCGATCTCCCGACGAGAGCACCACAGGGATCACCACCCACCGTGATCGCGAAGCACCTCATCGGATCGCCCGCAACACCGGGCGTGCACCGCTCATGGAGCACTGCACAAGCAGCCACCGAGCACTGAAATCACACTGTTCCGGCCTCTCAGGGGAGCCCTCATGCCGATCGAACAACGCGGAGTCGACACGATCCCGGACGAGGAACGCACCAGCGGTCCGCGCGACCTCATCTCCATCCTGCTCGGCTCGAACCTCGCACTCGGCGTGGTGATCTTCGGCTGGCTCCCGGTCTCCTTCGGGCTGGGCTTCTGGGGCTCGGTGAGCTCCCTGGCGGCCGGCACCCTCGTCGGCGCCGTGCTGACCGCCCCGCTCGCGCTGGTCTCCCTGCGCAGCGCCACCAACCTCTCCACCAGCAGTGGCGCCCACTTCGGCGTGCGCGGCCGGCTCATCGGCTCGGTCATCGGCCTGCTGCTCTCGCTCGGCTACACCGCGCTGACCCTGTGGGTCGGCGGCGACGCCATGGTCGGCGCCCTGCACCGCCTGATCGGCCTGCCGACCGGCGGCGCCTCGTACGCCCTCGTCTACGCGGTGCTGGCCGGCGCCACCGCCGTGGGCGCGGTGTACGGCTACAAGGTGCTGCTGCGGATGAGCAAGGTGCTCTCCATCGGCCTGACCGTCGTGCTCGCGATCGGCCTGGTCGCGTTCGCGCCCCACTTCACCACGGCCCCCGTGCCCGGCACCTCGTACGCGCTCGGCGGCTTCTGGCAGACCTGGCTGCTGGCCGCGGTCTCCGCCGGTCTCAGTGGCCCGATCGCCTTCATCACCCTGCTCGGCGACTACAGCCGCTACATCTCGCCGCGCCGCCACAGCTCGAAGAAGGTCTTCGCGGCCACGTACCTGGGCCTGGTGATCGGTCTGCTGGTGCCCCAGCTCTTCGGCACCTTCAGCGCGCTCGCGGTCGGCGCCGGCAGCGACTACGCGGGCCCGCTGGTGGCCGGCGCGCCGTTCTGGTACCTGATCTTCCTGCTGGTCAACGCCTCGGCCGGCTCGGTGGGCAACTCCGGCCTGATGCTCTACAGCATGGGCCTGGACCTGGACGCGATCCTGCCGCGCGCCACCCGTACCCAGGCCACCTATGTCGTCGCCGGCCTGTCCACCGCGCTGGTCTACTTCGGCCACTTCCTGTGGGAGGCGCAGGACGCGATGACGTCCTTCGTCCTCCTGATGACGGCCATCGGCACCCCGTGGGCGGTCATCACCGTGATCGGCTTCGCGCGCTGTCGGGGCACCTACGACCCGGAGTCCCTCCAGGTCTACAACCGGGGCACGCGCGGCGGCGTCTACTGGTACCGGGCGGGCTGGAACGTCCAGGCCACCGTCGCCTGGGTGCTCGGCTCCGCGGTGGGCCTGATGGGCGTGGACACGTCCTTCTACCAGGGACCGCTGCTGGCCTACACGGGCGGCATCGACGTCAGCTTCCTGCTCGCCCTGCTCGTGGCGGGCGCCGCCTACCTGGCCCTGAGCGCCCGGCAGCCGCGGCCCGTCCCGGCCCTGCGCGCCGCCACGGGCACCACCGTTCCGGAGGCACCCGCGGAGGTCGGCTGAGCCGACGCGGTAACGACGGAGGCCGCCCCCGCATCGCGTGGGGCGGCCTCCGTCGTGCACCGGTGCAGGGCTCAGCCGAGCGGGTGCATCCAGCCGTGCCGGTCCTCGGCGACGCCGCGCTGGATGTCCAGGAGCGCGTTGCGCAGCTCGAGGGTGACCTTGCCGGGCTCGCCGCCGGACTGGATCCACTCGCCGCCCGCGGTCTTGACCGTGCCGACCGGGGTGATGACGGCGGCGGTACCGCAGGCGAAGACCTCGGTGAGCGTGCCGTTCTCGCTGTCGGCGCGCCACTGGTCGATCGAGACCCGGGCCTCCTGTGACGCGAAGCCCAGGTCACGGGCGACGGACAGCAGCGAGTCACGGGTGACGCCGGCGAGCAGGGAGCCGGTCAGCGTGGGCGTGACGATCTTGTCGCCGTACACGAAGTAGAGGTTCATGCCGCCGAGCTCCTCGACCCACTTGTGCTCCACGGCGTCGAGGTAGGCGACCTGGTCGCAGCCCTGCGCGGCGGCCTCGGCCTGGGCGAGCAGCGACGCGGCGTAGTTGCCGCCGGTCTTGGCGTCGCCCATGCCGCCGGGCACGGCGCGCACGCGGTTCTCGGACAGCCAGATGGAGACGGGCTTGACGCCGCCGGCGAAGTAGGCGCCGGCGGGCGAGGCGATGACGACGAAGAGGTACTCGTTGGCGGGCTTCACGCCCAGGCCGACCTCGGTCGCGATCATGAACGGGCGCAGGTAGAGCGACTCCTCGCCGCCGTGCGCGGGCACCCATGCCTTGTCCTGCTGGACGAGCAGGTCACAGGCCTCGATGAAGGTCTCGACGGGCAGCTCCGGCATGGCCAGCCGGCGCGCGGAGGCCTGGAAGCGCCGGGCGTTGGCGTCGGGCCGGAAAGAGGCGACGGAGCCGTCGGGCTGACGGTATGCCTTGAGGCCCTCGAAGATCTCCTGCGCGTAGTGCAGCACGTTGGTCGCCGGGTCGAGGGCGAGCGGCCCGTACGGCACGAGCTGGCCGTCGTGCCATCCCCGGCCTTCCGTCCACTTGATCGTCACCATGTGGTCGGTGAAGTAACGGCCGAAGCCGGGGCCGGCGAGGATCTTTTCCCGCTCCGCGTCGGACAGCGGGTGCGAGGAGGGCTTGAGCTCGATCGTAGGCGTCGTCATGAATACATGTCCTTCACTGCGTGTTCCGCACCGGTGCGGCTGGTGGCGGCCGCGTACGACGGTCTCTTGACGTACCGGTCGTTACTGGGACGTCCGAGTTTCCTCGCGGACGGCGGCCCCTCGTCCGATTATCGCTCGGGGGTGTCCGCCGCCGTAAAGGTGTCCGCCGACCGTAACGTGTGCGCGGTCTCCGGGTCCGATGGTCGCATCCCTCCCGGCGGTGGCACAGGGCGGACCGCGGCGGGGCACGCGGGGCGGGGTCGCGGGAGAGCGGACGGGGAGAGAGAACGGACAGCGCCGGACCCCCCGTGGGGCCCGGCGCTGTCCGTACTGCTCGGTGCGCTGCTGCGGGCCTCAGCCCGCTACGCGTGCGGCGAGGGCGTCGCCGATCTCGTCCGTGCTGCGGGCGGTGCCGTCCCGGGTCTCCAGGTCGGCCGCGACGGCCTCCTCGATGCGGGCGGCCTGCTGCTCGAAGCCGAGGTGGCGCAGCAGCAGCGCGACGGAGAGGATCGTCGCCGTCGGGTCGGCCTTGCCGGTGCCCGCGATGTCCGGGGCGGAGCCGTGCACCGGCTCGAACATCGAGGGGAACTCGCCGGTCGGGTTGATGTTCCCGGAGGCGGCCAGGCCGATACCGCCGGTGACGGCCGCGGCGAGGTCGGTGAGGATGTCGCCGAAGAGGTTGTCGGTGACGATGACGTCGAACCGCTCGGGCTGGGTGACGAAGAAGATCGTCGCGGCGTCGACGTGCAGGTAGTCCGTGGTGACCTCGGGGTACTCCCGACCGACCCTGTCGAAGATGTTCTTCCACATGTGACCGGCGTAGACCAGGACGTTGTTCTTGTGGACCAGCGTCAGCTTCTTGCGCGGGCGGGCGTTGGCCCGCTCGTACGCGTCCCGGACCACGCGCTCCACACCGTAGGCGGTGTTGAGGCTGACCTCGGTGGCGACCTCGGCCGGGGTGCCGGTCCGCAGGGAACCGCCGTTCCCGGTGTACGGGCCCTCGGTGCCCTCGCGCACCACCACGAAGTCGATCTCGGGGCGGCCGGCGAGCGGGGTCGCGGTGTTCGGGAAGAGCTTCGACGGACGCAGGTTGACGAAGTGGTCGAAGGCGAACCGGAGCTTGAGCAGCAGTCCGCGCTCCAGCACGCCGGAGGGCACCGACGGGTCGCCGATCGCGCCGAGCAGGATGGCGTCGTGCTGCTTGAGCGAATCCAGCTCCGCGTCCGGAAGGGTGTCACCGGTCTCGTGCCATCGCTTGGCCCCGAGGTCGTACTCCTTGGTTTCCAGCTTGACGTCCTGCGGGAGTACCGACGTCAGGACCTTCAGGCCCTGGGCCACGACTTCCTGGCCGATACCGTCACCGGGGATCACTGCGAGGCGAATGCTGCGAGACATGTCTGGACCCTACTCTCCGTCCCATTGATTGACACGTAACGTCCGTCATACGGACAGGTGGGGGACCGGTCAGCTGCCGTTCACCTGCGCGCCCCACTGTGGACGGCTCGCGCTGCGAGGTTCGACGCATGACTGCCACTTCCCGGGGGTCCGGCCCCCAGCCCTCACACCTTCCCCGCGTCGGGATACCGGAGCGGCTCGCGGGCCGGATGAGCATGCCCGAGCAGCACGAGTACCTGCGCACCAAGCTGACCCGCCGCGGCCTGCTGCGGACGTCGGCCGCCACCGCGGGCGCGGTGGCGGGCTCCGGGCTGCTGGCCGGCTCCGCCCAGGCCGCCTCCCCCGCGCTCCTCGCCCCGCACGCCACCGGCGCCGTCGACGGCTCGCTGGTCGCGCCGTTCGGCCGGCACCTGTCCTTCGGCGCCGACCCCAGGACGCAGATGCGGGTGGCCTGGCAGGTGCCGCTCGCGGTCCGGCGGCCGTATCTGCGGGTGGGACTCAAGCCGTGGGACCTGGGCCGCAAGATCGAGGCCGAGGTGCGCGATCTGCACACCCCGTCGCTGTCCGCGAAGCTCCCGGCCGTCGAGCAGTACTACCTGCACGCCGCGCTGGACGGGCTGCGCCCGGGCACGACGTACTACTACGGCGTCGGCCACGACGGGTTCGACCCCGCCGACCCGCGGCACTTCGGCACCGTCGGTACCTTCCGTACCGCCCCGGCCCGCGCGCAGAAGTTCACCTTCACCGCCTTCGGCGACCAGGGCGTCAGCTACCACGCGCTCGCCAACGACCAGCTGATCCTGGGGCAGGACCCGTCCTTCCACCTGCACGCGGGCGACATCTGCTACGCCGACCCGGACGGCCAGGGCTCCGAGCACGACACCTACGACGCCCGCGTCTGGGACCAGTTCCTCGCCCAGACCGAGTCGGTGGCCAAGTCCGTGCCGTGGATGGTGACGACCGGCAACCACGACATGGAGGCCTGGTACTCCCCCAACGGCTACGGCGGCCAGAACGCCCGCTGGACGCTGCCCGGCAACGGCCCGGACGCGAAGAACGCCCCCGGCGTCTACTCCTTCACCTACGGCAACGTCGGTGTCGTCGCGCTGGACGCCAACGACGTCTCGTACGAGATCCCCGCCAACCAGGGCTACACCGACGGCCGGCAGACCCGCTGGCTGGACCGCCGGCTGGCGGAGCTGCGCGCCGCGGACGGGATCGACTTCATCGTCGTCTTCTTCCACCACTGCGCCTTCTCCACCACCAACTCGCACGCCTCGGACGGCGGGGTGCGCGATGCCTGGCTGCCGCTCTTCGAGAAGCACGGGGTGGACCTGGTGGTCAACGGCCACAACCACGTCTACGAGCGCACCGACGCCATCAAGGGCGGCCGGGTCTCCAAGAAGGTGCCGATCGGCGAGCACGTCGACTCCTCCCGCGAGGGCATCGTCTACGTCACCGCGGGCGGCGCGGGCAGGGCGCTGTACGACTTCCCCGTACCGGACAGCTACGAGGGCCACGTCAAGGACCTCGACGAGGTGAAGACGTACCACTGGACCAAGGACCGCACCAAGGCGGTGGACACGGTGGAGTGGTCGCGGGTGCGCTACACCGGCTTCTCGTTCCTCGCGGTCGAGGTCGAGCCGGGGCGCCGCCCCCGGATGAAGGTCACCGCGCTCGCCGAGTCGGGCGAGCGCGTGGACCACTTCGAGGTGACGCGCTAGGGGGTGTCCTGGGCGCGCCGTGGTGCGCCCAGGACATCAGTGCCCGGTCGAGCCGCCGTTGTCGCGGCGGTCGAGCGCGCGCTGGAGGGCGGCCGCGGCGGCCCGGCGGTCGGCTTCGCTGGTCGTGCGGACGGAGTGACGGGTCCTGCGGACGGCGGTCTCGGCCATGATTCACGTCTCCAATGCCAAAGCCCCGGAACAATGAGGGGTGCGTCGATGCAGACACGGGCCGGAAGGGCGGGGGCCGCGGCGCGGCAGGGGTCACCTGCGCTGGCGCACCGGGCCGCATCCGCCTCGCTCGATGGAGCGATACGTTCGGCTCCTACAAAGCTAGGACAGCCGGGCCGTGATGTCTGCACAATTACTTGGGCTTCCTACTATCTGAGACGGACGCCACGGCGGTCCGGCCGTCCGCCCGCCCGGTCCGCGGTACTCAGGCCGCATTGGCCCGATTGAGTAGCGCACCTGAGTAGGCACACCGTGCCGCGGGCGCCCACCGCGCGGCGAGAGTGGCCCCATGAACGGCCTGTACGCACTCAAGCCCTGGTACGCGGCCCGGCTCGGCGGGGTCCGCGCCGCGCTGGCCCGCCACGAGGTCTCGCCCGACGCCCTGACCGCCGCCGGTGTGCTCGCCGCCGCGGGCGCCGCGGCGGCGCTCGCCTGGCTGCCGGCCCCGCTCGCCGCCCTCCCGGTCACGGCCCTGCTGGCCGCCCGGCTGGCCTTCGCCAATCTCGACGGCGCCCTGGCCCGCGACACCGGACGCTGCACCCGGCGCGGCTCGGTGCTCAACGAACTCGGCGACCGGGCCGCCGACCTCCTGGTGCTCGCCGGTTTCCTCGCGCTCGCCCCGCTGTGGCTGGTGGCCCTCGCCGCGCTGGCCGCGACGCTGCCCTCCTGGGTCGCGCTGGCGGGCGCCGCGGCCGGGGCGCCGCGCCGCAACGGCGGACCGGTCGGGAAGACCGAGCGCTGCCTGCTGGCGGCGGTGGCCGCCGCGACGGGGTGGGCGCTGCCGGTCCTGGTCGTGCTGGCCGCCGGCTCCGCGCTGACCGCGGGGCTTCGACTGGTGTGGCTCTGGCGGGAGTTGGGCGCATCGGACGCCCGGCCGGCGGCCGAGGTGGCCCGGTGAGCGCGTTCGTGGGGCCGCTGGGCGGTGCCGGTGGCCTGCTGCTGACCGGCGGCGAGGCCGTCGGCCGGGTCGCCCCGGTGGTCGGCGGGGTGCTGGGGCTGGGCGGCGTCGCCGTCGCGGCGCTGCCCGCCCGGGTGCGGATGCGGCGCGAACTGCGCCGCCGCTGGCGCACCTGGGCGCTGGCCGCCCCGGTCTTCCTGGGTCCGCTGTTCTTCGGCGAGGCGGGCGCGGCGGTGCTGGCCGTCGGCCTCGGTCTGATCGCCGTCGGGGAGTACGCGCGACTGGCGCCCGGCGGGGCGGTAGGCGCCGAACGCCGGGTGCTCGCCGCCGCGGCCGTCGTCCTCCCGCTGCTCGCCTGGTTGCGCCCGCAGTGGCTGGATCTGCGGCTGATGGCCGTGCTGCTGCTCGCCGCCGCGCTGCCGGCGCTGCTGTCCGGCGACCACACGGCGGGTGCGGCCCGCGCCGCCCGCTCCCTCTTCGGCCTGCTCTGGATCCCCGTCGCCCTCACCGGCCTCGTACTGCTCGGCGGCACCGCCGTCGCGGTGGGCGTGGCGGTCGCGCTCGGCGACGTGGGGGCCTGGTGCGGCGGCACGGCCCTGGGGCGACGAGGCGCACTGGCCCGCCCGCTGTCGCCGCTCTCCCCCCACAAGACCTGGGCCGGAGTGCTGGGCGCCGCGGCGGGCACGGCCGGGGCACTGGCGGCCGTCGGGGCGTTCACGCCGTGGCTGTGGGGCGCGGTGCTGGCCGGGTGCGTCCTGGGCGACCTGCTCGAATCCATGGTCAAGCGGGAGGCCGGGGTGAAGGACGCCGGGAGCTGGCTGCCGGGCTTCGGCGGGCTGCTGGACCGCATCGACTCGCTGCTGGTGGCGGTGCCGCTGGCGATGGTGGTGACGCTGTGAGGTACGGCCTTCGGGACGGGATGACGGGACGGATCACCGGTCGGTCCGGCGGACCTTCGCGGCCGGCCGACGGCCACCGCGGCACGCGCGGGCGGGGCCGGGTGCCCGGCGGCCGGGGCGGGCCCTCCCGCCCGGTCCGGCGCCGCCGCGCGCTGCGCGCCGAGCGTCGAGCGCTGCGTGGCCTGCGCACCCACCACCCGGTCGGTCCCGCCCGGCGCCCCCGCCGCCTCCGTCCGCAGCACCCCGGGCAGGCCCCGTTCCCGCTGCGCCCTTCGCGCCCCGCCGGACAGCGGATCCCCCGCCCGGGCCTGCCCGCCACCACCGCCGCGTGGCTGCGCCGGGCGCTGTGGACCGTCGCCCTCACCCTCACCGGCGGCGTCGTCCGGCAGGGTCGGCTGCCGCGCGGCGGCTGCGTGGTCGTCGCGAACCACTCCTCGCACGCCGACACCGCGGCCCTGCTCGCCGCCCTCGACGCCCGGCACGCCCCGCTGATCGCCGCGGCCGCCGACTACTGGTTCGCCACCCCGTGGCGCCGCCGCATCTGCCGCCACCTCGCCGCGGGGTTCCCCGTACGGCGTACCGGCGGCGGCCTCGACGATCTGCTGGGCACGGCCGGTGCGTTGCGGGCCGGCCGGGCCGTGGTCCTCTTCCCCGAGGGCACCCGCGGCCGGGACGGCGCAGTCGGCGAGTTCCGCCGGGGCGCGCTGCTCCTGGCCCAGCGGGCCGGTGTCCCCCTCGTCCCGGTGGGCCTGGCGGGCACCGACCGCCTGCTCCCCAAGCACGGCCGACTCCGCCGTACCCTCGTCCGCGTCCAGATCGGCGCCCCCCTGTACGGCCCCGTCGCCCCGGCCACCGCCCGCGACGCCGTGCAGTGCCTGACCGACCGCGCGGCCGCGCACGGCCTGGCGGACTCCCGGCTCCGCCGCCGCACCGCGGCCGTCGTCGCCTCCCGCCGGGGCCTGCCGCTCACCTTCGGCTGGGCCTTCGCCGAGGCGCTGAGCTGGCCGCTGATGCCGGAACTCTTCCTCGCCGTCGCCTGCGTGGCCGCGCCCCGCGCCGGTCTGCGCCTCTCCCTCGCGGCGCTGGGCGGCAGCCTCGCGGGCGGCCTGCTGGCCCTCCAACTCGCCGCCGGTGGCGCCCACTTGCCCGCCCCGCTCACCACGGACCGGATGCGCGCCGAGGTCTCCCGGCAGCTCGCGGACGAGGGCGCCGAGGCCGTTCGCCACCAGCCCTGGGACGGCATCCCGTACAAGGTCTACGCCGCCGAAGCGGGCCGCGCCCGCATCCCCGCCCCCGACTGGCTCCTCGCCTCGGCCGAGGCGCGCGGGAGCCGAACCCTGACGGTGGGCCTCGCCTTCGCTGCACTGGGGGCGGTGGCGCGGCCGTGGCGGCGGCGGTATGTGGGGTATCTGGCGCTGTTGGGGGGTGGCTTTGCGGTGGGGTTGGGGGTGATCATTGCGGGCTGGAGCTGATGGTCATACGAACGGGCGAACGATGGACGACGACGAGTTCATCACCGCTGACGGTCTCGGCCTCGACGCTCGCTGCGTAGCCCTCATCGTCGAGGTCGCCTCACCCGGCGACGACAAGCAGCACGACCGCGTCCGCAGGCGCCGCGCCTACGCCCGCGCCGGTATCCCGGTCTACGTCGTCATCGACGACTACGACGACAACGGACACGTCACCGTGCTCACCTCCTCCTCTCCCGAAGAAGCGAACCACGGCGACTCGACTCGGAGGCCGTACGGCACCGAAGTCACCATCCCCGAAGGCCCCGCCAAGGGCTTCACCATCGGCGAGACGATCACCGGCCCACCCCGCACCTCCGGCTGACCCGGGCAAACACACCGGCGGCCCGGCACCCCCAAGAGGAGTGCCGGGCCGCCGCGTTACGCGCGGAGCCTCAGCCCATGTGCGGGTAGCGGTAGTCCGTCGGCGGGACCAGCGTCTCCTTGATGGAGCGCGTGGAGGTCCAGCGCATCAGGTTCTGCTTGGCGCCCGCCTTGTCGTTGGTGCCGGAGGCACGGCCGCCGCCGAAGGGCTGCTGGCCGACCACGGCGCCGGTGGGCTTGTCGTTGATGTAGAAGTTGCCGGCCGCGAAGCGGAGCACCTCACAGGTGCGGGCCGCTTCGGCGCGGTCCTGGGCGATGACGCAGCCGGTCAGGCCGTAGGCCGAGGCGGACTCCATCTGCTCCAGCATGGCGTCGTAGTCGGCGTCGTCGTAGACGTGGACGCCCAGGATCGGGCCGAAGTACTCGTCCTTGAAGATCTCGTTCTCCGGGTCGGTGGAGACCAGGACCGTCGGGCGGACGAAGTAGCCCTCGCTGTCGTCGTACCTGCCGCCGGCCACGACCTCGACGGTCGGGTCGGCCTTGGCGCGGTCGATCGCCGCCTTGTTCTTGGCGAACGAGCGCTCGTCGATGACCGCGCCCATGAAGTTCGACAGGTCCGAGACGTCGCCCATGGTCAGGGACTCGACCTCGGCCGCGAACTCCTCCTTCAGACCGGCGTTCCACAGGGAGGCCGGAACGTAGGCGCGGGAGGCGGCGGAGCACTTCTGGCCCTGGAACTCGAAGGCACCGCGGGTCATGGCGGTCTTCAGCACGGCGCGGTCGGCCGAGGGGTGGGCGACGATGAAGTCCTTGCCGCCGGTCTCACCGACCAGCCGCGGGTACGTCTTGTAGTTCTCGATGTGGGTACCGACCGTCTTCCAGAGGTACTGGAAGGTCTTGGTCGAACCGGTGAAGTGGATGCCCGCCAGGTCCGGGTGGGTGAGGGCCACCTCGGAGACGTCCTTGCCGTCGCCGGTGACGAGGTTGATGACGCCCTTGGGCAGCCCGGCCTCCTCCAGCAGCTGCATCAGCAGCACGGCGGCGTAGGTCTGGGTCGGGGACGGCTTCCAGACGACCACGTTGCCCATGAGGGCGGGGGCGGTCGGCAGGTTGCCGGCGATCGCGGTGAAGTTGAAGGGCGTGATCGCGTAGACGAAGCCCTCGAGGGGGCGGTGGTCGGAGCGGTTCCACACACCCGGGGAGTTCGCCGGGGGCTGCTCGGCGAGGATCTGGCGCGCGAAGTGCACGTTGAAGCGCCAGAAGTCGATCAGCTCGCAGGGGGTGTCGATCTCGGCCTGCTGGGCGGTCTTGGACTGGCCGAGCATGGTGGCGGCGGCCAGCGTCTCGCGCCAGGGGCCGGCGAGCAGGTCCGCGGCCTTGAGGATGATCGCGGCGCGATCGTCGAAGGACAGCGCACGCCAGGCGGGGGCGGCGGCCAGCGCGGCGTCCACCGCGTCCTGGGCGTCCTTGACGGTGGCGGTGCCGAAGGTGCCGAGCCGCGCGGCGTGGTGGTGGGGCTGGACGACGTCGAAACGCTCGCCCGCGCCCATCCGCCGCTCGCCGCCGATGGTCATCGGCAGCTCGATCGGGTTGTCGGCCAGCTCCTTGAGCTTGGCCTCCAGGCGGCTGCGCTCGGCGCTGCCGGGGGCGTAGGTGTGAACCGGCTCGTTAACCGGCACGGGGACCTGGGTCACAGCGTCCATGGCGGCCGTGTCTCCTTCGCTGTAGTTCGCTGTAGCGACGTCGGTGTTCGTTCGGTGGTCGGCGGGTGGCCGGGCTTCCAGCATCCACCCGGACCCGCCACGGTGGGGCGATCAGCCCCGGGTGGCGAGCGACCTGAGGAAAAATCCCAGGTTCGCGGGGCGCTCGGCGAGGCGGCGCATGAAGTAGCCGTACCAGTCGGTGCCGTACGGGATGTAGACCCGCATCCGGTGACCCTCGGCCACCAGGCGCTGCTGCTCGGCCTCGCGGATGCCGTACAGCATCTGGAATTCGAAGTCGCCGGGCTTGCGGCCGTTGCGGTGCGCCAGCTCCTGGCCGATGGCGACCATCCGCGGGTCGTGGGACCCGATCATCGGGTAGCCCTGCCCCGCCATGAGGATCTTCAAGCAGCGTACGTAGGCCTTGTCGACCTCCCGCTTGTCCTGGAAGGCCACGGTCGCGGGCTCTTTGTACGCGCCCTTGACCAGCCGCACCCGGGAGCCTTCCCCGGCGAGCGCGTGGCAGTCGTCCTCGGTACGGAAGAGGTAGGACTGCACCACCGCGCCGGTCTGCGGGAAACGCGCACGCAGCTCGGCGAGGATGGCGAGGGTGGAGTCGACGGTGGTGTGGTCCTCCATGTCGAGGGTCACCGTCGTACCGGCCTCGGCGGCGGCCTCGACCACCGGCGTGACGTTCTTCAGCGCCAGCTCGTGGCCGCCGGGCAGCGCCTGACCGAACGCCGAGAGCTTGACCGACATCTCGGCCTTGACGCCGAGCCCCTGCTCCTTGAGCGCCGCCGTCAGCTGAAGGTAGGCGTCGCGGTTGCGCAGCGCCTCGGCCGGGTCGGTGATGTCCTCGCCGAGATGGTCGAGAGTGACCTCCAGGCCGCGCGCGGCCAGCGATCGGACCACCGCCATGGACTCGGCCAGCCGCTCACCAGCGACGAAGCGGTCCACCACAGGGCGGGTGACCGGAGCTGCCGCGACGACGCGGCGGATGCTGTCGCTGCGCGCGGCGGCGAGAAGCACGGGACCCAGCATGGGGCACCTCCACGGTTCAGGATGACAAATGCCGGGGCGGGCACCGTAGCGGCGGCGCAGCGGCAAGATGAGCCACCTGAAACTTAAGGATCTCGCCATCTTCCGGCCATCGACAGCTGTCACGCCTTCGTGGTCAGGATCTCAGACAGATGTATGAGAATGGTGCAGGGCACGATGTGGACACGAGAGGAGCCCGGCGGCGGATGCGAGGCGACTACCAGCAGCTCGTTGACGAGATCTCGGCGGCGCTCGGCGCGCCGGCGACGCTGGAGGACCGGGATTTCGGGCTGATCGCGTTCGGCGCGCACGAAGGCGACGACGACGAGGTCATGGACCCGGTGCGTACCCGGTCGATCCTGCAGCGCCGGTCGACTGCGGCGGTCCGGGCCTGGTTCGAGGCGTTCGGGATCGCGCGGGCCAGGACGGCGCTGCGCATTCCACCGGACCCGGCCGCCGGGGTCTTCCGCGGCCGGATCTGTCTGCCCGTACGCCACCGCGGCATCGTGCACGGCTACGTCTGGCTGCTGGACGACGGCCACCTGACCGACCTGGAGCTGGGCGGCCGCGGCACGCCCCCCGACCCGCGGATCGCGCAGGCGATGGAGACCGCCGCCCGGATCGGCGCCCTGCTGGCGGACGAGGCCAGCGCCGGATCCGAACTGGGCGACCTGCTGAGGGAGTTGCTGGCCACCGGACCCGGGGCGCGGGGCGCCGCCGAGACGGCGTTGCGCGACGCCCTGCGGGACACCCTGCGCTTCTCGCCGGGCTCACCGCTCACCATGGTCGCGGTACTGCCCTGGGACACGACGGGCGCCGACGCGGCGCCGCTGCCCAGCCTGCCGGGGCTGCTCGCGGCCTGTACGCTGCCCGCCGACCACGGCGCGCGGGGCACGGCCGAGGGCCCGGGGACGGCCGCGGACCCCGACCGCACCGGCCCCACGCCCCCCGCCCGCCCACACCGTGCGTCCCCCGCCCTGGCCGCGCTGGTACGCCTGCGCTCCCCCGGCTCCCTCGCCGCGGCGCATACGGTGGCCGAGCAGCTGCTGCGCTCCCCTCGCGTCGGCGCCGCACCGGCCGCCGCCCGGCCGCAGGGCGGCGCCGCGGGCCGTATCCCGCCGCCCCGGCCGGGCGCCGCCGGAATCGGCACCGGCACAACGGAGTTGACCGATCTGTCGGGCTCCTGGCAGCAGGCCCTGGACGCGGCCCGCGCGGCCCGCGCCGAGCCGCGGCTGGGCCCGGTCGCCCAGTGGGACACCATCGGCGCGTACCGCCTGCTGACCGCGCTGCCCGCCACCGGCCCGGACGCCGTCGCCGAACCGCTGCTGGCGCCCGCGCACCTCGAACTGGCCCGCACCGCCGAGGTGTTCCTCGACTGCGCGGGCCAGGCCGGCCGCACCGCCCAGGCCCTGGGCATCCACCGCCAGACGCTCTACTACCGCCTGGGCCGGGTGGAGAAGCTCACCGGCCTGGACCTGGCCGAGGGCTCGGACCGGCTGCTGCTGCACATGGCACTCAAGGCCGCGCGACTGTGAGCCCTGGCGGGCTCGTCACCCTCAGGTCGGGCGCGCGTCGCCGGCTCCGGCCCCAGGGCCTCGCCCGCCGTCACCCGCCGCAGCGCCTCCGCCGGATCGCGGCCGGACGGCATCGCCTCCGGCTGCACCAGGGACCGAACCGTGAGGCCGGTGAGCAGGGCCTGGTAGAAGGAGCCGACGACCCGGGCCGCCGCCGCGCCGACCTCGGTGTCCGGCACCCCTTCGAAGCGGGCGACGAGGCCCTCGCCCGCCCTCCGGCAGCACCTCGGCGATCACCTCGCGCAGCCCGGCGGCGCACGGCAGCAGCCCGAGCACCTCCACCTGCGCGGCGATGAACTCCCGTTCGCTGCCGATGCGTCGGAGGACCTGGCCCCAGGCGCCGGCGAAGCGTTCCAGCGGATCCGCCGACTCCGCGACGGCGGGCAGCTCGCCCACCCCGCGCCCCGTTCCCCGCTGGAGGCGATGACCGCCCGACATCAGGGCGTCCTGGGAACCGTGGTGGTATCCGATGGAGGCGAGGTCGGCGCCGGACGCGGCCACGATGTCGCGGGCGGTGGTGCGCGCCTTAGCCGGACGTACACCGCCCGTCGCACACGGGCGTACACCGCGGCGGCGGGCGTACCCCACCGGCGGCGGGCGGAGGCCGGACGGTGCGGCCCCGGCCTCCGCCGCTCCCCCGTCCGGCGCCCCGCTCCTCGGTCACCTCAGCCGGTCCGGCCCCTGGCCCTTCCTGTCACCCTTCAGGTTCCCCTTCGTCCCCAGACCGTCGTCGAAATCCAGCTCCTCCTTGCGCAGATCGGCGGTGATCTCCTTCTGCTCGGTCACCCGCTCGGTCTCCAACCGGACCCGCTCGACCGCCACGGTCTTCTTGCTGACCACCGGCTGCTGCTCGTGCAGGACGACCTCGACCTCGCCGTCACCGATCCGCGGAGCGGTCCGGCCCAGTGCGCGGTCCTCCTCGGTGATCCGCTCCCGGACCATCCGCACCTCTTCGTGCGTCACCGGGATCGTGCGGTGCTCCTCCGTGGTGACCACGTGTTTGCGCAGGTGGGCGCGGCCGGTCTCGTGCTCCTCGGTGGAGATCTGCATCCGTTCCTCGGAGAGGAGGATCTCCGGTGTCTGCCCCTTGAGGCCCGTGATGTCCTCGTCGTCGCGGCCGCGCGACATCGCCATCGCCCCGGCCCCGGCACCGGCTCCCGCGCCGGCACCCGCCATCGGCCGCTCGGTGGGCTCCGTGCGACCGCGCCCCGTGGTCTCCCCGATCGCCCCGGGAGCCGCGGCGGCCCGGGTACGGGTGGGATTGCCCGTGGGCGTCACGGCGGGGTCCGGGGACTTCGCGGACGGACCGCCCTGGGTGGTGCCGGCCGGGTTGGTTCCGGTCGGTCCGGCGGACATCACGGTGTCCGAGCGGGAGGTGGGGTTGTCCGGCCGGGTCAGTCCGTAGTGCCGGTAGAGGCGTGCCTCCTCGGAGGGATCGAGATGGCCTTCGGCGTCGATCCTCGGCGCTTCCTTGATCGTGTCCTTGGCGTGCGGAACATGCAGTTCGCCGCCCGCCCGCCGCGCCCCGGCAAGCGGCAGGAAGGTCTCCTTCATGCCGAACAGCCCGGTGCGCACCGTGATCCACTCGGGGGCGTTGGTGGCATCGTCGCGGTATACCTGCTGCACGGTGCCCACCTTGGAGCCCTGGATATCGACCACGGTCAGGCCGGTCAGATCCTGAGGGGTGTCACCCAGCGGTGCATTCATGGGGTTCTCTCCTTCCGCACGCGCCACCAGGGGCACGCGCAGTTCCCATTGCGCGCCCCGAAGCCCCCCGGAGCGACTCGGGACGGCCGCGGAACGCCTGGCCCGACGGCGCCAGGACGCCCCTGACGCCCCGCGCGCCGCCGGGGGCAAATGCACCAGGACTACGCCATTCGGGTGAACGCTGACGACACCACGAATGACGGGCGGCCCGTCCCTCCAATGGCCCCGCCCTTTCACACGATTGGGCCCGGGCCCCGCACATGCGGGGCCCGGGCCCAATGACCTGCGAAGACTCGTGGATCAGCCGAGGTTGACGGCACGCACCGAGGTTGCGCCGATCTCCTCCGCGATCTCGCTGAGCACAGCGGCCGGAATCGTGTCGTCGACGGTCAGCGCGACCAGCGCCTCGCCGCCGACATCGGCCCGCGAGACCTGCATGTTGCCGATGTTGATGCCCGCCTCGCCCAGGATCTTGCCGACGGTGCCCACGACACCGGGGCGGTCGCTGTAGCGCAGGAACGCCATGTGGTCGGCGAGCGCCAGGTCGATGGAGTGCTCCCCGACGGCGACGACCTTCTGGATGTTCTTGTGCCCGGCGAGCGTGCCGGAGATCGACACCTCGTCGCCGCCCGCGAGCGTGCCGCGCACCGTCACGACGTTGCGGTGCTCGGGCGACTCGCTGCTGGTCGTCAGCCGCACCTCGACGCCGCGCTCCTGCGCGAACAGCGGGGCGTTGACGTACGACACCGTCTCGTCCACGACGTCCTCGAACACACCCTTGAGCGCGGAGAGTTCGAGCACCTTCACGTCGTGCTGGGTGATCTCGCCGTACACCTCGACGTCGAGGCGCATGGCGACCTCGCCGGCCAGCGCGGTGAAGATCCGGCCCAGCCGCTCGGCCAGCGGCAGCCCCGGCTTGACGTCCTCGGCGATCACACCGCCCTGGACGTTGACCGCGTCCGGCACCAGCTCACCGGCGAGCGCCAGGCGCACCGACTTGGCGACCGAGATACCGGCCTTCTCCTGGGCCTCACCCGTCGAGGCGCCGAGGTGCGGGGTCGCGACGACCTGGTCGAACTCGAAGAGCGGCGAGTCCGTGCAGGGCTCGGTGGTGTAGACGTCCAGGCCCGCGCCGGCGACCCGGCCCTCCTTGAGCGCGCTGGCCAGCGCGGCCTCGTCGACGATTCCGCCGCGCGCGGCGTTGACGATCCGGACCGACGGCTTGACCTTGTGCAGCGCCTCGTCGCCGATCAGACCGACCGTCTCGGGCGTCTTGGGGAGGTGGACGGTGATGAAGTCCGCGACCTCCAGCAGCTCGTCGAGGGTGAGGAGCTTGACGCCCATCTGCGCGGCGCGGGCCGGCTGGACGTAGGGGTCGTAGGCGACGACCTTCATCCCGAAGGCCGACATCCGCTGGGCGACCAGGACACCGATGCGGCCGAGGCCGACGACGCCGAGGGTCTTCTCGCTCAGCTCGACGCCGGTGTACTTGCTGCGCTTCCACTCGCCGTTCTTCAGGGCGGTGTTGGCCTGCGGGATGTTGCGGGCCGTGGCGACCAGCAGACCGCAGGCGAGCTCGGCGGCGGTGACGATGTTGGAGGTCGGGGCGTTGACGACCATCACGCCGGCCTTGGTGGCGGCGGAGACGTCGACGTTGTCCAGGCCCACGCCCGCGCGGGCGACGACCTTCAGCTTCTTGGCGGCGGCGATGGCCTCGGCGTCGACCTTCGTCGCGCTGCGCACGAGGACGGCGTCGACGTCGGCGATCGCGGGCAGCAGCTCGGCGCGGTCAGCGCCGTTGCAGTGCCGGATCTCGAAGTCGGGCCCGAGGGCATCGACGGTGGCGGGCGACAGCTCTTCGGCGATCAGTACGACGGGTTTCGAGCTCACGTGGTCTTCAGTCCTCACTAGTCCTTCGCGGACGGCCGTCCCGACGGCCGAAGGCGGTGAAGGGGGAAAGCCGCGTGGAAGACGCACGACGTTGTGAGCCTGACGCGCTTGTTGGTTCGAGTGTAGTGGCGCGTGGGGACGCGGCCTGCGCCGAAGCGGAAGGATCACCCGTGCGGGGTTCTACGCGGTGGACAATGCGGCGGCGCGCTCTTCCCGAACGGGCCGCGGCGGGTACGGACGAGGGGGCCGCGAACTGCGCCGCGACCCCCTGTCCCGCGGACTCACGCCTCGTCGTCGACCCAGCTCATCAGCTTGCGCAGCTTCTTGCCGGTGGTCTCCAGCAGGTGGCCCTCGTCCGCCTTCTTGTACTCGTTGTACTTCGGCAGACCGGCGTTGTACTCCGCCATCCAGTTGTTGGCGAAGGTGCCGTCCTGGATCTCGCCGAGGACCTTCTTCATCTCGGCCTTGGTGGCGTCGGTGACGACGCGCGGGCCGGTGACGTAGTCGCCCCACTCGGCGGTCTCGGAGACCGACCAGCGCATCTTCTCCAGGCCGCCCTCGTACATCAGGTCCACGATCAGCTTGAGCTCGTGGAGGCACTCGAAGTACGCGATCTCGGGCTGGTAGCCCGCCTCGACCAGAGTCTCGAAACCGGCCTTGACCAGCGCCGAGGCGCCACCGCACAGGACGGCCTGCTCACCGAACAGGTCGGTCTCGGTCTCCTCGGTGAAGGTGGTCTTGATGACACCCGCACGGGTGCCGCCGATGGCCTTGGCGTACGAGAGCGCCAGGGCGAACGCGTTGCCGGAGGCGTCCTGCTCGACGGCGGCGATCGCCGGGACGCCGCGGCCCTCTTCGTACTGACGGCGCACCAGGTGGCCCGGGCCCTTGGGGGCGACCAGGGCGACGTCCACGCCGGCCGGGACCTTGATGAAGCCGAAGCGGACGTTGAAGCCGTGGGCGAAGAACAGCGCGTCGCCGTCCTTGAGGTGGTCCTTGACGGACTCCTCGTAGACCTTGGCCTGGATCGGGTCCGGGATGAGGATCATGATGACGTCGGCCTCTTCGGCCGCCTCGGCGGGCGTCACCACACGCAGGCCCTGCTCCTCGGCCTTGGCCTTGGACTTCGAGCCCTCGTGCAGACCGACCCGCACGTCGACGCCGGAGTCGCGCAGGGAGAGCGCGTGGGCGTGGCCCTGGCTTCCGTACCCGATGACCGCGACCTTGCGGTTCTGGATGATGGACAGGTCGGCATCGTCGTCGTAGAAAAGCTCGGCCACTTCGGGTATCTCCTTGGATCTAGCGGGGTGCCCACACAGTACGTCGGGCGGGGTGGGGAAGGTTGCGGGGTCTCGCCATACGGTCCTGGCGGACGACGCCGGACCGGGGGCGTCAGGCCGTACGGTCCAGTGCGCGCAGCGAGCGGTCCGTGATGGACCGGGCGCCACGGCCTATGGCGATGGTGCCGGACTGCACCAGTTCCTTGATGCCGAACGGCTCCAGCATCTTGAGCATCGCCTCCAGCTTGTCGCTGGATCCGGTGGCCTCGATCGTGACCGCGTCCGGGGAGACGTCCACCGTCTTGGCGCGGAAGAGCTGGACGATCTCGACGATCTGCGAGCGGGTCTCGTTGTCGGCGCGGACCTTGACCAGGACCAGCTCGCGCTGGATGGCCGCACCCGGCTCCAGCTCGACGATCTTCAGGACGTTGACGAGCTTGTTGAGCTGCTTGGTGACCTGCTCCAGCGGCAGCGACTCGACGCTGACCACGATGGTGATGCGGGAGATGTCGGGGTGCTCGGTGACACCGACCGCGAGGGAGTCGATGTTGAAGCCGCGGCGGGAGAACAGGGCGGCGATCCGGGCCAGGATGCCGGGGGTGTTCTCCACCAGGACGGAGAGCGTGTGCTTGGACATTCGTCTTCTCTCTTCTTCCGTGCGTCCGTGACGTCCTGGGTTCAGTCGTCTTCGTTGTCGCCGAAGTCGGGACGCACGCCCCGGGCGGCCATGACCTCGTCGTTGGAGGTGCCGGCGGCGACCATCGGCCACACCTGGGCGTCCTCGTGGACGATGAAGTCGATCACCACCGGGCGGTCGTTGATGGCATTGGCCTTGGCGATGACCGCGTCCAGCTCGGCCGGGTCCTCGCAGCGCATCGCGACACAGCCCATCGCTTCGGACAGCTTCACGAAGTCCGGGACCCGGGTGCCGGCGCTCGGCTGCTTGCCGTCCGCCTCCGGGCCGCTGTGCAGCACGGTGTTGGAGTAGCGCTGGTTGTAGAACAGGGTCTGCCACTGGCGGACCATGCCCAGCGCGCCGTTGTTGATGATCGCGACCTTGATCGGGATGTTGTTCAGCGCGCAGGTGACCAGCTCCTGATTGGTCATCTGGAAGCAGCCGTCGCCGTCGATCGCCCAGACCGCGCGGTCGGGCTGCCCGGCCTTGGCGCCCATCGCGGCGGGGACCGCGTAGCCCATCGTCCCGGCGCCACCGGAGTTCAGCCAGGTGGCGGGCCGCTCGTAGTTGATGAAGTGGGCGGCCCACATCTGGTGCTGGCCGACGCCCGCCGCGTAGATGGTGTCGTCGGGGGCCAGTTCGCCGATCCGCTGGATGACCTGCTGCGGGGAGAGACTGCCGTCCTCCGGCAGGTCGTAGCCCAGCGGGTAGGTCTCGCGCCAGCGGTTGAGGTCCTTCCACCAGGCGCTGTAGTCGCCCTTGTGGCCGGCGTCGTGCTCGGCCTGGACGGCGACGACGAGGTCGGCGATGACCTCGCGGGCGTCGCCGACGATCGGCACGTCCGCGACACGGTTCTTGCCGATCTCCGCCGGGTCGATGTCGGCGTGCACGACCTTGGCGTACGGCGCGAAGGAGTCCAGCTTGCCGGTGACGCGGTCGTCGAAACGGGCGCCGAGGGTGATCAGCAGGTCGGACTTCTGCAACGCGGTGACCGCGGTGACGGCGCCGTGCATGCCCGGCATGCCGACGTGCTGCGGGTGGCTGTCGGGGAAGGAACCGAGCGCCATCAGGGTGGTGGTGACCGGCGCTCCGGTCAGCTCGGCGAGCACCTTGAGCTCGGCGGTGGCGCCGGCCTTGAGCACGCCGCCGCCGACGTAGAGGACCGGGCGCTTGGACTCGACGATCAGCCGGGCGGCCTCGCGGATCTGCTTGGCGTGCGGCTTGGTCACCGGGCGGTAGCCGGGCAGCTCCGTGTGCGGCGGCCAGCTGAAGACGGTCCGTGCCTGGAGGGCGTCCTTGGCGATGTCGACCAGGACCGGGCCGGGGCGGCCGGTGGAGGCGATGTGGAACGCCTCGGCGATCGTCCGGGGGATCTCGGCCGGGTCGGTGACCAGGAAGTTGTGCTTGGTGATCGGCATCGTGATGCCGCAGATGTCCGCCTCCTGGAAGGCGTCCGTGCCGATCGCCTTGGAGGCGACCTGACCGGTGATCGCGACCAGCGGGACGGAGTCCATGTGGGCGTCGGCGATCGGGGTGACGAGGTTGGTGGCACCCGGCCCCGAGGTGGCCATGCACACGCCGACCTTGCCGGTGGCCTGCGCGTATCCCGTGGCGGCGTGACCGGCGCCCTGCTCGTGACGGACCAGGACGTGGCGGACCTTCGAGGAGTCCATCATCGGGTCGTACGCGGGAAGGATCGCACCGCCGGGGATACCGAACACGGTGTCGGCCCCGACCTCCTCCAGCGAACGAATCAGGGACTGCGCGCCCGTGACGTGCTCGACGGCGGCGGGCTGCTGCGGTCCGCCGGCGTTACGGGCCCGCGGCTGCGGATGGTGGGCCCCGGAGGCCTGCTCGGTCATCTGCGTCTCTTCTCGAAGCTGAGGGTTTTGACGGGATTTGTGAGTAGCTGTGCAACAAAAAACCCCCCGTGCCTAATGGCAAGCGAGGGGAGCGCGTCGGAGCGGTTCGCTGGGCATCGTCAGGGGCCCAAGCTTTCAGCCGACGCGCTTTCCAAGTACGAGAATTCGGGTGCGCATGGCACTGACCCTCCCCCCGCCGTGCACCGAGTGTCAAGTGGGTGGGACGGAGGTCTCACTATTTGAGCGCAATGGCGGATGCGCGAGCGAATCCGGACCCGTCGCACCGCCCCGACGGGCGGGCACTCCGCTGCCGCTGAGCACCACCGCACGGCCCTCCGCCGTGAGGTCGGGCACCGGGTAGCTGCCGCGCTCCAGGGCGCGCCGCAGCCGGTGTTCGTCCAGCGGGCCGGCGAAGGCCAGGCCCTGACCGTGAGTGCACCCCATGGCGTGCAGTGCCAGGACCTGTTCGGGCAGATCGACGCCGTCGGCGACGGACTGCATGCCCAGATCGGCGGCGATCCGCAGCAGCCCGGCGGTGATCTTGTGCAGGCGGGGCGACTCCACCACGCCGTCGACCAGGCCGCGGTCGAGGCGCAGGACGTCGATCGGGAGCCGGCGCAGCGCGCTCATCGCGGCGTATCCGCTGCCGAATCCGTCCAGGGCGATCCGTACGCCCACCCGGCGCAGCGCTACCAGGCGGCGCTCCAGCTCGTCCAGCGGGACGCGGGGGTCACTTTCGGCCACTTCCACGACGAGTGCGCCCGCGGGCAGGTCGTGCCGGGTCAGCAGCGCCTCGACGGCCTGGGGGGACAGCCCGTTGCGGTCGCCGGCCAGCAGGCGGCGGGCGGTCAGCCGAATGGCGACCGGCACCGTGTGCCCCGCGCACTGCCGGGCCGCGGCCTGCTCGACGGCCGCCGCCAGCTGCCAGCGGCTCAGCTCGGCGGCGCGCTCGCCGTCCTCCATCCGGCGGCCGCGGTCGCCGACGCGGAGGAACTCGGCGGGGGTGAACAGAATGCCCTCGGCGGAGCGCCAGCGGGCGTGCGCGGCCACCGCGGTGACCTTGCCGCTGGACAGCTCCACCACCGGCTGGTGCAGCAGCGCGAACTCGCCGTCGTGCAGCGCGGTGCGCAGCTTGCTGGCGAGTTCGGCGCGCTGCACCACCTCGGCCTGCATCTGCGGGGCGTACATCTCCACCCGGCCCTTGCCGGCCTGCTTGGCGCGGTACATCGCCATGTCGGCGTTGCGCAGCAGCGCGGACGGGGAGACGCCCGGGTCGGCGAAGGCGACGCCGATGCTGGCCGCGACGCGGACGTCCCGGCCGTCGATGCGGTACGGCTCGGAGAGTGTGATCCGCAGCCGGTCGGCGATCTCATGGACGCGGAACTCCCGGGCGGCGTGGTCGGTGGTGCCGTCGCCGGTGATCAGCGCGGCGAACTCGTCGCCGCCGAGCCGCGCCGCTATGTCCCCCGAGCGCACCGAGTCGCCGAGCCGGCGGGCGGCCTGCACCAGGAGTTCGTCGCCCGCCTGGTGCCCGATAGTGTCGTTGACCTGCTTGAAGCCGTCGAGGTCGATGTAGAGCACGGCGGTGTCGTGGTCGCTGGCGCGGCGGCCGGTGACGGCCTTGCTGACCCGCTCGGTGAACAGCGCGCGGTTGGGCAGGTCGGTGAGCGCGTCGTGCGAGGCGTTGTGCTGGAGCTGGGCCTGGAGGCGGACCCGTTCGGTGACGTCCCGCGAGTTGAAGATCAGGCCGCCGTGATGGCGGTTGACCGTGGACTCGACGTTCAGCCAGCCGTCGCCGCCGGAGCGCCGCTCGCCGGCCCGGAAGCGGCACTCGATGCGGGTGGTCGGTTCCTTGTCGGGAGAGGCCGCGAGGAACCTGCGCACCTCGTGCACCACCCGCCCCAGGTCCTCGGGATGGATCAGCGAGGCCAGCTCGGAGCCGACCAGCTCCTCCGCGTCGCGGCCGTAGACGCCCGCCGCCGCAGGGCTGACATAACGCAGCACACCGGTCGGTGCGGCGATCATGATGACGTCGCTGGAGCCCTGCACCAGGGAGCGGAAGTGGTTCTCCTTCTGGGCGAGTTCCTGGGTGAGCGTGATGTTGTCGAGCAGCATGATGCCCTGACGGACGACCAGTGCCAGCACGACCGTGCAGCCGGTGAAGAGCACCACACGGTCGAGCCGCCGGCCGTCCAGGACGTTGGTGAGGATGCCCAGCGTGCAGACGGCGGCGGCGAGATACGGGGTCAGCGCGGCGAGCGAGCCTGCGATGGGGCGGCTGCCGGGCGGCTGGACGCGGCGCGCTGCGCGCTGGAGGTCGTCGGCGGTGCGCTGGGGGCCTTCGTCGGCCCCGGCCGTGCGGCGGGCGACCCACGGCGCGTACGCGAGGAGTATCGAGCCGGCGAACCAGCCGGCGTCCAGGATCTGGCCGGAGCGGTAGTGGTCACGCAGCATCGGCGAGCTGAAGAGGGCGTCGCACAGGACCGTCAGCGCCAGAGCCGCGATGGCGGTGTTGATCGCCGAGCGGTGCACCGACGAGCGCCGGAAGTGCAGTGCGAGCACCATGCTCACCAACACGATGTCCAGCAGCGGATAGGCCAGCGACAGCGCGCCCCGGGCGACGCTGGCGAAGTGGGTGGTGTGGGCGAGCGCGAGGCTCCAGGAGAGGGTGAGCAGCGAGCCGGCGATCAGCCAGGAGTCCAGTCCGAGGCAGACCCAACCGGCCCTGGTGACCGGCCGCTTGGCGAGCACCAGCAGGCCGACGATGGCCGGCGGCGCGAACAGCAGGAAGCAGAAGTCGGCGAGGGACGGGCTGGGCACCGGGGCCCGCAGTACGACTTCGTACCAGCCCCATACGCCGTTGCCGAGGCCGGCCATCCCGGAGGAGGCGGCGAAGAGAATCCACGCCGGCCGGAAGCGGCTGTGGTGCCGGCGGGCGTACAGTCCGCAGGAGACGGCCGCCACCAGGGCGGCGATGCTGAGGCCGAAGTCCCCCATGAACAGCGAGACTTCGCGCGACCCCCAGCCGAGCGCGGCGCCGACGGCATAGCCGCCGCAGACGACCGCCAGGGCGATCTGCGGCACCACGCTCGGCGGACCGCCGGCGGGGACCGGCGGTCGGGCGAGCACCGCCCCCGGGGCGCTCACCGCACTCTCCCGCTCGCCCGTGCGCGACCACATCGCGATCGGTGCACCTGGGGGTCCAGCACTATTCCCTCTGGCGCTCGTGGACCGTGCGTCTCGCGATTCGCCCATCGGCTGTACATCGCCCGTCGCCCCCCTCGAGTTCCGGATCCTTCGCACCGCGCCGCACACATCCCCGGCGCCGTCCCCAATCCGGACGATACACCAGTCGGTCACTCAGGGACATAGGGTCTCTACGCAGCGTGACTATCTGTGAATTGTGAACACTCCATGCAGTCGTACGGCCTCGTACAGCTACCCGCAACCCTCTCCGCCGGCGGTGGCCACGACGTTCCGCAGCGGCTCCCCGGCCGCGAAAAGCGTCAACTGGTCGCGCAGGAGCCGCTTCGCACGGGGCAGGAAGGCAGAGCTGGGGCCACCGACGTGTGGAGTGATGAGCACGCCGGGAGCGTGCCACAGCGGATGCCCGGCGGGCAGCGGTTCGGGATCGGTGACATCAAGTGCCGCGCGCAGCCGTCCGGACGCCGATTCGGCGAGCAGCGCCGCGGTGTCGACGATCGCGCCGCGGGCGACGTTCACCAGGAGTGCGCCGTCCTTCATCCGGGCCAGGAAATCGCGTCCCACCAGGCCACGGGTCTCTTCGGTGAGCGGCGTGGCCAGGATGACGACGTCCGCGTCGGGCAGGAGGGCGGACAGTTCGGAGAGTGGGTGCACGGGACCGCGCACGGTGTCACGAGCGGTGCGTGCGAGGCGCGTCACCCGCGCGCACTCGAAAGGAGTGAGCCGGTCTTCGATGGCACTGCCGATCGAACCATAGCCCACAATGAGGACGGACCTGTCGGCCAGCGCCGGCTGGAAACCCGCCCGCCACTCCTCGGCGTCCTGGCCGCGGACGAACCCGGGGATGTCGCGCAGTGCCGCCAGCGTCAGGGTGAGCGCGAGCTCGGCCGTACTGGCGTCGTGCAGCCCCCGGGCGTTGCACAGTTCGACGCCGGACGGCATCGAGGACAGCCCGGGCAGCATGTGCTCGATTCCCGCGGTCAGTGTCTGCACGGCCTCGACCCGGCGCATCAGCGGCAGCGGGCGCAGGCAGACCTCGGCGCCCTTCATGTAGGGGACGGCATAGAAGACGCACTCGGCCGGGTCGGCGGGCCAGTTGGGCCCCGCGTCCCAGTGGCGGTAGCGGAAGCCCTCGGGGAGGCCGTCGATCTCGTCGGGCGGGATGGGGAGCCAGACGTCCCTCGCGCCGGTGCGCCGGTGTGCTGATGCCATGGTCAGAGGCTATGCGAAGAGGCGTTTGGTTCAGACGTTAGTTTGGTCGAGGCCCTTGATCGGGGGGCGAGGGGACGGAGGCACGACCAGGTGGAGCGCAGGACAATCGGTGCGGCGGCCCTCGAAGTGGGTGCTATCGGACTGGGCTGTATGCCGATGAGCTGGGGGTACACCGCGTCGCAGCGCAGCGGGGAGGGTTCGCTGCGCGCCGTGCACGCCGCGCTCGACCGGGGCTGCAGCCTGCTGGACACCGCCGACATGTACGGCCCCTTCACCAACGAGCTGCTGGTCGGCCGGGCGCTCCGCCAGCGGCGCCAGGACGCCTTCGTCTCGACCAAGTGCGGCCTGCTGGTCGGCGAGCAGCACATCGTCGCCAACGGGCGCCCCGGCTACGTCAAACGCGCCTGTGACGCGTCGCTGCGCCGCCTGGGTACCGACCGGATCGATCTCTACCAGCTCCACCGGGCCGACCCGGAGGTGCCCATAGAGGAGACCTGGGGCGCGATGGCGGAGCTGGTGGCGATGGGGAAGGTGCGGTCCCTGGGCCTGTGTGCGGTGGGCGCGCGGGCGGTACGGCCGCCCCGTGCGAGCCGAATCGCCCACCGGGGCGGCGCCGGGCGTCGGGCGGCGTCACGGATGCATGACGGCACGCTGCGCCAGCTGGAGCGCATCCAGCAGGTGTTCCCGGTCAGCAGCGTGCAGGCGGAGCTTTCGGTGTGGTCGCCGGAGGCGCTGGAGGAACTGCTGCCGTGGTGCGAGTCCCGGGGCGTGGGCTTCCTGGCGGCGATGCCACTGGGCAACGGCTATCTGACCGGCACCCTCACTCCGGGCCAGGGCTTCGAACCGGAGGACGCACGGGCCCGCCACCCCCGCTTCACCGCCGAGATGATGGCGGCCAACCAGCCGGTGGTGGCGGGGCTGCGGCGGATCGGCGCCCGCTACGGCGCGACGCCCGGGCAGGTGGCGCTGGCCTGGGTGCTGGCCCAGGGCCGCCATGTGGTCCCCGTACCGGGCACCAAGAAGGAACGCTGGGCGGCCCAGAACGCCCATGCGGCGGAGCTGGTGCTGAGTGGGGAGGACCTGGCGGAGATCGCGGGACTGCCGCCCGCCCGCGGGTCCTGGTACTGAGGGGCGCGCCGCCCGGAGTCCCACCCGCCGCGGTGTGGTCTGCTTGTCCCGCCCGCCGACGAGAGGACTCCTGCCGTGCAACGCCGTTCCCAGACCGCCCTGTTGGCCGTCGCCTCGCTGCTTCTGGCGGCGGGGTGCTCCTCCGGTGGCGCGCCGGCCGGGGGCGGCGGAGGTTCCACCGCCACCTCCAAGGGCAAGGGCTCCGGCGCGCCCGCGTCGCCGCGCGCGACGCCGTCGGCCACCGCCCCGCCCGCCAAGGGGTCGGCGAAGGTGGTCGCCACCTTGACCACGGGGCTGAAGTCGCCCTGGGGCGTGGCGGTGCTGCCGGGCGGCGATCTGCTCGTCGCCTCCCGCGACACCGGGAAGATCGTCCGGGTGGCGGCGGACGACGGGAAGACCACGGAACTGGGCTCGGTGGCGGGGGTGGACCCCGGCGGTGAGGGCGGGCTGCTGGGGATCGCGGTGTCCCCGACGTTCGGGGCGGACCACGAGGTGTACGCGTATTTCACCACCGCGTCCGACAACCGCATCGCGCGGCTGATCTACGACGAGAAGCGCCCCGAGGGCGATCAGCTCGGCGCGCCCGACACGATCCTGCGGGGCATCCCCAAGGGCCGGATCCACAACGGCGGCCGGATCGCCTTCGGCCCGGACAAGATGCTCTACGCCGGCACCGGCGAGACCGGTGACACCGGGCTGGCCCAGGACAAGGACTCGCTCGGCGGCAAGATCCTGCGGATGACGCCGGACGGCGAACCGGTGCACGGCAACCCCCGGGCGGATTCGGTGGTCTACGACTACGGCCACCGCAATGTGCAGGGCCTCGCCTGGGACGACGACAAGCGGCTGTGGGCCTCGGAGTTCGGGCAGGACACCTGGGACGAGCTCAACCTCGTCGAGCCGGGCCGGAACTACGGCTGGCCGGAGGTGGAGGGCAAGGCCAAGGGGGGCGAGGGCCGCGCCGGATTCGTGGACCCGGTCGAGGCGTGGCGGACCGCGGACGCCTCGCCCAGCGGCATCGCGTACGCCAAGGGCTCGGTGTGGATGGCGTCGCTGCGCGGCGAGCGGCTGTGGCGGATCCCGCTGAACGGCACCCGGCCGGTGGCGGCGCCGCAGCCCTACCTGACGGAGAAGTACGGGCGACTGCGGACCGTCGTCGCGGCGGGCGACGGATCGTTGTGGCTGGTCACCAGCAACACCGACGGGCGGGGGCGGCCCCGTAAGGGCGATGACCGGATTCTCCGTCTGAAGGTGAGCTGATCCCCGTCCGGGCGAACTGAACCCTTTTTCGACTGCCCTGCCTACACTCGGGAACCGGGGGACGGGGCTTTCCGAGAGGGGGCACGTTGTTCAACGTCGCCGAGGAACTGTTCGCGCCCGGCCGCAAGCACACCGACGAGGAGCGGCAGAGGATGTCGCTCGTCGTCGACGACGTCGGGGACGGCGATCCCGGGCAGGGCCCGATAGACCTGTCGTCCGGGACCGTCGTCGTCCGGCCGCGTCCGCGGCCGGCGCCGGACGCCGCGGACTGAACCGGACGCCGCGGGCCGATCCGGGCCCCGGTGGGCGCCGCCCGCCGGGGCCCCGCGGCGTCAGCGGGTCGTCGGTTCCCCGAAGAGCCGCAGCCGGTGGGCCACCGCTCCCGCCTCGCCGCGGCCGGAGACGCCGAGTTTGGCGAGGATGTTGGAGACATGGACGCTGGCGGTCTTTGGTGAGATGAACAGCGTGTCGGCTATCTGGCGGTTGCTGCGGCCGTCGGCGACCAGGCGCAGGACGTCGCGTTCGCGCGGGGTCAGGCCGAGGGAGTCGGCGGGGGCGGCGCCTGCCGGTGCGGAGGGCGCCGCGCTCGGGGCCGGGGCGGCGGCCTCGGTCGGGCCGGGCAGGGGGATGCGGGCGCGCTGGGCGAGGAGTTCCACCTCGCCGGACAGGGGCCGGGCACCCATCGCGGCGGCCGCGGTGTGGGCCTGGGCGAGGAGGAGCACGGCGGCCTCGCGCGGGGTGCGGCCCGCCAGCCCGGCGGTGGCCCGTTCGGCGCCGTGCAGCAGCGATTCGGCCCAGCGGTAGCACGCCCAGGCCAGCTCGTGCGGGCGCTCCAGGGGCTCGAAGGCGCCGACCGTCGCGGCCCAGGCGTCCGGCGCCTCGCGGCCCTCGGCGCGGCGCAGTTCGGCCTCGACCGCGAGACCGAAGGCGTCCCAGACCGGGGTGAGGCGGGGCAGCTTCTTGGCGGCGTCCCGGATGCGGGCGAGCACCGCGGGCCGGCCGGGCTCGGCGGCGGGCAGTCCGCGGGCGTCCGACTCGGCGACCGAGGCGGACCAGAGCAGCGGCCAGGCGTAGCGCTGGGTGCCGGGCGGGAAGCCGGCGTCCAGGGTCTGCTGGAGGATGCCCCGGGCGTCGAGGAGCCGGCCCTGGGCGGTGGCGATGCGCAGGGCGTGCCGCGCCATGGGGATGGCGTGCTGGGGCTGGGGGTCGTGGGTGCCGTAGTTCTCCCGGGCGACGGTCAGTTCGCGCTCGGCGTCGGCGAGTTCGCCCCGGTCCAGGGCGAGGTGGGTGAGCCGGCTGACGGCCAGGGCCGTGGAGCGGGGGCTCTGGGACAGCCGGCGGGCCTCGGCGGCGGCCCCTGCGGCCTCCTCCCAGCGGCCCAGCGACTGCAACGATTCGGCGCGGTTGCCGGCCACCCAGCTGGTGGTGTCCTTCAGGCCGTAGCGGGTGGTCAGTTCGACGCCCCGGTCGGTGACCTCGACGGCCTCTCGGGAGCGGCCGACGCCTTCCAGGGCGGAGGGGAGGTTGATGTGTCCGCGGCCGATGACGGCGAAGTAGCCGCGCTCCACGGCCACTTCGAGGGCCTGGCGGAAGTCGGCGAGGCCGTCGTCGATCTCGCCGCCGTCGATCCGCAGCCCCGCCAGCGTCAGCCGGGAATTGAGCTCGGCCTCCTCGTCGCCGACGAGCATGGCCAGTTCCACCGCCCGTTCGGCGGTGGCGAAGGTGCCCGGGCCCGGTTCGTGCAGCACCGCCCAGCTGGCCACCCCGGCCATGACGGCGGCGTGCACGGAGGACGGCGGCAGGCCGCGCATCAGGTCCTGCGCCTTGCCCAGGTCCGCCCAGCCGTCGCCGCGGCCGGTGCCCTGGCACAGCCGGGAGCGCTGCACCAGGAACCACGCCTCGCGCAGGGGGTCGTTCTGGTCGCGCAGCGAGCGCAGGGCCCGCTTGGTGATGGTGAAGGCGCGCTCGCCGTCGCCGGACAGCCGGGCGGCCACCGCGATCTCGGCGAGCAGGTCGAGGAAGCGCAGTGCGTCGTCGTCGCAGCCGCAGGCGGGGTACGCCTCGGCGTAGTCGACCGGGCGCACTCCCTGGCGGACCTCCATGGGCGCGTCGTCCCACAGTTCCAGGGCGCGGTCCAGGAGCCGCAGCTGTTCGGCGTACGCGTGACGGCGGCGGGCCTGGACGGAGGCGGCGAGGACGGCGGGCAGCGCCTTGGCGGCGTCGTGGGCCTTGTACCAGTAGCTGGCCAGGCGGGCGGCGCAGGCGTCGGCGCGCACCAGGGAGGGGTTGGCCTCCAGGGCCTGGGCGTAGCGGCGGTTGAGGCGGGTCCGCTCGCCGGGGAGCAGATCGTCGACGACGGCCTCGCGGACCAGGGCGTGCCGGAAGCGGTAGCCCGTGCCGTCCTGGGTGGGGACGAGGGTGTTGCTGCCGACGGCGGCCCGCAGCGCCTCGATGAGGCCGTCCTCGGACATCTCGCTGACGGCGGCGAGGAGTTCGTGTTCGACCGTGGAGCCGCCCTCGGAGGCGATGCGCACGACTCGCTGGGCGTCCTCGGGCAGCGCCTCGACGCGCACCAGCAGCAGGTCGCGCAGCGGATCGCTGAGGCCGTGCAGACAGCCGTCGACGAGGCTGCGGGCGAGCTCCTCGACGAAGAAGGCGTTGCCCTCGGAGCGCTTGAAGACGTGGTCGACGGTGGCTTCTTCGGGCTCGGTGCCGTGGATTCCGGCGAGCTGGGAGCGGACCTCGGCGCGGTTGAAGCGGGCCAGCTCGACCCGGCGGACCGTCCGCATCCGGTCGATCTCGGCGAGGAAGGGGCGCAGCGGGTGGCGGCGGTGGATGTCGTCGGAGCGGTAGGTGGCCACCAGGAGGACGTCGGCGTCGTGCAGCGCCCGCAGGAGGTAGGCCAGGAGTTCGCGGGTGGAGCGGTCGGCCCAGTGCAGGTCCTCGATGACGATGACCAGGCTGCGCTGTGCGGCGAGGCGCTCCAGGAGGCGGGCGGTGAGCTCGAAGAGGCGGGCCCGGCCGATCTCCTCGTCGTGCGTCTCGCCCGCGGTCTCGCCCAGTTCGGGCAGGATGCGGGCGAGTTCCCCCTCCTGGCCGGCGACGGCGGCGGCCAGTTCGTCGGGCAGATGCGCGTTGAGGGTGTGCAGGATCGCGGAGAACGGTGCGTACGGCAGGCCCTCGGAGCCGATCTCGATGCAGCCGCCCAGGGCGACGAGGGCGCCCTGGGCGCGGGCGGAGTCGGTGAACTCCTCGATCAGGCGGGTCTTGCCGACGCCCGCCTCGCCACCGATGAGCACCGCCTGGGGGGCACCGGACGCCGCGAGTCGGGCGAGGGCCTCGCGGAGCGCGGCGAGTTCGGCCGTACGGCCGACGAACACGGGACTGACGGACCTGGTCTCCACGCTGCTGAGCATCGCACAGGGGCCGGGCGGTCCGGCACTGTGTTTCATTCCGGATCGCCCGGCCCGGTGCGCGCGGTGCCGGAGTGTCAGGCGTGGGCGCGGCGTACCCGCGCCCACCGGCCCCGCTTGGCACTCACCCGCCCTTCGGGTTCGTGCTGACCGGAACCGGCCGCGGCATGTCCCTCGACCGCCTGCCGGATCAGACGCTGCCGGTCGGCCTCGCGGCGCAGCTCTTCGTAACGGACGCGGATCTCCAGCTCGGAGCGGTACATGGTCTCTCCCCTGGCGGCGATGAGGTGGTGTCTCGACGGCTTGTCGATGTGCTCAAGCCTCGTCGCCAAGGGGGGTCCGCCACATCGGGAGAGTTCCCGATCTCCGGGCCGGCCGGTGCTCAGAAACCCCGCGCTGCGGCCTCAGGAGTTCCTTAGGTACCGCCCGCGGTACGCGTACGTGCTGAGAGGAGCCGGGTGGGTGGCCTTACGGAGCCGAGGGGCCGGCTCCCGCTCCGGCGGGGGCCTTAGGGACGGTGGGCATGCTCGCGAACAGGTCGAGGTACATGCCCGCGGAGATCAGGATGCCCAGCACACCGAGCGCCAGCCCGCCCCAGGCGACGGCCCGCACCCAGGTGGCGTTGTGGCGGGTCAGCACCACCGCGGCGGTGATCGCGGCCAGCAGTGCGATGACGCCGTTGACCAGGGCGTTGGTGTGCCAGGAGGCACCGTAGACGGCGGAGATCTGCTCGGCGGCCTGGGCCTTGCCCGACTGGAGCTTGATCTGGCCCAGCAGATTCGCCCGCTCGGCCAGCGTCGTGCCGAGCCAGGTGCCGGTGACGGAGGCGAGGCCGAGCCCCGCGGCCACCACGGCTCCGGCACCGGCGGCGATGCCGGCGGGTCGTCCGGCTTCCCCGGTGTCCTCGCTGCCGTCGGCGGCCGAGTCCTCGTCCCGCTCAGCGGTCGTGCCGTCGGTCTCGGCCGGGTCCGTGTCCTGCGGTGCGGTGTTCTCGTCGCTGACGGTTTCGGTCTCGGTCTTCCGGGCCGCGTCCGCCTCCGGGGCGGTCTCGTCGTCGGTGCGCTTGTCCGTAGTCGTCGTTCCCATGGGCGCGACCGTAGGTGCCGCGTATGAGAGTCCGATGAGAGCGGGGCCACCGGGCGGGCGGCACACCGTGACACGCCCTTGACGTGCTCCGCCTCCTACGCCCTGACCAGCGAATGGTCCCCCTCGCCGGGTCCGGGGAGCGCAACCGGATCGTTGTCTTCCGTCGAGGGTCCGATCGGCGGGGGTTCGATGCTGATCCGGGGCAGTCGGCGGTCCAGCCGGGCGGGCAGCCACCAGTTGGCGCCGCCGAGCAGGTGCATCAGGGCGGGGACCAGCAGCGTACGGAGCACGAAGGCGTCCAGGGCGACGGCCGTGGCCAGTCCGATCCCGAACATCGCGATGATCCGGTCGCCGCTGAGGACGAACGCCGCGAACACCGCGATCATGATGACCGCCGCCGAGTTGATCACCCGGCCGGTCTCGGCGAGGCCGACCCGGACCGCCCGGCGGTTGTCGTGCGTCAGCCGCCACTCCTCGTACATCCGCGACACCAGGAACACCTGGTAGTCCATGGACAGCCCGAAGAGCACGGAGACCATGATCACCGGTAGGAACGGCTCGATCGGGCCGGGGCTGCCCAGTCCGAGCAGTTCGCTGCCCCACCCCCACTGGAAGACCGCGACGACGATGCCGAACGACGAGGCGACGGCCGCGACGTTCATCAGGGCGGCCTTGAGGGGGATGCCGATGCTCCGGAAGGCGAGCAGCAGCAGGAGCGAGCCGAGCGCGATGACGACGCCGACGAAGAGCGGCAGTTTGCCGATGATGACGGCGGCGAAGTCGTCGTAACCGGCGGTGATCCCGCCGACGTGGACCCGCATCGTCGTCCCGTCCGCGGCCCGCGGCAGGACGTCGTCGCGCAGCCGTTGCACCAGGTCCGAGGTCTGCCGGGACTGGGGGGAGCCGGTCGGTACGACCGTGATCACGCCGGTGGTGCGACCGCCGTCGAATTCCGGGGCGCCCACCTGGGCGACACCGGGTGTGTCCCGCAGGCGGTGCGGCAGTGCGTCGAAGGCCAGCCGGTCCCGGGGGCCGTCCAGGCCGGCGACCAGGGTCAGCGGGCCGTTGAAGCCGGGCCCGAAGCCGTCCCCGTGGGCGCCGCCCGCCAGCAGGTCGTACGCCTTGCGGGTCGTCGAGGCGGCCGGGTTGTTGCCCTGGTCGGAGGTGCCGAGGTGGAGACCGAAGGTGGGCAGCGCGAGGGCGGCCATGACGGCGGCCGCGGTCACCCCCAGCAGTTTGGGGTGCCGCTCGACGAAGGCGGACCAGCGGGCGGCGATACCGGTCGGTTGCTCGGGCCACGGGCCGCGCTCGGCCAGCCGCCGGCGCTCGCGCCGCCCGAGCGCCCGCATCCCGATCAGGGAGAGCAGCGCGGGCAGCAGGGTGACGGAGGCGGCGACGGTCAGCACGACGGTGAGGGAGGCGGCGAGGGCCACGCCGTTGAGGAAGCTCAGCCGCAGGATCAGCATGCCGAGCAGCGCGATGCAGACGGTGGCGCCCGCGAAGACGACGGCGCGCCCGGACACCGACACGGCCCGTTCGGCGGCCTCCTGGACGGACAGCCCCGCGCGCAGTCCCTTGCGGTGCCGGGTGACGATGAACAGCGCGTAGTCGATGCCGACGCCGAGGCCGATGAGCATGCCCAGCATGGGCGCGAAGTCGGCCACGGTCATGGCGTGGCCGAGCAGGGCGATGCCGGCCGAGGCGGTGCCGACGGCGGCCAGCGCGGTGATGATCGGCAGCAGCGTCGCGGCGAGCGAGCCGAAGGCGAGGAAGAGCACCACGGCCGCCACGCACAGCCCGACGATTTCGGGGAGCTGGGCGCGCGGCGCCTCGGTGAGCGCGATCCCGGCGCCGCCCAGCTCCACCTGGAGGCCGTCGCCGGCGGCGGCCCGCGCGGTGTCGACGACCTTCTCGACCTGGGCCGCCGCCAGTTGGTCGGTCGGCCGGTCGAAGACGAGGGAGGCGTATGCGGTGCGCCCGTCCGGGCTGATCCGGCGCTGCCGGGAGCCGTCGCCGGAGCGGCCGTAGGGGCCGTGCACCTCGGAGACTCCCGGCAGTGCGGCGACCTCCCGCAGTGTGTGGTGCATCCGCTTGCGGACCGGGGCGGCCCGTACCGGCCCCGTGTCCGTGTGCCAGACGATGGTGTCGGTGTCCCCGGACTGCCCGGGGAACGCCTTCGCCATCAGGGCGGCGGCGCGGCCGGACTCGGTTCCGGGCACGTCGTAGTCGGTCGAGTAGGCGGAGCCCAGCACGCCCGCGGCAGTCGCGACACCCGCGAAGGCGGCGAGCCAGAGGACGATCACCACGATGCGGCGCCTGAGGCACCACCGAGCCAGAGCGGTCACGGACCTCGTCGTCTGCTTCCCGGGTTGGGCGTCGATAACTCCCGGGGACGGGTGGTGCCGAGCGCGGATGTACGGGGACGGGGGCCACACGGTTCTCCGGCGGGCCCGCCTCGCCGAGCAGCGTGCCAGCCCGAAAAGATCCATAGGCCCCTTTGTGGACTTCCCCACAAAGGGGCCGACGCGGCAACAGGCCCATTATCTCCGGTGAATTGCATGGCAATTCGACTAAACGAAACTACCGCAGCATAACGGGATCATCGCCTGGTAACGGACTCCTCGCCGTTCTCCACGTGCCCCCTACCGGTGCGGGTCGGCGGCTCGAGGGTGACCGTGAGAGCGGTGCCCCCGCGGTTGACCACCGACATGACCACCGCCATGACCACCGACGCAATCACCGACACAACCACCGACACAACCGCCCCGCCGTCCGGCCGCCTCGTTCATGATCAGTAGGCTCGTCACCCCACTGCCCCCGGCGGATCCGGTAGCCCCCGTGCACCGGGACGTCCTGGTGGCCGCCGGCAGCGTCGCCGATCGGTCCCCGCCCGCCGGGATCCGGCCGCCACACATCGAACAGCCTCCCTCGATCGACCCCATCGATCGGTCTCCCTCGATCGGTCTCCCTCGATCGGTCTCCCTCGATCGGCCTCGACCGAACGGCCTCGACCGAACGGCTTCCACCGAACGGCTTCACTCGTCGGACAAGGACCCCCCACCACCATGACCACCGCCCCTCCGCGCACCGCACGCCCCGGCAACCGCCCCCTCGGAAGCCGCCCCCTCTGGCTGATCGACATACCCGTCGTCCTGGTGGCGGTTGTCTGGGGTTCCAGCTATCTGGCCGCCAAGGAACTGGCCACCGGTACCACCGTCATCGCCCTGCTCCTGCTGCGGTTCCTGGTGGCCACACCGGTGATGGCGGCGGTCGCGGGCCGCGGGATCACCCGGCTGAACCGCCGGGAGGTCGGCGCCGGCGCCTTCCTTGGCATGCTCCTGTCGGCCGTGCTGGTGCTGGAGACCTACGGGGTGGTGCACACCTCGGCGACCAACGCGGGCCTCATCATCAGCCTGACCATGATCTTCACCCCGCTCACCGAGGCCGTGGCGACCCGCACCCGCCCCACCGGGGCGTTCGTCGGCGCGGCGGCACTGTCGGTGACCGGCGTGGCCCTGCTGACCCAGGGGTCGGGGTTCACCGCCCCGTCGTCCGGCGACCTGCTGATGCTGCTCGCGGCCGTCGCGCGCACGGTGCACGTCATGGCCATGAGCCGCATCAGGTCGGTCCGTTCGACCGACTCCGGAGCGCTGACCGTCGTCCAATTCGCCGGCGCCATCGCCGTGTTCGCGCTCGCGTCGCCGTTCGCCGGCGTCTCACCTGTGGACGTCGCGGCCGCCTACTCCCCTCAGCAGTGGACGGCGCTCCTCTACCTGGCGCTGATGTGCACGCTCTTCGCGTTCTTCGTTCAGATGTGGGCGGTCCGCCGGACCTCGCCGTCCCGCGTGAGCCTGCTGCTGGGTACGGAGCCGCTCTGGGCCGCCGTGATCGGTGTCGCCGCCGGCGGGGACCGGCCCGGACCGCTCGGCGCGGCCGGGGCGGTCCTCGTACTCATCGGCACGACGTGGGGCCGGCGGGCCACGGCGCCGCCGGCCCCCGTGGCGAAGGCGCCATGACCTGGTCGGCCGACTGGGACGCGGCGAGCGGCAACGCCTGGTCGAACGCGGTCGGCCCGCACGTTCACGGCCCGCCGTAACCCTCGCGGTCACCGCGGAACTCGCACCACACGACCTTCCCCGGTACGCGCTCGCCGACGCCCCACGCATCGGCGAGCGCGGCCACCAGCAGCAACCCGCGCCCGGACTCGCCCTCTTCACCGTCGTACGGCGCCAGAGCCCGCGGCTCCCCTCCCCCACTGTCGTGCACCTCGACGCGCAGCAGCCCGTCCTCCGCACCCATCGCCAGCCACAGCCGGTAACCGCGCCCCGGCGGAACGCCGTGCAGCAGGGCGTTGGTGGCCAGTTCGCTCACACACAGCAGAACGTCGTCCGCACGCCTCCGAATACCCCAGTCGGCGAGCGCGTTACGGGCGAACTCCCTGGCCAACGGCACGGATCGGCGCTCGCGCCGGTAGAACGCGGCACGGATGCACACGGCCTGAATCTCCATTTGCATGACAGCACTGTCACAGTGCGTCACTACACTGAGCCACAGTGTGAGGTCGTACAGATGCGATGTACGACTTCCCGCCGCATCAGGCCGTCACGACGGGGGGAAGGCAACCGGCATGCACCCGGCGAACAAACCGAAGAGGATCACGTCCTGGCATGTGATCGGCGCCCAACTGAGTCACTTCCGGAAGGCCGCCCGCATCACCCAGCCCGGCCTGGCCGAGCGGGTGGGCCTCCATGAGGACACCATCGGCTCCATCGAGCAGGGCCGCAGACCACTGAAGATCGACCTGGCCGAGACGTTGGACGAACTTCTCGACACCAAAGGGGCGTTGGCGGTCGCGGTGGCGAAGGTGCCCGAGCGGGAGAAGCTGCCCGCGTTCGTTCAGGGCCTGGTGGAGCACGAGGAGGAGGCGCTGACGCTGCTGTCGTACGAAAATCAGGTGGTGCCTGGTCTGCTGCAGACCGAGCAGTACGCACGAGCAACCTTCGACTCCCTCTATCCGCCACTGGACGAGGACCAGGCCGAGGAGTGGGTCTCCGCGCGGATCAGCCGACAGAAGCTGCTGGCGCGCAAGGAACCGCGGCCCATGCTCAACTTCGTCCTGGAAGAGGTCGTGCTCCACCGACCGATCGGCAGTCCGGGAATCCTGCGTGCACAGCTCCGACGCCTCCGGTCATGCGCCGAACTCCCTTTCCTCGGGCTTCAGATCATGCCGACGGCCCGACATTCCCATGCCGCCCTGGACGGTCCGCTGGTCCTGCTGGAGACACCCGGCCACGATCACCTCGCCTACATCGAAGCGCAACGGATCAGCTTCCTGGTGGACGATCCAGATCAGGTCAGCGTGTATCACCAGGTATATGGGATGCTGCGGCCGCAGGCTCTTACCCCTGAGGAGACGAAGGGCCTGCTGGACGACTTGCTAGGAGAGTCATGACCAGCAAAGCAGCCCAGCCCTTCTCCCGCGGCCTTCACTGGTTCACGTCGAGCTACAGCGGCAGCGCAGGCGGCAACTGCGTCGAAGTTGCCTACGACTGGCGCAAGTCCAGCTACAGCGGCAGCCAGGGCGGCGACTGCCTGGAGATCGCCACCTGCCCCCACGCCGTCCACATCCGCGACTCCAAGAACCCCGACGGGCCGTCGCTCACCCTGAGTGCCACCGCATGGGCCGCCTTCGTCGCCGACGTCGCCAACTGACCGGCGCCGGGGCGACGATGCGGCACCGCCGACTCGGCACCCACGGGCCGAGCGTCTCCGCGCTCGGCCTCGGCTGCATGGGGATGTCGACCTCGTACGGCGTCCCGGACGACGCGGAGTCCGTACGGACCCTCGACCGCGCGGCCGAGCTCGGCGTGAACCTCCTCGACACCGCGGACGCCTACGGGCGCGGCGCCAACGAGGAGTTCCTCGGCCGGTGGCTGCGCAGCCGGACGGCCGCACAGCGGGACGGGCTGGTCGTCGCGACCAAGTTCGGGCTGCGGCACGACGCCGCCACCGGGCGGGTGAACGACGTCGACTCCTCCGCCGCCTGGGTGCGCGAAGCCTGCCGCGCCTCACTGCGCCGCCTCGACACGGACCGCATCGACCTCTACTACCTCCACCGCCGTGATCCGGCCGTCCCCATCGAGGAGACGGTCGGCGCGATGGCCGAGCTCGTCGCCGCCGGCGCCGTGCGCCATCTCGGCCTCAGCGAAGTGGGCCCGCAGACGTTGCGCCGGGCGCACGCCGTCCACCCCATCAGCGCCGTCCAGCTGGAGTACTCCCTCTTCACCCGGGACGTCGTGGAGGGCGAGATGCTGGCGACCTGCCGGGAGCTCGGCATCGGCGTCGTCGCCTACTCACCGCTCGGGCGCGGCATGCTGACGGGCGCGCTCGCCGCTCGCGACGATCTCACCGCCGAGGACGCCCGCCGCCGGTGGCCGCGGTTCTCCGCGGAGAACATCGACCGCAATCTGCGCCTCGTCCAGGCCCTTCGCACCCTCGCGGGGTCCCTCGACCGCACCCCGGCGCAGGCCGTCCTGGCCTGGCTCCTGGCCCAGGGTGAGGACATCGTGCCGATCCCCGGAACCAAGCGACGTGGCTACCTGGAGGAGAACGCGGCGGCGGCCGACGTCGCGCTGGGCCCGGAGCAGGCGGCGCGGCTCCGCGCGGCCGTGCCCGACGGTGCCGTGGCCGGGGAACGCTATCCCCTCGCCGCCCTGGCCCGGCTGGGTCACTGACGCCGGCGGGCCCAGTAGCTGCCCCCTGATGGCGGTCAGCCCGTCAGCAACGCCGGCGCCAGCTCCCGCAGTTGATCGATCCCCAGGCCGCGGTTCGCGGCCAGCGGCTGGACGGACACATGGTCGGCGCCCGCATCGTGGTGCTCCTGCACGCGCCGCCGGATGGCGTCCACGTCGCCCCACGCCACGATCGCGTCCACCAGCCGGTCGCTGCCGCCGTCCACGAAGTCGTCGTCGTCGAAGCCGAGGCGGCGCAGGTTGCCGGTGTAGTTCGGCAATAGGAAGGCACCGGGCCACCGCCAGCAGCTCGGAGTAGCTGAACGCCTCGCCGGCGGTGTGCCTACGAACCACGCTGCCTCGTAGCCCTGTCCCTCGATCTCCGCCGCCGCATCCCGCGCCGCACCGGCCGAGAACCACCCCGCCCGGCCGTGCCCGCGAAGTCCGATCCATCCGATCCCTGCGGCGGGAGCCTTCTGCTGCGTGCTTTCTTCGATACCTGCGGTTCACTGCCCGGCGAATCGATCGCGGCTCCTCCCCCGGCAGAGGACGGGACCTCCAGTATTCCACGGCCGAAAATCGATGCCCGATCAAAATTCCGCCATATAGCCGGGAATCAAACCTGCACGCTGGACCGCCAAGCGAACAACGGGCAGAATGCCGAGTAAGTTGCATGCACATGGCACGCCACCATCGGGGGACTCCACAATGCAGAATGAACGATCAGAGAAGTATGTCGACGACTCCGAGTTCGAGGACGTGTCCGGAAGTCCGGCCGAGGCACGCGCCACGCGGAAGGCCTTGGAATTGGTCGCCGGTGGCGGTGCCGGCGACACGCTCAAGGAGATGGCACAAGAGGTGCTCACCGGGCGTGTCGGATTTCGCGAGGCTCTGAACATCTCTGCGTACACAGACTCAATGATTGAACAGGCACAATCGACGCGCGAACGATGGGACGGCCTGTCCGAGCGAGAACGTGAAGCGATGGCCGCCGCGGGGGAAAAGCACCTCGCAGAGCAACAGAGAGAAATCGACGAAGAGGCCGCAGCGGCACTCCGAGGCGACACACGAAAAGGTTCGACCGCCCGCCACAGCGGCGGCTCGTGGACCCTTTAATAATCTGCACCAAGGGCACTACCGAAGCGCATCGCAAGACACACGGGGGATGTTGTGAATTTTAAAGTCGAGCCCGAGAACATCGCAGGATTCGGCAAGCTGGTCGGTCGCGCCGCCGACGACATGCGTAAGGCTATGTCCTACCTCGGAGACAATACAGAACTCGGCTTCCAGGCTTTCGGCCCCGTGTGGGACGTTCTCTACGGAAGTCACGACCAGGCCGTATCCCACGCAAAGGCTGCACTCAAGGGATTCACTGAGGTCCTGGACGCCTCGGAGAAAGAGTTAAAGTCATCCGCCAGGTACTATCGCGAAACCGACCACAAGCAAGCCGCCAAGCTCGATCAGACCTATCGCGGCCCCAGCGGCCCCCGCGAGTGGGACGAGAGCGAGACGGATATAGGAACGGTCGATCCGAGCGACTTCAGTGACAGCACCTCACCCACCGACCATCTGAAGCCGACAGATGTCGATGAGAACTATTTTCAGGAGTGGGGCGGGGAGTTCATGCTCAACCCTGTGGCCAAAATCGGCGGAACCATCATGGACTTCGGAAGTCCGACCGCCTTCGTGACAGAATGCCTCAAGTTCGCCGGCGTCGTCGATGCGTTCGAGAAGCCAACCCAGTGGTTCGGTGGGGACTGGGAAGGATACATGAAGGCATCCGCAGCCTGGGAGAATCTGGGGAGCTTCTGCGTAAGCATTGCGGAAAACATCGAGGACGGCAATCGCACTCTCGACGAATCATGGTACGGAGTTTCCGCCGAGGTTGCATGGAGGTATTTTCATGAGCTCGCCCAGAAGCTCAGAAAGGCGGCGGAGTCCTTCAATTCCCTGAAGGATCAGTACGTCCAGATCGCACGTATGGTCTATGCGTTTGCTGAAGCCGTGAAGGGCTTTATCGTGGGGCTTTGTGATCAAGCGGTCCAGGCGGTTTTCTTCAACATTGCGGCTGTCGCGGCACTCGCATCGGTCGCCGAATCCCCTGCGGCGCCGGCCCTGGAAGCCCTCTCCATGCAGCGAGTGTTCGCCGCCCTCAGGAGTTACACGGAAATGCTCGCTGTTCTCGAGAAGGTCGCCGGCGGGTGCAACGCCCTGGTGGGCGCAGTATTCGGCCTCTCGGCCTCCCTCTTCGATGAAGTCAAAAACTTTCCGCGCCCCGGAGCAGGCTATGACAACCAGGCCGTGTGATCCGTCCTGCGGCCGACTCTCATCGGAAGGAGGAGCTGGCGAAACAGATGGATTTCTACCGTGAACGCACCCTGCGGAAGCTTGTTCAGCTACTCAGCGCCATGACGGCAATCATTCTTATCGCGGTGGTTGTCGGACTCATCAAGGGCACTCCCGGAGCGGATCGCCTCGCGATCATCGCTCCGGTCACTGTGGGTTGCACCGTCCTCGCGATCCTGGGATGGCGCAAGGACAAGGCATGGATGGCGTACTCATCGGGTGCGGCATATTTGATTGCTGTCGGTTCTCTCACCCTGCTTCGTTGAGGACCAGGCATCCACGCCGCCTTACGGCAAAAGCGGCCGCCTTTCCCGGAACGCAACTCCCGGGAAAGGCGGCCGCTCACCGCAAGGAGCCTCTCAGCCCTCGACGCCCAGCCTCTCCAGGATGAGCTCGCGCACCCGGGCCGCGTCGGCCTGTCCGCGCGTCGCCTTCATGACCGCGCCGACCAGGGCGCCGGCCGCGGCCACCTTGCCACCGCGGATCTTGTCGGCGATGCCGGCGTTGGCGGCGATGGCCTCGTCGACGGCGGTACCGAGGGCACCCTCGTCGGAGACGACCTTCAGGCCGCGCTTCTCGACCACGGTGTCCGGGTCGCCCTCGCCGGCCAGCACGCCCTCGATGGTCTGGCGGGCCAGCTTGTCGTTGAGGGAGCCGTCGGCCACCAGGGCGGTGACCCGGGCGACCTGGGCGGGGGTGATCGGCAGGGCGGCCAGGTCCACGCCGTCCTCGTTGGCGCGGCGGGCCAGCTCGCCCATCCACCACTTGCGGGCCGAGGCGGAGTCCGCGCCGGCGTCGACGGTGGCGGTGATCAGGTCGACCGCGCCCGCGTTGAGGATCGACTGCATGTCGTGCTCGGAGACGCCCCACTCCTCGCGCAGCCGGTTGCGGCGCAACCGCGGCAGCTCGGGCAGGCCGGCCCGCAGTTCCTCGACCCACTCGCGCGCGGGGGCCACCGGCACCAGGTCCGGCTCGGGGAAGTAGCGGTAGTCCTCGGCGTTGTCCTTGATGCGGCCGGCCGTCGTGGAGCCGTCCTCCTCATGGAAGTGCCGGGTCTCCTGGACGATGGTGCCGCCCGAGGAGAGCACGGCGGCGTGCCGCTGGATCTCGAAACGGGCCGCACGCTCCACGGAGCGCAGCGAGTTGACGTTCTTGGTCTCGCTGCGGGTGCCGAACTTCTCGGTGCCGTTCGGGCGCAGCGAGAGGTTCACGTCGCAGCGCATCTGGCCCTGCTCCATCCGGGCCTCGGAGACGCCCAGCGCCTTGATGAGCTCGCGCAGTTCGGCGACGTACGCCTTGGCGACCTCGGGGGCCCGCTCGCCCGCGCCCTCGATGGGCTTGGTGACGATCTCGATGAGCGGGATGCCGGCGCGGTTGTAGTCCAGCAGGGAGTGCGAGGCGCCGTGGATACGGCCCGTCGCGCCCCCGACGTGCGTGGACTTGCCGGTGTCCTCCTCCATGTGGGCGCGCTCGATCTGCACCCGGAAGATCTCCCCGTCCTCCAGCTGTACGTCGAGGTAACCGTCGAAGGCGATCGGCTCGTCGTACTGGGAGGTCTGGAAGTTCTTCGGCATGTCCGGATAGAAGTAGTTCTTCCGGGCGAAGCGGCACCAGTCGGCGATGGAGCAGTTCAGGGCCAGGCCGATCTTGATGGCGGACTCGATGCCGGTCGCGTTGACGACCGGCAGCGAGCCGGGCAGGCCCAGGCAGGTGGGGCAGGTCTGCGAGTTGGCATCGGCGCCCAGGGTGGTGGAACACCCGCAGAACATCTTGGTCTTGGTGCCGAGTTCGACGTGCACCTCGAGCCCCATGACGGGGTCGTAGGTGGCCAGCGCGTCCTCGTACGACACCAGGTCGGTGACAGTCACGGTGAAACTAACCTCTCAGGTCCGGCGCCCTCAGCCCGCGAGGACGTCGTCGTCGCCCAGACGACGCAGTTCGCGGATGAGCAGGGCGACACCGGTGACGATGGCGGCGGCGGAGACGACGGCGTCGACCAGCTGGAGCGTGTCCTGCTCCGTCCGGGCCTTCTTCGCCTGCTTGACGACGCTCACCGCGCCGAACAGCGTGGTGCCGATGGACAGGTACGTACCGGGCTTCGACTTCTTGAAGCCCTTGGCCTTGGCAAGCTTTCCACTCACAGTGCAGGTGCCTCCTCGAGCAGCGGATGACCCCACTTGGCGGTGAACGCGGCCTCGACCGCGGCACCGACCTTGTAGAGCCGGTCGTCGGCCATGGCAGGAGCGATGATCTGCAGACCCACCGGCAGCCCGTCCTCGGGGGCCAGTCCACAGGGCAGCGACATGGCTGCGTTGCCTGCCAGGTTGGTGGGGATCGTGCACACGTCGGCGAGGTACATCGCCATCGGGTCGTCGCTGCGCTCACCGATCGGGAAGGCGGTGGTGGGCGTGGTCGGCGAGATGATCACGTCGACCTGCTCGAAGGCCTTCTCGAAGTCGCGCGTGATGAGGGTGCGGACCTTCTGGGCGCTGCCGTAGTACGCGTCGTAGTAGCCGGAGCTGAGCGCGTACGTGCCGAGGATGATCCGGCGCTTGACCTCGTCGCCGAAGCCGGCCTCGCGGGTCAGGGCCGTGACGTCCTCGGCGGACTTGGTGCCGTCGTCGCCGACCCGCAGGCCGTAGCGCATGGCGTCGAAGCGGGCCAGGTTGGAGGAGCACTCGGACGGCGCGATCAGGTAGTACGCGGACAGCGCCAGGTCGAAGGACGGGCAGTCCAGCTCGACGATCTCGGCGCCCAGCTCCTTCATCAGCGCGACCGATTCGTCGAAGCGCTGGATGACGCCGGCCTGGTAGCCCTCGCCGCGGAACTGCTTGACGACGCCGACGCGCATGCCCTCGACGCTGCCGTTGCGGGCCGCCTCGACGACCGGCGGGACCGGCGCGTCGATGGAGGTGGAGTCCAGCGGGTCGTGGCCGGCGATGGCCTCGTGCAGCAGCGCCGCGTCCAGGACCGTACGGGCGCAGGGGCCGCCCTGGTCGAGGGAGGACGAGAAGGCCACCATGCCGTAGCGCGAGACGCCGCCGTAGGTGGGCTTGACGCCGACCGTGCCGGTGACGGCGGCGGGCTGGCGGATGGAGCCGCCGGTGTCCGTGCCGATGGCGAGCGGGGCCTGGAAGGAGGCGAGGGCGGCGGAGGAGCCGCCGCCGGAGCCGCCGGGGATCTTGGTCAGGTCCCAGGGGTTGCCGGTCGGCCCGTAGGCGCTGTTCTCGGTGGAGGACCCCATGGCGAACTCGTCCATGTTGGTCTTGCCGAGGATCACGACGTCGGCGGCCTTGAGCTTCTTGGTGAGCGTCGCGTCGTAGGGCGGCAGCCAGCCTTCGAGGATCTTGGAGCCGACGGTGGTGGGAATGCCCTCCGTCGTGAAGATGTCCTTGAGCGCGAGCGGGACACCGGCCAGCGGGCCGAGCTTCTCGCCGCGGGCCTTCTTCTCGTCCACGGCGCGGGCCTGGGCCAGCGCGCCCTCGCGGTCGATGTGGAGGAAGGCGTTCACCTTCTCGTCGACGGCCTCGATGCGGGCCAGGTGCGCCTCGGTCACCTCGACGGCGGTGAGCTCGCCGGCGGCGATCTTCGCCGCGATCTCGGCGGCGGTGAGCTTGATCAGGTCAGCCATGTCGGTCACTCCTCCCCCAGGATCTGCGGCACCTTGAAACGCTGCTGCTCCTGGGCCGGGGCGCCGGAGAGCGCCTGCTCGGGGGTCAGCGAGGGACGGACCTCGTCCGGCCGCATGACGTTGGTCAGGGGCAGCGGGTGGGAGGTCGGCGGTACGTCTTGGTCGGCGACCTCGGAGACGCGGGCGACCGCGCCGATGATGTCGTCGAGCTGCGTGGCGAAGTGGTCGAGCTCTTCGGCCTTCAGCTCCAGACGTGCCAGCCGGGCGAGGTGGGCGACCTCCTCGCGCGTGATGCCAGGCATGCAGCGATCCTCTGGTGTTCTGGGCGGAGTCTTCTGGGCGGAATGTCCGGGTGGAGTCTTCTCGGTGAATGCTCCGGTGAACTTTCCGGCCCAATCCTATTGCCCATGGGATCGGAATCGCGCAGCCGTTTCCGCCGGGGACTCCGGGAGCGGGGCCTCTCGGAGATCGCCGGCGGGCGCACGGCCCGCTAGCGGGCCTCGGGCTCACCGGCCCCCGACGGGTCGGACGCGTTGTCCGGTCCGGACGCGCCGGGCCGGTCCGGCGGGGGCGGATTCTGCTCGGGCGGGTTCTGCTCGGGCGGGTTCTGGTCCTGCGGTGGCGGGTCCTGCGGCTGGTCCTGCGAGGTTTCTTCGGAGCGGGGACACGGGACGGCCGGTGGCCGGGTCAGTTCAAGACCTGTCCCGAAGGGCTTTTGGCTGCCTTCTCCGCCGCCAGGGCGGTCGTCTCCGACTCGCGGTGCCAGCCGTGCTCTCCGCGGGCGCGTAGCCAGGCCGTGGTCTCGTCCGGTGGCATCGCGGCGGCCACCAACCAGCCCTGTACGGCGTCGCAGCCGAGGTCCCGCAGCCGCTCCCAGGTCTCGTCGTCCTCGACGCCCTCGGCGACGACCAGGAGGCCGAGCGAGTGGGCGAGGTCGAGAGTGCAGCGGACGATCTCGGCGTCCTCGTTGTCGACGGCCAACCGGGCCACGAAGGACCGGTCGATCTTGAGCTCGCTGACCGGGAGGCGACGCAGATGGACGAGGGAGGAGTAGCCGGTGCCGAAGTCGTCGAGGGACATCTTCACGCCGTGGGCGGTGAGCCCGGCGAGGGTGTCGGCGGCACGCTGCGGGTCCTCCAGGAGGACGTGTTCGGTGATCTCCAGTTGGAGGGAGCCCGGTGGAACCCGATGTCGGGCCAGCCGGGCGGCGACGGCTCCGGCGAAGCCCGGGGAGTGCACATCGCGCGGGGAGACGTTCACCGCGACCGGCACATCCAGGCCCATCGCGCGCCAGCGCGCCACCTGGGCGAGAGCCGTCTCCAGGACGTACTCCGTCAGCCGCGGCATCAGGCCGGAGGTCTCCGCGATGGCGATGAACTCGTCCGGTGGGACTCTGCCGCGGTCCGGGTGCACCCAGCGGACCAGCGCCTCCAGCCCGGCGACATGCCCGTCGAAGCCGACCTTGGGCTGGTAGTGCAGCTCGACGTCGCCGGCGTCCAGGGCGCGACGCAGGTCGCCCAGCAGGCCGAGCCGGTCGGGGGTGTTGCCGTCCCGCTTGGCCTCGTAGAGCTCGACGCCGCTGCGGTCCCGCTTGGCCTGGTACATCGCCACGTCGGCGCGGCGCAGCAGCCCTTCGGCGTCCAGCGCGTGGTCGGGGAAGACGGCGACCCCCGCGCTGGCTTCCAGTACGAGGGTCAGACCGTCGAGGTCGAGGGGGGATCCCAGGGCGGCGACGAGGTGGCGGGCCACCCGCTGGGAGCTGGTGAGCGAATCCGTGGTGGGCAGCAGGACGGCGAATTCGTCGCCGCCGAGCCGGGCCGCCTCGGCGCCGCGCGGCAGGGCGTGCCGCAGCCGGTCGGCGATCTGCAGCAGCAGGCGGTCGCCGGCGAGGTGGCCGAGGGTGTCGTTGACGGACCGGAAGCGGTCCAGGTCGATGAGGACGAGGGCGGAGCGGGCGCCGGCCCGCTCCGCCTCGTCCAGTGCCGTCCAGGTGCGCTCCAGCAGCCACTGCCGGTTGGGCAGTCCGGTGAGCGGGTCCCGCAGCTGTTCCTCGGCGCGGGCGCGGGCTATCCACAGGGTGGAGTCCAGCGCGATGAGGGGTACGGCGAACAGCGGCAGCAGCAGTGGTGCGTGGACGGCGCAGATGGCGATCAGCGGGGAGATGCCGAGCAGTGCGGTGCCGACGAGAACCTGCCGCACCACGGCCGTCCGGGCGATGGTGGGCAGTCCGCCGTTGCGCGGCGCCAGCATGAACCAGAGCAGGGCGCGGCTGACGAGCAGATAGACGCCGGCCGCGGTGAGGACTTCGGGGAGGACGGAGAGGTCCCATTCCTGGGGGGCCCAGGGATGTCGGACGGTGGCGTCGATGCCGAAGACGGCGAGGCCGAGTGCGGCGGCCCCGATGCCGAGGATGTCCACGGCGCCGTGCAGGACGGCCTGCCGCCAGCGGTGTCGGCGGGCGGCGCCCACCAGGACGACGACCGCGAGGCTGACGAGGGTGGCGGGCACCCAGCCGTACAGGAGCAGGACGGCCAGGGCGAGGGCGGCGCCGGAGCCGGTGCCGCCCCACCAGCGGTCCCGGCCGAGCGCGACCAGGTGGCCGACGATGATGCCGGTGAGGATCGCCAGCGACCAGCCGACGGGCCCTCCCGGGAAGAGCCCGTCATCGTCGCTGAGGGTGCGTATGACGCCCGTGGCGAGCGCGAGGCCCGCCACGACGAGGATGGTCGCGGGCAGCCCGGGCACGACGAGCCGCTGGAGCCGCGACGCCGGAGCGGCGCTGTCGGTCGGTTTCATTCCGATCCCTCTCACAGCCGGCGGTGCCCGCGCCACGGCAGGCGCACCCCTCAACAGTAGGCCGCCCGGGGCCACTCCGGGCAGCGATCGGCAGCGGTTGCCCGAATGCGACCTGGCACAGCTGGCCGATCTGCTATGCGCCAGTGGGGTGAATTCTCACTCCTCCTCAGGCGGAGTGACCGCTACCGCTCGTGCCGCCTCGGGACCCTCTGCCAGCAGCACCGCGAAGCCTTCGTCGTCCAGTACAGGCACCTTCAGCTGCATGGCTTTGTCGTACTTCGAACCTGGGTTATCGCCCACGACCACGAAACCGGTCTTCTTCGAAACGGAACCGGTCACCTTCGCTCCGAGGCTTTGGAGGGCCTCTTTCGCGCCATCTCTGGTGTGTGACTGAAGGGTGCCCGTGACCACGACGGTGACGCCCTCCAGCGGACGCGGGCCCTCCTCGCCCTTGTGCTCCTCCTCCATCCGGACGCCGGCGGCCCGCCAGCTCTCGATGATCTGCTGGTGCCACTCCTCGGCGAACCACCGCTTGAGGGACGCGGCGATCGTCGCGCCGACGCCCTCGACGGCGGCCAGTTCCTCCTCGCCGGCGTCGCGGATCCGGTCGATGGAGCGGAACTCGCGCGCCAGCGCCTCGGCCGCCACCGGCCCGACGTGCCGGATCGACAGGCCGGTCAGGATCCGGGCCAGCGGGCGACGCTTGGCGGCCTGGATGTTCTCCAGCATGGCCAGGGCGTTCTTCTTCGGCTCGCCCTTCTGGTTGGCGAAGAAGGTGACGACCTTCTCCTCGCCGGTCTTCGGGTCCCGCTTGGGCAGCCCGGTGTCGGGGTCGAGGACGTAGGACTTGATGGGCAGCAGCTGCTCGATGGAGAGGTCGAAGAGGCCGCCCTCGTCCTTCAGGGGCGGCTCCGCGGGCTCCAGCGGCTGGCTGAGCGCGGTGGCCGCGACATAGCCGAAGTTCTCGATGTCCAGGCACTTGCGGCCGGCCAGATAGAACAGCCGCTCGCGGATCTGGGCGGGGCAGGCGCGGGCGTTGGGGCACCGCAGGTCGATATCGCCTTCCTTGGCGGGCTGCAGCGGCGTGCCGCACTCGGGGCAGTCGGCGGGCATCACGAACTCCCGCTCACTGCCGTCACGCAGGTCGACGACCGGGCCCAGGATCTCCGGGATGACGTCGCCCGCCTTGCGCAGCACGACGGTGTCCCCGATGAAGACGCCCTTGGCCTTGACCACGTCCTGGTTGTGCAGGGTGGCGAACTCCACCTCGGACCCGGCGACGGTGACCGGCTCGACCACGGCGTACGGCGTGACCCGCCCCGTGCGGCCGACGCCCACGCGGATGTCGACCAGCTTGGTGTTGACCTCCTCCGGCGGGTACTTCCAGGCGATCGCCCAGCGCGGCGCCCGCGAGGTGGAGCCCAGCCGCCCCTGGAGCGGGATCTCGTCCAGCTTGACGACCACGCCGTCGATCTCGTGCTCGACGGCCGTGCGGCGGACGACGGGGTCGCCGTAGTGGGCGATGAACTCGCGTACCGCCGCGAGGGAGTCGACGACGGTGTTGTGTGCGGCCGTCGGCAGGCCCCACTCCTTGAGCAGGTCGTAGCTCTGCGACTGGCGGTCGATGGCGAAGCCGCTGCGGGCGCCGGTGCCGTGCACGACCATGTGCAGGGGGCGGCCGGCGGTGACCCTGGGGTCCTTCTGGCGCAGCGAACCGGCCGCGGCGTTGCGGGGGTTGGCGAACGGCGGCTTCCCCTCGGCCACCAGGCGCTCGTTGAGCTCGAGGAACTTCTCCATCGGGAAGTAGACCTCGCCGCGCACCTCGACGAGCTCGGGGATCCGCTCGCCCGTGAGGCGGTGCGGGATCTCGGCGATGGTGCGGACATTGGGGGTGATGTCCTCGCCGGTACGGCCGTCGCCGCGGGTCGCGGCGCGGGTCAGCCGGCCGTGCTCGTAGGTGAGGTTGACCGCGAGGCCGTCCACCTTCAGCTCGCACAGGAAGTGGTAGCCGGCGCTCTTGGGGTCGCCGCCCAGCTCGCCCGCCAGCCGCTCGGCCCAGGCCGCCAGCTCGTCGTCGTCGAAGGCGTTGTCCAGGGAGAGCATCCGCTCGCGGTGCTCGACCGCGGTGAACTCCGTGGCGTACGCCCCGGCCACCTTCTGTGTCGGCGAGTCCGGGGTGCGCAACTGCGGGTGCTCCGCCTCCAGGGCCTCCAGGGAGCGCAGCAGCGTGTCGAACTCCGCGTCGCTGACGACCGGGGCGTCCTTCACGTAGTACCGGAAGCGGTGCTCCTCGATCTGCTCAGCGAGCTGCGCATGCTTCTCCCGCGCCGCTGCGGGCACATCGGATACCGCTGCGTGCTGTTCGCCAGCCACCGTCTTGTCCTCCCGTGGTCCTTGAGTGACATCACTCAGGGTTGTCTGCGAGCGATCTCGCCGCCCGGACGCAGTGCGCGAGGGCCGAGCGGGCGTAGGCGGGGGATGCGCCCGCCAGTCCGCACGACGGGGTGACGACCACCGACTCGGCAAGAGTCCCTGGTGCCAGCCCCAGCCTGCGCCACAACGTCCTGACACCCATGACGCTACCGGCAGGGTCTGACAATGGGCCGTCCACGCCGGGCACCACGCCCGCGAACAGTGCCGTACCGCCCTCGACGGCCTCCCCGATCGCCTCTTCCTCACGCTCGGTGAGCAGCGAGAAATCGAACGAGACGCCCGTGGCCCCGGCCCGCCGCAGCAGTCCGAACGGCACCCCGGGCGCGCACGAATGGACGACGACGGGTGCGCCCTGGGCGACCTGGACGAGATCGCGCAACGCGCCCTCGACCACCGCCCGGTCCACGGCCCGGTGGGTGCGGTAGCCGCTGGCGCTCCGCACCTGGCCCTGGAGCACCGCCGTCAGCGACGGCTCGTCCAGCTGGAGGACGATCTCGGCGCCGGGCACCCGCCGCCGTACCTCCGCAAGATGCCCGCGCAGCCCCTCCGCGAGGGACGCCACCAGGTCCCGGCAGGCTCCCGCGTCGCTCAGGGCCGCCTCGCCGCCGCGCATTTCCAGGGAGGTGGCCAGCGTCCAGGGGCCGACCGCCGAGACCTTCAGCGGACCCTGGTACCCCTGGGTGAACTCCTCCAGGGCGTCGAGGTCCTCGCCGAGCCAGGAGCGGGCGCGGCGGGTGTCCCGCCCCGGCCGGTCGCTGATCCGCCAACCGCTGGGCTCCACATGGGCATAGACCTCGACGAGCATCCCGATGGTCCGGCCGATCATGTCGGCGCCCGGTCCCCGGGCCGGCAGCTCGGGCAGGTGCGGAAAGGACTCCAGCGACCCGGTGACGGTCTTCGCCGCTTCCCGCGCATCACCGCCCGGCATCGATCCGACGCCGGTCGCCGCGCCGGCGGCCCACTTGTGCGTGCTGTTCGTGCTCACCCGGAGAGGGTATGCGGCAAGGCCCGGTGGGCGCGGGCCCGCCCACGCCCCGCCGGCCGAGCCCCGCCGCCCGCGCCCGCCGCAGCGCCCCCGTCGGCTGTCTCGCGGGCGTCAGCCCCTCCGGCGCAGGCCGGCCCACCCGATGACCGCCGCGGCCGCCAGCGCGCCCGCCGCCAGCGCGAAGGCGAGGGTCGCGCCCCGGTAGCCGCCGCCCGCTCCGGTCAGCGCCGCGCCCATCCCGGCGATGCCGACCAGTGAGCCGATCTGTCGGTTGGCGTTCAGGGTCGCGCTGGCGATGTCGGCGTGCTCGCGGCCCGCGGCCTCCATCAGGACGCCGGTCATGGCCGGGACCGCGACACCGCTGCTGAGGTTGGCGACGGCGAGGACGACCGCGATCACCCAGTACGGCAGGGCGGGCGTCAGGAGCAGAAGGAGGAGTCCGTACCCCGCGGCGGAGACCGCGAGAGAGCCGGTGAGGGCGGGCCGGTTGCCGATGCGCAGCCCGAAGCGCGCGTAGAGCATGTTCCCGAACGCGATGACCAGCACGGCCGGCAGCATCTGGAGTCCCGCCGTGACAGGGCCGGCGCCGCGTGCGATCTGGAGGAAGAGGCCGAGGACGAACAGCGCCCCGTAGAAGGCGAAGTTGAAGAGGAAGCCGATGGCGTTGGCGGCGGCGAAGCGGCCGTCCGCGAAGAGCTCGACGGGCAGGATCGGGGTCCGCACCGCGCGCTCGCGCACGGCGAATCCGGCCGCGGCCGCCACGGTCACCGCGAACGCCCCCAGCACCCAGGGCGAGGACCAGCCCCGGTCCGGTCCCTCGATGAGCCCGTAGCTGAGCGATCCGAGCGCCAACAGCCCCAGCACATGGCCGCCGCCGCCCAGCACGGAGCGGCGCGCCGGTATCGCCGCGACGATCCGCGGGGTGAGGACGAGCGCGACCAGGCCGATGGGGAGGTTGACGAGGAAGATGCTGCGCCAGCCGAGGGTGCCGACGAGGAGGCCGCCGATGGACGGCGCGAGTCCGACGGACGTCGAGACGATCGCGGACCAGATACCGAGGATCTTTGCGCGGCGGGCCGGCTCGGGGAAGGCGTTCATCAGCAGCGACAGCGAACTGGGCATGAAGAGCGCGGCGCCCGCCCCCTGGGCCAAGCGGGCCGCCACCAGGACGGCGCCGTTCGGCGCGACGGCGCCCAGCAGGGAGGCGGCGGTGAATGTCGCCAGCCCGATGAGGTAGATCCGGCGGGCCCCGTGGCGCTTGGCCAGGGACCCGGCGAGCAGCAGCAGCGCCGCGAAGGCGAGGACATAGCCGTCGACGACCCAGGTCAGCCCCGACATGGTCAGGCCGAGGCGGGACCGCAGGTCGTTCGAGGCGACGTTCATGATGCCGGTGTCCAGGCTCGCCATCACGAACCCCAGGGCCAGGACGAGGAGTTGGAGTCCACCACGGGGCCGGCCGGAGGGCCGCGCCACGCTCGCCTTCGCGCGCGGCGCCGTTGTCTTAGTGATCATGCGCTCAGTTAAAGCTGTATCCGTCCCGGGACACAATGATGACAGCTGTAACTTTACTGAACCCATACGAAAGGCCCCGGGGAGACGCCCCCAGGGCCCCCTCCGGCCCGGCGGACGGCCCGGTTCTTCGGGTTCTCCTCGGCGTCCTTCCCCCCCACTCGCACCCGTGTTAGCCGGACGTTAGCGGAGCGGCAGCCCGGCAACAGCGGCCCCGGTCAGAGTGGGTGACGTACCGAGAAGACAACGACACGGACCGCCCCGGGGGACCCGCAATGAGCTCCAGCACCACTGCCCGCACCGTTCGCCGCCGCACCCTGCGCACGGCCGCCGCGGTCCTCACCGCAGCCGCCGGCCTCACCCTGACCGCCTGCTCCGGCTCGGACGCCACCGGCACCAAGCCCGCGGCCCACGCGGAGTCGGTCAAGGCCGCCGCCGAGTCCAGCGGCGCCGGCTCCTCCGCCGGGGCACAGGGCTCCGACGGCAAGGCGGACCCCGGCACCAAGGCCGACACCAAGGCCGACACCGAGGCGGACGCCGCGAACAAGCAGTCGGGCAGCGCGAACGCCACCGGCGGCGGCAAGGCGTCCTCGGGCGTCCAGCGCTGCCACACCTCCGGCCTGAAGGCGGCGTTCGCCACGGGCGGCGACGCGACCCCGGACCCGAACGCGGGCGGCTCGACGACCACCAGCGTCGTGCTGACCAACAAGGGCGGCAGCGCCTGCACGATCGGCGGCTTCCCGGGCGTGGACCTCAAGTCGGAGAACGGCGGTGAGCGCTGGTCGCTGCAGCGCTCGACGGCCAAGCACGGCTCGATCACCCTGAACCCCGGGGACAGCACCGACTTCACGATCAACGTCGCCCTGACCAAGGAAGAGGAGGGCTTCTACCAGCCCGCCTGGGCGGACGTCACCCCGCCCAACGAGACCAAGTCGATCACCATCGAGTGGCCCTGGGGCACGCTCGTCGACCAGCGGGGTGCCACCCACCCGGCCACCTTCGTCAACCCCATCGGCTGACCACCTCGGCGCTGCCCCGGACATGGGCCGAGCACCCTCCACCACCGCTGACCGCTCTCCACCCGGCGAGGACTCGTCCCGCCGGCGCCGCGCCGAGAAGTCCGCTGCCCCGTGTGACACACCGGGGCAGCGGACTTTCCGCTTGACGGACCCGCGCCCCGGGCGCCGGGCCGCCCCCGTCGAACGACAGGTCCTAGGCGTCGCGCCCCAGGGCCGCCAGCAGATCGTCGCGCAGCGCCGCCCGCTCCGCGTGGGAGAGGTGGTCGAGCGGCGACGCCGTACCCATCCGCCGCAGCAGATCCAGCCGCAACTCCCGCCCCGCATCGGTCAGTACGAGCTGCTTGGCGCGCCCGTCCTGCGGATGCGGCCGGCGCACCACCATGCCCTGCTTCTCCAGCTTGGAGATGACATAGGTGACATTGGGCGGCTCACAGCACAGCAGCACGGCCAGCTCCCGTGCCGTTCTCGGCTCGCCGAGCTCCTCCAGCGCCTTGGCCTGCGTCGGCGTCAGATCGAGCTCGGCGATCCGGCTGCGCTGGTGGGCGTCCAGCCGGCGGCCCAGCTCGGTGACGAGCCCCCGGATCTCCCGGAATCCGCACCCCGCCGCCGCGGTCGCCTTCGCTTCTGTGGTCACCCCAGCAGGGTACGTCGCCGCCGGCCGCACCGGCCGGTGCGGCCGACGCTAGCGCCCCGGCCGCACCGACACGTCGTTGATCTCCGCGTCGCGCGGCAGGTCGATGGCGGCGAGGACGGTCGTCGCCACCGACTCCGGGTCGATCCACCGGGACGGGTCGTAGTCCTTGCCCTCCTGCTGATGGACGCTGCCCTGCATGGGCGTCGCGGTGCGCCCCGGGTAGACCGACGTCACGCGTACGCCGTTGTCGTGCTCCTCGGCCCGCAGCGAGTCGGCCAGCGCCTTCAGCCCGTGCTTGCTCGCGGCATAGCCGCCCCACTGGGCGTGCGCATGGAGGCCCGCACCGGAGTTGACGAAGACGACATGCCCCTGCGCGACCCGTACCAGCGGCAGCAGCAGCCGGGTGATCTCCGCGGGCGCGACGAGGTTGACGGTGAGCTGGCGCTGCCACGCCTTGGCGGGCAGATCGCCCACCGCGCCCAGTTCCACGACGCCCGCGATGTGCTGGAGGGAGTCGATACGGTCCGGCAGCGGCTGCTGACCGAAGGCCCAGGAGAGCTTCTCGGGGTTGGCCAGATCACCCACGAGCGTGCGCGCACCGGGGAACTGCGCGGCCAGCTCCTTGGCCCGCACCGCGTTCCGGGCGAGCAGCCACAGGTCCTCCCCGCGCTCCGCGAGCCGCCGTGCGACCGCCGCTCCGATGCCGGACCCTGCGCCTGTGATCAAGTGCGTACCCATGCGGCCGATCCTAACGAGGGGCCGCATGGCCGGGGACCGGGGCTCAGCCCTCGATGCCCGCCTTCTCCTCCAGGTACGCGAGCGCGCCGACGCCGTCCGCCGCGAAGAAGACCAGCTCGGTGAGCGGTACCGGAAGGAAGCCCTCCGCCTCCATCCGCAGGAACTGCTCCTTCAACCCGTCGTAGAAGCCCGCGGTGTTCAGCAGCACGACCGGCTTGCTGTGCATGGCGTGTTTGCGCAGCTCCAGGATCTCGGTGGCCTCGTCCAGCGTGCCCGTGCCGCCGACCATGATGACGACGGCGTCGGCCCGCGCCAGCAGCTGCGCCTTGCGCTCGGCGAGGTCCTTGGTGACGACCATCTCGTCCGCGCCCGCGTGCGCCTTGTGCGCCAGGAACTCCACCGAGACCCCGATGAGCTTCCCGCCCGCTCCGCTCACCCCGTCCGCCATCACCTTCATCAGCCCGGTGTCCGAGCCGCCCCAGACCAGCGCATGGCCGCCCCTGCCGATCAGCTCGGCGAACTCCCGCGCGGGCGTGACATAGCGGTCGTCGAGGTCGGCGGCGGAGCAGAAGACACAGATGTTCATACGCGTCACGATACGGACCGGGCGGCCGGCCCCGACAGGGCGGCGGAGTCCCGCCGGGCCGGGCAGGGCACGCCCCAGCCCCGGCCCGGCGGTGACTCCCTAGATCAGGCCCTGGTCCAGCATCGCGTCCGCGACCCGCTCGAACCCGGCGATGTTCGCGCCCGCGACGTAGTCGCCCGGCAGCCCGAACCGCTCGGCCGTCTCGTAGCAGGTGTCGTGGATCGCGCGCATGATGCCCGCGAGCTCGCCCGCCGTCCGCTCGAATGCCCAGGCGTCCCGTGCGGCGTTCTGCCGCATCTCCAGAGCGCTGGTCGCCACCCCGCCGGCGTTGGCGGCCTTCCCGGGGCCGAAGGCCACACCGGCCTCCTTCAGCAGCGTCACCGCCTCCGGGGTGGTGGGCATGTTCGCGCCCTCGGAGACCGCCTTGACACCGTTGCGGACCAGGATCCGGGCGGCGTCCGCGTCCAGTTCGTTCTGGGTGGCCGACGGCAGGGCCACATCGCAGGCGACGTCCCACACCCGTCCGCCGGGTACGTAAGTGGCCGACACCCCGCGCCGCTCGGCGTACTCGGCGATCCGGCCGCGCTCGACCTCCTTGATCTGCTGGAGCAGCGCGAGGTCGATGCCCTTCTCGTCGACGACGTATCCGCCGGAGTCCGAGCAGGTCAGGACGTTGGCGCCGAGCGCCTGTGCCTTCTCGATGGTGTAGATCGCGACATTGCCGGAACCGGAGACCACGACCTGCTGGCCGTCGAGCTCCTCGCCGCGCCGCTTGAGCATCTCCTCGGTGAACAGCACGTTGCCGTAGCCGGTGGCTTCCGTACGGGCCGTGGAGCCGCCCCACTCGAGGCCCTTGCCGGTCAGCACGCCGGCCTCCCAGCGGTTGGTGATCCGCCGGTACTGGCCGAAGAGGTAGCCGATCTCCCGGCCGCCGACGCCGATGTCCCCGGCCGGGACGTCGGTGTGCTCGCCGAGATGGCGGTGGAGTTCGGTCATGAACGACTGGCAGAACCGCATCACTTCGGCGTCCGACCTGCCGTGCGGATCGAAGTCGCTGCCGCCCTTGCCGCCGCCGATGTTCAGGCCGGTGAGCGCGTTCTTGAAGATCTGCTCGAAACCGAGGAACTTCACGATCCCCAGATTCACCGACGAATGGAACCGCAGTCCGCCCTTGTACGGGCCGAGCGCGCTGTTGAATTCCACCCGGAAGCCGCGGTTGACGTGAATGGCCCCGGAATCGTCCTGCCAGGGGACCCGGAACATGATCTGCCGCTCCGGCTCACAGAGCCGCTCCAGCACCCGCGCCTCGACGAACTCGGGACGGGCCGCCAGCACCGGGGCCAGCGTCTCCAGCACCTCCAGGGCCGCCTGGTGGAATTCCGGCTCCCCGGGATTCCGCCGCACCAGCTCCGCGTGCAGTGAAGCCGGGCCCGCCGTCCGGACGCCGGACCTGCCCTCGGTTTGAACACTCGACATGACTTGCGTTCCCTTCGTGGCCGAACGAAATGCCGCCTGCGGTCCGGGTGATGACGACGCCGAGCCGCAGCGACCGTAGACGTCCCGTCGCTTCGCCGACCCTACTTGCCGACCCGTGGCCGATCGAGAACACCACCCGCAGTGGTGGCGGCCTTCTGCATCCGATGGATGCCTGCCGCCCCCGTGCTCCCGCTGTGCGGAGGGTTGCCGGTGTGCGTCCCTGTCCGACGAGGTCCGCCACCGGCGCTCCGGCGATGTCCGCCACCGGCGGCCCGGTCAGGAGAACCCTGAACGGGCCCGGCCGGTTGCCTACGGCCCGCACTCCCGCACTCCACTCGCGGATACTCCAGGCGCCCTCCGTCGGCCTCGTTTCGGCATACGTTCTTCGGCATACGTTTCCCCGGCATCGTGTATCCACCGAGCGGAATTCACACGCGGCATCGCGCGTGCGATATGTCATATCCGGTATTCGGTGTTCGCCCTCCGCAATGCGGGGCCGAACCGGCCGGTCGTTGTCCGATGGCCTCGCTCCGTGCGCCGGCGCGCCGACGTCCGACGCCGCGGGCCCTCTTCCCTGAGGCCGTGAGCGCCGTCGGCCGTGGTCAGCTCTCGGCCGCGACCGTCTCGACGTCGGGCGGAACCTGCGCCGCCGGGTCCCGGCCGGTGCCGGCGGTGCCCTGGGCACCGGCGTCGCGCCCGGCATCCGCCTCGGCCTTGACCATCTTCTCCATCGGATCGGCCGAGGTGCCGCCCGCGGCTACCATCGCCACCAGGATGGCCACCACGGTCAGTACCGTCCCGAGCCAGACCATGGTGTGCACCGGCACCGTGTAGGCGCCCACGACCTTCAGCACGCACTCGGCCAGCAGGGCGCTCCCCCAGATCACCGAGAAGCGCCGCTCGGCCCGCCGGAACGGCGCGGAGTCCGCCCGCAGCCGGTCCCACGCGGCGTTCCCGGCCGCGCTCCCCTTCGTCACCCATGGCTTGAGCCCCGCGGTCATCAGGGGCTTCCCCATCGGTACCGAGACCAGGATCGCGATGCCGACGACGCTGCTCACGGCGCTGTCCTTGGCCAGCATCAGCCGCGGATCGCCGGCCACCGCGCTCATCGCCAGTCCGACGGCGTTCACGATCAGCATCAGCAGCGCGAGGCCGTTGACGCTGCGGCTTCGCACCAGCCCCCACACCGTGCGCAGCGCCGGCACCACGCTGCTCCATCCCAGCGCTGCCATCGTGCTCAGCCCGAAGCCGTCACTGAGGACGTAGTACGAGGCCACCGGGATTCCGGCGTCCACGATCAGCGGCAGAAAACTGTCCAGCAGCGGATTGCGGGGCCGGTCCCCGGCGACCGGCGGTTTCTGACTCATGACTGTTCCCCCATGGTGGACGGTGCTCTGCTGCGTCGACGGTTCCGACGCAGTCAGCTTCGCCCGACGGTCCGCCCGCCAACAGTCCCGACTGTCCCGGCTTCGCCATGACATTTGTCAGTACCGGGGCCGGGCACGCGCCGCGCTCCACCTCCTGCCGGGCGGTGACGGCCACCGGGCGTCCGTGGCGGCGGAGTTCGGCGAACCGGCGGCGATCGGCGCCCCGAGCGATGTCGGACCCGGCGTCCTGGCGCTCTCCGGCTGCCGGCCTCCGACCGGCCCGGCTACGCCCCCGCCCGGGCCCGCCGCTCCGTCGTGGCGATCGTCGCCGAGCCGACCACCCGCGTCCCGTCGTAGAGGACGATCGCCTGGCCGGGGGCCACGCCGCGGACCGGTTCGGTGAAGGTGACCTGGAGTTCGGTGCCGTCGACCAGCTCGGCGGTGACCTCGGTCTCGCCGCCGTGGGCGCGGAGCTGGGCGGTGTAGACGGCGGGTCCGGCGCTCGGGGGGCGGCCGCACCAGCGGGGCCTGATGGCGGTGAGGCCGGTGACGTCGAGGGACCCGGCGGGACCGACGGTGACGGTGTTGTCGACCGGGGAGATGTCCAGGACGTAGCGCGGCTTGCCGTCGGGGGCGGGCGTGCCGATGCGCAGGCCCTTGCGCTGGCCGATGGTGAAGCCGTAGGCGCCCTCGTGGCTGCCCAGGACCGTGCCGGACTCGTCGACGATGTCGCCCTCGGCCGTGCCCAGGCGCTTGGCGAGGAAGCCCTGGGTGTCGCCGTCGGCGATGAAGCAGATGTCGTGGCTGTCCGGCTTCTTGGCGACGAACAGGCCGCGGCGGGCGGCCTCTTCACGGATCTCGGGCTTGGTGGTGAGGGTGTCGCCGAGCGGGAACATGGCGTGCGCCAGCTGGCGGTCGTCGAGGACACCGAGGACGTACGACTGGTCCTTGGCCATGTCGGAGGCGCGGTGCAGCTCGCGGCCGCCGTCGGGGTTCTTCACGACCGTGGCGTAGTGGCCGGTGCACACGGCGTCGAAGCCGAGCGCGAGGGCCTTGTCCAGCAGCGCGGCGAACTTGATCTTCTCGTTGCAGCGCAGGCAGGGGTTCGGGGTGCGCCCGGCTTCGTACTCGGCGATGAAGTCGTCGACGACATCCTCGCGGAAGCGCTCGGCGAGATCCCAGACGTAGAAGGGGATGCCGATGACGTCCGCGGCGCGGCGTGCGTCGTGGGAGTCCTCGATCGTGCAGCAGCCGCGGGCGCCGGTGCGGAACGACTTCGGGTTCTCGGAGAGCGCGAGATGCACGCCGGTCACATCATGGCCGGCCTCGGCGGCGCGGGCCGCGGCGACGGCGGAGTCGACACCGCCGGACATGGCGGCGAGTACGCGGAGGCGGCGGGGGGCGTCTTCAGTCATAGCCCGTCCAGGGTAAGCGGAACTGTCGGCGGCCGGGAAAGCGTTGTGGGGGGTGTGGGGAGAAACGGGGAGCGCCGGGACGGCGCGGACGGGACGTCGCGCGGGCCGACGCGGCGGCGGGCGCTGTGGATCGGCGGTGCGGGTGTGGCCGCCGCCGGCGTGGCGGCGCTGGGGGCCACGGGTGAGCTGTCTCACTGGTGGTGGCGGCTGCCGGGCCACGACCGGCCCCGGAAACCGGGGGCCGTCGACCACCGGGGCGCGCAGTGGGTCGCGGCGTCCCCGGAGAACTACCGGCGGGCCGACCGTCCGGCCGACTACGCCGTCGACCGGGTGGTGATCCATGTCGTCCAGGGGAGTTTCGCGACCGCGCTGAGCGTCTTCCAGGATCCGGGGCACGAGGCCGCCGCCCACTACGTCATACGCAAGGACGGGCGGGTGGCGCAGACCGTCCGCGAGCTGGATGTGGCCTTCCACGCCGGGAGCCGCGGCTACAACGAGCGCAGTGTCGGCATCGAGCACGAGGGGTACGTCGACCGGCCGGAGTCGTTCACGGATGCCATGTATGCGTCATCCGCGCGGCTGACGGCCGAGATATGCCACCGCTATCGGTTCCCGGCCGACCGGGAGCACATCGTGGGGCATGTGGAGGTGCCGGGGACGGATCACACGGACCCGGGACCGCACTGGAACTGGGACCGCTATCTGGCGCTCGTGGTGGCCGAGCTGCGCGGGCGGGAGGCGGCCGAGCAGGCCGGGACGCGGCGGTCCGGTACGTAACCGGGGCGAGGCGCCGCGGGCCGGCGAGCGGGCGCCGCCGCCGACGCGCGGGGAAGCGCCGTGGAGGCGGGCGCCGCCCCCTCAGCTCAGGCCGGCGCTGCGAGCCCGCTCGACCACCGGACCGATGGCCTCGGCCAGTGCCGCCACCTCCTCCGTGGTGGAGGTGTGGCCCAGCGAGAAGCGCAGGGTGCCGCGGGCCAGTTCCGGGGACATGCCGGTGGCCAGCAGGACGTGACTGGGCTGGGCGACGCCGGCGGTGCAGGCGGAACCCGTCGAGCAGGCGATGCCCTGGGCGTCCAGCAGCAGCAGGAGGGAGTCCCCCTCGCAGCCGGGGAAGGAGAAGTGGGCGTTGGCGGGGAGCCGGCCCGCGGGGTCCGGGTCGCCGCCGAGCACGGCGTCGGGGGCAGCGGCACGGACGGCCTTGACGAGGTCGTCGCGGAGGGCGCCGATGTCGCGGGCGAACTCCGCGCGGTGGGCCGCGGCATACCGGCCGGCCGCGGCGAAGGCGGCGATGGCAGGGGTGTCCAGGGTGCCGGAGCGGACGTGCCGCTCCTGGCCGCCGCCGTGCAGCACCGGCACGGGTGCGTACTCGCGGCCCAGGAGCAGCGCGCCGATGCCGTACGGGCCGCCGATCTTGTGGCCGGAGACGGTCATGGCGGCGAGCCCGGAGGCGGCGAAGTCGACCTCCAGCTGACCGAACGCCTGCACCGCGTCCGCGTGCAGCGGAATCTCGAACTCCGCTGCGGTCCGGGCGAGTTCCTGGACCGGCTGGACGGTCCCGACCTCGTTGTTGGCCCACATGACGGTGGCGAGCGCGACGTCGGCGGGGTTGCGCGCGATGGCCTCGCGCAGCGCCTCGGCGTGCACCCGGCCGTAGGTGTCGACCGGCAGCCAGTCGACGCGGGCCCCTTCGTGCTCGGCGAGCCACTCCACGGCGTCCAGGACGGCGTGGTGCTCGACCGGGCTGGCGAGCACGCGGGTACGGGCCGGGTCGGCCGCCCGCCGGGACCAGTACAGGCCTTTGACCGCGAGGTTGTCGGCCTCGGTGCCGCCCGCCGTGAAGACGACTTCGCTGGGGCGCGCACCGAGCGAGGCGGCGAGGGATTCCCGTGCCTCCTCCACGGTGCGCCGGGCGCGCCGGCCGGCGGCATGCAGGGAGGACGCGTTGCCGGTGACGGTCAGCTGGGCGGTCATCGCCTGCACCGCCTCCGGGAGCATCGGAGTGGTGGCGGCGTGGTCGAGGTAAACCATGGTGCGGACGATTCTACGAGCAGGCCCGCGGGACCCCGGGGGCGCATGTCCGGCGCGCGGTTGCGCCGGGCGCGGAGGGACGGCGTCCGGTACGCGTGACCGCACACCCATGGACGAACCCGTAAGGAGTGTTTAGCGTGACACTCATGACACAGTGGCTTCTGGACCGGACATTCCACACCTCATCGGGCGACGAGGTGCGCTGGGCCGTCCTCGGGGAGGACCGGGCGGCACCTCCGGTGGTCCTGCTGCACGGGACGCCGTTCTCGTCGTACGTCTGGCGGGGCGTGGCCCGCGCCCTCGCCGCGCGGCACCGGGTGTTCGTCTGGGACATGCCGGGATACGGCGCCTCGCAGCAGCGGGCGGGCCAGGACGTCACGCTCGGCGCACAGGCCCGGGTGTTCGGGGAGTTGCTGGCCCACTGGGAACTGACCGGGGACCGGACCCCGCCGGCCGTGGTCGCGCACGACTTCGGGGGCTGCGTGGCGCTGCGGGCCCATCTGCTGCACGGTGCGCGCTGTTCCCGGCTGGCGCTGGTCGACCCGGTGGCACTGGCGCCCTGGGGCTCGCCGACGTACCGGCTGCTGGGCGCGCACGCCGAGGTCTTCGGCCGGCTGCCGCCGCCGCTGCACCGGGCGATGGTCCGGGAGTACGTCTCCTCGGCGAGCCACCAGGGGCTGCACCCGGACGTACGGGAACGGCTGGTCGAGCCCTGGTGCACGGAACAGGGGCAGCCCGCCTTCTACCGGCAGATCGCACAGAACGATCAGCGGTTCACGGACGAGGTGCAGGGGCGCTACGGGCGGATCGACCTGCCCACGCTGGTGTGCTGGGGAGCGCAGGACAGCTGGATCCCGCTCGCCAAGGGCCGCGAGCTGGCGTCCCTGATTCCGGGGGCGCGGCTCCATGTCGTCGAGGGCGCGGGCCATCTCGTACAGGAGGACGCGCCCGCGGAGCTGACGGCGGCGCTGGCGTCGTTCCTGGGGGCGGGCGGGTAACGCGATCAGGGCGCCAGGCGGCGGCCGGCGCGGTGCACGGCGGCGACCGCGTCGCCGACCTCGGGCGCCGCCCCCGCCAGGGCCTCCTGCGAGGTCACGGTGTCCAGCACCCCGCGCAGGCGGTCCCGGTCGGCGTGCGGGAGGCGGCCGCCGCGCGCGAAGTCGGCCACCCGGCCGAGGAGTTCGGCCTCCAGGGAGCCGAGGTCCGCGAGGGTGGCCGCCGGGGCCCGCTCCCCGGAGGCCAGTCGCAGCCGGTCGCGCAGCACGCCCACCGCCGCGGCCAGATCGCGCAGGACCGTGCCGGCGGCCGACTTGTCCGCCGCGCGCGACACACCCGCCCGGCCCGGACCGGTCGCCGGGCCCGGCTTGTCCCGCAACAGCGCACGCACCCCGGCCGCCTCCGGGGCACCGAACGCCTCGTAGACCGCGAGCGCCTCACGCCAGTGCGTCCGGGCACCCCGCTTGCGGCCCAGCGCGGCCTCGGCGTGCCCCAGCGCGGCCAGCGCATCGGCACGCCACCGCTCGCCGCCCGGCACCAGCAGGCGCTTCGCCGCGTCCTGCGCGGCCGAGGCGGCCTCGCCGGGCCGGATCAGCGCGGCCGTCGCCTCGGCCGCCCGGCAGCGGGCCCGCCCCGCCCAGAGGTGCTGGTGGTCCTCCTCGAAGAGCGGCAGCGCCTGGAACACGCATCGGAGCGCATCGGTGTGCCGGCCGGCCGCGGACAGCGCCTCGGACAGGGCGTACAGCCCGTGCGCGAGCCGCGGGGAACCGTCCCCGGCCCGGCGGTGGACGGCCACGCCGCGCTCGGCGAACAGGACGGCGTCGGCGCTGTTGCCGGCCGCCGCCCACAGGCGGGCCAGCGCAGCGAGCGCGGCGGCCTCGCCCGAGCCGTCGTCGTGGTCGCGACAGTGCTCCCAGGCGGCGGTGAGATGACGCTCGGCCGCGTCGTGCCGCCCCTGGTGCAGGGCGATGATCCCGCGCGCATACGGCGCCCGGAAGCGCGTCACACGGTCGCCGCAGCGGTCCGCGAGCCGCTCCGCCTGCCGCGCCTGCGGCTCGGCCTCGGCGAACCTGCCCAGTGCGGCGCAGGCGTCGGCGAGCGCGGCCCGGGCCCGGGCCTCCGCCCGCTCGTCACCCGCCGCCGCCGCCCGTGCCGCCACCGCGTGCGCCGCCGTCTCGAACGCGGCGGAGAGCGTTCCGGAGTCCGCCGTCACCTCGACCAGCAGCAGGAGGTCGGCGGCCGGCCGCACGAAGCGCGCGGAGCGCACCGCCAGCCGGCGGACGAACGCGAGGACGTGGGGTGCCTCGTCGGCCCAGGCGGCCAGCGCGCGGCCGGTGTCCGGCTCCGCGGGGAGCACGGCGCACGAGGCACGGGTGAGGTCGTCGAGCCAGCGCTCCCCCGCGTACCGGCTCTCGTGCAGCCGCCGGCCCATGGCCAGATAACAGGTCAGCAGGCGGGAATGCGCCTCGTCGCGCGCGGCGGCGGGCAGTTCGCGGTCGACCATCGCGCGGGCGAGGGACCGCAGTTCGCCGGCGTACCGGTAGTGGCCGGAGGGCGTCTTCGTGAGCGCGCCGGCCGCCAGGAGTTCGGCCAGCTGCGCACGGGCCCGCTCCACCGTCGTGTCCAGCAGCGCGGCGGCGGCGGGGAGCGACGGCTCGGCGCCCTCCGGCACGGCCAGCAGGCACAGGGCGCGCTGCGCGAGCGGGGTGAGCTGCGCGTCGAGCCACTGGAGCAACAGGTGCTCGGGCAGGGCCCGATGGGCGTCGACGGCGGTCTGTCGGGTCAGCTCGACGCTGCCGGTGAGGCCGTCGAACGCCGGGCGCCGGCGGCCCGTGAGCAGCACGGCGCCGCCCGGCCGGGCCGTGGCGGCCGGGAGCAGCGAGGCCGCCGCGTCGTCCGCGCCGTCCACGACGAGCAGGACCCGGCGCTCCGACAGCAGCGAGCGGTAGTGGGCGCGGCGGTCCGGCCCGCTCTCGTGCAGGTCCACGAACAGCACCCCGTCCGGGAAGTGTTCCGCCACCTCCTGGGCGACCCGCACGGCGAGCGCCGTCTTGCCGACGCCGGCCGGTCCGTGGACGGCCCAGCAGGGCGGCGGGCCGTCCCGGCGGGTCAGCCCCGCCGCCAGCCGGGCGATCTCCCGGCCGCGGCCGAAGAAGTACGCGGGGACGGCGGGCGCCGCCTCGGGCCCGGGGCCGGGGGCCGCTGTCGGGGAGCGGTACACGCCGTCCAGGAGGTCCCTGCGCCACCGGTCGATCCGGGCACGGTGGGCCGCGGCGAACGGTCCGGGCAGGCCGGCGAGGGGTTCGCCGGCCCACAACTCCAGTGCCGCGTCGCGCAGTCGGCGGGCCTCGGCGGGGTCGTCGGCGTCGCGGGCGCGGGCGACCAGCCGCGCGGCCCGGTCCAGGTCGAGGTCGAGGACGGGCTCGCCGCCGTCGGGCCCGCGCAGCGCGTGGACGCCGTCCCGGTCGGTGAGCACGACGCCGTCGCCGAGCGCCCGGCCGAGCCGCGAGGCGTGGGCGGGCAGCGCGGCGACGGCGCCCGGCGGCGGGGCGTCGCCCCACAGGTCGGCCGCCAGTTCCGCCGTGGTGGCGGCGTGTGCGGGCCTCAACAGCAAGGACGCCAGCAGCGCCTGCTCCTCGGGCCCCGCCGGCCCGACCGCCGTCGCGCCCCGCCAGGCGCAGACCGGACCGAGCACCCCGAAACGCAGCGCCGGCGGGAGCGGGGGACGGCGCTGCGGGGGCACCGCGGTGCCGCACCGGTCCGGCACCGCGCCGCCCATCCGCTCCAGCACCGGGCTGGCCAGTACGGCGAACGCCCGCGCCGAGGCGTGCAGCGCCACCTCGCCCTCGTCGTCCCCCATCAGCACGGGGAAGTCCGGCAGCCGTCCCATGTACGGCTCCAGGGAGCGGCCGACCGCCTCGACGACCTCCACCGCCTGTTCCGTGCCGAGGCCGCTGAAGAGCAGCTCGCGGACCCCGGGCCGGAAGTCGTAGACGGGTTGGGCCTGTTGGCCCGGCGGCGGGTCCAGGGCGCGGTCCAGGGCCTCGGCGGCGGCCGCGTCGCGGGCCCGGCCGGTGCGTTCGAGGAGGCCGCCGAGGAGGATCTCGGCGACGTGAGTGGGGCCGGCGTCGCGCATCGTGGCGGCGCGTACCAGCTGCATCAGGGGGGTGGTCAGCGGACGGATCGCCGAGAGGCGTACGGCGAGGCGGTAGGCCTCGGGCGAGAAGGCGCCGCGGAAGTGGGCGAGCAGTTCCTCGGCGGTGCCGTGCGGCCGGGGCGGCGGGAGCTGCGCGGGCTCCTCGTCCAGCAGTGCGGTCTCGATCAGGTGCGGGACGCCGGGGCGGGTGAGCAGTCCGGCCCACTGCTCCAGGGCCGAGGCAGTGGGGTGCAGCACGGGCAGCGCGAGGAGACCGTCCGCCTCCGGGTCGCGTTCACCGCTCAGGGCGTCGCAGACGATGAGGCGGCCCACGGGGTCGAACTCGCCCGGTGCGGCCAGGAGCCGGGGGCGTGCGTCCAGGGCCGTGCCGCGCCACAGCCGCCGGGGCAGCGGGTTGAGGACCGCCACCGGGCCGCCGCGGCCCCAGGCCGCCAGCGCCCGTACGGCCTGCGGGCCGCGCCATCCCGGATTCGTCCCGTCGGTCAGGAGGAAGGTGACCGCCGTGGCGGCGGTCTGCCGGCTCAGCAGGGGGCCGGCCGGATCCTGCGGGTCGATCGAGTGGACCTGGACGGAACGGAAGATCGTGCTCCGGGCGAGCATCGCGCGCAGCTCCGCGGCCAGCGGGCCCCACACCTGCATGGCGGCGGAGCAGTCGACCAGGAGCACGGCCGACCAGTGGCGTTCCTGGTCCGGGCGGGAGACGACGTCGAGGAAGCCGGTCTCGGCGGCGAGCCGGACCGTGGCCTCGACATCGGTGACGGTGCGGTGCGGATGGTCCCGGGACCTGCGCAGCGGGCGCAGTGCGCGGCCCAGCTGCTGGGCGTCGGGCAGCGCTCGCCCGCCGGGGACCCGTGCGGCGCGGGCGCGGTCATGGCCGGGCCCGCTGCCCTGGCTGCCCATGGCGTACAGCGCGCGGCGGGGCGGCACGGCGGGCGCCGTGGGATCGGCGGGGTCGGCGACGTCGGAGGGATCGCCGGCGTCGGCGGGATCGGCCGGGACCGGCCCGGCGGCCTCGCCGGCCTCGCCGGCCTCGTCCGCGGGAGGGCCGGGCGGTGCGCCGGCCGCGTCCCCGGCCGCCTCGCCGTCCCCGTCCGTCCGCCCGAAGTCCCCTTCGGCTCCGCCCGCATCGGCCCCCGGCACCCGCACGTGCTCCCCCGGCTCCCCCGTCGTACGGGGCTCCCCGCGCCCCTGCATCACCTGCGTCAGCCACAGCACGTCGAGGAGTTCGGCGGCGCCGAGGTCGTAGCCTGCGGCGGACATCAACTGCCGCAGCCGTTCGGTCATGGCGCCATGGGTTCGTCGAGGCGGTGCAGCACGGCGGCGAGGAGCTCTTCCCTGCTGAGGTCGGCGCCGCTGATGCGCAGATGGACGGCGGCCAGCAGCTGGTCGGTGGCCAGGGTCTGCGTCTTGGCGCGCTGGTGGAAGTCCTCGATGAGGTCCTCGGCGGCGGCCACGGCCCGCTCGCCCAGGTTGTGCTCGATGATCTTCCGCAGTCGGTCGCCGGTCGGTTCCGGCAGGTCCAGCCGCACGCAGCGGCGCAGGAAGGCGGGCGGGAAGTCGCGTTCGCCGTTGCTGGTCATCACGACGACCGGGAAATGGGCGCAGCGGACCATCCCGCGCCGGACCGTGACCCGCTCGCGGCTGCCGCTCAGCAGGACCTGCACCTCCTGCTGGTGCTCGGGCAGCCGGGCCAGCTCCGGGATCTCGAACTCGCCCTCCTCCAGGACGACCAGCAGGTCGTTGGGCAGGTCGATGTCGGCCTTGTCGAGCTCGTCCACCAGCAGGACGCGGGGGCGGTCGGCCGCCAGGGCACTGCCCAGCGGGCCGAGGCGCAGATACTGGCCGATGTCGCCGGCCGCGGCGGCGCGCCGGACCCTGGGGCGGCGGGCGGAGCCGCGCGACGTCTCGCGCTCGCGCCGTAGCGACGCCTCACGGAGCCGGCCCACGGCGTCGTAGCGGTAGAGGGCATCCGCAAGCGTGGAGCGGCTGTTGACCGACCAGCGCAGGACGTCGCCCAGCGCCAACTCGTCGGCGACGGCGCGGGCCAGCGAACTCTTGCCGGCTCCGGGGCGGCCGGTGACCAGCAGCGGCCGGTGCAGATGCAGGGCGGCATTGACGACGGAGATCTCGTTGCGCTCCAGGAGGTACGGGGCGCGGGGCGCCGTCCCCCCGGCGGCCGAGAAGCCGCGCCAGGGCGGTGGAGCCGGCAGGTCCGAGGGGCCGCGGAAGACCCACCAGTCCTCCGGCGCTTCCTCCGGTTCGCCGTATGCGCCGGCTGCGCTCTGTCCGGTCACCGCGTGTTCTCCTCGTTCATGGCTGCGTCCACACACAGGGCCTTCATGGTTGCGTCAGCACCCAGGCATCGGGCGCGAGTTGCGGAGGCCGGTGGTCCGGCGCGTCGTAGAGCAGGGACAGCCGGCGGCCGTGGTGCGTCGTGCTGTCGGGCTCGGCCATCGCCTTGGCCCGCTCCAGGCGCACCGCTTCGGGGACCTCGGCGTGGTCCGTGCCGTCGACCAGCGCCAGCAGGTCCTGGGCGATCCTGGCGCCGTGTTCGGCGCGGTGCCACAGCACGGTGTGCACACCCGCCTGGACGCACTGGCGCAACAGCGTGCCGTGGTGGCGCGGCTCGCAGCACACGATGACCGTCCCGGCGTCGCGGTGCACCTCCAGCTGGGCGCGGGCGACCATGCGGTCGGTGTGCCGGTGGTCGAGCACGAGGTGTTTGGCAGACGCCAGGGCCGCGGTGCGCTGTTTCCAGCCGGCGTAGCTCTCGCGGGAGCGTTCGGTGGTGCGCACCACCACCCGGCGGGTGATGCCGGGGGCGAACGGCCCGTCCTCGTCGCTGTCCGGCGATTCCCAGGAGTCGACGTCGAGGCCGAGCCAGGCGGACGGCAGGAAGTACTCCACCAGGGCGGTCTCCGGGTCCTCGCGGACCTCGGTGCGCAGCACCCGGCGGATGTCGTCGACCACCTGCTCGCTGCCCGACTCCGCGTCGCGGACCAGGGAGAGACGGTGCGACAGGTCGTCGGCGAAGGTCCAGATCTGATAGGTGAAGCGGCGGCCGTTGGGGGCGGGCAGCAGCTCCACCTGGACGCGCGGGGCACGTGCGACCGGGGCCGCGAGGACGGCGGCCGACGGGCCGGGGAAGGGGCCCGGTGCGGGCGCCCGTACCACGGCGGCGGCCTCGGCATCGGCCCGGAACTGGCTGACCGCGTCCTCGTCCACCCCCGACCGGGCGGCGACCCGCTCGACCCAGGCGTCGAGGTCCTCGGCCGGATACGGGCCGGCGGCCAGCTCCTCGACGCTGATCCGGACCACCCCTTGCAGCAGAGGGGGCACGGGCCCGCCGGTGGCGGAGCCGAAGCCCTCCAGGGCGTCCATCGCGTCGGCGAGGCCCGTGACGGCGGGCAGCTCCGGTGCGTGCGGCAGGACGCGTTCGAGGAGGGTGCGGGGGTCCGTGCGGGTGCAGTGGGCCAGCAGGCCGGACAGATCGCGGCGCTGGCGGGTGGTCAGGTACTCGCCGGGGCGGACGGTGCGGGCCGCGCGGCGCAGCCGTTCCCAGTCCTCGCGCGCGGTGTGGTGGCCGGACCGGTCGTAGGAGGCGGCCCGTGGCGGCTGGTGGTCCCGTACGAGGTCGAGGAGTTCGGGCAGCCCGCGGCGGACGCTCACCGCCAGGCCGACGAGCCGGTCCAGGTCGGCCGCGGGGCCCGCCGAGGCCCGGCCGAGCCGGGCGGCGAGGCGCTCCTCGCAGGCCAGGACGGCCTCGCGGCCCGGCAGCACCCGCTCCAGCGCGGTCAGCAACTGCTGCACGCCGCGCCGGGCGGTGGGCACCGATGAGGGCGGCAGCGCGGGGAGTTCGGCCTCGATGGCGGGGACGCTGATGGCGTACATCGTGGCCGGCGGCGACCCGGGGGCGGGCGGGCCGGCGGCCCGGTGCACGGCCGCGACCAGACCGACCACGGCCTGCCGTTCGCGGTCCCACAGCGGTCCGCCGCTGAAGCCCTCGGTGACCTGGGCGCCGCCGAGCACGTCCAGCGCGATCCAGGGCGGCGCCGACACCCGGGGCACGGCGCGGAGGGTGGGCAGCGGATTGCCGCTGGCCCATAACGCGACGACTTCGCCCGCGTAGTTGTGCTGGAGGAACGGTGCGGGCTCGGCGCCCCCGGGCGGGGCGTCCGTCAACTCCAGCACGGCCAGATCGCCGTGATACGGCACCCGTCCCGGCTCGACCGGATCGCGCCCGGCGGCCTTGGCCCGCGGCGGCACCCACATCTCCCGCAGGACCCGGGCGGTCAGGTCGCGGGCGGGGGCGACATGCGGCAGTCGGAGCGTGACCGTGTCGCCGTGGCCGGGGGTGTCCTGGGCGAACCGCTCCCTGCCCAAGGCGCTGTTGACGACGTGCGCGCAGGTCAGCACGAGCCGTTCGGCGACCAGCACGCCCGCGCCGACGGCCTGTTCGCCGTGGCGTACGGAGGCGAAGGAGAGCTGGAGCGGGGTGTCCGGGCCCGCGCCGGGGATCACGGCGTGGCCCCGCCGGGTTCACCCGCGCCGCTGCCGAGGTTCCACTTGGCGCTGATCTTGAAGCTGGCATCGCCCTTGCCGGAGAAGACGCCCAGGCGCAGATCGGAGCCGAGCGTGACGCCGAACTCCACGGTGACCTCGTCCGGGCGGTGGCTGCCTGCGGAGATCGAGCGGTGGATCTGTGCGAGCACGCCGCCGAGCGGACGCAGGGCCTCTTCCAGAGCCTCCCCACCGCGGGTCAGCGCCCGGCCGACCCGGCTGTCCACGCTGACCGGCTCGGCGGAGCCGAACGCGTCGGGCAGCGCCAATTCGTCCTCGGCGGCGGGTGGTTGGGCCGGCGGGGCGCCGGGGGTGCCGTCGGTGGCCGGCTCCGCGGCGCGCAGCCATACGACGGTTCCGTCTTCCAACTTCAGCGCCACGTCCCCCATACCGTCAGTCTGCCATGGGCCCACCGCCCCCACGCGCACTTTTGACGCATGCTTTCCGCTTGCGCAACGGGAGCCACCTGCGCAAAGGGCGGAGCGGCGGCCTGCCGGGGCGCCGTGTCAGCCGTGTCAGCCGTGCAGCACGGTGCGCGCCAACTGGCGGGACTGGGCGACCAGCCGGTCCGCGGAGTCCCAGACCTCGGCGTCCTCCTCCAGGAAGCCGCCCGCGAGGTTGCGGGTGGTGATGGCGACGCGGAGCGGGCCGGGGGCCGGGCGGTGGCGGATGTGGGTGGTGAGCTCGACGGTGGGAACCCAGCCGGCCAGGCCCAGTTCGAAGGCGGTGGGCGGGAGGGCGTCGACGGCCAGGAGCAGGGAGAGCGGATCGGGTTCGCGGCCGTCGGCGAGGCCGAACCAGGCACGCATCTCCCCCTTGCCGGAAGGCGCGCCGACGGCCCAGCCGGCGGTCGCCGGGTCCAGGCGGAGGGCCAGACGGTCGGTGATGGCCGTGCTGCCGGCGATGGCCGGGCGGCCGGCGGGCGCGCTGTCGCTGCCCAGGCAGTGTTCGTACGGGGGGATGGCCGGCGGCTTGGCGGTCGTGCGGACGTCGTCGGGGAGGGCGTCGAGATCGCCGTAGGAGGCGAGGACCCGCAGCCGCTCCACCTCGGTGCCGTCCTCGGCGAACTGCACGAGGGTGGCGGTGCCGGTCGACATCGTGCGGCCGCTGCGGACCACCTCGGTGCGGATGACGGCGGGACCGGGGACGGAGGCGGTGAGGTAGTGGGCGGTGACCGAGAAGGGGTCGGGGTGCGGGAGGGCGTCGCCCAGCGCACGGCCCATCAGCGCGAGCAGATAGCCGCCGTTGACCGCCTGGATGATCGTCCAGCCGGCGGAGAGGTGCGCGTCGTACACGCCTGGGGCGCGGCGCGTGACCGCCGTATCGCGGTCGAACTCGCTGTTACCAATGGTCACCGTAGCCATGGCGGCACGGTACACCGAATAGTTACCGACCGGTAGTGTCAATTTCGAGCGTCGCCTCGGGCACGGGCCGGGCACAAAGGGAACACCTAAGCGGAGCGGGTCGGTCCGGCCTGCGATGATGCGGGCATGCTGCATGTGCTCTACCTGGTCGGTGTCGCCGCCTTCGCCGCGAGCGGGGTCCTGGCCGCCTACCGGGCCAACATGGACCCCTTCGGCGGCCTGGTGCTCGCCTTCGCCGCGTCGATCTCCGGGGGCACGCTGCGCGATGTGATCCTCGACCGGCGCCCGCTGTACTGGACCCACGACTGGGTGCTGCTGACGCTGATCATCTGCGTCGGCGTCGGCACCATGGTCTATCTGCGGTTCTGGCAGCTGCCGCACAAGTCCCTGCTGGTCGTGGACGCGGTCGGGCTGTCCGTGGTCACCGTGATCGGCGCGCGGGCGGCCATCGACGCCGGCGCGACGCCGCTGGCCGTCATCATCCTGGCCGTCCTGACCGGGGTCGCCGGCGAGGTCATCCGCGATGTGCTGTGCGGGGAGTTCCCCCCGCTGCTGCTGCGCGAGGACGTGTACGCGATCGCCGCCCTGGCGGGCGCCTGCTGCTATCTGGCGCTCTACCACCTCGGCCTGGGGGCCACCCCCGCCGCGGCGGTCTCGGCGGGGGTGGTGTTCGCGCTGCGCATGGGTGCGGTGTACTTCGGGGTGCATCTGCCCCGGCCGGAGCAGCTCGGCCGCCGGGGCGGGCCGGACGCCGGCTGACGGCGCCCGCGGGGCCTACTTCCCGGGCAGGGCCGGCCTGCTGTCGGTGGAGAGCCAGGCGTGGAAGAGGTCGTCCAGCTGCTGCCCGGAGATCTTCTCGGCGAGCGCGATGAACTGCGACGTCTCCGCGTTGCCGTAGCGGTGCGCCGAGGTCCAGGCCGGGAGCAGCCTGAAGAACGCCTTGTCGCCGATCCGCTCGCGCAGCGCCTGAAGGGTCATCGCGCCCCGGTCGTAGACCGCGCCGGAGAACATGGTGTCCCGCTTCGGGTCGGCGACCTTCACCTTCCAGAAGTCGTCGCCGGCCGGCAGGGAGGCGTACTCCTCGCGGAAGGCGTCGTGCGCGCTCTGGGTGCCCCGGTGCTCGGCCCACAGCCACTGCGCGTAGCTGGCGAAGCCCTCGTTGAGCCAGATGTTCTTCCACTGCCTGACCGAGACCGAGTCACCGAACCACTGGTGGGCCAGCTCGTGCACGATGGTGCTCTCGCTGCGCACGGCCGAGTAGACCGGCTTGGACTGCACCTCCAGCGAGAAGCCGGCCTGCGGCATGTCGTCGACGATCGCGCCGGTCTCCTCGAAGGGGTACGGGCCGAACACCTTGGACCAGTAGTCGGTGGCCTCGGCGGTGATGCCGTAGACATCGACCTTGCCGGTGGGCAGGGTCGGGTCGGTGGCGACGTAGATGGGCGTACCGCCCGGGGTGGTGCCCGTACGGACGTCGAACTTTCCGATGGTGGCGGTGGCGAGGTACGTCGCCATCGGGCGCCGCTCGCGCCAGTGGGCGTAGGAACGGCCGTGCGCCTCGCCGGAGTTGATGAGCCGGCCGTTGGAGACGCCGGTCAGCCCCTTGGGGGCGTCGATGCGGATGTCATAGGTCGCCTTGTCGCTGGGGTGGTCGCTGGAGGGGAACCACGTCGAGGCGGCGTTCGGCTCGCAGGCGACGAAGACACCGTCCTTGGTCTTCATCCATCCGTAGTCCGAGCCGAAGACGATCGGCCCGCTGAGCGGCTTGGGGACGCCGTGGTAGGCCACGGTGACGGTGAACTTCCCCCCGCGGCGCAGCGCGAAGTCGGGGCGTACGGATATCTCGTCGCCGGATCTGGCGAAGTGGGCGCGCCGGCCGTTCACCCGGACCGAGTCGACCTTCAGCTTCTGCAGGTCGAGGTCGAAGGCGGTGAGGTTCCGGGTGGCCCGGGCGGTCAGCGTCGTCCGGCCGTCCAGTCGGCCCGAGTCGGGGTGGTAGCTGACACCGAGGTCGTAATGAAGGGCGTCGAAACCGCCGTTGCCCAGCTCGGGGAAGTACGGATCTCCGACGCCGGGGGCACCGGGCGAGGCGGCGGGCGCGGCGGCGATGGTGGCGGCGGAGGCCACGGCCGTGGCGAGAGCGAGCCAGCGGGAGGTGCGACGGGCGGAGCGGGAGAGTGCCATGAGCAGTCCCTTCGGACCTTCGAACACACGGATGATGAACAACCGTGCCGACTCTGCACTCTCCCGCACCACTTTGCCCAGGACTTTGCCAATTCCTCTGCATTCACCGCCCGGTGGGCGCCCGGGTCCCGCTCAGGCGCCGCTCAGCTGCTTTTCCCCCTGGCCGCTCGGGGCGTTCTCCGGGTGGTGGCAGGCCACCTGATGACCGGTCCGCAGCGCGACCAGCGGCGGCTCGGTGGTGGCGCACTCCTCGGTCGCCTTCCAGCAGCGGGTACGGAACCGGCAGCCGGAGGGCGGGTTGATCGGCGAGGGCACATCGCCCTTGAGCAGGATCCGGTCCCGCTGGGTGCGCCGCTTGGGGTCGGGCACCGGAACGGCCGACAGCAGCGCCTTGGTGTACGGGTGCATCGGCGACTCGTAGAGCGACTTGCGGTCGCTGAGTTCCACGATCTTGCCGAGGTACATCACGGCGATGCGGTCCGAGACGTGCCGGATGACCGAGAGGTCGTGGGCGATGATGACGTACGTCAGGCCCAGCTCCTCCTGGAGGTCGTCCATGAGGTTGACGACCTGGGCCTGGATCGAGACGTCCAGCGCGGAGACCGGCTCGTCGGCGACGACCAGCTTCGGCTTGAGCGCGAGCGCGCGGGCGATGCCGATGCGCTGCCGCTGGCCGCCGGAGAACTCGTGCGGATAGCGGTTGTAGTGCTCCGGGCTCAGGCCCACCAGCTCCAGCAGCCGCTGCACCTCCTTCTTCACGCCGCCCTCGGGCTCGATGCCCTGGAGGCGGAAGGGGGTGGAGACGATGCCGCCGATGGTGTGCCGCGGGTTCAGCGAACCGTACGGGTCCTGGAAGATCATCTGGACGTCGCGACGCATCGGACGCAGCTTGCCCGACGACAGATGCGTGATGTCCTGGCCCTGGAACTCGATGGAGCCGCCGGTCGGCTCGTCGAGCCGGGTGATCAGCCGGCCCATCGTCGACTTGCCGCAGCCCGACTCGCCGACGACGCCGAGCGTCTCCCCGGGCCGGACCTCGAAGTCGATGCCGTCGACCGCCTGCACCGCCCCGACCTGACGCTTGAGGAGGCCCTTGGTGATCGGGAAGTGACGGACCAGGCCGCGGACGCGCAGCAGGGGCTCGGCCGCGGCGGACGGGTCCGCCGCGGGCTCGCCGTCCTGCTGGCGCGGGATCTTCTTGTTCTGCTCGTCTGTCGTCTCGGTCACAGCTTCGGCGCAATCTCTTCGGTCCAGATACGCTCCCGCTCCTCCGGCGCCATGTGGCAGGCGGAGAAGTGCCCGCCCTCGACCTGGCGCAGTTCGGGGCGGACCGTGCGGGTGAGGTTGTCCTTGGGGACGTCCGCGTACGGGCAACGGGGGTTGAAGGCACAGCCGGACGGGACGTTGATCAGGCTGGGCGGCGACCCCTTGACGGGGATCAGCCGCTCCGTCTGGTCGCGGTCGATCCGCGGCATGGAGCCGAGCAGCCCCCAGGTGTAGGGGTGCTGGGGCGCGGAGAACACCTTGTCCGCGGGCCCCCGCTCCACACACCGGCCGCCGTACATCACCAGCAGGTCGTCGGCGAGCTCGGCCACCACACCCAGGTCGTGGGTGATGATGACGACCGCCGAGCCGAACTCCTTCTGCAGGTCGCGGATCAGGTCCAGGATCTGCGCCTGGACGGTCACGTCCAGGGCGGTGGTCGGCTCGTCGGCGATCAGCAGCTCGGGGTTGTTGACCAGCGCCATGGCGATCATGGCGCGCTGGCGCATACCGCCGGAGAACTGGTGCGGATGGTCGTCCACCCGCTTGTCCGGCTGCGGGATGCCGACCCGGTCGAGCATCTCGATCGCCCGCTTGCGCGCCGTCTTCTTGTTGACGTCGTGGTGGACGCGGTACGCCTCCACGATCTGGCTGCCCACCGAATAGAAGGGGTGCAGCGCGGACAGCGGATCCTGGAAGATCATCGCCATCTGCCGGCCGCGCAGCCGGCGCACCTCGTCCGGCTCGGCGCCGACCAGCTCCTTGCCGTCCAGCCAGATCTCGCCGGACATCTGCACCTTGTTGCGCTGCTGGCGCGAGGCGCGGTGCAGGCCCATGACGGCGAGCGAGGTCACGGACTTGCCGGACCCGGACTCGCCGACGATGCCGAGCGTCTTGCCCTTCTCCAGGCTGAAGGTCAGCCCGTCGACGGACTTCACCAGGCCGTCGTCGGTGGGGAAGTGCACCTTGAGGTCGCGCACTTCGAGGAAGGCGGCGGGTGTGCCGGGCGCCTCGGGCTGCCGCACGGTCGCGGCCCCGGCGGCCGGAGCGGCCTCGGTCACGCTCGTGACAGCCGGCCCGGGCTCGGGCTCGGGGTCCGCCTCGGCGTCGGCCCGGGCCTCCGCCGTGGCGTCGGTCTCGGTGTCGGCCGTGCCCTTGGCGTCGGCCGTGGCCTCAGTCGTGGCGTCGGCCGTGGCGTCGGCCGTGGCGTCGGCCGTGGCGTCGGTCTCGACAGCCTCGGCGGTCCCGGCCTGCGCCGCGTCCGTCGTGGCGGCCTCGGCCGTGCCGGCGGCTTGTGCCGCCCCGGTCTTGTCCTCGGAGGAGTCGGTCACGAGAGCCTCACCCGCGGGTCGACGGCGGCGTACAGAACGTCCACCACCAGGTTGCATATGACGATGAAGAACGCGGCGAGCAGGGTGACGCCGAGAATGTTCGGCAGGTCGTTGGCGTTGATCGCCTCCACCGCGAAGGCGCCGACACCCTTGAGCGAGAAGACCTGTTCGGTGATCAGCGCGCCGCCCAGCAGCAGGCCCAGGTCCATGCCGAAGACGGTGATGATCGGGGTGAGCGCGGCCCGCAGGCCGTGCCGTACGACGACCTTGCGTTCGCGCAGACCCTTGGCGCGGGCCGTACGGATGTAGTCCTCGCTCAGCGTCTCCAGCATGCCCGCTCTGGTGAGCCGGGCATAGAGCGCGGAGTAGAGGAAGGCCAGGGTCACCCAGGGCAGGACCAGGGTCCGGGCCCACAGCAACGGATCCTCCAGCAGCGGGATGTAGTCGCTGCGCTCGAAGATCGGCCACTGGTAGGTGAACAGGGCCAGCGCCAGGGCGCCGGTGAAGAACATGGGCAGCGAGACGCCGGCCAGCGCGACGGTCATGGCGAACCGGTCGAAGAGCGAACCGGGGCGCAGCGCGGAGAGCACACCGGTGGCGACACCGGAGACGACCCACAGCACGGCCGCACCGGCGGCCAGCGACAGCGTCACCGGGAGCCGCGACTGGATTTCCGGCCAGACCTCGATATGCGTCTTGAAGGAGTATCCGAAGCACGGCACATGGCACCTGGCCGCTTCCGGACCGAATTTGTAGTCGACGCCGACGAAAATGCCCTTGATGAAGTCCCAGTACTGCTCGTACACGGGCTTGTCCAGGCCGAGATTCTTCTTCACCGCGGCGATGTCCGCGGCCGTGGGGGCCTTTCCGATGTACTGCTGGGCAAGCTGGTCGGTGCTCTGCCCGGCCATTTTCGGCAGCAGGAAGAAAATGCCGAATGTGACCGCGCTGACGATCAGCAGCAGGATCACTGCGCTGATCAACCTGCGGATGATGTACGAGAACACGGGGATGCGGCGTCGGCGCCGCGAGCCGGTAGCGACCGGCCCGCGGACACCAATGCCTTCACCTGCCTTCCAGGGCTGCTACTTCTTGACGCCGATGTTGAGGTAGTCGTACTCGCCACTGAAGGCCGAGGTGGACACCATGTTGGTGGCCTTGGGCGAGCGGTACATCAGGACCTTGAAGTAGGTGAGCGGCACGATCACCGCCTGCTCCATCGTCTTCTTGTCGATCTCGGCGTACGCCTTTTCCCGAGCGGCCTTGTCGGTGTTGGCGATGGCGCTGTTGAGCAGCTTGTTGATGCCCGGGTCGTCCAGCTCCGACAGGTTGGTGTTACCGGACTGGCTGATCGCCTTGCCGTTGAGGATCTGCTGCAGGTAGCCGTAGCCGGTCGGGAAGTCCGAGCCCCACTGCATCATGATGAGACCGACGTTGTTCTTCTTGTTGAACTTCGGCACACCCGCGTAGTCCGAGAAGTACTTGCTCGTCGGGTAGCTCTGGATCTTCGCCGTCACACCGATCTTCTTCAGCGACTCGATGACCGAGGTCGCCGCGTCCACCTCGTCCTGGCGGTCGTTGCGCGCCAGGATGGTGGTCGTGGTCTTGCCGGCGCCGCACTTCTTCCAGTGCTTCTGGGCCTCCGCCAGGTTCAGCTTGTCACCGCTGTACTTCTGCGGGTACTGGTCGAACTTCTGGTAGCCGTCGATGTCGGTCGGCAGCACGGTGGAGGCGATCTGGCCGCGTATCGGGCCGCCGAGCGAGGTCTGCACGGCCTTCTTGTCGATCGCGTACTCGACGGCCTTGCGGCACTCGATGTTGTCGAACGGCTTCACCTTGGTGTTGATCGCCGAGTAGACGAGACGCTGACCGAGCGCGTTGTCGGTGTTGCCCTTCTCCTTGGAGTCCGTCAGGAGCTGGGCCTGCGTCTGGCCGTCGACACCGCGGCCGGCCAGGTCGACGTGGGTGTTGCCGGACTGGAGGTCCTTGTCGATGGTCGACTGGGCGACCTTCAGCTTCAGGACGATCTTCTCCGGCAGCTGCTTGCGCAGCGGGTCGGTCTTCGCGGACCACTGCGGGTTGCGAACGAGGGTGAGCTGCTTGCCCTCCTCGTAGCTCTGGAACTTGTACGAGCCGGAGGAGACCACGGACTTGGTGTAGTCCGCGCCCTTGTCCTTGGCCTGCGGGACCGGCGCGGTCTGCGGGGCGCTGACGAGGTAGTCGAACTCCGCGAACGCCTGCTTGAGGTGGAAGACGATCGTGTGCTCGTCGGGGGTCTCGATGGACTTCAGACCGGCCTTGCTCTTGTCCTTGTAGGGACCCTTGTAGCCGCCGCCGTCGTTGTCCTTGAGGAACTGCTGGAAGTAGTTCGGGCCGAGCGAGAGCGTGTCACGCGCGAAGTTGCTGCGCTCGACGGCGTACTTCACGTCCTGCGAGGTGATCTTGGAGCCGTCGTCGTACTTCAGACCCTTGCGGATCTTGTACGTCCAGGTCTTGCCCCCGTCGGTGGGCTTGCCCATCGACTCGGCGAGGTCCGGAGCCAGCTCGTTCCCCTTCGCGCCGGCGCCCGGCTTGAAGGTGGTGAGCGGGCGCGCGTAGAGCCGGCTGAAGTTGTAGATGAAGGCGTAGTACGTGTTGCCCGGGTCGAACGACTCGGGGGCGTCGCTGATCGCGTAGTTGAGCGTGCCGCCCTTCGCGTCCGAGGCGTTGACGACGCCCGTGGTGGCGGCGTTCGCCGTGCCGGACTCGCCGTCGGAGCCCTTGCCCCCGCTGCAGCCGGCCAGCAGCAGGCCGGCACTGGTGATGGCCGCGATAGCCGCGACCGGAACTGACCTTCGCATCGTGGTCGGTATCCCCTTCGTTCGTCGAAACGTGAGCACTGCGGTTGAGGCGTCTGGGCGGGTGCCGGCGGAACTCAGCGGCTGCGCGGGTCCAGTGCGTCCCTCAGACCGTCACCGAGCAGGTTGAACGCCAGCACGGTGACGAAGATCGCGAGGCCGGGGACGATCATGTACTGAGGGTCGACCTCGTAGTACTTGACCGCCTGGTTGAGCATGCCGCCCCAGGACGCCTGGGGCGGCTGGATGCCGACGCCCAGGAAGCTCAGCGCCGCCTCGAAGAGGATGTTGGAGGGGATCAGGAGCGTCGAGTAGACGATGATCGGCCCCACCAGGTTGGGCAGCAGTTCACGGAAGAGGATGAACGGCCCGCGGGCGCCCATGCCGCGGGCGGCGTCCACGAACTCGCGCTCCCGCAGCGACAGCGTCTGCGCCCGCACGATCCGTCCCATGTACGGCCAGTTGAAGAAGCCGATCACGAAGATCAGGACGGAGATGTGCAGCGGCAGCCCCTCCAGGCCGAAGGCACCGCCCTGCAGCGAGGCGGAGATCGCGATGGCGAACAGCAGCAGCGGGAAGGCCAGGAAGACGTCCATCATGCGGCTGATGAACGCGTCCACCCGGCCGCGGTAGAAGCCCGCGACCACACCGAGGACGGTGCCGATCGCCACCGACAGCAGCGTCGCGCCGAAGGCCACGATCAGCGACACCCAGGAGCCCTCGATGATGCGGGCGAGCAGGTCGCGGCCGAACTTGGGGTCCACACCCAGGGGGTGATCGCCGCTCATGCCGCCGAGGTCGCCCTTGGGCAGCGTGGTGTTGGGGTCGATCAGACTCTGGTTGGGGCTGTCCGGGTCCAGGCCGAGCAGGGACTGGAGGGGACGGGAGAAAGCGGCGAGGACGACGAGCAGGATGACAACGATGGCGCCCGCTACCGCGACCTTGTCGCGGCGGAAGCGCAGCAGCGCGATCTGGCCGAGCGAGCGCCCTTCGATGCGCTTGCTCTCCACGCCTTGCAGCACCGCTTCCGGCTGCGCCTCGGCAGCCGCCCCGGTGGTCTCGATCGGTGCGGTCACGGTGCCTTTGACCCCTCTCGGCCGACGGTGGTCGGCCCATGCCCGCCGCGGTAGCGGCTTGGTTCACATCACTGGTGCACCGGCCGCCACGGACGCGGCCGAGCAGTTCGGACGGACGTCGCGGAAGGTGGCCCGGGAGGAAATCCGGGATGCGCGCGACGCCGGTTCGGATGATCGGTCGTACAAAGAGCCGAAGCTCTCTGTTGCCGGAGTCTTCATCCGATTCGCGATCACTCACCAGTCCTGGCGGTGAATGGATGCGTAACTGTGATGTGGTCCGCCGGGTTCCGTTATACGAACAGGGGTACCGGCTGAGCGGGTCGAGGGCCCACGAAAGGGGCGCGCAACCACGGTGCACTTGGGGTGAATTCACCCCAAGATCGGCGGCCGGCGGCGGCGCCCGCTGCTGACTTCGGTGTCAGTAGGCGCGCGGGTAGCCGTAGCCGTAGGACGGCGCCGGAGCGGGCGGGGCACCCGCGGGGCCGCCGTAGCCGTCGCGGTCGAAGAACGGGCGGGTGGAGGCGCGCATCCACATGCCGACGGGGTCGTATTCGTCGTTCATCGCGACCGTCGAGACGGGCAGACCGTCCGGCACCGCGCCGATCGACTGCTGAATCATCAGCCGCACCGAATCCACCGCCTGCTGCCCGGTGTCGTACAGATCCAGCCCGATCGCCAGATAAGGGGCACCGAGGGCCGGTTGCACCCAGGCCCGGCGCAACGACCGCACGGCGGGCGTCCGGTGGGCGTTCTGGGCGAGCAGGGCATAGAACTGCGGGATGTCGATGACCGGTTCGGAGAGCCGCAGCGGCCCGGCGGGCAGCCGGTCGAGGCCGCCGGCGATACGGCGCAGGTCCAGCCACGGAATGCCCACACCGCCACCGGGAGCGTGCGGATTCAGCCACAGCCCCCAGCGGTCGGGGAAGAGCGATGCGGCGATCTCGGGGCCGCTGACCAACTCGTGGTCGCGGTTCCAGCCGGAGGCGGCGAGCGCGGCGGCGGAGGTCACACAGGGCGCGTAGCCCAGCCCCTCGACCTCCATGTTCCCGTACTGCGCATCGGGTGTCCCGGCGCGGCCCTGCCACAGCAGCATCCAGACCTGCCCGGCGGCGAGCGCGGCCAGCAGCCCCTCGTAGGCGTCGTAGCGGTCGGGCGAGACCTGCTGCAGCATCTGCTCGACGTGGTCGGCCGCCGCCGCTCCCTGATGCGCACCCGCGCTCACGTGGTCCCGTCCCTTCTCCTCGGCAGGGCACGTGAGGTGCGCCCGCCCGTCATCCAACCAGCTTACGAGTGGTCCCGGGAGTAGAAGGGCCGCACGCGCTCCAGCATCCAGTCGGCCACCGGATCGCCCTGCGCGACGTCGAGCATGACGAGCTGGACGGGCCAGGGCACCGGCACCGTGCCGAGCGCATGCCCCAGGGCGTTCAGGACCGCTTCGCGGGCGGATCCGTCCTGCAGCGCCCCGGCGTCCGCCGCGACCTGAACTCCGACGAACAGCGCGGGCGTGTCGCCCTCGACACTTGCCAGGGCACGCCGGGCAGTCAGGACAATTGGGGTGCCGGAGAACTCGAGTCCGGCCGCGGCCAGGAAGTCGACCGGCTCCTCCTGCCAGTCCGGCTCGAAGAGCCGGACCCGGCCGCCGCTGGGCAGTTGGCCATCGGCCTCCGCGCGGCCCGCCCGGCACAGTTCGGCCACCGCGGGCGCCGGGAGGGGAACACCTATGGTGCCGTCCGGATTGACCGCGATCCCCATCTTCGGCGGCAGTCCGCGGGCGAACTCGCGGGCCGGGGCGACGGTGAACGGCATGTGCGCCCCGACGGCCTTCATGAACTCCTGCTCGGAGCTGAAGACCGGGACGTAGGCCAGGCCGGCTATCTCCACGGTGGGCAGATCCAGCCCGCGGGCACCCGGCCCCGCGCTCTGCGGGCCGCCGCCGTTGGGCAGCGGCACCCACACCCGGCTGCGGCCGAGGACCTCCACGATCCGGCCACCCGCGCCCGGGTGTCCGACCGCGGCCGACAGCACTTCTTCCAACTCGTTCGCCGGCCAGGCCAGCTGCGGTATCCCCTGCTCCGGAAAGTGCCCCTGCTCCGGAAATGTCATCTGCATCCACCCGTTCCGAACCGCGCCTTCTGGCCAACGACCCTAGACGAGGAAGCGGGCGGCACAACCCGCGGGGCGGCACCGGGCGACCGGCCCGTCCGCTCAGTCGAAACCGACCGTCCGCAAGGCGCCGGCCGCCCGCCGGTCCAGCAGCACCGCCGAGCCGAACCCCTCCGGCAACCGGCCCGCCCCGGCCGCCGCGACCAGCCCGCCCACCGCTCCCCGGTGGCGCGCGAAGGCGTACCCCGAGACCCCGCGCCCCCGCTCCTCCTGGCCGGACAGCGCCACCTCGGGCGGCACGTCGAGCAGCACCAGATGCAGCCCGCGGCCCCCGCGCCGGGCCGACCACGCGACCCAGCGGCGCACCCAGGCCAGCGTCCCGCAGTCGTGCACCACCACGCTGGTGCCCGAGCGCAGCGCGCGGTGCAGCCCGAGGTAGTGCGCGGCCCGGACCAGCGGGCGATAGAGGCCGTACGGCAGGCGGCGCAGCGGGCCGCGCTCCCAGCGCTCGCGGACGTCCTGCGAATCGATGCGGTGCACCGCGGCTCCGCGGGCGTCCAGCGACGGCACGGCGCGGTGCATCAGGGTGCTCTTGCCGCTGCCCGGCAGCCCGGAGACCACCACCAGGTCGCCCGCCGGGAAGCGCAGTTCCGCCGCCAGGGGGCCGGACCCGCGCAGGTCCAGGACGCCGTCGCCGGGCCGGAGGACGCCCCGGGAGGCGCGCCGCGGGCGGTGTGCCGGCGGCGGCTCCTCGGGAGCGGCCCCTGATGTTGTCGCGAATGCGGTTTCGCGGTGCACCGTGATCGCCCCTCCCGGTCCGGTTCGGCGCCGGTTCGGCCCCGTTCCCACCTCGCAGAGTGTCAAGAAAAGGTAATGGACATCAAGGCGATTGTCGGATCTGTCCAGCTCGTGGGCCGGTCGACGACCGCCCCTCCTCGATCGGGCGATCCCGTGCAATGATGTCGGCGCCACGTGCGCACCTCTGCTCACCTGCGCACAGCCAACTGCATACCGGCCGCTTGAATCCGCGCGGGAGAGTCCCCGGCCGCCACGGCGGGGCGCCGAAGGAGCAAGTCCTCCCTTGAATCTCTCAGGCCCCTATACCGCGCGGGCGAGGCAGATCTGAAAAGCGAGCCACTGCCCGGTCGACGGGGCGGCTCCACCCAAGGTGCAAACCGGGTCCGTTCGCGGGATCCCGGTGAACCTCTCAGGTTCCGATGACAGATGGGGAGAACGTCTTGTCACCCATGCCTGGGAGCCCAGAACCATGACTGATGCCCCCCGCCGCACCGCGCTGGATGCCACCCATCGCGCGCTCGGCGCGACCATGACCGACTTCGCCGGCTGGGACATGCCGCTGCGCTACGGCAGCGAGCGCGACGAACATGTCGCCGTCCGCACCCGCGCCGGCCTCTTCGACCTCTCCCACATGGGCGAGATCACCGTCACCGGACCGCAGGCCGCCGACCTCCTGGACTACGCCCTGGTGGGCAACATCGGCGGCGTCAGGACCGGCCGCGCCCGCTACACCATGATCTGCGAGGCCGAGGGCGGCATCCTCGACGACCTGATCGTCTACCGCCTCGCCGACCAGGAGTACATGGTCGTCGCCAACGCCTCCAACGCCCAGGTGGTGCTGGACGCGCTGGCCCACCGGCAGGCGGGCTTCGACGCCGCGGTGCGCGACGACCGCGACGCCTACGCCCTGCTCGCCGTCCAGGGACCGGAGTCCCCCGGCATCCTCAAGCGCCTGACCGACGCCGACCTGGACGGCCTGAAGTACTACGCGGGTCTGCCCGGCACCGTCGCCGGGGTGGACGCGCTGATCGCCCGTACCGGCTACACCGGCGAGGACGGCTTCGAGCTGTTCGTACGGCCGGCGGACGCGGTCGCCCTCTGGGCGGCGCTGACCGAGGCGGGCAAGGACGCCGGGCTGGTCCCGTGCGGGCTGTCCTGCCGCGACACCCTGCGCCTGGAGGCGGGGATGCCGCTGTACGGGCACGAGCTGACCACCGCGACCACGCCGTTCGACGCGGGCCTGGGCCGGGTCGTGAAGTTCGAGAAGACCACCAACGGCGGCGACTTCGTGGGCCGCGCCGCGCTGGCGGCGGCCGCCGAGCGCGCCGAGACCAGCCCGCCGCGCAAGCTGGTCGGACTGATCGCCGAGGGCCGCCGGGTACCGCGTGCCGGGTATCAGGTCGTCGCCGCCGACGGCACGGTCATCGGCGAGGTCACCTCCGGGGCACCGTCCCCGACGCTGGGCAAGCCGCTCGCCATCGCCTACCTGGACGCGGCCCACGCCACGCCGGGCACCGAGGGCGTCGCCGTGGACATCCGGGGAACCCACGAACCGTACGAGGTCGTGGCGCTGCCCTTCTACAAGCGCCAGAAGTAGCGGTCCCGCGCCGGGAGCGGCACCCTCCGCCGTCTCACTGGGCAAGACCCCATTCACGATCACACCCTCGCGTACAGGAGAATCGAGCCATGAGCAACCCCCAGCAGCTGCGCTACAGCAAGGAGCACGAGTGGCTGTCGGCCGCCGCGGACGGCGTCTCGACGGTCGGCATCACCGAGCACGCCGCCAATGCGCTCGGCGATGTCGTCTATGTGGAACTTCCTGAGGTCGGCTCGACGATCACGGCGGGCGAGACCTGCGGTGAGCTGGAGTCGACCAAGTCGGTCAGCGATCTCTACTCGCCCGTGGACGGCGAGATCACGGAGATCAACGAGGACGTCGTCGCCGACCCCTCGCTGGTGAACTCCGCCCCGTTCGAGGGCGGTTGGCTGTTCAAGGTGAAGATCAGCGGCGAGCCGGGCGAGCTGCTGTCGGCCGACGAGTACGCCGCCTTCACCCAAAGCTGAGCCTTCCGGCTCTCCCCGCCACCGCCCGATCGGAAGCGCTCCGCGCCCCCTGACCCCTCCAGGAAAGACTCATGTCGCTTCTCAACAGCTCCCTCCACGAGCTCGACCCCGACATCGCCGCCGCCGTCGACGCCGAGCTCCACCGCCAGCAGTCCACCCTCGAGATGATCGCGTCGGAGAACTTCGCCCCCGCCGCCGTCATGGAGGCCCAGGGCTCCGTCCTCACCAACAAGTACGCCGAGGGCTACCCCGGCCGCCGCTACTACGGCGGCTGCGAGCACGTCGATGTCGTCGAGCAGATCGCCATCGACCGCATCAAGGCGCTCTTCGGCGCCGAGGCCGCCAACGTCCAGCCGCACTCCGGCGCGCAGGCCAACGCCGCCGCGATGTTCGCGCTGATCAAGCCGGGCGACACGATCCTGGGGCTGAACCTCGCGCACGGCGGGCACCTGACCCACGGCATGAAGATCAACTTCTCCGGCAAGCTCTACAACGTGGTGCCCTACCACGTCGACGAGAAGACCAACCTGGTCGACATGGAAGAGGTCGAGCGCCTCGCCAAGGAGCACCGCCCGAAGCTGATCGTGGCCGGCTGGTCCGCGTACCCGCGCCAGCTGGACTTCGCCGAGTTCCGGCGCATCGCCGACGAGGTCGGCGCGTACCTGATGGTGGACATGGCGCACTTCGCCGGTCTGGTGGCCGCGGGTCTGCACCCCTCCCCGGTGCCGCACGCCCACGTCGTGACCACCACCACCCACAAGACCCTGGGCGGCCCGCGCGGCGGCGTCATCCTGTCCACCCAGGAGCTCGCCAAGAAGATCAACTCTGCGGTCTTCCCCGGTCAGCAGGGTGGCCCGCTGGAGCACGTCATCGCGGCGAAGGCGGTCTCCTTCAAGGTCGCGGCGTCCGAGGAGTTCAAGGAGCGCCAGCAGCGCACCCTGGACGGCGCCCGCATCCTCGCCGAGCGTCTGGTCCAGCCGGACGTCACCGAGGTCGGCGTCTCCGTCCTGTCCGGCGGCACCGACGTCCACCTGGTCCTGGTCGACCTGCGCAACAGCGAGCTGGACGGCCAGCAGGCCGAGGACCGCCTCCACGAGGTCGGCATCACGGTCAACCGCAACGCCATCCCGAACGACCCCCGCCCCCCGATGGTCACCTCCGGGCTGCGCATCGGTACGCCGGCGCTGGCCACCCGCGGCTTCACGGTCGAGGACTTCCGCGAGGTCGCCGACGTCATCGCCGAGGCGCTCAAGCCGTCGTACGACGTGGCGGCGCTGAAGGCCCGGGTCACCGCGCTGGCGGACAAGCACCCGCTGTACCCGTCCCTGTGACGGTTGCCACTCCGTAAGCACCAGCCGCGAGCCCGGGGCCGGACACCCGCCCCGGGCTCGCGGCCGGTCCGCGGCCGCGCCATCCGCCGTTACCCCTGCCGACGGCCGTCCGCCGGGTCCCGTCCGTGGGCTGCCGTCGCCGTCCGCGTTACGCTCGAAATCCGGCGCAGAAACGTACCTGCTGCCGTATGGGCTCCACCCCCGGCCCCACCGCGCAACCGCTCCACCATCCACCACGAGCAGCCAAGGGAGTCCGCAACCGTGGCCATCTCCGTCTTCGATCTCTTCTCCATCGGCATCGGGCCCTCCAGCTCCCACACCGTCGGCCCGATGCGCGCCGCCCGCATGTTCGTGGGCCGGCTCAAGAAGGACGGCCTGGTCGCCCAGACGGCCTCGGTGCGCGCCGAGCTCTTCGGCTCCCTGGGCGCCACCGGCCACGGCCACGGCACCCCCAAGGCCGTGCTGCTCGGTCTGGAGGGCCACTCCCCCCGCACCGTCGACGTGGAGAGCGCCGACGACGAGGTGGAGCGCATCCGCCGCACCGGCCGGCTGCGCCTGCTCGGCGCCGAGATCGGCGCCGCCCACGAGATCGACTTCGACGAGAGCCGCGAGCTGATCCTGCACCGCCGCCGCTCCCTGCCGTACCACGCCAACGGCATGACCCTCTTCGCGTACGACGCCGGCGGCGCCCCGCTGCTGGAGAAGACGTACTACTCGGTCGGCGGCGGCTTCGTCGTCGACGAGGACGCGGTGGGCGAGGACCGGATCAAGCTCGACGACACGGTGCTCACGCACCCCTTCCGCACCGGTGACGAACTGCTGCGCCTCTCCCACGACACCGGCCTGTCCATCGCCTCCCTGATGCTGGAGAACGAGCGGGCCTGGCGCACCGAGGACGAGATCCGCGCGGGCCTGCTGGAGATCTGGCGTGTCATGCAGGGGTGCGTGGAGCGCGGGATGTCCCGCGACGGGATCCTGCCCGGCGGCCTCAAGGTCCGCCGCCGCGCCGCCACCGCCGCCCGCGCCCTGCGCTCCGAGGGCGACCCGCTCGCGCACGCGATGGAATGGGTCACCCTCTACGCGATGGCCGTCAACGAGGAGAACGCCGCCGGCGGCCGGGTGGTGACCGCGCCCACCAACGGCGCGGCCGGCATCATCCCCGCGGTCCTGCACTACTACGTCAACTTCGTGCCCGGCGCCGACGAGGACGGCGTGGTCCGCTTCCTGCTCGCCGCCGGCGCCATCGGCATGCTCTTCAAGGAGAACGCCTCCATCTCCGGCGCCGAGGTCGGCTGCCAGGGCGAGGTCGGCTCGGCCTGCTCGATGGCGGCCGGCGGCCTGGCGGAGGTACTGGGCGGCTCCCCGGAGCAGGTGGAGAACGCCGCAGAGATCGGCATGGAGCACAACCTCGGTCTGACCTGCGACCCGGTCGGCGGACTCGTCCAGATCCCGTGCATCGAGCGCAACGGCATGGCCGCCGTGAAGGCCGTCACCGCCGCCCGGATGGCGCTGCGCGGCGACGGCCGCCACCACGTCTCCCTCGACAAGGTCATCAAGACCATGAAGGAGACCGGCGCCGACATGAGCGTCAAGTACAAGGAGACGGCGCGGGGCGGGCTCGCGGTCAACATCATCGAGTGCTGAGCCGCCCGCGCGCCCGCAGGGTCGTGGACGGCTCCGGCTATCTGCCGATCTCCCAGGCGAAGGGCGGGAGTTCGCTCGCCCGGGAGTAGATCTCCAGGGCGCAGGCCGCCGGGACGAAGGGGTGCACCCGAGCGCCTTCGAGACCGGCCAGGAGCCGGGCGCAGTGGTGGACGCAGCCGGCCACTTCGCGGCCGTGGCGGTCGAGGATGGTGGCCGCGTCGGGCGGGCCCTCGCACCCGGTCGGGTCCTTGTCGGCGGCCGCCGCGCAGCGGCCCGGTACGCGGTCCGCCGGCGGGACCGCCGGCGGGTTCGTGACGTGCTCGGTCCGGCGTTCCATCGGCGTCCCCCTGGCGGTGCGGTGATCGCTTGCGCGGGCGGCCCACGGGCGCCCACGTCAGTGCTGCTCCGCGCGGAGCGGGTCCATGCCCGCTTGGGGAAGAACTGGTCCTATCGTCAGCTATTCATGGCGTGCGGGGGCGCCGTCCGCCGGATCCGGCGGCGGCAGGGCGAAGGGTTCGAGGAGCAGCGCCAGGGACAGCACGGCGGCGGCCAGGAGCCAGCCGGCCAGGACGTCGCCCGGCCAGTGGACGCCCAGGAAGACGCGGGTGGCGCCGACGGCGAGGGTCCACAGGGCGAGCACCGCGCACCAGGTGCGGGCGGTGCCGGGGCCGGCCCGGTGCACGATGCCCCAGGCCAGGAGCCCGGCCGCCAGCGCGGAGGTGGTGGCGTGCCCCGAGGGGAAGGCGTAGCCGGTGGCCTGCCCGGCCCAGTCGGCGACGGGTGGGCGGGGGCGGGCGAGGAGTTCCATCAGCCCGTAGCGGATCGCCTGGCCGGTCGCGAGGACGGCCACGGCGCAGGTGACGGCGCGCAGCCGGCGCGGGGTGTCCCGCCCGGCCAGGAGCCCGGCGAGCACCGCCATCAGATACGGGACGGGGCCGGTGCCGGTCGCCGTGACGGCGCGGGCGAGGGAGCGCAGCGGCTCGCCCCGGTGTGCGGTCGACCAGTGGTGGGCGGCCCGCTCGGGGGCGAGCGGGGCCCCGTGGCGTACGGCCGAGACGACGGCCATGGCGGCGAGCAGCCCGGCGCAGAGCGCGGCGAGGACGAGGAGCGGGCCGGGCCGGTGCGGGCGCCGCCCCGTCGCCGTCACCGCGCGGCCACCAGGGGGCGCAGCCGGCCGGCGCGGACGTGGTCGACGGCGGGCGCCGCACGGCGGGCCAGGGGCGTCAGGGCCCATGCGGCGAGCGCGCCCGTTATCAGGCCGGCGGCGACGTCGTGCGGGTAGTGGGCGCCGACCCAGACGCGCGAGGCCCCCATCAGGAGCGCGGCCGGGACCGCGATCCGGCCGAGTCGGCTGCCGCACAGCACCAGGGCGACCGCGGCGGCCGCGGCGATGGCGGAGTGGTTGCTCGGGAAGGACCAGTCGCCGATCCCGGGGCACGCCTCGACGGTGGCCACATGGAGCGTCTGGCAGGGCCGCTGCTCGTCGACGAAGCTCTTGATCATGTCGTTCGCCAGATAGGCCGCGACCACCACCGGCGGGGTGGCCAGCACCATCGCCATCCGGCGGGAGTCGGCATGCCGGGCCCGCCACCAGGCGCACAGCATCAGGATCGCGAACAGGCCCAGGCCGTAGTCGGTCCCGTAGGCCACGAGGGTGTTGACGGCGTGCGGGGCGTGCTGTGCCAGACCCGTGATCGAGGTGTACAGCCCGCCGTCGATGGAGGCTCCGCCGAGGGCGAGGTCGTGCATGGGTGGTTCTCCTTGGCGGCGGGCCGGACCGGGCGGGGCGGGCCGGTTCGGTTTTCGGGTACGGGCGGGTTTACTGGGGCGAGCCCGCCGTGCGGGCCCACCGGACGACTACAGTCACGTAGACGGTAGCGGTCCTCGGAACTGTAGACGACGATCTGGTGAAGGGCGTTCCATGTCGCAGACATCACCCGTGCCACGGCGCCCCGCCGGCGCGCTGGAGGCCAGTGTGCTGGCGGCGCTCTGGGCGGCCGAGGGGCCGCAGACCCCGGCCGAGGTGCAGTGCGCGCTGGGCGGGCTGCTCGCCCGCACGACCGTCACGACGATCCTCACCAGGCTGTACGGCAAGGGGACCGTTGCACGGTCCCGCGCGGGGCGCGGGTACGTCTACTCGCCGATACAGGACTCCGCCGGGCTGACCGCCCGCCGGATGCGCAGCGAGCTCGACAAGCAGGACGACCGGGGCACCGCGCTCGCCCGGTTCGTGTCGCAGCTGACGACGGAGGACGAGCGACTGCTGCGGTCCCTCCTCGACGAGGCGGACGGCACCCCGGGCGCCGGGCCGGGCGCCGGGCCGGGCGACGGGCCGGGCGCCGGGCCGGGCGACGGCGGGGGCACCGACCCCGGAGCCGCCACGTGATCATCGCCGTCTGGATCCCGCTGCTGGTGCCGCTGCTCGCCGTACCGGTCGCCCGGCTGCTCGCCGAGTCGCTGCCGCCGCGCGCCGCCGCCTGGCTGCTGACCGGCAGCGCCGTCGTCCTGGCCGGGTGCGCGATCGCGGCGCTCGGACTGCTGGCCGCCGCCGGAGCGCTGCGGCTGCCCGCGGTCGCCGCCCTCGACCACGTCCCGTTGCACCTGCTCGGCCGGGCCCCGGTCCCGTACGCACCGCTGGCCTGCGTCGCGGGCGCCCTGCTGGCCGTCGTCGCCGCGGCGGCCGGCCGTCGCGCGCTGCGCCACCGCGCCGAGCTGCGCAGCGCCCGGCGGGCCACCGAGGCCCACGTCGGCGCCGGTGACCTGTGCGTCCTGCCGGACCCGGCGCCGGACGCGTACGCCCTGCCGGGGCGCCCGGCGCGCGTCGTCGTGACCTCCGGGATGCTGCGGGCGCTGGCACCGGCCGAGCGCGACGCCCTGCTGGCCCACGAGCGCGCGCATCTCGCCGGCCGCCACCATCTCTTCCTGCTCACGGCCGCGCTGGCGTCGACCTGCCATCCGCTGCTGCGGGGGCTGCGCGCACCGCTGGCGTACGCGCTGGAGCGCTGGGCCGACGAGACGGCCGCCGCGCGGGTGGGCGACCGGCGGCTGACGGCCCGTGCCATCGGCCGCGCCGCCCTCGCCGGACCGCGCCCCGCGACACCGCACCGCCCGGACGCCACGCTCGCGGCCACGGCGGGCCCGGTGCCGCGTCGCGTCGCCGCGCTGCTGTCCCCGGGCCGCCCGGCGCCGCGTTCGCGGGCGGGCGGCCGCCGGCTGGTCGCGGCCGCGCTGCTCGCCTGTGTGGCGTTCTCGGCGGCCGGTGCGCTGGACGCCGCTCAGGACCTGCACCGGACGGTGGAAACGGCCCAGGACGCCACGGAGCGGTGAGGCCGGGCGCTCAGCCGCCGGTGTCCTGCTCGCCGGCCGCCCGGCGGCCCCGACCCACCGTGAAGCCGAACAGCGCACCGCCGTCGGGCCGACGGCTCGCGAAGGCGTGCCCGCCGTGCGCCGTGGCGATCTCGCGGACGATGGCCAGGCCCAGGCCGGAGCCCGGCATGCCGCGGGCGGCCGGCGCCCGGTAGAAGCGGTCGAAGACGCGGGTGACGTCGGACTCCGCGATACCGGGTCCGCGGTCGAGCACCTCGATCCGGGTGCCGGTCACCCTGACCTCGATCGGCCCGGTGCCGCCCGCGTCGAACTTCGCCGCGTTCTCCAGGAGGTTGGTGAGCGCGCGGTGCAGGGCGACCGGCCGGCCCTCGACCTCGGCCGGGCGGTTGGTCCGTACGGTGATCTCCCGGCCCGTACGGCGGCGGGCGGAGGCAGCGGCCTTCTCGGCGACGTCGGCGAGGCGAACCTCGCCGAGCGGGTCGTCGCCCCGCCGGCCGGCGGCCAGGCTCACCAACTCGTTGACCAGATGCGTCAGTTCACGGGCCTCGCCCGCCAGGTCGGCGAGGAGTTCCTCGCGTGCGTCGGGCGGGAGGTCCTCGAACCGCTTCAGCAGCGAGATGTTGGTCCGGAGCGAGGTGAGCGGGGTGCGCAGTTCGTGGCCGGCGTCCTGGACGAGCCGCTGCTGGTCCTCGACCGCGTTGGCCAGCCGCCCGAGCATGTCGTCGAAGGCGCGGCCCAGCCGGGCGACCTCGTCGCGGCCCGCCACCGGCACCGGGACGTCCAGCCGCCCGTGCTCGGCCACGCTCTCGGCGACCGAGGTGAGGCGGACCAGCCGGCCGGTGATCCGGCGGGCCAGCCACCAGCCGACCGCCCCGGACAGCGCGATGACCGCCGCCGCCAGCAGGGCGGTGCGCTGCTGGAGCGCCGCGAGCAGGTCCTCGGTCTCGCTGAACTTCTGGGCGACCTGCACCGCCCCGCGCCCGCCGCCCAGGGCCACGGTCGCGACGTGGTACTCGTCGTCGCCCACCGACGCCTCCCGCTGCACGTACCGGCCCGCGTGCTGCTCGGCGGCGATCCGGCGTTCCCCGGAGCCGACCGGGAGCAGCGGGCGCCCCAGGTCCACGACCCGGCCGCCGGCGCCCAGGACCTGGACATCGGTGCGGGTGGGGCGGGTGAGGTCGTCGCGCGGCCCGTCGTGGTCGGGGTCGGCGGTCACGTAGTCGCCGGGCCCGAACGGCTTCTCCCGCACCTGGGTCCGCAGGTCCCCCACGACCTCGGAGAACACCGACTTCTCGTCCACCCGCACCAGCCTGGCCGCCGCGTCGTAGCTGAGGAATCCCACGAGGACGGTCACCGCCGCCGCGCCGGCGGCGAAGGCCACCGCGAAGGCGGTGCGCAGGCTGGCCGGCTTGCGGGTGCGCAGCCAGGCGCTCAGCCGGTGGACCGGGCGGCGGGCCCGGTCGGCCAGGGGCCCGCCGCGGCCACCGGGCGCGGACACCTCAGTCCTCCCGGAGGACGTAGCCGACGCCCCGCACGGTGTGGATCAGGGGCCGGCTGCCGGGGACGTCGACCTTGCGCCGCAGATATCCCACGTAGACGGCGAGGTTCTTCGAGCCGGGGCCGAAGTCGTAGCCCCAGATCCGGTCGTAGATCGTCGAGTGGTCCAGCACGATCCCGGCGTTGCGCGCGAGCAGCTCCAGCAGCTCGAACTCGGTCCGGGTCAGCTCCAGCTCGCGCTCCCCGCGCCAGGCGCGGCGCGAGGGGCCGTCGATGCGCAGGTCGGCCGCCTCGACCACGCCGCTCTCCGCCGCCCGGCCGTCGTCGAACGGCCCGTCGTCGCTCCGCTCGCCCTCCGCCCGGGGCCCGGCCGCCGGGGTCGTCCGCCGCAGCAGGGCCCGCAGCCGGGCGAAGACCTCCTCGACCTCGAAGGGCTTGACGACGTAGTCGTCCGCACCGGCGTCCAGGCCGGCGATCCGGTCGGCGGTCTCGACCCGGGCGGTCAGCATCAGGATCGGGGTGCGGTCCGCTTCGGCACGCAGCACCTGGCACACCTGGAGGCCGTCGATCCCCGGCATCATCACGTCGAGCAGGATCACGTCCGGCCGCTCCCGGTGCGCCGCGGCGAGCGCCTGGATCCCGTCGGCGACGGCGGTGACCCGGTACCCCTCCAGGGTCAGGGCGCGCTCCAGCGCGGTACGGATGGGACGGTCGTCCTCGGCGAGCAGTACGGAATGGGTCACCCGGCAAGTCTGCCAAGGCCCCGGAGGTGCGGGCGCCGGGTGAGGGAGCGGCGGGCCCTTTCTCACCCGGTCTTACCCGACTCTCACCCGTCGCTCTTACCGGCCTCTCACCAGGACCACGCCGTCGGCTTACCCCTTACCGGGAACGTTGCCCGGTGCCGGACCGGCCGGCCACGGCGAAGGGCCCGCCCGAAAGGCCCCGGGAAGACACCGGATGAAGATCACCCTGCTGCTGCACAACGCGTATGCCATAGGCGGTACCGTCCGCACCACCCTCAACCTGGCCGCGGCCCTCGCCGGCCGGCACGAGGTCGAGATCGTCTCGATGCTGCGGCACCGCGAGACACCGCGGTTCACCGTGGATCCCCGGGTGCGGCTGGTCCCCCTGGTGGACACCCGGGTCGGCAGCGACGACATGGCGGACCCGCTCTTCGACGAGCCCGCCCGGGACTTCCCCGCCGCCGAGAAGCGCCACCCTCAGTACAGCCGGCTGGTCGATGTCCGGGTGGCCGACCTCCTGCGCACGACGGACGCGGACGTCCTGGTCGGGACCCGGCCCGGCATCAACGTCTACCTCGCCCGCTTCGGCCCGCGCCGGGCCCTGCGGATCGCCCAGGAACACCTGCGGCACGACGCGCACAGCAAGCGGCTGCGGGCCGAGCTCGCCCCCCACTACCGGACGCTGGACGCGCTGGTCACCACGACCGAGGCCGACGCCGAGGTCTACCGGGCCCGGATGCCGCTGCCGGGCGTCCGGGTGCTGTCCGTGCCCAACATCGTGCCGGAGCCGGTCGGGCCGTCCGCCGAGGGCACCGCCAAGGTCGTCGCCGCGGCCGGGCGGCTGGTCCACGGCAAGCGTTTCGACCTGCTGATCGAGGCGTTCGCCGCGGTCGCCGCCAAGCACCCCGACTGGCGGCTGCGGATCCACGGCGGCGGCGAGGAGCGGGCCCGGCTCCAGGTGCTGATCGACGGGCTGGGGCTCGCCGGACGGGCGGAGCTGACCGGGCCGCGGTCACCGATCGAAGCGGAGTTCGCCAAGGCGTCGATCGTCGCGTCGGCCTCGGATGCGGAGTCGTTCGGCATGACCCTCGTCGAGGCGATGCGCTGCGGCGTGCCGGTGGTGAGCACCGACTGCCCGCTCGGCCCGGCCGAGATCATCGACAGCGGTACGGACGGCCTGCTGGTGCCTCGCGGTGACGGGCGGGCGCTGACGGAGGCACTGCTGGAGCTGATCGAGGACCCGGAGCGCCGCCGCCGGATGGCCGGTGCGGCGCTGCTCAGCGCCCGCCGCTACGACCCGGAGCCGATCGCCGAGCGCTACCGGCTCCTCTTCCAGGAACTGCGGGCCACCCGGCGCAGCCGGGCCGGACTCCGGGTGCTCGGCCGCGCCCGGGGGCGGCTACGGGGTCTGCTGCGGCGCATCCGGCGGGCGGGGCACGCCGCGGGCTGAACCGGCACCGAAGCAGGCGGGGCCGGTCCGGTGGGCGGGACCGGCCCCGCCGCTCAACCTCCCGCCGCCGCACGGAAGTTCCGCACCGCGGGAAATCCACGACCGCCGGAACCTGCCCGCTTCCGGAACCTCCCCGCTTCCGGAACCTCCCCGCCGCCGGAGGTCCCGTTTCCGGAGGTTCCCCGTTTTCGGAACATCCCTGCTTTCGGAACTTCCCCGCGTCCGGAACTTCCCTGCCGCAATCTGGCGTCCTGGGACATGAACATGCTGAACTGCGGGAACCGCAGTGATGTTCCCCGCAGTTGACGCAGACGACGCATCGAATCGCAGGTCCGAAACTCAGGTCCGAAACTCAGGTCCGATCGGCAGGAGGCCGCGCATGCTGCATGGTGTCGATGTCAGTTCCTACAACACCTCGTATTCCACCGCGGGGCTGGACTTCGTTTTCGTCAAGGCCACCGAAGGCCGCTCGTACATCAACCCGCACCAGTCCGCGCAGGCGGCGAAGGCCCGTAAGGCGGGCTGTGTGGTCGGCTTCTACCACTTCCTGTGGCCGGGGAACATCGCGGCGCAGGCGAAGTACTTCGTCGAGAAGTGCGCCTCGGTCCAGGGCGACATCCTGGCGGCCGACTGGGAGCGCACCGGCGAGGGCACCTACGCGAGCAATGCGCAGAAGGACCAGTTCCTGCTGGAGGTCAAGAAGCTGCGGCCCACGCACCGCGTGATGCTCTACTGCAACCGCGACTTCTGGCTCAACCACGACACCACGTCCTATGCGGCGGACGGGCTGTGGATCGCCGACTACGTCTCCGCCGGGCACCCGCGGATCAAGGCGAAGTGGCGCATCCACCAGTACACCGACCGGCCGCTGGACAAGGACGTCGCGGACTTCTCCAGCAAGGCCGCCCTCAAGAAGTGGGCGCACCCGGCATAAGGTTTCCTCCGGCGGCGTCATGCGCAGGACCGGACCGCCGGCCCTGCGGACACCGCCGGCCCCATCAGCACCAGGCGCACGACCGGCGTACGGCCGACGCCCCCACAGACGACGAGGAGCAGCCGTGACCGATCCGGCGGCCAACGCCCTGCAGCAGGAGATCGCCCGGGAACTCCAGGTGAGCGCGGCCTTCGAGGCCGAGCGGGAGATCGAGCGCCGGGTGACGTTCCTCACGGAGCGGCTGACCTCCACCGGCCTGCGCTCCCTGGTCCTGGGGATCAGCGGCGGCGTCGACTCCACGACCACGGGCCGGCTGTGCCAGCTCGCCGTCGAGCGGGCCCGTGCCGCCGGCCACGACGCCACGTTCTTCGCGATGCGGCTGCCGTACGGCGTCCAGGCGGACGAGAAGGACGCCCAGCTGGCGCTGGAGTTCATCCGCGCCGACCGGGAGCTGACCGTGGACATCGCGCCCGCGAGCGACGCGGCGCTGGCCGCGGCGGTGGACGGCGGCGTCGCCTTCCGTGACGACCGTCACCAGGACTTCGTCCAGGGCAACATCAAGGCCCGGCAGCGCATGATCGCCCAGTACGCGGTCGCGGGCGCCCAGGACGGCCTGGTCGTGGGCACCGACCACGCCGCCGAGGCGGTCTCCGGCTTCTTCACGAAGTTCGGCGACGGCGCGGCCGACGTGGTGCCCCTGACCGGGTTGACCAAGCGCCGGGTGCGCGCCGTGGCGGAGGCCCTCGGCGCACCGTCCGAACTGGTCCGGAAGGTCCCGACGGCCGACCTGGAGACGCTGGACCCGGGCAAGCCCGACGAGGACGCGCTCGGTGTGAGCTACGACCGGATCGACGACTTCCTGGAGGGCAGGCCGGTCCCCGCCGCCGACTTCGAGGCCATCGTGCGCCGCTACCGCCTGACCGGACACAAGCGGGCGCTGCCGGTCGCCCCCTGAGGCCGCGCGCCCCCGACCGACATCCGCCGTCCAGGCCCCGGTCACCGCCCGGGTGCTAGATCGTGGGCCCGAGCGGGCATGCATGCGGCCATGGGAAGCCGCGAAGTGCGATCGCAAGATCAACTGTCAGTGGGGACGCCTACGCTCCACGGCATGGGCCACGCAGACCTGCGCGAACTCCAGAACGCGCTGACCACCGCCTCCGACCTCGCCACGTCCCTCCAGCACACCCCGACCCGACACGACGCCGACCAGCTCGTCGACGTGCTGCGCCGGGCGCTGGCCGCCGCCGGATCGCTGGGTGCCGTCACCGGGCCGACCGGCTGCGCCGACCACCCCAACGGCGCGGTCGACCCGTTGTACGGCGACCCGGAGGACCCGCTTCCGCCCGGGTACGGCAAATGCCTGCTCTGCAACGACCGGCGGCGCCGGGCGGACGCCCACGGCCCGCACCCGCATCTGCGCCCCCGCCGCCCGCACCTGCAACTGCACCGGCGGCGACGGCAGAGCGCGTAGCGTCCGGCCCGCCGCGCCGCCGGGCGGCGCAGGGCCGCGGGGCCGTCGCCCCGCGGCTCAGCGCCGGTCGTCCGCGCCCGGCGCCCGCTTCGGCGGCCGCAGCGCGATCCGCGCCAGCACCCCGGCCACGACCAGTGCGGCCACGGCGACGAGCACGACGTCCGGTACGCCGTTCCCGATCCGCGCCGCCCATTCCTCCAGCCCGAACTCGGCGTCCGCGTCGAGGATTCCCGGCAGCGCGCTGGTCCCGTTGAAGCGCAGGAAGAGCACGCCGATGCCGAGGAAGAAGACTCCGGACAGCACCGAGGTGGTGTGCAGCCGCAGCCTGCCGAGGGTGAACTCGCGGCCGCGCAGCCAGCCGCGGCCACCGAGCCGGAAGCGGTCCCACAGCAGCGCCAGGACGAACAGCGGAAGCGCCATGCCCAGCGCGTAGACGGCCAGCATCGAGGCGCCGTGGACGGGTGAGCCGCTGAGCGCCGTCACCGTCAGCACCGCGCCGAGGATCGGGCCCGCACAGAAGCCGGCCAGGCCGTAGACACAACCGAGGAGGAAGGTGGAGACGGCCGTGTGCGGCGTGATCCGGGCCGCGGCGGCCTGGGCGCGCCGGGAGGCGAAGCCCAGGCCCAGGATCTGGGCGACGCCCATCGCGATGACGACCCAGCCGCCGACGGCGATCAGCAGGTCGCGGTGGCCGTTGAACAGCCGGCTGGCCGCCGTGCTGGCCGCGCCGAGCGGGACCAGCGTGGTGGCGAGTCCCAGATAGAACACCCCGGTGCGGGCCAGCAGCCGCCCGGTGTCCGCCAGTGAGTAGGCGAAGAAGGCCGGCAGCAGCAGCGCGCTGCACGGACTGAGCAGGGCGAGCGCGCCGCCGAGGAACGCCGCAAGATAGCCGATGTCGGTCACTTCGCGGCCGCCCGGTTCTTCGCCGCGCGGGCCGCGGCGTCCTCGACCGCCTGCGTGAAGACCTCGGTGGGCTGGGCCCCCGAGACCGGCCGCCCGTTGATCAGGAACGACGGCGTGGACTGCACGCCGAGCTCGTAGCCCTCGTCCTGGTCACGCTTGACGGCGCGGTCGGCGGCCGCGCTGTGCAGGTCCGTACGGAACCTGCCGAGGTCCGTCACCCCGCTCGCGCGCGCCATGCGGACGAGCTCGTCCTCGGCGAGCGCGTCGCCCTTGCGGGTCTTGGCGTAGAGCTCGTCGTGCAGCTGCCAGAACCTGCCCTGCCGGCCGGCGGCCCAGGAGGCGCGGGCGGCCCGCTCGGAGTCGGCGCCGTAGAGGGTGAAGTTGCGGAACTCGATGCGCAGGGTGCCCGCGTCGACGTACTTCTTGATCAGCTCGGGCTGGGTCTCGCGGGTGAAACGGCCGCAGAACGAGCACTGGTAGTCGGCGTACTCGACGAGGAGGACGGGGGCGTCCTGCCGTCCGACGGCCAGCGGGTCGCCGTGCTCGCGCCGGGTGGTCTGCCGGGCGAGGCGGTCGAACATCTTCTGCTGTGCGGCGTCCTCCTGCGGCTGCACGGAGGCGGCGGCCTCGGGTCCGCCGGTGCGGCCGGCGTCGCGGCCGCCCTCGACGGCCTTCCCGACGGCGACGGCAATCGCGACCACGGCCACGACGAGGGCGATGACCGCACCGATGGCGGCCAGTTTGCGGGCGGGTGAGGCGGCGGAGGGCGGAGGAGGGGAAGACGGCATGCCGGAGCTCCAGACGTACGGAGAAGGGGATTTCGGCCGGGCGCGCGGTGCGGCGCCGACCGGGAAGGTGTCCTCCGGGTCAGCCGGGCTCTCGGGCCCGGGTGATCCGGAAGGTCCGCCTAAATCCGCAGTACGGGCAGGAGCTCGGTGTGCTCGGTGACGGGTGTGCCGCCGGTGGGCGGCCGGGCGAGTGCGTACTGCACCGCGCCGTCGGCGGCGTGCGGCGCCGGGCCGGTGGCGGTGGGCGCGAGCGGCTCGCCGCGGTGCGGGGCGGGCAGCGGGACGGACTCGTCGGGTGCGGGGGCGTCCTGGTGGGAGCAGCGCTTGGGTGCGTCGGCGACGGCGACCCTCGCCCCGGCGGCGGCCGCCCGGACGCTGTCCGCCGCGGCCCGGGCGTGCCGGTCGGGTGCCGCGGTCGTCGCCGTCCGCCCCGCCGGCCCGGTCGGGTCACCGCCGGTCGGGTCCGCGCCGGTCCGGCACAGCATCGGGCCGAAGGTGACCGCGAGGAGGAGCAGCAGGATCAGCGCCGGCGACCGGCGCACACGGCGCAGTCGGCACATGTGCCCCTCCCTCCTCCGACGGCCCGGCGACCCGTCCGGCAGTTCCGGCCCGCGGGCACGACCGGCCCGCGCGCATGAACAGCCCATCCTACGGACCGCCGCCGCTCACCGGATCATGCGGCGCGCAGTGGGCGCAGTGGGCGCGTCAGCGGTCCATGACCCGCATCTCGAACCAGGTCGTCTTGCCGCGCGGGAGCAGATCCACGCCCCAGCGGTCGGAGAGCTTGTCGACGAGGAAGAGGCCGCGCCCGCTGGTGTCCATCTCCTGCACCGGCATCAGGCAGGGCAGTCCGCGGGAGGGGTCGCGCACCTCGATCCGGATCCAGCCGCGGCGGCGCAGCATCCGCAGGCCGAAGGCGCGGGCGCCGGTGTGCCGTACGGCGTTGCCGACCAGCTCCGAGACGAGGAGGACGGCGTGTTCGGCGAGCTGCGGGGTCATCGACCACTGCTTGAGCAGGACGCAGCCGGTCAGCCGGCGCGCGATGCGCGCGGACTGGGGGCGCGAGGGGAGCCGGACCTCGTCGAGGGTCGGGTCGGCGACCAGCCCGAGCCCGGAGGTCGGGCCGCCCGGGGTCGGGACCACGGGGTCCCGGCCCGCGTCCGGAATCCCTCGGTGTCCGGCGGCCGGGTCGCTCCGCGGCCGCGGCTGCTCCATTCCTTCGAGGCCCGCCATGCCCCCCATCATGGCCGCTCCTTGACGGTCACGGGGGCGGAACCGACGGAATCCGTTGCCCGGAATCGACCCTTCCGCACCCCTGGCGGGACATATGCCAACGGCAGTCGAGGCGTCGTCGCACCCCAACTGACCAGCGGCGCAACGCCGTCGAGGGCAGGACACCGGGCGTGGTGGACACACTTCACCGCCACCCGGATCGGGTTTCCCGCAATTCCCCCGCACGAGGCATTGCGTCCCGGCCAAACATCAGGCGCCCCGTCAACACCACCTGTTTCAGAGGAACTTGGCCTTGCCCGGCCCCTCCTCGACGAAACTACGCATTCCGGTCTCCCGGTCCTCGGTCGCGAAGAGCCCCGCGAACCAGTTGCGTTCGACCGTCAGGCCGGTGTCGATGTCCGTCTCCAGGCCCGCGTCGACGGACTCCTTCGCGGCCCGCAGCGCGAGTGCCGGGCCGGCCGCCAGCCGGGACGCCCAGGCGTGCGCCTGCCCGTAGACCTCGTCGGCGGGCACCACCCGGTCGACCAGACCGATGGCGAGCGCCTCGTCGGCCTTGACGTGCCGCCCGGTGAAGATCAGGTCCTTGGCCTTGGACGGGCCCACCAGCCGGGCCAGCCGCTGGGTGCCGCCGGCGCCGGGGATCAGACCGAGCAGGATCTCGGGCTGGCCGAGCTTGGCGTTCTGGGCGGCGATCCGGAAGTCGGCGCAGAGCGCCAGCTCGCAGCCGCCGCCCAGCGCGTAGCCGGTGACCGCGGCGACCACCGGCTTGGGGATCCGGGCCACGGCGGTGAACGCGTCCTGCAGGGCCTTGGAACGGACGACCATGGCCGGGTGGTCCATGGCCTGCATCTCCTTGATGTCCGCACCGGCCGCGAACACCTTCTCGCCACCCCAGATGACCACGGCGCGCACATCGTCGCGGCGGGTGGCCTCCTCGGCCAGCTCGCGCAGCCGGTCCTGGGTGGCGATGTCCAGTGCGTTCATCGGCGGACGGTCCAGGCGGATGGTGCCGACGCCGTCGGCGACCTCGAGATTCACAGTCATGCGGGGAAGGTTAGTACGCGTTAACGGCACGGGACCCGGTGCACTTGGTCACAGTGCACCGGGCCCCGCCCCCGTACTCCGCGGCTCTACTGCGCGGCCTTCCACCTCTCCCAGGAGAGGTTCCAGTCGCTGAAGCCGTTGTCCGGCCGGATCGTCTCGTCGTGCGAGTTCTTGATGACCACGACGTCGCCGATCCGGGAACTGCGGAAGAACCACGCGGCGGCGGTCGAGCCGTCCCCGCCGCCGCGCCGGTCGAACAGGCCCACACAGCCGTGGCTGGCGTTGCGGGTACCGAACGTCGGCCGGCCCGACCAGTAGTTGCCGTGGATGAACGTGCCGGACGTGCTCAGCCGCATGGCGTGCGGCACGTCCTTGATGTCGTACTCACCGCCGAAGCCCACGGTGTCGCCGTTCATGCGGGTCACCGGATGCTTCTCGCTGATCACCATCCGGCCGTTGTACGTCTCGGTGCCCGGCGCGCCGGCGGTGATCGGGATCGTTTTGACGGTCCTGCCGTCGCGGACCACGGTCATCTTCTTCGACCGGGCGTCGACGGTGCTCACCTGGCTGCGGCCGACGGTGAACGAGACCTTCTTGGCCTGGGTGCCGTAGACGCCGGGACGGCCCTCGACGCCGTCGAGGTCGAGTGCGAGGGTGACCTTGGTGCCCGGTGCCCAGTACTTCTCGGGGCGGAAGTCGAGGCGGTCGTTGCCGAACCAGTGGCCCTCGACCGGCACGGACGGCTTCGCGGTGACCTTGACGGCGTCCTCGACGGCCTTGAGGTCCGTGATGCCTCGGGTGAAGCGGATCGAGACGGGCATCCCGACGCCGACCTGCTGGCCGTTCTCCGGGCTGTACCGGCCGATGAAGGTGTTCTTCGGGACGAGCGTGGTGAAGGTGGAGTGCTCGGCCGCCTCCCGGCCCCGGCCGTCCACCGCCACCGCGTCCACGGTGTACTCCGTCGAGGCGCCCAGGTGGCCGCTGGGCTCCCACCGGGCTCCGCCGCCGGATATCCTCCCGCCGACCTCATTGCCCTTGCCGTCCTTGACCTTGACGGACGCGAGCCTGCCCTTCCCGGCGGTCACCTTCAGCGCACCGCTGGTGGCGACGTCGTCCGCGCCGTCCTTGGGCGCGATCGTCACCGCGGCCCGCGACGCGGCCTTGTCGCCGCCCGCTCTGTCGGCGGGATGCTTGCCGTCCGCCTCGTCCCCGCCGCACGCGGTCACCAGCAGCAGCATCGAGCCAAGCACCAGGGCGAGAGCGCCACGGCCTCCGTGTGGCCACCGCCGGCAGGCCGGCTCCCCCGAATTCGGCTGCACCTTCACGACTGGCCCCTTTTCCCCTCGCACGGCCCGCGGTCCCCCGCGCGCGAACGCGCCGCGCGCTTGCCGTTAGATAACCACACCGCGGTGACGGTGAACTCCCCGCCGTTGTCACCGTTCGGTCCCAAGTGCGAGGCCGGGGCGCACCGGTCGGCCAGGGGACGCGCGCAGCGTGCGGAGCCGCACGGGGTGTGGCCGGAACTGTCCGTTTCAGGGCGGCGGTCGGCCGGCGGCATCCGGTCGGACCGCCGTATCGGCGCAGCCCCCCCGCGCGGAGTTCAACCCAGCGCGCTGCCGCGCTTCCACCGCCCCCACGACACGTTCCAGCCACCGAGTCCGTTGTCCGGCTCGACGGTGCCGCCCCGGCGGGACGCGCCGCGGGCGTGGCGCACCTGCACGGTGTCGCCGACGATCGAGTGGCGGAACAGCCAGCCGGCCGGGGTGTGCGGGCCGCCGCCCTTGACGTCCCGCAGGCCCACGCAGCCGTGGCTGGTGTTGGCGCCGCCGAAGATCTGCGGCCGTGCCCAGTAGTTGCCGTGCAGGAAGGTGCCCGAGCTGGTGAGGCGCATCGCGTGCGGCACGTCCGGGATGTCGTACTCGCCCCCGAAGCCGACGGTGTGCCCGTTCATCCGGGTCACCGAGCGCCGCTCCAGGATCACCATCTTCCCGTTGTAGGTGGGGCTTTCGGCGTCACCCGCGGTGATGGGGAAGGTGGCCAGCGCCCGGCTGCCCCGGCGCACCGTCAGGGTGTGCCGGGCGGCGTCGACGAGGGTGATCTGGTCCCGTCCGACGTGGTAGTGGATCGTCTTCGCCTGCGTCCCGTACGTGTTGGGCCCGGCCCGGACGCCGCGCAGCCGCAGGTCGACGGAGATGTCGGTACCGGGCTTCCAGCGCTCGCGGGGCCGGAAGTCCAGCCGCCGGGCGCCGAACCAGTGCGGGGCGATCTCGACGGCGGGGTCGGCGGTGACGGTGACGGCGCGTTCGACGGCGGCACGGTCGGCGATCGGCCGGTTGAACTCCAGCGAGACGATCATCCCGGTGCCGACGGTCGTGTGGTCCTCGGGCGAGAAGTAGCCCGCGACGCGGCCGTGGGGCACGGAGGTGGTGAACGTCGTGTGGCGGGCGGAGCGGTGGCCGGCGCCGTCCCGGGCCACCGCGTCGACGGTGTAGCGGGAGCCGGGCGCGAGACCGCCCGCCGGGCGCCAGATCAGCCCGTCCGACGAGATCCGGCCGACGACCGGCTCGTGGCCCGCGTCCCCGCTCCGCCGGACCTCGACCCGCTCCAGCCGCCCGGCCGGCACCCGCACCTCGAACCGGCCGCCGGCCCGGACACCGTGCGCGCCGTCGTGCGGGACGACCCGGATCGCCTCCTCGGGCGAGGGCGGCTTGCCGCCGACGAAGCCGTCCGGGGAGGAACAGCCGACCGGCAGCGCCAGCGCGGCCAGTACGGCGCACACGAGACGGGAGCGGCGCCCCCGATGCCGCACCCGCCCTCGTAGCCGGTCCTTGCCCGGGTGGTCCTTCACTGAGCGCTTCTCGCCGCCGGTCATACACCGAATTGTGGCGGATGAGTGGGGGACGACAGGGAATGTCACGCCGGTGAATGTCCCGGCGCCCTCCTCCCGCACACACCGAGGGGACACGTGCGGCAACGCCCGGTTGCGGGCAGAACAACGGGGAGGGCGGGGACGCGGACGCACGGCCGGGACTCCCCCAGCCGACGCTGGGGTCCCCCGTGCACGGGCCGCCGCCCGACCGAGCCATGAGCCGCAGGAGGCCGGTACGTGTCGAGCGCACCCGAGCAGGAGGCGGCCCGGGACGGAGTACTCGTCCCGCCCGCAGACGCCCGCCCCGGCAGTCCCACGCCCCTGGGGGCCCGTTACCGCACCGGACCGGACGGCGCCGCCGGTACCAACTTCGCCCTGTGGGCGGGCGGCGCCGAGGCCGTGGAGGTCTGTCTCTTCGACGACCGGGGCCAGGAGACGCGCCACCCGCTCACCGAACTCACCCACGAGATCTGGCACGGCTTCCTGCCCGGCGTACACCCGGGTCAGCGCTACGGCTACCGGGTGCACGGCCGCTGGGACCCGTGGACCGGCGCCCGCTGGAATCCGGCCAAGCTGCTGCTCGACCCCTACGCACGCGCCGTGGACGGCGACTTCGGCACCCGCACCGAACCGGGGCCGCACGGGCCCGCCCTGCCCGCGCAGCTCTACGGGCACGTCCGCGACTGGCCGCAGCAGCAGGTCGCCGACACCGTGCGCGACGACCGCGACTCGGCGCCGTACGTCCCCAAGGGCGTCGTCGTCGGCGACGCGGGGGACGACGGCGACGACGAGTGGCGCGACGACCGGCGGCCCAAGACGCCGTGGCCGGACTCCGTGCTCTACGAACTGCATGTGCGCGGCTTCACCATGCGCCACCCCGGCGTCCCCGAGCGGCTGCGCGGTACGTACGCGGGGCTCGCCCACCCCGCCGCGCTGGAGCACCTGGTCCGGCTCGGGATCACCGCCGTCGAACTGCTGCCGGTCCACCAGTTCGCCCACGAGGACCATCTGGTGCGCCGGGGGCTGCGCAACTACTGGGGCTACAACTCCGTCGGCTACTTCGCGCCGCACGCCGGATACGCCGCCACCGGGACCCGCGGCCAGCAGGTCGGCGAGTTCAAGCGCATGGTGCGCGCGCTGCACGACGCCGGGATCGAGGTCATCCTGGACGTCGTCTACAACCACACCGCGGAGGCCGGGGAGCGGGGCCCGACCCTCTCCCTGCGGGGCATCGACAACCGCCGCTACTACCGCCTGGCCGGTGACGCCCGCCGCTACGCCGACTACACCGGCTGCGGCAACACCCTGCACGTCGTCCAGCCCAACGTCCTGCGGCTGATCACCGATTCGCTGCGGTACTGGGTCACCGAGATGGGCGTGGACGGCTTCCGCTTCGACCTGGCCGCCGCGCTGGCCCGCTCCATGCACGACGTGGACATGCTCTCCCCGTTCCTCGCCGTGATCGCACAGGATCCGGTGCTGCGCCGGGTCAAGCTGATCGCCGAACCCTGGGACGTCGGCTCCGGCGGCTATCAGGTCGGCGCCTTCCCACCCCTGTGGACGGAGTGGAACGACCGCTACCGCGACACCGTCCGCGACTTCTGGCGCGGCGCCCAGCACGACGTCCGCGACCTGGGCTACCGCCTCTCCGGGTCGAGCGACCTCTACGCCTGGGGCGGCCGCCGCCCGTACGCCTCGGTCAACTTCATCACCGCCCACGACGGCTTCACCCTGCGCGACCTGGTCACCTACGAGCACAAGCGCAACGGCGACAACGGCGAGGGCAACCGCGACGGCACCCACGACAACCGGGCCTGGAACTGCGGCACCGAGGGCGAGACCGACGACCCCAAGATCACCGCACTGCGCCGCCGCCAGCTGCGCAATCTGCTGACCACGCTGCTGCTGTCCACCGGTGTTCCGATGCTCGTCGCGGGGGACGAGATGGGCCGCACCCAGCACGGCAACAACAACGCCTACTGCCAGGACAATCCGACCGGCTGGCTCGACTGGTCGCTGCGCGAGGACCCGCGGTGGCGGCCGCTGGCGGACCTCGCCGCCCGGCTCATCGCGCTGCGCCGCGCCCACCCCGTGCTGCGCCGCCGGGCGTTCTTCTCCGGCCGGCCGCAGGGGCGGGACGGACTGCGCGACCTGGCATGGTTCACCGCCGACGGCGCGGAGATGACCGAGGAGGACTGGTACGCCCCGGGGGCCACCCTGGCCATGTACCTCTCCGGCAACGACATCTCCCAGCGCGACGCACAAGGCGTCCGCATCGTCGACGACAGCTTCCTGGCCGTACTGCACGCCGACGCGCACCCCCGGTCCCTCACCCTCCCCGGCCCGCCCTGGGCCCGGTCCTACGAACTCCTCGTCGACACCGCGCACGAGGAGCAGCCGGCCGCGGGCACGCCGGGTACCCGGCACCCGGCGGGCGCCGCGGTCACCGTGCCGGGCCGGACGGTGCTGCTGTTCCGGGCGGTGCCGGGGTAGGAGTGCCGGGGGCGGCGCGCCGGGAGGGGAGGAGTGCCGAATCCGGCGACCGGTGCGCATGTGTTACGGCCCGTAGCCGTCGTTGTCGGTCTCTTGCGATCTTTCGAGGACGGCACGCCGGGGGCTCCGATACCGCCGCAGGACATGACGGTACGGAGTACGGGCAGTCCCCTTCGTACACGCGGGATTCCCATGGCGTCGATCCGGTACGACGACACCTCGGTACGTGAAGTACCGGTGCGGCAGATGCGGTTGGGCGATTTCACGGAGTCGCAGCCATGGCGAGATGTCCGATCGGTGCACGGGATGACCCACCACTCGGGCACGTACGCGTCCGCGACGACGGGCGGGCACATGGCCCACGAGAGCCGTCCGGAGCCGGCGCGGCTGCTGGTGGCGGTTTTGATCCGGAGGTGAAGGGTCCCGCCGGACTGCGACCCCGTCCGCCTTCCGGACACCGATTCCGCCCAACGGACGTATTCCGGCCATTTACTTGAACAGATCCTGACAACCGGGCGTCTCCGGTGGGACTCTTCCCCGCAGCCGCCGCACGGGCCCCCACAGCCCCACGTCCACGGCTGCCGGTACCGCCTGCACGACCGGTACCACCCGCACATCACGTACGTCTCCCCCCACACGCTCCACGTGTTCTGCCTTGTTCTGCCCGGACGGCCGCTTCGCCGCCCGGTCCCCCTCGGCCGCACCGTCACGTCGCGGCCACCGCAGAAGGAGTCAGTGTGAGACGCACCCCCCATCGCCACACGCCCCAACGGCGCGCTGTGGCGACCGGCGCCCTGGTCGCCGTCACCGCGCTGCTGGCAGTCGGCGTACAGGCCGGCACCGGCACGGCCGCCGCCCCGCGGCCGGGCACCTCGCATGCCGCGCCCGACCCCGGCGCGCTGCCGGCCAAGCTGTCCCCGTCCCAGCGTGCGGAGCTGATACGGGAAGCCGGCGCCACGACCGCCCGGACCGCCGAGGAGCTGGGGCTCGGCGCGAAGGAGAAGCTGGTCGTCAAGGACGTCTCGAAGGATGTCGACGGCACCGTCCACACCCGCTACGAGCGCACCTACGCCGGACTGCCCGTCCTCGGCGGCGACCTCGTCGTGCACAAGAGCAGGGCCGGAGCCCTCAAGGGCGTCACCAAGGCCGTGCGCTCGCAGCTCAAGGTCGCCACCACCACGGCGAAGGTCGGGCCGGCGGCGGCCGAGGCGAAGGCCGTCAAATCGGCCCGGGCCCTCGGATCGCAGAAGACCGAGGCCGCCAAGGCGCCGCGCAAGGTGGTCTGGGTCGCCGACGGCAAGCCGCTGCTCGCCTACGAGACGGTGGTCGGCGGTCTGCAGGACGACGGCACACCCAACGAGCTGCACGTCATCACGGACGCCACGTCCGGCGCCAGGATCTTCCAGTACCAGGGGATCGAGAACGGCGTCGGCAACAGCGAGTACAGCGGCAAGGTCACCCTGGGGACGTCGGGCTCGGCCCCGAACTTCTCGATGACGGACGCCACCCGCGGCAACCACAAGACCTACGACCTCAAGCACGGGTCGTCCGGCACCGGCACGCTCTTCACCGACGCGGACGACACCTGGGGCGACGGCACGCCGCAGAACGCCCAGACCGCCGGCGTGGACGCCGCCTACGGCGCGCAGGAGACCTGGGACTACTACAAGAACGTGCACGGCCGCAGCGGGATCCGCGGTGACGGCGTCGGCGCCTACTCCCGCGTCCACTACGGCAACAACTACGTCAACGCCTTCTGGGACGACGGCTGCTTCTGCATGACCTACGGCGACGGCAGCGGCAACTCCGCCCCGCTGACCGCCATCGACGTCGCCGGCCACGAGATGTCGCACGGTGTCACCGCGGCCACCGCCAACCTCACCTACAGCGGCGAGTCCGGCGGCCTGAACGAGGCGACCTCGGACATCTTCGGTACCTCGGTCGAGTTCTACGCCAACAACGCCTCCGACCCCGGTGACTACCTCATCGGCGAGAAGATCGACATCAACGGCGACGGCACGCCGCTGCGCTACATGGACAAGCCGTCCAAGGACGGCGCCTCGGCCGACTACTGGTCGAGCACCGTCGGCAACAAGGACGTGCACTACTCGTCCGGTGTCGCCAACCACTTCTTCTACCTGCTGTCCGAGGGCAGCGGCCCGAAGGACATCGGCGGCGTCCACTACGACAGCCCGACCTTCGACAACCTGCCCGTCGGGGGCATCGGCCGGGCCAACGCCGAGAAGGTGTGGTTCAAGGCGCTCAGCCAGTACATGAGCGCCAACACCAACTACGCGGCGGCGCGCACCGCCACCCTGAAGGCCGCGGCGGACCTGTTCGGCCAGGGCAGCGCCAGCTACAACACGGTGGCCAACACCTGGGCGGCGGTCAACGTCGGCTCCCGCGTCCCGGACGGCGGCGGCGTCACCGTCACCGACCCGGGCAACCAGACCAGCACCGTGAACCAGGCGGCGAGCCTGCAGATCAAGGCGACCAGCGGCACCGCGGGCGCCCTGACCTACGCCGCGAGCGGGCTGCCGGCCGGCCTGTCGATCAACGCCTCCAGCGGGCTGATCTCCGGGACGCCGACGGCCACCGGCACCGGCAACGTGACGGTGACGGTCACCGACTCCGCGAAGAAGACGGGCACCGCCGCCTTCACCTGGACGGTCAACCCGGCCGGTGGCGGCAGTGTCTTCGAGAACGCCGACGACGTGGCGATCCCGGACGCGGGTGCGGCCGTCACCTCACCGATCACCGTCAGCCGCAGCGGCAACGCGCCCAGCACCCTGAAGGTGGCCGTGGACATCGTCCACTCCTACCGCGGTGACCTGGTCGTCGACCTGCTCGCCCCGGACGGGACGGCCTACCGGCTGAAGAACTCCAGCGCGTTCGACTCGGCCGCCGACGTGAAGACGACGTACACCGTCAACGCCTCCTCGAAGGCGGCCGGTGGCACCTGGAAGCTGCGGGTCCAGGACGTCTACTCCCAGGACTCGGGCCACATCAACGGCTGGAAGTTGACCTTCTGACGCGACGGCGGCACCACGGCGTCACCTTCGTGTGCCAGAGGCGGGCCGGTGTGGAACGGAAATCACAACTGACCTGCTGAACAAGGAAGTTGGGCGTCGTCCCCGGATCTTCGGGGGCGGCGCCCCGTTCCGTTTAACGAACAACGATCTCCTCTGTGCGGACTATTTTCAGCCAACCTTCGCACACCCTCCTGACATGCACGCGTTCGAATGGCAGTCTTCCCGACGCACGTCACACCCGCATCGCTTTGCACCCCCACCACTTGGCAAAGTTGAAGGAGCACGCGTGACCCCCCGCATTTCTCGTAAGACCCGTATAACCGGATCCGCCCTCGCCGCCGCGGCCCTGCTGGCCGCCGGCATCACCGCGGGCACCGCCGGTGCCTCGCCCGACAAGCCCACCGCGCTCGGCGGCACCCCGCTCAAGCTCAGCGGCTCGCAGCGCGCCGAGCTGCTGCGCGACGCGGACGCCGGCCGGGCGCAGACCGCCAAGACCCTGGGTCTGGGCTCGCAGGAGAAGCTGGTCGTCAAGGACGTCATCAAGGACGCCAACGGCACCACGCACACCCGCTACGAGCGCACCTTCGCCGGACTGCCCGTCCTGGGCGGCGACATGGTCGTGCACACCGCCAAGGGCGGCGCCGTCAAGAGCACCACCAAGTCCACGGAGAAGTCGATCGCGGTGTCCTCCACCACCGCGAAGATCGCCCCGCAGGCCGCGCAGAAGTCGGCGCAGGGCGTCGCGGCCAAGAGCCTCGGTGCGAAGTCGGCCGCCGCCAAGACGGCCCGCAAGGTCGTCTGGGCCGCCTCCGGCAGCCCCGTTCTCGCGTACGACACCGTCGTCACCAGCGTCAAGAAGGACGGCACGCCCAGCCGGCTGCACGTCATCACCGACGCCGACAGCGGCAAGAAGCTCTTCCAGTACGACGAGATCCGCACCGGCAAGGGCGAGAGCGAGTTCAGCGGCCCCGTCGAGCTGGGCACCACCAAGGAGGGCAGCGGCTACACGCTGACCGACAAGGAGCGCGGCGGCCACAAGACCACCAACCTGGAGAACAGCGAGTCCGGTGACGGCAAGGCCTTCACGGACGACGACGACAAGTGGGGCACCGGCAAGCCCGACGACCCGCAGACCGCGGCCGTCGACGCGCACTACGGCGCCGCCGAGACGTGGGACTACTACAAGGAGGTGCACGGCCGCGCGGGCATCAAGGGCGACGGCAAGGGTGCCTCCTCGCGCGTCCACTACGGCAACAACTACGTCAACGCCTTCTGGGACGACAGCTGCTTCTGCATGACGTACGGCGACGGCGAGGGCAACAAGGCCCCGCTCACCGCCATCGACGTCGCGGCGCACGAGATGTCGCACGGTGTCACCTCGGCCACCGCCAACCTCACCTACAGCGGTGAGTCCGGCGGCCTGAACGAGGGCACCTCGGACATCTTCGGTACCTCGGTCGAGTTCTACGCCAAGAACGACAAGGACCCGGGCGACTACCTCATCGGCGAGAAGATCGACATCAACGGTGACGGTACGCCGCTGCGCTACATGGACAAGCCGTCCAAGGACGGCCAGTCGCAGGACAACTGGGACTCCAGCACCGGTGGCCTGGACCCGCACTACTCCTCGGGTGTCGCCAACCACTTCTTCTACCTGCTGTCCGAGGGCAGCGGCCCGAAGGAGATCGGTGGCGTGAAGTACGACAGCCCGACGGCGGACGGCAAGAAGGTCGAGGGCATCGGCCGGGACAAGGCCGAGAAGATCTGGTTCAAGGCCCTGACCGAGTACATGACCTCGAACACCGACTACAAGGCCGCCCGTGAGGCGACCGTCAAGGCCGCCACCGACCTGTACAAGGCCGGCAGCCCCGAGGTCAAGGGCGTCGAGGCCGCGTGGACCGGCGTCGCGGTCAAGTAGTTCCCGCGCCCCGGGGAGGCCGTCGTAGGGCCCGACCCGATCGCGAGCCGACCGCTCCGGGGTGAGGTGAGACCTCAAGCGAAGGCGGTGTCCGGAGTTCCTCCGGGCACCGCCTTCGTCGTGCGCCCGCACGGCGTCCCGGCTCGCGCAGTGGCCGAATCCATGCGGTCGGAAGGCGCTCCGTGGCCGGCGCCGACGGCCCGGCGCCGAACTCCGCGTGGGCGATGTGCCGTTCGCCCGCGCAATCCCCGGCGCGCGCGGACGACCCGGCCGGCCCCGCGGAGACCGGGCGCGCGACGCGGCGCGCAGGGCCGGATGAGGGCGAGCGAACACATCGGATCCGGCCGCCGCACCGCGACCGCACCGCCGAGCGCAGGCCCCACCGGACACCCGTCGCCCCACCCGTACCCGGATGACGTCTTCGGCCTCCCGGCGACGACCGGCGTCCGGGCCGCGCACGCCGCCGCATCGCTGGTCGGCCGTCCCGCCTCCGGCCCGGACGTCGCGGCCGCCGTGCCGCACCGCCGCGTCCGGCGATATGGCCGATTCCACCCCCTCATGCGCTCTTGTACGGACCCGTTCCTGGCGAGAGGCTGCGGAGGTGGCGCCAACGGGCCCGGCGCGGCACCGGACATCCGCACACCGCAACTCCCCTGTGATCCAAATTTCCTTGTGATTCACCTGAGTTGAGGAGGCGACCCGATCGTGTCAGCGCTTTTCCGCCCAGCCCCGCGAGAGTCCTGAGGGATGCCCGACGGACCACGACGGGCGAGGAGTGACGAACGAGCAGTTCACCGGGGAGCCGGATTGCCCGACCCTCCCCACCGGGCAGGCTCCTCCCGTACACCGCCGCCCACGGCCGGTGCGCAGGCGGCGACCCGACCCACCGCACCCACCGCCAACCGAGTGAAAGCGGACAGGAGGGCCCATGCCCCCACCCCGCCCCCCTACCGTGGAGCGGATACAAAGGACAAAACCCCGCAAAGCATCAATAGCCCAGGTGAGCCCATGATCGGTCGCATCCCTGTACTGGACATCCGCCCGCAGATCGATTGCGGCCGCCGCCCGGCGAAGGCCGTGGCGGGCGAGACCTTCGAGGTCTCGGCCACGGTCTTCCGAGAAGGGCATGACGCGGTCGCCGCCAACGTGGTGCTGCGCAACCCCGCCGGCCGCTGCGGGCCCTGGACCCCGATGCGCGAGGCCGCCCCCGGCACCGACCGGTGGACCGCCGAGGTCACCCCCGGGATCGAAGGCCCCTGGACGTACACCGTCGAGGCCTGGTCCGATCCGCTCACCACCTGGCGCCGGCACGCCACGATCAAGATTCCCGCGGGCATCGACACCGAGCTCGTCCTCGCCGAGGGCGCCGCACTGCACGAACGGGCCGCCGCGGACGTCCCCAAGAGCGACGGCCGCGAGCCGGTGCTCGCCGCGGTGGACACGCTGCGCGACGGCGAACTCCCCGCCGCCACCCGCCTCGCCGCCGCCCTGGCCCCCGAGGTCACCGAGGCGCTGGACCGCCATCCGCTGCGCGAACTGCTCACCGTCTCCCGGCCGATGCCCCTGGTCGTCGACCGCCGACGGGCCCTGTTCGGCTCGTGGTACGAGCTCTTCCCGCGCTCCGAGGGCGCGGTCACCGCACCGGACGGCAGCGTCGTCGGCGGCACGCTGCGCACCGCCGCCGAACGGCTGCCCGCGGTCGCCGCGATGGGCTTCGACGTCGTCTATCTGCCGCCCGTCCACCCCATCGGCGGCGCCTTCCGCAAGGGCCCCAACAACGCCCTGTCCGCGGGCCCGGACGACGTCGGCTCCCCCTGGGCGATCGGCTCCGCCGACGGCGGCCACGACGCCCTCCATCCGGACCTGGGCACCTTCGAGGACTTCGACCACTTCGTGCGCACCGCCCGCGATCTGCGGATGGAGGTGGCCCTGGACTTCGCGCTGCAGTGCTCCCCCGACCACCCGTGGGTCGAGCAGCACCCGCAGTGGTTCCACCACCGCGCCGACGGCTCCATCGCGTACGCGGAGAACCCGCCGAAGAAGTACCAGGACATCTACCCCCTCTCCTTCGACACCGACTTTCGCGGGCTGGTGCGCGAGACGGAGCGGCTGCTGCGCTTCTGGATGGCCAAGGGCGTCCGGATCTTCCGGGTGGACAACCCGCACACCAAGCCGGTGGTGTTCTGGGAGAAGGTGCTCGCGGACATCAACCGCACCGATCCCGATGTGCTGTTCCTGGCCGAGGCGTTCACCCGCCCCGCGATGCTGCACACCCTCGCCCGGGTCGGCTTCCACCAGTCGTACACGTACTTCACCTGGCGCAACACCAAGCAGGAGCTGACCGAGTACCTCACCGAACTGTCCGGCGAGAGCGCCGACCACATGCGCCCCAACTTCTTCGTCAACACCCCGGACATCCTGCACGCCTACCTCCAGGAAGGCGGCCGCGCGGCCTTCGAGATCCGCGCCGTCCTCGCCGCCGCCCTCTCCCCCAACTGGGGTGTCTACGCGGGCTACGAGCTGTGCGAGGCGACCGGGCTGCACCAGGGCAGCGAGGAGTACCTCGACTCGGAGAAGTACCAACTCCGGCCGCGCGACTGGGACGCGGCGGCCCGCGAGGGGCGTACCATCGCCCCGCTCATCACGGCGCTCAACCGCATCCGGCGCCGGCACCCCGCGCTCCAGCAGCTGCGTGACCTGCACTTCCACCATGCCGACAACGACTCCGTGATCGCGTTCTCCAAGCGGTCGGGACACGGGGACGCGACGGACACGGTGCTCACCGTGGTCAACCTCGACCCGCACCACACCCACGAGGCGACGGTGTCGTTGGACATGCCGGAACTCGGCCTCGGCCGGCACGATTCCTTGCCGGTGCGCGACGAGCTCACCGGCGACACCTACCACTGGGGCAGGGACAACTATGTGCGCCTGGAGCCGGGCCGCTCGCTCGCGCCCGCTCATGTGCTGTCACTGCGACCGTCCTCACCGATCGGAGGGTCACCCAATTGATCGTCAATGAGCCTGTCCCCGACACGTTCGAGGACACACCGGCGAAGGACCGCGATCCCGACTGGTTCAAACGGGCCGTCTTCTACGAAGTCCTGGTGCGCTCGTTCCAGGACAGCAACGGCGACGGCGTCGGGGACCTCAAGGGCATCACGGCCAAGCTCGACTATCTGCAATGGCTGGGGGTGGACTGCCTCTGGCTGCCGCCGTTCTTCAAATCCCCGCTGCGGGACGGCGGATACGACGTCTCGGACTACACCTCGGTGCTCCCCGAGTTCGGCGACCTCGCCGACTTCGTGGAGTTCGTGGACGCCGCGCACCACCGCGGAATGCGGGTCATCATCGACATGGTGATGAACCACACCAGCGACCAGCACCCGTGGTTCCAGGAGTCCCGCACCGACCCCGAAGGGCCGTACGGCGACTACTACGTCTGGGCGGACGACGACAAGCAGTACCCCGACGCGCGGATCATCTTCGTCGACACCGAGGCGTCGAACTGGACCTTCGATCCGGTCCGCAAGCAGTACTACTGGCACCGCTTCTTCTCCCACCAGCCGGACCTCAACTACGAGAACCCCACGGTCCAGGAGGAGATGATCTCCGCCCTGAGGTTCTGGCTCGACCTGGGCATCGACGGCTTCCGGCTGGACGCGGTGCCGTACCTCTACGCCGAGGAGGGCACCAACTGCGAGAACCTGCCCGCCTCGCACGCCTTCCTCAAGCGGGTGCGCGCCGAGATCGACGCGCACTACCCGGACACCGTGCTGCTGGCCGAGGCCAACCAGTGGCCGGAGGACGTCGTCGACTACTTCGGCAACTACGCCGTCGGGGGCGACGAGTGCCATATGGCGTTCCACTTCCCGGTCATGCCCCGGATCTTCATGGCGGTCCGCCGCGAGTCGCGCTACCCGGTATCGGAGATCCTGGCCAAGACCCCGTCGATCCCGTCCGGCTGCCAGTGGGGCATCTTCCTTCGCAACCACGACGAGCTGACCCTCGAAATGGTCACGGACGAAGAGCGCGACTACATGTATGCGGAATACGCCAAGGACCCGCGGATGCGGGCCAATATCGGCATCCGCCGGCGGCTGGCCCCGCTGCTCGACAACGACCGCAACCAGATCGAACTCTTCACGGCCCTGCTGCTGTCCCTGCCCGGCTCGCCGATCCTGTACTACGGCGACGAGATCGGCATGGGCGACAACATCTGGCTCGGTGACCGCGACGCGGTGCGCACCCCGATGCAGTGGACGCCCGACCGCAACGCCGGCTTCTCCTCCTGCGACCCGGGCCGGCTCTCGCTGCCGACCATCATGGATCCGGTCTACGGCTACCAGGTCACCAATGTCGAGGCGGCGATGAGTTCGCCCTCCTCGCTGCTGCACTGGACCCGCCGGATGATCGAGATCCGCAAGCAGAACCCGGCGTTCGGCCTCGGCACCTACACCGAACTGCCCTCCAGCAACCCGGCGGTGCTCGCGTATCTGCGGGAGTCGCCCGGCACCGGCGGCGCGGACGACGATCTGGTGCTGTGCGTGAACAACTTCTCCCGCTTCGCGCAACCGACGGAGCTGGACCTCCAGGCGTTCAGCGGCCGCCATCCGGTCGAGCTGATCGGCGGCGTCCGCTTCCCGCCGATCGGCGAACTGCCGTACCTGCTCACCCTCGCGGGCCACGGCTTCTACTGGTTCCGGCTGCGCCGGAACGCCGCCTGACCGGCCCGTCCCATCGGGCACGGGCCGGTAAGAAATCCGCCCGTACGCGGCCACGCGCGCGTACGGGCGTTTTTTGACCTTTCGCTCGGGCAGGCTCCCCACTACCACGGGCCGGGCGAGCCATCGTCGGTCCCCGGGGCCCTGGGGACCGACGCGCACCATGCAGCAGGTGCCGCACCATGCCGCTGCCGTACGGACGACGTACCCCCCGGCCCGGACTCCGTCTGGGGGTACCCCCACCGCGCCGCCGCACAGTCAAGGCCGCATTCCGGGACACTTTGGGCTATCTGTCGTGTGCCCGGGGAAAGGACGCGACGCCATGTCGGACACCGCCTCGACCCGTGCCACCCGTCATACCGCCGACCGACCGCTCGTCACCGCACCCGACCTGCTGTCCTCGCTCGTCCCCCTGCTCGCCGAATGGGTGCCCCACCAGCGCTGGTTCGCCGGCAAGGGCCGGCTGATCACGGGCTTCTCGCTGATCTCGGCGACCGAGCTGCTGCCGTGCACCGCCGACGGCGGCACCCCGGGAATACTGCAGCTGGTCGTGCGCCCCCAGCAGTCCGTGCCGCCGAGCCGGACCACCGTCGCGGGGGACTGCTACCAACTCCTGCTGGGCGTACACCCGGCGCTGCCGCCGCAGCTGGCGCCCGCCGCGATCGGCCGGCCGGCGGGCGGCCCGCTGCGCGGCCGTACCGTCTACGACGCACTGCTCGACGGCCGGCTGTGCGCGCTGCTGCTGGAGCGGCTGCGGGTGCCCGGCCGGATCGGCGCGCTGCGCTTCGCGCGCGCGTCGGACACCGAGATCCCGCCCGGGCTGACGGCCCGGCCGATCACGGCCGAGCAGTCCAACTCCTCGATCGTGTACGGCGATTCGTTCATCCTCAAGGTGTTCCGGCGGATCGCTCCCGGCGTCAACCCGGACCTGGAGCTGCCCCGCGCGCTCGCCGGCGAGCGGTGCGCGCGGGTGCCCGCCCCGGTGGCGTGGTTCGAGGCCGAGGCCACCGAGGAGGGCGGCGAGCCGACCACACTGGGGGTGCTCCAGCCGTATCTGCCCGGCTCCGCGGACGGCTGGCAGCTGGCTCTCCACGCGCTGGCCGTACGGGCCGACTTCACCGGCTCCGCGCGGGCCCTGGGGCACGCCACCGCCGAGGTGCACACCGCGCTCGCCCGGACGCTGCCGACCACCGAGCTCCAGCGGCCCCAGCTGGCCGCCATCGCCGCCCGGATGACCGCGCGGCTGGAGGCCACCGCCCGCGCGGTGCCCGTGCTCCAGCCCTACCGACCGGGGCTGCGGGCCGCCTTCGACGCGCTCGCCGCCGCCGGTCGCGCCGGCGGCAGCTGGGCCGCCCAGCGCATCCACGGCGACCTGCACCTGGGCCAGACGCTGCGCTCCGCCGGCGAGGGCCGCTGGTCGCTGATCGACTTCGAGGGCGAACCGGCCCGGCCGCTGGCCGAGCGGCGCCGCCCGCAGCCGGCGCTGCGCGACGTCGCCGCGATGCTGCGCTCCTTCGACTACGCGGCGCGCAGCGGGCCCGGCGGCGGCGACCCCTGGTCCCTGGAGTGGGCGCGCCGCACCCGTGACGCCTACTGCCGGGGCTACGCCGAAGCCGGCGGGCTCGACCCGCGCTCGGCGCCCGAACTGATACGGGCCTACGAGACCGACAAGGCCGTCTACGAAGTGCTGTACGAGGCCCGCCACCGCCCCGACTGGCTGCCCGTGCCGATGGCCGCCGTCCGCCGGCTGGCGGCGGACGGATGAGCGCGGTGCCCCCTGTGATCCCCCTGCCCGGACCGACGCCCCGCCCCGCCCCGAGGAGGCACCCCACGTGACCGCCCGCCCGTCTCGCGCCCCCACCCCCGACACCGCGCCCGGCCAGAAGGCGACCGACGCACCAGCGGCGAGCACCCGCAGCGGCGTGCGCGCGTCGGGCACCCGCCCGCCGGCGCCCCGTGCCGTCGCCGCGCCCGCCCGGCCGCCCGCCACCGCCCCTGCGGCGGAGCCTGCGGCCGCGAGCCGTGGGGTGCGTGCCGCCGAACCCCTGGGCGAGGAGGACCGGGGCCGGCTGCTGGGCGGCGCCCATCACGATCCGCACGGGCTGCTCGGCGCACACCCGGTGCGCGGCGGGCTGCTCTTCCGGGTCCTGCAGCCGTACGCCAAGGGCGTCACCGTCGTGGCGAAGGGGCTGCGCGCCACCCTGCACCCCGAGGGGGACGGGCTGTTCGCCGGGGTACTGCCGCTGCGCGAGGCCCCGGACTACGAGCTGCTGGTCGAGTACGCGGACGCCACGGTGACGGTGCGCGACCCCTACCGGTTCCTGCCGGCGCTCGGCGAACTGGATCTGCACCTCTTCGGCGAGGGCCGGCACGAGGAGCTGTGGCGGGCGCTCGGCGCACGGACCATGGACCATCACGGCGTGACGGGCACCCGCTTCACCGTCTGGGCCCCCAACGCCCGGGGCGTGCGGGTCGTGGGCGGCTTCAACTTCTGGGACGGGACCGCCTGCCCGATGCGGTCGCTGGGCTCCAGCGGCATCTGGGAGCTCTTCGTGCCGGGCGTCGGCGAGGGTGAGCTCTACAAGTACGAGATCACCCGGCCGGACGGCTCCAGGACCGTGCGTGCCGACCCGATGGCCCGGCGGACCGAGTGCCCGCCCGCCACCGCCTCGGTCGTCGAGGAGTCGCACTACCGCTGGAAGGACGCCGACTGGATGGCGCGGCGCGGCGAGCGGCCGGTGCACCGGGCGCCGTTCTCCGTCTACGAGCTGCACCTGCCCTCCTGGCGACCTGGACTGACGTACCGTCAACTGGCCGAGCAGCTCCCCGCGTACGTCAAGGACCTGGGGTTCACGCACGTCGAGCTGATGCCCGTCGCCGAGCATCCCTTCGGCGGGTCGTGGGGCTACCAGGTGACCGGGTTCTACGCGCCGACCGCCAGGATGGGCACCCCGGACGACTTTCGGTACCTGATCGACGCGCTGCACCGCGCCGGTATCGGTGTCCTGATGGACTGGGTGCCGGCGCACTTCCCCCGCGACGACTGGGCGCTGGCGGAGTTCGACGGACTCCCGCTGTACGAGCCCGCGGACCCCCGACGCGCCGCGCACCCGGACTGGGGCACCCTGGAGTTCGACTACGGCCGCGCCGAGGTCCGCAACTTCCTGGTCGCCAACGCCGTGTACTGGTGCGAGGAGTTCCACATCGACGGCCTGCGGGTCGACGCCGTCGCCTCCATGCTCTACCTCGACTACTCCCGCGAGGAGGGCGACTGGACGCCCAACGTCCACGGCGGGCGGGAGAACCTCGACGCCGTCGCCTTCCTCCAGGAGATGAACGCGACCGTCTACCGCCGCTGCCCCGGCGTCGTCACCGTCGCCGAGGAGTCCACGGCCTGGGACGGTGTCACCCGCGCCACGCACCATGCCGGCCCCGGCGGCTTCGGCGGTCTGGGCTTCGGGCTGAAGTGGAACATGGGCTGGATGCACGACTCGCTGGTCTACGTCTCCAAGGAGCCGGTGCACCGCAAGTACCACCACGGCGAGATGACCTTCTCCATGGTCTACGCCTACTCGGAGAACTACGTGCTGCCGATCTCCCACGACGAGGTGGTGCACGGCAAGCGCTCGCTGGTGTCGAAGATGCCCGGCGACTGGTGGCAGCAGCGTGCCAACCACCGGGCCTACCTCGGCTATATGTGGGCCCACCCCGGTAAGCAACTGCTCTTCATGGGGCAGGAGTTCGCGCAGGGCGCCGAATGGGCGGAGAGCCACGGCCCGGACTGGTGGCTGCTGGACCCGTCGTACGACGCGGAGGCGGACCACCGGGGCGTGCGCGATCTCGTCCGCGACCTCAACCACGTCTATACGCAGGCGCCCGCGCTGTGGGAGCGCGACACCGACCCGGCCGGCTTCTCCTGGATCGACGGCGACGCCGGCGAGGACAACGTCCTCTCCTTCCTCCGGTACGCCGCCGACGGCAGCCCCCTGATCGCGGTCAGCAACTTCTCGCCGGTGGTCCGTCACGCCTACCGCCTCGGCGTGCCCGGCCACGTCCCGGTCTGGCGCGAGGTGCTCAACACCGACGACCTGCGCTACGGCGGCAGCGGTGTCACCCACCCCGACCCGCTCAAGGCCGAGCCCACGCCGTGGCACGGCCGGGACGCCTCGTTCGCACCCGTCCTGCCGCCGCTGGCGACGGTCTGGTTCCGGCCGGCCTGAGGGCCGCCGCCCGGGGCACGGACCGCGGGGGTCGGGCGCCGCATCCGGCCCCGCCCCCGCTCCCCTCCTGCGGCCCTCGGCCGAGCCGTCGCGGATCAGACCGGGGCGGAGTCCTTGGCCTCGGCGGCCTTCGCCCCGCCGTCCCGCGGCTCGACGACCCCGGTCGACGGGGCATCGCCGTGGACGTCGGCCGCCAGGGTCCGCTCGTCGAACGGCGCCCGGCCGGCCAGCACCTCGGTCACCCGCGCCTTGTCGATCTCCTTGGTCCACGTGCCGACCAGGACCGTGGCCACCGCGTTGCCGGCGAAGTTGGTCAGGGCCCGCGCCTCGCTCATGAAGCGGTCGATGCCGACGATCAGGCCGACGCCGTCGACCAGTTCGGGGCGGTGCGACTGGAGGCCGCCGGCCAGTGTGGCCAGGCCCGCGCCGGTGACGCCGGCCGCGCCCTTGGAGGCGATGACCATGAAGACCAGCAGCGAGATCTGCTGGCCGAGGGGCAGCGGCTTGCCCATCGCCTCGGCCACGAAGAGCGAGGACATCGTCAGGTAGATGGCGGTGCCGTCCAGATTGAAGCTGTAGCCGGTGGGGACGGTGATGCCGACCACGGGCTTGCTCACGCCCAGGTGCTCCATCTTCGCGATCAGCCTGGGGAGTGCCGACTCCGACGAGGAGGTGGACAGGATCAGCAGGAATTCGCGGCCCAGGTACGTCAGCAGCCGGAAGATGTTGACGCCCGCGACGAGCCGCAGCAGCGTGCCGAGCACCACGATCACGAACAGCAGACAGGTGACGTAGAAGCCGACCATGATGACGGCCAGGGACTTCAGTGCGTCCAGGCCGGTCTCGCCGACCACCGCCGCCATGGCGCCGAAGGCGCCCACCGGCGCCGCCCACATGATCATGGCGAGCACCCGGAAGACCAGCTTCTGGAGATGCCCGACGCCGCGCAGCACCGGCTCGCCCGCCGACCCCAGGGCCTGCAGCCCGAAGCCGACCAGCAGGGCCACCAGCAGCGTCTGCAGCACCTCACCCTGGGTGAAGGCGGAGACGAACGTCTTGGGGATCATGCCGAGGAGGAAGTCCGGCAGGGACTCCCCGCCGCCCTCGGTCTGCGCCTGGCCGCTGTGCCGGACGGTCTCGGTCAGGTGCAGCCCCGATCCGGGATCCAGGAGGTTGCCGACGACCAGGCCGATGGCCAGCGCCACGGTGGACATCACCATGAAGTAGCCGAGCGCCAGCCCGCCGACCGCGCCGACCTTGGCGGCCTTACGCACCGAGCCGACGCCCAGCACGATGGTGCAGAAGATGACCGGCGAGATCATCATCTTGATGAGGTTGACGAACCCGGTGCCGAGCGGCTTGAGCTGGACGGCGACACCGGGCGCGGCGAAGCCCACGGCGATGCCGAGCAGCACCGCACCGATGACGGCGAGGTAGAGATAGTGGGTCCGGTCCCGCTTGCGGGGTGCGGTCTCCTTGGCGATGCCCCCGTGCGGCGGGGTCTGTGCAGCCACGGCTGCCTCCTCGGGTTGCGGCTGTGCATGATCTGCGGCTCTGGTGCACAACGAGTCCCGGCGACTATGCACGCCGCTGTGGCGCCCGTCACCCTTGCGTGCATTTCGTTCACGTAAAGGCGACCGTGCGACCGCCGCGAAAGCGACCGTGCAGACTGTTCTGTATGCGACTCCCCCGTCCCCGGCCGCCCCGGCGGCTGCGCGGCCCGCGCAGTCTGGCCGCGCAGCTCTTCGCCATGCAGGTGGTGCTGGTGGCGGCGGTGGTGGCGGGGTGCGCGCTGTTCGCGTATCTGAGCGCCCAGCGGCAGGCGGAGCAGACCGCCCGGCGGCAGACGACCGCCGTGGCCACCGCCGTCGCCGATTCCCCGGCCGTCGTGACGGCGGCCCGCTCGAAGCACCCGACGGCCGCGCTCCAGCCGTACGCCGAGCGACTGCGGCACGACGCGGGCGTCGACTTCGTGGTGGTGATGGCGCCGGACAAGACGCGCTGGACCCACCCCGAGCCGGCCGCGATCGGCGGGAAGTACCTGGGGCACATCGGGCCGGCGCTGCACGGCCGGATCGTCCCCGAGACGTACCTGGGGATGCTCGGGCCGTCCGTGCGGGTCGTCGCGCCGGTCCACGACCCGCGGCAGGGCGGGCGGATCACCGCGCTGGTCAGCGCCGGGATCACCGTCGAGACGATCAGCGCGCAGCTGCGGGAGCAGGTGCTGGCGGTCCTCGCGGTCGCGGTGGGCGCGCTGGCGCTCGGCGGACTGGGGACGTACGTGATCAACGCGCGGCTGCGGAGGCACACCCACGGGATGAACGCCGGCGAGCTGAGCCGGATGCACGACTACCACCAGGCCGCGCTGCACGCGGTACGCGAGGGGCTGCTGATGCTCGACGGGCAGCACCGGGTCGCCCTGATCAATGACGGCGGGCGAGAGCTGCTGGGGCTGTCCGGCGACGCGGTGGGCCGCCTCGTCCCGGAGCTCGGACTGCCGCAGTCGCTGACCGACGCGCTCCTGGCGCCGGGCCCGCGCGTCGACGAGCTGCACCTGACCGCCGAGCGGGTGCTGGTCCTCAACTCCTCGCCGGTCTCCGGCGGCGAGCACCGCGGCAGCGTCGTCACCCTGCGCGACCACACCGAACTACAGTCCCTGTCCGGGGAGTTGGACTCCGTACGGGGCTTCGCCGAGGCGCTGCGCTCGCAGGCCCACGAGGCCGCCAACCGACTGCACGCCGTCGTCTCGCTGATCGAACTGGGCCGGGCCGAGGAAGCGGTGGACTTCGCGACCGCGGAGCTGGAACTGGCGCAGACACTGACGGACCAGGTGGTCGGCGCCGTCGCCGAACCGGTGCTCGCCGCGCTGCTGCTCGGCAAGGCCGCGCAGGCCCACGAGCACGGCGTGGAGCTGACCCTGACGCCCGACAGCGGGATCGACGACGGGCTGCTGCCGCGCGGCCTGCCCGCCCGCGACCTGGTGACGGTGCTGGGCAACCTCGTCGACAATGCCATCGACGCCGCCTCCCCGCCCCGGGAGCACGCCGGTACGGTACGGGTCACCGCGCGCGCGGCGGCCGGCGAACTGCTGCTGTGCGTCGCGGACAACGGCCCCGGGGTCGCCGCGGACGCCACCGAGGAGGTCTTCCGGCGGGGCTGGTCCACCAAGGCGGGACCGGGGCACGGTCTGGGGCTGGCCCTCGTCCGGCAGGCCGTGCGACGCAACCGCGGGTCGATCACCCTGGACCGGGCGCCGGAGGGCGGCGCGCGGTTCACCGTACGGCTGCCGCTGCACACCGCGGGCCACGAGAGGGGAGAACGTGCCCGGTGAACGAGAGGAGCCGCCGGTGAGCACCCCCGACATCCGGGTCCTGGTCGTCGAGGACGACCCGGTCGCGGCCGACGCGCACGCGCTGTACGTGGGGCGGGTGCCCGGCTTCACCGTCTCGGGCACCGTGCACTCCATGGGCGACGCCCGCCGCCATCTCGACCAGCACGCCGTGGATCTGCTGCTGCTCGACCTGTACCTGCCCGACGGCCACGGGCTGCATCTCGTACGGGCGCTGCGCGCGGCCGGGCACACCGCGGACATCATCGCCGTCACCTCCGCGCGCGATCTGGCGATGGTGCGCGAGGGCGTCTCGCTCGGCGTGGTGCAGTACGTCCTCAAGCCGTTCACGTTCGCCACCCTGCGCGACCGGCTCACCCGTTACGCCGCGTTCCGGGCCACCGCGGGCGAGGCCAGCGGCCAGGACGAGGTCGACCGGGCGATCGCGGCGCTGCGGGCGCCGCGGCCGGCCGCGCTGCCCAAGGGGCTGACCGCCGCCACCCTGCGCGCGGTGACCGATGTGCTGCGGGGCGCCGAGGGCGGGCTGACGGCGGCGGAGGCGGCAGCCGACGTCGGGATCTCCCGGATCACCGCCCGCCGCTATCTGGAACATCTCGTCGACGGCGGCCGGGCGGCCCGGGCCCCGCAGTACGGCCAGGTCGGCCGCCCAGAATTGCGCTACCGCTGGTCGGGCCATTGACCGACTGCGCACGGTGACCTACTTTCAGCTGGCAGTACGCCGTGGTTGGTTGACCGTGGTTAGTTGGAGGTCGTGCCCGTGCGCTCCACCGCCCCGCTGATTCTGCTCACCGCCGCCGTCCTGGCCGCCGGCACGCTCACCGCCTGCGGCGACGGGTCCGGGAGCGACCGGAACACCGTCAAGGTCGCCTTCATCAAGGACACCAACGGCAAGGTGCTGGTCCGTGACCAGTACATCGCCCTCGTGGCGAGGAAGTTCGAGAAGGCGCACCCCGGGAAAAAGGTCAGGCTCATCCCGATCCAGGCGTCGGAGAACGACTACTACACCAAGATCCAGCAGATGATGCGCTCCCCGAAGACCGCACCGGACCTGGTCTACGAGGACACCTTCCTGGTCAACTCCGACATCAAGGCGGGGCTGTTGCGCCCCCTGGACCCGTATCTGGCCGAGTGGCGCGACTGGCGGCAGTTCGAACCGACCGCGAAGACCGCCGCCAGGGCCCAGGACGGCAGGACCTACGGCGTCCCGGACGGCACGGACACCCGCGGCCTGTGGTTCAACAGGAAGATCTTCAAGAAGGCGGGGCTGCCTGCCGACTGGCGGCCCCGCACCTGGGACGAGGTGCTGGACGCGGCCCGCACCGTCAAGCGCAAGGTCCCCGGCGTCATCCCGCTGAACGTCTTCACCGGCAAGGGCGCGGGCGAGGCCGCGGTGATGCAGGGCTTCGAGATGCTGCTCTACGGCACGGGTGCGCACCCGCTCTACGATCCGGGCAGCAGGAAATGGGTCACCGGCAGCAAGGGCTTCCGCGACAGCCTGACGTTCATCGACACGGTCTACCGGGAGAAGCTCGGGCCCGAGGTGTCCGATGCGCTCAGCCCCAGCATCCAGACCAGCGTGGCGGCCGAGCTGCTTCCCGAGGAGAGACTCGCGATCGATCTGGACGGGTCGTGGTTGGGGCAGCAGTGGCAGAAGACGGGCGGCGGGAATCCGTGGCCGCAGTGGTCCCGGACCCTCGGCCAGGCCCCGTTCCCCACCCAGCACGGCGCCGCTCCCGGCAAGGTCAGCCTGGCCGGCGGCTGGACCTGGTCGGTGCCGCGGCAGTCCCGGCGGCCCGATCTGGCGTGGCAGCTGATCAAGACCTTCCAGTCGCGCGAGAACGCCCTGGCGTGGTGTGTCCGGGGCGCCCAGATCGCGGTCCGCAAGGACGTCGCCGCCGACCCGAGGTATCGCCGGTCCGTCCCCGGCATCGGCTTCTTCACCGGCCTGGTCGAGGTCAGCCGGTACCGACCCGCGCTGCCCGCCTACCCCAGGGTCTCCGCGGCCATCGGTGAGGCGATGGAGGCCGTCACCGCCGGTTCCTCCTCGCCCGGCCGGGCCGCCGGGGACTACGACGAACAGCTGCCGTCCCTCGTCGACGGCCAGGTCGTCGCCAAGCCATGACCCGCGCCGCCACCAAGGCCGCGCGCCCGGCCCGTACGGCACTGCTGCGCTGGTCCCCCCTCGCCCCCGCCACCGTCCTGCTGCTGCTCTTCCTCGCCGCGCCCATCGGCTACTGCGTCGTCATCGCCTTCACCGACACCCAGCTGACGGGCCAGGAGTCGGCGTCCTTCGTCGGCCTGGCCAACTTCCAACACGCCCTCGGCGACCGCGCGTTCCTCAACGCGGTCGTGCTGACGCTGGTGTTCACCGTCGTGTCCTCGATCCTCGGCCAGAACGCCCTGGGGCTGGCGCTGGCCGGCCTGATGCGGCGCGCCTCGCGGCCGCTGCGGTCCCTGACCGGGGCGGTCGTGATCACCGCGTGGGTGGTCCCCGAGATCGTCGCCGGCTTCCTGCTCTACGCCTTCTTCGCCCGGCGCGGCACCCTCAACGCGCTGCTGGACTGGCTCCATCTGCCCACCCAGAACTGGCTGTTCACCCTCCCCATCCTGGCCGTGTCGTTCGCCAACGTCTGGCGCGGCACCGCCTTCTCGATGCTCGTCTACTCCGCGGCGCTGGCCGAGATCCCCCAGGAGGTCGCCGAGTCGGCCCAGGTCGACGGCGCGGGCGGGCCGCGGCGGCTGTGGCACATCACGCTGCCGATGATCCGCCGCTCCATCGGCACCAACCTGATGCTCAACACCCTCCAGACGCTCTCCGTCTTCGGGCTGATCTGGGCGATGACGCGCGGCGGCCCGGGCAATCGCAGCCAGACCCTGCCCGTGTTCATGTACGACCAGGCGTTCATGAAGTCGCTGATCGGTTACGGCACCGCGGTGGCGCTGCTGCTGCTCCTGGTGGGCGCGCTGTTCTCGGCCGTCTATCTGCGCCTGCTGCGCGAGGAGGTCTGATGCTCCGGCTCCCCCTCACGCGCCGTACCCGCCACCGACTCGCCGCCGACGCGGGGCTGCTGGTGGTCGCCGCGGCCTTCGCCGTCCCGCTGGCGTGGCTGGTGCTGTCCTCCGTGGACGGCGGGGCGACGCTGCGCGTACGGCTTCCCCGGTCCGTCACGACGGACAACTTCTCGGCCGTGCTCACCGAGGACATCACCTTCCGGCCGGTGCTCAACAGCCTGCTGCTGTGCGGTGGCGCCACCGCGGTCACGGTCGTCTGCGCGGCCCTCGCCGCCTACCCGCTCTCCCGCTTCCGCGCCCGCTTCAGCCGCCCGTTCCTGCTCACCGTCCTGTTCTCGACCTGTCTGCCGATCACCGCGGTCATGGTCCCGGTCTACGGCCTGTTCGTGCAGGTCGACCTGATCGACACGATGTACGGCACCGCGCTGTTCCTGGCCGCGGCCCAGCTTCCGTTCGCCATCTGGCTGATGAAGAACTTCATGGACGGTGTGCCGAGGGTCCTGGAGGAGGCGGCCTGGACGGACGGCGCCTCCTGGCGGCAGACCCTGCTGCGGGTCGTCCTGCCGCTGATGGGCCCCGGCTTCACCGTCGTGACCGTCTACACCTTCATCATGATGTGGGGGAACTTCTTCGTCCCCTTCATGCTGCTGCTCTCCCCGGAACAGCTGCCCGCCTCCGTCAGCGTCTTCACCTTCTTCGGTAGCGAGGGCGGCGTCGCCTTCGGGCAGCTGGCGGCCTTCTCCGTCGTCTACTCGACGCCGGTGATCGCGCTGTACGTCCTCATCGCGCGGCGGCTGGGCGGCGGGTTCGCACCGGGCGGGGCGGTGAAGGGATAGCGGCGCCATACCGTCCGCCCGGTACGGCGGGCGGCACCCTGCCCTTTTCCCACGTACGAACCTACGAGTTAACAACTTGTTCATCCGCACCATAGGAGCGGCAGCACCCCGTCACTTACCGTGTGCCGGTGAACACGCACGACGGGGAGGCGCGCCGGCCCCCATTCGACGCCGAGGCCGCCCGCCGGCTGCGCGAGGCCCTCGGTATGACGCCCGCGCACGTCGCCTACGGGATGGCGGCCGCCTACGGACTGCGCATCTCACCCGCCATGGTGGCGTCCTGGGAGCTGGCCGAGAGCGCCCCCACGGACGCGGAGCTGACCGCGCTGGCGGGTGCCCTGTGGTGCGCGCCCGGGGAACTGCTGGGGACCCCCGGGACGCTGCGTGAATACCGGATGGCGCGCGGCCTCGCGGCGGCCGATGTCGCGATGCGGACCGGCATGGACCAGCGGGCCTACGAGCGGCTGGAGAAGGGCGGGAAGTGGACCGGCAACGACCGCCAGGCGGCGGCGCTGCGGGAGGCGCTCGAGCTGCCGCCGCCCGCGCTGGTGCGGTTCACCGGGCAGGACGGGAAGCTGACCGAGATGCTGACCAGCGCCGCCACCACCCGCTGGCAGGCGTATGTGCGGCCGGTCGGCAAGCTCGCGGCGCTGCCCCGGCAGCCGCTCCAGGACGTGCTGCAGGAGCTGCACGACGACTACCAGGCGACCATGACCGGCACACTCAACTGGGGCGGGACGGGCAGCGCCGACGAGTCCGGCAGGACCGGACGTGCCTTCCTCGACGGGATCCTGGCGGCGTTCTGGGAGCGGATCGGCCGGCGGCAACCCTGAGTCCCGGCGCCGCGGCCCGTAGGCCGAAGGTCAGACAGGGGTCCCCCTGCGGGAGGACGCCGGCGGCCGGCGTCGCACCTCAGGCCGGTCCGTTTTGGGTCCTTGGGACTGACGACTCGGCTGACCTGCGGATTCGAGAATGGGATATCGCATCGACCGTCCCCACGCAGGAGTCCCCGTGTCCCATACGGCCCCGTTCCCCCCTTCCACCGCCACCGCGGCCGTCGCCGCCCGGGCCTCGGACCTGAGCAAGGTCTACGGCACGGGCGAGACCCGCGTGGTCGCTCTGGACTCCGTCTCCGTGGAGTTCGGCAGGGCCCGGTTCACGGCCATCATGGGACCGTCGGGCTCCGGCAAGTCCACGCTGATGCACTGCATGGCGGGTCTGGACGGCATCTCCTCGGGCTCCGCCCGGATCGGCGAGACGGAGCTGGCGTCGCTGAACGACCGGCAGCTGACCCGACTGCGCCGGGACAAGATCGGCTTCATCTTCCAGGCGTTCAATCTGCTGCCGACACTGACCGCGCTGGAGAACATCACGCTGCCGATGGACATCGCGGGCCGCCGTCCGGACCGGGAGTGGGTGAACACCGTCATCGCGACGGTGGGCCTGTCGGAGCGGCTGGCGCACCGGCCGGCGCAGCTCTCCGGCGGCCAGCAGCAGCGGGTCGCGGTGGCGCGGGCGCTGGCCGCCCAGCCGGAGATCATCTTCGCGGACGAGCCGACCGGCAACCTCGACTCGCGCTCCGGCGCCGAAGTGCTGGGATTCCTGCGCGAGTCGGTACGGGCGATGCAGCAGACGGTGGTGATGGTCACCCACGACCCGGTCGCCGCGAGCTACGCGGACCGGGTGGTCTTCCTCGCCGACGGCCGGATCGTCGAGGAGCTGCACGAGCCCACCGCCGACGCCGTCCTCGACCGGATGCGGCTGTTCGACTCCAAGGGCCGCACCAGCTGAGACGCACCGGCCGACGCGGGTCCACCCCGCGCGCCGTACCCCGCCCCGCCGACCGGGCCCTGCCCTCGGCCCTCCGAATTCCGCGCACCGGACCTCAGGACTGACACCACCACCATGCTGCGAACCGCCTTGCGCAACGTCCTTGCGCACAAAGCCCGTTTGATGATGACCGCGCTCGCGGTCCTGCTCGGCGTCGCCTTCGTCGCCGGCACCCTGATCTTCAGCGACACCGTCGGCGAGGCCATCAAGAAGGCCTCCACCAAGAACCTCAAGGACGTGGCCGTCTCCGTCCAGGCCGTCTCCGACGACAACGCCCCGTTGATCGGCAAGGACGGCAAGCGCACCACCGCCCTCGACGACAAGCTCGTGAACACCGTCCGCGCGCTGCCCGGCGTGCAGTCCGTGCGGCGCAATGTCGCCGGCACGGCGACCCTCGCCGGCCCGGACGGCATACCGATCGGCAACGGCTGGCAGAACATCGCCACCAACTTCCAGCCGGACAAGGACGGCCACGACGAGCGCTATCCGCTGCTGGAGGGCCGCGGACCGGCCGCCGGGGGCGAGATCGCGCTGGACGAGGCCACCGCGAAGGCCGCCGCCCACAAGGTCGGCGATTCCGTGCGGTTCGCCACCGACGGCCCGGTGCTGACGAAGAAGCTGGTCGGCATCGTCTCGACCGAGGACCCGCAGGTGACCGCGGGCGGCAGCCTCGCGCTCTTCGACACCGCCACCGCACAGAAGCTGTATCTGCACCCCGGCCAGTTCGACGAGCTGGTGGTGGGAGCCGCGCCCGGCACCGATCAGCAGGCGCTGGCCGGCAAGGTCCGCGAGGTGCTGCCCAAGGGCCGTGCCGAGGCGACCAGCGGCACCGAACTCGCCGCCGAACAGTCCCGGATGATCGCCGAACAGAACAAGTCCTTGAGCCAGACGCTGCTGGTCTTCGCCGGGATCGCGCTGTTCGTCGGCATCTTCATCATCGCCAACACCTTCACCATGCTGATCTCCCAGCGCAGCCGGGAGATCGCCCTGCTCCGCGCGGTCGGCGCCTCCCGCCGGCAGGTGGTGCGCTCGGTACTCGCCGAGGCGGCCATGCTGGGTCTGATCTCGTCCGTGATCGGGCTCGGACTGGGCGCCGCGATCGCGGTGGGGCTGCGGGCGGTGCTCGACGCCAACGGCGCGGGCTTCCCCGACGGGCCGCTCATCATCAGCCCGACCGCGGTGCTCTGCGCACTCGGCGTGGGTGTCGTGGTGACCGTCCTGGCCGCCTGGCTGCCGTCCCGCAAGGCGGCGAAGATCGCTCCGGTGGAGGCGCTCAACACCGTCGAGGCGCCGCCGGCGCTGCGCAGTCTGGTGATCCGCAACTCCGTCGGCACGGTCGTCACCGGCCTCGGCGTCGCGGTCATGTTCTACGTCACCACGCTGAAGTCCTCCGACGACATGCCGATCGCCATGGCGGGCGCGATGCTGACGCTCACCGGCGTCATCATCCTCGCGCCGCTGCTGTCCCGGCCCCTGGTCTCGCTGGCGGGCGTGGTCACCACCCGGCTCTTCGGCATCGGCGGCAAGCTGGCCAAGCAGAACGCGCTGCGCAACCCGCGCCGTACGGCGGCCACCGCATCGGCGCTGATGATCGGCCTCACCCTGATGACCGGCATGACGGTCGTCGGGAACTCGGCGCAGCAGGCCATGGACAAGATGACGGCCGACGGTCTGAAGGCCGACTACAAGATCGCGACCTCGACGTACGTCGGCCTGGACCCCGAGCTGTCGCAGAAGGTGGCGGAGATCCCGGGTGTCGAGGCGGTGGCCCCGCTGCGCAACTCGGGTGTCGAGACCGGTGATTCCTCCCTGAACCTGATCGGCACCGACTTCGCAGCCATCGGCAGGGTCGCCCGACTGGACTTCAGCAGCGGCTCGTTGAAGGCGTCCGGCGCCGACGGCATCGCGGTCTCCCGGACCGCGGCCAAGGAGCACGGCTGGCAGACCGGCGACACCTTCGACGCGACCTTCTTCGACAGGAAGGAGACGAACAGGAAGAAGACGAAGCTGAAGATCGTCGGGATCTACGCGGACAACCCGGTGGTCGGCGAGGCGATCGGCGCCACCTCGCTGGTGGACCCGCACCTGACCGAGCTCAAGAACGACGAGCTGCTGGTGAAGACCGAAGGCGGCAGCACGGACGAGCTGGAGAAGCAGATCCGGCACGCGCTCGGCGACAGCCCGCTGCTGAAGGTCCAGGACCACGCCGACCTGCGCAAGGAGAACGCCGGGCAGATCGAGACCGTGCTCTACATCGTCTACGGCCTGCTGGGCATGGCCGTGATCATCGCGGTGGTGGGCGTCGTCAACACCCTCGCGATGTCGGTCTTCGAGCGGACCCGCGAGATCGGGATGCTGCGGGCGATCGGACTGGCCCGCAGCGGCATCAAGCAGATGGTCCGGCTGGAGTCGGTGGTCATCTCGCTGTTCGGCGCGGTCCTGGGCATCGGCGTGGGCGTCTTCCTCTCCTGGGCCGGCGGCAACCTGGTCAGCCAGGGGCTCCCGACGTACGAACTGCTGCTGCCCTGGGGCCGGCTCGGGCTGTTCCTGCTGATCGCGCTGGTCGTCGGGGTACTGGCCGCACTGTGGCCGGCCCGCCGGGCGGCCCGGCTGAACATGCTGGAAGCCATCGGCGCACAGTGACCGCCTGACCACCCCCCACAAAGGCGGCGCGCCCGTCCTCGACCGAGGACAGGCGCGCCGCCTTCCGTTCCGCTGCGGGGTTGCTCAGAAGACCGACTCGGCCTCGTCCATCCGGTGCGCGGGCACCGTCTTCAGCGCGGTGACGGCCTCGGCCAGCGGCACCATCGTGATGTCCGTGCCGCGCAGCGCGGTCATCATGCCGTACTCGCCGCGGTGGGCGGCCTCGACGGCGTGCCAGCCGAAGCGGGTGGCCAGCACCCGGTCGTAGGCGGTGGGGGTACCGCCGCGCTGGACGTGGCCGAGGATGACCGGGCGGGCCTCCTTGCCCAGGCGCTCCTCCAGCTCGTGGGCGAGGGCGTTGCCGATGCCGGAGAACCGCTCGTGGCCGAACTGGTCGATGGCGCCCTTCTTGTAGTCCATGGTGCCGGGGGCCGGGTGGGCGCCCTCGGCGACGCAGATCACGGCGAACTTCTTGCCGCGGGCGAAGCGTTCCTCGACCATCGCGACGAGGTCGTGGACGTCGAATTCGCGCTCCGGGAGGCAGATGCCGTGGGCGCCGCCGGCCATGCCGGACTCCAGCGCGATCCAGCCCGCGTGCCGGCCCATGACCTCGACGACCATGACCCGCTGGTGCGACTCCGCGGTGGTCTTGAGCCGGTCGATGGCCTCCGTCGCGACGCCGACGGCCGTGTCGAAGCCGAAGGTGCGGTCGGTGGCGGAGATGTCGTTGTCGATGGTCTTGGGAACGCCGACGACGGGGAGCCCGGCGTCCGAGAGCATCCGGGCGGCGGTGAGGGTGCCCTCGCCGCCGATCGGGATCAGGACGTCGATGCCGTAGTCCTGGGAGTGGTCCTTGGCGTTCTCGCAGGCCTCGCGGAGCCGGTTGCGTTCGAGCCGGGACGAGCCGAGGATGGTGCCGCCTCGGGCGAGGATGCCGCTCACGGCCTCCAGGTCGAGCTTGCGGAAACGGCCCTCCAGCAGACCCGCGAAACCGTCCTCGAAGCCGATGACCTCGTCGTCGTGACCGGTGAGGGCGCGGTGGACCACAGACCGGATCACAGCGTTCAGGCCGGGGCAGTCGCCGCCTGCGGTGAGGACTCCGATACGCATCGTGCTGTGTCTCCTGTGCTCGCTGTTGGTTCTTGTGAGCCGGTCCGATTGTTTCATGAGCGTGCGGGAGCCGACCTCCCCGACGGACCACCCCTACTGTCTCCTCACCAAACACCACAAGGGAAACTGGGAGCGCGGCCTAGCCAGCTGCACAGGTATTGTCAAGAGGGGCAAGTTCACCATATCGGGTAATTTGACCTTGCGAGCACCGGCGTGGCTTGCGGGCACAGAAGGACGGAGAGCACGCGTGACGCGCAGCGTGTACGTGACCGGTATCGACCGGGGCGACGGCCGCCAGGTCGTCGAGCTGGGGGTCATGGAGCTCCTGACCCGCCATGTCGACCGGGTGGGCGTCTTCCGCCCGCTGGTCCACGACGACGGGCCCGACCGGCTCTTCGACCTGCTGCGGGCCCGCTACCGGCTCACCCAGTCCGCCGACACCGTGTACGGCATCGGCTACGAGGAGGCCGCCACCCTCCAGGCCGAGCGCGGCACCGACGAGCTGGTCTCCCGGCTCGTCGACCGCTTCCACGCGGTGGCCAGGGAGTACGAGTACGTCCTGGTCCTGGGCTCGGACTACGCCGCCACCAACCTGCCGGCCGAGCTCGCCCTCAACGCCCGCCTCGCCAACGAGTTCGGCGCCTCGGTACTCGCCGTCGTCGGCGGTCAGGGCCAGGAGGCGGAGTCGGTGCGGGCCGAGGTCCGCAACGCCTACCGCGCCTACCACTCGCTGGGCTGCGACGTCGTCGCCATGATCGCCAACCGGGTCGCGCCCGAGCTGCGCACGGCCGTCGCCGAGCGGCTCGCCGCGCGCCTCCCGGTGCCCTGCTACGCGCTCCCGGAGGACGGCTCGCTCTCCGCGCCGACCGTCGGCCAGATCGTGCACACCCTGGGCGCCGAGGTGCTGCTGGGCGACGACTCCGGCCTGGCCCGCGACGCCCGGGACTTCGTCTTCGGCGGCGCCATGCTGCCGACCTTCCTCAAGGCGCTGACCCCCGGCTGCCTGGTGATCACCCCTGGGGACCGTGCCGACCTGGTCATCGGCTCGCTGGCCGCGCACAGCGCCGGCGCCCCGCCGATCGCCGGTGTGGTGCTCACCCTCGACGAGCGGCCCGGCCCGGACATCATGGCGCTGGCCGGACGGCTCGCGCCCGGCACCCCGGTCGTCTCCGTACCCGGCGGGTCCTTCCCGACCGCGGGCGAGCTGTTCGCCGTCGAGGGCAAGCTGAACGCCGCCTCGCCGCGCAAGGCGGAGACCGCGCTCGGCCTGTTCGAGCGGCACGTGGACACCGTGGAGCTGACGAACCGGATCTCCGTCGCCCGCTCCGGCCGGGTCACCCCGATGATGTTCGAGCACGAGCTGATCGAGCGCTCCCGCTCCGGCCGCCGCCGCGTCGTCCTGCCCGAGGGCAGCGAGGAGCGGGTGCTGCGCGCCGCCGACGTACTGCTGCGCCGCGACGTGTGCGACCTGACCCTGCTCGGCGACGAGGAGGCGATCCGCAAGCGCGCCGCCGACCTGGCCATCGACCTGACCGGCGCCCAGATCATCGACCCGCAGACCTCCGAGCTGCGCGAGCGGTTCGCCGAGCTGTACGCCGGGCTGCGTGCCCACAAGGGCGTCGGCTACGAGCTGGCCTACGACGTGGTCGCGGACGTCTCCTACTTCGGCACGCTGATGGTCCAGGAGGGCCTGGCCGACGGCATGGTCTCCGGCGCGGTGCACTCCACCGCCGCCACCATCCGCCCGGCCTTCGAGATCATCAAGACCAGGCCGGGCGCCCAGATCGTGTCCTCGGTGTTCTTCATGTGCCTGGCCGACCGCGTCCTGGTCTACGGCGACTGCGCGGTCAACCCGGACCCGAACGCCGAACAGCTCGCGGACATCGCCATCCAGTCGGCGACCACCGCCGCGCAGTTCGGGGTCGAGCCGCGGATCGCGATGCTGTCGTACTCCACCGGCACCTCCGGCTCCGGCGCGGACGTCGACAAGGTCCGCAAGGCCACCGAGCTCGTCCGCTCGCTCCGCCCCGACCTGCTGGTCGAGGGGCCGATCCAGTACGACGCGGCGGTGGACGCGGCGGTCGCACGGACCAAGCTGCCCGAGTCCGACGTCGCCGGCAAGGCCACCGTGCTGATCTTCCCGGACCTCAACACCGGCAACAACACCTACAAGGCCGTCCAGCGCTCGGCGGGCGCGGTCGCCGTCGGGCCGGTGCTGCAGGGTCTGCGCAAGCCGGTCAACGACCTCTCGCGCGGCGCCCTGGTCCAGGACATCGTCAACACCGTCGCCATCACCGCCATCCAGGCCCAGGGCGACCACCCCGGCGCCGCGCGCACCGCCTGACCCCTCCCCCCCCACCACGGAAAGCCGTACATGACTGCCACCGCCTCCCGCGTTCTCGTCCTCAACTCCGGCTCCTCGTCGGTGAAGTACCAGCTGCTCGACATGAGCGACGGCACCCGTCTCGCCGTGGGCCTGGTCGAGCGGATCGGGGAGGAGAACTCGCGCCTGGCCCACACCCCGCTGGTCACCGGCGGCGACAGGCGCCAGACCGAGGGTGCGATAGCCGACCACAAGGCCGCGCTGAAGGCCGTCGCAGCGGAGCTGGCCGCCGACGGGCTCGGGCTGGACTCCCCGCAGCTGGCCGCGATCGGGCACCGGGTGGTGCACGGCGGGCTGAAGTTCACCGAGCCGACCGTGGTCGACGACGCGGTGCTCGAGGAGATCGAGCGCCTGGTGCCGGTCGCGCCGCTGCACAACCCGGCGAACCTCACCGGCATCCGGACCGCCCGGGCACTCCGCCCCGACCTGCCGCAGGTCGCCGTCTTCGACACCGCCTTCCACACCACGATGCCGGAGTACGCGGCCCGCTACGCCATCGACGTGGAGATCGCCGACGCGCACCGCATCCGCCGCTACGGCTTCCACGGCACCTCGCACGCCTACGTCTCCCGCAAGACCGCGGCGCTGCTGGGCAAGGACCCCTCCGAGGTCAACGTCATCGTGCTGCACCTGGGCAACGGCGCCTCCGCCGCGGCGGTGGCCGGCGGCCGCTGTGTGGACACCTCGATGGGGCTCACGCCGCTGGAGGGCCTGGTCATGGGCACCCGCTCCGGTGACATCGACCCGGCGGTGACCTTCCACCTCAAGCGGGTGGCGGGGATGTCGACGGACGACGTCGACGAGTTGCTCAACAAGAGGAGCGGGCTGGTCGGCCTCTGCGGCGACAACGACATGCGCGAGATCCGGCGCCGGATCGACGAGGGCGACGAGCGCGCCCGGCTCGCCTTCGACATCTACATCCACCGGCTGAAGAAGTACATCGGCGCCTACAGCGCGGTGCTCGGCCGGGTCGACGCGGTGGCCTTCACCGCGGGCGTCGGCGAGAACGCCGCGCCGGTGCGGGAGGCCGCCGTCGCCGGCCTGGAGGAGATGGGCCTGGCCGTGGACGCCTCCCTCAACGCCGTGCGGTCGGACGAGCCCCGGCTGATCTCGCCCGAATACGCCCGGGTCGCGGTCGCCGTGGTCCCCACTGACGAGGAACTGGAGATCGCCCAGCAGACATACGCCCTGGTCAACGCCTAGAAGTTGGTGTTTCCGCCTACCGGAATATTCCGCTCCGAAACAAACCGATAGGATTTAGCCATGCGCCGTTCCAAAATCGTCTGCACCCTGGGCCCTGCCGTTGACTCTTTCGATCAGTTGAAGACGCTGATCGAAGCCGGTATGAACGTGGCCCGATTCAACATGAGCCACGGAACCCACTCGGAGCACGAGGAGCGGTACCACCGCCTCCGCAAGGCCCAGGAGGAGACCGGCCGCGCCATCGGCGTGCTGGCCGACCTCCAGGGCCCCAAGATCCGCCTGGAGACCTTCGCCGACGGCCCCGTGGAGCTGGTGCGGGGCGACGAGTTCGTCATCACCACCGAGGACGTCCCCGGCGACCGGACCATCTGCGGCACGACCTACAAGGGTCTGCCCGGCGACGTCTCCAAGGGCGACCCGGTCCTCATCAACGACGGCAACGTCGCGCTCCAGGTCACCGAGGTCGACGGCCCGCGGGTGCGCACCATCGTCATCGAGGGCGGGGTCATCTCCGACCACAAGGGCATCAACCTGCCCGGCGCCGCGGTGAACGTTCCCGCGCTGTCCGAGAAGGACATCGACGACCTCAAGTTCTCCCTGAACATGGGCTGCGACATGGTCGCCCTCTCCTTCGTCCGCGACGCCAAGGACGTGCAGGACGTGCACCGCGTCATGGACGAGGTCGGCCGCCGCGTCCCGGTCATCGCCAAGGTCGAGAAGCCGCAGGCGGTGGCCAACATGCGGGAGGTCGTGATGGCCTTCGACGCCGTCATGGTCGCCCGTGGTGACCTGGCGGTGGAGTACCCGCTGGAGAAGGTCCCGATGGTGCAGAAGCGCCTGGTGGAGATGTGCCGGCGGAACGCCAAGCCGGTGATCGTGGCGACCCAGATGATGGAGTCGATGATCACCAACTCCCGGCCGACCCGCGCCGAGGCGTCCGACGTGGCCAACGCCATCCTGGACGGCGCCGACGCGGTCATGCTCTCCGCGGAGTCCTCGGTCGGCCAGTACCCGATCGAGACCGTCAAGACGATGTCGAAGATCGTCGAGGCGGCCGAGGAGGAGCTGCTGTCCAAGGGCCTGCAGCCGCTGGTGCCCGGCAAGAAGCCGCGTACGCAGGGCGGTGCGGTGGCCCGTGCGGCCTGCGAGATGGCCGACTTCCTGGACGGCGAGGCGCTGGTGGCCTTCACCAAGTCCGGTGACACCGCCCGCCGCCTGTCCCGCTACCGCGCCGCGCAGCCGATCCTGGCCTTCACCACCGAGGCCTCGACCCGCAACCAGCTGACGCTGAGCTGGGGCGTCGACGCCTTCGTCGTGCCGCACGTGGACAACACCGACGCCATGGTCGACCTGGTGGACGCCGAGCTGCTCAAGCTCCAGCGCTACAGCAAGGGCGACACCATGCTGATCACCGCCGGTTCGCCCCCCGGCGTCCCCGGCACCACCAACATGGTGCGGGTGCACCACCTCGGCGGCCAGAGCGCCTGACGCCGCCCCGCCCGACGGCTGTGGGCCCGCCCCCTTGGAGGGGGCGGGCCCACAGCCGTTCTCTGCGGCTCCCGAACGGTTCCGGGGTCCTGCGTTCCCGGCCGGCTCAGTCCGTGATGGACTGGTGCAGGCCCGGGATGTGGAGATTGCCGCCGAACTGTCCCGCCTGATCGATCTTCACCTTGGTGAAGTAGGCGAACGGAACGTTGATGGGCGGCGGGTGCTCGGGGTCGAAGACGATCGGGATCAGGCCGAAGAGATTGCCCTGCAGCCGCTCGGTGTACATCGTCACCTTGCCGCCGCGGATCGTCGACGTGGACCCCGGGGCCCCCTGCACGTGGTACTTCTTGCCCTGCGGACCGTCCACGATCTGGTGCAGATCCCCGATGTCCAGGCTGTCGGCCGTGAACTTCAGGGCCTGCTTGGTGCGGCCGCCCTGGGTCGTGACGTTGACGACGCCCTCGTAGTTCAGGCCGCGCAGGGTGAGCGCGCTGGACTCCAGGTGCCAGGGGTCGTCGGGCAGGGTGCCGGGCGTCTGCTCGTTCTTGCCCTTCTGCTTGTTCTCGACGACACAGGGGTACGCCTTCTTGCCGTTGGCGTCCTTGCCGTCCAGCCCACCGCCGGGCAGGGCGTTGTCCGCCGTGCCGACCGCGCCGTGGACGGTGTCGTTGACCGTCTTCGAGCCGTTCTTGAGGGCTCCGGTCGCCTTGTCGGCACCGTCCTTGAGGCCGTCGACCGTGTCCTGGACCGGCTTCGTGACCTTGTCGGCGGAGCCGGTGGCCCCGGAGTCCTCGGACGCGGAGTCGGTGGCCCCGGAGTCCTTGGACGCGGACGGCGAGGGGCTCGGCGATGCGGCCGGCTCCTCGTCGGAGCTCTTGCCGCCGAAGAGGCCGCCGAGCGCGTCACCGATGCCGCCCAGCACACCCCCGTCGTCCTTCTTGTCCTCGGAGGCCGACGGCGACGGGGTCGCGGAGCCCGAGGGCTCGTCGGTCTTCGGGGAGCCGGACGGCGCGGGGTCGGCCGTCTTGCCCGCATCCTTGGTGGGCGAGGGCGTCGCGGAAGAACTGCTGGACGGCTTGGCGGTGTCCTTGCTGTCCTGCTTGTCCTTCGCGTCCTCCTTGGCCTTGGCATCCTGCTTGGCCTTGGCGTCCTGCTTGGCCTTGGCGTCCTGCCCGTCCACCTTGTCCGGGGCAGTGACGCACGGGCCGTCCTTGAAAGGGCTCTTGGGCGCCGGCTTGGCGATCGCCATCTGGGGCGTGAGCCCCATACCCATGAGCACGGCGGACGGCATGGCGGCGATGGCTATCGCCTTGCCCGCGGGCACGTGGAACCGAGTCAGCAGGTGCTTCCTCGGTGCCGCGTGGCGCGGCCCGGTTCTCGGCCCGGCGGCTGCGTTGTCGTGCAGCTCGTCACCCGGCACGGTGCCTCCCGTTCGTTCCGTTGGTCGGGCTCGTTCCTGACAGGTCGTCCCGTCCGAAGCCCAACCCGGAACCGCCACCCGTGGCCGGTGCGGGGTTGGTGGCGACCACCGGTCCGGCGATCACCTCACGGTCCGGCTCGCCGGCATCGTTCGTGCTCTGCGGCTTGCCCGGCCCCCACGAAACAGCCAGCGCGCCGCCGATCAGCCCCATCAGGAAGCCGACCACGAAGCCGCCGAAGTTCGAGACGACCAGGGAGACCAGGGAGAGCAGAATCGCCGCCACGCCCGCGAACACGCGCGAGACGGGCTGGAACCACATGGTGAGACCGAGCACGACCAGCAGCACGCCGATGATCAGCGAGCCGGCACCGGCGGTGGTCGCCATGCTGACGGTCAAGCCACCGAGCGAGAGGTTCGCGTACGGGAAGTACATGATCGGGACCCCGGCGATCAAGGTCAGCAAGCCGCCCCAGTAGGGGCGGCGGCCCCGCCACTCCCGGAACGAAAGACGCTTGTGGCCGATGGTCTCGATCAGCCGTGGTCGCGTGTCGGCGCTCATGTTGTACAGCTCCTCGGGACTGGCAAATCGGTGGTACTGAGCTGGAGTGCCTATCCGGCGCAACCGGCGCACGGGCACGGGGCACGGCTCTGGTCGCCGTACAGCTCGCCCCGCGCCCGCACGCTCAGTGCGTCAGTAGCACTCGTTCTTGCCCTTGGCGACGCTCATCTTCAGGCCGCTGAGCTTGAACGTGCCGGCCGTGGTGGCCCAGGCACGCTGCTTGACGTTGGTCAGCACGGCCGAGTCGGCTTCCTGGGCGAACGAGCCCGGGTCGGCCTTGTCGCCCTTGTGCATGCCGGGGCCCTTGGACGTCGAGCCCGCAGCAACACCGATGTTGATGTTGTTGAAGGTCGCGTCCGCGTCCAGCTGGTCCAGGTCGATGTAGAGGTTCTTCGCCTCGACCGGCGTGCTGCCGCCACCGGCCGTCAGCTTCATCGACACATCGCCGAACACCGGGACCGGCACGACGACGGACTGGCACAGGTTCTTGATCTTGGCGTTCGAGAACCCCGAGACCGCCACCGGGACGTTCTTGCCGCCCTTCTGGGCGTCAACGGCTCCGTACTGAACGAATCCGGTGCCGTCCAAGCGGTCGGTCGCGACCTTGAACTGCTGACCGGACACGCTGAACGACGCCGCGAGGGCACCCTGCGAGAGGGCCACACCGATCGCCGCCGTCGCGGCAACGCTCGGCACCATGACGACGGCGAACCGCTTCCATCTGGTCCCGCCACGAGCCAGGGACTCCATGACTTTCCTCCTTCTCGGACGTACATCTCCGGTGCCCGCCCTCGAAGTTGAGAGCAGCACACCTGGGATGGGAGAAGTGCTACGTCCTCGGGAAGGAGAGCGCCCGTCTCGGAGGCGATGTGCGTTCCGATGACCGGCGATCACCCCCGAGCGACAACCACTGGCCACGCTCGCGCGGGGCCGCACTGGACAGGCTCTGCCGGATGGGGCAAAGACCCCCCTGTCCAAGACCGGCGCGCACTGCCGCCGGCCACTCGGTGGGGACCCAAATACCCCGCCGCGCCGACCGGATGCCGGGGCTGCGGGAATGGACCGAGCGTGGCCGATCGTCGTGCATTCGGGGCCGCCGCACAAGGGGCTCGTTACTTGCGGGTAACGGTGCGATAACCCCGTCGCGACGCACCGAAACCCCGCAGACACACACCGTCGTGCCGACAGTGAAGAGACATCGGTCAATTGCGGGCAGAGTGCCGCAAGAAGGGTGGCCGGTCTTACTCCAAGTAACAGCGCCTACGATTACCAAGATTTGGTAAAACGTAGGCGCCGTTCCGTTTGCCGAGACACCTCGCGGGAGGTGTGGAGGTCAGACGGTGTTCACACGAGGGTCTGTCAGAACAGCACCCGAGCCAGGGCGGTGCGCGCGGCGGTCACCCGCGGGTCGTCCGCGCCGATCACGTCGAACAGCTCCAGCAGCCGCACCCGCGCGGCCTCCCGGTCCTCACCGAAGGTCCGCTTCACGGCTTCGACCAGCCGCCCGAAGGCGTCCTCGACGTGCCCGCCGACCAGGTCGAGGTCGGCGGCGCGGATCTGCGCCTCGACGTTCGCCGGGCCCTCCGCGGCCTCCTTGCGCACCGCCTGCGGGTCCAGGTCCTGCACCCGGCTGAGCAGTTCCGCCTGCGCGAGGCCCAGCTTGGCCTCGGGGTTGGCGGGATCGTCGGACAGGACGTTGCGGTACGCCTGGATGGCGCCGCCCAGGTCACCGGTGTCCAGCGCCTGGCTCGCCGCCTCCAGCAGCGCGTCGTACGGGCCGACCGGCTCGGGCACCTCGGCCGCGGGCTGCTCGGTCTCCTGCGCGGCGGCGTCGACCGGCGCACCCACGATGCCGAACTGCTGCTCGGCGGCCTGCACCAGCTGATCCAGCACGTCCCGGATCTGCGCCTCGGGGGCCGCGCCCTGGAACAGCGGGATGGGCTGCCCGGCGACCACCGCGAAGACGGCCGGGATGCCCTGCACCCCGAACTGCTGGAAGAGCATCTGGTTGGCGTCGACGTCGATCTTCGCCAGCACGAACTTGCCGGCGTACTCGGTCACGAGCCGCTCCAGCAGCGGACCGAGCTGCTTGCACGGCTCGCACCACTCGGCCCAGAAGTCGATGACGACCGGGACCTCGGTGGAGCGCTGGAGGACGTCCTGCTGGAACCCTGCTTCGTCGACGTCGAACACCAGGCGGGTGGCGCCCGCGGGCGCCTGGCCGGTGCGCGCCGCGTCGGCGCGTGCCTGCTCGGCCTTCTGCTTCGCCTCCCCGGCCGCCTTCACGGCTCCGAGGTCGACGACTCCGCTCATGGACATGTTGCGTGGCTGCATGGGTCCATCCTCCCCCCTGGGCACCGTGTTCCGAAAAGCGATACGGAAATCCGGCCGGACGACCTGGACGGCTCCGCCGGAGCACCGCCCCCGCGCGTACGCCCCGCCGGATTGCGGCGTACGTCCGGGAAGGTGCCCGAGCCGGTCCGAGAAGGACCGGCGTGTGGTCCCGAGGAGGACCGTTGCATGGTCCCGAGGAGGACCGTGGTGCGGCCCTGGGTCCCCACCCACGGCCTGTGGTTGTCGCGACGGGAGCTCCGCGAAAGAGCTCTTACGCTACGACCCGTAGCGTAACTGTCCGGTGACCCCGCCCGACAACCGGATCCGGCCCCGTGCAACGTGATCTGCCTCACGGGCCGCGCCGCCGCGGCGCGTACCGGCCGGTATGGTCGCCCGCATGCACGACTCCACCAGCCCCCGGAAAGGCCGCACGGGCCGCCCGCGCAGCGCCGAGACCGACCGCGCGATCCTCGATGCGACCCGCGCCGCGCTCGTCGATCTGGGCTGGGGAAAACTCACCATGGGCGACGTCGCGGCGCGGGCCGGCGTCGCCAAGACCACGCTCTACCGCCGCTGGGCCAACAAGAACGAGCTCGTCGTGGACGCCGTGGCGGTCCTCTTCGACGAGCTCGAACTCCCCGACCGGGGCTGTCTGAAATCCGACATCGAGGGCGTGGTGCTCCAGTTCGGGGCGCTGCTCGCCCGGCCCGAGACCAAGACGGCCCTGATGGCCGTGGTCGCCGAGTCCACCACCGACAGTGCGCTGCGCGAGCGGATCCGCTCGGCCATCGTCGACCGTCAGAAGCGGCTGGTGGTACTGGGCCGCGAACGCGCCCAGCAGCGCGGCGAACTGCCGCCCGACAGCCCCGGGCCCGAGGGCACGGCGGCCGCCGACCGGGCCGTCGGCCTGATCTTCGACGTCATCGCCGGTGCGATCGTCCACCGCACCCTGGTCAGCTCCGAACCGGTGGACCCCGCCTGGGCCCACCAGTTCTCGACAGTGCTGCTGACCGGCCTGGTCGGCCTGGGCTGACCGGCCGGGCGGAACCGGGCGGAACCCCTGGCACCGGTCGGCCCGGTCGGCCCGGTCGGCCGGTGCCCTCCGGGCCGGCGGCGCCTCAGACCTGGTAGCGGTCGGCCGCGAACAGGTGCAGGTTCTCCGCCACCCACACCGACGTCCGCACCAGCCCCTCCTCCAGGGACACCCGCGGCTCCCACCCGGACCACTGCCGCGCCCGGGAGTTGTCCGACAGCAGCCGCTCCACCTCGCTGCCCGAGGGCCGCAGCCGCGCCCGGTCCACCACGACCTCCGCCTCGCGGCCCGACGCCGCGATCAGCGCCTCGGCCAGCGCGCCGATGGCGATCTCCCGGCCGGTACCGAGATTGACCACCCCGCCCAGCGCCCGCTCGCAGTCCGCCATCGCCAGGAAGCCCGCCGCGGTGTCCGTGACATAGGTGAAGTCGCGGGTCGGGGTGAGCGAACCGAGTCGGATCTGCCGCGCACCGGAGTGCAGTTGGGCCAGGATCGTGGGGATCACGGCGCGCGCCGACTGCCGCGGCCCGTAGGTGTTGAACGGCCGCACGACCGTCACCGGCAACTCGAACGCGTGCCAGTGCGACAGCGCCGTCATATCGGCGCCGATCTTCGAGGCGGAGTAGGGCGACTGGGGCTGGAGCGGGTGCTCCTCGCTGATCGGGGCGGTCAGCGCCGTCCCGTAGACCTCACTGGTCGAGGTGTGCACCAGCCGCCGCACGGCGTGCCGGCGGCACGCCTCCGCGACGTTCTCGGTCCCGACCACGTTCGTCTGGACATACGCGCCGGGCGAGGCATAGCTGTACGGGATGCCGATCAGCGCCGCCAGGTGGAAGACGGTGTCGCAGCCCGCGACGGCATCACTCACCCGGCCGGCGTCCCGGACGTCGCCCGCGACCATCTCGACCGGCGAGCCGGGCGCCAGATGGTGCGCCAGATTGCCCTTCTCGGCATACGGCTTGTAGTGGACGAAGGCGCGCACCTCGGCGCCCGCCCCGACCAGCATGTCCACCAGGGCCGAGCCGATGAACCCCTCGGCCCCGGTGACCAGGACCCTGCGCCCCGCCCACTGCGTCGTCGTGCTGTGCTCACTCATGCTGTGCTCACTCATGCTGTCTCCTTGATCGTCATCGGGTGGGGGTGACCGGCCAGGCGCAGCGCCATGGCGGCCAACAGTTCGGCGGCGCGGGCGTGGGTGCTCGGGTCGGCGGCGGCGCCCATCGCGGCGAGCCGGGCCGGATCGTCGAGCAGCGGGGTCACCAGCGCGTCCAGCCGCTCGGCGGTGGTCTGCGCGTCCGGCAGCAGCAGCGCCGCCCCGGCGTCGGAGAGCACCCGCGCGTTGTGCGTCTGGTGATCGCCCGGCGCATGCGGATACGGGACGAGGACGGCGGGCATCCCGATGGCGGCCAGCTCCGCGACGGTCGCCGAACCGGCCCGGCACACCACCAGATCGGCGGCGGCGTAGGCCAGGTCCATCCGGTCCAGATACGGCACCGCCTCCGCGACGGCCGCGCCGCCGTTCGCCGCCAGGAGCGCCCGCGTCTCCGCCATGGCGGCCGGACCGGTCTTGATCAGCAACCGCAGGTCCGTGCGGGTGCGGTGGCGACCCGCCAGACCGACCGCGGCCGCGGTGAGCCGCGCCGCGCCCAGGCTCCCGCCGTTGACCAGCAGCAGCCGGGCCCCGTCCGGGACACCCAGCGCCCGCCGGGCCGTGGCCCGCAGCGCCGCCCGGTCCAGCCCGGCCAGCGGCCCGACCAGCGGCATCCCCACCGTCTCGGCCCGCTCGCCGCCCGCCAGATGGGCCCGGCTGCGGTCGAAGGCGACCGCGAGATGCGGGGTGAGCCGGGCGGCGAACCTGTTGGCCCGGCCGGGCACCGCGTTGGACTCGTGGATCAGGCTCGGCAGCCCGGCCAGCCGCGCCCCCACGATGACCGGCGCGCTCGGATAGCCGCCCATCCCGACGGCCACCTGTGCGCCCTGCGCCTTGAGGATGGCCCGGCACTGGGCGCCCGATCTCAGCAGCGCGGCCGGCAGCAGATAGCGCCGGGCACCCAGCGACGGGTCGAAGGGGATCATGTCGACGGTGTGCAGCCGGTATCCGGCCTGCGGTATGAGCCGGGTCTCCAGCCCGCGCTCGGTCCCGACGAACGAGATCACCGCATCCGGCACCGCCCGGCGGAGCGCGTCGGCGAGGGCCAGGCCGGGATAGATGTGACCGCCGGTGCCGCCCGCACCGATCACGACAGACAGTGGTGTGCTCATGGCCGCCACGCTCGCGAAACGCCCTAAGAGGCTTCTAAGAGGAGTGTTTGACAGCCTGTGTCCATGCCGCATCAGCCGCCGAAGCCGCCCCCCGCGGCCCGCGTCCTCCCGCCCTCCCCGCCGTCCGCGCCGTCCGCGCCCAAGATCCTCGTCGTCGACGACGAACCGGAGGTGCGCGCCGCCGTGGAGGACGGGCTCACCGTCGAGGGCTACGCGGTGCGCGGCGCCGCCGACGGCCTGGCGGCGCTGTCCGAGGTCGCCTCCTGGCAGCCGGACGCCCTCGTGCTGGACGTGATGATGCCGGTGCTGGACGGGCTGGCCGTCTGCCGACGGCTGCGCGCGCTGGACGACCGCACGCCCATCCTCGTCCTGACCGCACTCGACTCCGTCAGCGAACGCGTCGACGGCCTGGACGCCGGAGCGGACGACTACCTGGTCAAGCCCTTCGCGCTGGACGAACTCCTCGCCCGGCTGCGGGCCCTGCTCCGCCGGGCGACCGCCCCCGCCGCCGACGACACCGCGCTCGCCTTCGGAGACCTGGTCGTCGACCCGCACACCCGCAGCGGCCACCGGGCGGGCCGCCCCCTGGAGTTCAGCCGCACCGAATGGGCGCTGCTGGAACTGCTGCTGCTGCACCCGGGACAGGTCATCCCGCGTGAGGTGATCCTGGAGCGGGTCTGGGGCCGCGACTTCGGACCGGACTCCAACTCCCTCGCCGTGTACGTCGGTTACCTGCGCCGCAAGCTGGAGGCGGGCGGCGAACCCCGCATCGTCCACACCGTGCACGGCGTCGGATACCGCCTGGGCCGACCGGAGGAGGCATGAGCGGCCGGCGCGGGCTGGGCGGCCGCTGGGTGCGGCGGCGCCCGCTGCGCACCCGGCTGGCGCTGGCCGCCTCCGCGGCGGTGGCCCTGGTGGCCGTCGGCGTCTGCGCGGCCGCCTTCGTCATCATCCGCATCCAGATGACCCGACAGCTCGACCTCAACCTGGCCCAGACCGCCACCCAGCTCACCCAGCAGACCCGGGGATGGGGCCCGACCGCGAGCGACACCTCCTGCCGCTACCAGGCCGTGCCGTGCGTCCAGATCGTGCCGTCCGACCCCGCCGAGGACCCCCGCAACCGGTACGCGCTGCCGGTCACGGCCGCCACCCGCCAGGTGGCCGCCGGACACCGGTCCGGCTACTACACCAATCTGACGGTCGCCGAGCAGCCCGTCCGGATGTTCACCAAGCACCTCCCGAACCGGCGGCAGGCACTCCAGGTGGCGCTGCGTTCCGACACCGTGGAGCGGGGCGTACGACATGCCGCCTGGGCACTGTCCGCCGTGGGCGGCGCTGGGGTGCTGCTGGCCGCCGCGCTCGGCTACTGGGTCTCCCGTACGGGCCTGGCCCCGGTCGCCCGGCTCACCGCCACCGCCGAGCGCATCGCCGCCACCCGCGACGCCCGCCACCGCATCGAGCTGCCCGCCGGCCCGCCCGCCCGCGAGGACGAGGTCACCCGCCTCGCCACCAGCTTCAACATCATGCTCGGCGAACTGGAACAGTCCGTCACCTCCCAGCGCCGCCTCGTCGCCGACGCCTCCCACGAGCTGCGGACCCCGCTGACCGCGCTGCGCACCAACGCCGAACTCCTGGCCCGCGCCGACCGCCTGACCGACGCCCAGCGCGACCGCGCCGCGGCGGCGCTCGGCCGTCAGCTGCGCGAGGTCACCACGTTGGTCAACGACCTGATCGAGCTGGCCCGGGACGAGGAGCCGCAGCCGCTGGTGGAGCAGGTGCGCCCGGCCGCGCTCCTGGAGCATGCGGTCGGCGCGGCCCGCGGACACTGGCCGGAGATCACCTTCACCGCCCGCATCGACCCGGTCGCGGCCACGATCACCGTCCCCGGCGTCCCGCCCCGCCTGGCCAGGCTGCTGTCCAACCTCCTCGACAACGCCGCGAAGTTCTCCCCGCCGGGCGGCCCCGTCGACACCGAACTCACCCTGACCTCAGGGCAGTTGGACCTGACCGTACGCGACCACGGCCCCGGGATCGCCGCCGCCGACCTCCCCCATGTCTTCGACCGCTTCTACCGCGCCCAGGCGGCCCGCGCCCTGCCCGGCTCCGGCCTCGGCCTGGCCATGGCCCGCCAGATCGCCCGCGCCCACGGCGCCGAACTCACCGCCGAACAGGCCCCGGGGGGCGGCGCGCTGTTCCGGCTGCGGGTGCCGGTGGCGAAGCCGTAGCGCTCAACGGGGTCGGTACGCGGCGCCGGCGGCCTCCGCCTCGGCCTCCGCCGCCGCCCTCCGACGACGTGCCATCACCCGAGGCGGCAGGCCCCTTGTCCTTGTGGGCGACGCCGTAGACGCTCCTGACGGCCTCGGCCGCCTTCTGGTCACCCTCCCGGATCTGCTTATCACCCTCGGAGGAATCACCCGTCGCGACCTTGCCGACGCCCTGGTCCGAACTCAAATGCCAGTGCGATGAGTTGGGCGATTTCCGCCAACTTCATCACCATGATGATCGTGGCCACCACCTGGAGCACAAAGCTGAGCGCCTCGGCGGCGTCGGCGGACTCGGCGAGAAAGCCATCGCCGGAGAACCTCTTCCACTTGTCGTCGAACGCCTCGATCGCCTCGCCGGAGTTGCGCGCATCCTGCCCTCGTCGACATGGGGCCATGGGAAGCCCAGCAGATCCAGGACCCAGTCGACCTCGCCAGGAAGCATGAGGGGGGCCATGGCGAGTCAATCCCGGGGGGCATATGTTCTGTGATCCATGGGGCACACGTGCGGTGTTTTGCGGGGCGACATCGCCGAGTTGAATTGGCGTCAGTTCACGAATTGGGGGCGACTCGCCGCACACTTGGCGAGCCGCTCGTGCGCACCCTGCTCGATGTTGCCGCACTGCGCGCCCATCGCCTCGAGATTGTCGCCGATCCTGGAAGGGCCTTCACCAAGGGTCGGCATTGACTCGGCGATGCCGACGCTCACCGGCGTATGGATGTCCATGAAAATCTTGAGGAGCTCGCCGTCGCCCCACTCTTGGGCGTCTTTGAGCGTGGTCGCCAACTCCTTGGCGGCGGCACTGAAATCGGCACCAATACCTTGAAGACGCCGCCCTACTTCTTGAGGACGCCCGGATCCACGTCGTACCCGGAGCCTGCCGTGGGTCCCCACGCTCTCGGCTGCCGAGAATCCGTCAAGCCCGTGCCGTACGGTAGCCGACGTCCGCGACGGCCGGAGGGTCCCGGCTCGTAAGCAGGAAAGGGAACAACCGTCATGCCCAACCCCTCACACATGTCCGACAAGGTCCCATTCAAGGCCCTATGCGCCTACTTTGCGGGATTCCTTGTCGCCTTGGTGATCCTCGGCATTATGACGGTAAAAGGGCTGACCGCGGTGGGCCTCACCGGCACGCACGGAACTCTTTCGGTCAAGGAGTGCCACTCGTACAGCAGGAAGCACCCCGACGATGACAACTGTGCGGGCACCTTCCGCTCGGACGACGGAAAGGTCGTGGATCACGAAGCGACCATCAGCTCTCTCGACACCGAATACGACGCGGGGACCGACTCTCGGTCCAGGGGCACAACGGCAACATCGTTCTCAGCATTCTGTCCGCCGGGACCTACACCCTCGCCAGTCGCGGAGAGGCCACGGAGGACTTCTTTCTCGCCTTCTTCGCCATATTCCTCATCGTCCCGTACCTGATCTTTTCCTGGCGCACGAAAGAAACCGATGGTCCGCGCCCCAAAACCCGGGAGGCATGGCGTGCGACCGCCGGCACCCGAACCCGCAAGATCGTGCTCGGCGCCGCCGCGGCGGCCCTCTTCGGCGCGTTCGTCATCAGCCCGGTCCTCGGCTTCGCGCTCACTGCCGGCAGTTGAGCCGACCCGGTACGGATGGAGGGGCGGGGTCGTCAACACGACGACCCCGCCCCTCCATCCGTACTCGGAAGAGTGCTGCTCAGAACCCGGCCGGCTCCGTGTAGACCCCCCACTCGTCCCGCAGCACGCCGCAGATCTCGCCGAGCGTCGCCTCCGCGCGGACCGCCGCCAGCATGGGCTCGATCATGTTGCCGCCGTTGCGGGCGGCGGCGAGCATGGCCTCCAGCGACGCCTTCACCCGGGCGTCGTCGCGGGCCGCCTTACGGTCCCCCAGGACCCGCACCTGCTCGCGTTCGACCTCGTGGCTGACCCGCAGGATCTCCAGATCACCGGTGACCGAACCGTGGTGGCAGTTGACGCCGACGACCCGCTTGTCGCCCTTCTCCAGGGACTGCTGGTACTGGAAGGCGGACTCGGCGATCTCGCCGGTGAACCAGCCGTCCTCGATGCCGCGCAGAATCCCGGAGGTGATCGGGCCGATCGGGTGCGCGCCGTTGGGCACCGCCCGCGCGCCGCGCTCCTTGATCTGGTCGAAGATCTTCTCGGCGTCCGCCTCGATCCGGTCGGTCAGCGACTCGATGAACCACGAACCGCCCAGCGGGTCGGCGACATTGGCGACGCCGGTCTCCTCCATCAGCACCTGCTGGGTGCGCAGCGCGATCTCCGCGGCCTGCTCGCTGGGCAGCGCGAGGGTCTCGTCGAGGGCGTTGGTGTGCAGGGAGTTGGTGCCGCCGAGCACCGCCGCCAGCGCCTCCACCGCCGTGCGGACGACGTTGTTGTACGGCTGCTGGGCGGTCAGCGAGACACCGGCGGTCTGCGTGTGGAACCGCAGCCACTGGGCCTTCTCGCTGGTCGCGCCGTAGACGTCGCGCATCCAGCGGGCCCAGATCCTGCGGGCCGCCCGGAACTTGGCGATCTCCTCGAAGAAGTCGAGATGGGCATCGAAGAAGAAGGACAGGCCCGGGGCGAAGGTGTTGACGTCCAGCCCGCGGCTCAGGCCCAGTTCGACGTAGCCGAAGCCGTCGGCGAGGGTGTACGCCAGCTCCTGCGCGGCCGTCGCGCCCGCCTCGCGGATGTGATACCCGGACACCGAGAGCGGCTTGTACGCGGGGATGCCCTTCGCGCAGTGCTCCATGAGGTCGCCGATCAGCCGCAGATGCGGCTCCGGCTGGAACAGCCACTCCTTCTGGGCGATGTACTCCTTGAAGATGTCCGTCTGCAGGGTGCCGTTGAGGACGCCCGGGTCGATCCCCTGGCGCTCGGCCGCGACCAGATACATGCAGAAGACGGGTACGGCGGGGCCGCTGATCGTCATGGACGTCGTGACGTCGCCCAGCGGGATGTCCTGGAACAGGACCTCCATGTCGGCGGCGGAGTCGATGGCGACGCCGCAGTGACCGACCTCGCCGAGCGAGCGGGGGTCGTCGGAGTCCCGGCCCATCAGCGTCGGCATGTCGAAGGCGACCGAGAGACCGCCGCCGCCCGCCTTGAGGATCATCTTGTAGCGCTCGTTGGTCTGCTCGGCGTTGCCGAAGCCCGCGAACTGGCGGATCGTCCAGGTGCGGCCCCGATAGCCGGTCGGATACAGACCGCGCGTGAAGGGGTACTCCCCGGGCCAGCCGATCCGCTCGAAGCCCTCGACGTTGTCGCCGGGCCGGGGGCCGTACGCCGGCTCCACCGGATCGCCGGAGAGCGTGGTGAAGTCCGCGTCCCGCTTCCGGGCGGAGTCGTACCGGGCCTGCCAGCGGCTGCGGCCCTCTTCGATCGCGTCAGCGTCCATACCTTCGAATTTACTAGGACGTCCTAGTAATTGTCGATGGCTGGCGGTGGCGAGTCTTCGCACACCGCCCGTACCAGCGCAAACGCGCCCGAAACAGCGCGAACGCGCCCGCCCCCTCAGGGACAGGCGCGTCGAAAGCGGGAACGGACGCCGGTTCTCAGACCTTGACCGGCTGCGGCGCACCGTCCGCGAGCAGCGGCTCGACCTCACGGACGACCGTGCGCTCGACGAAGAAGGCGGCCGTCGGGATCGTCCCGGCGACCAGCACCCACAGCAGCTTGCCGAACGGCCACTTGGCCTTGGAGCCCAGGTCGAAGGCGAAGACCAGGTAGATGATGTAGAGCACGCCGTGGATCTGGGAGACGACGAGGGTGAGGTCCTTGCCCATATCGAAGCCGTACTTGAAGATCATGCAGGTGCAGAGCACGAGCAGCATCACGGCGGTGATGTAGGCCATCACCCGGTATCGGGTCAGGACGCTTCGCTTCATGCCCCAGAGCGTAACGACCCGTTCCGGGGCGATCTTCGCCACCCCCCACGTCGCACGAGGCACCTCGTCGCACAAGGCGCCCTGGGGCCTCACCACGCCCAGGCCACCGCCCGAACGCCCCCGGCCACCGCCCGGACGCCCCCGGTCACTCCTCCGCGAAGTCCGCCGCCGCCACCCGCAGCGGCCGCAGCATCGCGAAGATCTCGCCGCACTCCTCGGCGTCGTACGCGCCGAGACCGAAGTCCATCGCCATCAGGTCGCGGGTCGCGGCGTCGCACACCACACGCCCCTTCTCGGTGATGGAGGCGAGGGTGCCGCGGCCGTCGTTCGGGTTCGGCCGCTTGGCGACCAGACCCGACTTCACCAGCCGGTCGACGGTGTTGGTCACCGAGGTCGGGTGCACCATCAGCCGCTCGCCGATCTTGGACATCGGCAGCTCGCCGGCCTTGGAGAACGTCAGCAGCACCAGCGCCTCGTAGCGCGCGAAGGTCAGCCCGTACGGCTTGACCACGGCATCCACCTCGGCCAGCAGGATCTGATGGGCCCGCATGATCGAGGTGATCGCGGCCATCGAGGGCACGGCGCCCCATCTCTGCTGCCACAACTCGTCGGCGCGCGCGATGGGGTCGAAAGCAAGGCTGAGCGGCTTCGGCACGCCTGCGACCCTACCCGGCGGTCATATCGCGGTCAGCCCTGTCTCAGGTTTCGGGCCGCGCCGACCGCCCCGACCGAACCGGCGCCGCCGCCACCCGCCACGGACCCCGACGTCCCGCCACGGACCCCCGACGCCCCGCCATGGCCTCCGACGCCCTGGCACGACCTCCGGCATCCTGACGCAGCGCAGGAACTGATTACTCTCCGTAATCGTTGCTGAGATAGTGAGGAGGAGGCGGCGCCGCGAGGCCGCCGCACGTGCAGGAGGCACCTCCGCACGAGGCAGGGCCTCCGCACGAGGCGGAACCACCGCACGAGGAGGGACCAGTGCACGAAGCGGGACCTGCGCACGCACTGGGGGGACCTCCGGCCGTACGGCGCACCTCGAGAACGACCGCGAGGACCCCCACCGAGCCCACCACCCCCGCCGCCGCCATCACCACCTGGAGCGGCGCATACTCCGCGGCCACCCCGGCCAGCCCCATCCCCAGACCCATGATCGTCATCCGGCCCGCCTGCATCACCGTCATCGCCCGGCCCAGCAGCTCCTCGGGCACCGCCGCCACGAACCAGCGGTCGACGCCGAAGTTGTACGAGATGCCGGTGCCGGTGAGCACCAGCAGGACGACGGCCCAACCCAGCGAGGGGCGGGCCACGAACCCCAGGGAGGGCAGGACGGCGAAGAGCCCCATCGGGAAGGTGAGGCGGGCGCGGGCGTCCGGGCCGAGGAGCGCACCGACCAGGGTCTCGGCGGTGATCGCGCCGATCGGCATGCTGCACAGGAGGAGGCCGGCACCGGCCGGGCCGGTGCCGAGAAGATCGCCGTACGGGATCAGCAACGCCTCGGGAACGACCACGAAGGCGGGCGGCAGCCAGCCGAGCAGGAGCAGCGCGCGGATCCGGCGGTCGGACAGCAGCCGCCAGGTGCCGTCGAGGGAGGCGCCCAGCAGTGCCCCGCGGGCGGCGTCGCGTGCCGGGCGGGCGCGGGTGCCCAGGCGCAGCAGGAGTGCCGATCCGACGAAGGTGCAGGCGGTGACGGCCAGCACGGTTCCGGGCGGCACCACGACGAGCAGCACGCCCCCGGCGGCGAATCCGGCCAGCTGGGCACCCTGGTTGACGATGCGGATGACCGAACGGCCCAGGACGAACAGCTCGCCGTCGCCGAGGATGTCGCCGAGGCTGCCTGCCCGGGTGCCGGCGAAGACCGGGGCGATGGCGGCGGTCACACAGCGCAGGAGCAGCAGGACGGCCACCGGGACTCCGGGGAGCACCATGCCCGCCGCGGCCAGGGCGCACAGGACGTCGCAGACGACGAGGACGGTGCGGGCCGGTCGGCGGTCGGCGACGGCCGACAGCAGGGTGCCGCCCACGACGTACGGGAGCAGGCCGAGGGCGAAGGTCAGGGCGCTGAGCAGCGGGGAGCCGGTGAGGTCGAAGACCAGGACGGACAGGGCGATCTCGCAGACCACCACGCCGAGGGAGGAGAGGAGATGGGCGGCGAAGACGGCACGGAACTCGGGGACGGCGAAGACGGCGCGGTAGCCGTCGCGGGTCCGTCGCCGCCCCGCATCGGGACGTGCGGGGGTCCGTCGCCCCCTCGCATCGGGACCTGCGGAGGTCCGTCGCCGCCCCGCATCGGGACGTGCGGGGGTCCGTCGCCCCCTCGCATCGGGGTCTGCGGAGGTACGTCGCCGCCCCGCATCGGGGCCTGCGGGGGTGTGGCCCGGCTGCGCGGGCCCGGGGGTGGGCGAAGGCATGGCGGCAGCGTGCCGGGGGCGGCCGCCGCGGCCTACTCTTTCGGCTGCAGCCGAATCCTGGGGAGGGGAGGCGGTGGGATGCCGCTGCATCTGCATTTCGGGGCGGACGACCTGCTGCGGATCCGGTTCGCCATCTCGCCGCTGTGCGAGACGCACGAGGCGGTGCGCACGCTGCGCCGCGCGGACCGGCACGGCTATCACCTGCCGTGGCTGCGGCGGATGCGCGCGACGGTGGCGGGGCTGGACCTGTCCCCGCTGTGGCTGTTCATGCCGTCGTCGCCGCCCGGGTACACACCGGATTTCCTGGGGCGGCCGCCGGCCGTGCCGCTGGCCGGTTTCGCCGAGGAGCTGGCGCTGCTGCGGGCCACGGATCCGGCGGTGGCGCGGGTGGAGATGGCCAAGTCGCTGGCGTGTGTACCGGGGGCGGCCGGGTCGGCGCGCGGCCGGGCGGCGCTGGCGGATCCGGCGCGGGCGGTCCGGGAGCTGGCGGACGTCACCGAGCGGGCCTGGCATGCGCTGCTGGCCCCGGACTGGCCGCGGCTGCGCGCCCTGCTGGAGGCGGAGATCGCCTACCGGTCGCGCCAGTTGGCGAGCGGCGGGTTGCGGCGGCTGTTCGCCGATCTGCATCCGCGGCTGTCCTGGTCGGAGGGGACCCTCACGGTCCGCACCCGCACCGACTTCCGGCAGATGCAGGATCTGGACGGGCGCGGGGTGCTGCTGCTGCCGAGCGTCTTCGTCTGGCCGGATGTGGTGAGCGGTTTCGATCCGCCGTGGCAGCCCACCGTCATCTATCCGGCGCGCGGGGTCGGCGGCCTGTGGAGCGAGCGGGAGAGCGGGCCGGCCCTCGTCGGGCTGCTGGGCGCGAACCGGGCCGCCGTGCTGGCTGCCCTCGACATCCCGTCGACGACCTCGGCCCTGGCCCATCGCCTGGGCCTGGCGCCGTCGTCCGTGTCGGGGCATCTGTCCGTGCTGCGCGACGCCGGTCTGCTGGCCTCGCGCCGGCACGGACGTCAGGTGCTCTACGAGCGGACTCCGCTGGGGATCGCCCTGGCGGCGGGTGGCTGAGGCGCCCGTACGCCGCGATGGCGAGCTGGCGAGATGGCTCTCGGCCCTACGCCGCGACGGCGCTCGGCGCTACACCTCACGCCTCGCCCCTCACGCCTCACCCCTCACGCCTCGGTGGCGAGGTGGCGTTCGACGGTGGCGACCTTCGAGGTCAGGCCGTCGGTGACACCGGGCCGGATGTCGGCCTTGAGGACCAGTGAGACCCGGCCGGAGCGCGCTTCGACGGCCGCGACGGCGCGCTTGACGACGTCCATGACCTCGTCCCACTCGCCCTCGATGGAGGTGAACATGGCGTCCGTGCGGTTGGGCAGCCCGGATTCGCGGACCACTCGGACGGCGTCGGCGACGTACTCGCCGACGTCCTCGCCGACGCCCAGCGGGCTGACCGAGAAGGCGACGATCATACGTTGACGACCCCTTCCTTGCGGGCGCGGGCGGCGATCAGGCCGGCTTCTTCCTCCCGCTTGAGGACGCGGTCCCCGTAGAGGCCGCCGAAGGGCAGGACCGCCAGGACGAAGAAGAAGGCCACGCGCTTGAAGGGCCACTTGGTGCGGTTCCACACGTCCAGCAGGAGCACCACGTAGAGGGTGAAGAGGATGCCGTGGAGCAGGCCGAGCGGCATCACCAGGGAGTCGTAGTCGAGGACCAGCCGGAAGCCGGTGCCGAAGATCAGCAATGCCGGGAAGGAGAGCGCCTCCGGGATGGATGCCAGGCGCAGTCGGTGCAGGGCAGCGGCGGTCTTGATGTCCACGGGAACCTCGTCAGTACGGCGAAGGGAGCCAGCAATCGCTTGTGCAAGAGTTCACAAGCCGTGCCCCATTGTGACAGCCGACCTGATGATCACTGCGCGGGGGGCCGGGCGGCCCGGTTCCGCCCCAGTCGGGGGCAGACCGTGACCAAAAGGGCCTGCCTCGGACGGCCCCGGCCGACTACGGTCTGATCCGTGGCTCAGTTTCGGCTCCAGGGGAGCAAAGTGCTCGCCGTCGACATGACGGGCGATGCCGTCAAGGCGAAAAACGGTGCGATGGTCGCGTACGACGGCCAGATGTCGTTCAAGAAGATGACCGGGGGCGGCGAGGGCCTGCGCGGCATGGTCACCCGGCGGCTGACCGGCGAGCAGATGGCCGTGATGGAGGTGAAGGGCCATGGCACCTGCTTCTTCGCGGACCGGGCGAGCGAGATCAACCTGGTGCGGCTGACGGGCGAGAAGCTCTACGTCGAGGCCGACAATCTGCTCTGTACGGATGCGGAGCTGCGTACCGGCACGACCTTCACCGGGCTGCGGGGCGCTTCGCAGGGCAACGGCCTGTTCACCACCACCGTCGAGGGGCACGGCCAGGCGGCGATCACCTCGGACGGGCCGGCGGTGGTGCTGCGGGTCACCAAGCAGTACCCGCTGCAGGTCGATCCGGGCGCGTACATCGCGCACACCGGCGGCCTCAAGCAGCACTTCCAGTCCGGGGTGAACTTCCGCACGGTCATCGGGGAGGGATCGGGCGAGGCGTTCCAGATCCGTTTCGAGGGCGACGGTCTGGTCTATGTGCAGCCCAGCGAGCGCAACACCGTGGGGGGTGAGGTCTGATGCCGTTCACGGCGCTCAACTCCCGCATGGTGGAGGCGCGTGTCGCACCGGGCCAGCGGATGTTCAGTCAGCGTGGCGCGATGCTGGCCTACCGCGGCGAGGTGTCCTTCACCCCGAACATTCAGGGCGGTCAGGGCGGCGTCGGCTCGATGATCGGCCGGCGGATCGCCGGTGAGGCCACGCCGCTGATGACGGTGGAGGGCAGTGGCACGGTGATGTTCGGGCACGGCGGCCATCATGTCCAGGTGGTCGATCTGACGGGCGAGACGCTGTATGTCGAGGCCGACCGGCTGCTGGCGTTCGACGGTTCGCTGGAGCAGGGCACGATGTTCATGGGTTCGCAGGGCGGTGTGATGGGCATGGTGCGCGGTCAGGTGACCGGGCAGGGTCTGTTCACCACGACGCTCAAGGGGCGTGGCGCGGCGGCGGTGATGGCGCACGGCGGGGTGATCGAGCTGCCGATCACGCCGCAGCGCCCGGTCCATGTGGATCCGCAGGCGTATGTGGCCCACCGCGGCGACGTCCGTAACAAACTGTCCACGGCGCTCGGCTGGCGCGACATGGTCGGCCGCGGCTCCGGTGAGGCCTTCCAGTTGGAGCTGTCGGGCCAGGGCACCGTCTACGTCCAGGCGTCGGAGGAGAAGCTGTGACCGGTCCCGTCGTCCACGACGTCCAGACGCTGCCGGCCGACGACAACGTCAATCCGTACGCGTTCAGCGTGGAGCTCGACGGCCGGTGGTTCCTGCAGAAGGGGAAGATGATCGCCTATTACGGGCGGATCGACTTCCACGGCATCGGGCACGGCCGCCTGGAGCGGCTGGTGGCGGGGAGTTTCCATTCGCCGCTGCACGCCGCGGACTGGGTGGTCGCCGAGGGGCAGGGCAAGATGCTGCTCGCCGACCGCGCCTTCGATGTGAACTCCTTCGATCTCGATGAGGGCAACCTCACGATCCGGGCCGGAAACCTGCTCGCCTTTCAGCCATCTCTGTCGCTGAAGCAGTCGATCGTGCCGGGCTTTCTCACTCTGATCGGTACGGGGAAGTTCGTGGCCGCCTCGAACGGCCCGGTGGTGTTCATGGAGCCGCCGATCCGGGTGGATCCGCAGGCGCTGGTCGGGTGGGCGGACTGTCCTTCGCCGTGCCATCACTACGACCACCAGTACCTGCGGGGTTTTCTGGGCGGGCTGCGGGCGCACACCGGGATCGGCGGGGTCTCGGGCGAGGAGCACCAGTTCGAGTTCGTGGGGGCCGGGACGGTCCTGCTGCAGTCGACGGAGGTGCTGATGCCGGAGCGGGCCACGGGCGTGGTTCCGGACGAGGCGGGCGTTCCGGGCGGTGGCGGGCACGGGGCGCAAAGTGGCTCACAACTGCCCCAGCTGCCCGGTGGCCTCGGGGGCCTCCAGCGTCGCTTCGGGCTGTGAGCGGTAGTCTGCGGACGGTGACCTCGAACGCCTGACCACCGCACGGGGCCCGGCCGCACCCGGCGGCCGGTGGGCGGCGGCGGGTGCGGGGTCGCAGCCAACTTAATTAACTATTCAACTTTTACGGATAGAATTCCTCCATGACGACCGACAGCGACACCCCCTGGCTGACCGACCAGGAACAGCACGCCTGGCGCACCCATCTGGACGTCAGCAGGCTGCTGATGCACCAACTGGAGCGCGATCTGCAGCCGTTCGGCCTGACGAACAACGACTACGAGATCCTGGTCAACCTCTCCGAGGCCAAGGACCACCGGCTGCGGATGAGCGACCTGGCGGCCGGCACCCTGCAGTCCAAGAGCCGGCTCTCGCACCAGATCACGCGGATGGAGAACGCCGGCCTGGTGCGCCGCGAGAGCTGCGAGTCGGACCGCCGCGGCCTCTACGCCGTACTGACGGAGGAGGGCTGGGAGACCATGCGCCGGGTCGCACCGCACCACGTCGCCTCGGTGCGCAAGCACTTCATCGACCTGTTCGCCGTCGGGGAACTCGAAGCGCTGCGGGCCTCGCTCGCCCCGGTGGCCGAGCATCTGAGGGAACACCGCGGCGGTCTCTGAGCCGGCCACCGCGGCCCGCCACGGGCCGCGGGCCGCTCAGCAGGACCGCTCAGCCGGGCCGCTCAGCCGGGCCACTCAGCGCGACCACCGGCAGCCCTCAGGAAGCCACCGGCAGCCGCAGCTCGAACACCGAGCCCTCCCCCACCGCCAGCGTGCCGCCGTGCCGCTCCGCGACATCCCGCGCGATGGCCAGCCCCAGCCCGGCCCCGCCGTCGTCCCGGGCCCGCGCGTCGTCGAGCCGTACGAACCGCTCGAAGATCCGCTCCCGTTGGTCCTGCGGCACCCCGGGCCCGTCGTCGTCGACCCGCAGCACGGCCCACTCCCCCTCCCGCAGCACGGCCACCCGCACCGCCGAGACGGCATGCCGCTGAGCGTTGTCCAGGAGGTTGCCCAGGACCCGGCCCAGCTGTCCGCGGGAGCCGGCCACCTCGACACCCACCAGGTCCCCGGTCCGTACCGGGATCCGGTCCCCGACCCGCTGTGAGCTCTCCTCCCGTACCAGCGCGGCAAGATCGACCCGGGCCTGCGTCGGCCGCTCCCCCGCGTCCAGCCGTGCCAGCAGCAGCAGGTCGGCGGCCAGCCGCTGCAGCCGCACGGTGTCCGCCACGGCTCCCGGCACATCCAGCAGCTCCGGATGCGCGACGCCCACCTCCAGCTGGGTGCGCAGGCTCGCGATCGGGCTGCGCAGCTCGTGCGAGGCGTCCGCGACGAACCGCCGCTGGCGCTCCACGGACGTCTCCAGGGCCGCCAGCGTCTCGTTGGTGGTACGGGCCAGCCGGCCGATCTCGTCCCGGGCCGCGGGCACCGGCACCCGGCGGCTCAGGTCCGTGCTGGCGGTGATCGCGGCCATCTCCTCGCGGATGCCCTCCACCGGGCGCAGCGCCCGCCGGGTCACCAGCCAGGTCACCGCGGCCACCACCAGGAGCAGCAGCGGGAGTCCGATCAGCATCGCGGTGCGTACCGTGCCGACGGTGCTGCGCTCGGGTGCCAGCGCCGCACCGGCCCGCACCGTGGCCCCGGCGCCGCCGGGGCCCTTGGCCTCGACCGAGGCGAAGCGGTAGTCGGCCACCTTGCCGTCGACGTTCGCGGTGCCGTCGCGGTAGTGCGCGTCGTCGTCGACCTCGCCCCGTCCGGACGACCGGTCCCCGTCGTCGTCATCGTCGCCGTCCTCGCCGGGTGCGGGGGTGCCGGCGCTCTTCGCGGGCCGGGCCGACCTGCCGTCCACGGCGCGCACGTCGTCGCCGGCCGCCCGCACCCGCCCGTCGTCGTCCAGCACCACGACCGGGTGGTCGTCGCCGTCGGGCAGGTCCAGCTTCGCGTAGGGCGTGCCCGTCGCGATCTGCGCGGCGACCTCGCGCGCGGCGACCTCGGCCTGCAGTTGGGCCTGGTCCTGCAGGGTGCCGCTCAGCACCAGCAGCACGGCCGTGCCGGCCGCGATCAGCGCCACCGCCACGACGAGCGTCGCGCCGGCCGCCGCCCTGACCCGTACCGGGCCCAGCACCCTACGCACCGGGCACCAGCCGGTATCCGGCGCCGCGGACCGTCAGGATGCGCCGGGCGCCGAGCTTGCGGCGCAGGGCGCTCACATACACCTCGATGATGTTGACGTCGCCCTCGTACGCGAAGTCCCAGACGTGTTCGAGGATCTCGGCCTTGGAGACCACCTCGTCCGCCCGCAGCGCCAGCTGCTCCAGCACGGCGAACTCCTTGGCGGTCAGGGCCACCTGGGCGCCGTCGAGCTCCACCGTGTGCGACCCCTGGTCGACGGTGAGCGTCCCCACCCGCAGCACCGGCTGCGCGGTGTGCCCGCGCCGGCGCAGCAGCGCCTTCACCCGGGCGACCAGGACCACGTACGAGAAGGGTTTGGTCAGGTAGTCGTCGGCGCCGGTGTCCAGCCCCTCGGCCTCGTCGTACTCGCCGTCCTTGGCGGTGAGCATCAGGATCGGCACGTCGTTGCCGGCGGCCCGCAGGGTTCCGCAGACGCGGTAGCCGTTCATGCCGGGGAGCATGATGTCCAGCACGATCAGGTCGTAGGCGCCCTCGCCGGCCTGGTGCAGCCCGCTCAGGCCGTCGTGCACGACGTCGACCGCGTATCCCTCGGCCCGCAGGCCCTTGGCCAGCGACAGGGCCAGCCGCTTCTCGTCCTCCACGATCAACAGGCGCATGAGGTCAGCCTGCCATTCCCGACCTGAAGACCTCTTCAGGTGGCTTCAGGTCCCCTTCAGGTTCGTTCGGCGAGTGTGTGGTCACTGCCGAACACCGGGCCGGCCGACACCGGTCCGCCGTACAGGGGAGATTGCATGAAGCGCCACATCGTCATCGCCACCGCCGCCGCTGCCGCGCTGATCGCGGGCGGCACGACGACCGCCCTCGCCGTCAACAGCGGGGACGGGCCGGGTTCGGTGCAGTCCGGTGCCCGGACGACCGCGCAGCTCGCGGCGCACGACGGCCAGGGGCGGGGCGGTGACGACGGCGGGCAGGAGGACGTGCGGGAGGCGCGGGCCGCCGGGGTGAGTGCGCCGCAGGCCGCGGCGGCCGCGCTGAAGGCCGTGCCGGGCACCGTGTCCGGCCTCGACCTGGACCGGGACCGGCCCGGTCTGGTGTGGGAGGCGGACGTGCTCGGCAAGGACGGGAAGTGGCACGAGGTCACCCTGGACGCCGGCAGTGGCCGGGTGCTGGACCAGCACGTCGATCACGAGGACGACGCCGTCTCGCCGTCGGGCGCGAAGGTCGACGCCGCCGCGGCGGCCCGGATCGCCGGCGCGCACGCCACGGTGACCTCCCTCGACCTGGACGACGACCACCGGGCGCGTGCCGTCTGGGAGGCCGAGACCGTCACGAAGGACGGCAAGGAGCACAAACTGCTGATCGACCCGGACTCCGGGAAGCCGACGGCCGCCCCCGCGCACGATGCGGACGACGACGACAACGACAACGACGGAGCCGACGACTGAGGCCGATGCGCACGGCGGCCACCCCGGAGTCTCCGGGGCGGCCGCTCAGCCGCCGTTGGTGACGCCTTCGACCAGCTCGTCGGCCGCCCGGTAGGGGTCCGTCTCGCCGGTCACCGTCCGCTCGGCGAGCGCGCCCAGCCGCCGGTCGCCGCGCAGATCGCCGATCCGCTCGCGCAGCGCCGTCACCGCGATCGTCTCGATCTCGCGGGCCGCGCGGGCCCGGCGGCGCTGCGCCAGCACCCCGTGCTCCTCCATCCAGGCGCGGTGCTTCTCCAGCGCCTCGACCATTTCGTCGATGCCCTCGCTCCGGGCCGCGACGGTCTTGACGATCGGCGGCCGCCAGTCGCCCGGTGCCCGCGATGCGCCCAGCCCCAGCATGTGGTTGAGCTCGCGGGCGGTGGCGTCGGCGCCGTCGCGGTCGGCCTTGTTGACCACGTAGACGTCGCCGATCTCCAGGATGCCGGCCTTGGCCGCCTGGATTCCGTCGCCCATGCCCGGGGCCAGCAGGACGACGCTGGTGTCGGCCTGCGAGGCGATCTCCACCTCGGACTGGCCGACGCCGACCGTCTCGACGAGGACGACGTCACAGCCCGCCGCGTCCAGGACGCGGATCGCCTGGGGGGCGGCCCAGGCCAGGCCGCCCAGGTGGCCGCGGGTGGCCATCGAGCGGATGTAGACGCCGGGGTCGGAGGCGTGTTCGCTCATCCGTACCCGGTCGCCGAGCAGCGCGCCGCCGGAGAACGGCGAGGAGGGGTCGACGGCGAGGACCCCGACGCGCTTGCCCGTCTTGCGGTAGGCCGTCACCAGAGCCGAGGTGGTGGTGGACTTCCCGACTCCGGGTGAACCGGTCAGTCCGACCACGTAGGCGTTGCCGGTGAGCGGCGCAAGCGTCGCCATCACCTCGCGCAGCTCCGGTGCGGCCCCCTCGACGAGGGAGATCAGCCGGGCCACCGCCCTCGGCCGGCCCTGCCGGGCCTGCTCCACCAGCTGCGGGACGTCCACCATCGCTGCGCGTCTCCTTCGGCTCGGTCCGTCTCGCGGTTACTTACCCGGAACGCGGATGATCAGCGCGTCGCCCTGGCCGCCGCCCCCGCACAGCGCGGCGGCTCCCACGCCACCGCCCCGGCGGCGCAGCTCCAGTGCGAGGTGCAGCACGATGCGGGCGCCGGACATGCCGATCGGGTGGCCCAGGGCGATCGCACCGCCGTTGACATTCACCTTTTCCGGGGACACTCCCAGGTCCTTCATTGACTGCACGGCGACCGCCGCGAAGGCTTCGTTGATCTCGATCAGGTCAAGATCCTCGACGGTCAGGCCGTCCTTGCCCAGGGCCTGGCCGATGGCGTTGGAGGGCTGCGACTGGAGGGAGTTGTCGGGGCCGGCGACGTTGCCGTGGGCGCCGATCTCCGCGATCCACTCCAGGCCCAGCTCCTCGGCCTTGGCCTTGCTCATCACGACCACGGCGGCGGCGCCGTCGGAGATCTGCGAGGAGGTGCCGGCGGTGATCGTGCCGTCCTTGGCGAAGGCCGGGCGCAGCTTGCCGAGCGAGTCGGTGGTGGTCTCGCCGCGGATGCCCTCGTCCTGGCTGAAGACCACCGGCTCGCCCTTGCGCTGCGGGATCTCGACGGGGGTGATCTCGGCCTCGAAGAGCCCGTTCTTCTGGGCGGCGGCGGCCCGCTGGTGGGAGCGGGCGGCGACCTCGTCCTGCTCCGGGCGGGCGATGCCGAGGCGGGTGTTGTGCTTCTCGGTGGACTCGCCCATCGCGACGCCCTCGTAGGCGTCGGTGAGGCCGTCGTGCGCCATCGCGTCGAGCATCTCGACGGCACCGTACTTGTAGCCCTCGCGGGACTTGGGCAGCAGGTGCGGGGCGTTGGTCATGGACTCCTGGCCGCCGGCGACGACGACGTCGAACTCCCCGGCGCGGATCAGCTGGTCGGCCAGCGCGATCGCGTCCAGGCCGGAGAGGCAGACCTTGTTGACGGTGAGCGCGGGGACGTTCATGGGGATGCCGGCCTTGATGGCGGCCTGGCGGGCGGGGATCTGGCCGGCGCCGGCCTGCAGCACCTGGCCCATGATCACGTACTGGACCTGGTCGCCGCCGATGCCCGCCCGGTCCAGCGCGGCCCTGATGGCGAAGGCGCCCAGCTCGGCGCCGGAGAAGGTGCGCAGGGATCCCAGAAGGCGGCCCATGGGGGTCCGCGCTCCCGCCACGATCACCGAGGTGGTTGCGTTGGTGCCATTCGTTGCAGACATGCGGTGCGGCCTTCCTTTGCAGGGAAGTTAACGAGGGTTCCCGTCAATGTACTGAGCGGTACGCCCGGGGTCACCGGGAAGCGGGTGTGACGGCGCGCACGTTGCGTAACCGGCCGTGTGAGCGGTGCACTGGAGCCATGCTGACGCGAATCGACCACATCGGGATCGCCTGTTTCGACCTCGACAGGACCGTCGACTTCTACCGTGCCACGTACGGATTCGAGGTGTTCCACTCCGAGGTCAACGAAGAGCAGGGCGTGCGGGAGGCGATGTTGAAAATCAACGGGACCTCCGACGGCGGGGCCTCGTATCTGCAGCTCCTGGAGCCGACCCGGGAGGACTCCGCGGTGGGCAAGTGGCTTGCCAAGAACGGCGAGGGTGTCCACCACATCGCCTTCGGCACGGCGGATGTGGACGGCGACTCCGCGGCCATCCGCGACAAGGGCGTCCGGGTCCTCTACGACGAGCCCAGGACCGGTTCGATGGGCTCGCGGATCACCTTCCTGCACCCCAAGGACTGTCACGGAGTGCTCACCGAACTCGTCACTGCCGCACCCCCCGCCTCGGCGGACCACTGACCTTTGCGTTCCCCGGCCGGTAGAGTGCACCTTCGGCCGGGGTACGGGAGTGGGGCTCGGTCCATACTCTGCCGATGATCTGACACCATTTCTTCGGAAGGGTCAGCTCCGAGGGGCGCGAGTCCGGTACGACGTGACGTGTACGGGACGAGCAACCGCAGGACGGAGTCGGCCGCCACCATGACCAGGGGACGGATGGGACCGCGCAGTGCGGGGCAACGACCGCTACGAGGCTGACGACCACCTCTCGCAGTTCGAGGCCGAGATGGAGCGGCTGAAGACCGAGCGGGAAAAGGCCGTCCAGCACGCCGACGACCTCGGCTATCAGGTCGAGGTGTTGCGTGCCAAGCTCCACGAGGCACGCCGCAACCTCGCGACCCGCCCTGCCTACGACAACGTCAGCCATCAGGCCGAACAGCTGCTGCGCAACGCGCAGATCCAGGCCGACCAGCTGCGTACGGACGCGGAGCGCGAGCTGCGCGAGGCGCGGTCACAGACCCAGCGACTGCTCCAGGAGCAGGCCGAACGCCAGTCCCGGCTGGAGGCCGAGCTGCACGCCGAGGCGGTCACCCGCCGCCAGCGGCTCGACGAGGAGCTCAACGAGCGCCGCCAGACCGTCGAATCGCATGTCAACGAGAACGTCGCCTGGGCCGAACAGCTGCGCGCCCGCACCGAGTCGCAGGCCCGCCGGCTCATGGAGGAGTCCCGGGCGGAGGCCGAACAGGCCCTGTCGTCCGCGCGCACCGAGGCCCAGCGGCTCGCCGAACGCGCCCGTGAGCGCCTGGACACCTCGGCGGAAGAGGCCCGTGCCGAGGCGGAATCCATCCTGCGCCGGGCCCGCACCGACGCCGAGCGGCTGCTGAACGCCGCGTCCAACCAGGCCCAGGAAGCGACCGATCAGGCCGAGCAGCTGCGTACGACTGCCGGTTCGGAGTCGGAGGAGGCGCGGCGGGCCGCCGCGGAGCTGACCCGCAGCGCCGAGGCGCGGATCCAGGAGGCGGACGCGGCGCTGCGCGAGGCGCGCGCCGAGTCGGAGAAGCTCGTCGAGGAGGCCCAGCAGGCCGCCGGCAAGCGGCTGTCGGCCACCGAGTCGGAGAACGAACAGCGCACCCGTACGGCCAAGGCGGAGATCGCGCGGCTGGTCGGCGAGGCCACCAAGGAGGCCGAGGCGCTCAAGGCCGAGGCCGAGCAACTGCGCGAGGACGCCCGCACCGAGGCGGAGCGGCTGGTCTCCGAGGCCCAGGACACCGCCCGGTCGAAGGCGGCCGAGGACTCCGCGGCGCAGCTGGCGAAGGCGGCGCGGACCGCGGAGGAGGTGCTGACCAAGGCGTCCGAGGACGCCAAGGCCACCACCAAGGCCGCCGCCGAGGAGGCCGAACGGCTGCGCAGCGAGGCCGAGTCCGAGGCGGACCGGCTGCGTGAGGAGGCGCACGACACCGCGGCGCAGCTCAAGGGCGCGGCGAAGGACGACACCAAGGAGTACCGCGCCAAGACCGTCGAACTCCAGGAGGAGGCGCGGCGGCTGCGCGGCGAGGCGGAGCAGCTGCGGGCGGACGCGGTCGCGGAGGGCGAGCGGATCCGCAGCGAGGCCCGGCGCGAGGCCGTGCAGCAGATCGAGGAGGCGGCCGGGTCCGCCGAGGAGCTGCTGGGCAAGGCCAAGGCCGATGCGGAGGAGACCCGTTCGGGCGCCGTCACGGAGAGCGAGCGGGTACGCACCGAGGCCATCGAGCGGGCCTCGGCGCTGCGCCGGCAGGCCGAGGAGGCGCTGGAGCGGGCCCGTGCGGAGGCCGAGCAGCTGCTGCTGGAGGGCACCCAGGCCGCGGAGACGCTGACCACGACGGCCGAGGAGGGCGCCCAGGAGCTGCGGGCGGAGGCCGAACGGGCCGCCGAGGAGAAGCGGACCGAGGCACAGGCCGAGCTGGACCGGCTGCACACCGAGGCCGAGAGCAGGGTCACGGCCGCCGAGGACGCGCTGCGCGAGGCGCGCGCCGAGGCCGAGCGGCTGCGCCGGGAGACGCAGGAGGAGGCGGCCCGGCTCAAGTCGGAGGCCGCCGACCGGCGCCGGACGCTGCAGCAGGAGGCCGAGGAGGAGGCCGAGCGGCTGCGGACCGAGGCCGCCACGGACGCGTCGGCGGCGCGCTCCGAGGGCGAGGCGGTGGCCGTACGGCTGCGCAGCGAGGCGGCTGCCGAGGCGGAGCGGCTGCGGGGCGAGGCGCAGGAGACCGCGGACCGGGTGCGTGCGGAGGCGGCCACCGCCGCGGAGCGCACGGGCACGGAGGCGGCGCAGGCGCTGGCAGAGGCGCAGGAGGAGGCCGCGCGGCGGCGCCGGGAGGCCGAGCAGCTGCTGGGCGAGGCCCGCGAGGAGGCCCACCAGGAGCGCACGGCCGCGCGGGAGCAGAGCGAGGAGCTGCTGGCGTCCGCCCGTACGCGGGTGAGCGAGGCGCAGGCGGAGGCCGAGCGGCTGGTCGAGGAGGCGGACCGGCGCTCGGGCGAGCTCGTCGGGGCGGCCGAGCAGACCGCGCAGCAGGTACGGGACGCGGTCGCGGATCTGCATGAGCATGCCGAGCAGGAGATCGCCGGGCTGCGGTCGGCGGCCGAGCACTCCGCCGAGCGCATCAGGACCGAGGCGCAGGACGAGGCGGACCGGGTCCGCAAGGACGCCTACGACCAGCGCGAGCGTGCCTCCGAGGACGCGGCGCGGGTGCGGCAGGAGGCGCAGGAGGCGTCCGAGGCCGCGAAGTCCCTTGCGGAGCAGACGGTTTCCGAGGCCATCGAGGAGTCCGACCGGCTGCACGCGGAAGCCGCCGGTGTGCTGGACGCGGCGCGCCGGGACGCCAACGCGGCGCGTACGGAGGCGGCGGAGCAGGCCGACGGACTGCTGTCGGAGGCGACCGGCCAGGCGGAGAAGCTGGTGGCGGACGCCACCGCGAAGGCGCAGCAGCTGCGCACCGACGCGTCGGACGCGCTGGCGTCCGGCGAGCAGGACGCGGCGCGGGCCCGGGCGGAGGCGCGCGACGACGCCAACCGGATGCGGTCGGACGCGGCCGGGCAGGCCGACGCGCTCGTCACCGAGGCCCGCGCGGAGGCCGACCGGATCGTCACCGAGGCCACCGAGCTGACGTCTTCGGCACAGGACGACGCGAACCGCGTGGTCGCCGAGGCCCAGCAGGCCGCCGACCGGCTGCGCGCGGAGGGCGAGCAGCAGGCGCACGCCATGGTCAGCGAGGCGTCCCAGGCCGCGGAGCGGCTGCGGGCGGAGGCGGCCGAGGCGCTGGAGAGCGCGCGGACGGACGCCGAGAGGACCGGCGACGAGGCACGCAAGGCGGCCAACAAGACGCGGTCGGACGCGGCGGAGCAGGCCGACGAGCTGATCTCGGAGGCCGGTACGGAGGCCGAGCGGCTGCGGGCCGAGGCGGCGAAGACCACCGCCGACGCCGAGCAGGACGCGGACCGTACCCGGGCCGACGCCCGTGACCAGGCGGAGGCGATGCTCGCCTCGGCCACCGCGGAGGCGGACCGGCTGCGGGCGGACGCGGCCGAGACGGTCACCGCCGCGCAGGAGCACGCCACGCGGACCCGCGGTGACTCCGCGAAGGTCAAGGAGGACGCCGAGGCCGAGGCGGAGCGGCTGCGGACCCAGGCGCAGCAGGAGTCGGACCGGCTGCTGGACGAGGCGCGCAAGGACGCGGCCAAGCGTCGCGGGGACGCCGCCGAGCAGGCCGACCAGCTCGTCGCCAGGGCCCAGGAGGAGGCTCTCAAGGCGGCCACCGCCGCCGAGGAGCAGGCCGACACGATGGTCGGGGCGGCCCGCAAGGAGGCCGACCGGTTGGTGTCGGAGGCGACGACCGACGGCAATGCGCGGGTGGAGAAGGCCCGTACGGACGCCAACACCCTGCTGGAAGAGGCCCGTGGGGACGCCACCGCCATCCGGGAGCGGGGCGAGGAGCTGCGGGCGCGGGTCGAGAGTGAGGTCGAGGAGCTGCACGACCGGGCCCGCCGGGAGTCGTCGGAGGCGATGAAGAACGCCGGGGAACGGGTCGACAAGCTCATCGCGCAGGCCACCGAGCAGCAGGTGGAGGCCAAGGAGAAGGCCGACCAGCTGCTGTCGGACGCGAACAGCGAGGCGAGCAAGGTCCGGATCTCGGCGGTGAAGAAGGCCGAGGGCCTGATCAAGGAGGCCGAGAACAAAAAGGCGGAGGCGGTGCGCAACGCGGAGCGGATGCGTTCCGAGGCCGAGGCCGAGGCCGCCCGGATCGTGGACGAGGGCAAGCGCGAGCTGGAGGTCCTGGTGCGCCGGCGCGAGGACATCAACGCCGAAATCTCCCGCGTTCAGGACGTATTGGAAGCGCTGGAGTCGTTTGAAGGGCCCGGGGGCGGCGCGGAGGGCAAGGGCGGCGTCAAGGCAGCCGCGGGGGCGGGCGCAACTCGTTCGAGTGGCAAGCCGTCTGAAGGGTAGCCACTCAAACGAGGGGTCATTCTCCACTTCGAACGCGCAATGACTCGATGACACGCCGTGAAGACCCCTAGGATTCCCTTATCACCTCACCGGTCTCTTTCGACAGGAACCCCATGAGCGACACATCCTCCCCCTTCGGCTTCGAGCTCGTGCGGCGTGGGTACGACCGCGGTCAGGTGGACGACCGCATTACCAAGCTCGTCGCCGACCGCGACAGTGCGCTGTCCCGCATCACGTCGCTGGAAAAGCGGATCGAGGAGCTGCACCTCGAGACGCAGAACGCCCAGGCTCAGGTCAACGACGCCGAACCGTCCTACGCGGGTCTCGGTGCGCGCGTCGAGAAGATCCTCCGCCTCGCCGAGGAGGAGGCCAAGGACCTGCGCGAGGAGGCCCGTCGGGCCGCCGAGCAGCACCGTGAGCTGGCCGAGTCGGCCGCCCAGCAGGTCCGCAACGACGCCGAGTCGTTCGCCGCCGAGCGCAAGTCGAAGGCGGAGGACGAGGGCGCCCGGATCGTCGAGAAGGCCAAGGGCGAGGCGTCCACGCTGCGTGCCGAGGCGCAGAAGGACGCGCAGTCCAAGCGCGAGGAGGCGGACTCCCTCTTCGAGGAGACCCGCGCCAAGGCCGCGCAGGCCGCCGCCGACTTCGAGACCAACCTCGCCAAGCGCCGTGAGCAGTCCGAGCGCGATCTGGCCTCGCGTCAGGCCAAGGCCGAGAAGCGTCTCGCGGAGATCGAGCACCGCGCCGAGCAGCTCCGCCTGGAGGCCGAGAAGCTGCGCACGGACGCGGAGCGCCGGGCCCGCCAGACGGTGGAGACCGCGCAGCGCCAGGCCGAGGACATCGTGGCGGACGCCAACGCCAAGGCGGACCGTATCCGCAGCGAATCCGAGCGCGAGCTGGCGGCGCTGACCAACCGTCGCGACTCCATCAACGCGCAGCTGACCAACGTCCGCGAGATGCTCGCGACGCTGACCGGTGCGGCCGTCGCCGCGGCCGGTGCGCCCGGCGAGGAGGAGACCGCGTCGCGCGGCGTCCCCGCCCAGCAGTCCCGCTGACGCCAGACAGCTTCCCGCGCCCCCGTTCCGCCGTCCGTGGCGGTGCGGGGGCGCGGTCGTGTGACGGGGGCGGGCACCCGGTGGCTCCCGGTGGCGAGGGTCCGGGGACGCCCCTAGCGTGCTGTACATGATCGAGCTAGAGGGGCTGACCAAGCATTACGGCGACAAGGTGGCGGTGGACCACCTGACGTGTGCGGTGCGGCCCGGCATCGTCACCGGCTTCCTCGGCCCCAACGGTTCGGGCAAGTCCACGACCATGCGGATGATGCTCGATCTGGACAACCCCACCGAGGGCACGGTCCGCATCGACGGCAAGCACTACCGGCAGCTGCGGGACCCGCTGACGCACGTGGGCGCGCTGCTGGACGCGAAGGCGATGCACGGCGGCCGCAGCGCGTACCACCATCTGCTGTGCCTGGCGCAGAGCAACGGCATCCCGCGCAGCCGGGTGGGCGAGGTGCTGGACACGGTGGGCCTGACCTCGGTGGCGAAGAAACGCTCGAAGGGGTTCTCGCTCGGCATGGGGCAGCGCCTGGGCATCGCCGCCGCGCTGCTGGGCGACCCGGAGATCCTGATGTTCGACGAGCCGGTCAACGGCCTCGACCCCGAGGGCATCCACTGGATCCGCAATCTGATGAAGAACCTCGCGGCGCAGGGCCGTACGGTGTTCGTCTCCTCCCACCTGATGAGCGAGATGGCGCTCACCGCCGACCATTTGATCGTGATCGGCCAGGGCAAGCTGATGGCGGACACCTCGATGTCCGATTTCATCCACGAGAACTCGCGCTCCTATGTCCGTATGCGCTCCCCGGAGCAGGAGAAGCTGCTGGAGCTGCTGCACGCCGAGGGCATCGACGCGGTGGCGGTCGGCAACGGCTCGCTGGAGATCGACGGGGTCCCGGCGTCCCGGCTGGGCGAGATGGCCGCCCGTCATCAGCTGGTGCTGCACGAGCTGAGCCCGCAGCAGGCGTCGCTGGAGGACGCCTTCATGCAGCTGACCGCCGAGTCGGTGGAGTACCACGCGCACGACGACCGGCCGGCGGCCCCGCGTGCCGTCCGGCCGCCGCCGGACGGCACGCCGGTGCGGCCGGACGGCTGGGGCGCGGACTGGCAGCGGCACGCGCAGAAGAAGGGAAGCTGATGGCGGCGGTCACGCAGGTGCTGCGTTCGGAGTGGACCAAGATCAGGTCGGTGCGGTCGACGGTGTGGACGCTGGGCATCGCCGTGGTCGTCACCGTCGCGCTGGGCGTGCTGATCTGCACCCTGGCCCGGAACGACTTCGGGTCGATGGCGGCCCGCGACCGGTTCGCCTTCGACCCCACCAACATCAGCTTCGCGGGGATGGGCCTGGGCCAGCTCGCGATGATCGTCTTCGGTGTGCTGGTGGTCTCCAACGAGTACAGCACCGGCATGATCCGTACCTCGCTCGCCGCCGTGCCGCAGCGCGCCACCTTTCTCTTCAGCAAGCTGGCGGTGGCCACCGTCCTGGTCTTCGTGGTCGGCCTGGCCACCAGCTTCGTGACGTTCTTCGCGGGCCAGGCGGTGCTGGGCGACCATCGGGCGCAGCTGAGCGATCCCGGGGTACTGCGGGCGGTCTTCGGGGGCGGCCTCTACATGACGCTGATCGCGCTGTTCTCCATGGGGGTCGCCGCGATGCTGCGCAGTCCCATGCTGTCGCTGGGCATCCTGATGCCGTTCTTCTTCCTGATCTCCAACATCCTCGGCAACGTCTCGGCCACCCGGAAACTCGGCCGCTATCTCCCCGACCAGGCCGGCCAGAAGATCATGCAGGTCGTTCCGCGTGTCGGCGAGACGGTGCCGTACGGCCCCTGGGGCGGCCTGGGCATCATGATCGCCTGGACGCTGGCCGCCCTGGCCGGCGGTTTCCTGCTGCTCAAGAAGCGCGACGCGTAACGGCCGGGCCCGGTGCGGTCCGTCGCCGTCCGGGGTGGAGCGGTCCGCGGGGCGCGGGGCGGCGCACTGCCCACCGGGGGCGATTTGCATGGAACCGTCAATACACCGATAGCCTCCTAACCCTCACGGGGGTACGAGCGCGCCTCTGCCCCGACCATCGCGCGAGGGGCGGAGAATGATCGAGGCAGTCGGCCTGACGAAGCGCTACGGCGCCAAGACGGCCGTGCACAACCTGTCGTTCCAGGTACAGCCGGGCACCGTGACCGGCTTCCTGGGGCCCAACGGCTCCGGCAAGTCGACGACGATGCGGATGATTCTGGGGCTGGACACACCGACCTCGGGCCGCGCCACGATCGCCGGCCGTCCCTTCCGCCGGCTCCCCAACGCGCCCCGCCAGGTGGGCGCGCTGCTCGACGCCAAGGCGGTGCACGGTGGCCGCAGCGCGCGCCAGCATCTGCTCTCGCTCGCCCAGCTCGCGGGCATCCCGGCCCGCCGGGTCGACGAGGTGCTCGGCGTGGTGGGCCTCCAGGCGGTGGCGAGCCGGCGCTCCAAGGGGTTCTCGCTGGGCATGGGCCAGCGGCTGGGCATCGCGGCGGCGCTGCTCGGCGATCCGCAGGTGCTGCTCTTCGACGAGCCGGTCAACGGCCTCGACCCCGAGGGCATCCTGTGGGTGCGCAATCTGATGAAGCAGCTCGCCTCCGAGGGGCGTACGGTCTTCGTCTCCTCGCACCTGATGAGCGAAATGGCGCTCACCGCCGAGCACTTGATCGTGATCGGCCGCGGCCAGCTGCTCGCCGACATGCCCGTCAAGGACTTCATCTCGGCCAACTCCGCCGACTTCGCCCGGGTGCGTACCCCCGACACCGACGCCGGACAGCGCGAGAAGCTGACCGCGGCGCTCGGCGAGGCCGGCGGCCAGGTCGTGCCGGAGCCGGACGGCGCGCTGAAGGTGACCGGGCTGCCGCTGCCGCGGATCAGCGATCTCGCGCACGAGGCGGATGTCCGGCTGTGGGAGCTGTCGCCGCACCAGGCGTCCCTGGAGGAGGCGTACATGCAGCTGACCCAGAGCGCCGTGGACTACCGCTCGACGGCCGACCAGCGCGCGGGACTCCAGCAGCAGATGCCCGTGCCGGCCGGATATGCGCCTGGCCAGGGACAGCCGCACCCCTACGCGCCGCAGGGGCCTTACCCCCAGCAGGCGCCGGGCGCTCCGGGGCCGGGATTTCCCCCGCCCGGGCAGGCTCCGGGTCACCCGTACGGGGCACCCGCACAGTACGGCGCGCCCCACCCTTACGGGCAGCCCCCGCAGCCGGCCGCACCCATGCCGGCCGCTGCACCCGCCCCCGCCGCCATGCCCACGCCGCAGAACGAGGACGCACGATGACCAGCCCTCAGCAGCCGCAGCCTGAGCGCGGACCGCAGGACACCGGCGCCCACCAGCAGCCGATGCCGCCCGCGCCGCCGATGCCGCCGGCGCCGCCGGCCGCCGCGCCCCAGCCGGAGCAGCAGGCGGAGCAGCGGCCCGAGCAGCCGATGCCGGCGCCCACCGGGGAGGCCGGCACGATGATGCTCCAGGCACAGGAGCCGCCGGCCCGGCCGGGTCCCGCCCAGGCCAAGGAGCAGGGCACCATGACGCTCCAGGCCCAGCAGCCGCCGGCGCAGCCCGCCCCCGCCGGGCCCCCCGCCGGCGAGCCCGGCACGATGATGCTGGGTGCCCAGCAGCCGCTCCCCCAGGCCCAGCCGGAGCCCCGGCCGCTCTCGGCGCACGGCCCCGGCAGGGACGCGGGCACGATGATGCTCCAGAGCCGGGGCGCCCCGACGCCCCAGCCGCAGCCGCAGGCCCAGCAGCAGCCGCACGGGCAGCCCCCGGTGCCGCCCCAGGCGCAGGCCCAGGCGGGGCAGCAGCCGCATCCGGGCGCCCAGTGGCAGGGCGCCGGCCAGGCCGGTTACGTCTCCCCGATCCCGGTCAACAACACCCACCTCGGCCACGCGCTGGCCTCCGAGTGGACGAAGATCCGCTCGGTGCGCTCGACGATCTGGACGCTGGGCGTGATGGTCCTGCTGGTCGTCGGCATCGGCCTGCTGATCTCCGGCCTCGTGGCCGCCTCCGGTCACACCGTCGGCAACAAGCTGGGCCTCTCGTTCATCGGGCTCCTGCTCGGCACGTTGTGCATCATCCCGCTCGGTGTGCTGGTCATCTCCTCCGAGTACGGCACCGGGATGATCCGTACGACCATGACGGCCTGCCCCGGCCGGGCGCGGGTGCTGGCCGCCAAGTCGATCGTCTTCTTCCTGCTGTCCTTCGTCGTCACGACGCTCTGCGCGGCCCTGGTGGCGGTCTCCGCCTCGGGGATGCTGGACGGCGCCGACCCGACGGCCGATCAGTGGCTGCGCGCCACCGTGGGCGACGGTCTGTACGTCTCGCTGCTCGGCCTGCTGGCCCTGGCGGTGGGGTCGTTGCTGCGGCACTCCGCGGGCGCGATCAGCGCGATGCTCGGACTGGTGCTGCTGCCGATGCTGCTGGCGCTGTTCATGGCCGCCTCGGCGAGCCTCCGCGATCTGGCCACCGCGCTCATCGACTACTCGGTCCCCAACGCGCTGGCGACGCTGCACGGCGCGTCGTTCTTCGCGGGTTCCGGTCCGCAGGGCTGGACGCCCGTGCTGATCATCGCCGGTGTGGCGGCCGTGGCCCTGGGCGCCGCCTTCGTCGTCCAGGAGCGGCGCGACGTCTGACGCGTCAGTACCTGGGTGCGTTCCGGGACCGCTGGAGCCGCGCGCTCCGGCGGTCCCGTGCGTTCCAGCACGCCTTGTGCCAGTGCCGGCGGTCGTCGACGTCGCCGCACCGGGGCCAGGCGACGACGTGCGGCACACCGGGCGGGATCTCCTGGTCGCAGCCGGGGCAGCGGTAGTGCTTGGCCGCGCCGCCGCCCCCGACCTGCCGCACGACCCACTCCTCGCCACGCCACTCCTCGGTCCGTTCCAGGCCGTAACGGTCGCCGCCCACGCGGTCGACGGGCTTCTCACCGCCACGCTGGCGGTTTCGACGCGGAGACACTGAGCACCTCGGGCAATCTGCGGGGATGGGGGTCCCTCCGGGCGAGCGGAGTCGAGCGTGGGGGAGGGATGTCACCAGCGTACGCGGCCCTGTCACGGCCGGTTGCTGCCCGGCGGGATTCTGCGATCATCGGGGAATTTCGCGTCAGGCCGTGCCTTTGGCACGTGTCAGGCGTTGTTGCCTGTAAGGGGGAAGCCGCGTCGGCTGCGAGGAGGCAGAGAGCGATGCGCGTGGGAGCTTTCATCCTGGCCGCACAATTCCCCGGCCAGGGACAGGGGGAAGCACTGCACCGCGCAGTGCGCGCCGCACAAGCGGCGGAGGAGGCCGGACTCTCCGATGTCTGGCTGGCGGAACACCACTTCGTGCCGTACGGCGTCTGCCCGAGCGCGGTGACGCTGGCCGCACTGATGCTGGGCCGCACCCACCGGATCGGCGTCGGTACGGCGGTGAGCGTGCTGCCGACCCAGCATCCGGTGGCGCTCGGTGAGCAGGCGGCGCTGCTGCATCTCACCTCCGAGGGCCGCTTCACACTCGGCGTCGGCCGCGGCGGTCCCTGGGTGGACCTCGAGGTGTTCGGCGCCGGGCTCGACGCCTACGACCACGGCTTCCCGGAGTCCCTCGATCTGCTGCTGCGCTGGCTGCGCGAGCCGCGGGTCGGCGCGGCGGGCGAGAGATACGCGTTCCGGGAGGTGGCGGTCGTGCCGCGGCCGGACGAGGCGCTCACCGCTGTGGACGACGGCCCTTCCGGCCCGCCGGTGGTCGTCGCCTGCACCTCCCCCGCCTCGGTACGCCTGGCCGCCGAGCGCGGACTGCCGATGCTGCTCGGGATGCACTGCGGCGACGAGGAGAAGGCGGAGATGGTCGCGCTGTGGCGGTCGGAGGCCCTGCGGGCCGGCCGGGACGGCGACGACGTGGCCGCTGCCGCGCACGTGTCGGCGGGGGTGGTGCAGATCGCCGACGCCGGGCGGGACGCCGAGGAGACCCTGACGAAGGCGATGCCCGGCTGGCTGCGGCAGGGGCTGGGCGCGCATGTGACGGTCGACGGCCGCTATCGCGCCATGCGGGATCCGCTGGCGTACACGGAGCTGCTGTGCGGGCTGCATCCCGTCGGCACGCCCCAGTTGTGCGCGGACCGGCTGGCGGCGTCGGCGGAGCGTACGGGCATCACGCGGTTCGCGCTGCTGGTGGAGGGCTCCGGTGATCTCGCCGCCACCGAGGAGAACGTCCGCCGCCTGGGCACGGAGGTCCTGCCGCAGCTGGGGTGACTCCGCCGGACGGAGCGGAGCGGCGAGCGGCGTTCCCCGCGTTCCCCCGCCCGCGGTGGTGTGGTGGCGCTGTACTTCCGATGAGGTCATACCGTGGTTCGGTGGTGCTGCCGCTGGCGCATGGGCGCGGTGCGCACCCCTGCGTGGTACGCAGCGGCAGCAACTCCGATCAGCAGTCGCGCAGTTCGGGCGACTGGTTCAGCAGCTGACCCCGGATCGAGGTGAACTTGGCCAGACGGTCGTCCACGGCCGGGTCGATCGGGAAGACCGCGAGGCGGTGGCAGTTCTGGAATGCGAGGCGCACACCGAAGTGGCGCTCCAGCGCACCGCGGATGGCGTCACTCGCCAGCGCGCGCAGCAGCTGGCCGCGCGCCTGCTCGTCCGGCGGCGGCGTCTGGTTGTCGGCGAACTGACCGCCGTCGACCTTCAGCTGAGCCACCAGGGAGCTGATCATCCCCCATGCGTAGGGCAGGGAATTCCGGACGCAGTCGACAAATGCGGCTTCGTCGACCTCGCCTCGCTCGGCCTGTTCGAGGAGGGCCGGTGAGACGTCGAGCGACATGAGGTTCTCCTCTCGCGGCCCCGCCGGGACGGACAGGGCCTAGGGACGGGACAAGGGGTTTTGCGACGGAGCGTGTTCGCCTCACAACCCCCCGCTTCAACGGTATGCCGCGCAAGAGGCCCGCACCAGGAGATTGCACATACAACCGGCCAAAGGCGAGCGCCGGGGGTGCGGGGATTTCCCCCGTAAAGCGACCGTGCGCCGGCGCGAATCGCGCGGGCACCCCCCGGTCGAGTAGCGTTTCGCCCCATGCGTCTCGTCATTGCCCGCTGCTCCGTGGACTACGCGGGCCGGCTCACCGCCCACCTTCCCTCGGCCCCTCGCCTCATCCTGGTGAAGGCGGACGGCTCCGTCTCCATTCACGCGGACGACCGGGCCTACAAACCCCTCAACTGGATGTCCCCGCCCTGTTCCCTCAAGGAGGGGGACGGCGATGTGTGGACGGTGGAGAACAAGGGGGGCGAGAAGCTCATCATCACCCTGGAGGAGGTCCTGCACGACTCCTCGCACGAACTCGGCGTCGACCCCGGCCTCATCAAGGACGGAGTGGAGGCCCACCTTCAGGAGCTGCTGGCCGACCGGATCGAAACGCTCGGCGAGGGCTACTCCCTGATTCGGCGTGAATACCCCACTGCCATTGGCCCCGTGGATATCTTGTGCCGCGACGCGGACGGCGGGACGGTCGCCGTGGAGATCAAGCGGCGGGGCGAGATCGACGGTGTCGAGCAGCTCACCCGCTATCTCGAACTCCTCAACCGCGACCCGCACTTGGCGCCCGTGAAGGGCGTTTTCGCAGCCCAGGAGATCAAGCCGCAGGCGCGGGTGCTGGCCACCGACCGCGGCATCGGCTGTGTCGTACTGGACTACGACGGCCTGCGCGGCATCGAGGACGACAAGCTGCGGCTGTTCTGACCTCCGGCCCGCCGTACGGGGCCGCGCCGGCCCGTCAGCCGGCCGGCGCGCTCCCGCTGTCCGACGGCGTGCCCGCGTCGGAAGCCGACGGTTGCGGCGCGGTGCCGGACGCCGACTGAGGTGACGCCTCCGACGGGCTGCCCGAGGTGCTGGTGACCGACTGCGAGGGACTCTGCGTCGTCGGCTTGCCGGTGGGACCGGTCGGTGAGGGGTCCGTGGGTTCGCCGGTCGGGTCCTCGGTCGGCGTCGGCGAGGTCGGGCTGCCGGTGGGCGGGTGCGTCGGCCTGGTCGGCCCGTCCGTCGGCGTGCCGGGGCCGCCGGTCGGCCGGGTGGGCCGGGCGGTCGGCTGCGACGGCCGGGTGCTGGGGTCCGTCGGTGCCTGACCGGTGGACGGGGCGCTCGCCGAGGGGGACGTGCCGTCGTGGCGGCCGGCCCCGGCGGGCGTGGCCTTGTCCGCGGTGGAGGGCGGCAGGCTGGAGCCCGAACCGGGCGGCTCGGTCGGCAGCTCGGGGTTTTCGCCGTCCGGGGTGGTCTGTTCCGAGGTGACGTGATCGCCGCTCTTGGAGTCGTCGTCGGCGGTCATCCCGAGGGTGACGACGGTGCCGAGTACGGCCACCAGCAGCGCGCCGGCGCCCGCGGCGACGGCGTTGCGCCGGACCGCGCGCCGGCCGGTGGCGCCCGCGGTGGCCGGCAGGGCGGTCGTGGCGGCCGCGGACGCAGAGCCCCGGGCGACGACCGTGGCCGCGGTCCCGTCGGCCGCCTGAAGGCGCAGCCGGGCGGTGGCCGCGGCGCCGGACGAGGCGGCCGTGTCCGGCCGTCCCTGCGGCCCCTTCGCGTCGGCCTTCGGCCCCGCGGGGTGGAGGACGGTGGTGTCGGCGGCGGCCGAGTCGGCCCGTGAGCGGTCGGTGACCAGCGCCAGGGCCCGTCGCCCGGCGACCGCGCCCCGGCGGTCGGAGAGCACCCCGCGCAGCCCGATGGACGCCTCCAGCTCGGCCCGCGCCCGGTCCAGGCTGCCGCTGCACAGCGCCAGCACGCCCAGCTCGTGGTGGAAGTACGCCTCCTCGGCGACCTCGCCGGCCAGCCGGGCGGCCTCCTGGCCGTGCCGGAGACTGCGCTCCCAGGCGCTCCAGTGCAGCGCCGCGGCGAAGGCGGGGGCGGCCGTGCGCGCGAGCAGCACGGCCGCACTGGCGTGGCCGCTCTCCCTGCTGCCGGTCAGTACGCCCATCGCGGCCAGCACCGCGTCCGCCTCGGCGGCCGCGCGCTCGGGGGCGACCGAGGGATGGCCGGCCCACCAGGCGTAGTGCTGGGCGGCGGTGTGCACCCGGGCGGCGGCGCCCTCGGCGTAGCCGAGCGCGGCCAGTTGCTCCTGGACGGTCGCGGCGAGCCGGTAGCAGGACCCGGCCGGGGTGATCAGGCCGCTGCCCAGCAGCTCGCCGAGGACGGCGTCCGCGTGGGTGTCCTCGGTGAGCGCGGGCAGATGCGCCTGGTGCGGCAGCTCGCCGCCGAGCGCGACGGCGAAGCGGAGCGTCTCCTGGGCGGCGGCGCCCATTCGCGCGGCGAGCAGCGGTACCGGTGAGGCGGCCTCGCCGAGGGTGGGCAGCGGACCATCGGGGTGGGCGTCGCTGCCGGCGGCCGCGCCCTCGCCCGCGTCGGCGGTGTCCGGGGCCGCGGCGGCCGCCTCGGCCTGCACCCGGTCGCGCCGCCGCAGCAGCGCCCCGGCCTGGACGAACCGCAGCGGCAGCCCCTCGGACTCGAACCACAGGTCCGCGGCCCAGGACTCCTCGTCCGCGGTGAGCTTCCGGTCCACGGCGCGCTCGAGCATCCGTGCGCAGGCACCGCGGCCGACGCCGCCGAGGAAGACCTCTTCGAGGTGGGAGTCCGGGCTCGGGGCCGGGACGTCGGGGGTGGCCGCCGTCAGGAAGGCACACTCGGGGGTGGCGTCGAGGAGTTCGTCGAGCGCGGTCCCGCCGAATTCCAGGTCGTCCAGGACGACGATCGCGCCGATGCCGCCGAGCCGGCGCAGCAGCTCCGGGCGGTCGGGGCGGTGGCGCGGGGCGCGGTAGACGGCGCCGAACAGCGCGTACATGACGTCGGTGGCGGTGCGGTGGTAGCCGGAGAGCCGGATGACGCCGTCGGGGGCGAGGTCGGCGCAGGCGGTGGCGACGGCGTCCAGCAGCCGGGTGCGGCCCGATCCCGAGGGACCGGTGAGGCGTACGGAGCGGCCGCGGGACAGCAGCCGGACCAGGCGTTCGGTCTCTTCGGAGCGCTCTTCGAGGAGGGTCTCGTGGCCGGCGGACCCGGGCGGGCCGATGGGCAGCGGCGCTGCCGCGGCGCGGGCGGCCCCGGCGCGCTCGTCGGCCCGGAGCTTGCCGGGGACGGCGGGCCGTTCGCCCGGCGGGCAGGGCTCTATCTCGCTGCCGTCGACGGGATTGACCGTGACGAGGTAGCCGCCCGAGACCAGCCGCACGACGCGGGCCTGACCGCCGGAGCCGGCCTGTTCGGCGCCGGACGGCGGCGTCGGGGCCCCGGCAGGGTGACCCTGCTCGCGGTACTCCTCAGGTCCCCGGTTCGGGTTCGGGTCCATGCTGCAAGCTCCCAGGTCTGGCGTGCCCGACTGCTCTTCCGGCCGTTCGCGCCCCCGGCCCGGCCGGGATCCGCCGGCCGTGGCGTCTGGTCTGGTCCGGTGCCCGCCGCCGCTGATGGCATAGGGCGGGCAAGCGAACCTTAGACCGCGGGAGCGGAGCGGCACATCGCCGGGGCCGGGCCGTGCCCCGAACGTGCCGGACCTCCCGGCAGGAGCAGATTCTCCACCTTCGCGGCTTTTTCCTCGAACCGGGCACCCGGCCCTCCACGCCGCCTCAGGTGCCGCGCCCGCGGTGCCTTCAGACGCGCGGCAGCGATTCGGCTTCGATCCCGCCCTCGATGGCGAGGATGCGGTGCAGCCGGGTGGCGACCAGGAGGCGCTGCATCTGGGGCGGCACGCCGCGCAGCACCAGCCGGCGGTTGACCCGGCCGGCGCGGCGGTGCACTCCCATGATCACGCCGAGTCCGGTGGCGTCCCAGGAGTCCAGCTCGGTCAGGTCCAGTACGAGATCGCCATGGCCGGAGTCGACGGCGGCGTGCAGGGCCGTACGGGCGTCCGCGGCGCTGCGGACGTCGAGGCGGCCCCCGACGACCAGCTCGACGTGGTCGCCCCTGATGTGCATATGCGCTCCCCGAATTGATGGGTTTCTGCCTTGACGTCTACAGAACTGACTGCCTCTCATGCGGCGAAGTTGCCGCCTGTAAGCGAACCGATACCTAATTCACCCGGGAGGGTGAGTGCATCGGACCCGTGGGTCTGACGCGGTATCAGTGCTCGTAGAAGCCCTGCCCACTCTTGCGGCCGATATCGCCCGCATCCACCATGCGCCGCATGATCTCCGGCGGCGCGAACTTCTCGTCCTGGGACTCGGTGTAGATGTTGTCGGTGGCGTGCATCAGGATGTCGACGCCCGTCAGGTCGGCGGTGGCCAGCGGCCCCATGGCGTGTCCGAAGCCGAGCTTGCACGCGATGTCGATGTCCTCGGCGGTGGCCACGCCGGACTCGTAGAGCTTCGCCGCCTCGACGACCAGCGCCGAGATCAGCCGGGTGGTGACGAATCCGGCCACGTCACGGTTGACGACGATGCAGGTCTTGCCGACCGACTCGGCGAATTCCCGTGCGGCGGCGAGCGTTTCGTCGCTGGTCTTGTAGCCGCGTACCAGCTCGCACAGCTGCATCATCGGCACCGGCGAGAAGAAGTGCGTGCCGACGACCCGCTCCGGGCGGGAGGTGGCCGCGGCGATCTTGGTGATCGGGATGGCGGAGGTGTTGGAGGCCAGCACCGCGTCGTCCTTGGTGATCTTGTCCAGCGTCTGGAAGATCTCCCGCTTGACCTCGACCTTCTCGAAGACCGCCTCGACAACGATATCGGCGTCGGCGACGGCTTCCAGGTCGGTCGTGGTGGCGATCCGGGCCAGCGCCTGCTCGGCGGCGGCCGCCTCCAGCTTGCCCTTGGCGACGAACTTCTCGTACGAGGCCTCGATGCCGCCCTTGCCGCGGGCCAGCGCCCCCTCCGTCACATCGCGGAGGACGACGTCCCAGCCCGCCTGGGCGGAGACCTGCGCGATGCCGGACCCCATGAGGCCGGCCCCGATGACGGCGAGCTTCCTTGCCACTGCTGTCCCCTTACACCCTGTGCATTTGACGGCTCACGATGACTCTCAAGGCGACGTTAGCGGTCGCGAGCGATCCTTTGGTGGGTAAGAGATGCGCGTCACGTCTCAGATGACGGACATCACACCGACGGGGTCCGCCGACGGCACGCAGGGCCGTCAGTCGGCCGCCCGTACGGCGTAGTTGAGGACCTTTTCGCTCAGCAGGTCCGCCATCTCGTCCAGCAGGACCAGGGCCTCGCGGGAGACGACCGCGGGCTTGCGGCCGGCGACCATCTCGCGGGCGATGGTGTCCATCAGGGCCTGATGGACCCAGTTGATCTGGCCGGCCATCAGGCCGGGCAGCGGGTCGTCGTCCACCGCGCCGGTCTCCCTCCTGAGGGTGGCCGCCAGGTCGTCGTACTGCTGCTGCTGGACGTACCAGAGGCGGGCCTGGAGGTTCGGCGAGCCGTGGACGACCTTCATGAAGCGCTCGTACCCCTCCATGAGGCCGACCTTGGGCGAGACGCTCTCCACCTCCTCGCGCAGCTCGCGCAGGACGGCGACGGCGGCCGACTCACCCGCCGGCCGGGCCCGTACGAAGCGCGAGAGCCGGTCGATCAACCCCTCGCTCCGGTCGAAGAAGAGGTCTTCCTTCGCCGGGAAGTAGTTGTACACCGTGTTGACGGAGACGTTCGCCGCCTCGGCGATCTCCGCGATGGTCACCTCGTCGAAACCGCGCTCCAGGAAGAGGCCGGTGGCCATGTCCGAGATGTACTGGCGCGTCTGCCGCTTCTTCCGCTCCCTGAGCCCCTCAGCCATGCCGTCACCCTACCTTTCGCTGACCTCTATGAAATTTTGGAGTCATTGCAATTTTAGTGTCGCTCTGTTTTGCTGTCGCCATGCCTCCCGTCATCACGGCGTCCGGCCTCGCCCGGACCTTCACCACCCAACGCGGCCCCGTAGAAGCCGTACGCGGCATCGACCTCACCGCCGAGCGCGCCGAGATCCTCGGCTTCCTCGGCCCCAACGGCGCCGGCAAGACCACCACCCTGCGGATGCTGACCACCGTGCTGGCGCCCACCGGCGGCACCGCGACCGTCGCCGGCTGCGACCTGGTCCGCGACCCGGCGGGCGTGCGCCGCGCCTGCGGCTACGTCGCGCAGTCCGGCGGTGTCGACCCCCACGTCTCGGTACGCGAGGAACTGGTCACCCAGGCCCGCCTCTACCGCCTGACCAGGGCCCGGGCCCTCGCCCGCACCGAGGAACTGGCCGCCGGACTGGGCCTGGAAGGGCTGCTGGACCGCAGGATCGCAACGCTCTCCGGCGGCCAGCGGCGCCGGCTGGACGTCGCGATGGGCCTCACCCACCGCCCCGAAGTGCTCTTCCTCGACGAGCCGACCACCGGACTCGACCCGGGAAGCCGCGCCGACCTGTGGGACCTGGTCCGCCGGATCCGCGCCGAGCACGGCACCACCGTCTTCCTGACCACCCACTACCTCGACGAGGCCGATGCGCTCGCCGACCGACTGGTCGTCATCGACAAGGGGACGGTCGTCGCCGAGGGCACGCCGGACACCCTCAAGCGCACCCACGGCGGCTCCCCCGACGCCTCGCTGCAGGACACCTTCCTCGCCATCACCGGGCGCACCGCCGCGCCCGAGCGATCCGCCCCCGTCGCCGTCCAGGAGCCCCCTTGCCCCCGTTCCTCTCCGACACCGCGCTGATCTTCGGGCGCTACGCCCGCCAGACCCTGCGCTCCCGGCTCCAGATGCTGTTCGGCGTGCTGATGCCGCTGCTCTACCTCCTCTTCTTCGGTCCGCTGCTGACCGACCTCCCGCTGTCCGCCGCCGGCAGCTCCTGGCAGCTGCTGGTGCCCGGCCTGCTGCTCCAACTCGCCCTGTTCGGCGCTGCGTTCTGCGGGTTCGGCATCATCGTCGAGAAGCAGTACGGGGTGGTGGAACGGATGCGGGTCACCCCGGTGAGCCGGCCTGCGCTGCTGGCGGGCCGGGTGCTGCGCGACGCCGCGCTCTTCGTCTTCCAGGCCGCCCTGCTGGTGCTGGCCGCCTTGGCCATGGGGCTGCGCGCGCCCCTGCCCGGCATCCTCATCGGCTTCGCCTTCGTCGCCGTACTGACCGCGGCGCTCGCCTCGCTCTCCTGCACGCTGGCGTTGAAGGTGCAAGCGCCCCAGGAGTTCGGGCCGGTCATCAACGCCGTCACGATGCCCTCGATGCTGCTGTCCGGCCTGATGCTGCCGATGTCACTGGGGCCCAAGTGGCTCGATGTGCTCTCGCACTTCATGCCGTTCCGCTATCTCGTGGACGCGGTCCGGGCGGCCTTCACGGGCTCCTACGCCTCCTCGGCCATGCTCTACGGCGTGCTGGTCGCCGTCGGCCTCGCGGCGGCGTCGATGGCCCTGGGCACCCGGGCCTTCCGCAGGGCCGCGGCGTAGGCTCGCCCGTATGGTGAATCTGACGCGCATCTACACCCGCACCGGCGACAAGGGCACCACCGCCCTCGGCGACATGAGCCGAACCGCCAAGACCGATTCGCGGATCTCGGCCTATGCGGACGCCAACGAGGCCAATGCCGCCATCGGGGTGGCGCTCGCCCTGGGCTCGCTGCCGGACGAGGTCGCCACGGTGCTGCTGCGCGTGCAGAACGACCTCTTCGATGTGGGCGCCGATCTGTCGACGCCGGTGGTGGCGAACCCCGAGTTCCCGCCGCTGCGCGTCGAACAGACCTATATCGACAAGCTGGAGGCCGACTGCGACCGCTTCCTGGCCGAGGTGGAGAAGCTCCGCAGCTTCATCCTCCCGGGCGGCACGGCCGGCGCCGCGCTCCTCCACCAGGCCTGCACCGTCGTCCGCCGCGCGGAGCGCTCCACCTGGGCCGCCTTCGAGGAACACGGCGAGACCATGAACCCGCTGACCGCCACCTACCTCAACCGCCTCTCGGACCTGCTGTTCATTCTGGCCCGTGTGGCCAACAAGGAGGTCGGGGACGTGCTGTGGGTGCCGGGCGGCGAGCGCTAACGGCGCAGCGACGTGTCGCGCGGGCTCTCCCGGTCCGCGCCCGTCGCCGGGCCCGCCTCGCGCGGGTCCTTCTTCTGCCAGATGAGGTAGGTGGCGGCGATGACGCCGTGGATGGCGAGGATCCGCAGCGAGACGAACTGCCACTCGCGCAGCGACCCGGTGTCGCCGCCGGCGCCGACGTACCAGATGGCGAGCTGCAGCAGGCCCGCGGCGACGGCCGTCATCGCCAGCGTGCGCAGCCACAGCCCGCCCTCGTGCCGGGCGCGGCCGAGACCGTGGCGGGGCGGCTTGACCGGGGGCGGGCCGCCGGCGAAGCGATGGGCGAAGTGGCCGTCGATCCAGCGGATCGTGTAGTGGCCGTAGCCGACGGTGTAGCCGATGTAGACGGCGGCCAGGCCGTGTTTCCAGTCGGCCGTGGCGCCGTTCTTCAGGTCGATCGCGGTGACGGCCAGCAGCACCAGCTCCAGCAGCGGCTCCAGCAGCAGCACCGCCGCTCCGGTGCGGGGCATCCGCGCGAGATAGCGCAGTGCCAGGCCGCCGGCCAGCAGCACCCAGAAACCCACCTCGCAGATGACGATCAGCGTGACGACCATGGTGGTTTCCTCTCCCCCGTCCCGTGCGGTCGGACCCTTCAAGACTCGCAGCGGCCGGCGGCCGGGACGTCCTCACCCGCGACGATCCGGCGGGCCCGGGACTGCATCCTTCGATGTAGGCGGCGGCCGGGCAGGAAGGAGACGAGGTGGCGGCGGCGGGGCGCCGTGGCGTGTTGGATAGGGGGGTGAGAGCCCGCCCGGTCACCCTGCCCGGCCGGCCGCACCGTATCGATGTGCTCATCGCGGGCGGCGGGTCGCTGTGCGGGCTGCTGCTGTGGGTGCTGCATCTGCAGGGCGGCCCGCCGCTGTTCGGACTGCCCTCCTGGCTCACCCTGCTCTCGCTCACCGCGATCTGCGGGGCCGAGCTGATGCGCCGTACGGCACCGTTGGCCGCGCTGGCCGTCGCCGTGGCGGCGCTGGCCCTGGACATCAGCAGCGGCACGCTGGTCGCCACGGTGCTGATGTTCACCGATGTGGTCTATGCCGCGGTGCTCTACGGCAGCCCTGCCGCGGCCCGCCGGATCCCGCCGTACAGCGTGCTGGTGACGGTGCTGGCCACGATCGTGACGACCGCTCTGTGGCCCGACCCCCAGGTCGTGATCATCGGCATCGCGATCGCCCTCGTCACCGTCGCCCCTGCCTGGACCGGCGTGATCATCCGCGATCACCGCGATGCCGCGCAGGCCGCCCGGCTGCGGGCCGAGCAGACCGCGCTACTGGCCGAGATGGACCGTACCCAGGCGGTGGCCGGCGAGCGGGCGCGGATGGCGCGCGAACTGCACGACATGGTCGCCAACCATCTGTCCGCCATCGCGATCCACGCCACCGCCGCGCAGACGATCGACGATCCCGCGGCGACCCGCGAGGCACTCGGGGTGATCCGCGAGAACAGCGTGCAGGGTCTGGCCGAAATGCGCCGGCTGATCGGCCTGTTGCGGGACACCAAGCGCGGCGACGGGGGCGGCGAACCGGCCGCCACACCCACGCTGGAGGGGCTGACGGCGCTGATCGACCAGGCCCGTACGAACGGCGCGAGCACCGGGCTGTCCTTCGTGCTGGACGCCCCGCGGGTCACGCCGCCCCCGGTGGCGCCGGTCGACCTCGCCGCGTACCGCATCGTCCAGGAGTCCCTGACCAACACGCTCAAACACGCCGCACCCGGCGAGGTCCTGGTACGCCTGGCCCAGGACGGCGCCGGCACGCTCACCGTCACGGTCCGCAGCCCGCACACCGGCCGGCCGGGCCCCCGCGCCCCCGGTTCCGGCGCCGGGCTGGTCGGGATGCGCGAGCGGATCGCCCTGCTGGGCGGCACCTTCGAGGCCGGCCCCCACAGCGGACCGGCCGGCACGGTCTGGCTGGTGCGGGCCACGCTGCCCGCCCCCGAGGAGGATGGACAACGATGACAGGCACTCCCGCGCAGCCGATCCGGGTCCTGGTCGCCGAGGACCAGTCCGCCGTACGGGCCGGGCTGGTCCTCATCCTGCGCTCCGCCCCCGACATCGAGGTCGTCGGTGAGGCGGTGGACGGCGAGGAGGCGGTCCGCCTCGCCCGCGAACTGCGCCCGTCCCTCGTCCTGATGGACATCCAGATGCCCCGCCTCGACGGGGTCTCCGCCACCCGGCAGATCGTCGCCGAGGAGCTGGCCGACGTCCTGGTGCTGACCACCTTCGACCTGGACGCCTACGTCTTCGGGGCACTGCGGGCCGGTGCCGCGGGCTTTCTGCTCAAGGACAGCGACGCGGCCGCCCTGCTGACGGCGGTGCGTACGGTGGCGTCCGGCGAGGGGCTGATCGCGCCGGCGGTGACCCGGCGGCTGCTCGCGGAGTTCGCCCGTCCCCACGCGGCGGAACGCCCTGCGCGAGACGGCGACGGCCCCGATCCCGCCGTCCTGGACGCCCTGACGCCACGCGAGAGGGAGGTGCTGGGGTGCCTGGGCCGGGGGCTGTCGAACGCCGATATCGCGCGGCGGCTGGCGATGGCGGAGGCCACCGTCAAAACGCATGTCAGCCGGCTGCTGTCGAAACTGGAGCTGCGCAGCCGCCTCCAGGCCGCCGTGCTGGCGCAGGAACTGGGGGTCACCGGCCCCTAACCGCCGGGCTGCCGGGCTGCCGGGCTGCCGGGCTGCCGGGCCCAACGAGAGCCCCTAATCAAGCCACATTGACTCTCCCCCAGACTCCGTCCGGGGGTACCCCCATCCAACGAGAGCCCCTATTCAAGCCACATTGACTCTCCCCCAGACTTCGTCCGGGGGTACCCCCATCCAACGAGAGCCGCTATTCAAGCCACGTTGACTCGTTGGCCCGGGGGGGCGGCCTCCAGCCATGCCAGGAAGCCGGTGAGCGCGTCCTCGCTCATGGCCAGCTCCAGGCAGGTGCCGCGGTGGCGGCAGGCCAGTACGAGGGAGTCGGAGAGCAGAGCCAGCTCCTCCTCGCCCTGGGGGGTGCGGCGGTGCAGCACCTCGATGGCGGAACGCTCCAGGACGCGGCGGGGCCGGGGCGCGTAGGAGAACACCCGGAACCACTCGACGCGGTCGCCGTTGTAGCGGGCGACTCCGTAGATCCAGCCCTTGCCGCCGGGGTCGCCGGCCTTCTCCGGTACGTTCCAGCGCAGGCTGCAGTCGAAGGTGCCGCCGGAGCGCTGGATGAGCCGCCTGCGCAGCCCGAAGACGAACAGCCCCAGCAGCACCAGTAGCACGACGATGCCGCTCACAAGCAGAGCGAGGACCATCTCGACCGACCTCCTCGCCTCGGTGGGGGTACTCCCGGACGGAGTCCGCGAGTAGGGAAACGCACCTGCATCGCCTCAGCCGCGGGCCGCTCCGGAGGAGTCCGGGCAGCCCGCGGCTGAGGATCGATCTCGTCGGTGACGGGGCTCAGTGAGCGCCCGTCCCCGCACGCAGCCGGACATCGGCGCGACGCTCGGCGGCCGCGTCAGCGTCCGACTTCGCTCGCTCCAGGGCCCGCTCCGCGCGCTGGACATCGATCTCGTCCGACAGTTCCGCGATCTCCGCGAGCAGAGACAGCTTGTTGTCGGCGAAGGAGATGAAGCCGCCGTGCACCGCGGCGACGACGGTGCCGTCCCCGCTCTCGCCGGTCGTACGAATCGTCACCGGGCCCGACTGCAGCACGCCGAGCAGCGGCTGATGTCCGGGCATGACTCCGATGTCGCCCGACGAGGTGCGCGCGACGACCAGGCTGGCCTCGCCGGACCAGACCTGACGGTCCGCGGCGACCAACTCGACGTGCAGCTCAGCCACGATGGCTCCTCGGGTCTCCACCTGCCTGGCGTGGCAGATGTTGGGTCAAATACTAGTGGGCGTACGGGCCGGGGGCGGCCAGGGCCGCCCCCGGAACCGGTGCCGGGGTCAGGAGACGCCCAGCTCCTTGGCGTTCTTCTCCAGGTCCTCGATGCCGCCGCACATGAAGAAGGCCTGCTCGGGGAAGTGGTCGTACTCGCCGTCCGCGATCGCGTTGAACGCGTGGATCGACTCGTCCAGCGGGACGTCCGAGCCGTCGACACCGGTGAACTGCTTCGCCACGTGGGTGTTCTGCGACAGGAACCGCTCGATACGACGGGCGCGGTAGACGGTGAGCTTGTCTTCCTCGCCGAGCTCGTCGATACCCAGGATGGAGATGATGTCCTGGAGGTCCTTGTACTTCTGCAGGATCGTCTTGACGCGCGACGCGCAGTCGTAGTGCTCCTGCGTGATGTAGCGGGGGTCCAGGATCCGGGACGTCGAGTCCAGCGGGTCGACCGCCGGGTAGATGCCCTTCTCCGAGATCGGACGCGACAGAACGGTGGTCGCGTCCAGGTGGGCGAAGGTGGTCGCCGGCGCCGGGTCGGTCAGGTCGTCCGCGGGGACGTAGATCGCCTGCATCGAGGTGATCGAGTGACCACGGGTCGAGGTGATGCGCTCCTGGAGGAGGCCCATCTCGTCGGCCAGGTTCGGCTGGTAACCCACCGCGGAGGGCATCCGGCCGAGCAGGGTCGACACCTCGGAACCCGCCTGGGTGTACCGGAAGATGTTGTCGATGAAGAACAGCACGTCCTGCTTCTGCACATCGCGGAAGTACTCCGCCATGGTCAGACCGGCCAGCGCGACGCGCAGACGGGTGCCCGGCGGCTCGTCCATCTGACCGAAGACCAGTGCGGTCTTGTCGATGACGCCGGACTCCGTCATTTCCTCGATGAGGTCGTTGCCCTCACGGGTGCGCTCGCCGACACCGGCGAACACCGACACACCGTCGTGGTTGTTGGCCACGCGGTAGATCATTTCCTGGATCAGAACGGTCTTGCCGACACCGGCACCACCGAACAGACCGATCTTGCCGCCCTTGACGTACGGGGTCAGCAGGTCGATGACCTTGACGCCGGTCTCGAACATCTCGGTCTTGGACTCGAGCTGGTCGAAGGACGGGGCCTTGCGGTGGATGGGCCACCGCTCGGTGATCTCGGACTCGGCCTCCGGCTTGTTCAGGATCTCACCGAGGGTGTTGAACACCTTGCCCTTGGTGATGTCGCCGACCGGGACGGTGATCCCGGCGCCGGTGTTGGTCACCGTGGCCTGGCGGACCAGACCGTCGGTGGGCTGCATCGAGATCGCACGGACCAGGCCCTCGCCCAGGTGCTGGGCAACCTCGAGGGTCAGGGTCTTGATCGCCCCGGCCTCGGCCGGGTCGGCGACCTCGACGGTCAGCGCGTTGTAGATGTCGGGCATCGCGTCGACGGGGAACTCCACGTCGACGACCGGGCCGATGACCCGCGCGACGCGGCCCGTAGCCGTGGCCGTTTCAACAGTGGTGGTCATAGTGGTCAGTCACTCCCCGCGGTCGCGTCGGCCAGAGCACTGGCGCCACCGACGATCTCGCTGATTTCCTGGGTGATTTCGGCCTGTCGGGCCGCGTTGGCAAGCCGCGAGAGCGACTTGATGAGGTCCTGCGCGTTGTCGGTCGCCGACTTCATCGCGCGCCGCGTGGCGGCGTGCTTGGAGGCGGCGGCCTGCAGAAGCGCGTTGTAGATCCGCGACTCGACGTAGCGCGGCAGCAGGGCGTCCAGGACGTCCTCGGCCGACGGCTCGAAGTCGAAGAGCGGAAGGAGCTCGTCCTTGGACGTCTCCTCCGCCTCCGCCGCGGCCTTGTCGAGGCTGAGCGGCAGGAGACGGTCACCGAGTGCGGTCTGCGTCATCATCGAGAGGAACTCGGTGTAGACGATGTGGAGTTCGTCCACGCCGCCCTCGGCGGTGTCCGTCTGGACTGCCTCGATCAGCGGTGCGGCGATCGCCTTGGCGTCCCCGTACGTCGGGCTGTCGGTGAATCCGGTCCACAACTCCACGACCTTGCGCTCGCGGAAGTTGTAGTACGACACACCCTTGCGGCCGACGATGTAGGTGTCGACCTCCTTGCCCTCGGCCTTGAGCTGCTCGGTGAGTCGCTCGGCGGCCTTGATGACGTTGGAGGAGTATCCGCCGGCCAGACCGCGGTCGCTCGTGATGAGCAGCAGTGCGGCCCGGGTGGGGTTCTCCACCTCGGTCGTCAGGGCGTGCTGGGTGTTCGAACCGGTGGCAACCGCTGTCACCGCGCGGGTCAGTTCACTCGCGTACGGCGTCGACGCCGCCACCTGGCGCTGCGCCTTGACGACGCGCGAGGCGGCGATCATCTCCATCGCCTTGGTGATCTTCTTGGTCGCGGTGACGGAGCGGATGCGACGCTTGTAGACCCGGAGCTGGGCTCCCATGGATCAGGTCCCTTCCGTCGTCACTTGCTCGTGCCGGCCGGGGTGTCCTCGCCGAGCAGCTTGCCGTCCGAGGTCTCGAACTGCTGCTTGAAGCCGTCAACGGCCTCGGCGATCGCACCGATGGTGTCGTCGGACATCTTGCCGCCCTCGACGATGCTGGTCAGCAGGTCCTTCTTCTCCCGGTGGAGGTGGTCCAGGAGCTCCCGCTCGAAGCGGCGGATGTCCTCGACCGGGACGTTGTCCATCTTGCCGTTGGTGCCGGCCCAGATGGAGATGACCTGGTCCTCGGTGGAGTACGGGGCGTACTGAGCCTGCTTGAGCAGCTCGGTCATGCGCTTGCCGCGCTCCAGCTGCGCCTTGGAGGCCGCGTCCAGGTCGGAACCGAAGGCGGCGAACGCCTCCAGCTCGCGGTACTGGGCGAGGTCCACGCGGAGCCGGCCGGAGACCTGCTTCATCGCCTTGTGCTGAGCGGAGCCACCGACACGGGAGACGGAGATACCGACGTTCAGCGCGGGACGCTGGTTGGCGTTGAAGAGGTCCGACTCCAGGAAGCACTGGCCGTCGGTGATGGAGATGACGTTGGTCGGAATGAACGCCGACACGTCGTTCGCCTTGGTCTCGACGATCGGGAGGCCGGTCATCGAGCCGGCGCCCATCTCGTCGGAGAGCTTGGCGCAGCGCTCCAGCAGACGCGAGTGCAGGTAGAAGACGTCGCCCGGGTAGGCCTCGCGGCCCGGCGGACGGCGCAGCAGCAGGGACACGGCGCGGTAGGCGTCGGCCTGCTTCGAGAGGTCGTCGAAGATGATCAGGACGTGCTTGCCGGAGTACATCCAGTGCTGGCCGATGGCCGAACCGGTGTAGGGCGCCAGGTACTTGAAGCCCGCCGGGTCGGACGCCGGGGCGGCGACGATGGTGGTGTACTCCAGGGCGCCGGCCTCCTCCAACGCACCGCGCACGGACGCGATGGTGGAGCCCTTCTGGCCGATGGCGACGTAGATGCAGCGGACCTGCTTCTTCGGGTCGCCCGAGCGCCAGTTGTCGCGCTGGTTGATGATCGTGTCGACGGCCAGGGCGGTCTTGCCGGTCTGGCGGTCACCGATGATCAGCTGACGCTGGCCACGGCCGATCGGCACCATCGAGTCGACGGCCTTGTAGCCGGTCTCCATGGGCTCGTGCACCGACTTACGGACCATGACGCCCGGAGCCTGCAGCTCCAGGGCGCGGCGGCCCTCGGACTCGATCTCGCCGAGGCCGTCGATCGGGTTGCCCAGCGGGTCGACGACGCGGCCGAGGTAGCCCTCGCCCACGGCGACCGAGAGCACCTCACCGGTGCGCTGCACCGGCTGGCCCTGCTCGATGCCGCTGAACTCACCGAGGATGACCGCACCGATCTCGCGCTCTTCCAGGTTCAGCGCAAGACCGAGCGTGCCGTCCTCGAACTTCAGCAGCTCGTTCGCCATCGCCGAGGGAAGGCCCTCGACGTGCGCGATGCCGTCACCGGCATCGCTGACCGTGCCGACCTCTTCGCGCGAGGCCGCGTCCGGCTTGTACGCCTGGACGAAGTTCTCCAGCGCGTCCCGGATCTCCTCCGGCCGGATCGTGAGCTCCGCCATCTGGGTTCCCTGCTCTCCTTGTTGGGCCCGAAGTTACTTGCGGGTGTCCGAGGGGCTTGTCCCCTCGGGGGGTTTCCGCCTACGGCCCAACTCGGGCCGCCGTCCTGCTTGTGCTGCGTCGCAGCTGTTGAGTTGGTGGCTGGGTCAGCCGGCCATCCGCCGGGCCACCTCGTCGAGGCGGTCCGCGATGGTCCCGTTGATGACCTCGTCGCCGATCCGGACCTGGACACCGCCGAGGACCTCGGGGTCCACGTCGAGGTTCAGGTGGATCTGCCGTCCGTACACCGTGGCCAGCGCGGCGCCGAGGCGCTGCCGCTGCCCTTCGCTGAGGGGTACCGCGGAGGTGACCACCGCGACCACTCGGTCCCGGCGGTGCGCGGCCAGCTTGGAGAGGGCATCGAGCCCTGCTTCCAGGCTACGGCCTCGCGGCGCGGTCACGAGACGGACCACCAGCCGCTCGGTGGCCGGGTTGGCCCGGCCGCCCAGCAGGGTGTGCAGCAGCTCGGTCTTGGCCGAAGCCTTCGCGGTGCTGTCCGTCAGCGCGCTGCGCAGCTGCGGGGCCGAGGAGACGATCCGGCCGAACCGGAACAGCTCGTCCTCGACCTCGTCGAGCGCACCGGCGCGCTGGGCATCGGCCAGTTCGGCGCTGTAGGCCAGCTCCTCGATCGCGTCCGTCAGGTCACGCGAGCGCGACCAGCGGGAGTGGACCATGCCGGCGACCAGGTCGGCGGCCGAGCCGCTGATCCGGTTGCCGAGCAGCCGCCTGGCCAGGTCGGCCCGAGCCTCGCCGGTCTGCGCCGGGTCGGTGAGGACCCGACGCAGCGACACCTCGCGGTCGAGCAGAGCGGTGACGGCAGCCAGCTCCTCGGCGAGCTTCGCCGCGTCGACGGACGTGTCGTCCGTCAGCACGTCGAGCTGCTCGCGTGCGGAGGCGAGTGCCTCGCGGCTCGCTCCGTTCATCGGCCGGCCTCAGCCTTCGTCGCGTCCGCCGCCGCCTGGACCTCGAGGTCGTCGAGGAAGCGGTCGATGGTCCGGCTCTGCCGGGCGACGTCCTCCAGGGACTCCCCGACGATCTTGCCGGCCAGGTCGGTGGCGAGCGTGCCCACGTCCTGGCGCAGCGACTGAGCGGCTGCCTTGCGGTCCGCCTCGATCTGGGCGTGACCGGCAGCGATGATCTCCTCACGCTGCCGCTGGCCCTCGGCGCGCATCTCGGCGATGAGCGTCGCGCCCTGCTCCTGCGCCTCCTGGCGCAGACGCGCGGCCTCGTGGCGGGCGTCGGCGAGCTGAGCCCGGTAGTCCTCAAGGACCTGCTGGGCCTCGGCCTGGGTGGCCTCGGCCTCCTCCATGCGGCCTTCGATCTGCTTCCTGCGCTCTTCCAGAACACGGTTGATGTTCGGGAGGAGCTTCTTGGCCAGGATGCCGAAGACGATGAAGAAGGCGATCAGGCCGATGGCCAGCTCTGGAATCGGCGGGACCAGGGGGTTCTCGGGAACCTCCACCGCCATCGTGACCAGGGCGTCGGCGTTCACATCAATGCCTTCCGTCTAATGGGCGTCGTCAGGGGTGCGCTTACTTGTACGCGTAGCCCATGACGATGCCGATGAGGGCGAGCGCCTCACAGAAGGCGAAACCCATGATCTGGTTGGTGCGGATCAGGCCGGCCGCCTCGGGCTGACGGGCGAGGGCCTGGGTGCCGTTACCGAAGATGATGCCGACGCCGACGCCGGGGCCGATGGCCGCGAGGCCGTAACCGACGGAGGCGATGTTGCCGGTCAGGCCGGCGGCGATGTTGACAGTCTCCAGAGCAGCGGACATGCCGTTACTTCCTTCTCTTTCACGGACCGGTGGGGGTTGGCCACCGGAGGACTCGATCGATTTGCGGGAGCCGGGGTGCTCAGTGGTTCTCGGCGAGCGCGCCCTGGATGTAGTTGCAGGCCAGGAGCACGAAGACGTACGCCTGGACGGCCTGGATGAAGAGCTCGAAGGCGGTCATCACGATGGTCATCAGGAACGACGCGCCCGCATAGACGATGCCTACGCCGTTCAGCAGGTACCAGCTGGCGACGGTGAACATCAGGATCAGCATGTGACCCGCGAACATGTTCGCGAAGAGCCGGACCGCGTGGGTGAAGGGCCGGATGAGCAGGTGCTGGAGCAGCTCGAGCACCATGATCAGCGGGAGAACCCAGCCGAGCGACTTGTCGTATCCCGAGATGTTCTTCAGTCCGCCGACGAAGCCGTGGCGCTTGAACGTCAGCGAGAGCCAGATGACGTAGACGACCAGCGCGAGCCCGATCGGGAACGAGATGACCGAAGTGACCGGGAACTGCGCGAGCGGGATGATGGACCAGACGTTCATGATCCACACGAAGAAGAACAGCGACACCATGAAGGGGACGTACTTGTCGCCCTCCTTCTTGCCGAGCGCGTCATAGACGAGCCCGCGGCGCACGAAGTCGTATCCCGCCTCGCCGATCATCTGCAGCTTGCCGGGGACCACCTTGGCCCTGCCGAATGCGGCCCAGAAGAACCACACGACCACGACCGTGCTCAGCAGGGCGAGCATCATCGGCTTGTTGAACTCGAAGCCACCGACGGTGAAGAGCGGCTTGAAGACGAACGAATGAAGGCCCGGGGACTCGAAGCCACACCCCGGAATAAAGAGGTGGCACTCCGTATCGAAGGCGAGCATCGTTTCAGCACTCACCGCGGGCTCCTTCAGCGTGGCGCATGGGTACGGCAACCTCGTTGTGTCGGCGCGGCGTTGAGCCACGGAGCGGCACTGGACTGGTCTTACGGATTTGGGGGCGGCCGGCCGGCGCTGGGCCGGGCCGGATCACAGGCGTCGGCCGCGAGAACTGCCCATGGGATCCCGTGGAATCTGGGAGCTCAGCCGCCTGCGCCATCTGTGCCGCAGTTGGCACCGGACGATAGCAGGCCCGCATGAGGGCATTTATCCCGGCCCTACGTCTCACGTCGGCGACCCCGCCGTCTCCGCGTTCTTCGCGTCCGCGGAGTCGGGATTCACGTACAGAATCTTCTCCTTCATATGACCGCGGGTCTGTGCCGCGATCCATACGAGGGCTGCGCCGAGCAGAGTGAACGCAAATACCTTTGTGTCAAAGAGCGTTGTGTCCTTGAACGCGATCACGAAGACCGCGACAAGCAGAATCTGCACCGTGTAGAGCAGCAGGCCCATCATCTGGAACAGCTGCGGAAGCTTCCTGGCGGTCTGCTGCAGGACAACCAACCCCGTGCCCATCACGAGCACCACGAGCACGGTACCGAGGACGGCGCCGATCACTGCCGCCCCGCCCGCGGCCACGGCGCTCACGGCAACGGCGACAGCGCCGATGGCGAGCGTGGGCACAACGGCGGTCAGGAGTAGTCGGGCGTCATTCGACTGCATGGCGGCGCTCCGGCAAGGGGTGGGGGTGTGTTCGTCAAGGACGAGCGTAGACCCGGCCTGAGGCGGAACCTGAGGCCAAAGGACCGTCGCACTACGGCCCTTCGGCTCTATCGCCGGGTTTCGTGAACGGTATCACAAACTATTTGATGAGGTCTTTACCTGGTTCGTGTGGACCCTGTCACACCTGAGCGTGAACGTGCGCGTTGGTGCACTGACAGGAGGTGAATTGTCTGGTATCGGGTCAACAAGCCGGGTTTTCGACCCACCGAGGGGTGACCGGAACGCCGCCTCAGTGATGACTGTCCGCCTTCCGGTGGCCCACGAAGCGTGACCGATCACCGATCGCCGTCGCGCCGTTGAGAACCGCCGGAACGGGCTCGCGGCCCTCGGCCGGCTCGTCCCCCGCCCCGTCGTCCGCCGTCGCGACCGCCTCGGCCGACGCGTACCGGCTCCTGCGGTACCGCGGCGGAGCCATCCACTCCGCCCACCGCGGCGTCCGCGGCGTGAAGCGCGGCAGCAGCAGCAGGACCAGGCCCACCGCGCTCAGCAGCACGATGCCCAACACGATCCACATGCTGGCGTTGTTCACCGAGTACGCGACCGCGCCGAAGGCGATCAGCGCCGACCAGAAGTACATGATGAGCACCGCGCGGCTGTGCGAATGACCGATCTCCAGCAGCCGGTGGTGCAGGTGGCCGCGGTCGGCGGCGAACGGCGACTGCCCCTTCCACGTACGCCGCACGATCGCCAGGATCAGGTCGGCGACCGGCACCGCGATCACCGTCAGCGGCAGCAGCAGCGGAATGTAGACGGGCACCATCGTGTGGGTGGCCTCACGCAGACCGCCGGTCTTCTCACCCAGCAGGTCGGGGTCGACCTGACCGGTGATCGAGACCGCACCGGCGGCCATCACCAGCCCGATGAGCATCGAGCCGGAATCGCCCATGAAGATCCGGGCCGGGTGCATGTTGTGCGGCAGGAAGCCCACGCACATGCCCATCAGAACGACCGAGAACAGCGTTGCGGGCGCGGCCGCCTCGATGCCGTAGCCGTACCAGAGCCGGTAGGCGTACATGAAGAACGCCGCGGCGGCGATGCAGACCATGCCGGAGGCCAGACCGTCCAGCCCGTCGACGAAGTTGACGGCGTTGATCGTGATGACGACCAGCGCGACGGTCAGCAGCGTGCCCTGCATGGGCGTCAGCGAGACCGTGCCGATGCCGGGGATCGGGATCCACAGGATCGTCAGGCCCTGGAGGACCATCACTCCCGCGGCGATCATCTGGCCGCCGAGCTTGACCAGCGCGTCCACGCCCCACTTGTCGTCCAGCACGCCGAGGATCCAGATCAGCGCGGCGCCCGACAGCAGCGCCCGTGGCTCGTTGGAGTTCTCGAAGACGCTCTTGAGGTTCGTCAGATGTGAGGCGACCAGGAGACCCGCGCACAACCCGCCGAACATCGCGATACCGCCGAGCCGCGGTGTCGGCTCGCGGTGGACGTCACGCGCGCGGATCTCCGGCATCGCACCGGCCGCGATCGCGAACTTCCGCACCGGGCCGGTCAGCAGGTAGGTCACCGCGGCCGTGACGCACAGCGTCAGCAGGTATTCACGCACGGGCTGCCCCATTGGTATAGCTGGCCATCACAGCCACACACCATATGCGCGTCAGGGCCGTGGCCGTGAATACAGGGGAGGACGTCGGCCGTCCCCGGACGGTTCCGCCGCCGCCGGGCCCTCAGCCATGATCGGGATAAGGCGGAAAGCGGCGGACCAATGCGACGGTCTGCGCGCGGGCCGCGGAATCCTCCCGCAGGGCCGCCCCGATCAGCTCGGCGATCCGGTGCATCTCCGCCTCGCCCATCCCCTGCGTCGTCACCGCGGCGGTTCCCAGCCGCAGACCGTTCCGGCGGCCCGTCCCGCCCGATGTGTCGGCACACGGCAGCGCGCAGGTGTCCAGCACGATTCCGGCCGCCGCCAGCCGGCCCCGGGCGGTGCGCGCGTCCGGACCGAGCGGCGCGGTGTCCGCGGTGAGCAGATGGGTGTCCGTACCGCCCGTGCCGATCGTCAGCCCCTGCTCGGTCAGCGCCCCGGCGAGGCTGCGGGCATTGGCCACCACCTGACGGGCGTACGCGCGAAACGCCGGTGTGGCGGCCTCCGCGAAGGCGACGGCCTTGGCGGCGATCGCGTTCATCTGGGCGCCCCCCTGGGTGAAGGGGAAGACCGCCCGGTCGATCCGCTCGGCCAGCTTCCCCCCGCACAGCACCATCCCGCCGCGCGGCCCACGCAGCACCTTGTGGGTGGTGGCACACACCACATCGGCGTACGGCACCGGGCTGGGCGCGGCACCGCCCGCGACCAGCCCGATCGGGTGCGCCACGTCCGCGATCAGATATGCACCGACCTCGTCGGCGATGTCGCGGAAGGCCGCGTAGTCGATGTGCCGGGGGTACGAGATCGAGCCGCAGACGATCGCCTTGGGGCGGCGGTCGCGGGCCAGCGCCAGGATGGCGTCGTAATCGAGCAGCCCGGTCTCCTCGTCGACCCCGTAGCCGGCGAAGTCGAACCAGCGGCCGGAGAAGTTGGCGGGTGATCCGTGGGTGAGGTGGCCGCCGTGCGGGAGGGACATGGCCAGGACGGTGTCTCCCGGGCGCAGCAGGGCGGCGTAGGCGGCCAGCACGGCCGAAGATCCGCTGTGGGGCTGGACGTTGGCGTGTTCGGCGCCGAAGAGGGCCATGGCGCGCTCCACGGCGATCCGCTCGGCGAGGTCGACGATCTCGCAGCCACCGTGGTGCCGGGCGCCCGGATACCCCTCGGCGTACTTGTTGCCGAGCGGGGAGCCGAGGGCGGCGAGCACCGCGGGCGAGGTGTAGTTCTCCGCGGCGATCAGCTGGAGGCCGTCGGCCTGGCGGGCGCTCTCGCCGAGCAGTACGTCGGCGATCTCCGGATCCTGGCGCAGCAGCGCGTCGAAATCGGGGACACCGGCCGGGTGGGCGGCACCGTCACGGGCGGTGGCCCGTGCCCTCTCCTCGGCGGCCTTGCTCTCGCTGCGGGCTGACGCGGTGGTGGCGGACATCGTGGCTCCGGGCCTCGTACGGGGACGTAGTCCCAATGTAGGCGCGGTGACGCGATCGGGCGCGGTGTGTGCGGCGCACGGGCGGCGGGCCGCTCTAGGCGCGTGCGGGGACTCCCGTGAGCGCCGTGACGACCGGGTCCAGCGCCTGGTTGATCTCGTCCCCGATGGAGCGGAAGAAGGTGATGGGGGCGCCGTAGGGGTCGTAGACCTCGTCGGACTCCGGGTTGGGCGCCAGCAGCCAGCCGCGCAGCGCGGCGGCGGCACCGACCAGCGCGCGGGCCCGCTCGACCAGCCCGCCGTCGGGCAGGTCCGGGTCGGGCTCGGGCAGGGTGGCGGGGTCTATGGCCCGCACCAGCCGGTTGAACTCCTTGAGCGTGAAGGTGCGCAGCCCCGCGGAGTGGCCCATCGAGATGACCTGGGCCCGGTGGTCGCGGGTCGCGGTGAGTACCAGGTCTGCCCGGATGACGTGCTCGTCCAGCAGCTCGCGGCCGATGAAGCCGCCCGGGTCCGCGCCGTAGTCGCTGCACACGGTGGCGGCGTGTGCCTCCATGGGGGCGCCTTCGTGCCCCCAGGTGCCGGCGCTCTCCACCAGCAGCCCGCCGCTGCACTCCTCGCCCAGGCGCACCTCCAGGGCACGCCGGTGCAGCCGCTCGGTGATCGGCGAGCGACAGACGTTGCCCGTGCTGACGTGCAGGATCCGGAAGGGGTCGGCGGGAGGCAACAGGAGATCGTCACCCGCTCCCGCTATGCCACGCCCCGGGGGCGCCATCAATTGGCCACCTCGAGCTCGGGTACCACCTTGCGCAGCTCCTCGGCGCTCAGCGCGCCCTCGCGCAGCAGTACCGGGGTCCTGCCGGTGACATCGACGATCGAGGACGGTACGGCGGCGGGCGTGGGGCCGCCGTCGAGGTAGACGGAGACCGAGTCGCCCAGCATCTCCTGTGCGGCGTCGCAGTCCTGCGGGGAGGGATGGCCGGTGAGGTTGGCGCTGGAGACGGCCATCGGGCCGAATTCGGTGAGCAGCTCGATGGCCACCGGGTGCAGCGGCATCCGCACCGCGACCGTGCCCCGGGTCTCGCCGAGGTCCCACGTCAGCGACGGCTGGTGGTTGGCGACGAGGGTGAGCGCGCCGGGCCAGAAGGCGTCGACCAGCTCCCACGCCTGCTCGGAGAAGTCGGTGACCAGGCCGTGCAGGGTGTTGGGGGATCCGACGAGGACGGGGGAGGGCATCCCGCGGCCGCGGCCCTTGGCCTCCAGCAGGTCGCCGACGGCATCGGCGCTGAAGGCGTCCGCGCCGATGCCGTAGACCGTGTCGGTCGGCAGCACGACGAGCTCGCCGCGGCGGATGGCCGAGGCGGCCTCACGCAGGCCGGTGGCGCGGTCGGTCGCGTCGTTGCAGTCGTAACGCCGTGCCATTTAGCGGACCTCCTCGAGCGGAACGGGTACATCGGATGCAGGTGCTGCATCGGGCGCCGGAGCGGGACGCGTCATGGCGTCGCCCGGCGCGCGGTGGCGAAGCGGGGCCTGTTGTTGAGATCCGGGTGGTCGGCCGCGTCGGCCCAGCCCCGCTCCTCGGTGAAGATCCACGGCACCTGTCCGCCCTGGGTGTCGGCGTGCTCGATGACGACCACGCCGCCGGGCCGCAGCAGGCGGTGTGCGGTCCGCTCGATACCGCGGATGGTGTCGAGACCGTCCTCGCCGGAGAACAACGCCAGCTCCGGGTCGTGGTCACGGGCCTCGGGCGCGACGTACTCCCACTCGGTGAGCGGGATGTACGGCGGGTTGGAGACCACCAGGTCGACCTGGCCGTCCAGCTCGGGCAGCGCGGTGAACGCGTCACCCTGGTGGAGCCGGACCCGGGAGCCCTCGGCGTTCTTGCGGGCGTAGCGCAGCGCTTCCTCGGACAGCTCCACGGCGTGCACCCGCGAGCGCGGCACCTCCTGGGCCAGGGCGAGGGCGATGGCCCCCGAGCCCGTGCACAGGTCGACGATCAGCGGCTCGACGACGTCCATGGCGCGGACCGCGTCTATGGCCCAGCCGACCACCGACTCGGTCTCCGGGCGGGGCACGAACACCCCTGGCCCGACGGCGAGTTCGAGGTAGCGGAAGAAGGCGCGGCCGGTGATGTGCTGGAGCGGTTCACGCGCCTCGCGGCGGGCTACGGCCTCCCAGTAGCGGGCGTCGAAGTCCGCGTCGGGGACCGCGTGCAGCGCGCCCCGCTTGACGCCGTGCACATGCGCGGCGAGCTCCTCGGCGTCGAAGCGCGGTGAGGGCACGCCGGCGTCGGCCAGCCGCTGGGTGGCCTGGGCCACCTCGGCGAGCAGCAGGTTCACGGGGGTCCTCCAGCCGGTACGGGCAGGTCTTGCGGGCTTACTGGGCGGCGGCGAGCTTGGCCGCCGAGTCGGCGTCGACGCACGCCTGGATGACCGGGTCCAGCTCGCCGTCGAGCACCTGGTCCAAGTTGTACGCCTTGAAGCCGACCCGGTGGTCCGAGATCCGGTTTTCCGGGAAGTTGTACGTCCGGATCTTCTCGGAGCGGTCGACGGTGCGCACCTGGCTGCGGCGCGCGTCGGCGGCCTCCTGTTCGGCGGCCTCCTGAGCGGCGGCGAGCAGCCGGGAGCGCAGGATGCGCATGGCCTGCTCCTTGTTCTGGAGCTGGCTCTTCTCGTTCTGGCAGGAGGCGACCACGCCGGTGGGCAGGTGCGTGATGCGGACCGCGGAGTCGGTGGTGTTGACGGACTGGCCGCCGGGCCCCGAGGAGCGGTACACGTCGATGCGGAGATCGTTCATGTTGATCTCGACGTCGACCTCTTCGGCCTCGGGCGTCACCAGGACGCCGGCTGCGGAGGTGTGGATCCGGCCCTGCGACTCGGTGGCGGGCACCCGCTGGACGCGGTGCACCCCGCCTTCGTACTTCAGGCGCGCCCAGACGCCCTGGCCGGGCTCGGTCGCGCCCTGGCCGCCCTTGGTCTTCACGGCGACCTGGACGTCCTTGTAGCCGCCGAGCTCGGACTCGGTGGAGTCGATGATCTCGGTCTTCCAGCCGACCCGTTCGGCGTAGCGCAGGTACATGCGCAGGAGGTCGCCGGCGAACAGCGCGGACTCGTCGCCGCCCGCGCCCGCCTTGACCTCCAGGAGGACGTCCTTGTCGTCGCTGGGGTCGCGCGGCACGAGCAGCAACCGCAGCTTTTCGGTCAGCTGCTCGCGCTGGACGTCGAGCTCCTTGAGCTCGTCGGCGAAGTCCGGGTCGTCCGCGGCGAGTTCGCGCGCGGTCTCCATGTCGTCGCCGGTCTGCCGCCAGGAACGGTAGGTGGTGATGATCGGGGTCAGCTCGGAGTAGCGCTTGTTGAGTCGCGTGGCCTCGCGCTGGTCGGCATGGACCGCGGGGTCGGCCAGCCGCTTCTCGAGATCGGCGTGCTCGCCGACCAGTTCCTCGACCGCCTCGAACATCGTGTGTTCCTCTGCTGACTGACTGGACTTCCCGGGGCGGGCCTGGCTGCGGCCCCCGGAACCCCCTGGCCGGACGGCGGGGGCTGGACGACAAAGACGCCGGTCCGGTCACCCCTGTCCAGGGGCGACCGGAGACCGGCGCCTTGCGGGTCGCTACTTCTTGGCGGCTGCGGACTTGCCGAAGCGGGCCTCGAAGCGGGCCACGCGGCCGCCGGTGTCCATGATCTTCTGCTTGCCCGTGTAGAACGGGTGGCACTCGGAGCAGATGTCGGCGCGGATGGCGCCGCCGGCAACAGTGCTGCGGGTGGTGAACGACGCACCGCAGGTGCAGCTGACCTGAGTCTCGACGTAATCCGGGTGGATGTCGCGCTTCAAGGGATTCTCCTAGGTTCGGGAGTGCACCGGGTCGTGTCGCGGGTTGCGTCACGTGAACCGGGGCCGACGGTCCAGTCTGCCAGGACTAGCCGTATCTCCCAAAACCGGGGTACGTCCGCAACTATTCCCCACCCGGCCCGGGGCCCCGCCGGGCCCCGGCGCCGCGACGTCGGCTACTTCACGTACTTGCCCGTGCCGCCCTTGTCACCGGCCGACCCCTTGATGGCCGACTTCGGGATGGGGCGGTCCTGGTGGAGCGCGTCCCAGACCTTCTTGCCCTGCGTGCTCAGCGGCACCACCCGGTCGGGGTTGGCCGGGTCGTAGGCCACCGGCAGCGTCACCATGTCGATGTTGTCCGACCCGATCGAGCTCAGGCTCTTGGCGAGCCCGGTCAGCTCGCCGACCGAGTTGAGGTCGGTGTCGGTGGTGACGGCCTTGGTGGCGGTGTCCGCGACGTCGTAGAGCTTGGTGGGGTTGGAGAGCACCCCGACGTCCTTGACCTGGTTCATCAGCGCCTTGATGAACGTCTGCTGGAGCTGGATGCGGCCCAGGTCGCTGCCGTCGCCGCCGGGCACGCCGTGCCGGGTGCGCACCAGGCCGAGCGCGTTCTCGCCGTTCAGCGTGTGCTTGCCGGGCTGCAGGTGCAGGTGGCTGTCGTCGTCGTCGATCGGCTTGGTGGTGGTGATGTCCACGCCGCCGAGAGCGTCGATGAGCTTCTTGAAGCCGGTGAAGTCCACCTCGATGAAGTGGTCCATGCGGATCCCGCTGATCGACTCGACGGTCTTGACGGCGCACGCCGGCCCGCCGACCTCGTAGGCGGTGTTGAACATCGCCCGCTGCGCCCCGGGAACGGCCTTGCCGTCCTTGGTGCAGTCCGGCCGGTGGACCATGGTGTCGCGGGGCACGCTGACGACGCTGGCCTTCTTGTGGCCCTTGTAGACGTGCACGACCATCGCGGTGTCGGAGCGGGCGCCGCCCCCGTCGTTGCCGTACTTGCCGTTCTTGCCGGCGCGCGAGTCCGACCCCATCACCAGGATGTCCATCGAGCCGTTGTCGACGTTCTTGGGACGGTCGTGGCCCAGGGCGGCGTCGATGTCCACGCCCTTGAGATTTCCGTTCAGCTGGAAGTAGACGTACCCCAGCCCGGCCCCGCCGAGCAGTACGGCGCTGACCAGCGCGCACAGGGTGATCGTCAGTGCCCGGCGGCGCCGGGTCGGACCCTTGCGCCGGCGGCCGGTGGCACGTATGCCGCCGGCGCGGCCTCCGGCCGGCGTCGCGGTCCCGTTGCTGTCCGCCATCTGCTCCTCAGTCCTTTTCGCTCGGCTACCCCTCGCCGCACCGTGCTCCGTACATCACGGCTTGTCGTGTGTGGTCAGACGGGAGGTAGACGGGAAGGGTTGCACAGCGTGGTGTGCGCCCTTTCTTAGAAAAAGGGCCGCACCGCGTTCGGCGGCCGGAGCGCGTCCGTCCCTGTCACCTGGGATTTCGACCCGTTACGGGACACTGTGTGAACAGTCGTACGACTCGCCGGCCTGTGCCGAAGGTCTCAGGAGCGGGCCCGCCGCGGCCGCCGCGGCCACCCCTGGCGGCGCGGACGGCGCGGACGGCGCGGGTCGCATCGGAGAGCGGACAGCACGGAGCCCTCCCCACCCGCAGGGGTGGGGAGGGCTCCGTGTGTGGCGTCGCTACGGGCGTCAGTCGTTGCCGTTGCCCGTGGTCGGCGTCGTCTTCTGGATCTGCAGCAGGAACTCCGCGTTGGACTTGGTCTGCTTCATCTTGTCCAGCAGCAGTTCGATGGCCTGCTGCTGGTCCAGCGCGTGCAGCACCCGGCGCAGCTTCCACACGACGGCCAGCTCGTCGCTGCCCATCAGGATCTCTTCCTTACGGGTGCTGGACGCGTCCACGTCCACCGCCGGGAAGATGCGCTTGTCGGAGAGCTTGCGGTCGAGCTTGAGCTCCAGGTTGCCGGTGCCCTTGAACTCCTCGAAGATCACCTCGTCCATCCGCGAGCCGGTCTCGACCAGCGCGGTGGCCAGGATGGTCAGCGAACCGCCGTCCTCGATGTTGCGCGCGGCACCGAAGAAGCGCTTCGGCGGGTAGAGCGCGGTCGAGTCGACACCACCGGACAGGATGCGGCCGGAGGCGGGGGCGGCGAGGTTGTACGCGCGTCCCAGGCGGGTGATGGAGTCCAGCAGGACGACCACGTCGTGACCCAGCTCCACGAGCCGCTTGGCACGCTCGATGGCCAGTTCGGCGACGGTGGTGTGGTCCTCGGCCGGGCGGTCGAAGGTCGAGGAGATGACCTCGCCCTTCACCGACCGCTGCATGTCGGTGACCTCTTCCGGACGCTCGTCGACCAGGACGACCATCAGGTGGCACTCGGGGTTGTTGCGGGTGATCGAGTTGGCGATCGCCTGCATGATCATGGTCTTGCCGGTCTTCGGCGGCGCCACGATCAGACCGCGCTGGCCCTTGCCGATCGGCGTGACCATGTCGATGATCCGGGTCGTCAGGCCGCCCGACTCACCCTCCAGGCGCAGCCGCTCCTGCGGGTAAAGGGGCGTCAGCTTGCCGAACTCCGCCCGCTGGCGGCCCTGTTCGGGCGCCACGCTGTTGACGGTGTCGAGCCGCACCAGCGCGTTGAACTTCTCGCGCCGCTCGCCGTCCTTGGGCTGACGGACCGCGCCGGTGACGTGGTCGCCCTTGCGCAGGCCGTTCTTGCGGACCTGGGCGAGGGAGACGTACACGTCGTTCGGGCCGGGCAGGTAGCCGGAGGTCCGGATGAACGCGTAGTTGTCGAGGATGTCGAGGATGCCCGCGACCGGGATCAGGACGTCGTCCTCGGTGACCTGCGGCTCGTTGCCGAAGTCCTCGCGCCCGCCGCGGCGGCCCCGGCGGTCGCGGTAGCGGCCGCGGCGGCCACGGCGGCCGCCCTCGAAGTCGTCGTCGTCGTCCTGGCGCCGGTTGTCGCGGTTGTCCCGCTGACGGCCGCCGCCCTGGCCTCCGCTGTCACCCGCGTCGCCCTTGCGGCGCTCGCCGCGGTCTCCACGGTCACCCCGCTCGCCGCGGTCGCCGCGGTCGCCGCGGTCGCCGCGCTGGCCACGCTGGCCGCGGTCACCACGGTCGCCGCGGTCACCCTTCTGCTGGCGGTCCTGGCGGTCGCCACGGTCCTGGCGGTCCTTGTTCGACCGACCCTCGCCGGTCTCCTGCGCCACGGTGTCGGCCTTTGCCTCGGTCTTGGCGTCGGTCTTCGCCTCGACCTTGGTGTCGGTGCGGACGTCGCCGGCGGCGTCAGGGCTGCCCGCGGCAGCGGTCGCCCGGCGCCGGCGGCGCTCGCCGGCCGGCTGCTCATCGCTGACCGGCTGTCCGGGGATCTCGATCTGCTGCTGTGCGGCAGCGGCCTGCTCGGCGGCCTTGTCGCTCTTGGCGGGCTTGTCGGCGCTCTTGTCGGCCGCCTCCTCGCCCGTACGGGCCTTGGAGGTCGTACGGCGCTTCGGCTTGGTCTCGGTGGCGGCGGGCGCGTCGGCCTTGGCCGCGGAACCGGAGCCGCCGGCCTGCTTCTCCTTGATGACCTCGATCAGCTGGCTCTTGCGCATCCGCGCGGTGCCCTTGATGCCGAGGCCGGAGGCAACCTGCTGCAGCTCTGCCAGGACCATGCCGTCAAGGCCGGTGCCGGAACGGCGCCGCCGCGTGGCAGGGGCTGTGGCAGCACCGGTGGCAGGCGCGGCGGGAGCGTCCGTGGCGGGCGCGTTGGCACTGCCATCGGTGCGCACGCCCATCAGATCGGTGGTGTCGCTCACGAAGGGTCCTTCCCTGGAGCGGGCGTCGGCCTGTCTGGCTCGGCGACCGGGTTGTGCTGTCCGGCTCGATGTCCTTGGTCTTGCGGACCGGGCCGGGGCGGTGGTCCCGCCGGATACGGCGGAAAGATCAGTTCATGATTCCGGCGTGAAGAGATGCAGAGTGACTCATGACGCCACGCCGATTCCGGAGCGTGCTCACTTCTGCTCAGGCGATTGCTCCAAGCAGTTTGGGAGGCTCCCGGAAGAAAGTGGTCCCAACTGGGGACACCAAGCACCGCGCCACTCAGGCGTCGGGTACTGACTTGAGGTTAACACTACCGGATCCAACAAACATTCCCCCTCTCCAAGACCGGCAATCAGTCGATCACATGCGTGATCACCCGGCGAGCGGCAGCACGCAGGTGCCCGCCGCATCGAGGGTCAGCCGGTTGGCCGCCCACCCCTCTCCCGCCAGCGCGGCGACCTTGTCGGCCGCCGCGTCCTCGACCAGTGCGAGCACGGTGGGGCCCGCACCGGAGACGACTGCGGGGACGCCGTCCGCGCGCAGTCGGTTCACCAGGGCCACGCTCTCCGGCATCGCGGGGGCGCGGTATTCCTGGTGAAGTCGGTCCTCGGTCGCGGCGAGCAGCAGCTCGGGGCGCCTGGTCAGGGCCTCGACGAGCAGTGCGGCGCGGCCGGCGTTGGCCGCGGCGTCCACATGGGGGACGGTACGCGGCAGCAGTCCACGGGCGGTTTCGGTGAGCACCGGCTTTCCGGGCACGAAGACCACCGGAACGATGGAACCGGCGGGATCCATCCGGATCGCCCGCGCGGTACCGGTGTCCATCCAGGCGAGCGTGAAGCCGCCCATCAGGCATGCGGCGACGTTGTCGGGGTGGCCCTCGATCTCCGTGGCCAGCTCCAGCAGCGCGGCGTCGTCGAGCTTCTGCTCGGCGCCTATCGTCACGGCGCGGGCGGCGACGATGCCCGCGCAGATGGCGGCCGACGAGGAGCCCAGGCCACGGCCGTGCGGGATGCGGTTGGCGCAGACGATTTCCAGGCCGCGCGGCTGCCCGCCGAGCAGCTCGAAGGCGGCGCGCATCGACCGCACGAGCAGGTGACTCTCGTCGCGTGGGAGGGTCTCGGCGCCCTCACCTGCGATGTCGACGTGCAGACCGGAGTCGGCGACGCGCACCACGACATCGTCATAAAGGCCCAGGGAAAGGCCGAGGGCGTCGAAGCCGGGACCGAGATTGGCGCTGGAAGCGGGGGTGCGCACCCGGACGGCGGCGGCGCGGAACGCGGGACCGGCCATCGCTCGATGACTCTCCTTGATTGATGCTGCGGTACTGCCCCAGAACACCGGCACCGAGGCGCCCGGACGCGTCATGGGGTCCGTTCTGACCTGCCCTGCGCACCACTGCGTTATGCCGTGGGGAGGGGAGTTGGCTGCCAGCCTATCGAAGGAAGGTTCTGTGGCGACACAGGGCGCACAGGAGGCGCACGATGCGTGTCGCGCGCCTCCTGTGCCCCAGTGGCACCTCTTCCGGCTTTGCAGCCTTTGCACAGTTTGCTTTCGGTGGGCGGCCGGACGGTGACCGTCCGCCGCCCCCGGACCGTTGGGCCGGGCCGGGCCCGCACGGACGGCGGATCAGGCCAGGCCCAGCCGCTCGGCCGCGGCGCCCGCGTCGATCGGAACCGTGACCGGCTGCGGCGCGCCGGCCACCGCCCAGTCAGGGTCCTTGAGACCGTTGCCGGTGACCGTGCAGACGATCCTCTGGCCCGGGTCGACCTTGCCCTCTTCGGCGGCCTTGAGCAGACCGGCGACGGACGCGGCCGAGGCGGGCTCGACGAAGACACCCTCCTGGGAGGCCAACATCCGGTAGGCGGCCAGGATTTGACGGTCGGTCACCTCGTCGATGAAGCCGCCCGACTCGTCCCGCGCGCGCTCGGCGAACGCCCAGGACGCGGGGTTGCCGATCCGGATCGCGGTGGCGATGGTGTGCGGTTCCTTGACGATCTCACCACGCACGATCGGCGCGCTGCCGGAGGCCTGGAAGCCCCACATCCGCGGGGTGCGGGTGGCGATGCCGTCGGCGGCGTACTCCTGATAGCCCTTCCAGTACGCCGTGATGTTGCCGGCGTTGCCGACGGGCAGCACATGGATGTCGGGCGCGTCGTCGAGCATGTCGACGATTTCGAAGGCGGCGGTCTTCTGGCCCTCGATGCGTACCGGGTTCACGGAGTTCACAAGTGCGACCGGGTAATTGTCGGACAGTGCCCTGGCCAGCGTCAGGCAGTCGTCGAAATTTCCGTCGACCTGGAGAATCTTCGCGCCGTGGACCAGCGCCTGGCCCATCTTGCCGAGCGCGATCTTGCCCTGCGGGACGAGCACCGCGCAGACCATCCCGGCGCGCACCGCGTAGGCGGCGGCCGAGGCGGAGGTGTTGCCCGTGGAGGCGCAGATGACCGCCTTGGCGCCCTCCTCCTTGGCCCGCGTGATGGCCATCGTCATACCGCGGTCCTTGAAGGAACCGGTGGGGTTGGCGCCCTCGACCTTGAGGTGCACCTCGCAGCCGGTGCGCTCGGAGAGCACCTGGGCCGGGACGAGGGGGGTGCCGCCCTCCCGGAGGGTGACGACCTCGGTCGTGTCGCTGACCGGCAGCCGGTCGCGGTATTCCTCGATGATTCCGCGCCACTGACGGCTGGTGGTGGCGACGGTGGAATTGGCAGACATGGGTTCCTTTACTCCCCTTCGACCCGCATGATGCTGGCGACACCGCGGACGGTGTCCAGCTCCCGCAGGGCCCCGACCGTCGACGACAGGGCCGCGTCGGCCGCTCGGTGGGTGACGACGACGAGGGATGCCTCGCCGTCCTTGCCCGACTGACGGACCGTATCGATCGATACGCCGTGCTCGGCGAAGACCGTCGCGACCTGCGCAAGAACGCCGGGCTTGTCGGCCACGTCGAGACTGATGTGGTACCGCGTGACGACTTCGCCCATGGGGCTGACCGGCAGCCGCGTGTACGCGGACTCGCCGGGCCCGGTGGCACCGGCAAGTTTGTTGCGGCAGACCGCGACGAGGTCCCCGAGCACCGCGGAGGCGGTCGGCGAACCGCCCGCGCCGGGCCCGTAGAACATCAGCTGTCCGGCCGCGTCGGACTCCACGAACACCGCGTTGTAGGCCTCGCGCACGGAGGCGAGCGGATGCGTGAGCGGAATCATCGCGGGGTGCACCCGGGCCGTGACGGACGCGCCGTCGGCGGCTCGCTCGCAGATGGCCAGCAGCTTGACCGTGCAGCCCATCCGCTTGGCGGAGGCGATGTCGGAGGCGGTGACCTCGGTCAGCCCCTCACGGTGGACGTCGTCGATGGTGACCCGGGTGTGGAAGGCGATACCGGCCAGGATGGCGGCCTTGGCGGCGGCGTCGAAGCCCTCGACATCGGCGGTCGGGTCGGCCTCGGCGTACCCGAGCGCGGTCGCCTCGTCGAGCGCCTCGCTGTAGCCGGCCCCCGTCGAGTCCATCTTGTCGAGAATGAAGTTGGTCGTGCCGTTGACGATGCCGAGTACCCGGTTGACCTTGTCGCCGGCCAGCGACTCACGCAGCGGGCGCACCAGGGGAATCGCGCCGGCGACCGCGGCCTCGTAGTAGAGGTCGGCGCCGTTCGCCTCGGCGGCCGCATGCAGCGCGGCGCCGTCCGCGGCCACCAGCGCCTTGTTGGCCGAGACCACGCTCGCGCCGTGCTCCAAGGCGGTGATGATCAGGCCGCGGGCGGGCTCGATCCCGCCGATGACCTCGATCGCCACGTCGATGTCGCCGCGCTTGACGAGGGCGGTCGCATCGGTGGTGACGAGGTCGGCCGGGACACCGTCGCGCACCTTGTCGGGACGGCGCACGGCGATCCCGGCGAGCTCCACGGGCGCGCCGATGCGGGCGGCGAGGTCGTCGGCGTGCGTCGTCATGATGCGCGCCACCTCTGAGCCGACAACACCACAGCCCAGCAGCGCCACCTTCAGCGGACGCGTACGCATCATTCGACCCCTGCTTCTCATCGATCGGCGATTTTCGTTCTGCCCATGCACAAGTCTCACGCACCGGACGGCAGATTCCGTCCGTCGTCCAGATGCCGAGACATTTATTTCATCCGGGGTCCGGCCCCGTGGATCCGGCCCTACCCGACATCCAACCGCAGGAGATCTTCCTCCGTCTCGCGCCGGACGATCACCCTGGCCTCGCCGTTGGTGACGGCCACGACGGGGGGTCGCAGCGCGTGGTTGTAGTTGCTCGCCATGGACCGGCAGTACGCGCCCGTGGCGGGCACCGCGAGCAGGTCTCCCGGTGCCACGTCGCTCGGCAGGAACGCGTCGCGTACGACGATGTCGCCGCTCTCGCAGTGCTTGCCGACCACGCGCGAGAGCATCGGCGCGGCGTCCGAGGCGCGGGAGACCAGCGCCACGCTGTACTCCGCGTCGTACAGCGCCGTGCGGATGTTGTCCGACATCCCGCCGTCGACGGACACATAGGTCCGCAGCCCTTCGAGCTCCTTGACCGTGCCGACCTCGTACAGCGTGAACGCCGTGGGGCCCACGATCGCCCGGCCCGGCTCCACGGACAGCCGTGGCACGGCCAGCCCGGCGGCCTCGCACTCCTTGGTCACGATCTCGCCGAGCGCCTTGGCGATCTCGTGCGGCTCACGCGGATCGTCCTCGGAGGTGTACGCGATGCCGAGCCCGCCGCCCAGGTCGATCTCCGGCAGCTCGACACCGTGCTCGTCCCGTACCTCGGTCAGCAGCTGCACCACCCGGCGCGCCGACACCTCGAAGCCGGCCATGTCGAAGATCTGCGAGCCGATGTGGCTGTGGATCCCGATCAGCTCCAGGCCGTCGAGCTTCAGGGCCCGCCGTACGGCCTCGGCGGCCTGCCCGCCCGCCAGCGCGATCCCGAACTTCTGGTCCTCGTGGGCGGTCGCGATGAATTCGTGCGTGTGCGCCTCGACACCGACCGTGACCCGGATCTGCACCCGCTGCCGCTTGCCGAGCCGCTCGGCGATGTGCGCGACCCGGACGATCTCCTGGAACGAGTCGAGCACGATCCGCCCGACGCCCGCCTCGACCGCCCGGGTGATCTCCTCGGTGCTCTTGTTGTTCCCGTGCAGCGCGATGCGCTCGGCGGGCATCCCCGCCCCCAGCGCGGTGGCCAGCTCGCCCCCGGAGCAGACGTCGAGGTTCAGCCCCTCTTCGTTCAGCCAGCGCACGAGGGCCCGGGACAGGAACGCCTTGCCGGCGTAGAAGACGTCGGCGTCCGGCCCGAAGGCGTCCTTCCAGGCGCGGCAGCGCGCCCGGAAGTCGTCCTCGTCCAGGAAGTACGCCGGCGTACCGAATTCCTCGGCCAGCGCACGGACGTCCAGCCCGCCGACGCTCACCGCCCCGTCGGCGGTGCGCCGGACGGTACGGGACCAGACACGCGGGTCAAGGGTGTTGAGATCGGCGGGCGGCCCGGCGTAGTGCCCTTCGGGCAGCACGTCGGCATGCCGGGGCCCGGCGGGGTGCGCGGAGCGACTCATGACAGCGGGGACCTCGATTTCACGTCACAGATGTTCGGGAGCGGAGATGCCGAGCAGGCGTAGGCCGTTGGCGAGCACCGTTCCGGCGGCCTCGGCGAGGGCCAGCCGGGCGCGGTGCGCGGCCAAGGGTTTCTGCTCTCCGACGGGCAGCGGCGGACACACCTCGTGCCAGGGGAAGAACGCATCCGCCGTCGCCTCCAGATGTCGCACCAGCCGGTCCGGGGCGCGGTGTCGGGCGGCCGCTTCGACGGCGGCGGGGTAGGTGGCGAGGAGGGCGGCCAGGGACCGGGTCGCCGGACCGGACGGCGACTGCGCCGGGGCGACCTCCCCGGGCCGGGCCGTGAACCCCAGCTCCCGTGCGCCGCGTGCGCAGGCCCGGGTCCGGGCGTACGCGTACTGCACCCGGAACCGCGGGTTCGTCTCCCGCTGCACCGGCCGCTCGGGCAGCCGTACCGTGTCCCGCGCCGCAGGCCGCAGCAGCGCCCAGCGCGCTTCGTCCTCCCCCAGCCGGGCGACGATCCCGGCGAGCTCCTGATCCGCAGCCGCCGCCACGGCCGGCTTCCGACCCTGCGGACCGGCCGCCGTGATCCGCGCCAGTGCCTCGGCGACCACGACGCCGCGGGCCCCGGCGGGCACCGGCCCCTCGACGGCGGCCGCCCCGGCCTCGCGCTCGCCGTAGCGGTCGCCGGCGGCCAGCACGTCCCGCACGAGGGCGGCCTGCGCGCCGTCGCCCAGGGTGAAATTCAAGAAGCCCGGCCCGGCAATCTCCACCCGGGCGATCCCGGCGCTGCCCGCCAGCCGCTTCCGCAGGATTTCGGCGACCTCCCGGGCCGGCCGTCCCGCGTCCGCGGCGAGCTGCAGTGCGACGTTGGAGGCGTAGTCCCCGCACCCGGCCCGCCGTGGCGGACGCAGCACGATCCGCACCGGCACCGGCACGGAGAGCTCCTTCGCGTCCACGGCACCGCGCACGGAGCGCAGGACGGTACGGGAGAGCTCGGCGGGGGTCACGGGACAAGCGTATGGGAGAAGCCCGCCGAAGACGCGACCGGTTTCGCCCTGTGGACATCTCCACGGACCCGCGGGCCGCTCCCCTGGTGCGGGACGACCCGCCGCAGCTCAGCCGCCGGGCCGGGCGGCGGGCTCCGCTCCCCCGCCCGTCGCCACGTCGGTGTCCGGCCCCACGCCGACGGGCCCGGCGTCGGCTCGCGTCCGGCATCCGCCGACCTGTACCGCGGTGCCCACCCCGCCCTCGGCGGCGCGAACGCCCACGGCCGCGCTCCCGCCCTCGCCCTCGCCCTCGCCGTCGGTACCGGGCTCCCGCCGGCGCCCTTCGCGCACGAGCAGGTCCACCGTCCGTACCAACTCGGCCGGCTCGAACGGCTTCGCCAGGAAGGCGTCGACGCCCACCCACTCGCCGTTGCCCACCTCGCCCTGGGTGCATGCGCTGACAATGACGATGGGGATGTCCCACGTCCGTGGATCGGACCGCAGCCGCGCCGCGGTGTGCAGACCGTTGAGCCGCGGCATCACGACATCAAGGGTCACGACATCAGGTCTCACGTGGTGCACGACATCCAGACATTCGGCACCATCAGCCGCGGTCACCACCTCGAAGCCCTCCAGCTCGAGATTGACCCTGATCAACTGCCGGATCACCTTGTTGTCATCGACGACAAGGATCCGACCGGACAAGCCAGGCACACCATGAGGCTAGGGGCCCACCTGCGGCTGCGTCCCGGTTTTGCCCACTTCCGCCCCCGTGCGGGGGACCTTTCCCCGACCGCCGCCGACGCGCCCTGCGGATGCGCTACAACCCCTGCCGGACCGGTCGTCCCGCCCGGAAAAACCCTGTTCCTGAACACCCCATCAGAGCTGGTAGTGTTCTACCCGTCGCCACGAGAACACAGGCGGCAACGCCCCCGTAGCTCAGGGGATAGAGCAACGGCCTCCGGAGCCGTGTGCGCAGGTTCGAATCCTGCCGGGGGCACAGAAGCCGGACCAGCGTGATGACACCGCTGACCAGTCAAAGTGCCGTGTATGAAGGGCCGGACTCAGTTCAACTGAGTCCGGCCCTTCATTGTTGTTTCGAACTGTTCGCGAGAGACCTGCGAGAGACCTGCGAGAGGGATTCAGGGGGCTTACGGTTCACACCCCTGCCGCTTCGGGTTTCCTCCTCCCCGCCGAGCGCCCTTTCGATCTTCCGGTTGTGCTCTTCCTCCTGGCCGTCGATGCACCCCTCGTACCGGCGGCGCATCACCTCCACCGAGTTGCCCGCCCGCTTCGCCGCCTCGGGGACCGGCACCCCGGCGTTGATCCAGTTTGTGATGCAGGCGTGACGGAGGTCGTACGGGCGGCCGGTGAGCGGGGAGCGTGCCGCGACTCGCTTGCGCTTCAATTTCGTGAGCAGGTTCGCGGTCAACTCCTCGATCTCCACGGCCCATTCCAAGGCCGTATTGACGACTCGGCGTCGCCGACGGGCCACGTCTCCCGCAGCCGCGCTTCCGTCGAGCTTCCGCGTGAGCTGGTAGGCCAACTCCCGGGCCCGCTTCGGGTCTTCGAGTTCCTTCACCCGAAGCGAGCGCCTCCCAAGCCGGCTCCGCGCCTGAACGAGATGCTCGGGGGTCTCAGATTCCCTGTTTGCCGGGACAACGGTCCGCCGGAGAGCGGCCCGCAGGACCTCGCCGTCCGGCTACTCCTTGCCGTCGTCCACCATGACCAGGGCGGCCGTGGCCAGCCCATCGGTAATGCTGTCACGGCTCCTGGCCGCGCCGCCTTTCCACCGTTCCTCAACGTACTCACAGCTGAATTCGAACCAATTGTGGCTGGATGGAGCGCCCGGAAACTCCCGTAACGTCGACCGTTCAAGCGGCTGGGTGGCAAAGGACGCGACTTCCTACGCCAATGCAACCATTGGCCTGGCATACACTTGCTACGCTTACTACAATAACGCTTGAATGCGACCCGCTTTGCGGGGTGAATTCCTGCCAGGCGGGGTGGACCCAGAGCTCTACTGTCTCCGCTTGGGCTCAGACCGAACGGGGGAAGAGAAATCGGAAACTTTCCGGGCGCCCGCGCTCTGTCGCTGGCAGCACCACTCGGGGTTGGTTTGCTGCTTGGCCTACTAGGCCCTCTTGCCGGAAAGTGGAACAGTCCCGCCGGTGTGGTCGTGGATGTCATTTTCTCCGGCGGGTTGTCATGGGCCTGTTACGCATTTCTGGTGGGCTATTTCCGTCAATCCAAGATTGAATCAGTCATTCTTGCGCCTCTTGGGCTGGCCATCGGGGTGGTTACTTACTACCTGTTCAAGGATTCGATTCTTGCCGCCGCCCCGGACGGATTGCAAGCCGGCGCCTCAGGCTCAGGTTCTCAAATTGTGGCATGGGGAGTGCTGGCGTTTGCATTCGGGGCACCTCTTGGGCTCTTGGGTAACGTCGCGCGAGTGCCGGGCGTTGGCGGTCTCTTCTTTCGGCTGTATGAATTCGCGGACGGCACCCCAATCCCGGTGCGCGCGTCGGCGCGTCCAACCGCAACTACAGGTTGCGCCGCGACGCGATAAGGGACAGCGCTCACGCATCACCCCCACTCGCGGCCGCGTAGCAGAACCTCATTCCCCTCACGCACGGTCGTGGACGGGCTCCGCCTGTTCCTGGGCCACCTGGGGCTGGGCACCACGGCGCGCCCGCGGCACCGCGCGCGCAACGCGGTCGACCGTCCACCGGAGAACGGCGGTCGGGAGGAAGATCGCGTCCACCGCGATCATCGCCATCGAGAAGAAGGGCAGGCCGAGCAGGACACCGATGCCCGCATGCATGCTCATCATGATCAGGACCATCACGGTGCGCACGCGTGTGGTGAAGAGCGTGAAGGGAAAGGCGACTTCCACCAACACCGTGCCGTAGGTCAGGAGCAGGACGATCAGGCTGCTGCTCGCGAGGGCGTGGGACACGGCGGGCCACGGGGTGTAGACGGCCACGTGCAGGGGGTAGTAGAGCGCCGTGCCGTCCTGCCAGTTGGAGCCCTGGATCTTGTACCAGCCGGACGCCGAGTAGATCAGGCACACCTGGAGCGCGATCACGAGTATCGCCCCCGCGTGCACGACGTTGCCGACCATCTCCATGACGGTGCGGGGCTCGCCGGGCGCCCGGCGGCGCACCAGCCACCACGCCGCCTGCACGACGACGAAGCCCCAGAGCAGCACGGCCCAGCCCGTGCCCAACTTGCCCAGCACGGTGACCAGGGTGAGTGCGGCGGTGAGGAACACCCACATGACGATCCCGACGGCGTCGCGTCCACCGCCCCGGCCCTCCGCGGAACGCCGCGCGTCCAGCGACCAGACCCGGCCGCAACGCGTGAACACGAGGTAGATCGCCATGATGTGGATGACGTCCTCGCCGGCGTTCCCCACATAGGGGTTGCGGTTCAGGAGTGCCAGCACACCGGCCATGAAGAGCAGCGAGGCGGTACGGGTCCGCCACCCGAGGAACAGCATCACCGACGCGGCGATCGCCATCACGTAGACGATCTCGAACCACAGCCGGCTGTCGGACCACATGAGGGCGTTGAGGGTCTGGTGCGTGCCGATCAGTTCATGGGCCATGGTCCAGCTCCACGGGCTGCCCGGCCCGTAGAGCTCGTTGCGGTGCACCCATTCACGCAGCAGAAGGGCGAGCCAGGTGAGCGAGAGGCCGATCCGCAGGACGGCCGACTGGTAGGGCGCGATGGCACCGCCGGTGATGCGCTCGAGGCCGCGTCCTATCGCGGCGCCGATACTGCGCCGCAGCCCGGCGGAAGACGGCGGCACGTGTGCGTGGCCGGGCGTGGCCGGAGAGGGTGCGGTCATGAGAAGTCCTCGCTGTTGACGGCCCACCACGGCAGCGCCAGATAGCTGGTCTTGGTGTCGGTGTCCTTATGGGTCCAGGGAGGCGCCGCCACCGGGGTGACAGCCGAGCGCACCTGGACACGGACCACCGTGCCGCCGTTGAAGTGCGGCCCGAAGCGATGGGCGACGATGCGCAACAGGTATTCCTGCGCCTGGTGTGCGGACGCGCCGAGGGGACGACCTTGGTTGTCGTGTGAGGCGGCGAAGTTGGTCCAGGCGACAGAGAGCTCGTTCTGGTGCGTTTGGCTGGGGAAGGGATTGTGCACGATCCGTGACTCGTCCAGCGCGCTCAGGTCCACCCAGCTGGTGGTGGCGAGGCTTCCGTCGGGCATCAGGACCGTCGCGCGTGCCTGCACATGAGAGTTCTGCGCCTGCGGGTTGGGGGCGAAGAGCTTCCAACCCTGCGTGAAGTCGGGGGAAATGTACTTGTGAATCCCTGCGGCGTGCTGCGTGGAGAAGGAGTTCACGGGGGCGACGTTGAGGAAGACCATCGCCAGGTGCACGACGCCCGCGATCAACACGCCCACCACCGCGAGGGCGATGATGCTCACCGATACGCGTGAGAGACCGGAGATGCCCCCCGGTCCGCCGACACGGTCCGGCGGCACTCCGCTGCCCTGGCCCGCGCCGCCCGGAGAGTGTCCGGTCGGCGCGGGCCTGTCCGGCAGTGCCTCGTCCGCCGCCTTTGCCTCAGACGGCTTCTTGGCTTTTCCGGTCCCCATGGCTACTAGCCCGCGTTGCCGATGGCGTTGCCCTGGGCGGCGTTACCAGCGTTGCCCTGAGCATTGCCGATGGCGTTGCCCTGAGCAGCGTTACCAGCGTTGCCCTGCGCGTTACCAATGGCATTGCCCTGAGCCGCGTTACCAGCGTTGCCCTGCGCGTTACCAATGGCATTGCCCTGAGCCGCGTTACCAGCGTTGCCCTGAGCATTGCCGATGGCATTGCCCTGAGCCGCGTTACCAGCGTTGCCCTGCGCGTTACCAATGGCGTTGCCCTGAGCAGCGTTACCTGCATTGCCCTGCGCGTTACCAATGGCATTGCCCTGAGCAGCGTTACCAGCGTTGCCCTGAGCATTGCCGATGGCATTGCCCTGAGCAGCATTTCCTGCATTGCCTCGGGCGTTGCCGATCGCATTACCCTGAGCAGCATTTCCTGCGTTACCCCGGGCGTTGCCGATCGCATTACCCTGACCGCCGCCGCCCACAAACTTATTGAAGCACTTCCACTTGTGGTTCTGCCTGAAGCACACTCTACGATCCGGAATGTTCGTCTTGGAGTGTGCTTTTGCGCTGGCATGGCTCTGTGCAGCTGCTGCACCGACCGTTTGGGGTTCACTGGAACTGGCGGCCGTTACACCATATGTGCTCACCGCCAGGCAAGCAGCTGCTGCGACACCTATGCTCTGCCATATCTTCTTCTTCATGGCCGGCCTCGTGAAAATTTAATTGTCTCGATGGGGTAGTTGCGTAAGTTTCATGATCGTCAACCGGAATTCCGGTGACGTGAAGCTTCCACTTGAGCGCTCTAACGCGTGGCCGCTACACGACGTGCTGTTGGCGCTGCTCTCGTCGCATCCTTAACGGACACAACACTTGTCCCCATCGCTCGTCAGATCAAGAGGCGGAATGGCTGGTTTACGTGTGGGCGAGATCGCCGACGACCACGTGGGTAGAACTGCCTAATTTCCTTCAAAAGTCAATCACCCGTCAGGCCATAGTGTAGCGCCAGCCGCGTCAGATCTGCCCTTCGGTGGGATCCGCTCTTGCTGCGCAGGCGGTCGAGATGCGAATGCACCGTGTTTTCCGTGATATCCAGCTTGACGGCGATCTCCCGGTCCGTGGCGCCGTTGGCGAGGAGTTGCAGGATCTGCCTCTCACGGTCGGTGATGTGGAGAGGCGGCACGGGCAGGCCCAGCCCGTTGAAGCGGGCAGAGAAGTAACTGCGTCCCGAAGCCACGGCACGGATGGCGGTGAGCAACTCGGTCTCGCTGATCGCCTGTCCGAGGTAACCGCGCGCGCCGGCCCTGATGCACAGGACCACGTCTGTCTGCGCTTCGGAGACCGACAACACGATGACCGCATGCCCCTTCCGGTGCAGCTGGGTGACGACACTGGACACCTCCCAGGTAGGCACCTGCAGGTTCAGCAGGACGACCCCTCCGCCGTTCCCCTCGCTGCGATGATCGCCGGCCCTCCTGACCGAGGTCACAATCTGCAGATCCGGCTCAGGATTGATCACATGCGCGAGGCCGTGAAGAACCAGCGGGCAGTCGCAGATGACAGTGATCGGCGTCAGAGGTGGGTTCATCGAGGTTCCAGGAGAGGTAGGAACACCCGCCGTACGACGGGCAACGGAGTCATCGGCCGGCGGCCCTACCGTCTGGACTCAGAATGGCTGCATCGGCGGAGATCGGCATGCTCAATAGGCCAGGTGGCTCACCTGGCCCGCCCCCTGACCTGCGCGGGCCCACGGTCGTCCATCGTTCAGGTGGCGGGCGCCCGGGCCGCGGTCGGCGGCCGTGCGGCCGGGGTGGCACGGGGCGTGTGGTGCGTGTGGTCGGTGAGCGGAATCCACGGCCGATACGGGTGTCAGCGGTCCCGCTTTCCGGCGGAGAAGGCATGGGGGCCGAGCCGTGTGACGACACTCTGCATTCGGTGGCTGAATTTCGGAAGAATCCCCTGGAAGGGGATGAGAAATCAGCCGGCCCGGCCCGTGGCGGATCGAGAAAGGGGCCGGCCAAGGGGCGGCGGACCAGTTGGCTCTGCCGTGTGTGGGCGGCGCTTCCTGCGCTCGGTCGAGCGCGGAGGCTTCTCGTCGCGGCGGCGCGCGCCGGGGTCGTGTGCGGGCGCCGCGGCGGAATGCGCCGACCGGACACCGAGCCGGTACGGCCGGGTGTCCGGTCGGGGGAAGCGGTGCGGCGGGCGCGGAACGAGCGCGCCGGGCCGCTCAGTTGCCGAGGTGGACGGGCAGGGACTCGATGCCGTAGACAATCGACAGCTTTCGGAATTCGAGGTCTTCCGGCTGCACGGCCAGACGCATGTCGGGAAAACGGCGGACCAGGGCGGGATAGGCGGCGCGGAGTTCCATGCGGGCGAGTTCGGCGCCGACGCAGCGGTGTATTCCGTAACCGAAGGCGAGGTGCGAGGGAACATTCCGCGAGGGGTCGAACCGCTCCATTTCCGGGCCGAGTTCGCCGTCGCGGTCGGCGCCGCTGAGGGAGCACAGAACGACGTCCCCGGAGGAGATCTGCACGCCGCCGATCTCGATGTCCTCGCGGGCGAAACGGGGGAAGGCGACCTGGACCACGGTGAGGTAGCGGAGCAGCTCCTCCACATAGCGCTCGACGGAGTCGTCGCCGTCCTTGATGGCCGCGAAGTGCTTCGGGTCCTGGAGGAGGACCAGGGCGCCCAGGGCGAGCATGCTGGCGGTGGTTTCGAAACCGCCGGTCAGGACGCCGTCGGCGAGGCCGGCCAGTTCTTCGTCGCTGACCGAGTCGCCGTGTTCCTTGACGATCATGCCGAGCAGGCCGTCGCCCGGATTCTCGCGCTGCTTCTTGACGATGTCCCGGAAGTAGGAGAGCGATTCGGATATGGCACCGAAGGACGCGTTCGCCCCGCTGAAGAGGTCGAAGCGCGCGGCACTGAGGCGTTCGAAGTCGGCACGGTCCTCGTAGGGGACGCCGAGGAGTTCGCAGATGACGAGCGAGGGGATGGGCAGGGCGAAGGAATGGACGATGTCGACCGGTTCGCCGCTCCGGCCCGCCGCCTCCATGGCGTCGAGGCGCTCTTCGACGATCTCGTGGATGCGGGGGGTGAGCCGGCCGAGGCGGCGCATGGTGAATTCGGGGGTCAGCAGGCGGCGGAGCCTGGTGTGGACCGGCGGGTCGGCGAAACCGAGGCCGCCCGGGTTCTGTTCGGCGCCCGCGCCGGCCTTGCCGACGAGGTTGGTGAAGTCCGAGCTGAAGGCATTGGCCTTGCCCAGTACCGCCTTGACTTCGTCGTAGCCGGTGACCAGCCAGACGTTGGCGGCTATCGGCACCGGCAGCTTGCTGATCGGCTCCTTCTCCCGGACGGCCCCCAGATCGCCCACGGGGTCGAGCCCATCGCGCCGCAAAGGCATCAGGACCGACTCGGGCAAGAAGGACATTCGAGACAGGTCGAAGCCCTTTCTGCGCGTTCTCGCCAGATACATGCGGCCGGCCCAGGCGATGATCCGGGAACGGAGAGTCGTCATGACGCTAATACTGCCTTTCGTCGAGGGGGTCGGTCACCCGCGCTCCGCGGCCCCAAGGGGCCGCGGCGGCACGAGACCTCCACTCGGCGTGCCCGGATGAGACGTACGCCATAGCCCCTCGCCTGCGGTGGTCATGGCGCAGGTCCATGCGAACGACCGTGTCTTCGGGCGTCCACATCAGCGTGACGAGCTCGGCCTTGTGCTTTTGGTCTGTTTGTTCAGTTCGTTCGGTGCGATCGGTCGGTCCGGACGAGTTTACAAACTGTCATTGGGAGCGTTCACGGAACGAGGGGGGACATCCCTGAGCCCGACCCTGAAAGATCCCTGAGACACCGGGCCCGACACCACCCCCAGGGGCCGGGGGTGGCGAAGATCTCGTGGCCGCGGCGACGGCGGGACGGCACACCCGCCCCCGCCCGGCCGACCGCGCCGGGACCCGACGCCGGTCCGGCCGCTTCGCCCACCCGGCCGGGCGCCGACCCCGCCGCGGGCGCCGGGTGCGACATAACGGATATATAGCGTGGTGCTTGCTACGTTGCCTGGCATGACGGCAACGGCACCGGCGGCTCCCGCGCGCCCCGCGGACACTCCCCCACCCTTGCCGCTGCCGCCCAAGCGGCGGGGCATCGAACTGGGCCTCCTGGCGGGCGCGGTGTTCATCAGCGTCTGCGGCTACCTGGTCGTCGGACTCTCCACGGAGCACGCCCTCCCGGCGGGTGCGGCCAAGTACGGCGCGGGCCTCGGCGCGCTCGCGCTGCTCGCCCATCTCGCCGTGCGCTTCCGCGCCCCGCACGCCGATCCGCTGCTGCTGCCGATCGCCGTGCTGCTCAACGGCCTCGGGCTGGTGCTGATCTTCCGGCTCGACCTGGAGACACCGGGCGACTCGGCCGCACCCGCCCAGTTGGTGTGGTCCACGGTGGGTGTGGGGCTGTTCACCGGGGTGGTGGTGCTGCTGGGCGACCACCGCACGCTCCAGCGCCACGCCACCGGCTGTGCGGCCCTCGCGCTGCTGCTGATGATCGCGCCGATCGGGTTCCCGGCGATCAACGGCGCCAAGATCTGGATCCGGGTCGCGGGACTCTCGTTGCAGCCCGGCGAGTTCGCCAAGGTACTCATCACCGTCTTCTTCGCCGCCCATCTCGCCGCGAACCGCGAGGCACTGGACGTCAGCGGGCGCACGATGTGGAGCCTGCGGCTGCCCACCGGCCGGGTGCTCGGGCCGGTCGTGGCGATCTGGCTGCTCAGCGTGGGCGTGCTGGTGCTGGAGCGGGACCTGGGCACCTCGCTGCTGTTCTTCGGCATCTTCGTGGTGCTGCTGTACGTCGCCACCGGCCGGATCGGGTGGCTGGTGGTCGGGTTGCTGATGGCGGGGGCGGGCGCGGTGGCGGTCGGCACGCTGGAGCCGCATGTGCACGGGCGGGTGGCGGACTGGCTGCACCCGTTCGCCGGGGCCGCGGCCGGTGAGGGGCCGGGCCAGCTGGCGCAGTCGCTGTTCGCGTTCGCGGCGGGCGGGCTGTTGGGCACGGGGCTGGGCCAGGGCGACTCGCAGCTGATCGGGTTCGCCATGAAGTCCGATTTCGTGCTGGCGACGTTCGGCGAGGAGCTGGGGCTGACCGGGCTCTGCGCGCTGTTCGTGCTGTACGCGCTGCTGGTGGGGTGCGGGTTCCGCGCCGCGCTCGGCATCCGCGAGCCGTTCGGCGGGCTGCTGGCCGTGGGGCTCGCCGCGCTGCCCGCCCTTCAGGTCTTCGTCATCGCGGGCGGGGTGATGGGGCTGATCCCGCTGACCGGGATGGCGCTGCCGTTCCTGGCGCAGGGCGGCTCGTCGGTCGTGACGAACTGGATCATCGTGGCGCTGCTGGCACGGCTCAGTGACCGGGCGCGGGGGCCCGAGCGGCCGCGGCGGGGGCGCCGGCGGGTGGCGGATCCGGCCGCGGGTGCGGATCCGGCCGCAGGTGCGGGCCCGGCGGCGGGTGGCCGGGGGCCGGAGCGTCGCCCGTGATCCGCTGCATCCGGCAGACCGCCGCCCTCTGTCTCCTCCTGCTGCTGGCCCTGCTCGTCAACGCCGCCCGGGTCCAGCTGTGGGAGGCCGACGCCTACACCGCCCATCCCGCCAACCGGCGTGCCGCGCTGGCCCGTTACGCACAGCCGCGGGGCCCGGTGCTCGTCGCGGGCCGGCCGGTCACCGGCTCCCGGGACAGCGGCGGCCGGCTGCGCTACGAGCGGACGTACTCCGACGGCCCGCTGTACGCACCGGTCACCGGCTACTCCTCGCAGCTGTACGGCACCTCGCTGCTCGAACGCGCCGAGGACGGCATCCTGGCCGGCACCGACGGCCGGCTCGCCACCTTCCCCTGGCGGGACCGGCTGATCCGCGGGCACCGGCCGGGCGGCAGCGTCGCCACCAGCATCCACCCCGCGATGCAGCAGGCCGCGTTCCTCGGGCTGGGCCGCAGGAAGGGGGCGGTGGCCGCGATCGAGCCGCGCACCGGTCGGATCCTGGCGCTGGCCAGCACGCCCTCGTACGACCCCGGCGCGCTCTCCGGGAACGGCTCGGCGGTCGGCGACGCCTGGCGGCGGCTGACCGGCGCGGCGCAGCGGCCGATGCTCAACCGGGCGATCGGCCGGACGTACCCCCCGGGCTCGGTCTTCAAGGTGGTCACCGCGGCGGCGGCGCTGGAGAGCCGCGCGGTGACCGACATCAACGCCCCGACCGGTACCCCCGACCCCTACACGCTGCCCGGTACCACCACCCGCCTGGGCAACACGGCGCACGGCTGCCGCAACGCCAGCCTCAAGGACGCCTTCCGGATCTCCTGCAACACCGTCTTCGCGCGGCTGGGCGCCGAGGTCGGGCTGCACGCCCTGGCAGACACCGCCGAGCGGTTCGGGTTCAACGACCGGCGGCTGCGGATCCCCTCCCCCGTGGCGCCGAGCACGTTCGGGACGCGGATGGACGCCTCACAGGTGGCGCTGTCGGCGATCGGGCAGTTCGACACCGCCGCCACCCCGCTCCAGATGGCAATGGTCGCGTCGGCGGTCGCCAACGGGGGCGTACTGGCGCCGCCGTATCTGGTGGACGACGTGGCCAACTCCCGGGGAACCGTCCTGGCCGCCGGGTCGCAGCGGTCCGCACACCAGGCGATGGAGCCCGGCGTCGCCGAGCGGCTCCAGGAGATGATGACCGACGTCGTCGAGCACGGCAGCGGGCGGCAGGCGGCGATCAAGGGCGCCACGGTCGGCGGCAAGACCGGGACGGCGCAGCACGGCGCACACAACGAGGGCGTGCCGTACGCCTGGTTCATCTCCTGGGCCAGGGCGAAGGAGCGAAGCGAACCGGCGGTGGCGGTGGCCGTGGTCGTCGAGGACGCCGCCGCGGACCGCTCGGACATCAGCGGTGGCGGCATCGCGGCACCGATCGCCCGCGGGGTGATGGCCGCGGCACTGCGCGACGGCACCCGCAACGGCCGCACGCCACAATGACCGTATGGCCGACACCCCGCCCGCCCCGCCGCTGTCCCTTCCCGAGGTCGAGGAGCTGGCCCGGCGCGCACATCGCGGGCAGACCGACAAGGCGGGCCGCCCGTACGCGGAACACCTGGCCGCGGTCGCGGCGGGGGTACGCGAGCGCGGCGGCAGCGACGAGCAGATCGCGGCGGCGTGGCTGCACGACTCCGTGGAGGACGCGGCGCTGAGCCGACAGTGGCTGGCGGGCGCGGCGCTCTCCGATGCGACCAAGGCGATGGTCCTGGCCCTCACGAAGCGGGCGGGCGAGCCCGTCGAGGAGTACACCGCCCGCATCCTGGCCACCCCCGGCGCCCTGCTGGTCAAGGAGTCCGATCTGGCGCACAACGCGGATCCGGCCCGGCTGGCCGTGCTGGACGCAGCGACCCGGGAGCGGCTGCGGGTCAAGTACGCCCGGGTTCGGGCGCTGTTGGGGCTGGCGTAGGCCGCCGGGGGCGGGGGTCCACACATCGGACTCCGGCACGGAAAGGTGCCCCCCACAGCTACTCTGCGGCGATGACTCTCCCGCAGCCTTCGGACCCGCGATCCGACCGCGTGATCGCCGCGCTGGACGGCGTCGGCGTCCGCCGCCACACCACCGACCAGGTCATCCTCGACGCCATCGACTGGACCGTGCGCTCCGGGGAGCACTGGGCGCTGCTCGGTGCGAACGGCGCGGGCAAGACGACCGTCCTGAAGCTCGTCGGCGCGCTGATGTTCCCCACCGTCGGCACCGTGGAGGTGCTCGGGCACCGGCTCGGCTCGGTGGACGTCCGCGAACTGCGCGCGGTCATCGGCCTGGTCTGGGGCGCGCAGAAGGTCCCGCAGGACGCGACCGGGCACACCGTGGTGCTGACCGGCGCCACCGGCACCGTGCAGCCGCTGTGGCGCAAGTACGACGCCCGGACCCGCGAGCGCGCTCATCGGCTGCTCGCCGAACTGGACTGCAAGGAGCTCGCGGACCGCCCGTACGGGGTGTGTTCGGGCGGTCAGCGGGCCCGGATCCTGATCGCCCGCGCGCTGATGTCCGACCCCAGGCTGCTGCTGCTCGACGAGCCGTTCAACGCGCTCGACCTGCCCTCCCGTGAGGACCTGATCGACGCACTGCACCGACTGGCCCTGGTGCGACCGGAGTTGGCGACCGTGACGGTCACCCATCACCTGGAGGAGCTGTCCCCGGCCATCGGCCACGCCCTGCTGCTGCGCGACGGGCGGGTGCAGGCGCGCGGCCCGGTCACCGAGGTGCTCACCGGGGAGCGGATGACGGCGTGCTTCGGCCGGCCGATCGAGGTGTCCCGCCACGAGGGGCGCTGGCTGGCCCGGTCGGGCAGGCGCTAACCGCCCACGTGCGGAAGCGGTTCGCGGCGCCGCGCCCACTCCGCGGGCAACGCGCCCGTTCCGGTACGGGCCGCCACCACCCCGCCCGTGATGGCGCAGGTGGTGTCCACGTCGCCGAGGCCCGCGGCGGTCGCCCAGAGTGCGGCCGCCAGGTCCTCCGGGTGTCCGGCGGCGCACCACAGGGCGTAGGGGACGGTGTCGTCGGCGCGGATCCGGCGGCCGCTGCCCAGGATCCCGGCGGCCTGTTCGGGGGCGGTTCCCGGGGGCAGCGCGGCGGCCCGCAGCAGACCCTCGCGTACCGGGCCGTCGGGCGTACGGGCGGCGACCGCGGCGAGTGCCGGCGTCTCGCCGCGGGCCGAGAGGGCGGCCGCCACGGCCACCGCCACCGCCCCCGCGACGCCCTCGGGGTGGGCGTGGGTGACCCGGGCGGAGTGGCCGGCCTGTTCGGCGGCGCGGTCGAGGTCGTCGTGGAACCAGGCGCCGAGCGGGGCGACCCGCATGGCGGCGCCGTTGCCCAGGCTGCCCTCGCCGCCGAAGAGGGCGGTCGCCAGCGTCTCCCACTCACCGGGGGTGGCGGCGACGCGGGGCAGCAGGGCGTGCATGCCGGCGCCGTAGCCGCGGCCGGGGTCGGCCTTGTAGTCGGCGGCGAACCGCTCGGCCAGCGGCTGCGACAGCACCTCGCCGTGCGCCTCCAGGCCGGCGAGCAGGCCGAGCGCCATGGCGGTGTCGTCCGTCCAGTGCCAGTGCGGATCGGGGGGCGTACGGCGCTCCGCAATCAGCCGGCGGGCCTCGTCCTCCGGGCGGAACAGCCCGAAGAAGCGCTCCCCGAAGGCGTCGCCGAAGGCCAGCCCGTCGAGACTTGCGTATGCGGCGGCTCGTGGTCGGTCGTCCATGCGGGGATCCTGCCATGGCAGGATCCGCCCCGTCCGGCGTGGAGTCGGGTGAACTCACCACCCATACGGCTCGGGGTACGACGACCGGGCCCGGTGGCAACGAGAAGGGAACGGCGTGACCCGACCAGAACTCCCCGACATGGCAGACCCCTTGCCGCGGGACGGGCTTCCGGACTGGAAGATCCGCTTCTACCAGCGGGCGATGGTGATCCTTGGCCTGGGGGCCCCATGGGTCTTCCTCTGGGCTGCGGTGAGAAGGAATCCGGGGCTGTGGTGGATCCCGGTGCTGACTCTGCTCGGCACGTATGCGGGGCTCTTCGTCGTCGTCCGGAACTGGCAGGACCGGTTCCGCCGGGCCGGTGTGGCGCTGGCGGGCGTGGTGGTCTGCCGGCTGGTCTGCGGGGAGCTGTTCCGGCAGCTGAACTGAGGCGTCGCGCCCGGACGGCGCGGGTACCACCGGCCGGCGGTGCCCGCGCCGCGGTGTCAGCCCTCCGCCCCCTCCGCGATGGCCTCCGCCACCTCGGCCGTGCGGGCCGCCTCCTCGGCGGCGAAGCGTTCCGCGTCCAGGCGCTCGGCCAGCTCCTCGTCCTGGGCCATCAGCAGGTCCAGGTTGGAGTCGCCCATCTCGAAGACGCCCATGTCCAGATAGGCGCGTTGCAGCCGTTCGCCCCACAGGCCGATGTCCTTCACGCACGGCACGATCCGGCTGAAGAGCAGTTTGCGGAACAGGTGCAGGAATTCGGAGCGCTCGGTGATCTCGGCGGCTTCCTGATGGGGGATGCCGAAGTTCTCCAGCACCTCCAGGCCGCGCAGCCGGTCGCGCATCAGGTAGCAGCCCTCGATGACGAAGTCCTCGCGCTCGCGCAGTTCGGCCTCGGTGAGCTGCTTGTAGTAGTCGCGCAGCGCCATCCGCCCGAAGGCGACGTGGCGGGCCTCGTCCTGCATGACGTAGGCGAGGATCTGCTTGGGCAGCGGCTTGGTGGTGGTGTCGCGGATCATGCCGAAGGCGGCCAGCGCCAGGCCCTCGATCAGCACCTGCATGCCCAGATAGGGCATGTCCCACCGGGAGTCCTTGAGGGTGTCGCCCAGCAGCGCCTGGAGGTTGTCGTTGACCGGGTAGAGCATCCCTATCTTGTCCTGGAGGAAGCGGCCGTAGATCTCCGCGTGCCGGGCCTCGTCCATGGTCTGGGTGGCGGAGTAGAACTTCGCGTCGAGGTCCGGGACGGACTCCACGATCCGCGCCGCGCACACCATCGCGCCCTGCTCGCCGTGCAGGAACTGGCTGAACTGCCAGGAGGTGTAGTGCTGACGCAGATCGCCGCGGTCCTTCTCCGTCATCTTGTCCCAGTACCTGGTGCCGTACAGGGACATCGACTCATCGGGGGTGCCGAGCGGGTCCTTGGGGTCGACCTCCAGGTCCCAGTCGATGCGCGACGTGGCGTCCCACTGCTTGTCCTTGCCCTTCTGGTAGAGGGCGAGCAGCCGGTCGCGGCCGTCGTCGTACTCCCAGCTGAAGCGGGCCGCGCCGGCGGCGGGCACCTGCCACAGGGGGTCGCCTGGGTCCTGAACGTACAGATCGCGGGTCGACACCGGCGCCTCCTCAGCTCATGAAACTCGCCACACGCGCACCACGGCCGTCGGCGGCCCACTCGCCGGGGCGGTGACACGACATGCGTCACTCGCCGGCCAAAGGCCCGGCCGGGGGCAGTCGTTGGCAGGCTCACACGTTTCTTACCGACGGGTCAATAAGTCGTGCACGGGGGATTGACGGGCTTGCTGACACGCAGTCTCATAAGAGGCGATCCTTCGTGACCGCCGGTAACTCCGTGAGTGAGGTAGCCACCGCAATGACGAGCGCGCCAACCGCCATGACCGTGACGGACACCGAAGTCCTGCGGGACGCCCTCGGGCTCCTCAAGGACCGGGAACAGGTCGCCGAGCGACTGCTCGACTCCTCCGCCAAGCACTCCTTCGACCCTGACACCGAACTCGACTGGGACGCTCCCCTCGACGACGGCAAGTGGTTCTGGCCGCCGGAGCTCGTCTCGCTCTACGACACCCCGCTGTGGCGGAAGATGTCCCTGGAGCAGCAGCAGGACCTCTCCCGGCACGAGGCCGCCTCGCTCGCCTCGTTGGGTATCTGGTTCGAGATCATCCTGATGCAGCTGCTCGTCCGGCACATCTACGACAAGCCGGTGACCAGCGCGCATGTCCGCTACGCGCTCACCGAGATCGCCGACGAGTGCCGGCACTCGAAGATGTTCGCGCGCATGATCCAACGCGGCGGCGCACCCACGTACCCGGTCTCCCGGCTCAACCACAACCTCGCCCGGGTCCTCAAGACGGTCTCCACCACCCCCGGTTCGTTCGCCTGCACCCTGCTCGGCGAAGAGATCCTGGACTGGATGCAGCGGCTGACGTTCCCCGACGAGCGGGTGCAGACCATCGTGCGCGGGGTGACCCGGATCCACGTCGTCGAGGAGGCCCGGCACGTGCGCTACGCGCGCGAGGAGCTGCGTCGCCAGATGGTCACCGCGCCGCGCTGGGAGCGGGAGTTGACCCGGATCAGCTCCGGCGAGGCGGCCCGGGTCTTCTCCGTCGCCTTCGTCAACCCCGACGTCTACACCAACGTCGGCCTCGACCGGCGCGCGGCGGTCGCCCAGGTCAAGGCCAGCGGCCACCGCCGCGAGGTGATGCAGTCCGGCGCCCGACGACTGACCGACTTCCTCGACGAGATAGGCGTCATGCGCGGCCTGGGACGCCGACTGTGGCGCAGCTCGGGACTGCTGGCGTAACGGGACCGTGTGACGTCCGCACGGCACGAGCACCTGTACGACCCGGCATCCATGGCGGTTACGCTGCTGGTCATGAACGGCAGCGGCACCGCCCCAGCAGTACCCCGACCCGCCTACCGCAGGCTGAGTGTCGAGCAGCGCCGCAGTCAACTGCTCGCCGCCGCACTGGGCCTGTTCGCGCAGCGCGCCCCCGAGGACGTCTCACTCGACGACGTCGCGACCGCCGCCGAGGTCTCGCGGCCGCTCGTCTACCGCTACTTCCCGGGCGGCAAGCAGCAGTTGTACGAGGCGGCGCTGCGCAGCGCCGCCGACGTACTGGAGCGGTGCTTCGCCGAACCGGAGACCGGCCCGCTCACCCAGCGACTGTCCCACGCCCTGGACCGCTACCTGGCGTTCGTCGACGAGCACGACGCGGGGTTCAGCGCCCTGCTCCAGGGCGGCAGCGTGGTGGAGACCTCCCGCACCACCGCGATCGTGGACGAGGTGCGCCGCGCCGCCGCGGACCAGATCCTGCGGCACCTGGGCGAGCCGGCGCCGGGCCTGCGGCTGCGGATGACGGTCCGGATGTGGATCACCGCCGTCGAGGCCGCCTCGCTGATCTGGCTCGACGAGGACAAACAGCCCGGCCTCGACGAGCTGCGCGACTGGCTCGTCGACCACTTCGTCGCGCTGCTGACCGCGACCGCGGCCCGGGACGAGCAGACCGCCCGGGTCACCCGGACGGCCTTGGCGCTGGAGACCGCCGAGGGCCCGGTCGGCGACCTCGCCCGCCGCATCCTGCCGGTCGTCGGCGAGGCCGCCCACCTGCTCTGACCCGTCGCCCCCCGCCGGTGGTGTGACACTGAGGGGGTGAGAAGCGAGAACACCCCCTTCGTCGGCGGGCCGCTGGACGGCCGGGTCCTGCCGGTGCTGGTCGGCGCGACCGGCCAGCCGCCGAAGAGCTACGAGATCCCGGTGCCGAACGACGACGGACGGCCGCCCACGGTCCATGTCTACCGGCGGGTCCCGGGCCGGGTGGGACGCCTCGGACTGCCGCGCGGATGGCGGTACACCTACGACCCCGAGGGGGCGGCGCGGGGCGGCGGCATGCTGCGCCGGCTGTTCCGACGGTCCCGCTCCGGCGGCTGATCGGGTGGACCGGGCGACGCCACCGACGCCCATTCGTCCGAAATGTATGACTGTCGTGACAACATCCGAATCGCCCGAACACTTCGGGCGCTCGGCGTTCACGACGGAGGTGGACCGGTGTCCCGACGGATTCTGCCCTGGGTCTGCACCCTGGGGCTCATCGGGGTGGTGGCCCTGACGCTGCCGTCGTCGGTCCTCGCCGACCCGAGCCCGGTGCCCGCGGGGTCGATGCCCGGTGGGTCGATGTCCACGGGCTGGGAGGACACCAAGCCGTCCGACGGCAGACCGTCGGGCACCCGGTCCTCCGACCCCCGGCCGCCGGGCACCGGCCCCCGGGGCGTCCGCCCGCCGGACGACCGGCCGACCCCCGGGTCCACGGACACCGGGACGTCGGACACCTGGATCCCGGACACCGGCGAAGGCGAGCTGGGCCGGGTCACCGAGGGCATGGACGGGGACGACCCGGACGGCCCGGACGGCATGCCGGACACCACTGCCACCACCGGCGGCACCGACGAGCCGTCCGACACCGGCCCGGCGGGCTCCTCGTCCGCCCCCTCGGCCGCCCCCTCTGCGGCCGGCGAGCAGAGCCCGGTCGCCCTCCTCCAGCAGTTGCAGAGCCTCTACCGGCAGTCCGAGGAGACCACCAGGGCCTACCGCGCGACGGAGGACGACCTCCGGGCCGTGCAGCGGCAGTCGGACAGCCTGGGCTCGCAGCTGGCGCAGGCCCGCGCGCAGCTGGCCGGCGGGCGGGCCGACGCGGGACGGCTGGCGCGACTCCAGTACCAGGGGTCGAGGTCGCCGGCCTCGTCGTATCTGCGGGTGCTGCTGGCCAGGAACCCCCAGCAGGCCATGGACACCCGGCACTTGATCAGGGAGGCGGCCCGGGACCAGCGCGCCGCCGTGACCCGGCTCACCGCCGGCGAGAAGAGGGCCGACACGCTGGCCACCAGGGCCCATGACGCGCTGAACAGACAGCAGGCGCTCACCGACCGGGCGCGCGCGCTGCGGGAGACGTCGGCGCACAAGCTCAAGGAGGTCGAGGCGCTGCTCGCCTCGCTCTCCCCGCAGCAGCTCACGGAACTGGGGCGGCTGGAGGCTCAGGCAACCGACGGCGCGCGGCGTGACCTGCCGGCGGAGGCCTGAACGCAAAGAACCCGGCCGGCGGACCATAAGGAGGAGTCCGCCGGCCGGGAGGGTGGTGGGCGCCGGTCGTCAGCCCGCCAGCGACGCCAGGTAGGCGTTCGCCTTGTCCGGGTCGTAGAAGAAGTTCTCGAAGTCGGACGGGTCGTCGAAGCCGTTGGCGAAGCGGTCCGCGACGGGCTGGAGCGCTCCTGCCGCCCCGATGACGTTCAGCACGTGCTCCGGCGGCGGGGCCAGCATCGCGTTGGTCCACTTGGTGACGTGCCGGGCGGTGTTCCAGTAGCGGTCGAAGGTGGCCTGCATCCAGTCGGCGTCGAACGGTCGGTCACCGCGCTCGACGATGGACGAGAGGTAGGACGCCGCGCACTTGGCGGCCGAGTTGGAGCCCTGGCCGGTGATCGGGTCGTTGGCGACGACCACGTCCGCGACGCCGAGGACCAGCCCGCCCGAGGGCAGCCTGCCGATCGGGTTGCGCACCGTCGGCGCGTAGCGGCCGGCCAGCGTGCCGTTGGCGTCGGTCAGCTCGACCTTCGTGCAGCGCGCGTACTCCCAGGGCAGGAACCTCTCCATCAGCTCCAGCGTCGTGGCCAGGTGCTCGCCCGGGTCCTTGACGGACTGGAAGACGTCCAGCGGGCCGCCGGGGATGCCCTCCCAGAAGAGGATGTCGGCGCGACCTGAGGTGGTGTAGGTCGGCATGACGAAGAGCTCGCCGACGCCGGGCACGAGGTTGCAGCGGACCGCGTCGAAATCGGGGTGCTCGGGGCGCGGGCCCATGCCGTGGACGTAGGCGACGGCCAGCGCGCGCTGCGGGGCGTCGTAGGGCGAACGGGAGGCGTCCCGGCCGAACATGGACACCAGCTCGCCCTTGCCGGCCGAGACCAGCGTCAGGTCGTAGCGGCTCGCGAAGAAGTCCAGGTCGGAGACGGCGGCGCCGTGGATGACGAACTGGCCGCCGCGCTGCGCGAAGGTCTCCAGCCAGCCGGCCATCTTCACCCGCTGGTCGACGGACTGGGCGTAGCCGTCGAGCCTGCCGACCCAGTCGATGGCGCGCTGCGAGCCCTCGGGCGCCTCGTGGCTCCCGGGTGCGGCGACGGAGACGCCGAGGCCCTCGATGCGCGGGGCCTGGTTCTCCCAGAAGTTGATCTGCAGGTCGCGTTCGTGCTGGAGCGCGGTGTCGAACATGCACTGCGTGGACATGACCCGGCCGGAGCGGATCTCGTCGGCGGTGCGGTTGGACATGAGGGTGACCTCGTAGCCCTGGGACTGGAGCCCGAGGGCGAGTTGGAGACCGGACTGGCCGGCTCCCACGATGAGTATCTTCCGCATGGCGGTGCTCTTCTCTGCTACTGCTGTCGAGGGGAGGTGTGGCGGTGGGCGCGGCGGCCTACTCGGGACTGGTCTCCAGCGCGTGGCCGACCAGCGCCAGCAGGGACTGGACCACGGTGGTCCGCTCGCGCGCGTCCATGATCACGACGGGCACGTGCTCCGGCACGGTCAGCGCCTCGCGGACGTCGTCCACGGCGTAGGAGTCGGTGCCCTCGAAGTGGTTGACGGCCACGACGTACGGCAGACCGCAGCTCTCGAAGTAGTCCAGCGCCGGGAAGCAGTCCTCCAGCCGCCGGGTGTCGGCCATCACGATCGCGCCGATCGCGCCGCGCACCAGGTCGTCCCACATGAACCAGAAGCGCTGCTGTCCGGGCGTGCCGAACAGGTAGAGCACCAGGTCCCGGTCGAGGGTGATCCGCCCGAAGTCCATCGCGACCGTGGTCGTGGTCTTCTCCGGGGTGGACGTCAGGTCGTCGGTGTCCTCGCTGGCCTGCGTCATCACCGCCTCGGTCTGCAGCGGGGTGATCTCCGAGACCGAGCCGACGAAGGTGGTCTTGCCGACGCCGAAGCCGCCCGCCACCACGATCTTGGTGGCGATCGGCGCGGTCGTACGGTCGGTCTGCCAGCTCTGCAGCCCCGCGTCGCCGGGTGCGGCCACCGGATCCGCCGGTCCGGGGGAACCGGCGGCCGTCGACCCGGCCGATATCGTGTCAGAGCCTGTGAAGTCCACCCAGCACCCTTTCGAGCAGCGCGCGGTCGGGCCGGCCGGAGCCGTGCCCGGTGCCGTAGACGCGAATCTTTCCCTGGTCGGCGAGGTCGCTGAGCAGGACGCGGACCACGCCCAGCGGCATCTTGAGCAGCGCGGAGATCTCCGCGACGGAACGCATCCGGCGGCACAGCTCCACGATGGCCCGCATCTCCGGCATCACGCGTTCGACCCAGCGACCGGGTGTCGAGGCCAGCTCGCGCCGCTCCTCGGGTGCCTCCAGCGCGGCCACGAACGTCTCGACGAGCAGCACATGGCCGAACCGGGTCCGGCCGCCGGTGAGCGAGTACGGCCGCACCCGCGCGGGTTTCCTGTCCGCACCGCGCACGGGAAGTTTGGGAGTGCCACTCATGCCGAATCCTCGCTTCGCCCGGCTTCGCATGCGCTCGGCGCACACCTCTCAACGGCTCGCTCGCTACGTTCACTCACTGGGCGCTCTCCATCGACTGACGCAGTTCGGTGCGGAGTTCGGGGGTCAGGACATGGCCGGCCCGGCCGACGAAGAGTGCCATGTGGTAGGCGATGACGCTCATGTCGCAGTCGGGGGCGGCATGCACGCCGAGCAGCGAGCCGTCGCTGATCGACATGACGAACAGACTGCCCTCGTCCATCGCGACCATCGTCTGCTTGACGCCGCCGCCGTCCATCAGCTTGGCCGCACCGTTGGTGAGGCTGCCGATCCCGGACACGATGGTGGCCAGGTCCGCACTGGACCCCTTGGGGCCGTCCGTGTCCGGCCCGGACGCGTCCGCCGCCCCGGGGTCGGAGGACAGCAGCAGCAGTCCGTCGGAGGAGACGACCGCGACCGAGCGGATGCCCGGCACCTCGTCGACCAGGTTGGTCAGCAGCCAGTGCAGGTTTCTGGCCTGGCTGCTCAGTCCGCGTCCGCAACCGGTGGGCGCTTGCGCGTTCAATCGCGTGCCTCCTCGACAACATTGCTCTCGCCCGGGGCCCCCGCTCCATCGGTATCCGTCTGTGGGATGTGCGTTTCCGCGGTGCGTTCCGCGATCTCGGCCTCGACGTCCCGTCGGCCCTCCAGCGCACCTTGCTGGAAGCCGCCGAGCCGGCGCCGCAGCGCGTCGGCCGTCGAGGCGCCGCTCTTGCGCGGTGTCGCGGGCGCCTGCTGCTGCGCCACGACCTTGGGCGTGCGCTTGGGCAGTCCGGTGGCGGTCCGCCGCTTCCCGAGGGGCGGGGCGGCGGAGGCGGGTGCGTCGGACTCGTCGGCGGCCCGACCGGCGGCGCCCTCGGCCGCCGACTCGGCGGTCCCGGTACCGGTCTCATCGGGGCCGGTGTGCTCGTCCGGGCCGACGGCGTACGGATCGTCGGCGCCGTCCGCCGGCCGGGCCGGACCGGGTGCGGCGGCCGGTGCCTCCGCGGGCCGGGTGTGCTCGGTGGCCGCGGCCTCGCCGCGGCCGACCGCCTCGACGGCCCGCTCGGCGGCGGCCACCAGCGGGTCGGCCGTCTCGTCGGCCGGCGCCGCGTCGGCCGACGCGTCCCCGGCCGCGGCCGGCGGCGTCGCGGGCACACTGCGGGCGGCCCGTGCCGGCAGGGCGTTGGAGTTGGCCTCGGCGACCGAGCCGGGCAGGCTCGGGGCGTGCGCCGCGTCCTGCGGCACGCTCGGCGCCGCGGGTCCGTTCGGCGCCGGCCGGGTGGGCAGGATCGACTTGGGCAGGACGACGACGGCGGCGACGCCGCCCTGCTTCTGGTCGCGCAGCTGGACCCGTACGCCGTGCCGGGCGGCCAGCCGCACCACCACGTACAGGCCGAGCCCCAGCGCCTCGTCGATGGTCTCGGAGGACGAGGCGGCATCGACGTCGGAGAGCCGTTCGTTGAGCTCCGCCATCCGGTCCGCGGTCATCCCTATGCCCTCGTCCTGGACGGAGAGCATGACCTCACCGCTCTCCAGCAGCCAGCCGGACAGCTCGACATGGGCGTTGGGGGGCGAGAACGCCGTGGCGTTCTCCAGGAGTTCGGCGACCAGGTGGCTGAGGTCGTCCGCGGCGAACCCGGCGACCTGGGAGTGCGGCGGCAGCGACTGGACGAGCACCCGCTCGTAGCGCTCGATCTCGCTGATGGCGGCGCGCAGCACGTCCAACAGCGGCACCGGGCCCGGGTGGCTGTTGCCGTGCTGTTCGGCGCCGGCCAGGACCAGGAGGTTCTCGCTGTTGCGGCGCATCCGCGCGGCGAAGTGGTCCAGCTTGAAGAGGGTCTGCAGCCGGTCCGGGTCCTGTTCGCCCTCCTCCATCGACTCGATGACCCCCAGCTGGCGTTCGACCAGGCCCAGGGTGCGCAGCGAGAGGCTGACGAACCGGCCGTGCACGCCGGAGCGCAGGGCGGCCAACCGCTCGTTGAGGTCGGCGATCTCCGTGTGGAGTTCCGCGGCCTGCTCCTGGAACACCTCGCGCTCGGCGACCAGCCGCTGCCGGCCGCTGATCAGCCGCTTGCGCTCACCCGTCCACTCCTCGTTCTTCCTCGCCAGTTCGCCGACCCGGGCGTGCAGCGTGTTGACGGAACGTACGGCGGCGGCGAACTCGTCGTTGCGTCCCGTGTAGCCGATGGGATCCTCGTGGGCCGGGTCCTCGGCGACCCGCTTGGCGCCGATCCGCAGCGCGGCCAGCGGCTGGGTCATGGTGCGGGCGGCCCAGACGCCGGCGCCGACGGCCAGCAGCAGGCAGAGCCCCTCCAGACCGATACGGATCTCCAGCGCCGTCACGTCGTCGTCGCGCAGCGCGCCGAGCCGCTGGATGTCGGCCGTGGCCGTCGCGGACTCGACGCCGCGCATCAGCCCGACCCGGGTGGTGAGCGTGGACTGCACCCGCGCGCGGTTGAGCCGCAGGTCGGCGGCGTCCAGGCGGGGCTGGTCGGTGAGCCGGGTCAGATACCGCTCGGCGGTGGTGACGTCGCCGCCGGTGACGGTGCGGTCGTAGCGCTCGCGGGCGCCGTCGCCGGCCAGCTGCGCGAAGTCGCCCAGGGCGCTCTGTTCGCGCAGATGCGCCACCTGCGCGGCGGCGGTCAGCCGGGGCTGCGCCCCGCCCGCGCCCAGCGCGGCCAGCAGCAGGCCGCGGGTGCCGGCGGCCTGGTCGACGGCGCGGCCGAGGGTGGGCAGCGCGCGGGTGCCGGCGTCCGCGGCGTCCGCGCGGGCGGGCAGCCCGCGGGCGATGTCGTCGCTGATCGCGCCGAGCGCCTGGACGGCCTCGGTGTACGTGGCGTAGGTCTCCTCGGGGGTGCCGGGGCCGGTCAGCGCCTGACGGCGGGTCTGCTGGAGCCCGCCCAGGAGCTTGTCGGCGGCGGCGAACGCCTCGGTGTCCGCGGCGGTGTCGCCGGCCTCCTGGCGCAGCTCCTTGATCTGCCGGTCCACCCGGCTGCGCTGGGCGGCCGTCTCCGGGGCGGGGGCGCCGGCCCGGACGTTCGGCCGGGCGCCGGTGCGGTTGACCGTGCCGGTGCCGCGGCCGGCGGCCACGTACGCGGTCATCGCGTCGCGCTCGTCGGCGAGGGAGTGCGCGAGCCCGATGGCGCGCGCGTTCAAGTCGGCCAGGTCGACCAGCCGCTGGGAGCTCTGGGCGTCGTCGGCCGCCGTGGCGACGGCGGGGGCGCCGGCTCCGAGGACGGCCGCGGCCACCACCGCGACGGCCCCGACGAGCCGATTGCGTACCCGTGCGGGACGCCGTCCCGTACGGACCGTGTCGTCCGCCGTGCCCGCGCCGGGTCCCGTGCCCGGGCCCGCAGCCGAACCGGCCGGTGACCCCGGCTTCCCTGCGCCGCCTCGAAGCCGCTTCATCCGCACCGCTGCTCGCATTCCTGTCTCGCCTGCGCACACCGTGTGGCGGCGCCGACCCGGCTCGCTCTCCGCCCGTGGAGGGGACCTGCGCGAAAACCGCAGCAGCGCACTCTTCCGCGAAGGGAAAACAGCCCGGCTCTGCGCGGCGCGACGATCGTCCCGGTCTTGCCCCATTGATCCGGGCAACGACCATTCCACCGGCTCCGCGCAGTGGCTCGGCAACACCTGCCCGGCCACCTGAAGGAGTGAACATCAATCGTTGTTTGGCCATCAACTTCCGTCCACCGGCCGGGACGGGCGCGGCGGGGGCCGGCCCCGGGACGGGTTTGGAGATGCGACCCGGCCCTGGAAAGATGCCCGCCCGCACCCGGCCCGGCCCGCGGCCCGCGCCTCCCCCCGCGGCGTTGAGCTGCCGCTTTGCCGCCCACCCGGGCACCGGCCCGGCCCGCGCGCCCCGCTCCGCCCCTCCGGCAGACTTTCGGCATGCGCATCGAACTCGCCACCGAGCCCGGCGATCCCCAACGCCCAAACGAGGACCACGCGTCGGTCGCCCTGCCCGCCGCCGGCCAGGGCGGGGCGCTGGTCCTGCTGGACGGCGTGACGCCCCCGGAGGAGGACTACGGCTGCGTCCACCCGGTGGCGTGGTTCACCGCGCGACTCGGGGGCGCAATGCTCGAACTGTCTGTTTCACACCGGGATATGACGCTCGCTGAGGCCCTCGCCGCGGCCATCTCCCGGACGGCCGACGCCCACCGAGGCACCTGTGACCTTTCTCACGCGCGCACTCCACAGGCAACTGTCGTCGCCGCACGGTGGTCAGGGGCGACCGTCGAGCATCTGGTGCTGTCCGATTCCGTACTGCTCCTGGAGCACCCGGACGGATCGGTACATCCGGTACTGGACGCCCGGCTGGACGAACTGCCCCCGGTCGTCCGCGCCCAGCGGGACGCCGTACGGTCGCTGCCCCGCGGGTCGGTCGAACGCGCCGCCGCCGGCCGGGAGTACGGCCGGGCGGTGGAGGCGCTGCGCAACGCCGAGGGCGGCTTCTTCACCGCGGCCGCCGATCCGGCCGTGGCCGCCCGGGCGGTGACGGGGAGTACGCCGCGCCCCGAGGTCCGTTCGCTGACGGCGCTGAGCGACGGGGCGGGCCGCTGGGTCGAGGTGTTCCGCGAGGGATCCTGGGCGCAGTGCGCGGCGCTGGTGTCCGGGCAGGGGCCGCAGGCGCTGATCGACCGGGTCCGGGCGGCGGAGGCGGCGGATCCGCAGGGCGCGGCGTATCCGAGGGGCAAGGCACGGGACGATGCCTCGGTGATCTTTGTGGCGCCGTGACAAGCCGGCCCCGGGGGGCGGGGCCGGCCCGGGGCGTCACCCCTCGTCCCCCTCCTGTTCCGCGTTGAGGCGGTTCAGGAGTCGGGCCAGTTCGGCGACCTCGGGGCGCTCCCAGGAGGCGAGCCGGCGGGCGTAGCGGGCGCGGCGGGCGGTGCGGACGCGGGTGAAGCGCTCCCGGCCCTCGTCGGTGATCCGCACCAGGACCGCCCGTCCGTCGGCGGGGTCCGGTTCGCGGGCGACGAGGCCGAGCTTCTCCAGGGCGTGCAGCTGGCGGCTCATGGTGGCCTTGCCGACCCCGAAGTAGGCGGCGAGTTCGGTGGCACGCTGCGCACCCGCGTCGGCCAGCCGGACGAGCAGCCCGTAGGCGGCCGGCTCCAGGTCGGGGTGGACCTCGCGCGCCAGCTCACCGGACGAGGCGCGGGCGCGGCGGAGGAACACCGCCAACTCCCTCTCCAGGGAGAGGAAGACGTGGTCCACACCAGTTTGTTCGCCGTCCGCCGGCATTCCGTCGGCTCCGGTGTTGTGCACGTCAGCGCCCTTTCCCGCTTTCCCCGTCCTGAAAGTTTCCTTCACCGACGGCCGAAGCCGCAGCTGGGCCAGTATTTCGCAGGATTAGACCAACGGCAGCCCCGTCACCCTCTATTGTCCCATCGGTCTACGCGCGTATCGTTTTTCATGGCATGGCCACACCAAGTTGTTATCCGTGCCCTGCCGTCGGGTATCTCTCGCACAACCCCCCACCGACCCCTCAGGTCCCCGGACCTTCCCCCTCAGGTCACTCACCGAGATCCTCGAGATCTACGGAGGCACGTATGCCCGTGCTCAGATCCAGCACCCCCCACCGCTCCCCCACCTCCCGGCCCGCCCGGTCCCTGGCCACCGCGGCCGGGGTCCTCGTCGCGGTCCTCTCGCTCCTGACGGGCACGGTCGGCACCGCGGGTGCCGCGGCCCCCCGGTATGCGCCGGAACCCGTCCATCCGGCCCAGGACTGGGCCGGCTCCCAGATCGCCAAACACGAGGGGACGGCGCCCGGTACGGCTCCGTCACCACCCGCGCTGGCCGCGTCCGTCGAGGGTGTCGACGTCAGCAGCCACAACGGCAACGTCGCCTGGTCGACGCTCTGGTCCAGCGGGGTCCGCTTCGCCTACACCAAGGCGACGGAGTCCACCAGTTACACCAACCCGTACTTCGCGCAGCAGTACAACGGCGCCTACAGCGCCGGCATGATCCGCGGCGCCTACCACTTCGCCACCCCCGACACCTCCAGCGGCGCCGCCCAGGCCAACTACTTCGTCGACCACGGCGGCGGCTGGTCCAAGGACGGCAAGACGCTGCCCGGGGCGCTCGACATGGAGTACAACCCCTACGGCGCGACCTGCTACGGCCTGAGCGCGGCCGGGCTGGTCAACTGGATGAAGGACTGGTTCGCGACCTACAAGGCGCGCACCGGCCGGGACGCCGTCATCTACACCTCCACCAGTTGGTGGCAGCAGTGCACCGGCAACTCCACGGCCTTCGGTGCCGTCCACCCGCTGTGGGTCCCCCGCTACGGCTCGTCGGTCGGCGAACTCCCGGCCGGCTGGGGCTTCCACACCATCTGGCAGTACACCTCCAGCGGCCCGACGGTCGGCGACCACAACCGCTTCAACGGCGCAATGGACCGGCTCCAGGCCCTGGCCAACGGCTGAGCGGGCCAAGGCCGGCCCGTCCCCGGTGGGAGGGACGGGCCGGCCTCCGCCGGGCGGCGGGCGCCGCCCTCAGGCCACGACGGGGGCCTTGGGCTCCGCGCCGCTGGACGCCGGGACCAGCGCCAGTGCCAACACCTGCCGCACGTCCGAGACCGGGTGCACCTCCAGATCCTTGAGGACCTCGGCCGGGACGTCGTCCAGATCCGGCTCGTTGCGCTGGGGGATGACCACCGTGGTGATCCCCGCCCGGTGCGCGGCGAGCAGCTTCTGCTTGACGCCGCCGATCGGCAGCACCCGCCCGGTCAGCGACACCTCACCCGTCATCGCCACGTCCGGCCGGACCTGGCGGCCCGACAGGAGCGAGGCCAGGGCGGTCGTCATCGTCACCCCCGCGCTCGGCCCGTCCTTGGGGACGGCACCGGCCGGTACGTGCAGATGCACTCCGCGCTCCTTGAGGTCGGCGACCGGCAGCTCCAGCTCCGCACCGTGCGAACGGAGGAACGAGAGCGCGATGTGCGCCGACTCCTTCATGACGTCGCCGAGCTGGCCGGTCAGCTGGAGTCCGGAGCCACCGGTCTCCGGGTCGGCCAGTGACGCCTCCACATAGAGCACGTCGCCGCCCGCGCCGGTGACCGCGAGGCCGGTGACCACGCCGGGCACCGCTGTGCGCCGCTCGGCCGGGTCCTGGGCGGACTCCGGGGTGTGGTGCGGCCGCCCGATCAGCGGGCGCAGCTGGTCCGCACCCACCGTGAACGGCAGCTCCCGCTCGCCCAGTTCGTGCTGGGCGGCGACCTTGCGCAGCAGCCGGGCGACCGACCGCTCCAGGTTCCGTACGCCGGCCTCGCGGGTGTACTCGCCCGCCAGCCTGCGCAGCGCGTCGTCCGCCAGCGTCACCTCGCCGGGCTCCAGACCGGCTCGCTCCAGCTGGCGCGGCAGCAGGTGGTCCCGGGCGATGACGACCTTCTCGTCCTCGGTGTAGCCGTCCAGCCGGACCAGCTCCATCCGGTCGAGCAGCGGCTCGGGAATGGCTTCCAGGACGTTGGCGGTGGCCAGGAAGACCACGTCGCTGAGGTCCAGTTCGACCTCCAGGTAGTGGTCGCGGAAGGTGTGGTTCTGCGCCGGGTCCAGGACCTCCAGGAGGGCGGCCGCCGGGTCGCCCCGGAAGTCGGAGCCCACCTTGTCGATCTCGTCGAGCAGCACCACCGGGTTCATCGACCCGGCCTCCTTGACGGCCCGGACGATCCGGCCGGGCAGCGCGCCGACGTAGGTGCGCCGGTGGCCGCGGATCTCCGCCTCGTCCCGGACACCGCCGAGCGCGACCCGGACGAACTTGCGGCCCATGGCCCGCGCGACGGACTCACCGAGCGAGGTCTTGCCGACACCGGGCGGCCCGACCAGCGCCAGCACCGCGCCGCCGCGCCGTCCGCCGACCAGCCCCAGCCCGCGCTCCGCCCGGCGCTTGCGCACCGCCAGATACTCGGTGATCCGCTCCTTGACGTCCTGGAGTCCGGCGTGGTCCGCGTCCAGGACCTCCTTGGCCCCGGCGATGTCGTAGGCGTCCTCGGTCCGTTCGTTCCACGGCAGTTCCAGGACGGTGTCCAGCCAGGTGCGGATCCAGGAACCCTCGGGGCTCTGGTCGCTGGAGCGCTCCAGCTTGTCGACCTCCTTGAGGGCGGCCTTGCGGACGTCCTCGGGCAGGTCGGCGGCCTCCACCCGGGCGCGGTAGTCGTCGCCCTCGTCCTCCGGGTCGCCGTTCAGTTCGGCGAGCTCCTTGCGCACCGCCTCCATCTGGCGGCGCAGCAGGAACTCCCGCTGCTGCTTGTCGACGCCCTCCTGGACGTCCTTGGCGATGGACTCGGCGACATCCTGCTCGGCGAGATGCTCGCGCAGGATGTCGGTGGCGGCCTTCAGCCGGGCGACCGGGTCGACGGTCTCCAGCAGCCGCACCTTCTGTTCAACCGTCAGGAACGGCAGATAGCCGGAGTTGTCGGCGAGCGCGGAGACCTCGTCGATGCCCTGGACGCGGTCCACCACCTGCCAGGCGCCGCGCTTGCGCAGCCAGCTGGTGGCCAGCGCCTTGTATTCGGTGACGAACTCGCCGACCGAGCCGGGCAGCGGGGAGGGCACGTCCTCGGTGACGGTGGTCCCCTCCACCCACAGCGCGGCGCCGGGTCCGGTTGTGCCGGAGCCGATCCGCACCCGGCCGAGCCCGCGGATCAGCGCGCCGGGGTCGCCGTCGGACAGCCGCCCGACCTGCTCGATCCGGCCGAGCGTGCCGATTCCCGGGTAGTTCCCGTCGACCCGGGGCACAAGCAGCACCTGCGGCTTGTTACCCGAGGAGGCGGCGGCCTGTGCCGCCTCCACCGCGGCGCGGACCTCCGCGTCGGACAGGTCCAGGGGCACCACCATGCCGGGCAGTACGACCTCGTCATCGAGGGGCAGCACGGGCAGAGTGAGCGGTGTGGACGTCGTTGCCATGATCTCCCCTTCGGCAAACAAGTTGAGCTTTACCCACTCAATGCAGCGGGGGCAGGAGATGTTCCCCGGCGCCTGTTCGCCCTCAGCGATCGGGCCGCCCCCGACCGTGCGGACCCCGTCGCTACGTCCTCGACGTGCTCGACCTCCTTGACGTGCTCAGGCGGCCGGCCAGTGAGCGGGACGGCCGAGCGCGTCCGGCAGCAGCGTGGTGGCGTCGCCCCTGGCGGCGTCGAGTTGAGCCCGGGTCAGGAAGATGCTGTCGGTCAGGTCCGCGCCGCGCAGGTCGGCGTCCCGCAGATCGGCGCCGATCAGGTCGGCGGACCGCAGGTCGGCGCCCCGCAGGTCCGCGGCGATCAGGCAGGCTCCGCGCAGGCTGGCGCCCCGCAGATCCGCCCCCTTCAGCCGGGCCCCGAAGAGATCGGCACCGCGCCGGTCCTTCTTGCGGCCGGGGATCTCGGCCCGTACGAGCTCGCTGGCCCGCAGCAGCAGCGCGTTGACCTCGGCGCGGTGCGCGGGCACGTCCAGCGCGGTCAGTTCCGCGGCGCTGCCCCGGGTGAGCCGCTCGGTGTCGGCCAGCGCGCGCCGCAGGTCGGCGTGGGCCGGGCGGGCGTCCGGCAGGGCCAGCGCCTCGGCGAGGTACCACAGCAGCTCGTGCAGCTGCCGCATGACGGGGAAGACCTCGAACATCTGCCGGGCGGTGCCCGGTGCCCGGCGCCAGTCCTCGCCGCCGAAGGTGACCTGGGAGACCTTCTGTCCGGCGCCGAAGCAGTCGAAGACCGTGCAGCCGGAGAAGCCGCGCTCGCGCAGGTCGGTGTGGATGCCGCAGCGGAAGTCGGTCCGCAGGTTCGGACAGGGCCGGCCGGCGTCCTTGTCGATGGCGAAGTCCGCCGAGGCCGCGAACGGCAGCGCGACGCAGCACAGCCCGAAGCAGCTGCCGCAGTCGGACAACAGGTCGAGCTCGGTGGCTCCGGGGGCGGGGCGAGGGCTGTCGTGGGTCACGGCGGTCGGCTCCTGGGGCGGCGTGGGGCGGGGCCGCCATTCTCCCAGGCGGCCGGGGGCGGGTGACCGGATCGGGTGCCCGCCGCTGCCGCTGCGCGTGCGCCGCACCGGCGTTGTCAGTGGCCGGTCCCGGCACGGGGGCCGGGGAGCGTCCGGTCCTCGCGCGAGAGCGGCGAGCCGCTGGGCCGCCGGAGGGCCGGCAGGCTCACGCCGACCGCAGCCGGGTGCGCGCCGCCCGCCACCGGCGCAGCAGGGGCCAGCTCGCCGCACCGAGGGCGAGCGAGAGGAGATGGCCCCAGTCGGTCATCGGGTCGGCGTAGGCGAGCAGGCCGGTGACCGCCAGATAGCCGGCGCCGGCCAGCAGCAGCCGGCGCGGCCACGGCGGGAGCAGCCCGGCGACGGCCCCGACGCAGGTCATCACGCCGAAGCTGATGCCGTAGTCGAGGCGCTGGAGGGAGCTGTCGGGCAGCGCTCCGGCGGCGACCGAGAAGCCGACGGGCAGTTCGGTCGCGAGGGTGGCCAGCGCATGGCCGCCGAAGAAGACCGCGGCGGCGCGCAGGCCGCCGATCCGCCGCTCCAGAGCGGTGAGGACGAAGAGGAGGGCGACGGCGTAGCCGGAGGTCAGCCCGCCCGCGACCCACAGCGCGGAGGCGACGAGCACCAGGAGCGGGGCCTGGGCCAGGTGGATGACGTCGGTGCTGGAGCCGCGGAGCAGTTCGCCGACCAGGGTGGGATCGGCGTGTGCGGCGAACAGTGAGGTGGCGAGGAGGAGGCCGGCGTAGCCGAAGGTGAAGGGGGTGCCGGTGGGGGTGGGCAACAGCCGCCACGGACGGGGCGGCGCGGACGGCAGGGGCGCCCCGGGCAGGTCGGGCCGGGCGGCGGGGGCCGCCGGGACGCCGCGCTGGCGTGGAATGCCCGGGAGGGCGGCGGACCGCCCGGTCTCTGCCGACGCGCGGTCGGCGGTGTCCGCCCAGCTCACTGTCCGAGGCCCCTTCCGTCGGTGGTGCACGCGGTCTCGCGGCCGCGGTTCCTCCGCCTTGCACTACGTCCGCGACCACCCTGCACGCTCAACCCATGAGCGAGCTGTGGACGTGAGATGCATCACGTGAAGCAACCTCTGTGCGATGTGCCACGTCACGCCGCAACGCCTCGTCCAGGGGTTGGACCCGCGCCCTCGCCGTTGGCCAGGATGACGGCATGGCTCCCGTTCCCCCGCTCCCCCAGAAGCCCGGCCTCCAGGAGGCACCGCGCACCCTCGACCGCCGCGAGGGCCCGTACGGCGAAGTGGTGTTGCGGCAGCGGGGCGGCACCCCCGGCCCCGCCGAACCACCGCGGGCGCCCGCGCCGGTCTACGAGATCATCGCCAACGGCTGCTTCCTGATGGACACCTCCGACGGCCGCTCGGAGCAACTGCTGATGGACGTGGCCCTGGCGGCGCTCCCGGCCGACCGGGAGCGGCCCGCCGTCCTGATCGGCGGCCTGGGCGTCGGCTTCTCCCTGGCGCGGGCTGCGGCCGAGCCGCGCTGGGGGCGGATCGCCGTCGTCGAGCGCGAGGAGGCGGTGATCGACTGGCACCGCACGGGCCCGCTGTCGGCCCTCTCGGCCGACGCGCTGGCCGATCCCCGTACCGAGATCCTGCACACCGGCCTGCTCGCCTGCCTGCATGCGGCCGGGCCCCCCTTCGACGCACTCTGCCTCGACATCGACAACGGCCCCGACTGGACCGTCACCGACGACAACGCCGGCCTCTACTCCCCCGCCGGACTCGCCGCCTGCCGGGACCGGCTGACACCGGGCGGGGTGCTCGCCGTCTGGTCCGCGCAGCCTTCGCCCGCCTTCGAACAGGCGCTGCGGAATGCCGGATTCGAGGGGGTGCGTACGGAAGAGATTCCCGTTGTCCGGGGTGTCCCGGACGTGGTGCATCTTGCGCGCAAGGGCGCGTAGCCGACAGTCACGGCATGGCTTTACGCTGCTCCCCAGCAGGACGCGACCACGCAGGGGCAATGCAGGGGCGGGCGATGGACCAGACTCAGACAACCCAGGGCGGCACCACCGCGGCCACGCCGGGCGCCCAGCGCCGGGTGCTGGTCGTGGAGGACGACCCGACGATCGTCGACGCCATCGCGGCCCGGCTGCGCGCCGAGGGGTTCCAGGTGCAGACGGCCACCGACGGCCCGGCCGCGGTGGACACCGCCGAGGCGTGGCAGCCCGATCTGCTGGTGCTGGATGTGATGCTCCCGGGCTTCGACGGCCTGGAGGTGTGCCGCCGGGTCCAGGCCCAGCGCCCGGTGCCGGTGATGATGCTCACCGCCCGCGACGACGAGACGGACATGCTGGTCGGCCTCGGCGTGGGCGCCGACGACTACATGACCAAGCCCTTCTCGATGCGTGAACTGGCCGCCCGGGTCCACGTCCTGCTGCGCCGCGTCGAGCGGGCCGCGCTGGCCGCGCACACGCCGCGCAGCGGGATCCTGCGGCTGGGTGAGCTGGAGATCGACCACGCACAGCGACGGGTGCGGGTGCGCGGCGCGGACGTCCATCTGACGCCGACCGAGTTCGACCTGCTGGTCTGCCTGGCGAACAGCCCCCGCGCGGTGCTCTCGCGCGAGCAGCTGCTGGCCGAGGTGTGGGACTGGGCGGACGCCTCCGGCACCCGCACGGTCGACAGCCACATCAAGGCACTGCGCCGCAAGATCGGCGCCGAGCGGATCCGCACGGTCCACGGCGTCGGCTACGCCCTGGAGACTCCGGCCGCATGACGCGGCGCCGGCAGTGGCAGTGGCAGGCGCCGACCCGGGGGCTGTGGGAGCGGATCTGGGAGGGGTTGCGGCCGCTGGATCCGTACCGCTCCGTCAAGGCGGCGCTCGGCGCCCTGGTCATCGTCTCGGTGATCATCACGACGCTCCTGGTGTTCGTGGCCATAGCGTCGGCGACCGAGCTGCGGGTGATCACGGTCTTCTCGATCATCGCCTCGCTGCTGGTCACCCAGTTCGTGGCGAACAGCCTGACGGCGCCGCTCGACGAGATGACGGACGTCACGCGGTCGATGGCGCACGGTGACTACTCGCGCCGGGTGCGCTCCGAGCGCCGGGACGAGTTCGGGGACCTGGCGGAGGCGTTCAACCGCATGGCGGCCGACCTGGAGGCGGTGGACACCCACCGCAAGGAGCTGGTCGCCAATGTGTCGCACGAGCTGCGGACGCCCATCGCGGCGCTGCGGGCGGTGCTGGAGAACGTCGTCGACGGCGTCTGCGAGCCGGACCCGGAGACGATGCGGACGGCGCTGAAGCAGACCGAACGGCTGGGGCGGCTGGTCGAGCACCTCCTGGACCTGTCGCGGCTGGACAACGGCGTGGTGCCGCTGCACGCCCGGCGCTTCGAGGTGTGGCCGTATCTGTCCGGGGTGCTCAAGGAGGCCAACATGAGCCGGGGCGCCTCGACGCTGTCCGGGCTCGCGGGCTCCGGCACCCACACCCGCACGGACGTCCATCTCCACCTCGACGTCTCACCGCCGGAGCTGACCGCGCACGCGGACGCCGAACGGCTGCACCAGGTCGTCGCCAATCTCATCGACAACGCGATCAAGCACAGCCCGCGACACGGCCGGGTCACGGTGCACGCGCGGCGCGGCGAGGGTCCCGAGAGCCTGCAGCTGGAGGTGCAGGACGAGGGCCCCGGGATCCCCGCGTCCGAGCGCTACCGGGTCTTCGAACGGTTCAACCGTGGCGGCCCGGCGCCGTCCGGTCCGGGCAGCGACGGCGGCACGGGACTGGGCCTGGCCATCGCGCGCTGGGCGGTGGATCTGCACGGCGGACGCATCGGAGTGGCCGAATCCCCTCGTGGCTGCCGGATCCGCGTCACCCTTCCGGGGCTGGAGTCGGCTCGGAGCTGACGGCTTCCGGCGGCCGCTGACGTAGGGTCGGTGGCGGACGCACTCGTTCCGGGGTGCCGCCGCGATGTTGTTCTACCCGCACGCGGGCAAACCTCGTGTGTTTCCCGCCAAGTCATGCCGCGAAACCCGTCCGCGAATGTGACGTGCACGACGAGTACCCCTCCCGGACTGCACCAAAGGTCACAAGAGGCGTAGCCTTTATTCCCGCTGTCCACCACCTTAGGAAGCGGAAGAGGGCGGTTGCCGCCGTGTCGCTACAGTCCCCCAACAGCTCGAGCATCTCGACCGAGACCGATCAAGCGGGGCAGGGAAAGAACCCTGCTGCCGCGTTCGGTCCAAATGAGTGGCTCGTCGACGAGATCTACCAGCAGTACCTCCAGGACCCGAACTCGGTAGACCGAGCCTGGTGGGACTTCTTCGCCGATTACAAGCCGGGCGGCGCCACCGCGCCGAGCCAGCCGGCGGAGGGCGCCTCCCCTGCGCCGGCCGCCCCGGCCCCGTCGGCACCGGCCACGCCGGCCGCGCCGGCCGCACCCGCGGCCCCCGCCGAGAAGCCGGCCACCCCGGCCCAGGCGAAGCCGGCCGCCAAGGCCCCCGCCACCCCGGCCAAGCCGGCCGAGAAGCCCGCGGCCAAGCCCGCGGCCAAGCCGGCCGCCAAGACGGCGGACACCGAGGCCGCGGCCGGCCCCGAGTTCGTCACCCTGCGCGGCCCGTCGGCCGCCGTTGCGAAGAACATGAACGCCTCCCTGGAGCTGCCGACGGCCACGTCCGTCCGCGCCGTCCCGGTGAAGCTGCTGTTCGACAACCGCATCGTCATCAACAACCACCTCAAGCGCGCCCGGGGCGGGAAGGTCTCCTTCACGCACCTCATCGGGTACGCGATGGTGCAGGCCCTCAAGGCCATGCCGTCGATGAACCACTCCTTCGCGGAGAAGGACGGCAAGCCGACGCTGGTCAAGCCCGAGCACGTCAACCTCGGTCTGGCCATCGACCTGGTGAAGCCGAACGGCGACCGCCAGCTCGTCGTCGCCGCCATCAAGAAGGCCGAGACGCTCTCGTTCTTCGAGTTCTGGCAGGCCTACGAGGACATCGTCCGCCGGGCCCGCGACAACAAGCTGACGATGGACGACTTCACCGGAGTCACCGCGTCGCTGACGAACCCGGGCGGCATCGGCACCGTCCACTCCGTGCCCCGCCTGATGCCCGGCCAGGGCCTCATCCTCGGCGTCGGCGCGATGGACTACCCCGCGGAGTTCCAGGGCACCTCCCAGGACACCCTGAACAAGCTGGGCGTCGCCAAGGTCATGACGATGACCAGCACGTACGACCACCGCGTGATCCAGGGCGCCGCCTCCGGCGAGTTCCTGCGCATCATGAGCCAGCTGCTGCTCGGTGAGAACGATTTCTTCGACGACATCTTCAAGTCGCTGCGGATCCCGTACGAGCCGGTCCGCTGGCTGCGTGACATCGACGTCTCGCACGACGACGACGTCACCAAGGCCGCGCGGGTCTTCGACCTGATCCACTCCTACCGGGTCCGCGGCCACGTCATGGCCGACACCGACCCGCTGGAGTACCACCAGCGCAAGCACCCCGACCTCGACATCATCGAGCACGGCCTCACCCTGTGGGACCTGGAGCGCGAGTTCGCGGTCGGCGGCTTCTCCGGCAAGTCCATGATGAAGCTGCGCGACATCCTGGGCGTGCTGCGCGACTCGTACTGCCGCACCACCGGCATCGAGTTCATGCACATCCAGGACCCCAAGCAGCGCAAGTGGATCCAGGACCGCGTCGAGCGCTCGCACAAGTCGCCCGAGCGCGAGGAGCAGCTGCGCATCCTGCGCCGGCTGAACTCCGCCGAGGCGTTCGAGACGTTCCTGCAGACCAAGTACGTCGGCCAGAAGCGCTTCTCGCTGGAGGGCGGCGAGTCCGTCATCCCGCTGCTGGACGCGGTCATCGACTCCGCGGCCGAGTCGCGGCTCGACGAGGTCGTCATCGGCATGGCCCACCGCGGCCGCCTCAACGTCCTCGCGAACATCGTCGGCAAGTCGTACGCGCAGATCTTCCGGGAGTTCGAGGGCAACCTCGACCCGAAGTCGATGCACGGCTCCGGCGACGTGAAGTACCACCTGGGCGCCGAGGGCACGTTCACCGGCCTGGACGGCGAGCAGATCACCGTCTCGCTGGCCGCGAACCCCTCCCACCTGGAGGCCGTCGACCCGATCGTCGAGGGCATCTCGCGCGCCAAGCAGGACATCATCAACAAGGGCGGCACGGACTTCACGGTCCTGCCCGTCCAGCTCCACGGTGACGCGGCCTTCGCCGGCCAGGGCGTCGTGGCCGAGACGCTGAACATGTCCCAGCTGCGCGGCTACCGCACCGGCGGCACGGTGCACATCGTCATCAACAACCAGGTCGGCTTCACCGCCGCCCCGGAGTCGGCCCGCTCCTCCATGTACGCCACGGACGTGGCCCGCATGATCGAGGCGCCGATCTTCCACGTCAACGGCGACGACCCCGAGGCCGTCGTCCGCGTTGCCCGTCTGGCCTTCGAGTTCCGCCAGGCGTTCAACAAGGACGTCGTCATCGACCTGATCTGCTACCGCCGCCGCGGTCACAACGAGACCGACAACCCCGGTTTCACGCAGCCGCTGATGTACGACCTGATCGACCGCAAGCGCTCGGTGCGCAAGCTCTACACCGAGTCGCTGATCGGCCGGGGCGACATCACCCTCGAAGAGGCGGAGCAGGCGCTCCAGGACTTCCAGGGCCAGCTGGAGAAGGTCTTCACCGAGGTCCGCGACGCCACGACGGCGCCGGTGACCCCCGAGGTGCCGCAGCCCAAGGCCGAGTTCCCGGTCTTCGTGGACACCGCGATCTCCCAGGAGGTCGTCAAGCGGATCGCCGAGTCCCAGGTCAACATCCCCGACCGGGTCACCGTCCACCCGCGTCTGCTGCCGCAGTTGCAGCGCCGCGCGGCCCAGGTGGAGGACGGCACGATCGACTGGGGCACCGGCGAGACCCTCGCCATCGGCTCGCTGCTCATGGAGGGCACCCCGGTCCGGCTGGCCGGCCAGGACTCCCGCCGCGGCACCTTCGGCCAGCGCCACGCGGTGCTGGTGGACCGGGAGACCGGCGACGACTACACGCCGCTGCTCTACCTGTCCGAGGACCAGGCCCGGTACAACGTCTACGACTCGCTGCTGAGCGAGTACGCGGCGATGGGCTTCGAGTACGGCTACTCGCTGGCCCGCCCGGAGGCGCTGGTCATGTGGGAGGCGCAGTTCGGTGACTTCGTCAACGGCGCCCAGACGATCGTCGACGAGTTCATCTCCTCCGCCGAGCAGAAGTGGGGCCAGACGTCCGGCGTCACCCTGCTCCTCCCGCACGGCTACGAGGGGCAGGGCCCGGACCACTCCTCGGCCCGGATCGAGCGCTTCCTCCAGCTGTGCGCGCAGAACAACATGACGGTCGCGATGCCGACCCTCCCGTCGAACTACTTCCACCTGCTGCGCTGGCAGGTCCACAACCCGCACCACAAGCCGCTGGTCGTCTTCACCCCGAAGTCGATGCTGCGTCTGAAGGCGGCGGCGTCGAAGACGGAAGAGTTCACCACGGGCGGTTTCCGTCCCGTCATCGGCGACTCCACGGTCAAGCCGGAGGACGTCCGCAAGGTCGTCTTCACCTCCGGCAAGGTCTACTACGACCTGGAGGCGGAGCGCGAGAAGCGCGGTGCGCACGACACCGCCATCGTGCGTCTGGAGCGGCTCTACCCGCTGCCGGGCAAGGAGCTCCAGGCGGAGATCGCCAAGTTCCCGAACGCCGAGAAGTACCTGTGGGCCCAGGAGGAGCCGGCGAACCAGGGTGCCTGGCCGTTCCTCGGCCTCAACCTGATCGACCACCTGGACCTGGCCGTCGGCGCGGACGTGCCGCACGGTGAGCGCCTGCGCCGCATCTCGCGGCCGCACGGTTCCTCGCCGGCGGTCGGTTCCGCCAAGCGGCACCAGGCCGAGCAGGCACAGCTGGTGGCGGAGGTCTTCGACGCGTAGGCGTCGAGACCACCGGCCGGCAGCAGCCGAAGGGCCCGTCCCCACTGCGGGGGCGGGCCCTTCGGGCTGTCACGGCGCCGGCCCGGCCTGCTGCTGCGGGCGGCTCCCTAGACGGGCTGCGGTTCGAAGTCCCAGTACGGGCGGCGGCGGCGCCGGGCGGAGAGGGTGTGCGGATGTTCGGCGCCCAGTGTCTCGCCGAGCTGTCCGATGGCCTCCTGCTCCAGCTTCGCCGCCTCCTGACCGCGGCGCAGCGCCCGCAGGTCCTCGGCGAGCGCCGTCTTGGCGGAGAGGGTCAGCGGATGGGTGTCGCCCACCATGATCTTCGCCCGCTCCAGGGTGTCGCGGCCCAGCTCCGCGGCGCCCTCCTCGTCGTCGACGCGGTTGCGGGCCGCGGCGGCGTTCAGCGCACAGCCCAGCGTCCAGGGGTGATCGGCGCCCATCACCTCGCGCATCCCGCTCAACGCCCGCTCGGCGATCTCCAGCGCCTCCGCCAGGTCCCCGAACTCACCGCGCACCAGGCCGGTGTTGCCCAGGGTGCCGACGGTGTACGGGTGCGCGTCGCCGGCCAGTGCGCGGTACCGCTCGGCGACCTCGTCCGCCAGGTCGCGCGCCTGCCCGAGGTCGCCGTGCTCGCGCAGGAAGTTGGCGTAGTCGGCGCGCACCATCAGCGTCTCCGGGTGCCGGGGGCCCTGTACCTGACGGGAGCGCTCGACGAGGTCGGCCATCAGCTCGCCGGCCCGCGCGGTCTCGCCGGAGCGGCGCAGGCACAGCGCGAGGTCGTGTTCGGAGCGCAGTGTCTGCGGGGTGTGCGGTCCCATCACCTGCAGATGCAGCCGGGCGTTGAGCTCCTGGGTGGAGGTGGCGTCGCGGTAGCGGCCCAGCAGGCGCAGCATCCGGGCGTAGGCGTTGCCGGCGTTCAGGGTGAGGTGGTGCCGGGCGCGCAGCTCGCGCTCGCGGAAGGCGAGCACCTCGCGGTGGGTGACCAGCGCCTCTTCGTAGCGGCCGAGCATCGCGAAGACGCAGCCGAGGTTGTGGCGCGAGGAGAGGGTGCGCGGGGCCTCGGTGCCGAGCAGGCCGGCGTAGGCGCGCCAGACGGCGTCGAAGAGCCGGTGGGCCTCCTCGTACGAGCCGAGCGCCATCAGGGTGCCGGCCAGGCCGTCCTGGGCGCGCAGCAGGTCGGCGTCGGACGCGTCGCGTTCGGTGGCGAGCTGGTCGACGACGGCGCTGCCGACCGCCTCGGCCTCGCGGTATCGGCCGAGCCGGCGCAGCATGTTGGCGTGCTGGTGGGTGAGGACGAGCATGGTGCGCTGGGTGGGTTCGATGCGGGTGCGCCAGCGGGACATGAACTGTTCGCACAGCCGCAGTCCCATCCGGTGTTCGCCACGTACCCGCAGATATTCGATGCAGTTGAGCAGGAGTCCCTGGACGGCCGGGTCGGGGCTGTCGAGGACGCCGGCCGACTCCAGGTGCGGGATGAGTTCGGCGTAGCGCTCCCAGCAGCGGGTGTCGGAGGGGTTCTGCGGGTCGGCGGTGACCAGCACGCGGCAGGCCGACGCGGACATCTGGTCGCGTTCGTCCTCGCTCATGTCGCTGCGCAGGAAGCGGTGGTAGAGCCGGTGCATCAGGGCGGTCTCGACGGCCGGGTCGGAGTCCTGGGAGACCTGGTAGTCCAGGCGCACGGCGGTGGACTCGGTCAGCCGGCGCAGCGCGGTGTTCCAGCTGATCGGCTCGGCGGCGAGGTCCGCGAGGTGTTCGGGGAGGTCGCCGCGGCGGGCCTTGGCGAGCATCGGTACGGGGATGGTGTCGGGGGCGAAGAACGCGAACAGCTTGAGGAGCTCCACGGCCGCCGGGCTGCGTTCGCGCAGGGTGTTGAGGGTTATGGCCCAGCTGGTCTGGAAGGCCATCGGGTAGTCGGAGGAGATCCGGATGCCGACGAGGCTGGGCTCGCCCCGACGGATCAGCTCGATGTACTCCCTGGGCGGCATGGGGTTGGCGTCGAGCCAGGCGGCGGTCTGGGCGAGCAGCAGCGGCAGGTCCTGGACGGCGTCGGCGAGCAGGCTGGCCTCGACGGGGGTCAACCGGGAGGCGCGGCGCCGGGCGTAGGCGACGGACTCGACGCGGGTGAAGGGCAGCACCTCGATCTCCTGGGCGCTGCCGGACCCGGACCAGTCGCGGGTGAGGGTGGTGATCAGGACATGGCCGCGGCCGTCGGGGACGAGGTCCTCGATCTGTTCCATGTCGTCGGCGCTGTCGAAGATCAGCAGCCAGCGGCGGTAGGGGCGGCCGATGCGCAGCGCCTCGTGGACGGCGCGGATCCGGTCGCCGAGCTCCTGGCCGACCGGCAGGTCGAGGCGGCCGGCGAGTTCGGCGAGCTGTTCGCGGGCGGCGCCGCGGTTGGTGGCGCTGATCCACCACACCACGTCGTAGTCGTTGCCGAAGCGGTGGGCGTATTCGGCGGCGATCTGGCTCTTGCCGACGCCGGAGGTGCCGTAGAGCGCGATCCGGGTCTCCAGCGGCGGGGCCGAGCCCGCGCCGGAGTCGGCCAGCTTGTCGTGCAGCTCCTCCAGCACGTCGTCGCGGCCGGTGAAGCGGTTGTTGCGCCGCGGGATGTTCCACACCACGGGAGGGTTGTTGGGGAAGCGGGGCGCGCCCGGTGCGCTCTCGTCCACGCTGCCGGCGCCCGTGATGCCGAGCCGGTGCAGCACCCGGCGCTGGGCCTCGCGGGCGTCCAGGTCGCGCAGGTCGGCCGGGCGGAGCAGGGCCGCGGTGGCGGGCAGGCTCTGGAACGCCACGCTCACCGCCGCGAAGCGTTCGGCGTGCGGCGCCACCACGTCCCGCAGGGCGGCCGTCCACTCCTCCTGGTTCTTGGGGCCCAGCCGGAAGTACCAGTCGTCGAGCACCATCAGCAGCCGTCCCTCGGCCGCCAGCAGCCCCGACAGCTCCTCGGCCAGCGCGGTGTCGGCCTGCGGGTCCCAGCGCAGCATGGTCGTACCGTGGCCGAGCTGTTCCAGCTGGTGGGAGATCCAGGCGGCCCATGGCCGGGCGAAGCCCGCGTAGCTGATGGTGATGTGCTCGGCGGAGCCGGAAGGACCGGAAAGAGCGGACTGACCGACCATGCGACCGTCTCCCTGAGATGCGGTGTGCGCGCGTGCAGAGGCTGGTTCGTGGGACACGCCTGGCTGATTTGCACGATAGCCCAAGTGCCCCCCGATTCGGCGACAGTGCGTCAGGTCATGTCGGGACAGCGCGAGTTGAGTGAAACGGTGGCGTCCAGGCGGGCCGCGATGTGCCGGATGAGGCGTTCGAGGTCGGCGCAGTACACGGACGGGTTGGCGAATGCGCTGGGGCCGGCGCGGTAGCGGTGCGCGTAGTTCCCGCCGCCGCACACCGCCATCAGGGCGCAGCTGCGGCACTGGGGGCCGAGGCCGTCACGACCGCGCTGGCGGGCGGCGATGCCGGGGTGGGCCAGGGCCTGGTCGAAGGTGTGCCGGAAGACGTCGAGGCCGGTAGCAGGGGCACCCTCGTAGGTGGACTTGAGGGAGTCCACCTGCTCGATGGCGCCGTCGGTGTCGATCACCAGGGCGACGACCGGCGAGAGGCCGACCGCCTCGCTGGAGCTGGGGCGACCCAGGAGCAGGCCGAGGATCTCGGTGAACATCCGCACCCGGGGGCCGGGGCCGCCGTCCCACCAGAGGTCGAAGACCGTGCACAGCCAGTCGCCGTACGGGGTGCGGCCCGCGGGGGCATGCCGGGGGCCCCGGGCGGCGGCCGGGGGAGGACTGGACCAGTTGGCGTGCGGGAGGAGGAAGTCGAGCATCGGCGGTTCCAGGGCCCGCAGCGAGCCGTAGACCTCGGCGGGGTCGGCGGTGACGTCGATGGTGCACAGGATGCCGCCGAAGACGTCGGGCCGGGCGCCCAGCAGGCGTACGGCGCGGGCGGCCGCGGGCCAGGAGGGGCGGCCCGCGTGGTCGACGCGGCGGCGGTTGAGGTGGGGGGAGCCGCCGTCGAGGCTGAGGCCGATCCGGAACCCGGCGGCGCCCAGGGTGTCGATCACGTACGGGGTGAGCAGGGTGCCGTTGGTCTGGACCCCCAGCGCGGCGGTGCAGCCGGCCGGGAGCGCGGCGCGGATGGCGGCGGCCTGTTCGAGGAGCGGGCCGGGCCCGGTCAGCAGCGGCTCGCCGCCGTGCAGGTCGATGCGGACCTCACGCAGCCGGTGGGTCCGGGCGTGTTCGGCGATGCGCAGGGCGGTCCGGCGGACCGTGGCGGCGGGGACGAGTGCCGGACGGTCGCGCCAGCTGCGGTCGGGACCGGTGTAGATGTAGCAGTAGGTGCAGGCGAGGTTGCACCTACTGTGGATCTTGATGACGAACTGCCGGAAGGGCACCGAGGGGGCCGGGCCACTCTGTCCGCCCACGGCGCCGCCCCCCGCTCTCGCCGAGTCTGCGATCCGGGAGGGTCAACTCCGGTCCGCTGTCCAGTACTTGCCTGTGGGGTACATGGCTCCCCCACCGGCCCCAGAACCGAACTCCTTCCACAACTGGCCGGTTCCCGAGCCGGATTGCCCAAAAACACTCGCCTGCGGACCCGTCGGGCGCCGTCAGTCGTCGGGGCCGCGGGGGCTGTCCTCGTAGTACGCCACCGCGTCGGCCTCGGACGGCCAGTTGCGCAACAGCAGCGCCGCCACCTCGCCCAGCACCGGATGGTCCGTCCGCGCGGCCAGCGCGCGCACCTCCACGCCCCCGAAATCCGGCAACGGCTCGGCCGACGGGGCCCATGGCGCGGCCACAGCCGGTTCGGTGCGGTCAGTCGTCGCCACACTGCTCTCCTCTGGGCCGGCTGGACGGGTGTGTTCCCGCACTCCCCTCCACGGAAACACGTGCGACGGCACAGGGCCAGGCACTCGGCCGGGGCGCACAGAAGCGGTCAGGCGGTGGATTCGAGGGCGCGCATACGGGTGCGGGTGCGCTGGGCCTCGGCGCCGGTCTCCTCGGCCGCGCGCTGCCACTGCTCCCAGCTCTCGCGGTAGGCGTGCAGCGCGGACTGGGGCCCGGCGGTGTCCTCCAGGACCTCGCCGCGGCGGTGGTGGGCGCGGGCTGCCAGCAGGGCGCTGCCGGCGTCCAGGGCCGCGGCGGCGGCGCGGCGGTAGCAGGCGGCGGCCCGGTCGTGGCGTTCGCGGGAGTCGAGGCGGCGGTCCAACAGCAGCTGGACGTCGCCGACTTCGAGCCATGCCTCGGCGGCGACGGATGCCACGTCGGTGCCGCGGGCGGCCAGTTCCAGGATCCAGTCGGCCTCGTGCAGATCGGCGAGCGAGGGCTGGCGTTCATAGCGCAGCCGCAGCGCGCGGCCGAACAGCAGGCGGTGGCTGCCGAGGTCGGGGTCCTGCGGCGCGACCCGGCCCAGCGCCTCGCGCAGGACGTGCACGGCTTCGTCGGCCAGCCGCTTGCCCGGCGCGGAGGGCAGCGCGGCGCCGACCGCTCCGGTGGAGCCGATGCTTGCCTCCGGAGGCTCCAGCCGGGCCCGCAGCAGCAGCGCCGCGCCGCGTTCGGCGAGCAGTGCGCTGTGTTCGGGCGAGTCCGGGGTGGCCAGGCGGAGCGCGGCGGCCTGCGCGGCGATGGCTTCGTCGAGGGCGGCCAGGGAGCCCGTACGGGTGTGGGCCGCCCTCTGGGCGGCCGCGATCCGGCGCAGGCTGTCGGCCTCCAGGGCCGGGTCGGCCAGCTCCCGGGCCATCGCGCGGGCCCGCTCCAGGGTGGGCAGCACGGACGCCAGGTCGGCGCCGCCGGTCAGCGAGCGGGCCGCGGCGAGGTCCAGCAGCGTTTCGCAGACGAGCCGGTCGGCGGCGCTGCCGCGGCGGCGCAGCAGGACGGTGGCGGACTCGAGGTCGGCCGCGGCGCGCACCGCGAACGCGTCGGCCCGCTGCGGCCCCTCGGCACGGCGGGCCCGGTCCAGGAGGACGCCGCCGCGGGCGGCGTAGACCTCGCCGGGGACCTGGCGGCCGCTGGGCCACTGGTCGAGGAGGGTGGTGAGGGACCGTTCCGCCTCGGCGAGCGGGCCGGCGTCCGGTGTCGCGCCGGGCTCCGGGGCCGGGGGGCTCGGTGGCAGGGCGGCCAGTCGGCGCAGGATCTCGGTGCGCAGCACCATGCTCTCCAGGACCCGGGGGTCGAGCAGGCTCATCAGGCCGCAGGCGGCGTCGAGCCGGCGGGCGGCGTCCGCCAGGGCGGCGCGTTCCTCGGGCCCGTCGCCGGCCGCGCGGCGTTCCTGGGCGCGGGCGTGCCGGACCCGGCCGAGCACGATCAGCGCCCGGGTCCGCTCGGCGTCGGCGCCGCCCTGCGCCGTGGCCCGCTCCGCCGCCTGCACCGCCTCCTCGGCCTCCGCCAGGGCGTCGGGCTGGCGCCAGGTGGCCCAGGCGTGCAGCAGGGCACGGGCGAGGTCGGTGCCCGCGAGCGGCAGGCGGCCGGCGGCGGCCCGCAGCAGGCGCACGGCCTCGATCAGATCGCGGACGGCCCGGTCGTTCTCGTAGCGCTCCAGGAGGGCGGCGCCCTCGGCGGCCGGGCCGTCGGACGCGTACGGCCGCCGGTCGGGCGGGCGCAGCGCCGGTTCGAAGCGGCGCAGGACGCGCTCGGAGACGCGGGCGAACGGCTCGGGGACGGCGCGCTGGCCGGTCCTGGGCTCGCGGCCGCTGCCGGAGAGCATGGCGACCGCGACGGCCGGGAAGTTGCGGGCGCCGCGGCCGAAGGTGCGCTCGACGTAGAGCGAACAGTGCTTGAGGACCAGGGCGGCCTCGCCCGCGCTGAGCCGCCCGAGCAGTTCGTCGCGGACGCCGGGCGCGAAGTCGTACCACGGGCCGCCCCCCGCGGCTCCCGACAGACTCCCCCGAGCTGTCGAGGAGCAGGTCGGTATCCCCCTGTCCGGCGGCAGCTGGGTCACCAGCCCGCTGAGCAGCACCTCGGCCAGCTCCGCCGGGCCGGTCTGCGGCAGCATCGCGCGCTGCACGAGCTGGATCACCGGCAGCGCGAGCGGCACGGCCGAGAGGTGGACGGCGAGCAGCCGGGCGGCCGGGGACGCCAGCTGGTCGAACTCGCGCACCATGCGCGCCGGTTCGGTGCCCGCGGGCGGCCGCGGCGGAGCGGGCTCGGCGCCGTGGTCGGCCCGTACGACGGTGGCCGCGCCGGGCAGCGAGAGACCGGCGTCGGCGGCGGCCAGCCGGGCCCAGGTGCCGAGGGCGGAGGGGGTGGGCGACAGGACCGGTACGGCGCGTTCGCGGGCCGCGCCGGCCGCTGCGCCGGGCGGGGCGGCGCGTCGGCGGCGCCGGGCGGGCCGGAAGTCCAGTGCCTGGTAGGGGCCCTGGCGGCGGACGAGGGTGCCGGCGACGGCGGGCAGCAGCGTGCGCGCCCACATGCGCTGCGGGAGCGGCTGGACGACGGCGAGCGGCGCGTCGGCCGCCCAGCGGTAGAGCAGGCGCTGCATCCGCCCGTCCTCCCACAGCGGCCCCGCGCAGTCGCTGATGACGAGGGTGAGGTGGTGGCCGGTGGGGTCGTGCAGCTGGTCGGCGGGGCGCAGCGGGCGGCCCGCGCCGGGGGCCGCGGCGACGCCGACGTCCGGGCCGTGCGGGTGGAGGTAGTGCACCGTGACGTCGCGGAAGGCGCCGACGCGTTCACAGACCTGGCGCAGGTCGTGCAGCATCTGCTCCCACACGGCCATCGAGGACGAGCCGTCCATCAGCAGGCGCAGCGCGGCGGTGCGGCGGTGCACCCCGCGCAGCACGGGGATGACCATCTCGGCGTGCGCGGAGAGCTCGGCGGTGGCGTCGTCGTCCAGCTCCCGCCGGGCCGGAGCGGTCGGCGGGTGATAGCGCTGGACCGGCCGCATGGCGCGCTGCAGCGGCAGGAGTCCGGGGAAGGCGGAGGCGATGGGGACGGCGATCTCGCCGAGGCGGAGATGGTCGGGGTCGGCGGCGCGGTCGTCGTGGCGGGGCAGCAGGTCGGCCGGGCGGTCCGGGCGGTGGGGGTCGGCGGCGGCCGGGTCCGCCGCCGGCGCGCCCGTGGCCGCCGGGTCCGTCCCGCTCGCGCCCGGCGGCTCCCCGACCGCCCCCACGGAGAATCCGGCCGGCTCCCGGCCGTCGCCGGGCGGCGGGCCGGGATGCGCGGCGGCTCCCGCCGGGTCCGGCGTGATCCACTGGGCGAGCCAGAGGGCGTCGGCCATCGAGCGGGCGTCGGCCGGCACTCCCGCCGCCGTCAACCGCCCGACGAGTTCACCGAGTCCGTCGAGGGGACCTGGGCCAGGCTCCCCGAGAGGCACCGTCCTCACCTCGTCCGGTCAAGAGGTCGCATCAGCTCGGCCGTCAGCCGCCGTCGGGTCTCCTCCTCGTCCTCGTCGGTCCATCCGGCCTTCTGGGTGAGGTGGATGGCGTTGAACAGCTGGTCGACGGCCCGCACATCGCCCGGTTCGCGGTCCAGGAAGCGGTCGATCACCGCTTCGTGGCGCTCGGCCGCGCCCTCGCCGAAGTGGGCCCGCACCATCGAGGCGAGCCGCTCCTTGTCCGGCAGCGGGATGTGGAGGTGGATGCAGCGGCGCAGCAGGGGCGCCGGGAAGTCGCGTTCGCCGTTGCTGGTGAGGACGATGAACGGGAAGGCCCGGCAGCGCACCCGGCCGTCGCGCACCGTCACCCGGGTGCCGTCGTCGCTGAGCACCGGCACCTCGGGGGCGGGTCCGGCCAGCCGCTCCAGCTCCGGGATCCGGAACTCCCCTTCCTCCAGGACGTTCAGGAGGTCGTTGGGCAGATCGATGTCGCTCTTGTCGAGTTCGTCGACGAGCAGTACCCGGGGCCGGGCGGCGGGCAGCAGCGCGGTGCCGAGCGGGCCGAGGCGGATGTAGCGGCCGATGCCGCCGCCGGGTTCCGCGGCGGCATCGGCCTCCGCGCCCGGCTGCGGGGTCTGGCCGGAATCGGACTGCTGCGGGGCGGCGCGGGCGATCTGCAGGTCCTGGAGACGGCCGATCGCGTCGTAGGCGTACAGGCCGTCGCGGAGCGTGCTGCGGCTGACGACCGGCCAGCTGAGCACCCGGCCCAGGCCCAGCTCGAAGGCGACGGCGTGGGCCAGGGTGCTCTTGCCGCTGCCCGGGGCGCCGGTCACCAGCAGGGGCCGGCGCAGATAGAGGGCGGCGTTGACCAGCTCGCGCTCGGTCTCGCCGGGCCGGTGGTGGCGGGCTTCGGCGGGCCGTACGCCGAGTCGGCGCTCGGAGGCCGGGTCGAGGGCGGCGGGCGGCGGCACCAGGGGTCCGCCGTCGAAATCGCGCCAGGGCGGGGGCGGCGGAAGGTGCTCAATGCCGTCGTGCGGTGCCCCCGCGCCACGGTAGATGAGCCAGTCGCTCACGTCGGAACTCCTCGTCGCCGGCCGGGCATCAGGCAGGAGCGACGGTCTCGGCGGGCCCCCCGGGAGACGTCGGCCTTCGCCCCCGGCGCTCCCCCGCGTCCGCCACGCCCCTCACGAAAATCTCGGTCTCGCTTCTCTCCCACGACGCTATGACAGTACCCAGCCGTACGGAAGGTCACGGGGCGGTTTCCGGTCTCCGATGTTTTCACCATGGGCGCCAAGTGCCGTTCCCGGGGCGCGACTTGCGCGGCACGGGCGCCCGCGGCGGGAGCGGGCGCCGGGCGCGTGCAGGGGGACGCTGGCGCCTGCGGGGCGTACCGCACGGCGCGCGGCACGGCGTATGCCGCCGCCGGTGCGGGGCTCACCGGGGCGAGACCTGCGGGCGGTCCGCGAACAGCGGCGGCAGCGGGTCCAGCGGGTCGTCGTAGAGGAGCACCAGGTCGCGCGCCCAGTGGGTGCCCCGCGCCGCGGGCTCGGCGGCCTTCGCGCGCAGCTCGCGCACCAGCTCCGGCAGCCGGGCCACGCCGCCCGGGCCCTGCAGCAGCTCCCGTACGCCGCGGTGGAACTCCTCGCAGGCGGCGTCGCAGGCGCGCTCGCCGTGGCCGGCCGACGGCCACAGCGCCGCCGGGTAGCCGCTGTCCAGGGCGATGCCGACGGCCTCCTGGCCCGGGCCGCCGGCGACGGTGTGGCACAGCACGGGCAGCGTGCCGTCGTCCGCGCTCTCCAGGAGCCGCAGCAGCGCCTCGGCGGAGCCCGGCCCCGTCCCGCCGGACGTCCGGTCCGTCAGCAGGCGCAGCGCACGCAGTTCGCGGGCGGCGGTGATGCCGTCCCAGCGGCGCAGCCAGGCCGGATCGACCTCCTCGCGGCGCGCCTGGTCGCGCAGCACCACGGGGCGGCGCGGGCCCACCGGCCAGCCCTTGGCGGTGCGTCGGGTGGAGGCCGCGACCTCCCACTGGCCGGCCGGGGTGTGCCAGCGGCCCTCGGGGACGGCGACCTCCAGGCGCACCCGGGTGTCGTCGCCCGCTTCGTCGTCGGCGCGCAGCAGGCGCGCGCCGAGCCGCCGCAGCACCTCGCCCTCGGCCTGCTCGAAGGGCACCCCGCCGGCCGATTCGCGGACCTCGACGCGCAGCCACTGGCCGCGTCCGTAGCCCTCGCTGACCGACCAGTTGAACAGCTCGCGTCCGGCCTCGTCGGAGAAGAAGAGCGGCTCGAACTCGACGAGCACGGAGCGCGGCCGGCGCCGCACCGGGCCGATCCGCCGGCGGTCCTGCGGCCGCAGCACGACCGCCTTGGCCTGGACGAACTCCGTGAGCCTGGCGGCCTCTTCGCGTACCGAGGCGGCCTCGTCGCCGGGGACGTCGCGGGCCCGGTCGGCGGTCAGCTGCGCCACGATGCGCAGATAGTGCACGAAGGCGCGCAGTTCGGTGTACGGGTCGCTGCCCTGGTAGAGCGCGCCGTGCCCGTCCCGCCAGGTGCGCAGCGTCCAGGCGCCGGGGCCGCCGTCGGTGCGGTCCAGGGCGGCGCCGACCGCTTCCTGGACGACCAGCGGGTCGCGCGGTGCGGGCAGCCGGGCGAGCAGGTCGAGCGCCTGGAGGCGTTCCTGGACGCCCCACAGGCGCCCGCGTCCGGCCATGATGGCGTGCTGGGCGTCGAACCAGGTGGCCCCGCCCGCGCGGCCGAGGTCCTGGCCGCTCCAGTGCCAGCGGTCGTGCCGGCTCATCAGCGCGTGGTACGGGTCGGGGCCCAGCCCCTCGGCGCCCGCCACCAGGTGTTCGGGGCCCAGCCCGCGGAGCGCGGTGACCGGCACCGCGAGTCCGAGGTGGTCGTGCCGGTGGCTGCCCTTGACGATGCCGACGACCTCGCCGCGGTCGCACTCGACCAGCGGCCCGCCCGAGGCGCCGGGCGTGACCCGGACGTCGCTGCCGAACTGCAGGCCGCGGGCGTCCCGGGCGCCGAACCGGACGGCGATGAAGGGCTCGGCGGGCCCGCCGGCCGGACCGTTGCCGCCGCTGCCGTGCCCGGCGGGACCCCACTCGCGTAGTACGCGTTCGCCCGGCCGCGGGGACGCCGGCTCGTCGTGGCCGCGGAAGATGTAGGCGTCCTCCAGGAGGGTGGCCGGCTGATCGCTGACCCAGGCGCAGGGGTGCTCGACGGCGGGGTCGAGCAGCCGGACCAGTGCGAGATCGGGCCGTGCGGCGGCGGTGCCGGCCTCCGGGGCGGGCCGGCTGAGGTCGTATGCGAGCCGCGCGGGGGTCACCCGGCCGCCGACGACGACGCCGAGGACGCCGTCCGGGCCGGCCGAGCGGCGCCGCCCGTCGTGCGGGGCGGGCACATGGGCGCAGGTCAGCACCCAGCCGGGGGCGATCAGCACCCCGCTCCCCCACAGCCCGTCCTCCGTGCCGCCGGGGGCGGCGCACAGCCCTACGGTCGCGCGCCCGGCGTGCTCCAGCAGCTCCGCGTATCCGGCCCGTCCGGCGTGGAGTCGGGCGGGGCCGTCCGGCGGCGTCATCAGCGGCCCGAATCGTCCGGCTCCCGGCTGCCGGCCGGCCGGTCGGGCGCGGCCGCGCCGTCCTCGCGCCGCCAGGTCAGCGTGATGGAGAGGTTGGCCTTCGCCTCGCCGTCCGCGAGCAGGGCGACGGCCTTGCCCGGCTTGGCCGAGACCTCCACTCCGAAGGTCACGCTGGTCTCGTGCGGCGCGACCGATGCGGCGGCCTCGCGGACGCTGGCGGCGACGCCGCCGACCACCTCGCGCAGGCCCTCGACCCGGGCGCCGAGCGTGTCCCAGGCGCCGACGTCGTCGAAGTCCCCGTCCGCCGCGCCGCGCCCGTCGAGTCCGGCCGCGTCCAGCCGGGAGACCCGGGCCCAGACTCCCGTACCGTCGGGCAGCTCGATGTACTGCGCGCGATCTTGCATCACGGCCTCCTGCTCCCCCTGGACGGCAACTACCCATTGCCGCAGGACCGTTGACAGGCGATCAGGTTAGCCCTCGGGTGCCTGTGGCGCGAGAGGTCCGTGAGCCTCCTATCCTGGCCGGGAACATCCCATGACCCCTGGTGGAGAGCGCGTGTATTTCACTGACCGTGGCATCGAGGAGCTGGAGAATCGGCGCGGCGAGGAGGAGGTCACCCTCGCGTGGGTGGCCGAGCAGCTGCGGACGTTCGTCGACCTCAACCCGGACTTCGAGGTCCCGGTGGAACGGCTGGCCACCTGGCTGGCGCGGCTGGACGACGAGGACGACGAGTAGCGGCCCGGCTCACGGGCGGCGCTTGACTTCCCCCTTCCGCGATATATCGTGTCTAGCGAAGACACGATATGTTGCGTCGCGCTGCCCCGGTGCCCCTGCCCGGCCTGCCCGCGCGGACGCAGCCCTGCCCAGGGGAGGCGCGGCATGCCGGCCCGGACCGAGTGGAAGATCTCCGCACCGCACAAGCTGGAATTCACCGAGCCCGTCACGGCCCTGAACGTGCGTCTGGCCGGCGGCACCGTCAACGTCGTCGGCACCTCGGACGACGGCCCGCACCGCCTGGAGGTCAGCGAGATCGACGGCGAACCCCTGACCGTCTCGTACGACGGCGGCACCCTCTCCGTCGCCTACCCCGACCTCCCCTGGAAGGGCTTCCTGAAGTTCCTCGACCGCAGGGGCTGGAACCGCCGGGCCGTGGTCTCGGTGACCGTCCCGGCCGCCGCCCGCGTCGAGGTCGGCGTGGTCGGCGCGAGCGCGGTGGTCTCCGGGATCTCGGGGCGGACCGCCGTCCGCGGCGTCTCCGGTGACGCCACTCTGGTGGGGCTGGCCGGCAGCGTGCAGGCGGACACCGTCACGGGGAACATCGAGGCCCAGGGCGTCACCGGCGATCTACGGTTCCACTCCGTCTCCGGGCATCTGACGGTGATCGACGGCGGCGGCGGCGCGGTGCGCGCCGAGTCCGTCAGCGGTGACATGGTCCTCGACCTGGATCCGGCCGCGAAGGGCACGGACATCGATCTGACGACGGTCTCCGGCGAGGTCGCCATCCGGCTGCCCGATCCGGCCGACGCAACGGTGGAGGCCAACACCACCTCCGGCCCGGTCGCCAACGCCTTCGACGACCTGCGGGTCGACGGCGGATGGGGGACGCGGCAGATCACCGGCACGCTGGGCGCGGGCACCGGCCGCCTCAAGGTCACGACGGTCTCGGGCGGGCTGGCGCTGCTGCGCCGCCCGGCGTTCGAGGAACCGGCGGACACGGCCGCGGACGCCCCGGGCCCCGGCCCGGACGACGGACCGTCCGGCGGCCCCACTCCCCCACCCCACGCCCCCTCCGACGCCGGGAAGAAGGTGCTCTGAGCATGCCCCCCGTCTTCGCCCACGGCCGCCTGCGGCTCTACCTCCTCAAGCTGCTGGACGAGGCCCCACGGCACGGCTACGAAATCATCCGCCTCCTCGAAGAGCGCTTCCAGGGCCTCTACGCCCCCTCGGCCGGCACGGTCTACCCCCGGCTCGCCAAGCTCGAGGCCGAGGGCCTGGTCACGCACGCCACCGAGGGCGGCCGCAAGGTGTACTCGATCACCGGCGCCGGCCGCGCCGAACTGGCCGACCGGGGCGGCGAACTGGCGGACCTGGAGCTGGAGATCCGGGAGTCGGTGGCCGCACTGGCCTCGGACATCCGGGAGGACGTGAGCGGTTCGGCGCGGGACCTGCGCCGCGAGATGCGCGAGGCCGCGCAGCAGGCCCGCGCGGGCGCGCGGGACTCGCGGCCCACGGACGCCGCGGACGACGACGGCGGGTGGCCGCGCTCCGGCCCGGCCGGGTACGCCGACGGCGGATTCGGCGACAAGGACTCGTGGCGGCAGGCCAAGGAGGAGTTCCGGCGCGCCAAGGAGGAGTGGAAGGAGCAGGCCCGCCGGGCCAAGGAGGAGAGCCGCCGGGCCAAACAGGACGCCCAGCGCGCGCGCCAGCAGGCCAAGGACGCCCAGGCGTTCGCCCGCGACGAGATGCAGCGGGTCATCAAGCGGGTCCAGGAACAGACCCAGGGGCACGTACGGACCGGGGACTGGTCGGGGGCGGTGCGCGAGGCGCTGTCCGAGGTCTCGCGGGAGGTCGGCCGGTTCACCGGCGGCCGGTCCGATCAGCCGGGCAAGCCCGATCGGAACGGCGAGTCCGGTGTCGGGCACGACGCTTCCGACGCCACTCCCCGGGTGACGGTCGAGCGCGTCGAGGCGGCGGAGGACACCGCCGGGGCGCCCGCCGCCCCCCGGTGGGCGACCGAACCGGCGAGCGGGGACCCGGCCCGCGACTTCGACCGGCTGCTGGACCGATTCCGCGACGACCTGCGGGACGCGGCCCGCGACCACGGCATCACCCCGGGCCAGTTGACGGAGTCCCGCCGGCGGCTGTCGGCGACGGCGGCCCACATCGGCGCGCTGCTCCGCGATCCGGAGCACGGTGCGCGGGCGGTGGATCCGGAGGAATAGCCGCACGCAGCCGGGCAACGGCCGGGGGCACACGCCCCCGGCCCACCGTGCGGACCCGACCGGCCGGAGGCCATGGCCGAAACCCCCCGCCACGCCGCCCCCGTCGGTTACCCATAGTTAATTTACCCAGCTGGGATTCACGGCGCGTAATCGGGGAATTTCTTCCTCGCAGGGTTCACCGCGCCCGGTGCACGGTCAGCTCTCCGTCAACTCCCCCTGTCCGTACGCATCGTGAAGGCCAAGAGGTGCAGCGATGTCGGATTACCTTTCGGTCGCCCGCCGGATGTGGCACCAGATCGAGCCGCTGCATGCCACGCTCTACTTCGCCCCCGAGGCCCGCCAGATGGCCTCGGATCTCGGTTACGACGTCGCCTCCCGCTGGCCCAGCTACTTCGCCTGGCGAACGGCCCCGCTGGGGGCCGCCGGACCCGATCTGGTGGCCGCCACGTTCTACAGCTTCAGTCCGCGGCTGATCGCCCGTCATGTCCCCGGGATCTGGACCACCGCCGACCCGGCCAAGGTGCTGGACGCCCGGCTGCTCGCCATGGACCGTGCGCTGACCACCCTGATAGGCGGCCGGCTGACCGGTGGCCAGCTCGCCGAGGCGGCCCGGCTGGCGCGCCAGGCCGCGGAGAACGCCGGACTCGCGGGCCGCCCGCTGGCCGCCGCCAACCGCGATCTGCCCTGGCCCGACGCGCCGCATCTGGTGCTCTGGCAGGCCGCGACCGTGCTCCGCGAACACCGCGGCGACGGCCATCTGGCGGCCCTGCTGACGTTCGGTCTCGACCCCTGCGAGGCGCTGGTGTCGTTCGCCGCCGTCGGCGCCGCGCCGACCGCCGAGTTCGCCGGGCGCGGCTGGAGCGCCGAGGAGTGGAGCGAGGCCCGGCACCGCCTCGCCGCCCGTGGCTGCATCACCCCGGACGGCGCGGCGACCGACCGCGGCCGCACGGAACGCGAGGCGATCGAGCAGATGACGGACCGACTCGCCGCCGGCCCGTGGCGGGCCCTGGGCCACTCCCGCGCGGAGCGCCTCGCCCAGCTGCTCAAGCCCGTCCTGAGCGCCGCCTTCGAGGCGGGCTATCTGCCCCGCCGCAGCACCCTGGGAATCGGCACGGTGCACGCCGGCTATCCGTAGGCAGCGAGCCCCGCCTCCCGGGGCGGCGGCCCGGCCGCCCCTTCCCGCCCCCGCGCCCCCTCACCGCACCCCGGCCACCTCGCCCAGCACCCGCACCACATCGGCGTGCGCCACCCCGTGGTCGGCGAGTACGGCCGCGGCGGGGCCCGGGCGGGCGGTCAGGGCGAGCAGCAGGTGTTCGTCGCCGATCTGCCGGTCGCCGCGGCCGACCGCGATCCGCAGGGAGCGCGCCAGCACGGACTTCGCCTCCGGGCCGAACCGGCGCCCCCTTCCGCGCCGCCCGGCCGGGCCTGCGGCCAGCGCGCCGACACCGTGTTCCCGCTCCACCCGCGCCACGATCCCGTCGACGTCGATGCCGAGCGCGGCCAGCGCCTCGGCGTCGGCCGACGAGACACCGCCCCGCCGGCGGACCGCAGCCAGCCCGTCCGCCACCGACTCCCGCCGACCGGCGAGGCCGAGGTCGCGCAGCACCGCCGCGGCGGTCGAGTCCGTACGGTCCAGCAGCGCGAGCAGCAGCTCCGCTTCGCCGACCGTGCCGCCGACCGTGCGCTCGGACCGGGTGACGGCGCCGCGGACGACGGCGCGCGCATCCGACGTGAACCTCTCGAACATCAACGCCTCCCGTGCTTCTTGTGGACCGCCTGCCTGCTGACACCCAGCTCGGCCGCGATCTCCTGCCATGACCAGCCCTTCGCACGGGCGCTGCGCACCTGTACGGCTTCGAGCTGCTCCAACAGCCGGCGGAGCGCAGTCACGGCGCGCAGTCCGACCCTGGGGTCCCGGTCGCCCGCCCGCTCGGCGAGATCCGTCGCTTCGGTCATGATGTCAATTTACGTTGACACCTCGACGACGTCAACCATCATTGACAGATCGGCTGCGCGCCCCATACCCCTTGACCTCAAGGGCACTTGAGGGACGACGCTCCCCCCCCCATGACCGAGACGCCTGCCTCCCCCCGCCCGCCGCAGACCGCCGCCTTCCCCGACTTCGCCCGCCCCGACGCCGCCTCCGCTCTGGTCAGCCCCTGGATCACGGCGTTACCCGAGGCGCGGCACGCCGCCGCGGACGCGCTGCTCGGCGAGTGGGAGCGGCAGTCACGCCCGGCGGCGATGCTCTCGCTGAGCGTCTTCCTGAGCGCCGACGGCAGTCATCTCCTGCACTACGCCCAGTGGACGAGCGACGACGCGCACCGGGAATGGGCGCGCACCCGGCGCCCCGCTGTCGCCGGCCGGATCGATACGGCGCTCCCCGGCATCCGGCGGCCGGGCCTGGTCCGCTATGTGCGCACGCACAGCTGGGTGGCACCGGAGCGGGCCGGCCGCGCGCCCGCGCTCCTGACCACCCCCGCCTTCGCCACCGCCGGCCCCGGCGTCCAGCGTGCCCTGGCCGACCACCTCCCCGACGAGTTGGCCCGCGCACAGGTGCCGGGCCTGCTCGGCGCCCACCTCCATCTGAGCCGGGACGGCGGCCGGGTGGTCATCTTCGCGGAGTGGGCGGACCCCTCGGCCTGGCGGGCCTTCACGGAGGGTGCGGTGGCGGCACGGTTCGGGGCGGCGATCGCGGCCACGGACGGCGTGACCGTCACTTCGGCGGTTCCCGGGGCGCCCGAAGCGGCCGGTGCCACGCAATACACGCTCCACAGGAGCCTGGTCAACGTCCCATCACCGGGCCCCGCCGCGCACCACGCAGGACGCCGACTCCCTTGACGCACACCGGTGTCACGTCGCCCCCGGCGGGGCCGCCGGGTCCCGCCCGGCTCAGCCGTCGTCGCCGCCCGCCGACAGGGCGATCACCGCCGCCACTCCCGCCGTCCGCACCTCGCACCGCGCGCCCGCCACCACCACGGCCGCGTCGAACCGTGCCAGCCGCACCCCGGGCTCCCCGGGCGCCGCCAGCTGCGCGCTCCCCTCCACGGCGACCACCAGCGCGTCGCCGGGCGGCACCGCACGGCTCCCGCGCACCATCTCCACCACGGCCCGGGCCCGCCCCTCGCGCACCATCACATTCAGGTTGACGACGGGGCCGTCCAGCAGTCGGCAGTCGGTGACGGCGCCGCCGGAGAAGGCGAACGGCCGGAACCGGTCCGGGAGAAGACGGGGCGCGCCGTCCACGGTCAGTGCCAGACCGCCGCCGTCGACGACGGTGAGGATGCGCCGGACGCCCGGCAGCGGCGAGTACGGCCCGTCCCGGGTGACGTCGGCGAGGCTGACCCGCCAGTCGAACCCGTCCCAGTCGGCGCCGGGCGGGTGGACGGCGATCTCGCGGGTCACCCCGCCACCGTTGCTCCAGGGCGCGGCGGCCCGCCCCTCCGCCCGCAGAATCCGCACGGCTCCGTCCCCCGCTCCCTCGCCCGTCATCGCGCTGCGCCGCCTCAGACCGTCAGGACGACCTTGCCGAACAGATCGCCCTGCGCCATCTTCTCGAATCCCTCGCGGGCCCGGTCCAGCGGCAGCGTGGAGTCGATGACCGGACGGATGCCCTTGGCCGCGCAGAAGCTCAGGAGGGAGGCCAGCTCCTCCTTGGTCCCCATCGTCGAGCCGACGACCCGCAGCTCCAGGAAGAAGATCCGGTTGAGTTCGGTGCGCTCGGGGTGGAAGCCGCTGGTGGCGCCGGAGATGACCAGGGTGCCGCCGGGGCGCAGCGACTTGACCGAGTGCGACCAGGTGGCGGCGCCGACCGTCTCGATGACCGCGTCCACCCGCTGCGGCAGCCGCTCGCCGGACGCGAACGCCGCCTCGGCGCCCAGTTCCTCGGCACGCTTGCGCTTGGCCTCGTCGCGGCTGGTGGCGAAGACGCGCAGTCCGGCGGCGGCGCCCAGCACGATGGCGGCGGTCGCCACGCCGCCGCCGGCACCCTGGACCAGGACGCTGTCCCCGGGCCGGACGCCGGCGTTGGTGAAGAGCATCCGGTAGGCGGTCAGCCAGGCGGTCGGCAGACACGCGGCGTCCTCGAAGGAGAGCTCCCTGGGCTTGGGCAGGACGTTCCAGGACGGGACGGTGACCTGTTCGGCGAAGGTGCCCTGGTAGCGCTCGGTGAGGATGGAGCGGGGCTCGTCGGGGCCGACTCCGTGGCCGGTCTGGCCGATCACGGAGTGCAGGACGACCTCGTTGCCGTCCGCGTCGGTCCCGGCGGCATCGCAGCCGAGGATCATCGGCAGGGAGTCCTCGGTGATGCCGACCCCGCGCAGCGACCAGAGGTCGTGGTGGTTGAGGGAGGCGGCCTTGACGTTGACGGTGGTCCAGCCGGGTCGGGCCTCGGGGGCCGGGCGGTCGCCCAGTTCGAGGCCGTTGAGGGGCTGGTCGCGGTCGATGCGGGCGGCGTAGGCAGCAAACATGATCCCAAAGTAGGCCGCGACGGGGCACCGCGGTACCGCACTCGGGTGTGACACGCACCGCGCCCGCCCCCGTGCGCAACGGGCCGGGCCCGCACCCTTCTCAGGTGCGGGCCCGGCCCGTTGGCGTCCGAACGCCGCGCGTCAGCGGCGGGCGACGCCCTCCGCACGGGCGGCGGCCGCGACGGCGGCGGTGACCGCCGGGGCGACGCGCTCGTCGAACGGCGACGGGATGACGCACTCGGCGCTGAGCTCGTCGGCGACGACGGCGGCCAGCGCCTCGGCGGCGGCGAGCTTCATGCCCTCCGTGATCTGCGAGGCGCGCACCTGCATGGCGCCGGCGAAGATTCCGGGGAAGGCGAGCACGTTGTTGATCTGGTTCGGGAAGTCGCTGCGCCCGGTGGCGACCACGGCCGCGTACTTGTGCGCGACGTCCGGGTGGATCTCCGGGTTCGGGTTGGCCATCGCGAAGATCATCGAGTTCTTCGCCATCTTCGCCACCGCCTCCTCCGGCACCGTGCCGCCGGAGACCCCGATGAAGACGTCCGCCCCGTCCAGGGCGTGCTCCAGCGGACCGGTCAGCCCGGCCTTGTTCGTGAAGCCGGTCACCGCGCGCTTGACGTCGGTGAGGTCGTCACGGTCGGCCGAGACGATGCCCTTGCGGTCGCAGACCGCCACGTCTCCGATGCCCGCCTCGACGAGGATCTTGGCGATGGCGACACCGGCCGCGCCGGCACCCGAGATGACCGCCCGCAGCTGCCCCAGCGACCGGTCGGTGAGCTTGGCGGCGTTCCGCAGCGCGGCCAGCGTGACCACGGCGGTGCCGTGCTGGTCGTCGTGGAAGACCGGGATGTCGAGGCGCTCCTTGAGCTTCTCCTCGATCTCGAAGCACCGCGGCGCGGAGATGTCCTCCAGATTGACGCCGCCGAAGGACGGTGCCAGGCGGACGACGGTCTCCACGATCTCGTCGGCGTCGGTGGTGGCGAGCGCGATCGGGACCGCGTCCACTCCGCCGAACTGCTTGAAGAGGATGGCCTTGCCCTCCATCACCGGGAGGGATGCCTCCGGGCCGATGTCGCCCAGGCCCAGCACCGCGGTGCCGTCCGTGACGACGGCCACGACCTGGGACTTCCAGGTGTAGTCGTGCACGAGCTCGGGATGCTCGGCGATGGCGCTGCACACCTTGGCCACGCCCGGCGTGTACGCGAGGGACAGGTCGTCCTTGTTGCGGACCGGCACGGTCGCCTGAATGGCCATCTTGCCGCCGCGGTGGAGCGCGAAGGCCGGATCGAAGAACTCTTCGTCCGAGCCCGCGCCCGTAGTGCTGTCGCTGCGAGGATTGACGATCTCCGCTGCCACTTGTTCCAACCCCTTATTTCTTCGTCAAACAGTTGAGGGTGACCACTCCCTGGTTGAGGGGTGGGCGGGCACCGCGTCCGCGCCCTGCGAGGCGGATGGCCGCCGCGCGGGGGGAGGTACGGACGCCGGGCGCGCCGCACACGCGCCCTGAGCCCCGGATGAGGGGTGTAACGAACCTTTTTACCGGACGGTCGAGGGTGCCGACGAGTTGGATTCATTACCCTCGGGTTCAGAGATCCGACATTAGCCGCGAAATATATAAAGATGCTGAAGTGCCACCCCCAGCAGTCCGGAATCCGAGACGGCCCAGGTGGGGCCGGGGCGGTCCGTGCGCGGCCCCCACAACCGTTCACCCTTGCGCCATACGGGCCACACCCACGACCCGCTCGTCCGTTATCCGATTTTGACCTGCGCGACAGTCCGAATACCGGAGTCCGGATGGCAGGATTCCGTCAATCAACCGAGGTCGTGTCGCTCGAAGGTGTGTGCCCGGCCGCCGCCAGTCGGCTACTCCCATCCGCAGGAGGATCAGCATGACCGCAAGCACCACCCGTCACTCGGCCTTCGGCAGGTCTCGCTCAGCCGTGGCCGCAGTGGCCGCGGTCGCCGCCTCGATGCTGCTGCTCAGCGCCTGTGGCGACCAGACGGACGCGGCCATCGCCAAGCGCAACGCGCAGAAGAACCGCAACCCCGACGCGCCGCTCTTCAAGATGCTCCCCAAGGACGTCCAGGAGCTGGGCCTGCTCCAGGTCGGCTCGGACATCACGTACAAGCCGGTGGAGTTCCGCAGCAACGGCCAGGTCGAGGGCATCGACCCCGATCTGGCCGCGGTGATGAGCAAGGAGCTGGGCATCAAGCTCAACTTCAACAACGCCACCTTCGACACCCTCATCGGCGGGATGAAGTCCGGGCGCTACGACATCGCGATGTCGGCGATGACGGACACCCCGGAACGCCAGCGGGGCATCGACAGCAAGGGCAAGAAGATCGTCGAGGGCCTCGACTTCGTCGACTATCTCAACGTCGGCGTCTCGCTCTACACCCAGAAGGGCAGGACCGAGGGCATCGACAGCTGGGAAGCGATGTGCGGCAAGAAGATCGCCGTGCAGCGCGGCACCGTCTCGCACGACCTGGCCAAGGACAAGTCCAAGGCCTGTGCGTCGCGCGGCGAGAAGCCCATCGCGATCGAGGCGTTCGACAACGACTCCGAGGCCCAGACCCGGCTGCGGACCGCGGGTGTGGACGCCGTCTCCAGTGACTACCCCGTCGCGGCATACGCGGTGAAGGTCTCCGGCCACGGCAAGGACTTCGAGATGGTCGGCGGCGGACCGCTCAAGGCGGCTCCGTACGGCATCGCGGTCCCCAAGGGCCAGGAGAAGCTGCGCGACGCGCTCAAGGCAGCACTCGAGAACGCCATCAAGAACGGCTCGTACGCCAAGGTCCTGAAGAAGTGGGACGTCAAGGACGCCGCGGTCAAGGAAGTGAAGCTCAACAGTGGCTCCTGAGCCGCCGCGAGCCCTCCCTCCGCTTCCGCTCCCTCCGCGCACCTCCCGCCGAACGCTGAAAGGCATCACCCGTGTCAGTTGACGACAAGTCGGCCCAGCCGCCGGCGGCCGGGCCGCCGCCCCAGCCCGACCCCATCAAGGCCATTCCGGTCCGCCACTACGGACGCTGGGTCGCGGCGGTCGTCGTGCTCGCGGTGCTCTTCCTGCTCGGCCGGGCGTTCGCCACGGGGAACGTCAACTGGGACGCCATCCCCCAGTACCTGTTCAACGCGGACATCCTCAAGGGCCTGCGCAACACCCTGCTGATCACCGTGCTCTCGATGATCATCGGTGTCGTCGGCGGCGTGATCCTGGCCGTGATGCGCCAGTCCAAGAACCCGGTGACCGCGACCGTCGCGTGGTTCTACGTCTGGTTCTTCCGCGGTACGCCGGTCTACGTCCAGCTGTTCCTGTGGTTCAACCTCGGCCTGGTCTTCCGGTACATCGACATCATGCCGATCTACAAGGACGAGTGGTCGGACTTCATGACCCCGTTCCTGTGCGCGCTGCTGGGCCTCGGGCTCAACGAGGCGGCGTACATGGCGGAGATCTGCCGGGCCGGCCTGAACGCCGTCGACGAGGGCCAGACCGAGGCGGCGCACGCGCTGGGCATGAGCCAGGGCAAGACGCTGCGGCGGATCGTCGTGCCGCAGGCGATGCGGGTGATCGTGCCGCCCACGGGCAACGAGGTCATCAACATGCTGAAGACCTCCTCACTGGTCATCGCCGTCCAGTACTACGATTTGCTGCAGGCCGCGCAGAACGTCGGACGTGACTCCGGCGCCGTGGTGGAGATGCTGATCCTCGCCGCCACCTGGTACCTCGTCGCCACGACCGTGCTGAGCATCGGCCAGTACTACCTGGAGCGCTACTACGCCCGCGGCTCCAGCCGCCAGCTCCCCCTCACCCCGCTCCAGCGCGCCAGGGCGCAGCTGTTCGGCGGCTTCAACCGCTCCGGAGGTGCCGCATGACCGCCAGCAAGCTCACCGAGAACACCGCCGGCACATCCGGCCTCCCGATGGTCAAGGCCGAGGGCGTGCACAAGTCCTTCGGAGCGGCCCACATCCTCAAGGGCATCGACCTCGAAGTGGCGCCGAAGGAGGTCTTCTGTCTGATCGGCCCGTCCGGCTCCGGCAAGTCGACCTTCCTCCGATGCATCAACCACCTGGAGAAGGTCAACGCCGGCCGGCTGTCCGTCGACGGCGAACTCGTCGGCTACCGCGAGCACCACGGCAAGCTCTACGAGCTGCGTGACCGTGAGGTCGCCGCCCGCCGCCGTGACATCGGCATGGTCTTCCAGCGCTTCAACCTCTTCCCGCACATGACCGCGGCGGAGAACATCATGGAAGCGCCGATGCAGGTCAAGGGCGAGTCCAAGTCCGTGGCCCGGGAGCGCGCGGCCAAACTCCTGGACCGGGTCGGGCTGTCCGACAAGGCCGCCAACTACCCCTCGCAACTCTCCGGCGGCCAGCAGCAGCGGGTGGCGATCGCCCGCGCGCTCGCCATGGAACCGAAGCTGATGCTCTTCGACGAGCCGACCTCGGCCCTCGACCCGGAACTGGTCGGTGACGTCCTGGACGTCATGAAGGACCTGGCGGCGGACGGCATGACGATGATCGTCGTCACCCACGAGATGGGCTTCGCCCGCGAGGTCGGCGACTCGCTGGTCTTCATGGACGACGGAGTGGTCGTCGAATCCGGCCACCCGCGCGAGGTCCTCGGCAACCCGCAGCACGACCGCACCAAGTCGTTCCTGTCGAAGGTGCTCTGACGCGCCCCGCTGCGCGGCGCCGGCCGCCGCGCAGCGGCTCGCCCCGGGCCTACTTCAGGCCCAGTACCAGTGCGTCCGAGGGCGAAGCCCATACCGACCGCGCCTCGGCGAAGCCCGAGGCGCGCAGGACCTCGGCGTGCCAGGCCGCCGACGGGGTGTCCCCGTCCGCGTGCTCGCCGTAGATCTCGAAGCGCTCGGCCGTCGGCCCGGCCAGCCGCGGGTCGGCGGCGGCCAGCTGCCACCACTGCGCCCAGTCGACCGCGCCGGCCTCCTTGGCCCGCCCCTGCCGCGCATGCCGGAGCGCCCGGTCGGCGTCGTTGATGCGCGGGGTGTGCTCGTCCGGCATGTGGTCGGCGTTCATGAAGACCCCGCCGTCCCGCACCAGCCGGCCGACCTGCCCGTACAGCGTGCGCAGATCGTCGGTGTGCAGCCAGTGCAGCGCGGTGGCCGTCAGCACCGCGTCGTACGAGGCGTGCGGCAGCTTCTGAGTCCACTGCGGGTCCTTGAGATCGGCTCGTACGAAGCGGACCCTGCGCTCGCCGGCGAAGTACCCTTCCGCGATGGCCAGCAGCGCGGGATCCAGGTCCACCCCCACACTCTCGGCCTCCGGGAAGCGCTTGAGCAGGCGGTCGGAGATACTGCCCGTGCCGCAGGCGAGGTCCAGCACCCGGGGGGCGGTGCCCACCAGGGCCTCCACCATGTCGAGCATCACCCCGAACCGCTCCTCGCGGTCGGGCAGGTACCACTCCTGCTGGCGGTCCCAACTGTTCTGCCACGCCTGCCAGTCGGCTCCGGCCATGGTCTCGGTCATATCGGCCCCTCCGGTCCGTACTACCCTGGTAATAGCCACATAGGCACAATGCCTATTACGAACAGCGCGCACCCGTACCCTAATCCCGTCCCGTAAGGACTACAAGTGGAACTGGCCTATTACTCGGACTTCGCCGTGCGACTGGTCAACACCGAGCAGCCCGAGCGCGGCGGCGACACCCTCACCACGGTGGAGACGGTGCGCGCGCTCTTCGGCCCCGCACAGCAGACCGCCCGGCGCGCGACGGACAGCGACGTCACCCGGCTACGGGCGGTCCGGGCCCGGCTGCGCGCCGTCTTCGAGGCGGCGGACACCGGCGACGAGGTGCTGGCCGTGGACCTGCTCAACGCCCTGATGATGGAGTTCCCGGTCAGCCCGCAGATCTCCGGCCACGAGTTCCGCGACGACAACGGCCGGCCCGACTGGCACCTGCACATCGCCGACCACGCCGCCAACGCCACCGCGAGCTACACCGCCACCGCCTGCATGGGCCTGGCGTTCCACCTCACCGAGCTCGGCGTCGACCGGCTGGGCATCTGCGAGGCGCGGCCGTGCCGCAACGCCTACCTCGACACCTCGACCAACCGCTCCCGGCGCTACTGCTCCGACCGCTGCGCCACCCGCGCCAACGTCGCCGCCTACCGCGCCCGCAAGCGCCTGGAGAGCGAACGGTCCGACCGCAGCGGCCGCACCGCGGAGAAGGCCCAGGAGAGCACCGCACGCGCCGACGGCTGAACCCCGCGCGGCGACCGCAGCCGCACCCGGGCGCGGGCGATGACCAGTTCGTCCGGCACCGCCCCGAACTCCCGGCTGTCGTGGGTGACGTACGGGTTGTCGCCCTGCACCCACCAACCGCCGTCCCGCCGCGCCACAGCCCGCTTCACGATCAGCAGGTCCTGTCGGAAGGGGTGGCGCAGCACCACCACGTCACCGGGCCGCACCGGCGCACCGTAGTGGACCACCAGCTGGTCCCCCGGCCGTAGCGTCGGCAGCATGGACGGGTTGTAGACCTCGGCCAGCCCGAACGCCCGCAGCGGCCCGCCGCGCTCACCGCCCGGCCCACCGGGGCCGCCCGAAGGCCCCTGCTCGCGCTCCGGCCCGCGCTCGTGCACCCGCTCCGGCATCCCGTACCTCCCGGCCTTGCCCCGGTTCGACCCGCTCACCGGTCCATCCTCCATCAGCCCCGGCCCGGCACTGGACTTTTGCCCTAAGACCCCCGGGGCGCCCGAGAAAAGCCTTCCCCCACCGAGTAATCTCGCACCTGAGAAGACGATCACGAGGAGGACTGCACATGCTTTCCCGCCTGTTCGCCCCCAAGGTCAAGGTCAGCGCCCACTGCGACCTGCCCTGCGGCGTGTACGACCCGGCCCAGGCCCGCATCGAGGCCGAGTCGGTCAAGGCCGTCCAGGAGAAGTACCAGGCCAACGAGGACGCGGACTTCCGCACCCGCGCCGTCCTGATCAAGGAGCAGCGCGCCGAGCTGGCCAAGCACCACGTCTCGGTGCTGTGGAGCGACTACTTCAAGCCCCCGCACTTCGAGAAGCACCCGCAGCTGCACCAGCTGATCAACGACACCCTCAAGGCCCTCAGCGCCGCCAAGGGTTCCAACGACCCGAAGACCGGCGAGAAGGCCCTCGAGCTCATCGCCGAGATCGACCGGATCTTCTGGGAGACCAAGAAGGCTTGAGCCCGGGCGGCAGCCCGCAGGCACCTCGCCGGTATCCGACCGCACCCGGTCCGCAGGACGTCCCTACGACGTCCATGGCGGACCGGGTGCGGTCGTTTCGGGAGCCCGAGGCGCGAGCCGGGGGCGGAGGATGCGATCACGCGTCCGGCGCGCCCGCCGGACGTGCGGCGGCGGAGCGCCGGCCCGGTCCGCGCCGTTCGTGCACCGTCACCCTGCGACCGCGTACCTGCACGTCCGCCACCACCGTGAAGTACTCCTTCAGCACGGAGAGCTTCACCCTGTCCCGCTCCGCCGAGATCGGCGTCGCCACCTCTGTCGCGTCCGTGACCAGCAGAATCCGCCGCTGGGCCAGCATCGCGGCCCGGATCCGGGGCGGACCGGCCTCCACCCCCTTCAGCGTCCCGGACCGCTCGGGGCCCTCCAGGAGAGCGATGTCCCCCAGGCCGGTGAAGGCGTCGGGTGAGACCAACGCGGTGTCGCGCCGTGCCGCCGGTATGAAGAGGACCGCGGATCCGGTCTCCTTGAGGCGCCGCACATCCGCCGCCACTGCCAGGACGTCGTCCACCCGGCTCGCCGGAGAGCGCTTGGCCAGCGATTGCGGCAGCAGGGCCACCGTCGCCACGGCGACCGCCGCGGGAAGGATCCACATCGATGCCCTCGGCGACCGCCGGGTGGCCGACCGTACGGCCGCACCCAGCCCCGCCCCTATCAGCAGGGCCAGGCCCAGCAGGCTGAACAGCACGTACCGGTCCAGGAACAGCGGCTGGACCAGCGAGAGGCCGATCAGGGCGATCTGCGGCACGGCCAGCAGCGGCAACCCGATCGCCGCCACCGACAACCGGCCCGCCTGCGGCCGGTCCAGCAGGGCTCCGAGGCCGCCGATCGCCAGCAGGACCGCCGGGCCGATCATCATGTGCCAGGTCAACGGCGGTATCCAGGACACCTGGTCGGACTGGCTCCGGCTGAAGAGGATCAACGGCAGTACCCCCGCCAGGGCCGTCACCGAGGTCGCCGCCCAGCGTGTCCAGGTTCCGCGCCCGACGCGCGTCCAGACCAAAGTCGCCAGGTGCGCGGGCAGAATCAGCAGCGACAGCCAGTTCAGCAGCCCGCACAGCAGGACCGTCCCTCCGTACGCGGGCCAGCACATCGCCCCGCCACGCCCCTCGAGCGCGGTCACCAGCAGCAGTGTCGAGAGCGCGGCCCCGGCCGCCACCAGTGCATAGGGGCGGCCCTCCTGGAGATGGAACTGCACGGCCGGAAGCAGCCCGAACGCCAGCCCTCCTCCCAGTCCCGCCCAACCCCCCGCCAGCCGTCGGCCGGTGACGGCCACACAGGCCGCCGCCACCGCCATGGCCAGCACGGAAGGCAGCCGCAGGGTCGTGGTGCTGGGCCCGAAAACCCCGAAGAGCCCATGCATCAGCAGGTAGTAGAGCCCGTGCACGACGTCGACCTGCCCCAGCATGTGCCATATCTCGGCAGCGGACCGTCGGGCCACCTGCCAGGTCGCGGCCTCGTCCCGCCACACACTGTTCTGCCGGGAAAGTCCCCACAGACCGAGAGCGAGGGTCCACAACATCGGGATCACCCAAATGGGCAGGCGTCGCCGGCAAACGGCTATGTGGGAAGTCATGAAGTTGTTCTGGCCCTTGGGATAGGGGTCCGGACCGGGGTCAGCGGTCTACGGACAGGAAGGAGGGCCACCGGACCGGCTGTTGTACGGCACGGGGCCCACACCGGCCGGGGTGGCAGGAGGCCCAGTTTGCGCTGCTTCGGAACTCATCGACAAACCACTTTGCGGGGCGGTCGCCACCTCGGGGGCGGCGAGGGGCGGGTACGGCCCCGTCGAACCGCCGGTTCGGCGGGAGTTCGCCCTCGCCCGGGAAGCCGGCCGCTCCCGTGCGGCCCGGGCCGGTCCGACCTCCGGGCCGTCGGCCGGTGCTCCCCGAGAAGCCCGGCCGACGGTCGTTGAGCCCTGCGGCGGGCCGGGCACGGGCGCCCGTGCCCGGCCCGCCGCAGGGCACGAAGGGGCTCCGGGGCCGGACCTGTCGCCCGGACACCGGAGCCGGTCCGTCACCTGCCGACGACGTTGTTGCAGCCCAGGTCCGAACCGAGGTCGGTGCGCTGCCTGCCCGAGCCGCGCTCGCCGCCGAGCAGGTTGCTCGCCAGGCCGTTCGCGATGCCGACCTGGCCGAGCACGTCGACGTTCGCGTCGTGCGACCGGCAGGTGGTGCTCTGGCGGATCACGACGCTCCTGCCACCCCACTTCCTGCCGTGGCCCGACTTGCCCCAGTGGCCCCGCCCGCCGTGGCCACCGGACCTGACGTGCTCGTACCCGGCCCGGGCGGAGGCCTTGCCTGCCGCCTTGCCGCTGTAGTCCGCACCGCCCGCCACGGCGGCGCCTGCGGTGCCGAACCCGAGGAGTCCGATGCTGCCGAGGGCGGCAACCACGACGGCGGCCTTGCGAAGCTTGTGCATTTCTACTCCGTGAAGGTGAACACGGCCAGAATTAGACCGATTTCAGATAGTTACGACAACGGAGTATGCGGTTCCTCATCCCGGTCGGCAACCCGCCACACGGGGCGAGCGCCGCATGCCGCTGGACCGCCGGACGCGGACCGCGAAAAAACCCAGGAAATCTCGCCGGGCGGCGGCGGTCCCGGCGACCGCCGCGCGCTCCGCATGGGGCCCGTGCCGCGCCGGCCTGATCGCGCCGCTGCGCGCGGGCGTCGACGTCCCGACCGGGGCGGTCCCCTACGGGGCGGCGGCCGGCACCGGGAGCGGCCCGTCGTGCCGCAGCAGCCATTCTCGATAGGCCGCGCTGGACCACGCGATCTCCATGTACGACGAGGTCAGGTCGGCGAACAGGGCGTCGGCGGGGGCCGCGGGGGTGCCGTCGGGGCGGCAGGCCATGAAGAGGCGGACGGCCAGCGGGTCGCCGTGCAGCGGGCGGACGGCCATGCCGGGGCGGGAGCGGGCGGTCGGCTGGCAGGGGGTGACCACCTCGCCGGCCGTGACCAGGTCGACGGCGGTGAGGTAGTCGCCGTGCACCACCCGTGGGTTGACCCCGGCGGCGTGCCAGATGCGGCGCAGGCCCGCCCATTCACCGTCGACGGTCGGGTCGACCATCCACTGGTCGTCCGCGAGGTCCTGTACGTGGACGACATCGCGGCCGGCCGCGGGATGGGCGTCGGACAGGGCGATGAACTGCGGCTCCCGGGAGATGAGGTCACGCTCGACCAGGCCGTCGGGGACGCGTAGCGGGGCGCCCTCGACCTCGTGCACAAAGGCGACGTCGAGCTGCCCCATCGCGACCATTTGCAGCAGCGCATTGGCGGAGACGTCGGTCCTGATGGTCGTGTCCGTCTCCGGCAGGCGGACGCGCAGGCGGCGCAGCCAGCCGGCGACGGCGCGGCTGTTGGTGCTGCCGATGTGCAGTCGCGCACCCCGCTCCCGTACGGAGACGGTGGCGATCTCGTCGACGAGAGCGCGCATTTCGGCCACTATCGGGCGGGCTCGGCACAGCACCGTGTGGCCGAGCGGCGTGGGTCGGCTACCGGTGGCCTCGCGGAAGAACAGCTGGCCACCGAGGGCTTTCTCGATGCGCCGCAGCTGTGTCGTCAAGGAAGGCTGGGTCATGCCCAACTGCCGGGCCGCCTTGCGTACGCTGCCGGAGTCGGCGATGGCGCACAGCGCGCGAAGATGCCTTACCTCGAGCTCCACGTCCGGAGCATAAAACGTCGGCATCGGTCACACCAGAGTCTCAAACCCGCCTGAACTCGCTCTTTTTCGCGGGGTATTGACTGGTGCTATCGCCACTTAGCATCTCCGCTTCACGGGTGAACTCCGTCCAGACTCAACGGCACCAAGAAATCCGCGGGGTCCCGGTCGCCGCCCCACACGGCGACCGCGGCCCCCGGAACTTAAGGAGCCCCCCACATGAGATCTCCCAAGACGGCGCTGTCGGCAGCGCTCGGCCTGGGCCTCGCCGCCGCGCTCGCGGCCGCGGCGCCGGTCTCGGCAGCTTCCCCCTCCGCCCACACCGTCACCCGCCAGAGCACGCCGGCGTCGATCGCCGCGTACACCGGCTCGCCCGCGCAGAAGGCCGACACGAAGGCGTTCTTCGAGGCCGTCATGAAGTCGGCGAAGGCGAAGATGAAGGCCCACCCGGGCCTGAAGTCGGTCACCGTGACCTACGACGCGAGTGCGGCCCCGACGTTCAAGGGTCAGATATCCGAGAGCGCGTCCATCTGGAACGGCGCCGTGCAGAACGTGAAGCTCCAGGAAGGCAGCGGCGGCGACTTCCAGTACAAGGAGGGCGACGACCCGCGCGGCTCCTACGCCAGCACCGACGGCCACGGCAAGGGCTTCGTCTTCCTGGACTACCAGCAGAACCAGGAGTACAACTCCACCCGCGTCACCGCGCACGAGACCGGCCACGTGCTGGGACTGCCGGACCACTACGAGGGCCCCTGCAGTGAACTGATGTCCGGCGGCGGACCCGGCACGTCCTGCCAGAACACCCAGCCGGACGCCAACGAGCGGGCCCAGGTGGACCAGCTCTGGGCCAACGGCCTGACCGGCTGAAGCCCATTGTGACCAGCTGCGACAGCGGCTGAGGCCACGACTGCGGCGTGGCCTTCCGAGGGCCGGTACCTGGCGGCCGGCCTTCGGGCACCCGGCGGCGCCGGCGGCGCGAGCAGCTCCGGCGGCAATGGCGGCGCCGGCTGCCTCCGCGCTCCTCGCGCGCGATCGCCACAGCGGTGGGGCTCCACTTCCCGGGCCCCACCGCACTGTTCTGTCCGGGGCCGCGGCTCCGCCGCCCCGCGCCGTGGCTACGGCAACGGGCGGGCCCACGCCTCCCGCCGGGCCGCGGCGCCGGCGACGTCCCGCGGCCGGCCGTCCACCGGCCGCCAGCCCCAGGAGCGCAGCGCCGCCCCGGCGGGCGCGTTGTCCGCGGCGATCAGGGCGAGGGCCAGGGCGCCGGTGCTGCGCATCAGCAGCGCCTCCTGAAGGCGGGTGGCGACCCGCCGGCGCCGGTGGGACGGCAGCACCATCAGCCCCGCGACGAGGAACAGCCGTCCCGCCGCTGCCGTCTCCCGCAGCTCCCCCGGTGGCCCATCGGGGCCGGGGTACTCCCGGATCCACTCTCCCTCGCGGTCCGCGGGATAGCCGTAGCAGCAGCCGGCCAGTGTGGGATCGCTGCCGATGACCATCTCGAACCCGGGGCGCTGGACGTCGTAACCGGCGAACCGCCGCAGGAACTCCTCGCGTTGCGGGGCCGCCTGCCCGGCGGGGGGATCGTGGTGGGCGGCGGCGTACAGGTCGGCGACCGACTCCCGCTGGGTCTCCGCCTGCCACCTGCTCAGCCGCCGCAGGAACACCTCTGCCATGAGCCCTCCCCCGTTCCGCCCCTCCGGCCGGACAGCCGGAGGATACCCGCCCACGGGGCGGTCCTACCCGGTCAGCCCCACAGCGCCCGCGCGCAGGCCACCCCCGCGAACGCCGCGCCCAGCCCGGCCGCCACGCTCGCCACCGCATTGGCCGCGGCGGCGCCCCGGGCCCCGTCCGTCGCGAGCCGGAGCGTTTCGTAGGAGAAGGTCGAGTACGTCGTCAGGGCTCCGCACAACCCGGTGCCGAGGAGGAGCCGGAGGTGCGGGGAGGCGGCACCGGAGGTGGCCGCGCCGGTCAGCAGGCCCAGGATCAGCGAACCGATGACGTTGACGGCGAACGTCCCCCACGGGAAGACGCTGTCGTGCCGGGACTGGACGAAGCGGTCGGTGAGAAAGCGCAGCGGCGCCCCGACCACCGCGCCGGCCACCACCAGCACCCAGTTCACCCGCGCCCGCCCGCCGCCGTGGCGCCGCCGTCCGTGCCGTCGTCGGTGGCGTTGTCGGTTCCGTCGTCGGTTCCGTCGTCGGTTCCGCCCTCGCCTTCCGTGCCGCCGTCGCCCGCGGCGTTCAGGTCGCCGGGGGCGAGCACCGCACACCGGTCGAGGGTCACCAGGCCCGCTTCCGCCACCAGTTCGGCCAGCTGCGGCAGAAAGTCGCGCACCCGTACCTCGGTGTCGACGACGACCACCGCGACGGGGAGGTCCTCGCTCAGGGACAGCAGCCGCTGGGTGTGCACGACCGACGAGCCGCCGAAGCCCTCGATGCCGCGGAAGACGCTGGCACCGGCCAGCCCGGCGGCGTGCGCGCGGTGCACGATCTCCGCGTACAGGGGCTTGTGGTGCCACAGCTCGTGTTCGCCGACGATCACCGTGAGCCGCAGCGCCGGACCGCGCAACCGTGTCATACCGACCGCCGCCTTCGTTCGAGGAATTCGCGGGTCAGGGCAGCCGCACCCCAGACGGCCGCCAGCGCGGCGAACAGGGTGCCCGCCAGACAGGCCGCGGCGAGCGCCGCCCGCCGCGCGTCCACCAGCCGCTGGACGTCGACCGCGTACGTGGAGAACGTCGTGAAGCCGCCGAGGACGCCGGTACCGAGGAACGGGCGCACCAGCCGGTGCGCCGACCACCGCTCGGCGATCAGCACCATCAGCACGCCCATCAGCGCGCAGCCGAGGACGTTGACGGCCAGGGTCGTCCAGGGGAAGGCACCGGGGGCCGTCGGCCAGATCAGCGAGGCGCCGTAGCGGGCCGCGGCGCCGATCCCGCCGCCCGCGGCCACCGCGCCGATCACCGGCCACTGGCCCTGCCAGGGCGCCGACCGGCGGGCTCGCATGTTCATGGGTCTCCCGGGTGGTCCCACTCAGCCGAGATCGTCCTGCCTTCGAGATCATCGGCGGCCTCAGGCTAACCCCTGTCGTTTGACACCGCTAAACATGGGATGTTCCCATCACCGGTAGAATTCATGTCCCGTAGAGGGTGGAGGTACGGCGTCCCATGCCACTGCGCAACGCCGCCCGCAGCAGCCTGGTCGACCTGGTCATCGAGCAGCTGGAACGGCTGATCGCCGAGGGCGAGTGGCAGGTCGGGAGCAAGATCCCCGCCGAGCCCGTCCTGGTGGAACAGCTGGACGTCGGCCGCAACACCGTCCGCGAGGCGGTGCGCGCCCTCGTGCACACCGGGATGCTCGAACCGCGACAGGGTGACGGCACCTACGTCCGGGCCAGCAGCGACTTCGGCGCGGCCGTCCAGCGCCGGCTGCGCCGGGCCGAACAGCTGGAGGCGTACGAGGTGCGCGCCTGCCTGGAGCGGGACGCGGCGCGCCATGCCGCGGCGCGCCGGACCGACGAGGACCTCGCCGCGCTGCGCGGTGCGCTGGCCGAGCGCGGCCGGGCGTGGCAGGCCGGCGAGGTGGCCGCCTTCATCGACGCCGACATGGGCTTCCACCGCGCCGTGGCCGCCGCCGCGCACAACAGCGTCCTGGCCGAGCTGTACGAACACCTCAGCGACGCCCTGCGCGACACGCTGCAGGCGGTGGTCGGCACGTCACTGCCCGACGCGGTCCGCCATCAGCTCGACGCGCACACCGCCATCGTCGACGCCATCGAGGCCCGGGACGCGAAGGCCGCCGAGGACGCGGCACTGGCGCACCTGACGGAAGCCATGGACGCGCTGCGCGGGACCGGACGCACTTCCCCAGGAGACGACACCCATGCCTGACGACCTACCGACGGACACCCGGCCGACGCGCCCGGCCGCCGCACCGGCCGCACCCGCCGCACCGGCCGCCGGCCCCCCCGGCGTGACCGGGCGCCGCGCCCTCCTGCTCGGCGCCGGCGTCGTGCTGCTGGCCCTGAACCTGCGCCCCGCGCTGGTCGCCGTCTCCCCGCTCGCCGGCACCATCCGCGACGACAGCGGGATGTCGGCCGCGGCCACCAGCCTGCTCACCGCGTTGCCGCTGCTCTGCTTCGGACTGCTGGCGCCCGTCGCACCGCGGCTGGGACGGCGACTGGGCATGGAGCGCTCGCTGCTGGGCACCATGGCGCTGATCTGCGCGGGCACCGCGCTGCGGCTGCTGGACTCGGTGGCGGCACTGTTCGCCGGGACGGTCGTGATCGGCGCGGGCATCGCCGTCGCCAACGTCCTGCTGCCCGGCCTGATCAAGCGGGACTTCCCGGCCCGCGCCGGGCTGATGACCGGCCTGTACTCCATGTCGCTGTTCGGCGGCGCCGCCCTCGCGGCCGGGGTCACCGTGCCCGTGCAGCAGGCCGCCGGACTCAGCTGGCAAGCGACGCTGGCCTGTTGGGGCGCCCTGGCGGTCGTCGCCGCGGTCGTCTGGCTGCCGCAGCTCCGCTCCCGCACACGGGTGGCGGCGACCGTGGCGCAACAGGCGGCGCACCCGGTGCGCGGCCTGTGGCGCGACCCGCTGGCCTGGCAGGTCACCGGCTACATGGGGCTGCAGTCGCTGAGTTACTACGCGGCGGCCGCCTGGCTGCCGACGATGCTGGAGGACGCCGGAGCGAGCGCGGGCGACGCCGGCTGGATGCTCTCCTTCTCCTCCCTGCTGGGCATCGCGGGCTCCTTCCTCTCCCCTGTGATCGTCGGCCGCCGGATCCGCGCCGGGGCGCTGGCGGCGCTGGGTGCGCTGCTGTGCGCGGCGGGCTTCGCGGGGATGCTGACCGCGCCGGTCGGCGGAGCCTACGTCTGGATGACGCTGCTGGGGCTGGGCCAGGGTGCGGCGATCAGCCTGGCGCTGCTGTTCATCGTCCAGCGCGCGCCGGACGCCCGGCACACCGCCCAACTCTCCAGCATGGCCCAGTGCTTCGGCTATGTCCTGGCCGCCACCGGCCCCGCCGTCCTGGGCGCCGTGCACGACGCGTCGGGCAGCTGGACGGTCCCGCTGGCCCTACTGCTCGTCCTCCTGCTGCCGCAGATCGCGATGGGGCTGGGCGCGGCCCGACCCCGGCACGTCGCGGAGCGCTAGAGGGGACGGGGCGGACACGTCCCGGCGTCGGGCGGAGCGGCGGGGGCGGTCCCCGAGCACCGCCCCCGCCACGTCTTCACCCGGCCGCCGTCACCGGTCCGCGCTCACCGGTCCGCCGTCACCGGTCCCTCGCCGGCCGATGCGCCGGGGCGCCGGTCAGCCTGGTCACGGCGCCGTCGAGATCGCTGCCCGCGATGCCGCTCCCGGTCTGGAGGTTTCCGGCCCGGTCGACCTCCAGCCAGGAGTCGGCGTGGGAGTTGTCGATCAGCACCAGCGACCGCTCCGCCGCCTGCGCGGACGGCGCCCCGGCCCCGACGACCTCGGGGGCGACCGCCGCCGCCAGGAGCGCGGCCCCACCCATCCGGCGTCCCAGCCAACGGGGGCGCCGACGGGCGTGCCGCGGCCCCGCACCGGACGTCATGCGGGGACGGTCTCTCGTGCGGGGTGGTGCCGGCTGATGTTCCGGGCCAGCAGCTCGGTGGCCTCCTTGACCCCGACACCGACCCCGGCACCGCCGGTGGCCGGCAGCCGCCCGTCCGCCAGCTTCAGCTCGGCCATCGCCGCCTCCATCGCCCCGTGCGCGGCGAAGAGGCAGGGGGTGCTGTAGATCGCCACGTCGACCCCCAGCTCCGTCAGCTCCGGCAGCGAGAGCCGCGGCGACTTTCCCCCGGCGATCTGGTTGAACAGCAGCGGCTTGTCGCCGATGACCCGGCGGATCCGGCGGATCCACTCGACGCTGCGCACCCCGTCGACCAGCACCACGTCCGCATCGGTCTCGGCCAGCGCCGCCGCCCGCCGCAGGATGTCGTCCTCCTCCGTGGCATCGGTACGGGCCACCACCAGCAGGTCGGTACGGCTGGCCAGCACCAGGTTCAGCTTCTCCAGGTAGTCCTCCAGCGGCAGCACCAGCTTGCCGTCGGCGTGCCCGCAGCGGCGCGGACGCCGCTGGTCCTCCAGGATCACGCCAGTGGCCCCGATCCGCTCCAGGCGCTGCACCACATGGCAGGCCACCTCGGGATCGACGTAGCCGTCATCGATGTCCACCAGCAGATGGTGGCGCGGGAAGGCGCCGCGCAGCCGCTCCGCGAAGGCCACCATGTCGGGCCAGGCGATGAATCCGATGTCGGGAAGCCCGTAGTACGACGCGGCGAATCCGAAGCCGGACACGAAGAAGCCGTTGTAGTGCCCGGCGGCGATGGAGGCCGAGTACATGTCATGGACGCCGATCAGCGGTGTGGTGCCCTTGGCCGCGATCTCGTCACGCAGTGCTTGTCCGTACCGCATTGTGCTGCTCCTAACAGAACCGGCGGGAACCGCGGTCCGGTGTCCGGGGCACGCCGAAGGACGCACGGTCCGCCCTTCGCCGCGGCACCCCGCTCCATGAAGAACGGGACAGGGGCATATTTATCCGACGCGCGACATCAAACTTGCTTTAACACGCCATGACCTTCTCTTTACTTCATCCGGGAGTCGGCGCACCCCGTCGCGACCGGAGGCCGCCGACCGCACACACCCGCCACCGGACGGCGACGCGGCAGCCCGCCCACAGGCCGCCCCGGAGTCGGCCGCCCCAAGGGGGTGTCCGCCTAGAGCCACCCGTTCCGCTTGAATCCGCGGTGGATCCCCCAACAGGCCACCACGGTCACCACCATCACCAGCGGATAGCCGAACGTCCAGTGCTTTTCCGGCATATGGTCGAAATTCATGCCGTACACGCCACAGACCATGGTCGGCACGGCCAGGATCGCGACCCAGGCACTGATCCGGCGCATGTCTTCGTTCTGGGCGACGGTCACCTGGGCGAGATGCGCCTGGAGTATGGAGTTGAGCAGTTCGTCGAAGGAGGTGATCTGCTCGGTGACGCGGTCGAGGTGGTCGGCGACGTCCCGGAAGTACGTCTTGATCCGGGGCTCGACCTGCGCCATCGGCTGGGTGGCCAGCTCCTGCATCGGCCGATCCAGCGGGGCCACCGCGCGCTTGAGTTCCAGCAGCTCGCGCTTGAGCTGGTAGATCCGGCCGGCCCCGCCACCGCCGCGGACGGAGAAGACCTCGCTCTCGACGTCGTCGATGTCCACCTGGACGGCGGCCGTGACGTCGAGGTAGTCGTCGACGACGAGGTCGGCGACGGCATGCAGTACGGCGGACGGGCCGAGCGCCAGCTGCTCGGGCACGGACTCCAGCTGCTCCCGGAGCGGGCCGAGCGAACCGTGCCCGCCGTGCCGGACGGTGATGACGAAGTCGGCACCCGTGAAGACCATGATCTCGCCGGTCTCCACCACCTCGCTGGACTCGGTCAGCCGGTCGTGATCGACGTACCGGACGGTCTTGAAGACCGTGAACAGCGAGCCGTCGTAGTGCTCCAGCTTGGGCCGCTGATGGGCGTAGACCGCGTCCTCGACGGCGAGCGGGTGCAGCCCGAAGAGTTCCACGATTCCGGCGAATTCCTTCTCGGACGGCTCATGCAGCCCGATCCAGACAAATCCACTGCCGGATTCGCGGACCCGGCGTATCGCCACGTCGGCCGGGTGGTTGCCGTCCTGCCGTACGCCGTCCACGTACACCGCGCAGTTCACCACAGCGGTGCCCAGCGGCGAGCGTGCCGGGTGGCTGAGGTCGACACCCCGGGTGCGCGGCTGCGGCAGCCGGACGGCCTTACGGAGGTTGCTGATCATCGACACCCGGCCAGTATGGCGGGCGGCGGCCCAGGAACGGTACGGCGAAGAGCCAGTTTTTACGCCCCGGCGGGCCGCCCCACGGCCGCCCCGGCGCCCCCTCCCGGGGCGCGCGCGGACCCCTCGCGACCGGGCCGATCGTCAACTCCGCCGCCCCCGCCAGGACTTCGCCGACCCGGCTCGCCCTGCGTCCGGCGCCGCGTCCGGCGCCCCGGTGCCGGACGCCGCAGCCGCGTCTTCGGTCACACCCGACGGCTCCGGTCCCGCTCGCCCGCCATCATCGGGGGAATGAGCGAGACATCGGCACGCCTTCTGCACCTCCTCTCCCTGCTCCAGACCCCCCGCGAGTGGCCGGGCAGCGAACCGGCCGAGCGGCTGGGGGTCACCTCCCGGACGATCCGGCGCGACATCGAGCGGCTGCGGGAGCTGGGCTATCCCGTCCACGCGACGATGGGCGCGGTGGGCGGCTACCGGCTGGCCGCGGGCACCGCGATGCCGCCGCTGCTGCTGGACGACGAGGAGGCGGTGGCCATCGCGGTGGGCCTGCGGTCGGCCGCCGGGCACACCGTCACGGGCGTCGAGGAGGCATCCGTACGGGCGCTCGCCAAGTTGGAGCAGGTGCTCCCGGCCCGGCTGCGGCGGCGGGTGAGCACGCTCGGCAGCGCCACGGTCCCGATGCCGACCGGCGACGGCCCGACCGTCGACCCCGGACAGCTCACCGCGCTCGCCGCGGCGATCACCAACCACGAGCGGGTGCGGTTTCGCTATCAGGCGGGCGCGGGCGAGCGGACCGAGCGCCTGGTGGAGCCGCACCGGCTGGTGGCGGCGGAGCGGCGCTGGTACCTCGTCGCGTACGACAACGACCGCGAGGACTGGCGGATCTTCCGGGTGGACCGGCTGACCGAGACCTTCCCGACGGGCGTGCGGGCCCCGGCGCGCGAGCTGCCCGCCCCCGATGCCGCGGCCTACCTGACGCAGCGGCTGCAGGGGGCGGGGCCGACGGCGCAGCGGGCGGTGGCGACGGTGTACGCGCCGGCCGCCGAAGTGGCGGCGCGGCTGGGCGGCCGGGCGGGCGAGGTGGAGCCGCTCGACGCGCGGTCGTGCCGCTGGCGCAGCGCACCGGACTCGCTGGAGTGGCTGGCCATGCGGCTGGCCGCGCTGGGGTGCGACTACACGGTGCACGAGCCGCCCGGGCTGGCGGCGTATCTGCGCACGATGGGTGACCGGGCGCTGCGCGCGACGGCGGACTGACCCGGGCCCGGCCGCTGCCCGAAGCCGCCGTGCCCCCGGTGCCGCTGCGGCTCGGGGCCGCGCCCTCGGACGGAGCAATCCCCCCAGGACGCCGACCCCTGCCGTTGGATCGGGCGAACGGGCCGACCCGCTGTCCTCCGACCGTACGGGCCCACCCGTCACCGAGCGTGTCCCGGCACGGTGACGGGCGCCGGACGGAGAGTCCGCGGCGGGCAGATCTCTCCAGTTCTGACGGCGGAACGTTGGCGGAACGCGCAACCCCCGCCCGGCACCAAGGGGTGAGACTGGTCGCACACCCGCCCGCCCACGTACCTACAGGGGAGCTCATGACGGGGTCACGCGTCCTGGCACTCGGCCACTACCAGCCCTCCCGCGTGCTCACCAACGACGATCTCGCCCGGCTCGTCGACACCGACGACGCCTGGATCCGCAGCCGCGTCGGCATCCGGACCCGGCACATCGCGGCGGCGGACGAGACGGTGGACTCGATGGCCGCCGAGGCAGGCGCCAAGGCGCTGGCCACGAGCGGGCTGGGTACCGAGGACATCGACCTCGTCCTCGTCGCGACGTGCACGGCCGCCGACCGCAGCCCGAACGCCGCGGCGCGGGTCGCCGCCCGGCTCGGTCTGACCGCGCCGGCCACCATGGACATCAACGTCGTCTGCTCCGGCTTCACCCATGCGCTGGCCACCGCCGACCACGCCATCCGCGCCGGATCCGCGAGGAACGCACTGGTCATCGGGGCGGAGAAGTTCACCGACGTGGTCGACTGGACGGACCGCACGACCTGCGTCCTGGTAGGCGACGGAGCCGGCGCCGCGGTGGTCGGCGCGTCCGACGATCCGGAGCCGGGCATCGGCCCGGTGCTGTGGGGTTCGGTACCGCAGATGGGCAACGCGGTACGGATCGAGGGTGAGCCGGCCCGCTTCTCCCAGGAGGGCCAGACCGTCTACCGCTGGGCGACCACACAGCTCCCGGCCATCGCCCGCCGGGTCTGCGAGCGCTCCGGCATCCTGCCCGAGGACCTGGCCGGTGTGGTGCTGCACCAGGCCAACCTGCGGATCATCGAGCCGGTCGCCGAGCGTATCGGCGCCGTCAACGCGGTGATTGCCCGGGACGTGGTCGACTCCGGGAACACGTCGGCCGCCTCGGTGCCGCTGGCCCTGGCCAAGCTGGTGGAACGCCGCGAGATCCCCTCCGGCGCGCCCGTGCTCCTCTTCGCCTTCGGCGGCAACCTCTCCTACGCGGGGCAGGTCATCCGCTGCCCGTGAGACCGGGCGGGCGCCTGCGTCCGATTCGTTCAAGACCGCGGGGCGGCGCGCTTCCTACGCTCGCCGCATGACTGCATCCGCACCGTCCCCCCGCTTCCCCCGTCTCGCGGCCTTCGGCATGACCGTCGCCGACATGGCCGCCTCGCTCGCCTTCTACCGCCGCCTCGGCCTGGACATCCCGGCCGACGCTGACACCGCCCCGCACGCCGAGGCGCAGCTCCCCGGTGGGCTGCGCCTGATGTGGGACTCGTACGAGACCGCGCGCGCCGTCGACCCCGACTGGCTGCCGCCCCAGGCCGACACGCCGTCCGGTCTCGCCTTCGAATGTGCCGGCCCCGACGGGGTCGACGCGCTCTACGCCGAGCTCACCGCCGCCGGCTACGCGGGCGAGAAGGCCCCGTGGGACGCGTTCTGGGGCCAGCGCTACGCCGTCGTACGGGACCCCGACGGCCACGGGGTGGACCTCTTCGCGCCGCTGGAAGGGCGGCCGCTGCCGAGCTGACCGCGGCCGGTCAGGGCTGCTCCCGCAGATACTGGGCGCCGCAGAGGAAACAGAACGGCTCGGCCTTGGACGTGCCCCACACGTCGGCCGGCTGGGTGGCGGCCGCCGGGGCCAGGTCCCGGCCGCACATGGCGGTGGTGCTGCCCACCCGCGTCATGTGCCAGAGCTTGACCGGCGTGTCCGCGTGCGGCAGCACGCCTTCCTCGTATTCGGCGCGGATCTCGTGGTCCATGGCGGTGCACCTCCTAGCCCAACGATGCGCCGAGCGGGGGCGGGCCACAACGCAGGCGGGCGGGCGGCCCGGCTCAGAACACCGACCAGCCGGTCAGGGTCGTGAAGTGGTCCAGGGCCGCGGCGCCGGCGACGGAGTTCCCGCGGGCGTCCAGCCCCGGGCTCCACACGCACAGGGTGCAGCGGCCCGGCACGACGGCCACGATTCCGCCCCCGACCCCGCTCTTGGCGGGCAGTCCCACCCGGTAGGCGAACTCCCCCGCCGCGTCGTACGTCCCGCAGGTCAGCATCACCGCGTTGATCCGCTTGGCCTCGCGGGCCTGGAGCAGCCGGGTGCCGTCGGCGCGCAGGCCGTGGCGGGCCAGGAATCCGCCGGCCGTGGCCAGGTCGCGGCAGCTCATCTCTATCGAGCACTGCCAGAAGTAGTGCTCGATGACGCTGGGGACCGGGTTCTCCAGGTTGCCGAAGGACGCCATGAAGTGCGCCAGCGCGGCATTGCGGTCACCGTGGTCGGCCTCGGAGCCGGCCACCGCCTGGTCGAAGGCCAGTTCCGGATTGCCGCTCTCCTCGCGCAGGAACTCCAGCAGCGAGGTGCTGGCGTCGCCGGTGAGGGTCTGCAACCGGTCGGTGACCACCAGGGCGCCCGCGTTGATGAACGGATTGCGGGGGATGCCGTTCTCCGCCTCCAGCTGCACCAGCGAGTTGAACGGCGTACCGGACGGCTCGCGGCCCACCCGCCGCCAGATGGCGTCGTCGCCGTTGCTCTGGGCCATCACCAGGGCCAGCGAGAAGGTCTTGGATATGGACTGGACGGAGAAGGGCACCTCCCAGTCACCGGTGCCGTACACCTTGCCGTGGAGGTCGGTCACCGCGATCCCGAACCGGTCGGCGGACACCCGCTCCAGCGCCGGTATGTAGTCGGCGACCTGCCCTTGTCCCACGTAGGGCCGGGCATGGGCCGCCACCTCCTCGATCACGGCCTGGTAGTCCATGGGCACACGCTAACCCGAGGCGAGGAGCACCCCCATCGGAGCCCCCGCCAGCGACTTCACCTCGCGCGCGAGATGCGCCTGGTCCGCGTAACCGGCGCGCGCGGCGGCCTCGGCGTACGGCACACCCGCACGCGCCAGGTCCATGGCCCGGACGAAGCGCAGCACCCGGGTGAGGGTCTTGGGGCCGTAGCCGAACGCGTCCAGGCTGAGCCGGTACAGCCGGCGCTCGCCGAGCTCGGCGGCGCGGGCGACCTCGGCGACGGGGCGGCCCCGGGCGAGGGCCGCAGCGACGGCGGCGATCCTGGAGCGGCCCGGGGCGGCCGGGGACAGACGGGCCCCGGCGGCCTCCTCCAGGGCGGCCGCGCCCTCGGCCGCCACCCGCCCGGCCAGCTCCCGTACCCGGCCCGCCGGCCACAGCTCCTCCAACGGAACCCGGAGGTTGCGCAGTTCGTGGGCGGGCACGCCGAGCACGTCCGGGCCCTGCCCCGGGGCGAACCGGAGCCCCGTGAAGCGGGCGCCGGGCGGCGCGCCGGCGGCGGCCGGGTGGTGCGGCCCGGTGTCGGGTCCCGCCACCAGGAGCCGCCCCTCGGTCCAGATCAGGTCCATACAGCCGTCGGGCAGCACCGGACGCACGGACGGCAGCACCGTGGTGGTCCACAGCACCGCACCGGGCAGCCGGGAGCCGCGCTCACGGTAGGCGGGTGCGCCGTGCGGCCCACCCGGATCGCGCTCTTCGCCCACATGCCCCAGCCTGACACGGGAACCCCACGGCCGTCCGCGCCGTTGATCCCTTTGATCCCCGTACGACACCCACCTTCACGGAGGCAGCAATGTCAGGGTTTCTCGACCGCGCCAAGGAGCAGGCGCAGCGCGGACTGGCGCAGGGCAAGCAGAAGGTCGACGAGGTGCAGGCGCACCGGGCCGGCTCGGACCTGCTGAGAAAGCTGGGCGCCGCCTATTACGCCGAGCGCAGCGGCAGCGGCACACCGGAGGCGACCCGCGAGGCGCTCGGCCAGCTGGAGGCGCACATCAACGCCCATGGGGACGCGTTCCTGCACGGCTAGCAGGTGCCCGGCCACGCCCGCTCCTGGCCCGATTCGCTCGCACACCCACCGAACAGCCGGTCCGTTTTATGCCGTTCCACTCCATGCGCCCCGGACTTCCCGTAGAAGCGAGGCAGGAGGCGGTGCGCGGTGGGCGGCCGCCGCGCACCGATCGGAGTGGGTCATGTCCGAACCGCTGTCCGCCGCCCGGTTCCTCGAGGCGCTCAAGGACGAGGGGCTGCGTGTCGTCGAGGTGGGCGACTGGAGGACGCACAACCGCGACCACATGGGCCCGTGGGGCCCGGTGCACGGCATCGTGGTGCACCACACCGCGACGTCGGGCGCCGAGAGCACGGTCCGGGTCTGCTACAACGGCCACCCGGATCTGCCGGGCCCGCTGTGCCACGGCGTGATCACCAAGGACGGCACGGTGCACCTGGTCGGCTGCGGGCGCGCCAACCACGCCGGGCTCGGCGACGGCGACGTCCTGCGGGCGGTGATCGCCGAGAGGCGGCTGCCGCCGGACCACGACACCGACGCCGACGGCAATCAGGCTTTCTACGGCTTCGAGTGCGAGAACCTCGGCGACGGCGAGGATCCCTGGCCACCGGCCCAGATGACGGCCCTGGAGAAGGCCACCGCGGCGCTGTGCCGGGCACACGGCTGGACCGAGCGGTCGGTGATCGGCCATCTGGAGTGGCAGCCGGGCAAGGTCGATCCCCGCGGCTTCGCCATGGATGATTTGCGTGCGCGGATCCGCGACCGCCTCAAGTGACCGCACCCGCGACGGGCCGCGCGGACGTCACGGCCGCACGGGACAATGGACGGCATGTCCCGTCCCGACCCCGACGCCCTGCGGCCGCGCCTGCCCTCCCCCCTCCAGGAGGTCGACGACGAGCCGTTCGCACGCCGCGGCCTGCGGCTGCTGCTGAAGCGGGACGACCTGATCCACCCGGACCTGCCCAGGAGTAGGCCGACTGGATGTTTGCGGGCCTGGCCTGGTCATTCCATCGAGGCTCAGCTAGAGCCCATGAGCGCCGACCTGGCAGAGATCGCCTCATCGTTGGATCCCGAAATTCTGCGCGACCCAGATGTGCTCCACAAGGCATGGATTGCAGCCGACCTGGACCGGGCCAGGATGCTTCTCCGCGTCGTGCTCCATTCCGTGACGCTGCTTCCCCCACCAGGCCAAGGCAGGCGCAGCGGCAGCATTGGAGAGCTCTACGCGCGCTGCTGCTTCCACTGGGTGGGCGCGAAACAGGAACCGCTGAAGGCGGACAACCGGCGGCTGCACAACACTGTCTGGTTTGATCCGGAGCCTGCCGCGTGGCAGTCGGCGGCTTGACGCGCGGTGCCCGATGGCGCGCTGTGGCCACGCGGCCGGCGCTGCGAGGCTTTGGGCGGTAGCTGCCATGGGGCGAGAGAACAGGGGGCCATACGCTCGTGCGGCGAATCGGGCAGGCACCTATCGGCAGCGAGAAGAGCGGGGAAGGAGCGGCCCGATCCGAGCGGCATTCTTCGCACGCACAGCCGCCCAGCGCGTAGGGCGGCTGCCGCCCGGACGGGACCGGCCGAAGGCCGCACGCCCGGGCGGAGCGGCAGGGGCCGCCCGGCGCGCCGCAGGCGCGCCCTTGAACAAGTGAAGAACATTTAGACCGCTCGGCTCGGGCCCGTCTCTCCTCTACGCCTCGACGCACGGGCGCGCTCTGCGCTGGCCCGATGACACAACGGCCTGGGGCATAGGTGCCCGAGAGGCATCGAAAGCAGCCCGCCATGGGAGGCGGCGTCAAGAACCAACCGTGGAGGGATCATCCGTGGCGACTGCCGTGCGGATCGCTTCCGCTGCCTGTTCGGCCTCGTCGGCGCGGAACATGCCCAGATCGACATATGACCTTCCCGAATGGGTGACCACAGGCCGGATACCTCTGACGACGGCTTCTGAGAGGCCGAGTGCGTAGAGGGCTTCCCGGAGTGCTGTGGTGGCGTCCTCAGCCCTCGTACGGCCGTCTTGCCATGTCTGCATGTCCATCACTCCCCCCTGGAATTTCGATGCTTGGGGTGGGCCGCCAACTCAACGTTGCAGTCGGACACGGCGGAGCGGTCTCCTCTCGCGAGGGCTTCCCCACGTTGCTTGACCAGAGCCCCGCAGACATCGCACCCTTCGGCGGGTTCGGGAGGGCTCGAAGGGATCATTCCGTGTACGGGCCCTTGCATCGTTGTCTGGCGTCTCATGTGCCTGATAGTGGATCGCCCTTGAGGACGTATCCGCCCCGTACCAGGGACAGTTGGGCGGTTCCAGGCGTAGCGTCAAGACGGCCCAAACGTCTGAGGGGGAAGTCTTGAACGTCGCCTTACGATCAGCTATGGCAGATGCCGGTCTCTCGCCCCGGAAGCTGGCGGCCCGAGTGGGGGTGACCAGCAAGACCGTGGAGCGGTGGCTGGCTGACGCCGGACTGGTACCGCACGCAACCAATCGTGAGGACGCCTGCCGAGCGTTGGGAGTTGATGAAGAGATGTTGTGGCCCCGAGTAGTGAAGGACCGCATCAAGACCGGCAATGACCGTGAGCTGGTCCACTCGTATCCGTACCGGTCCGCCTGCCCATCCACCGTGTGGGCTGAGCTTGTCGAGAACAGCAGCGAGGAACTGTTCCTAGCCGGGTATACGAACTACTTCTTCTGGACCCAGATGCCCCGGTTCGCCGAGACCATACGCCGCAAGGCCGAGTCCGGCTGTCGGGTCAGGATTCTTCTCGGTGACCCCGCCGGAGAGGTCACCGCCCAGCGGGAGACGATCGAAGATGTCGCCCTGAGCGTGTCCACCCGGATCCGGATCACTCTGGAACACCTGGGGCGATGGGGCGACCTTCCTGGACTGGAAACGCGTTACAGCAGCGCTGAGGACGCCGTAAATCACGTGTCACTGTCCGTGTTCCGGTTCGACAGCGATGCGCTGGTGACGCCCCACCTGGCGCGGCTCGTGGGCCATGACTCACCACTGCTGCATCTGCGTCGCCAGGGGGCGGGGGGTATGTTCGACCGATTCGCGGAGCACTCCGAGGAGCTGTGGAGCCGCGCGGTACCGGTGGGCTGAGCCCGGAAGCTTTGCGAGCACAGCGGCCACAATGGACGGGTGAACCACCCCGTAGACCTCGCCACCGCCCTCCGGCCCCGCCCTCCCTCCCCCCTCCAGGAGATCGAGGATGAGCGGTTCGCCCGCCGGGGCGTGCGCCTGCTGCTGAAGCGGGATGACCTCATTCACACCACGCTGCCTTGGGACACGGCTGCGCTTGGACCAGTGGAGCTGTACCCTCCGGGCAACAAATGGCGCAAGCTCGCCCCCAATCTGCGGGCCGCCGCCACGGCCGGCGAGCGGACGCTGCTGACCTTCGGCGGCGCCTACTCCAACCATCTGCGCGCCACCGCGGCGGCCGGCCGCCTCCTCGGCTTCGCCACCGTCGGCGTGGTCCGCGGCGACGAACTCGCCACCGCCCCGCTGAACCCGTCCCTGGCCCGCTGCGCCGCCGACGGCATGCGGCTGCACTTCGTCGACCGCGCCCGGTACCGCCGCAAGACCGACCCCGACGTCCTCGCCGACCTGCGCCGGCGCTTCGGCGCCTGCCGCGTCATACCGGAGGGCGGCAGCAACTCCCTCGCCGCACAGGGCTGCGTGGAGCTGGGCCGGGAGCTGCGCGGGACCGCGGACACGGTCGCGGTGGCCTGCGGTACGGGCGGCACGCTCGCGGGACTGGCGGCGGGGCTCGGCCCGCAGCAGCGGGCCCTCGGCTTCCCCGTGCTCAAGGGCGGCGGCCCCGGGGGCCCGCACTTCCTCCACGAGGAGGTCGCGCGGCTCCAGCACGCCGCCTTCGGCGGACCGCGTGGCGACTGGCGGCTGGACGACCGCTTCCACGGCGGTGGATACGCCCGCACCACCCCCGGGCTGGACGCCTTCGCCGACGCCTTCGAGGCCCGCCACGGGCTCCCGGTGGAGCGCGTCTACGTCGCCAAGCTGCTCCACGGTCTGACGACGCTGGCCGAGGAGGGCGCGTTCGCCCCGGGCAGCTCGGTGGCGGCCGTGGTCACCGGAACGCCGTAGATCGTCCGCAGCGGCCGGGCGGGAGTGCGACGACATCCCCGGGTGACGGGAGGCCCTCAAGCCCGCTCCCGGTAGGCCGCCGCCTCCTCCAGGTCCAGCCGGCGCAGCAGGATGCGCAGCATCTCGTCGTCGATGCGGCGGGCGTCGCGCAGCTCGACGAAGACCCGGCGTTCGGCCTCGATCATCTCGCGGGTGAGCCGGCGGTAGGTCTCGTCGGCGGACTCCCCGGTCTCCTCGTTGACCGTGCCCAGCCGCTCCCACACCGCGTTGCGGCGCCGCTCCAGGACGGTGCGCAGACGGTCGGCCAGGGGGCCAGGCAGCGCGTTGCGGGGGTCCTCCAGGAGGGCGTCCAGGCGCGCCTCGGCGGCCCGGGACGCCTCGTTCTGGGCCTGTGCCTCGGCGAGCGTCTCGGCCTGTTCGTCACGGCCGGGCAGACCCAGCGCGCGGATCAGCGGCGGCAGCGTCAGCCCCTGGACGACGAGGGTGGCGATGACGGTGGTGAAGGTGAGGAACAGCACCAGGTTGCGGGCCGGGAAGGGATCGCTGCCGCGCACGGTGGCCGGGATGGAGAAGGCGATGGCCAGCGACACCACCCCACGCATTCCGGCCCAGCCGACGATGACCGGCGCGGTCCAGTTCGTCTCGCGTTCGCGATCCCGGATCCGGGCGGACAGGGCGCGCGGCAGATAGGTGGCGGGAAAGACCCAGACGAAGCGGGCGACGACCACGACGGCAAAGACCACGGCCGCGTACCAGAGGGCCTCCCCCGCACCGAACTCCCCCAGCCCGCGCAGCACCACCGGCAGCTGCAGTCCGATGAGGGCGAAGACCGCGGACTCCAGCACGAAGGAGACGACCTTCCAGACGGCGTCCTCCTGGAGCCGGGTCTCGAAGTCGACCTGCCAGGACCGGTGGCCCAGATAGAGGGCGACCACGACGACGGCGAGCACCCCGGAGGCACCGAACTGCTCGGCGGACGCGTACGCCACGAACGGGATCAGCAGCGAGAGGGTGTTCTCCAGCAGCGCCGAGTCGCGCAGCCGGCAGCGCAGCCAGTGCAGCGGCACCATCAGGACGACACCGACGCCGATGCCGCCCAGGGACGCGATGGCGAACTCCTTGATCCCGTCGCCCCAGGTGGCCCCGATCCCGACGGCCGCGGCCAGCGCCACCTTGTAGGCGGTGATCGCGGTGGCGTCGTTGACCAGCGATTCCCCCTGCAGGATCGTGGTGATGCGGTTGGGCAGCCGGAGCCTGCGGGCGATGGCGGTGGCCGCGACGGCGTCCGGAGGGGCGACGACGGCGCCCAGGACGAGCGCCGCGGTCAGCGGGAGGTCCGGGATGACCAGGTAGGCGGCATAGCCCACCACCAGCGTCGCGAAGAGAACGTAGCCGACCGACAGCAGCGCCACCGGCCGCAGGTTGGCCCGCAGGTCCAGGTACGAGGCGTCCAGCGCGGCGGTGTGCAGCAGCGGGGGGAGCAGCAGCGGCAGCACGATGTGCGGGTCGAGCGTGTAGTCGGGGATACCGGGGACGGCGGAGGCCGCGAGCCCGACGGCGACCAGCAGCAGGGGCGCCGGAACGGGCGTGCGGCGGGCCAGGCCGGCCACTCCCGCGCTCCCCGCGACCAGCAACAGCAGCGGCATCACGTCCATCGGTCCGTCCCGTCCCCGTACCCGCCGCCGGCCGTCCCGGCGATCTAACCTGGCCATCATGAGCGAGTGCCCGCATGTTCCCGAACTGCCGCGCGCCGAACCGGCCCCGCTGAGCGCCACCTGCGTGGAGTGCCTGGCCGTCGGCAGCCACCCCGTACAGCTGCGGCTCTGCCTGGCCTGCGGTCATGTCGGATGCTGCGATTCCTCGCCGTACCGGCATGCGACGGCGCACCACCACGAGACCGGCCATCCGGTGATGCGGTCGTTCGAACCGGGCGAGGACTGGCGCTGGTGCTTCGTCGACCAGCTCCTGGTGTGAGGCGTGTGCCGGCCCGCCCTTAGCCTTGCGGCATGATCCGCGAAGCGACCCCCGCCGACGTCCCCGTCCTCCTGGCCATGATCGCCGAGCTGGCCGCGTACGAGCGCGCCCCGGAGGCCGCACAGGCCACCGTTCCGCAGCTGGAAGAGGCGCTCTTCGGGGACCGGCCGGCGGTGCACGCCCTGGTCGCGGAGGCGGACGGCGCCCCGGTGGGCTTTGCCCTGTGGTTCCGGAACTTCTCGACCTGGACCGGCACGCACGGTGTCTACCTGGAGGACCTGTACGTACGCCCCGAGGCGCGCGGCGGCGGCCACGGCAAGGCGCTCCTGACGGCCCTCGCCGACCTCTGCGTGGCCCGCGGGTACGAGCGTTTCGAGTGGTCGGTCCTGGACTGGAACGAACCGTCCATCGGTTTCTACCGGTCGATCGGCGCCCGGCCGATGGACGGATGGACCGTCTTCCGGCTGACCGGAGAGGCGCTGCACAACCTTGCCGCCACCTCGCGCGTCAACGGAGCGTAATCGGATGGTATTGGGCGGTGCAGACCTCTAGCCACCGTCCGTACTCATGGCCGTACAATAAGTAACAGTCAGTGACCGCGACCGCGGGCCACCGCGGGACGGTGCGCTGCCCGGACGGCAGCCGTGCTCCTTCCGGGCGACACCGGCCCGCAGATCGCGATAGCGTCGCAGCCGAACCATGTGCTGCGCCGGTTCGTTCTCCTTTCACCCGACGGGAGAAACCGCCCGGCGTGGATGCCCCGAAGCCCTCGGGACATCCAGCATTCCAGCTCAACCAGCTTGTGCCACCTTGGAGGTGAGGGTGTCCCAGATCGCAGGCGAGCCCGGGACTCAGGACTTCGTGGAAGTCCGTCTGCCCGCTGCGGGTGCCTACCTGTCCGTGCTGCGTACGGCCACTGCCGGACTCGCAGCCCGCTTGGACTTCACCCTCGACGAGATCGAGGACCTGCGCATCGCGGTCGACGAAGCCTGCGCGATCCTGCTGCAACAGGCCGTCCCCGGCAGTGTGCTGAGCTGCGTCTTCCGCCTGATCGACGACGCGCTGCAGGTGACCGTGTCGGCCCCGACGACCGACGGCCGCGCCCCGGAGCGCGACACCTTCGCCTGGACGGTGCTCTCCGCGCTGGCCGGCAAGGTCGATTCCACCGTCGCCGACGACCAGACGGTCACCATCAGTCTGTACAAGGAGCGCGGCGCCGGTCCCGGACCGTCATGACCGAACAGGGGGCCCCGTGAAAGATCTCGAACGCGGCACGCGGATGGCGCGCGGTGTGGCCATCCCCGAGCAGCAGGCCCGGCCGCATCCGGTGGGCACGGACGACCACGGCGGCCGGTTGGACGCGGCGGAGCAGGCAGAGCGGGCGGACCACATGGACCAGAGCGAGCAGCAGGGGCAGCAGCCGGACCGGCACGGCCCGCCGGATCCCGGCCACCGACCCCGGCAGGAACACCATGCCCATGGGCCGCACGAACCGCAGGACCGCAGCGGCGCCCGGGCGATGTTCTACGAGCTGCGCAAGCTCCCCGACGGCTCCCCGGAGCGCGCGGAGCTGCGCAACACCCTCGTGCGGATGCATCTGCCGCTGGTCGAGCACCTGGCCCGGCGGTTCCGCAACCGCGGCGAGCCGCTGGACGATCTGACCCAGGTCGCCACCATCGGTCTGATCAAGTCCGTGGACCGCTTCGACCCGGAGCGCGGCGTGGAGTTCTCCACGTACGCCACCCCCACCGTCGTCGGAGAGATCAAGCGGCACTTCCGCGACAAGGGCTGGGCGGTCCGCGTCCCGCGCCGCCTCCAGGAGCTGCGGCTCTCGCTGACCACGGCGACCGCCGAGCTCTCCCAGCGGCACGGTCGGGCACCGACCGTCCATGAGCTGGCCGAACACCTCGGGATCTCCGAGGAGGAGGTCCTGGAGGGCCTGGAGTCGGCGAACGCGTACAGCACGCTCTCCCTGGACGTGCCGGACACGGACGACGAGTCCCCGGCCGTGGCCGACACCCTCGGCGCCGAGGACGAGGCGCTGGAGGGGGTGGAGTACCGCGAGTCGCTCAAGCCGCTGCTGGAGGACCTCCCGCCCCGGGAGAAGAAGATCCTTCTGCTGCGCTTCTTCGGCAACATGACCCAGTCGCAGATCGCCCAGGAGGTCGGCATCTCCCAGATGCACGTCTCGCGCCTTCTGGCCCGGACCCTGGCACAGCTGCGGGACAGGCTCCTGGTGGAGGAGTAGGCACCGGGAGCGGACCGGCGTGCGGCGGGCGGGACCCTCGGGGCCCCGCCCCTCGGCGTTCCCCGCCGCTCAGCGTTCCCCGCCCCTCAGCGTTCCTCGCCTCTCGGCGTTCTTCCCGTCAGTCCGTTTCCCGTGGGCCGATGCCCAGGGCCACAGTGGCCGTCGGATTGACCAGCAGGACGAGCACGACGACGGCGACGATCGCGAGCCCGACGCCGGCCGCGATCAGCGTCCCGCCCCCCTTGATCAGCGTCCAGGCCACCGGCAGCGCCACGATCTGGGTGATCAGCGACGGGCCGCGGCTCCAGCGGCGGCGCAACCACAGGCCGCGCGCGGCCACGAGCGGCAGCACGGCGAGGGCGAGCACGGTCACGCCGCCCATCTCCGCCTGCTGCGGGCTGTCCGGCGACCCGGTCAAACCCATGATCAACATGTAGGCGCCCATGGCGGCCAGCGCCAGCCCCTCGACCCCGGTGAGCGCCGCGGCGGCGCTCAGCCGGGCGGGACGCGGGCCGGTCGGCTCGGGTACGGCGGGGGTGCCGGCGGCTCGGTTCGCGGACTGTTTCTGCTGACTGCTCACCCCAGCAGGGTAGCGCCGGCGGTACCGGGGCCCGGGGCCGCCCGAACCCTGGACGGGGCGTGAAACGAGTACCGGCAGGTAGGTACGCTGACTCGTATGCGCGCACTTCTCGTGGTCAATCCCGCAGCTACCACCACCAGTGCCCGCACCCGTGACGTGCTCACGCACGCGCTGGCCAGCGACCTCAAGCTGGAGGTCGCCGAGACGAGGTACCGCGGGCACGCCCGCGACCTGGCCCGGGAGGCCACCGAGGGCGGCGAGACCGAACTGGTCGTGGCGCTCGGCGGCGACGGCACGGTCAACGAAGTCGTCAACGGCCTGCTGGCGAACGGCCCCGAACCGGACGCACACCCCCGGCTCGCCGTCGTGCCGGGCGGCTCCACCAATGTCTTCGCCCGCGCGCTCGGCCTGCCCAATGACGCCGTCGAGGCGACCGGCGCCCTGCTGGACGCGCTGCGCGAGGGCAGCGAGCGGACCATCGGCCTGGGCCTGGCCTCCGGCACCCCGGGCAGCACGGACGAGGGCGCACCGGCGCGCTGGTTCACCTTCTGCGCCGGCTTCGGCTTCGACGCGGGCGTCGTGGGCCGCGTAGAGCAACAGCGCGAACGCGGCAAGCGTTCGACGCATGCCCTGTACGTGCGACAGTTCGTACGCCAGTACCTGGGCGAGCAGAACCGCCGGCACGGCTCCATCACCCTCGAACGCCCGGCCGGTGCGGACGGCGGTCCCGAGGTCGTCAAGGACCTCGTGATGTCCATAATCTGCAACACCGCACCCTGGACCTACCTGGGCAATCGCCCGATCTACCCGTCCCCCGACGCGTCGTTCGACACCGGCCTGGATCTGTTCGCACTGGGCAGGCTCTCCACACCGTCGGTGGCCCGTTACGGCACCCAGCTGCTGACGTCAACACCACATCGCGGCCCCCGGGGCAAGCACGCCGTCTCACTCCACGACCTCACCGAGTTCACCTTGCATTCGCAGGCGCCACTGCCCTTCCAGATGGACGGGGACCACCTGGGACTGCGTACGAGCGTGACGTTCACAGGCGTTCGCCGTGCACTGCGTGTGATTGTGTGAGCAGCAGGGCCTAAAGTCCTTTCACTCGAACGTTTAGACTGACTTCCACCCCCTGGAATGACGGCTGTGACTGAGGCGACACCAAGGAATCAAAAAAAAGTTTCCGGAAGGGGTTGTATCCGCCGCTGAGGTTTGCGAGTCTCTTCATGGCGATCGGGACGGCCACTTCACCGGCCCCCTTGAGAGCCCGAATCCTCCTCCTCATTCCACAGGACCGCGCCAGTTCTCCACTGGATTTCGGCCCTTCCCTTGTGGAGGGATTCGTGAAAGCGTTCACATTCACAAGCAACGTTCCCGTCATACGAGGAGATGGAGCAGCCATGGACTGGCGTCACCGCGCCGTTTGCCGCGAGGAAGACCCCGAGCTCTTCTTCCCCATCGGCAACACCGGTCCTGCGCTCCTGCAGATCGAGGAAGCCAAGGCCGTCTGCCGCCGCTGCCCCGTCATGGAGCAGTGCCTGCAGTGGGCGCTCGAGTCCGGCCAGGACTCCGGCGTCTGGGGTGGACTGAGCGAGGACGAGCGCCGCGCAATGAAGCGCCGTGCAGCTCGCAACCGGGCGCGCAACGCCAGCGCCTGAGCCAGTCGCCCCGTGGCCCCCGAGCCGCAGCGCGCAGTAATCCCGATGCAGCCCCGGAGCTGACAAGCCCGGTCGTTACCGCATCGCAATAGCTTTGAGCCCCGGACCAGATGGGTCCGGGGCTTGTTGCTGTTCCGGCCCGTCACGGTTCGGACTCGTGATGGTTCCGGTTCGCCATGGTTCCGGTTCGGTCCCCCTCCTGGGGCGGCCGGCTCCGCGAGCCGGGTACCGGCGCCCGCCTCAGTGCTGCTTCTCGGCACGGACGGGTACGTCGAGCACGACGCGTGTGCCGTGCCCGGGCGCCGGCACCATGTCGAACGTGCCGCCCAACTCCCCCTCCACCAGGGTCCGTACGATCTGCAGCCCCAGGTTTCCGGCGCGCTGCGGGTCGAACCCCTCGGGCAGGCCGCGGCCGTTGTCCTGGACGGTCACCAGCAGCCGCGGTTCGGTGCGGCTGCCGCCCCGCACCGCGCCGACCTCGACGGTGCCGCCTTCCGCTTGGCCGAAGGCGTGCTCCAGGGCGTTCTGCAGGACCTCGGTGAGCACCATCGACAGCGGGGTGGCGACCTCGGCGTCCAGGATCCCGAAGCGGCCGGTGCGCCGGGCCGTCACCTTTCCGGGGGAGATTTCGGCGACCATGGCCAGCACCCGGTCGGCGATCTCGTCGAACTCGACCCGTTCGTCGAGGTTCTGCGACAGGGTCTCGTGCACGATCGCGATCGAACCGACCCGGCGTACCGCTTCGTTGAGCGCGTCGCGGCCCTGCTCGGAATCCATTCGGCGGGCCTGCAGCCGCAGCAGTGCGGCAACGGTCTGGAGATTGTTCTTCACCCGGTGGTGGATCTCCCGGATGGTGGCGTCCTTGGTGATCAGTTCCCGCTCACGGCGTCGCAGTTCGGTGACATCGCGCAGCAGGACCAGGGAACCGATGTGCGCACCCTTCGGTTTGAGCGGAATGGCACGCAACTGGATGACGCCTTCCTCGCCCTCGACCTCGAATTCCCGGGGGGCCCAGCCGCTGGCGAGCTTGACCAGCGCTTCGTCCACCGGGCCGCGGGCGGGCGCGAGTTCGGCGGTGGCCTGTCCGAGGTGGTGGCCCACCAGGTCGGCGGCGAGGCCGAGGCGGTGGTAGGCGGAGAGCGCGTTGGGGCTGGCGTACTGGACGACGCCGTCGGCGTCGAGCCGGATCAGACCGTCGCCGGCCCGCGGCGAGGCATCCATGTCGACCTGCTGGCCGGGGAACGGAAACGATCCTGCGGCGATCATCTGGGCGAGGTCGGAGGCGCTCTGGAGATAGGTGAGCTCCAGGCGGCTCGGCGTGCGGACGGTCAGCAGGTTGGTGTTGCGGGCGATCACGCCGAGCACCCGCCCCTCGCGGCGGACCGGGATCGACTCGACCCGCACCGGCACCTCCTCCCGCCACTCCGGGTCGCCCTCCCGCACGATCCGCCCCTCGTCGAGGGCGGAGTCCAGCATCGGCCGGCGGCCGCGCGGAACGAGATGGCCGACCATGTCGTCCTGGTACGAGGTGGGGCCGGTATTGGGCCTCATCTGCGCGACCGAGACGTACCGGGTGCCGTCGAGGGTGGGAACCCAGAGCACGAGGTCGGCGAAGGAAAGGTCGGAGAGCAACTGCCACTCCGAGACCAGCAGATGCAGCCACTCGAGGTCCGAGTCGCTCAGAGCGGTGTGCTGGCGTACGAGATCGTTCATGGAGGGCACATCCCGGAGCCTACCGGCGTAGCGTGTACCCGTTGCTCAGGCGTATCTTTTGTCCGTCCCCACACCCGCGGACATCCGCGGGCCGTGCACGGGCATGGACAACCGAGAATGGTCTAGTCCACAATATCGGATACACCACATCCGCCGGTAAACCCCGGCTCATGAACCTCCGCTCTCCCCGCACAGGAGGGCGGAACGAGGCCCGAGGCGCTCTCTGCCCTGACTGCGTCGCGGCCTCCGACCGACCGGCCCCGGGCCGGGGCCGTACTCCTACCGCACATGGGGTGCTCCCGGCCGGACAACGGGGACGGACGGTGTCAGCTCCGGGCTGCGGTGCCGGACAGGTTGAGGGTCCTGTCCCGGCGCCGCGGCCCGCGGGTGCTTCAGGGGACGTGGGCGCCGGGCCGCACGGCCCCCTCGCGTCGAGCCCCCTCACGTCGGGCCCCCTCACGTCGACCTTCTAGGGTCGGGGCCGCTCCGGCCAGACCCGCATCGCCAGGTCGGCCACCGCCTCCAGCGTCACCCGGTCAGCGCCGTCCCGCGCCTGCTGCGACATCCCCTGCACGACGGCTCCCAGATAGTGGGCGAGCGCCGTCGCGTCCGTATCGGCGGGCAGCTCTCCCGCGGCAATGTCCGCCGTGATCACGCGCTCGAAATCCCGGCGGGTGGACAGCCTCATCTCCCGGAGGGACTCGGCCACTTCGGCCGAAGCGGGGGCGGTGTTCTGGGCGGCGCTGATCACCAGGCAGCCGCGGGGGCGGCCGGGCGCGGTGTATTCGGCCGCCGCCTCGCGCAGCGCCCGGGCCAGACCGCGGCGGGCGGTCGGCTCCTCGGCCACGGCGCGGGAGAGGAAGCCGCCGTAGAGCCGGCCGTACTCGGCCACGACCTCGTCGAACAGTGTCCGCTTGTCGCCGAAGGCGGCGTAGAGGCTGGGCGCGCTGATGCCCATCGTGCGGGTCAGGTCGGAGATGGAGGTGGCCTCGTAGCCGTTTTCCCAGAAGGACCGGAGGGCCTTTTCGAGGGCCGTGTCCCGGTCGAACGAGCGGGGCCGACCGCGTTGTTTCGCGTTCTTGGTCGCCATGGAGTCAATTCTATAGCGGCCGATACGGAAGGCGTGTTACGGTTTTTCTGTATCGAGCGATACAGAAAGCGCTCCGGTGCGGGACCGCCTGCATGCGCAGTCGTTCCGTCGAGCGCACACGGATTGGGGAGGGGTAGCGCCATGGGTGCACTCAGCGGCAGGACGGCACTGGTGACGGGCGGCAGCCGGGGTATCGGCCGGGCGATCTCGGAGCGACTGGGGCGGGACGGCGCGCGGGTGGGCGTGCACTACGGGCGCGACGAGACCGCGGCCAAGGAGACGGTCTCGGCGATCGAGGCCGCGGGCGGGCGGGCCTTCGCGGTCCGTGCCGAGCTGGGGGTTCCGGGGGACGCCGACACCCTGTGGACGGCGTTCCGCGAGCAGGCCGACGGGCTGGACATCCTGGTCAACAACGCCGGCATCAACAAGGCGGTCGACGGCACGCTCAAGCCGATCGGCAAGGTGACGGAGGAGGACTTCGACCGCCTCTTCGCGGTCAACACCAAGGCTCCGTTCTTCGTCGTCCAGCAGGGGCTGGACCACCTGCGGGACGGCGGCCGGATCATCAACATCTCGACGGGCCTGACCCGCGGGGCCGCCAAGCCCGAGCTGATCACGTACGCCATGACCAAGGGCGCGATCGACGTCTTCACGTCGACGCTCGCCAAGGACCTGGGCCGGCGCGGGATCACGGTCAACGCCGTGGCCCCCGGCGCCGTCGACACGGACATGAATGCCGGCTGGCTGCGCGGGGAGGCGAACAGCGAGGCGCGCGAGTATCTCGGCTCGGTGTCCCCGCTGGGCCGGATCGCGGACCCCACCGACATAGGTGACGTCGTCGCCTTTCTCGCCTCGGACGACAGCCGCTGGGTGACCGGCCACTGGATCGACGCGACGGGAGGCGTACTGCTCTGACGGACGCCACGGTCCGCGTACCGTCCTGGTGGTCCGACGGCCACCAGGACGACGCGAAATCGTCCCCTGCCCTTGCGTGACGGCATCCGGTTTCCGGGGCGGCCCTCTGCTAGATTGGTCTATACCACATAGCCCATTCTCCAGAACGGCAGGCCCAGCGTGGAAGTTGTCATCGTCCCGGACGCCACGGCAGGCGGCGAGCTCATCGCGGAGGCCATCGCCACCCTGGTGCGTCGCAAGCCCGACGCGCTGCTCGGTGTGGCCACCGGCTCGACCCCGTTGCCCGTCTACGAGGCGCTCGCGGCGAAGGTCCGGGCCGGTGCGGTGGACGCCTCACGGGCCCGCATCTGCCAGCTCGACGAGTATGTGGGCCTGCCGACCGGGCACCCGGAGTCCTACCGTTCGGTGGTGCAGCGCGAGGTGGTGGAGCCGCTGGGGCTCGGCGCAGAGGCGTTCATGGGGCCGGACGGCGCGGCAGCGGACGTCCAGGCCGCGTGCGAGGCGTACGACTCGGCGCTGAGCGAGGCCGGGGGTGTGGATCTGCAGTTGCTGGGCATCGGCACCGACGGGCACATCGGCTTCAACGAGCCGTGCTCGTCGCTCGCTTCCCGTACCCGCATCAAGACCCTCACCCGGCAGACCCGGGAGGACAACGCCCGCTTCTTCGACAGCCTCGACGAGGTGCCGCACCACGTGATCACCCAGGGAATCGGCACCATCCTGGAGGCCCGTCACCTGGTCCTGCTCGCCACCGGCGAGGGCAAGGCCGACGCGGTGGCCCATGCCGTCGAGGGTCCGGTCGCCGCACTGGTTCCGGCCTCGGCCCTGCAGCTGCACCCGCATGCGACGGTCGTCGTCGACGAGGCCGCGGCGTCCAAGTTGAAGCTCGCCGAGTACTTCCGTGACACGTATGCGGCGAAGCCGGAGTGGCAGGGGATCTAGGGGTTGTCCGCAAAGTCCCGTCGTCCGCCCGTAGGCGGCCCGGGCGGGACGTTGCGGACACGGACACCCCCTGGGCCCCTGCGTCAGGGAGGTGCCGCCGGTCGCTCGTGTCCGGTCGCTGCGGCGCGGTGTGCGCCGGGCCGGTCGCGCGGTTCGCCTCGCGGTGACCGCGGAACCGGCCCCGTACGGCGTGCTCAGCCGCCGGCCGCCGTGTGCCGCTCACTGTCCGTCAGAGCCTCGGCCGCCGCCCGGCCGCACACCATGGCCGCGCCGTGGGTGGCGATGTGGAGCGCGCCGACGGGTGGGGCCTGCGGGACACCCATTTCGACGACCGCGGTGTCGGGGCGGGCCGCGACGAGGACGCGCAGGGCTTCGGCCATCCACGGGTGGCGGTGGACATCGCGGACGACGGCGACGACACGGCGGTCGTCGGCTTCCGCAAGCAGGCCGTCGACCATGGCGGGGACGCCCGCGGTGGCCGCGGCCTCGGCGGTGTAGGCGACGGTCCGGGTGCCGGGGAGGAGCCGGGTGAGTTCGGCCGCGACGCCCCAGGGGGTTGCGTCGCCCACGGCGATGTTGGCCAGCGGGGTGAAGGCGGCGACACAGGCGGGGCCGGTGAGCGGCCGGTGCGGGCCGTCGGCGGTGATGCGCAGCGCGCGCCGGGCGGCGGTGAGGCCGATGCCGGGTGCGGGCGCGGTCCCCGCCGCCGCGCCCGCACTCCGGGTCCAGCGCGCCAGGGCGCGCACCCGTGCTGCGGCGTCGGCGAGCCGCTTCTCCGACAGCTCCCCGTCGCGCACCGCTCCCACCAGGGCGTCGCGCAGCCGCAGCACGGTGTCCTCGTCGGCCAGTCCCCCACCCACGCAGATGGCGTCCGCGCCGGCCGCGATGGCCAGGACGCTGCCGCGCTCGATGCCGTAGGTGGCGGCGATCGCCTGCATCTCCATGCCGTCCGTGACGATCAGACCGTCGAAGCCGAGGCCGCCCTCGGCGACGGGGGCGCGCAGCAGGCCGTGCAGGGCGGCCGGGCTGAGGGTGGCCGGGTGGTCGCCGTCCAGGGCGGGCAGCAGGATGTGCGCGCTCATCACGGCCCTGGTGCCGGCGGCGACGGCCGCGCGGAAGGGCACGAGTTCGCGTTCCTGGAGGGTGGGCAGGTCGGCGGTGATGCGCGGCAGGTCGTGGTGGGAGTCGACGGCGGTGTCGCCGTGGCCGGGGAAGTGCTTGGTGCAGGCGGCCACGCCGGCGGACTGGAGGCCCTCGACGTAGGCGGCGGTGTGCCGGGCGACCAGCCCGGGATCGGCGCCGAAGGAGCGGACGCCGATGACGGGGTTGGCGGGGTTGGAGTTGACGTCGGCGGACGGCGCCCAGTTGAGGCTGACGCCGCAGCGGGCCAGGCGGCGGCCGAGTTCCCGGGCCACGTCACGGGTCAGGGCGGTGTCGTCGACGGCGCCGAGCGCGAGGTTGCCGGGGAAGGACGAGCCGCCGCGGACCTCGAGGCGGGTGACGTCGCCGCCCTCCTCGTCGATCGCCACGAGGAGGTCCTCACGGACCTCGCGCAACCGGGCGCACAGCGCACCGAGTTGTTCCTCACTGTGCACGTTGCGGCCGAACAGGCCCACCGACGCCAGGCCCTCGTCGAGGCGGCGGAGCAGCCAGCCGGGGGCCGTGGTGCCGGTGAAGCCGGGCTGGAGGACGGCGAGGGCGTCGCGGGTGAGGGTGTCGGTGGAGCGTACGGGGCCGAGGGGGCCAAGAGGGGCAGCCATGCGTTATCCCTTCACTGCGCCGGAGGTGAGACCGCCGACCGCCTTGCGTTGCAGGAACAGGAAGAGGAGCAGGATCGGGACGGCGAAGAGGGAGGCGGCGGCCATGGTGGCACCCCAGTCGTCCCCGAACTGGCTCTGGAACTGCGAGAGCCACAGCGGCAGGGTGCCCGCTTCCGGTTCCTTGTTGAGGACCAGGACGAGCGGGAATTCGTTCCAGGCGGTGATGAAGCCGAAGAGGGAGGTGGCCATCAGGCCGGGGGCCAGGAGCGGGAAGACGACCTTGAGGAACGCCTGGCGGCGCGAGCAGCCGTCGACCATCGCGGACTCCTCCAGTTCCCTGGGCACCGCGGCCACATAGCCGCGCAGCGTCAGCAGCGTGAAGGGCAGCACCATCACCATGTAGAAGAAGGTGAGCGGGAGGAGGCTGTTGAGCATGTCGGCGTCGCGGACGATCAGATAGATCGAGATCACCATGACCTCCCAGGGCGCCATCTGGGCCACCATGAAGGTCAGCAGAATGCCCTTGCGGCCCTTGAAGCGCATCCGGGTCAGGGCGAACGCCCCGCAGAGCGCGATGACCAGCGACAGGCCGACGGCCAGGACGGTCACCACGGCCGAGTTCCCGGCCAGGGTCCAGAAGCCGGGGGCGTCCACCGCGGTCGCGAAGTGCTCGAAGGTCCCGTGGAAGGGGAACCACACGGGGTCTTCCGTGATGATGTCCCGGGTCGGCTTGAAGGCCGTGGTGAACATCCAGTAGACGGGGAAGACGAAACCGAGGGCGAGCACGGCCGCCGTCGCGTTGGGCCAGATGCGGCCGACCGTCGAATGAGCAGCGCGCTTCACAGCTCGTTCTCCTCTTGCCGTTCCTGCTTGAGCGTCAGACGCAGGTAGTACGCGGTCATGGCGAGCAGTACCAGGATCGTGAGCAGGGAGATCGCGGCCCCCATACCGAAGTGGAGGTTGCCGACGCCCTCGGTGAAGGCGTAGATCGGCAGGGTTTCGGTGAGCCGGTCCGGGCCGCCCTCGTTGATCGCGAAGATCTGCGGGAACGCCTTGAAGACCCAGATGACCTCCAGGAACGTCGTGGCCAGGAAGAAGGGCTTGAGGAAGGGGAAGGTGACCGAGGTGAAGACCTGCCAGGTGCCGGCGCCGTCCATCCGGGCCGCTTCGTAGAGCTCCCTGGGGATGGTCGTGGTGGCGGCGTAGAGGTTGAGGGCCACGAAGGGCAGCGACTGCCAGACGATCAGTACGGTGATGACGAAGAACGTCGACAGCTGGGTGCCGACCCAGTCGTAGTGGGCCATGGCGTGCCAACCGAGTCGGTCCAGCAGCCAGTTGACGACGCCGTAGCGGGAGTCGAAGAGCCACTGGAAGACGGTGGTGGCGGCGATCACCGGCATCGCCCACGCGAGCACCAGCGCGGCGGACAGCGTCAGGCGCATCTTCTTGCCGAGCCGGGCCAGCAGCAGTCCGATCAGCACGCCGAGCACCATGATCAGGACGACGTTGACCGCGGTGAAGACGATGGTGCGCAGGGTGACCCGCCAGAACTGCTCGCTGCCCAGGATCTCCTGGTAGTTGCCGGCTCCCCGCCACTCGGTGAGGTGCTGGATCAGCTCCTTCATGTTGAGGTTCTGGAAGGAGAGCAGGATGTTGCGCACCATCGGCCAGCCGAGGAGCACCGCGGTCGCCAACAGGGCCGGGAGCAGCAGCAGATACGGGGTGCCGCGCCGTCTCCCGGAGCCCTGCCGTCTCCCGGAGCCGCGCCGGCCGGGTGGCAGGCCCCCCTTGCCGGTCCGCGCCGCGGTCTTGACCACCGCGCCGTCGAGCTGCACTGCCATGGGACCCTGCTCCCCCTCGTTGCCTGCGGTTACCCGGTGTGCGCGTACGGGGCCGGGGACGGCCGGCCCCGTACGCAGCTGGTTGCGTGCCCGGTGCCGGACTACTCCTTGGCGAGGCGTGTGTTGATCTCGGACTCGACGCCCTTGGCGGCGTCGGCCGGGGACTTACCGCCCAGCACGGCCGTCATATAGCTCTTGATCGGGTTCGGAAGGTTCTCGACCGCGGCCCACTGGGGAATCAGCGGAGTCGTGCCGCCGGCCTTCTCCGCGGCGGGTGCGGCGGCCAGCGCGGCCGGATTTCCCTTGGCGGCGTCGGCCAGGTCGGGGGACTTCGGCGTCCAGCCGACTTCCTTGACCATCTGCGCGTCGTTCTGCTTCGACAGGGCGATCTTCAGGAATTCCTTGGCGAGTTCCTGGTTCTTGCCCATGCCGGCGACGGCGAAGTTGGAGCCGCCGAGGAAGACGCCCTCGGGCTTCGCGGCGGTCTCACCGGGAATGGTGAAGAAGCCGATGTCCTTCTTGATGTCCGGATTGGCCTTGATCGCGGTGGCGGCCTCGTAGCCCATGGCGATGACGGCGCCGGTCTTCCCCTTGGCGAACACCTCGGCCTGCTGCGGGGTGGCCTCGTCCTTGTTCTTCGGGGCCGTGCTGAAGGACTGGTACTGCCGGTAGATGTCCATGGCCTTGGAGACCTTGGGGTCGCCGAGGTTGGAGACCCACCTGCCGCCCTGCTTCTTCACCAGGTCGGCGCCGGTGCCGATGGTCAGGCCGTCGAAGAAGTACCAGTTCTGGCCGGGCAGATAGAGCGGTTCGGCGTCGGTCTTCTTCTTGATGGTGTCGAACGCCTTGAAGAGCGCGTTGCGGGTCCTGGGGGTGCCCGTCAGGCCCGCCTCGGCCCAGATCTTCTTGTTGTACATGACGACGCGGTTTCCGGCGTACCACGGCAGTGCGTACTGCTTGCCGTCCACCAGCGACGCCTTGTTGAAGGCGTCGTTCCAGTCCGCGCCGATGTCCTTCTTCAGGTCACCGAGGTCGGCCAGGGCGCCCGCCTTCGCATAGGCCGCCGTCTGCGTATTGCCGATTTCCACCACATCCGGCGGGGTGTCCTCGGACAGTGCGGTGCTCAGCTTCTGCTGAATTCCGTTCCACTGCTGGACCTTGAATTCGACGGTGGCGCCGGTCTTCTTCTTGAATTGCGCGGAGACCTGCTTGCTCCACTGCGCCGGATTCGACCCGCTCATGACCCATACGGTCAGCTTCTGCCCCTTGAAGCCGTCCGCTCCCGCCTTGCCGCCGCTCGACCCACAGGCAGCGACACCCACCAGCATTCCCGCGACCGCCGTCGCCGCTATGAGCCCACGCTTCATTGCGCTCTCCCCCAAAGGCCGGGTGTGGTCTTTAATGGTTTAGACCAGTGCCCGCAGCTTGGCCTAGACCTTTTGGGGTGTCAAGGGTGTATAAGAGTCGCTGTCAGGTCCGTTACCGGACCGACATCTGGGGGTCCGGGACCTGCGAGGCGGCACGCGGTGTCCACTCGTGCCACGATGTGAGCCGCTACGTACGGAGGAGCCGGTGACGGCAGCGCGACACCAGTCGGAGAGGCGGGCCATGGAGACCGAAGGCGGCAGTGCCGAGAGCGGCGGCGGCGCCCCGCGCACCGCCCGGGTGCCCAAGTACTACCGCCTCAAGCGGCACTTGCTGGAGATCACCGAAACACTCCCGCCCGGCACCCCCGTGCCGCCCGAGCGCACCCTGGCCGCGGAGTTCGACACCTCCCGTACGACGGTTCGCCAGGCCCTCCAGGAACTCGTCGTCGAGGGCCGCCTGGAGCGCATCCAGGGCAAGGGCACCTTCGTCGCCAAGCCCAAGGTCTCCCAGGCGCTGCAACTGACCTCCTACACCGAGGACATGCGCGCCCAGGGACTGGAGCCGACGTCCCAGCTGCTGGACATCGGCTATGTCACCGCCGACGACCGCCTCGCCGCTCTGCTGGACATCGGCGCCGGCGGCCGGGTGCTGCGCATCGAACGGCTGCGGCTGGCCAGCGGCGAGCCGATGGCCATCGAGATCACCCACCTGTCGGCCAAACGCTTCCCCGCGCTGCGCCGCAACCTCGTCAAGTACACCTCTCTCTACACCGCGCTCGCCGAGGTCTACGACGTCCGCCTGGCAGAGGCGGAGGAGACCATCGAGACGTCGCTGGCCACCCCGCGCGAGGCCGGGCTGCTGGGCACGGACGTCGGCCTGCCGATGCTGATGCTCTCCCGGCACTCCCTCGACGCCCGGGGAGAGCCCGTGGAGTGGGTGCGCTCGGTCTACCGCGGCGACCGCTACAAGTTCGTCGCCCGGCTGCGCCGCCCCACCGACTGAGCGGGCCCCGCGCCGCGGGCCCACAACTCAGGTATGCCATACCGATATGCGGACACCTAGTGACGCGCGCCACGACCCTGGCTTAGATTTCCAGCCTGTTACCCAGGAGAACAGGCCACGGACGGAGCCCGCCATGTCACAGCCAGAGTCGGCAGCCGCACCACCGGAGCGCAGACGCGTCGTCACGCCCGCCCGGGTGGTGATCGGGGTGTGTCTGCTCGCTCCGTTCGTGGCGATGCTGTGGGTGAGTTCGTACGCCCGCATGGAGCCGACGCTCATCGGGATCCCGTTCTTCTACTGGTACCAGATGCTCTGGGTGCTGATCTCGACCGTGCTGACGTCGATCGCGTACAAGCTGGTGCAGCGTGAGAAGCGCGCCCGCAAGGATGGTGTGGCCAAGTGACCTCCTCCGCCATCCGGCTCGCCGCCGCCCCGACCGGCGGCGTCAACGGCGTCGCGCTCGCCGTCTTCATCTTCTTCTTCGTGGCCGTGACGGTCATGGGCTTCCTCGCCGCCCGCTGGCGCAAGGCCGAGCAGTCGGCCAACCTCGACGAATGGGGCCTGGGCGGCCGCAGCTTCGGGACCTGGGTGACGTGGTTCCTGCTCGGTGGTGACCTCTACACCGCGTACACCTTCGTGGCCGTCCCGGCGGCGATCTACGCGGCGGGGGCGTCCGGCTTCTTCGCCGTGCCGTACACGATCCTGGTCTATCCCCTCATCTTCACCTTTCTGCCGCGTCTGTGGTCGGTCTCGCACAAACACGGCTATGTCACCACATCCGACTTCGTGCGCGGCCGCTTCGGCTCCAAGGGCCTGTCGCTGGCCGTGGCGCTCACCGGCATCCTGGCCACGATGCCGTACATCGCCCTCCAACTCGTCGGCATCCAGGCCGTCCTGGACGTGATGGGTGTCGGCGGCGGCGAGAACACCCACTGGTTCGTCAAGGACCTGCCGCTGCTGATCGCGTTCGCGGTGCTGGCCGCCTACACCTACTCCTCCGGCCTGCGCGCACCGGCCCTGATCGCGTTCGTCAAGGACGGTCTGATCTACCTGGTCATCGCCGTGGCCATCATCTACATCCCGATCAAGCTGGGCGGCTTCGACGCGATCTTCGACTCGGCCGGCAAGGCGTTCGCGCAGCCGGGCCCGACCGGCAAACCGCGCGGCGAGCTGGCCAGCGGCCCCAACGCCCAGTGGGCGTACGCCACCCTGGCCCTGGGCTCCGCGCTGGCGCTCTTCATGTACCCGCACTCGATCACCGCCACGCTGTCCTCCCGCAGCCGCAACGTGATCCGCCGCAACACGACCATCCTGCCGCTGTACTCGCTGATGCTGGGGCTCCTGGCACTGCTCGGCTTCATGGCGATCAAGGCCGGCACGGACATCAAGGGCAACCCTCAGCTGGCCATTCCGCAGCTGTTCGAGGACATGTTCCCGAGCTGGTTCTCCGGCGTCGCCTTCGCCGCGATCGGCATCGGCGCGCTCGTACCGGCCGCCATCATGTCCATCGCCGCGGCCAACCTCTTCACCCGCAATGTCTACAAGGACTTCCTCAAGCCGGACGCGACCGCGGCGCAGGAGCACAAGGTCGCCAAGCTGGTCTCGCTGCTGGTGAAGGTGGGCGCGCTCGTCTTCGTCCTCACCATGGACAAGACCGTCGCCATCAACTTCCAGCTGCTGGGCGGCATCTGGATCCTGCAGACCATGCCCTCCCTGGTCGGCGGCCTGTTCACCCGCTGGTTCCACCGCTGGGCCCTGCTGGCCGGCTGGGCCGTCGGCATGCTCTACGGCACCCTCGCGGCCTACGGCGTGGCGAGCCCCACCCAGGCCCACTTCGGCGGCTCCAGCAAGGCGATCCCCGGCATCGGCGAGATCGGCTACATCGGCCTGACCGCGTTCGTGCTGAACGTCGTGGTCTCGGTCGTGCTGACCTTCGTCCTGAAGGCCGTGAAGGCACCGGACGGCGTCGACGAGACCAGCCCCGCGGACTACACCGCGGACGTCGGCGACAAGGGCGTCACCCCGGACCTGCCGCCGGCCACCGCGGAGGCACCGGCCGGGCACTGAGCCGCCGCCCGGCACCGAACGACCGCCGGGCACCGCACCACTGCCGCCTTCGGGCCGCCGCATCCCTCGGGGACGCGGCGGCCCGTTCGCGTGGCGGGGCGGGCGGTCAGCTCACCCGGTCCTTCAGCGGCTCGGTGTCGAGCGTGATGCCGACCGGCTCCGGCAGGGCGAGCGATGTGCCGTAGGGAACGGTGTGGACGTTCTCGTAGCGGCCGGCGTCGGGTTCACTGAACGCGGGGCCACCGACAGCCACACTGCACCGCATGGACATCACGATCAGGCCCGCCCGGCAGGCCGAATTCACCGCCGTCGGTGACCTCTTGATGCAGGTCTATCTGGCCGACGGGCTGCTGGTGTTCGGGGAGGACGACCCCTACGCGGCCGAGCTGCGGAAGGTCGCGCACCGCGCGGAGCACGCCGAGGTGCTGGTGGCCGAGGCGGCGGACGGGGCGCTGCTGGGCGCGGTCACCTTCGCCGCGTACGGCAGTCCGTACGCGGATCTGGCGGGCCCCGGGGAGGGCGAGTTCCGGATGCTGGCGGTGCGGGCCGAGGGGCGCGGGCGGGGCGTCGGGGCGGCACTGGTGAGGGCTTGCCTGGAGCGTGCACGGAGGCTCGGGCTGCGGGCGATGGTGCTCTCCAGCCAGCGGCATCTGCTGCCCGCCCACCGGCTCTATCGCCGCCTGGGCTTCCTCCGCGCCGGGGAGCGGGACTGGGATCCGGTGCCGGACATCACACTCTGGGCCTTCGTCCGCGAGCTCGACTGAGCGGCTTCCAGGGCCCTCCCGCGCCCCGGCGGCGTTCGCACGTCTGTGGGAATACAATCCGGCGACGACACAAGATGTGGGGGTGCGTGCGGGGAGCAGCACAAGATGTATGCTCGTCTCGCTGTCGCCGCAGGGAAATCCGGTGGGAATCCGGAACTGTCCCGCAACGGTGTACGAGCGCGCCCAGGTTGCCTTACGGCCAGCTCGCGCGTCCAGAAAGTCCGAGGACCTGCCGACAGTACGCCCGCACCGCCATCGGTGCGGACGTCGCTACGTCCGGGCCCCGAGGGTTGGGCCGGTGGACGCCGCGCGGTGTGCCCGCGCACCCCTGCCCGTACGGGGGTGCGGCATGCCCGCGTGCGCCCGTCGCGCCGCCGCCCTCCCGGCCCCCGCCGAGTGAGGGAGAGCATCACGTGACCATCGCGCCAACGGAGCCCGCGTCAGACGCCGAGGTCGTGCCGCCCGTGGTGGCCGCACCCGGCGCTTCCGCGAACGGCACGCCGGGGACGGACGCACCGGGCGTCGCCCTGCTGCGCACCCTGACCGAGCTGACCGCGGACCTGACCGCGACCGACCCCGGAAAGGTGGCCGCCGCCGCGCTGCGCGGCCGGCACCCGGGCTCGGACGAGGCCGAGTTGCGCTCGCTGGCCATCGAGGCCGCGGCCGGACTGATCGGTGACGAGCCGCAGTACTCCCGGCTCGCCGCGCGACTGCTCACCCTCGCCATCGCCGAGGAGGCCGCCGGCCAGGGCGCCACCGGCTTCTCCGCCTCGGTCGCGACCGGCCACCGCGAGGGCCTGATCGCCGACGGGACCGCGGAGTTCGTCCGCACGCACGCGGACCGGCTGAACGGGCTCGTGGACAAGGCCCTGGCGGACGGCGCCGACGACCGGTTCGGCTACTTCGGGCTGCGCACCCTGCACTCCCGCTACCTCCTGCGGCACCCCCTCACCCGGCAGGTCATCGAGACGCCCCAGCACTTCCTGCTCCGGGTGGCCTGCGGCCTCGCCGAGGACCACTCCGAGCGGGCGCTGGCCGATGTCGCCGAGCTGTACCGGCTGACCAGCACGCTCTCCTACCTGCCCTCGTCCCCGACCCTCTTCAACTCCGGCACCCGCCACCCGCAGATGTCCTCCTGCTATCTGCTGGACTCGCCGCTGGACGAGCTGGACTCGATCTACGACCGGTACCACCAGGTCGCCCGGCTGTCGAAGCACGCGGGCGGCATCGGCCTGTCGTACTCCCGTATCCGCGCCCGGGGTTCGCTGATCCGCGGCACCAACGGGCACTCCAACGGCATCGTGCCGTTCCTGCGCACGCTGGACGCCTCGGTCGCGGCCGTCAACCAGGGCGGCCGGCGCAAGGGTGCCGCCTGTGTCTACCTGGAGACCTGGCACGCGGACATCGAGGAGTTCCTCGAGTTGCGCGACAACACCGGTGAGGAGGCCCGCCGGACGCACAACCTGAACATCGCCCACTGGATCCCGGACGAGTTCATGCGCCGCGTGGAGGCGGACGCCGACTGGTCGCTGTTCTCGCCCTCCGACACCCCGGAGCTGGTGGACCTGTGGGGCGAGGAGTTCGACGCCGCGTACCGCAGGGCCGAGGCCGACGGCCGTGCGCTCAAGCAGATTCCGGCGCGGGTGCTGTACTCCCGCATGATGCGCACCCTGGCGCAGACCGGCAACGGCTGGATGACGTTCAAGGACGCCGCCAACCGCACCGCCAACCAGACCGCCGAGCCCGGCAAGGTCGTGCACTCCTCCAACCTGTGCACCGAGATCCTGGAGGTGACGAACGACGGGGAGACCGCCGTCTGCAACCTCGGATCGGTGAACCTCGCCGCGCACCTGAGCGACGAGGCCGCGGGCTGGGAGGAGGCGATGGACTGGGAGCGGCTGGACGCCACGGTCCGCACGGCCGTCACCTTCCTCGACCGCGTGGTGGACATCAACTTCTACCCGACCGAGCAGGCCGGGGCCTCCAACTCCCGCTGGCGGCCGGTCGGTCTGGGCCTGATGGGCCTCCAGGACGTCTTCTTCCGGCTGCGGCTGCCGTTCGACTCGGCCGAGGCCAAGGAGCTGTCCACCCGGATCTCCGAGCGGATCATGCTCGCCGCGTACGAGGCGTCCGCCGACCTCGCCCAGCGGCACGGCCCGCACCCGGCGTGGTCCGCGACCCGCACCGCCCGCGGCGTGCTGCACCCGGACCACTACCCGAACGCCGAGCCGCGCTGGGCGGACCGCTGGGACGCGCTGCGCGCCCGTATCGCGACGACCGGGATGCGCAACTCCCTCCTCCTGGCCATCGCGCCGACCGCGACCATCGCCTCGATCGCGGGCGTGTACGAGTGCATCGAGCCGCAGGTCTCCAACCTCTTCAAGCGCGAGACGCTGTCGGGGGAGTTCCTCCAGGTCAACGCCTACCTGATCGAGGAGCTCAAGGCGCTTGGGCTGTGGGACGCACGGACCCGTGACGCGCTGCGCGAGGCCAACGGCTCGGTGCAGGACGTCGAGTGGATCCCCGAGGAGATCCGGGCCCTGTACCGCACCGCCTGGGAGATCCCGCAGCGCGCCCTGATCGACATGGCCGCGGCCCGTACGCCCTACCTCGACCAGAGCCAGTCGCTGAACCTCTTCATGGCGTCGCCGACCATCGGCAAGCTCAGCTCGATGTACGCCTACGCCTGGAAGCGCGGCATCAAGACCACGTACTACCTGCGCTCCCGCCCGGCGACCCGGATCGCCCAGTCGGCGCGCGGCACCACCGCCGCCGCGACCGTCCCCGTACCGCAGCAGGCCACCGACCCCGAGGCCGTCGCCTGCTCCCTGGAAAACCCCGAGTCCTGCGAGGCCTGCCAGTAATGACCACCGAGACCAACACCGCGGCCGCCGCGCACACCGCCACCACCGGCACCAAGAACCTCCTGGACCCGGGCTTCGAGCTGACCCTGCGACCCATGCGGTACCCGGACTTCTACGACCGCTACCGCGACGCGATCAAGAACACCTGGACCGTGGAGGAGGTCGACCTCCACTCCGACGTCGCCGACCTCGCCAAGCTCTCGCCGGGCGAGCAGCACATGATCGGCCGACTGGTCGCGTTCTTCGCGACCGGTGACTCGATCGTCGCGAACAACCTGGTGTTGACGCTCTACAAGCACATCAACTCCCCCGAGGCGCGGCTGTACCTGAGCCGTCAGCTCTTCGAGGAGGCCGTGCACGTCCAGTTCTATCTGACGCTGCTGGACACCTATCTCCCCAACCCGGACGACCGTGCCGCCGCCTTCGCGGCCGTGGAGAACATCCCGTCGATCCGGGAGAAGGCCGAATTCTGCTTCAAGTGGATGGACTCGGTCGACAATGTCGACCGGCTGGAGTCCAAGGCCGACCGGCGCCGCTTCCTGCTGAACCTGATCTGCTTCGCGGCCTGTATCGAGGGGCTGTTCTTCTACGGCGCCTTCGCATACGTGTACTGGTTCCGCTCCCGCGGTCTGCTGCACGGCCTGGCCACCGGCACCAACTGGGTCTTCCGCGACGAGTCGATGCACATGGAGTTCGCTTTCTCGGTGGTGGACACGGTCCGCCAGGAGGAGCCCGACCTCTTCGACGACAAGCTGGAGCAGCAGGTCACCGACATGCTCCGGGAGGCCGTCGAGGCGGAGCTGCAGTTCGGCCGCGACCTGTGCGGTGACGGCCTGCCGGGCATGAACACCGAGTCGATGCGCGAGTACCTCCAGTGCGTGGCCGACCAGCGGCTGCAGCGGCTCGGCTTCGCGCCGGTCTACGGCTCGGAGAACCCGTTCTCCTTCATGGAGCTGCAGAACGTCCAGGAGCTGACCAACTTCTTCGAGCGTCGGCCGTCGGCCTACCAGGTCGCCGTCGAGGGCTCGGTCTCCTTCGACGACGACTTCTAGCCAACCACCGGCCGCCCGCCAATTATGAGCATTCCGTTAGCGGGCGGCCGGAACGGCAACCGGAGCCCTGTCTGCCACATTTAATGGAGGCATGAGGGGTTCGCAGAAGCGACGCCGGGTGCGGCGCAAGGTCATCGACTTCCCGCGGCGCGTGTGGCAGAAGCGGTCGGCCAAGCGGCGCGAGATCATCGATTTTCCACGGCGTCTGTGGCGGACGCCGCCGGGGCGGCGGAAGCCGCCGGGCACGCGCCGCCGGATCATCGACTACCCCCGGCAGGGCCGGCGGGGCCTGCGCCGCTGGCTGCCGTCCTGGCGCCTGCTGGCCGGCACCTTCGGGCTGTCCGCCGGCAGCCTGGTGGGACTGTTCCTCGTCGTCTACGTCAGCGTCGACATCCCCGACGAGAACGAACTGGCCGGCCGCGAAGCCACCGTCTACTACTGGGCGGACGGCAGCCAGATGGTCAGCGTCGGGGCCGTCAACCGGCAGAACGTGACGCTCGACAAGGTCCCCGACTCCGTCGAGAACGCGGTGATCGCGGCGGAGAACGCCACCTTCTACAGCGATTCCGGCGTCTCCCTCCAGGGAATCGGCCGCGCCGTGGTGAACATGCTCTCCGGTGCGGAGGCCCAGGGCGGCTCCACCATCACCCAGCAGTATGTGAAGAACACCTATCTCTCGCAGGACCAGACGGTCACCCGTAAGGCGAAGGAATTCATCATCGCGCTGAAGGTGAACAACCAGCAGTCCAAGCAGGACATTCTGCGCGGCTATCTGAACACCAGCTGGTTCGGCCGGAGTTCGAACGGTATCCAGGCGGCCGCACACGCCTATTACGGCATCGACGCCGCCCGGTTGAACCCGAGCCAGGGCGCCCTGCTGGCCGCCCTGCTGAAGGGGTCGGAGCAGTACGACCCGGGGCTGAGCAAGGCCAACCACCAGCGGGCCGCGGCGCGCTGGAAGTGGATACTCGACCGGCAGGTCGCCACCGGCAAGATGAGCCGGCAGGAGCGGGCCCGCTACACCCGATTCCCCGAGCCCCGCCCGCCGGCGAAGCCCACCAGCCAGGCCGGGCAGACCGGCTATCTCATCGATGTCGCCAACAAGTTCGTCAAGAGCAGCACCGGCCTGACGGACAAGGACCTGGCCGGCGGCGGATACCGCATCCACACCACCTTCGACAAGAACCTCACCCGCCGCCTGGAAAAGGCGGTCGACAGCGTCCGCCGGAAGAGCATCGATCCGCAAAAACGCGCGAGCGACACCTTCGTGGAGTTCGGCGCGGCCTCGGTGCGCCCCCGGGACGGAGCCGTCCTCGCGCTGTACGGCGGTTCGGACGCGACCAGGCACTTCAGCAACAACGCCGACACCTCGGCCGTCCCCGTGGGATCGGCGTTCAAGCCGTTCGTGCTGGCGACCGCCCTGGCGCAGGAGAACGAGGAGTGGGGCGCCGAGGCGGCTCAGAAGGACCCGGAGTCGCTGACGGCCGATCTGCGCGGGGCCCTGATGACGGCGCAGAGCCCGCCCTTCGTGGCGGCCGGGCAGCGCCTGGGGCTGGAGCGGATACGGGATCTCGTGGTGGCCGCCGGGCTGCGCCAGGACAGTCTGGCCCAGCTGGAGCCGACCTTCCCGCTCGGCACCTCCGCCCCCAGCGCAATCCGGATGGCCAGCGCCTACACCACCTTCGGCAACGGCGGGCGGCACGCCGATCCGTACGCGGTGTCCCGGATGACCCTGGACGGCAGGCCCGTCGAGGGCTTCGACCGGCCGCACCCGGCGCAGGTCCTCTCCCCCGACGTCGCCCAGCAGATGACCGGGATCCTTCAGGGCGTGGGCTGGCGCGTCCTGGGCACCCCGGACGGCCAGGCCACCTACCAGCCGGTCGCGGCGGGCGTCAGCGAGCCCGGTGACCGGATGAAGTCGGCGTGGTTCGTCGGCAGCCCGTCCGGCGTGCCCTTCACCGATGAGCGCGGGCCGGTGACCGGGAGCTCCCCCTCCCCCGCGCCGGGGGCGGCCGGGGGGTTCGGCGAGCGCGTCGGCGACTCCGCCGAGCCGACCACCGCCATCACCATGTTCCGCAACAAGCCGGGCGCCCCCGACCTGCTGCCGATGAACGGTGTGGGCGGCCCGGACTCCGGGCTGGGCACGGCCGTCCCGCCGCAGATCTGGAGCGCCTACCAGCAGGCGTCGTCGTCCTGAGGGGCCGCACCGGCCCCCGGGCGGCTCGGGCTCAGTCGTTGGCGACGACGGGGTAGCGCGGCTCCCGCTCGGCCATCTGCTTCAGCGCGTCCTTGCGGTCCCGCTTGGAGAGCCGGTCGATGTAGAGGTAGCCGTAGAGGTGGTCGGTCTCGTGCTGCAGGCAGCGCGCGAAGTAGCCCGTGCCCCGGACCGCGACCGGCTCGCCCTTGGCGTCCTGGCCGCGGACCACGGCGTAGTCGGGGCGGGCCAGCTCGGCGTACGCACCGGGCACCGAGAGGCAGCCCTCGTTGGAGTCGTCCAGCACCCGGCGCCCGGCCGGCAGCTCGTCCAGGACGGGGTTGCAGATCGCACCGACGTGCCGGACGCCCTCGTCGTCCAGGCAGTCGTAGACGAAGACCTTCAGGTCCACACCGATCTGGTTCGCGGCCAGGCCCACACCCTCGGCCGTCCGCTGGCTGGCGAACATGTCGTCGATGAGCTGGGCGAGCGCGTCGTCGAACGCCGTGACGTCCTTGCACTCCTTGTGAAGCACCGGATTGCCGACGACCGTGATCGGCCGCGAGGTGCCGCGCTCACGGTGGGCGACCTCTCGGTCACCGGCGTCCGTCGTGTCGTCGATGAACGCCTCGTCCACCTGCTGCTCACCGTTTTGATCAAACACCGGCTGCTGGGCCATGTCCGCCGTACGCCTTCCTGAAAACCCTGATAGTCGCCCTACAGCCTACGGGGAGCCGGGCAGCCGTTCAGCAGACCTCTTCAAGATCGCGCCATTCCCGGGTGTCCGGGCTGTCCGCGACCCAGCCGTCGAGGAGGCCGCGCACCAGGCCGGCGGGCGCCGCGATGCCGCATTCGCGCTCGGGGACCCACAGGGAGCCCGAGCCGGCGGTGCGGTGCCCCAGCGGCCCCGGGTGGCCCGGCTCACTGTGGTCGTGCGGGTCCAGGTGCTCGCCGTCGCCCTCGTCGCTGGGCATCCGGCTCTCCGAGCACGTGCGGCACAGCAGCCGCACCGACGACGACCAGTCCTCGGCAGCGAACCCCGCGTCGGCCGCCAGGCGCTCCAGGGCGTCCCGGTCGGCCTCCGCGGCGGCCTCCAGCAGCACCACCCAGGTGGGGACCGGGGAGGGCGCCCACAGCTCGATCTCGTCGAACACCGGAAACGACCTCGTGGCGCCACCCGAGCCGGCCGCGGTGGTCCGCTCGCCGTGCGGCACGCCGTCGTGCAGCACCACCTCGCCCCAGCGGCGCCCGGAGGACGGCAGCGGGATGGAGAGCACCTCGATACGTGCCGGGTCCAGCCGGCGCCCCCAGACCACCTCGGCCTCGCCCTCCGGGGAGAGGCGGACCGCGGCGCTGCCCAGGGCCATCCCGACCGGCTCACCGGACGGCGACCCCTCACCGGGGACCTTGAGGCCGTACGCCTGCCAGGCACGGCGGGCCAGCGGCCAGTCCTGCAGGGCGGTGGCGGCGATGCCGACGTTCCACCAGTCGGGCGCCCCGGTCTCGCGGTCCAGCAGGGCCACCGCGCGCAGACCGGCGGCCCGCGCCTGCTCCCAGTCGTGCCGGAACTTGTGCAGCAGCGCGAGATTGAACCAGGACTCCGACAGCCACGGCTCCATGTCCGCGGCACGGGTCAGCAGCGCTCCCGCGTCCTCGTAACGGCCGTCGCCGATCAGCGTGAAAGCGCGGTCGGTCGCCTGCCGCCATGAGGCGGAGGGCCGGTGCCGTACCTTGCCGAAGATCCTCACGATTCCCGCCTGCCGGTTCTCTTGATGCCGTTGCCGGAGGTGTTCCGAGCGGCGCCCGGGGCCCGCCGGGCCCACTCGACAACCTGCCACAGTTTGCCGCCGGACTCAGCCTGATTGCTGTGCCCCCTGCGGCTCCTTGCCCTTCAACGCCCCCCTGAATCCCCTTGCGGGGGCCTTCCTTCGCATCCAACCATGCCCATCTCGCGGGGCGCTCATTACCCATGGGTTCCACGGCCTGGGACGCCCGGCGCGGACCCCTTTCCTCACCCCGTGTGATGGGCAGTTCACCTCCCCGTGACGTCCCGCCGCCCGGCCGCCGCCAGGACCCGGGCGAGCACCTCGACCACGCCCGGGTCGTACTCGTGCGCGGTGGACAGCCGCAGCCGCTCCAGGGCGCGCAGCGGACCGCCGGGCCCCCCGGCCTGGCGCGCCAGGTCCTCGTAGGCGTTGACCGTCCGGACGATACGGGCGGTGAGCGGCTGGTCCCGGTACGGATCCGCCTGCCGTTCGACGATCACCGCGACCTCGGCGGGGACACCGGTCTGCCGGACGACGGCGCCGCCCAGCAGCGCGATCCGGCGCTGTTCGGGGGGCGGCAGCGGCGCGGTCGCCCCGGCCGGGACGGGGTCCAGGAGCGAGAGCTGGCCGATGTCGTGCATCAGCGCGGCGTACTCCAGGACGTCCAGGTCTCCTTCCCGCAGGCCCAGTTCGCGGCCCACCGCACGGCTGAGCCCGGCCACCCGGCGGGCGTGGCCGGGCGGGGTGCAGCCGGCGATCTCGGTGGCGCGGGCCAGCGAGGCGATCGTCTGGCGGCAGGTGGCGCGGACGGCGGCGAACCGGCGGAAGGCGAACTGGGTGAGCAGCAGCGGCAGCGCGCAGACCGGCAGCGCCCAGAGCCCGGCGACGGCGGTGGCGAGCGAGATCACCACCCCGGTGGCGCAGATGGCCGTGCCGATGCCGAGCAGCGCCCGCAACTCGTCGCGCAGCAGCGGCCCGTAGGGCCAGCCGGTGCGGGCCCGGGCGAGGGCGGCGGCCAGCACCGCGTCGCACAGGGTGGTGAGCGCCAGCAGGCCGATCAGCAGCAGCGGGTAGAGCCGGCCGTCGACACCCCACCGCGCCAAGGTGCCGGTGTGGTAGAGCGGTTGGAAGCAGGTGGCCGCGAAGCCTGCGGTCAGTACGCGGCGGGCGAGGTGGCTCAGCGCCGGGCCCCGGCCGAGCGCCAGGTGCGGGACGAGCCCGACCAGGACGGCCGCCACCACGACCGACACGGTCTGCGGCACACCGTGCGTCGTCGGCCCCCCGCCGGCCTCGCCCAGCAGCGCGTACGCCAGCGCACCGGCCGCTCCCAGCGGTGCGCTCTCCCGCTCCCCGGGCGCCGGGCCGGGCCCGGCGCCGCGCGCGGGCTCCCGGCGCAGCAGCTCGCCGGCCGCGATCAGCACGCCGAACGCCAGCGCGATCCCGGGCTGCGCCAGGCCGTCCCACAGGGTCCGGCCGAGGCTCCAGGCAGCGAGGACGGCGGCCGCGCAGACGGCGGCGACGGTGGGGGCGCTCCCCCAGCCACCCCTGGGGGCGCCCCCGACCGTGCCCTCGAGGCCACGGGGGAGGCTCATGGCGCGCCGTCCGGGCCGGACGCACCGGACCGCCGGGCGGTGGTCGCGTGGGGGACGCCCTTCCGCGGCCGGGCAGGAGGGACGTTTCCGCTACCGGACCGCGCCGGGTCCGCGGCCCCCGCCACCCGGTCCTGCTGCGCATCGGCCGCCGTCACCAGGTCGGGGTGCCAGCCGCAGCGCTCCAGGGACGCCGCCAGCGCCCCCACCATCCGCGGGTCGAACTGCGCCCCGGCGCACCGGCGCAGCTCCGCGACCGCGGCAGCGACCGGGCGGGCCCGGCTGTAGGACCGGGTGGACGTCATCGCGTCGAAGGCGTCGGCGACCGCCACCACCCGGGCGAACTCCGGGATGTGCTGCCCCGACAGGCCGTACGGATAGCCGCTGCCGTCCAGCCGCTCGTGGTGGTGCAGGATCGCCGCCCGCGCCTCGCCGAGGAAGCCGATGCCGCGGACGATCTCGTCGCCGTACTCGGGGTGCAGCTCGATCACCCCGCGCTCGGCCGGGGTCAGCGGCCCGTCCTTGCGCAACAGCCGGGTGGGGACGCCGAGTTTGCCGACGTCGTGCAGGATCCCGGCGAACCGCAGGACCTCCAGCCGGTCCTCCGCCATGCCCAGTTCCCGGGCGATCATCACCGACGCGCGGCCGACCCGCTCGCTGTGTCCGCGGGTGTAGCGGTCCTTGATGTCCACGGCCTGCACCAGGGCGCGGATGGTGGCCTGGTGGGCGGCGCGTTCGCGGTGGTACTGGGCGAAGACCCAGCAGGAGAGGTACATCGGCAGCAGCACCAGCAGCGCCGCCGGGGGGCCGTACACGCTGCGCCACAGCACCGCCATCAGCAGCCCGGCGAGCCCGTGCACCAGGTGCGGGCCCAGCGAGCGGGTCAGCAGTCCGCGCCAGGCGGTGCGGGCCGGGTGGCGCTCGGCGGCGATCAGCACCCCGCCGTCCAGCGCGGCGAGCACCCCGCAGAAGGTGAGCGCGGCGGCCGCGGCGGGCGCCAGCACGGCGGGGAACTGCGGTACGGACAGCGGCTGGTGACCCAGTGCGCCGACGAGGGCGTGGCAGACCAGGGAGGCGGCGGCGCAGGCCAGGGCGAGTTCGGCGGCGTGCCAGATCCGGCGGGCAGCGGCGGACGGGGCCTCGACGGGGGCGATCAGCGCCCCCGGTACGGCGGCCAGTGCGGCCAGCGGCGGCGGCAACAGCAGGGCCCCGGCGAGGAGGACGGGGCTGGCCCAGCCGGAAGGGAACGCCGCGGGGGTGGTCGGCCGCCCGGCGGGGCCGGTGCCGAGTGCCGCCCGTTCGCCCGTCAGGCCGCTCGCCAGCGGGCAGCGGCGCAGTTGTTCGCACAGCGCGTACAGGGCGGCCAGGGCCAGGGAGCTGGTCCAGGGAGCGGCGGCGCCCAACCGTACGGCGGGGGCCGCACACAGCGCCGCGGCCAGTGCGGCGCAGCCGATGTAGCCTCGCGCGGCCGCCGGGAGTTCCCGCATCGCGCCCCTCCTCACGCCGTCCCGGGCCCGAGCGGAGCAGGGGCCCGTGCCCGCGCCGCATTCGCGGCACGTCCGGGTGCGGTGAGAATAGAGGGAGCGGGGCGCCGGAGAAGGCGCATCACAGGATCGGGCGGGACGAATCGCCCTACCCCTCACCCCTTAGGGTGGTGTGTGGCGTTATTCCGCCCGTGCGGCCTCGTGACGTGCATCGGCCTCGCCCGACGGCGGACCGGCGTCAGCGGCCGGCTCCGCGCCCGCGCCGCCGGAGCCCGCGGCCCGCGCCGCCTGCTCCCGCTGCGCCTGTTCGTGCTTGGCCTGCTCGAGGACGCTGACCTCGGGCACGGTCTCCCCGGCCCGGATCAGGTCGATCCGGCCCATGACCTTCGAGCGCAGGTCGCTGGGGACGTCGTCGTGGCCGCAGCAGCGCTTGACCAGCTTCTTGACGGCCTGCTCCAGGCCGTACTTCTCCAGGCACGGCGAGCATTCGTCCAGATGCACCTGGAACTCTGCGCACTCCCCGGCGGGCATCTCACGGTCGAGGTACTCGTAGAGGTGGTCAAGGACCTCTGAGCAGTCCTTCTCGTGCGGCTCTCCGCAGCTCATGATCCCGAGCCTTTCCGGTCGTGCGATCCCGACGTCCGCGCGGCCTGCGGGTCCGCGGCCGTCGCACCCGCGGGGACCAGCCCGCGGTCGCGGGCGTAATCCTCCAGCATGCCGCGCAGCTGGCGGCGGCCGCGGTGCAGACGGGACATCACCGTGCCGATGGGTGTCCCCATGATGTCCGCGATCTCCTTGTACGCAAAGCCCTCGACATCCGCGAGATAGACCGCGATACGGAATTCCTCGGGGATCTCCTGGAGCGCGGCCTTCACGTCGGAGTCGGGCAGGTGGTCCAGCGCCTGCGACTCGGCCGAACGCAGCCCGGTCGACATGTGCGACTCGGCGCGCGCGAGCTGCCAGTCCTCGATCTCGTCGGCGGCGCTGCGCTGCGGCTCCCGCTGCTTCTTGCGGTAGGAGTTGATGAACGTGTTCGTCAGGATGCGGTACAGCCACGCCTTGAGGTTCGTGCCCTCGCGGAACTGGTGGAAGGACGCGTACGCCTTGGCGTAGGTCTCCTGCACCAGGTCCTCCGCGTCGGCCGGATTGCGCGTCATGCGCAGCGCGGCGGAGTACATCTGGTCCAGGAAGGTGAGCGCGTCCCGCTCGAAGCGCGCGTTGCGCTCGGCGTCGCTCTCCCGCCGACCCTCGGTCGTGTCCTCAGCCGCGCCGTCGGCCCCTGCGTCGGTACCGGTGACCGGACCCACCTCCTCCAACACCGTGACGGATCCGGAAGCGGACCCCCTCGATTCGGAGAATAGACGACGATCCCGTACCCCCGCCGCTCCAGCCAGGGCGGGCTGCGCCACCTGCATCTGTGACCACTCCAGGTCGGCGGCCGGGCGGGCCGGGCAAGCGATTCCCATGCGGCGGGCTCCCATTCCTCATGCTGCGTGCGCTGGACGTACTTGATCCTTACGCCTGGCACAACAGCGGGGCGACGCAGCGCATTCCCGGCCGCCGTGGTCGTTTCGCGGTCGGGGTCCGGCAGCGGCCGCCGCCCACCTCTTGACAAACAGCGTTGCCGCTTCGGCAATGGAGTCATGGACGGGACGAACACGAACCCCTACGACCAGGTGCTCACCGAGGTGGGCCCGCGCCTGCGGCGGCTGCGGCAGGAGCGCGGCGTGACGCTCGGGGCGCTCTCGGAGGCGACCGGCATCTCCGTGAGCACGCTGTCACGGCTGGAGTCGGGCGGGCGCAAGGCCACCCTCGAACTGCTGCTGCCGTTGGCGCACGCGCACCAGGTGCCCCTGGACGAGCTGGTGGGCGCGCCGGAGGTCGGGGACCCGCGGGTGCGGGCGGTGCCGCGCCGGCGCGGGCACATGACCGTGGTGCCACTGACCCGGCAGCCGGGGGCGCTGCAGGCGTTCAAGCTGGTCGTGGAGCCGGTGGCGGGGCCGCCGGAGCAGCGCACCCACGAGGGCTACGAGTGGCTGTACGTGCTGTCGGGGCGGCTGCGACTGCTGCTCGCCGACCGGGATGTGGAGCTGCGGGCGGGCGAGGCGGCGGAGTTCGACACCCGGCTGCCGCACTGGTTCGGGCCCGCGGGTGACGAGCCGGTGGAACTGCTCAGCCTCTTCGGCCGGCAGGGCGAGCGGATGCACGTCCGCGCCCGCCCGCACGGCAGCGGCGGCGGTGACGGCTGAGGGCCTCCCGGGGCGGTGGACCGGCGGCCCCGGACCGCCCGGCGCCTCCGTCAGCCGAAGATCTCCTCCAGCCATCCCGCCACCGCGTCGGTGAGCCGGGCCATCGTCTCCGCCTCGTCGGTCCCCGCCTTCTTCGGCACCGCGAACCCGTGGTCCCCGTGGGCCACTTCGACGATCCGCGTGTCCGGCGGGAACTCCCCGGGGCGCCCGAACGGATCGCGGCCGCCCTGGACGACGAGGGTCGGCACCCCGGCGCCGGTCAGCTCGTCCGCGCGGGACTTCTCCGGCCTGCCCGGCGGGTGCAGCGGAAAGCTGAGGGCCAGCACGGCGTGCGCGCCCAGCTCTCGGGCGGTGCGGCAGGCCACCCGGGCTCCGGCGCTGCGGCCGCCCGCCACCACCGGCAGCCCCGGTTTCTCCAGGGCGGGCCACAGTGCCGTCCACCCGGTGTCCAGGGTCTTCGGCGCGGGAGCCAGCTTCTTGGCGGCCACCCGCCACGGCTGTTCGACCAGTGCCACGGTGCAGCCGCGGGCGGGCAGCCCGGCCGCCAGGGCACGCAGGTCGCGGGCCTCGATGCCGCCGCCCGCACCGTGGCCGAGGGCCAGCACGGCGCGCGCCGGTGTCTCGTCGCGGTACCAGGTGATCCGGGCGTCGCCGACCGGGGTCGCGACCGTCTCGCTCTCGTTGGCCCTTGTCGTCATACCTCCATCCTGCCCCGGGCGGACGCCCGCCTCAGAACAGCGTGCCGGCCTCCGGGGCGGCGAGTTCCTTGAGGAGCTCGGGCCCGTTGTTGCGGACGTTGCTGACCTCCGTCGGGACCGGATGGGCCCGCATCAGCCCGGCCGGCGGTGGCGCCAGCAGCCCGCGCAGGTCGTCGGGGTCCGTACGTCCCGCATCGAGCCAGGCGTCCCAGCGGTCCGGCGGCAGGACCAGCGGCATACGGGGGTGGATGTCGGCCAGCGACTGCGGTCCCTCGCCGCCGTCGGCGCCGGCCAGCGGTGTGGTCTCGGCCTCGGTGGTGACGACCGTGCAGGTCACCCACCAGGCACGCGGATGGTCCGGGGGCAGCGTCGGGTCCCGCCAGAACTCGTACAGCCCGGCCATCGCCATCACGGAGCCGTCGGCGGGCGTCACGAAGTACGGCTGCTTGCGGCCGCGCTTCTTCTTTCCCTGCTCCTCCAGCCGCCGCTCGCCGGGGGCGGTGACCCACTCGAAGTAGCCGTCACCGGGGAGCAGGCACCGGCGGGCGCCGAAGGCCCGCTTGAAGGACGGCTTCTCGTGCACCGTCTCGGCCCGCGCATTGATCATCTTCGCGGCGCCCTCGGGTGACTTCGACCACGACGGCACCAGCCCCCACCGCAGCGTCCGCAGCTGGCGCACCGGTCCGGGCCCGAAGGCGTCCGACGCCTCGCCCTTGAGGGGACGCTCCAGCACCGCGGGCACGCCGACCGTCGGGGCGACGTTCCAGCTGGGCGCCAGGGTCTCCGCCGGATCCCACTGCCGGACCCCGAAGAGTCCCACCAGGTCCTCGGCCCCACGACTCGCTGCATACCTACCGCACATGCATGCCACACTGCCATGCCACACGAAGGGGAGACATGGATACCGACCACATCTCGGACGTCTGGAGCCGCGTCTTCGGGGTCCAGCCCGATCCGTCCTTCTGGCTCGTGATCGCCACCGGCGTGCTGGCCCTGGTCGCCGTGGTCCCGCACACCGCATGGCGGCTGTCGCGGAACGCCGTGACCATCGCCCACGAGGGCGGCCACGGGCTGATCGCGCTGCTCACCGGCCGCCGACTGCAAGGCATCCGGCTGCACTCGGACACCTCGGGGCTGACCGTCTCCCGCGGCAGGCCGACCGGGCCGGGCATGGTGCTGACCGCCGCGGCCGGCTACACCGCCCCCTCCCTGCTCGGGCTGGCGGGCGCCGCGCTGCTGGCCGCGGGCCACATCACGGCGCTGCTGTGGGGCGCCACCGCGCTGCTGCTCGCCATGCTCGTCATGATCCGCAACGCGTACGGCGTGCTCACCGTCGTGCTGACCGGCGCCGCCTTCCTCCTCGTCTCCTGGCTGACCACCCCGGACGTCCAGGCGGCGTTCGCGTACGCGGCGGTGTGGTTCCTGCTGCTGGGCGGCGTGCGGCCGCCGTTCGAGCTGATGGGCAAGCGGCGGCGGGCCGGCGGGGGGACGGACTCCGACCCGGACCAGCTGGCCCGGCTCACCCACGTCCCGGCGGCCGTGTGGCTCGGCCTCTTCCACGTGGTGACGCTCTGCTCCCTGATAGGCGGCGGGCGCTGGCTGCTCGGACTCTGAGCCCGCCGGGCGCCCCGCCGTCCGCCGCTCCGGAACCCGAGCGCACCACCAGCGCCACGTTTCGCAGAGGTTGCGCCACTTTTGGTCAAGATGGGGCCGCGTGCCCAGCCATTAAAGTAAAGCCATGACCGAGAGCCCCGCACTCCCAGCCCTGTGGCCCGCCCCCCTCGCCCCCGGGGCCGTCGATGCAACCGTCAGGGTGCCCGGCTCCAAATCGGTCACCAACCGCGGCCTGGTCCTGGCCGCCCTGTCCGCCGAGCCCGGCTGGCTGCGCCGCCCGCTGCGCTCCCGCGACACCCTCCTGATGGCCGAGGCGCTGCGCACCCTGGGCGTCGGCATCGAGGAGACCGCCTCCTCCAGCTCCGCCGGCTCCGCGGGCGCCGATGCGCTGCCCGGCGGCGGTGAGGCCTGGCGGATCATCCCGGCCGGGCTGCACGGCCCGGCCACGGTGGACGTCGGCAACGCCGGAACGGTCATGCGCTTCCTGCCGCCGGTCGCCACGCTCGCCAACGGCCCGATCCGGTTCGACGGCGACCCCCGCTCCTACGAGCGCCCGCTCGGCGGCGTCATCGACGCGCTGCGCACGCTGGGCGCCCGGATCGACGACGACAAGCGCGGCGCGCTCCCGATGACCGTCTTCGGCGGCGGCGCCCTGGAGGGCGGACCGGTCGAGATCGACGCGTCCTCGTCCTCCCAGTTCGTCAGCGCCCTGCTGCTCTCCGCGCCGCGCTTCAACCAGGGCGTGGAGGTGCGGCACATCGGCGCCGCGCTGCCGTCCATGCCGCACATCCGGATGACCGTCGACATGCTGCGCAGCATCGGCGCCCAGGTGGACACCCCGGAGGCCGGCGGGGAGGCCGACGTCTGGCGGGTCACCCCGGGTGCGCTGCTGGGCCGCGACCTGGTCGTCGAGCCCGACCTGTCCAACGCCCAGCCGTTCCTGGCCGCGGCCCTGGTCACCGGCGGCCGGGTCACCGTTCCGGACTGGCCCGCGCACACCACGCAGCCCGGCGACGCACTGCGCGAGATCTTCACCGCCATGGGCGGCTCCTGCGAGCTGACCGACCACGGCCTGACCTTCACCGGCAGCGGCCGGATCCACGGCATCGACGTCGACCTCGGCGAGGTGGGCGAGCTCACCCCGGGCATCGCCGCCGTCGCCGCCCTGGCCGACTCCCCCTCCACGCTGCGCGGCGTGGCGCACCTGCGGCTGCACGAGACCGACCGGTTGGCCGCGCTCACCAAGGAGCTCAACGAACTCGGCGGCGATGTCACCGAGACGGCCGACGGCCTGCACATCCGGCCGCGCCCGCTGCACGGCGGCATCTTCCACACCTACGACGACCACCGCCTGGCCACCGCCGCGGCGATCATCGGCCTGGACGTCGAGGGCGTGGAGGTGGAGAACGTCGCCACCACCGGCAAGACCCTGCCCGACTTCCCCGCGATGTGGACGGACATGCTCGACCCGGCCGCCGTACCCGCCCGGAGAGCCTGAGGGATTCCGCCGCCATGCGCCGCTACGGCAAGAACCCCGACGAGGACGACATCCGCGTCCGCCCCAACCGCAAGGGCAACCGCCCTCGTACGAACATCCGCCCCAAGCACGAGGACGCCTGCGAGGGCCTGGTACTGACCGTCGACCGCGGCCGGCTGACGTGTCTGATCGACGGCCGCACGGTCACCGCCATGAAGGCCCGCGAACTGGGTCGCAAGAGCGCGGTGGTCGGCGACCGGGTCGCGGTCGTCGGGGATCTGACCGGCGACAAGGACACCCTCGCCCGGATCGTCCGGGTCGAACCGCGCACCTCGACCCTGCGGCGCACGGCCGACGACGACGATCCGTACGAGCGGGTGGTGGTCGCCAACGCCGACCAGCTCGCCATCGTCACCGCGCTCGCCGACCCGGAGCCGCGCCCCCGGCTCATCGACCGCTGCCTGGTCGCGGCCTACGACGCGGGGCTGGCACCGCTGCTGGTGCTGACCAAGTCCGATCTGGCGTCCGCCGACACGCTGTTGGAGTCGTACGGCGCGCTGGGCGTCCCGTATGTCGTCACCAATCGCGAGGAGCTGGCCGACGGCGCGGCGGCCGACCGTGTCCGCGAACAGCTGTGGGGCCGTATGACGGCGTTCGTCGGGCACTCCGGGGTGGGCAAGACCACCCTGGTCAACGCCTTGGTCCCGGAGCGCCGCCGAGCCACCGGGCATGTCAACGCCGTCACCGGCCGCGGTCGGCACACCACCACCTCCGCGCTGGCCCTGCCGCTGCCCGGCGACTCCGGGTGGGTCATCGACACCCCTGGTGTGCGGTCCTTCGGCCTGCACCACGTCGATCCGTCGCGGGTCATCCTCGCCTTCCCCGACCTGGTGCCGGGCACCGAGGGCTGCCCGCGCGCCTGCAGCCACGACGAGGTGGACTGCGCACTGGACGCATGGGTCGCCGACGGGCACGCCGATCCGGCCCGCCTCTACTCCCTGCGGCGGCTGCTCGCCACCCGCGAGCGACGCGAGGGCGACTGATCGCGCGAAGGGGCCGCCCCCCGTCCGAGGGAACTGCATAATCACACCGAGGCAGGCGAAGCGGTCACCGACCCGACGGAGGCAATGGGACATGGCGTGGCTGCTCGTGGTGGTGGCGGGGCTCCTGGAGACCGGCTTCGCCGTCTGCCTCAAGCTCTCCCACGGGTTCACCCGCCTCTTCCCGACGATCGCCTTCGCGGCGTTCGCACTGGGCAGCTTCGGGCTGCTCACGCTGGCGCTGCGCAAGCTCGACGTCGGCCCGGCCTACGCGGTGTGGACGGGTATCGGCGCGGCCGGCACCGCCATCTACGGCATGGTCTTCCTCGGTGACCTGGTCTCCACCCTCAAGCTGGTCTCCATCAGCCTGGTCATCGTCGGCGTCATCGGGCTGCAGCTGTCGGGCTCGGCCCACTGAGACCGCCGGGCAGGTCCCGGCCGCCGGACAGGTCCCGGCCGCCGCGCACCCGCGCGAACGCGCCCCGGACGAGGGTGGACACCGCGTCGGGCCCGGTCTGGCCCGCTCTTCCCGCGGGCGCGACGACACAGGACAGCGTCAGCCGCGCCGCGGTCTCGCAGGCGGCGCCGAGGGCGGGCAGCTCCTCCTCGGGCCAGTCCGGCTCCAGCGCCGCGACCGCCCGGTCACGGAGACCGCCGACCAGCTCGGCGGGTCCCGGCCGCGGCGGGGCCGGCAGCCGGTCGTTCCAACATCCCGTCAGCACGGCCCTGACCAGCGGATTGGTGCGCGCGGTACGGACCGTCCAGGCGGCCGCGGCCACCATCCGGGCCGCCGCCTCCTCGCCCGGCCCGGCAGCGGCGGGGCGCCGGGTCAGCGCCCGCTCGACACCGGCCAGGTAGTTGTCGGTCTCCCGCCGTACGAGGGCCCGGGCCAGCCCCTCCTTGCTGCCGAACTCGTTGTAGAGGGTCTGCCGGGAGACCCCGGCCGTGGCCGCGACATCCACCATCCGGATGTGCGCCCAGGCCCGCCGCGTCAGCGCCGTGTACGCGGCATCCAGCAAGCTCTCACGCGCTGCGGGCATTCGTCGCCTCCCCGGCCGTTGGCCCAAATGGCCTCGGTGCGCACAGAATTGACGGGGCGCCAAAGGCTGTCAAGGGTCGCCGCACAGGTGCCTGCACGGCCCGGGACGGCCGTGCGGGAGCGGCGCGGGGGCACCCACACGGCCAGTGGAATGACCCCGCACGGCGGGCCGGGCATGGCCGTGTGACTCCTGCGTATAGCAGTAGATACTGTTCGCACATGCCCGACTATCACGATGATCTCCGCCTCGGTCATGTCCTCGCCGACGCCGCGGACGCCGCCACCATGGAACGGTTCAAGGCCCTCGATCTGAAGGTCGAGACCAAACCCGACATGACGCCGGTGAGCGAGGCGGACAAGTCGGCCGAGGAGCTGATCCGCAGCCAGCTCCAGCGGGCCCGGCCGCGCGACGCGGTGCTCGGCGAGGAGTTCGGCAGCGAGGGCGCCGGGCCCCGTCGGTGGATCATCGACCCGATCGACGGCACGAAGAACTACGTCCGCGGGGTGCCGGTCTGGGCCACCCTGATCGCCCTGATGGAGCGCGGCGAGAACGGCGACCGCCCGGTGGTCGGCATCGTCTCCGCCCCGGCCCTGCACCGCCGCTGGTGGGCCGCCGAGGGCCTGGGGGCCTACACCGGCCGCAGCCTGACCTCCGCCAGCCGACTGCGGGTCTCGCAGGTCGGCCGCATCCAGGACGCGTCGTTCGCGTACTCCTCGCTCACCGGCTGGGAGGAGCGCGGCACGCTGCCCGGGTTCCTGGACCTGAGCCGGGACTGCTGGCGCACGCGCGGCTACGGCGACTTCTGGCCGTACATGATGGTCGCCGAGGGCTCGGTGGACATCTGCGCGGAGCCGGAGCTGTCACTGTGGGACATGGCCGCCTGCGCGGTGGTCGTCCAGGAGGCGGGCGGGCGGTTCACCGGCCTGGACGGCAAGCCGGGCCCGCACAGCGGGAACGCCGCGGCCTCCAACGGTCTGCTGCACGAGGACCTGCTGACGTACGTCGGCGACGCACGTCACTGACCTGCGAAGGGGCAAGCGCTCGGACACGCGTCCAGCACTTGCCCCTTGTTGCATCGACGAAGGCATGTGAACATGAGAATCCCCCACTTTGTGAACTTGTGAAATCTTTCGCAAGGCACATTCACCAAGGAGGTGGCTCCACTCCATGCCCATGCTCGTCAAAGACGCCATGAGCACGGTGGTCCTCACCATCGGGCCCGCCCACACCCTCCGCCAGGCCGCGCAGTTGATGGCCGCACGACGGGTCGGCGCGGCCGTCGTCCTCGACACCGACACCAGCGGCCTCGGCATTCTCACCGAGCGCGACATCCTCAATTCCCTCGGCGCGGGCGAGAATCCCGACCGGGAGACCGCCCAGACCCACACCACCTCGGACGTGGTCTTCGCCGCGCCGGACTGGACCCTCGACGACGCCGCGGACGCCATGGTGCGCGGCGGCTTCCGCCATCTGATCGTGCTCGACGACCGCGAACCGGTCGGTGTCGTATCCGTACGCGACATCATCCGCTGCCGCTCGCACGTGCCGGAGCGGGCCGGCGCCGTACCCGCCTGAGCGGCCCCGACAGCACGAAGAGGCCGGAGCCCCATGGCATCCGGCCTCTTCGGTTGTACGGCAGCGACCCTCGAACGGCCCTCACGGCCGGGCGGTCACCGCCGCGTGAGCGGCGGCGCCCGGCCGCTACGGGACGGCGTCAGCCGCGCAGGGCCTGGACCGCGGCGTCGAGCCGCTTGCCGTAGTCCGCGTCCGCCTTGCGGAAGTTCTCGATCGCGCGCTGGGCGATGTCGTCGCGGGAGACCTGGGAGATGAAGCCCGCCAGGTTGTTGATCAGGCGCTCCTTCTCGTCCTCCGACAGCAGGCGGTAGAGGTTGCCCGCCTGCACGAAGTCGTCGTCCTCGGCGTGCGAGGGCGCCGCCTGCTCACCGGTGGGGCCGCTCACGGTGGCCGGCTGCCACAGCGCCCGGCCGGTCTCCACCGGGCCGCCGAAGCTGTTCGGCTCGTAGTTCTTCGTGCCCTTGTGACGGCCGTCGTAGAGGAAGCCGTCGCGGGAGTTGGTGCGCGCCTCGGCGGCGTGCGGGCGGTTGACCGGCAGGTGGTCGGCGTTGATGCCGACGCGGTAGCGGTGCGCGTCGCCGTACGCGAAGAGACGGCCCTGGAGCATCTTGTCGGGCGACGGGCCGATGCCCGGCACGAAGTGGTGCGGGGAGAAGATCGACTGCTCGACCTCGGCGAAGATGTTCTCCGGGTTGCGGTTGAGCTCCAGCTTGCCGATCTCGATCGGCGGGTAGTCCTCGTGCGGCCAGACCTTGGTCAGGTCGAACGGGTTGAAGCGGTAGTTGGCCGCATCCGCCGCCGGCATGATCTGGACCTGCACGGTCCAGGACGGGAAGTCGCCGCGCTCGATCGACGTCCGCAGATCGCGCTGGTGGCTGTCCGCGTCCTCACCGGCGAGCTTGTCGGCCTCGGCCTGGGTGAGGTTCTTGATGCCCTGGTCGGTCTTGAAGTGGTACTTGACCCAGAAGACCTCGCCGGCCTCGTTGTTCCACTGGAAGGTGTGCGAGCCGTAGCCGTTCATGTGGCGCAGCGTCGCGGGGATGCCGCGGTCGCCGAACAGCCAGGTGACCTGGTGGGTGGACTCGGGCGAGAGCCCCCAGAAGTCCCAGACGTTGTCCGCCTCCTGCGAGCCGGTGTACGGGTCGCGCTTCTGGGTGTGGATGAAGTCGGGGAACTTCATGGCGTCCTTGATGAAGAACACCGGGGTGTTGTTGCCGACGAGGTCGTAGTTGCCCTCTTCGGTGTAGAACTTCAGCGCGAAGCCGCGCGGGTCACGCACCGCGTCGGCCGAGCCGAGGTTGCCGGCGACGGTCGAGAAGCGCAGGAACGTCTCGGTCTGCTTGCCGACCTCGGAGAGGAACGCGGCGCGGGTGTACTGCGTCACGTCCGCGGTCACCGTGAAGGTGCCGTACGCACCGGCGCCGCGGGCGTGCACGATGCGCTCCGGGATGCGCTCACGGTTGAAGTGGGCGAGCTTCTCGATCAGGCTCTGGTCCTGGATCAGGCCGGGTCCGCCGTTGCCGGCCGTCTCGCTGTTCTGGTTGTCCGCGACCGGCGCCCCGGCCTCCGTGGTCAGCGGTCCGGTGGTGCTCTCTACCGACACGTGCGCCTCCTGAAGTGTTCTCCACCTGTCCCTTGGCTTGCGCCGCTGCCGATCCTACATTGGACAATGTCTAAGTCAAGAAGTACCCGAAACTCGTACCTGATCCGGTGATGGACCGGCCACTGCTACGCTGGCCATATCTGACTGATGGGTGATTGGCATGAGTGACCTGCTGGAACGGCTCCGGGGACGCGGCTGGCGGCTGACCGCGCAGCGACGCGTGGTCGCCGAGGTCCTCGATGGGGACCACGTCCACTACACCGCCGACGAAGTGCACTCACTGGCGACCGAGCGGCTCCCCGAGATCTCCCGCGCCACGGTCTACAACACGCTGGGCGAGCTGGTCACGCTCGGCGAGGTGCTCGAGGTGAGCACCGACGGCCGGGCGAAGCGCTACGACCCCAACGCCCACCACGACCACCAGCACCTCGTCTGCTCGCGGTGCGGCACGATCCGCGACGTCCACGTCCAGGGCGACCCGCTCTCCGCCCTGCCCGAACCCGAGCGCTACGGCTTTCAGGTCTCCGAGGTCACAGTGACCTACCGGGGCCTGTGCCCGCACTGCAGCACCGCCTCCTGACAGCACCGGGAGCCGGCCCCGTCGGGGCCGCCCCGCAGGACGCACGCCGTTCGTCACCTCGGGCCCGCGCCGCCACCGCTGCGGGCCCGCAGCCGCGCCCGGACGGCTGCACACCACCCGCCCCGCGGCACCGCCGGCCGCGCATCAGGGCTCGCACGCCCTCTTCCACAATCTGACGGGTCGTCATATCGTCGGCGTGCCGCGCCTTCCGGCCATCGGTCCGACCGGGCCCGGCCCCGCACCCCGCGGCACCCGTCCGCACTCCGCACGCCGCGAGGAGCTCTTGTGGGAGAGCCGCACCCTGCCCCGCCCACCGACCCGCCCGTCCGCCCGCCGGCCCTGCACGCCCGCGCGCTGGCCCGGTCCTTCGGCCGCGGCGGCACGGCGCTGGCCGCACTCGGCCCGGTCGACGTCGAGATCGCGCCCGGCGAGTTCGTCTGCCTCGTCGGCCCGTCCGGCTGCGGGAAATCGACCCTGCTGCGGATCGCCGCCGGCCTGCTGCGCCCCAGCGCGGGCGAGCTGGAGATCCGGGCCGGCAGCGACCGCCCGGCCGCGATGATCTTCCAGGACTACGGCATCCACGACTGGAAGACCGTCCTGGCCAACGTCCGCTTCGGCCTCGACATCCAGCGCGTCCCCCGCAAGGAGGCCGACGCACGCGCCCGCTCCTGGCTCGCCCGGATGGGGCTCGCCGACTTCGCCGGCGCCTACCCGTCCGCGCTCTCCGGCGGGATGCGCCAACGCGTCGCCATCGCCCGCGCGCTCGCCGTCGAGCCCGAAATCCTGCTGATGGACGAGCCGTTCGCGGCCCTCGACGCCCAGCTGCGCACCATCCTCCAGGACGAGCTTCTCGACCTCACCCAGACCACCCGCACCACCACCCTCTTCATCACCCACAGCCTCGAAGAGGCCCTCGTGCTCGGCGACCGGGTGCTGGTGATGTCCGCCCGGCCCGGCCGGATCATCGCCGAGCGCCGCCCGCCGTTCGCCCGCCCGCGCACCGGCGACATCCGCGCCACGGCCGAATTCACCGCGCTGAAGGCCGAGTTGTGGCAGCTGCTGCGCGGCGAGGTCGACGGGCGCGGGCACCCCGCGGGGAAGGGGGCCGTACCGGCATGACCACCGCGCCCCGCAGCCCCGCCGCCCACCACCGCCTGGTCCGCCGCCCCGGCCCCCGAGAACTGCACCCTGAACGCACCCACCGCCGCCGACGCACCCTCGAACTCTGCCTGGCCGTGGCCGTCCCGCTCGCCCTCGTCCTGCTCTGGCAGCTCGCCGCCACCCGGTCCTGGATCGACGCCCGCATCTACCCCGCGCCGTCCACCATCCTGGCCGACGGCTGGGACCGCGCCCTGGCGGGCGAGCTGTGGCCGGACGTCGGGGCCACCCTCCGACGCGTCCTGGCCGGCTACGCCCTCGGCACCGTGACCGGCTACGCCCTCGGCCTGCTGATGGGCTCCCTCCGCCTCGTGCGCGCCGCCCTCGAACCGCTCCTCGACGGCCTCTACGTCGTCCCCAAACTCGCCCTGCTGCCCGTCTTCCTCAACATGTTCGGCCTCGGCGAGGGCCCGCAGGTCGCCCTCGTCGCCGCCACCGTCTTCTTCTTCGTGTGGATATCGACGATGGCCGCGGTGCTCGCCGTCCCCGCCGGGCACCGCGACGCCGGGCAGGTCTTCGGCGCGAACGCCTGGCAGATGTTCCGCCATGTCCTGCTGCCCGCCTCGCTGCCCGCCGTCCTCGTGGGCGCCCGGATCGCCGCCGGGGTGGCCGTGCTGGTGATCGTGGCCTCCGAACAGATCGCCGCCGCCGACGGCCTGGGCCATCTCATCTTCGACTCCCGCGCGCTGTTCCAGAACGACGTGATGTTCGTCGGCATCGTCTGCGTCGCCGTGCTGGGCGTGCTCTTCTCCGAACTCGTGCGGCTGGCCGGCCGCATCCTCACCCCTTGGGCCCCCCGCGACCGCGGCCGCGCACGGAACTGATCCCGCACCTCCCCGACTTCCGCCGCACGGAGGCCCCATGCCGCGCTCGCGCACCACCGCCCTCGCCGCGCTCATCGCGACGCTCGCCCTCGGTGCGGGCTGCACCGCACCGCAGGACACCACCGCCACCAGCACCCGACCCCGCACCGTCGAGCCGGTGGCGGGCTGCGGCCGGGCCTCCTGGACCGACCCCGCCGACCGCTCCCCCGGCCGCACCCCGGCCCGCTGCGACAAGGGTGCCCCGGCCCCCCGCCCCCTCAAGAGACACCGCACCCTGACGGTCGCCACCGGCACCCTCGGGGCGGAGTACGTCGCCCCGCTGCGCACGGCCCTGGCCAAGGGCGAGTTCGCGAAGGAGGGCCTGGACGTCCGGCTGAAGGTGCTGCCCACCCCCGAGGCTCTCCCCCTGCTGGCCAAGGGCGATCTCGACGTGCTGTGGGCGGCACCCGAAGCCGCCGTCGTCAACGGCATCAACGGTGGCTTCACCATCCGCTGGGTGGCCGGCAACTTCTCCCCGGACCCGAAGTCGCGGAGCGGCCTGTGGGTCCGTCTGAAGAACGGCCGGACCGCGTCCTCGGTGTCCCTGCGGGGTTCCACCATGGGCACCATGATCGGCAAGGGCTCCGTGATCATGTACCCGATGGCCAGGTCCTTCGCCACCCACGGCGCCGACATGAACTCCGTCGCCTTCCAACAGCTCGGCTCCTCCGACGTACTGACCGCACTGACGGGCGGCGGTGTGGACTCGGCCTGGCTCCTCGACCCGGTCTGGCGACGCGTCGACGGCGACAGGAAGTACGCGTTCCTCGGCGGCCAGCCCCAGGGCGAACCGCTCGGCGGCGCCCTCTACGGCCCCCACCTGCTCCAACAGGACCCGGACGCGGGCGTCGCCTTCCTGCGCGCCTACATCCGCACCGTCAACACCTACTTCGCCGATGACTACAAGGCCGACCGGGCGTTCGTCGCCGAGCTGGCGAAGCTGCTCAAGGTGGACGCCGTGACCCTGACCGCGGTGCCACCGCTCCGGATGGACTGGGAGATCCGCAAGGGCACCGCAGAGCGCCTGCAGAAGGCCTACCGGGACGCCGGCGTCACCAAAGGGCCGCCGCTGCCGGAGAACAGGCTCGTCGACCGCACCCTCTACGCGGAGGCGGTCGGCCACCGTCCGTGACCGCGCACCTCGCACCACGCGCACGACGAAGGCCCGGATCCTTGAGGATCCGGGCCTTCGTCCTTCAGTAGCGGGGACAGGATTTGAACCTGCGACCTCTGGGTTATGAGCCCAGCGAGCTACCGAGCTGCTCCACCCCGCGTCGTTGTGTCTTTACTCTAACCCCAGCGCGACGACCAGCGCAAATCCCTTCCCCGCACCCCGGGCCCGGCCCTCCAGGACCGGGCCCCACGGCGCGACCTCGGAGCCCGGCCCTGGGGACCGGGGCGCACTCGCCCCTAGGGCGGACACCCCTCAGGCACTGAGCTCCTCCTGGAGCGCCGTACGCAGCCGCGCCGCGCGCTCCGCCACCTCCGGCGGCCCCAGATCGACGGCCCGCGCACACCAGCTCTGCGCCTCGGCGAGCGCGCCGCGCCGGGCGGCGAGCAGCGCCAGGCGCAGCGCCGCGCGACCGTGGCCGTCCTCGGCGGCCCGCTGCCACCACAGGGCGGCCTCGGGGAGGCTGCCCTCGCGGGCCAGCAGCAGCCCGAGGTTGAAGGCGCCGTTTCGGCTGCCGGCCTCGGCCGCCGCGCGGTACCAGTTCGCCGCCTCGACCACCTCGCCGCGGGCCGCCGCGAACATACCGACCCGCACCTGGGCGCGGCGGTGCCCCTGCCGCGCGGCCCGCTCGTACCACTGGATGCTCTCGTCGTCCTCGGCCCGCTCGCCGTCCGCCAGCCCCGCGCCGGCCGCCGCGGCACGGCGATCCAGGAGGTCCGCGAGCCGGAACGCCGCCTCGGGGCTGCCGCCGCCGGCCGCGCAGCGCAGGTTGCGCTCCGCACCCTGCAGATCGCCGTCCCGCAGCTCGACGATGGCCACCTGCAGCGCCGCCTCGGTGTGGCCGGCCACCGCCGCCCGCTCGTACCAGGTGTGCGCGGTGCGCTCCTCGCCGCGCCCGGCGAAGAGGATGCCGAGGTTGAACGCGGCGTCCACGCTGCCCGCCTCGGCGGCCTTGGAGAACCACGGCTCGGCGCCGGCGGCGTCGCCGCGCTGCAGCAGCAGGATGGCAAGGGCGTTGGCGGCCTCGCGGTGCCCGGCGTAGGCGGCACGGCGGTACCACTGCTCACCGCGGTCCGGCCGGTCCTGCTCGGCGCAGAGCAGGCCGATGTTGTAGGCCCCGTTGACGTCGCCCGCGTCCAGCGCGACGCGGTACCAGCGCTCGGCCGTCTGCAGTTCGCCGTGGTCGGCGTGGAGGGCACCCAGGGCGTTGGCAGCGTTGCCATCACCGTCCTGGGCGGCCCGGCGCCACCATTCGGCGGCGCTCTCCTCGTCCCCGGCGTCGCGCAGCAGGAAGCCCAGCGCGCAGGCGGCCCGCGCCTCGCCGTCCTTGGCCGCGGAGAGGTACCAGCGACCCGCCTCCTGGATGTCGCCCCGGTCCTCCAGGAGCGCGCCCAGCTGGAGCGCGGCCCGGCGGTGACCGCGCGCGGCGGCCTGGCGGTACCACTGCTCGGCCTCGTCCTGCCGGGTCAGCTCTCCGTAGGCGGGCACCGTACGGCGGTCGCCGTCACGGCCGTCCTCGATGATCCGGGCGAGGCGGTAGGCGGCCTCGCGGTGGCCGCGCTCGGCAGCCGCGCGGAACCAGCGCTCGGCGCCGGCGTCGCCGCGGTGCTCCAGCAGGTCGGCGAGGGCGTACGCGCCCAGGCAGTGCCCGGACTCGGCGGACTGGCGCAGCCAGTACTCGGCGGCCGGCTCGTCGCCGCGCTCGCGGTAGTGGCGGCCGAGGGCGTGCGCGGCCGCCGCGGAGCCGGCGACGGCGGCGATCCGCCACCAGCCGCCCGCCTCGTCGGTGTAGCCCCGCTGGTGCAGCAGTACGCCCAGGTTGTTGGCCGCGGCACGGTCGCCGGCCGCGGCGGCGGAGCGCAGGTGCGGCTCGGCGCCGTCCAGTTCGCCGCGGCGCAGCAGCATCGCACCGAGCGCGCTCATCGCGGCGGTGTCGCCCGCCTCGGCGGCCCGGCGGTGGCCGGTCTCGGTGACCGCATCGGATGCCTCGGCGGCCTCCGCGGCCTCCATCGCATCCATCGGCAGCTCGGATTCGCGCCCGTCGTCGGGCGCATGCACAAACCGGTCCGTCTCCAACAACCTTGCCTTGTCCCCCATAACAGCCATCGTCGCATCACCCGTAACCCGCGTACACCTGGTATACCGCAGCCAGTGAGGTCACTTCAGCGGTTTGTCGACTTCCCGACACGGCGACTTGTCAAACTCAAGCACACAGGTTCCCCACATCGGCAGTTCGACGCGGCCGCGAAAAGCACCGGCTTCACCACACATGACGAAGGCCCGGATCGTGAAAGATCCGGGCCTTCATCTTCAGTAGCGGGGACAGGATTTGAACCTGCGACCTCTGGGTTATGAGCCCAGCGAGCTACCGAGCTGCTCCACCCCGCGTCGTTGTGATCTCACGCTATCACGGGATTGAGGTGGCAGTTCACCCACCGCCACCGTGGGGTCGCCGGCTGATCCGCCGGCGACCCCAGAGGGGCCGCGGGAGGCCGTCGGGCCGCTCAGTCGCCCGACGAACCCTTCTTCTCCGCGGACTTGGCCTTCTCGGACGCCTGTGCGGCCCGGTCCAGCGCCGCCTTGAGCTTCTTCTTGGCCGCGTCGTACGCGCCCAAGTCCTTTCGCTCCAGGGCCTTCTCGCCGTCCTCGTAGGCCTTCTCCGCATCGCTCAGCGCCTGCTGCACCGTCTGGTCGGACGGCGGCGGCTGACCGGTGTCGCCACCCGGAGGCTTGGTGCCCGCACCCGGCGACTTCTTGCCGAAGACGACGTCCAGCGCATCCTTGAGAGAATCCTCCAGAACCGGCTTGCTGTCGCCGTAGCTGACCAACACCTTCTTCAACAGTGGGTAGTTGGTGCTTGCGCCGCGCAGGTAGACCGGTTCGACGTACAGCAGCCCACCGTCCAGGGGGACGGTCAGCAGATTGCCGTACTCGATCTCCGAATCACCCCTTTTGAGGATGTTGAGCTCATTGGCGATCACCGGATCGGAGTTGAACTTCGACTGCGCCAGCTGCGGGCCGGGCACCGGCGTCTGCGCGGGGAGTTTCAGGAGTCTGATCCGGCCGTAGTCCCGGCTGTTCGCGTCGGCGTCGACCGCCATGAAGGCGCCCAGGTTGTCCTTCTTGTTGGGCGTGAAGGTCGTCGTCAGCGAGAAGGCCTGATCCTTCTGGTCCGGCATCTTCATGCTCAGGTAGTACGGCGGCACGGAGTTGCCCGACTTGGTCGTCGGATCGCTCGGCACCTGCCAGCGCTCCGAGCCGGAGTAGAAGGTCCCCGGGTCCTGGACGTGGTAGGTGGTCAGCAGCTGCCGCTGCACCTTGAACAGGTCCTGGGGGTAGCGCAGATGCTCCTTGAGCTGTGCGCTTATGGCGTCCTTCTTCTTGACCGTGCCGGGGAAGGACTTCATCCAGGTCTTGAGGACCGGGTCCTTCTCGTCCCACTGGTAGAGCTTGACCGATCCGTCATAGGCGTCGACCGTCGCCTTGACCGAATTGCGGATGTAGTTGACCTGGTTCTGCTGGGCCACCACCGCCCGCTGGCCGTTGGTGAGCGAATCGGCCGTGGTGTCCCCGAGCGTGGTGCGCGAGGCGTACGGATAGCCGTTGCTGGTGGTGTAGGCGTCCACGATCCACTGGATCCGGCCCTTGATGACCGCCGGATAGGCGTCGCCGTCGATGGTCAGCCAGGGGGCCACCGCCTCGACCCGCTCCTTGGGCGTGCGGTTGTACAGGATCCGCGAACCGTCGCCGATCGCACCGGAGTAGAGGATCTGCGGCTCCCCGAACGCCACTGCGTAGGCGGCCCGGTTGACCGGGCTGGAGAGGTTCACTCCGCTCTTGCCCGCGTAGCGGTAGCTCTTCTCACCGCTGTCGTCGGAGTAGTCCAGTTCCTTCTGCGGACCGCCGACGATCGAGTACTGCGAGGTCTTCTCGCCGTAGTACACCCGCTGCTGGTAGGAGGGGAGCCCGCCCTTGGTCGGCAGGTCCGACTCGGTGTACCTCGGCCCGCCGCCGGAATCGGTCTCGGTCCCCTTCGCGGCGACCGCGCCGTAGCCGTGGGTGTACTTGAAGTGGTCGTTGATCCAGTTGTGGTCCGGGATGCCGGCGATGTTCAGCTCGCGCAGGCCGATGACCGTGTCCTGTTCGGCGCCGCTCTTGTCCTTGTACCGGTCGACGTCGAGGGTGGACGGGAACTGGTAGTACGCCCGCACCTGCTGCTGTTGCTGGAAGGCCGGCGAGACGACGTTCGGGTCGAGCAGGCGCATGCTGGCCGTGGTGTCGGCCGCGTCCCGCAGCCGCTGGCTGTCCTCCTTGCCGGCGGGCTTGTCATTGCCCTTGTACGGCGTGACCTCGGAGTCCTGGATGTCGTACGCGTCCCGGGTCGCCTTGATGTTCTGCTTGATGTACGGCGCTTCCTTGTTCGCCTCGTTCGGCTGGACCTGGAACTTCTGCACGATCGCCGGATACAGCCCGCCGATCAGGACCGCCGAGAGCACCATCAGGCCGAAGCCGATCACCGGCAGCTGCCAGGTGCGGCGCCAGAGGGTCGCGAAGAACAGCACCGCGCAGATCGCCGCGATGAAGAACAGAATGGTCTTCGCCGGGAGATAGGCATGGGCGTCGACGTAGCGCAGCCCGGTCCAGTTGTCCGCCGACCGCAGCCCGCTGGACTTGACCGCCAGGCCGTACCGGTCGAGCCAGTAGGCGATGGCCTTGAGCGAGACGAAGATGCCCAGCAGCACCGACAGATGACCGGTGGCGGCGGCCGTCGCCCGGGAGCCGGGGCTGGTGACCCGCAGCCCGCCGTAGAGGTAGTGCGTCAACGCCGAGGCCACCAGGCACAGCACCGCGCAGGCGAAGCCGAAGCTCAGCAGGAAGCGGTACCAGGGCAGATCGAAGGCGAAGAACGCGACGTCCAGGCCGAACTGCGGGTCCTTCTGCCCGAATTGCACGCCGTTGACCCACTGCAGCCAGGTGCGCCACTCACCGGACGCCGACGCACCCGCGATCAGCCCGATCACCGCGGTGACCGCGATCAGCGCCCACTTCTTGAACGGGGCGATGCCCATCCGGTAGCGGTCCAGGCTCTGCTGCTCCATGGACATCGCGCTGAGCGGCGGCCGCAGCCGGTGCGCCAGCCAGATGTTGACGCCGACGGCCACCGCCATCACGGCACCGAAGGCACAGAACAGACCGATCTTGGTCCACAGGGTGGTGGTGAAGACCGATGAGTAGTCGACCGAGCGGTACCACAACCAGTCGGTCCAGAACCCGGAGAACATCACGAAGAGCATGGCCAGGACGGCCAGTACCCCCAGTGTCATGAGCAGGGTCCGGACCCGCCGGGACGGTCGGCCGACTCTGATCCGTGGCCCGGAGGGGCCTCCGCCGCGGTCCGGCATCTGGAAAGCCAAGGTGCGCACCTCGAAGTTCGCTGTTGTGTGGAACAGGCCCGGCGATAGTAGGACCCAGTGATGCAACTTACGAAGGCTTTACTCGGTTCCCGTTTTCCGGGGTGGACAAGGCACGATGTTGAGCATGACCAACCTCCCCGTTGACGGCACCCCCCTCGCCGCCGACCCGCTGACCCGCGCCGTACTCGAAATCGACGAATACGCCGCCGGACTCGGCTGGGATCAGCCCGCCCGCCTGTTCGCCCTCGTCGACACCGCCAAGCTGCGCGATCAGGAGCCCTCGCTCGCCGCCCAGCTCGGCATCGACGACTCCACCACCGCTTCCCTGACCCCCGTCGAGCAGGACGAGGTCCCGGCCGACGTCCCGCTGGACGAGTTCCTCGCCACCATCGCCTGGCCGGACGCCGTCACCGGCTGCGCGCTGACCGTGGAGCGGCTGATGCTGCCGCCGTCCGCCGAGGACTCCGTACCCGAGGGCCTGAACGAGGCTCAGCTCGCCACCTGGGTCGCCGAGCACCCGGACCGCCAGGAGGTCCGTATGACCGTGGCCGTACTGCGCGACGGTGCCCGCGAATCGGCGCTGCGGCTGCGCGAGAAGGACTCCACGTCCGAGGTGCTCACCGGATCCGCCCTGGTGCCGGGTCTCGCGGAGGCACTGGCGGCGACCTTCGAAGCCTGAGCGGCGTCACCGCACTACGAACGGCCTGCCGGGCTGCAGCTCGGCAGGCCGGCGGTGTCGCCCTTGCGGATCTTCTCCAGCGCCTTGACGGCGTCGCCTATCGTGCCGACCTTCACCAGCGTCAGGCCCTTCGGGGTGTCCTTGGCGGCGGCCGCGCAGTTTTCCTTGGGCGTCAGGAAGAACTCCGCACCCTGGTCCCGCGCACCGACCGTCTTCATGGAGATGCCGCCGATCGGCCCGACCTTGCCCTTGTCGTCGATCGTGCCCGTGCCGGCCACGAACTTGCCGCCGGTCATGTTCCCGGGCGTGAGCTTGTCGACGATGCCGAGGGCGAACATCAGCCCCGCGCTGGGGCCACCGACATCGGCCAGCTTGACGTCGATGGGGAACGGAAAGGTGTGGTCCACCCCGGCCTGGATCCCCACGACGGCCCGGCCGCCCTTCGCCTTCGTCGTCGTGAGCGAGACCTGCTTCAGGCCGCCGGCGGGCTTCTTGCCCTTCTTCTCCGCAGCGGCCGCCTCCTTGGCGGGGATGACCGTGAAGACCGTCTTCTCGCCCGCCTTGTGCCGGGTGACGAGCTCGGCGACGTCGCTGTACGTCGTGACGGCCTTGCCGTCCACCGCCTTGATCACATCGCCCGCGTGCAGCCGCCCGTCGGCCGGCTTGTCCTTGATGACCGAACCGACCACCGTCTGCGTCGCCACCGGGATGTGCAGCTGGTCGAGGGCGGCGACCTTGGCGCTCTCCTGGGACTGGCTGAACTCCTCGGCGTTCTCCTGGTCCGCCTGCTCGGCCGTCTGCCCCTCGGGGTAGAGCGTCTTGTGCGGCACCACGGCGCTGTCGTGGTCCAGCCAGCCGTAGACCGCCTCGAAGAGGTTCATGGTGTAGTCGGGGCCGGTGACCCGGACCGTGGTCATGTTGAGGTGACCGGTCGGCTGATAGGTCTTGCGCCCGGAGATCTGCAGCACCGGCTCACCCGCGTGATCGCCCAGGGTGTTCACCGTCGGGCCCGGTGACATCTCGGCATACGGCACGGGGATCAGCACCCCCGCGCAGAGCAGCGCGATCAGCATCAGGGTCGAGGCGAGCAGCGTCGCGGTGCGGCGTGGCATGGAACGACAGTACGGGACGGGTATGACAACCGGCCCGCGGGGCCGTCCGTACGGGGACGGACCGCGGGGACGTTGCACACGCGTATGCCGCGGACCCCTCAGGCGGCGTCCGAGGCGGGATCGGAAGCGGAATGCTCACGCTCCATCGCCTCGCGGAACCGGGCGTAGCCCGCGAGTTCCTGTCCGTCCCCGGACTTACGGTTCCGCTGGGTCCAGGTGCTCCACACCGCCGCGACGAGCGCGGCCACAACCGGAACCAGCAACCACAGGAGCGCACCCACAGCGACCTCCCAACCCCTTGTACGACCGCGATCGACGATTAGCAGATTAACCATCCGATAGGTCAACGCTTACGCCAGGGGGCGGGTTACGCAACCGGAGCAACAGGGCCGCGGGCCGCCCCTAAACCCCCACCCACTCCTCTGCACCATCGGAGAACGTCTGGTGCTTCCAGATGGGAACCTGGTGTTTGAGGTCGTCAATGAGCTTGCGACACGCCTCGAACGCCTCGCCCCGGTGCGGGCAGGAGACCGCCACGACGACGGCCAGATCACCGATCTCGAGATCACCCACTCGGTGGACTGCGGCCAGCGCCCGGACGGGGTACTCGGCGACGACCTTCTCGGCGATGCTTCTGATGTGTGCCTCGGCGGAAGGGTGCGCAGAGTAGCCGAGCTCCGCGACGTCCGCACCACCGTCGTGCGAACGGACCGTGCCCACGAACAACGCGGTGCCGCCCGCCGCGGCGTCCCCGACGGCCGCGAAGACCTCGTCCACGGACAGCGTGGTGTCGCGGATCGCGATGAGCCGGATCGGGTCCGCGGCGGCCTGCTCGCCGGGGTGGTCACGGCCGGGGCAAGAGATAGCGGCTGACATGCTCCCATCGTGCCGCACCGGGCCCGCGCTCGGAAATGGCCGATTCCACCGGGCATCCGCAGCGCCGTATGGAGGCTCATACAGCCCGCGGGCCCCCGCCGCCTCAGATGCGGCGGCGGGCCTTGCGGGCGCGCCGGACCAGGGCGGCGGTGCCCAGCAGCGCGACGGTGGCGCCGGCCGCACCGGCGGCGGTGGCGTCCTTGCGGCCCAGGCGGCGGCCGGCGACGGTGTGGCGTCCGGCGACCTCCTCCAGGAGCTCGGCGAGCACCTCCTCGTTCGTCCACTTCGGCCGCCAGCCCGCCTCGTGCAGACGGCTGCCGCTGACCACCCAGGGGTGCATCGTGTACGCGAGGTCGCCGGCGGGCGAGGGGGTCAGCCCGATGCGGTGCAGCCGGGCGGCGGCGCCCAGGGCGACCGAGGACGGCAGCTCCATGCGCCGGATCCCGGTCAGCTCCTCGACCTCCTCCTGTTCCAGCCAGCCGTCGCAGCCCACCGCCAGCTCGCCGTCGACCTTCTCCAGGGCGGCGTACTCCAGCGCGCCGACCAGGTCCTCGACGTGGCAGAACTGCCAGGCGGGCCGGGAGCCGGCCACCACCAGGAGGCGGGGCGACTCGAAGTATCGGGTCAGGGCCGTGTCGGTGCCGCCCACCAGGACGGTGGGGCGCAGCACGGTGACGTTCAGGCCGGGGTGGGCGCGGGGTGCGCGGTGGGCGAGGTGCTCGATCTCCAGGAGGTCGCCGACGCCGGTGGCGTCGGCGGTGGCCCGCAGCTCGGCGTCCTCCGCCAGCGGAACGTCGTTGTCGGGCAGCGCGCCGTAGACCATGGCGGAGGTGCAGAGCACCACCCGGTGCACGCCGGCCGCGGCGGCGGCGGTCAGGACGGTCTGGGTGCCGCGGACGTTGTAGGCGGTGCGGGCCGCGGCGTCGGTCTCCAGGTCGAGGTCGAGCGCCAGGTGGACGACGACGTCGGCGCCGCGCAGTTTGTCGGCGATGGCGGGGTCGCGCACGTCCAGGATGTGCCACTGGGCCTCGGCGACGTCGCCGCGCCGCTCGTCGATGGCCACGACCTGTTTGACGTCGTCGGATTCCACCAGGGCGCGGGTGAGCAGCGCGCCGACCCCGGAGGCGGCTCCGGTGACGGCCACCACGGGCCGGCGCAGCGGCCGATCCCTGGCGCCTCCTGTGCCGTCGCCTGCCGGCTCGGCCTTGGCCGCAGCGTTTCGCGCTGCGCGAACGGTCGGATCTGGGGAACTCACCGGGCGTCTCCAGCGGTTGAATTCAGTACGTACACGTGCTGACGCGTACGTACCAGGTGCCGTCCATCCTGCCGCAGGCACCGCGCCGGTGAAGCACCGAGCCCCGAAGCGGGGCGGGTGTCTACGCTGGAGGTGATGTCGGGCAGCCGCCGTCGGCCCCTGCCGACGGCCCTACGAGCCGAGGAAACCCGTGAGTGACACCCCATTTGGATTCGGCCTTCCGCCGGAGGAGCCGGAGGACGGCGACAACGGCAACAAGAAGGGCGGCCAGGGAGGTAGCCAGGGCCCTGCGGACCCCTTCGGGTTCGGCGGCGGGAGCGGCGGCGCGGACAATCCGTTCGCGGCGCTCTTCGGCGGCATGGGAGGCCCCGGCGGCGAGATGAACCCTGGCGATCTGGGGGCCGCCTTCCAGAAGCTCGGCCAGATGCTCTCCTACGAGGGCGGCCCGGTGAACTGGGAGATGGCCAAGGACATCGCGCGGCAGACCGTCGCGCAGGGCGCCGAGGACGGCAGCAAGGACGCCAGCCTGTCGCCGGGCGAGCGCAGCGCGGTCGAGGAGGCCGTCCGCCTGGCGGACCTGTGGCTGGACGGCGTGACGTCGCTGCCGTCGGGGTCCGGCTCGGTGGTGGCCTGGAGCCGCGCCGAGTGGGTCGAGGAGACCCTGCCGGTGTGGAAGGACCTGGTCAACCCGCTCGCCGAACGCGTCGGCTCGGCCATGGGCGATGTGCTGCCCGGGGAGATGGCGGCCATGGCGGGCCCCCTGCTCGGGATGATGCGCTCCATGGGCGGCGCGATGTTCGGTACCCAGATCGGCCAGGCGCTGGGCGTGCTGGCCAGTGAGGTCGTCGGGTCCACGGACATCGGCCTGCCGCTGGGCCCGGCCGGCAAGGCCGCGCTGCTGCCCGGGAACATCTCCTCGTTCGGCGCCGGCCTGGGCGTCCCGGAGGAGGAGGTGCGGCTCTACCTTGCGCTGCGCGAGGCCGCCCACCAGCGGCTCTTCGCGCATGTGCCGTGGCTGCGCTCGCATCTGTTCGGTGCCGTCGAGGGCTACGCCCGGGGCATCAAGGTCGATACGACCAAGCTGGAGGACGTGGTCGGCCAGATCGACCCGCAGCATCCCGAGGAGCTGCAGAACGCCCTGCAGCAGGGGATGTTCCAGCCCGAGGACACCCCGGAGCAGAAGGCCGCGCTGGCCCGCCTGGAGACCGCGCTGGCCCTCGTCGAGGGCTGGGTGGACGCGGTGGTGCACGCCGCCGCCAAGCCGCATCTGCCGTCGGCGGACAAGCTGCGCGAGACGCTGCGGCGCCGCCGGGCGAGCGGCGGCCCGGCCGAGCAGACGTTCTCCACGCTGATCGGTCTCCAGCTGCGTCCGCGGCGGCTGCGGGACGCCTCGCGGCTGTGGGCGTCCCTGACGGACGCCCGGGGTCTGGAGGGCCGCGACGGCCTGTGGGAGCACCCGGACATGCTGCCGACGGCGGCCGACCTGGACGACCCGGACGGCTTCGTCCACCACGAGCAGCTGGACTTCTCCGAGCTCGACAAGATGCTCGGCGAGGCCGCGGGCGGCGGCAGGCCGGATCTGTCCAAGCCCGCCGAGGACACCGGGAACACCGGGAACACCAAGGACACCGACGGCCCGGACCAGGCCCCCGGTGAGGGCGAGGGGGACGGCGAGAAGTGAGCCTGCACGAGGACGCGGCGCGGGTGCTCAAGGAGTGGCCCGCGCCCTCGCCCGGCCAGGACGAGCTGCGCCTGTCGTATCTCGACCACCTCGCCGCCCACCGGGACGGCATCTGGAAGCCGTGCAAGGACGGGCACATCACGGCGAGCGCCCTGGTGGTCGACCCGTCCGGCGGCCGGGTGCTGCTCACCCTCCACCGCAAGCTGGAGATGTGGCTCCAGATGGGCGGGCACTGCGAGCCGGAGGACGCGACGCTGGCGGACGCGGCCCTGCGGGAGGCGCGTGAGGAGTCGGGGATCGCCCAGGGGCTGACGCTGCTGCCCGGCGGGCCGGTGCGGCTCGACCGCCATCACACGCCCTGCGCCTGGCACTTGGACGTGCAGTACGCCGCGCTGGCGCCCGCCGGCGCGGTGGCCGCGATCAGCGACGAGTCGCTGGACCTGCGCTGGTTCGGCTACGACGAGGTGGCCTCGGTGGCCGACGCGTCCGTGGTGCGTCTGGTGGACCGGACCCGCGCGCTGCTGCGGCAGGCCGCCTGACACGCGAGCGGCGCCGGTGCCCCATGGGAGGGCACCGGCGCCGGACCGGCCGACGCCGCGCGTCAGTTGGTGAAGATGTTGCCCTGGTTGGCTCCCCGGGCGCCCTGCTGGCCCATGCCGAACTGGGCGGACATCCCGGAACCGATGACGGCGTTCTGCGGCGGCAGCAGCTCGCTGGGCTGCACCAGCGCGTAGCCCTGGCCGAGGAAGCTGAGTTCCCAGCCCTCGCCGGTGTTGCCGCGTCGGCGCCACACACCGGAGGAGTGGGTCTGCGCCTGCATCTGCACCCGCAGTGAGGCGGACCAGGCGACCACCGCGTCCGCGTCGGCGTTGACGTACTTGTCGGGCGTGACCGGCAGCATCAGCGGCTGCCCCGAGGTCATCAGCGCGACCTTGCCCCGCCCGGAGATGTTGAGCTGGTACTTGCCGGTGCCGGAGATCCCGTACTGGCTGTCGACGGAGACGACGTCCCAGTGGAGGCCCGAGTCCAGCGCCAGGACGTAGTTGCTGTCGACGGTCAGGCCGTCGTGATCGACGTCGACGACGTGCACGTACTGGGCGAGGTTGGCCAGATAGACGGTGCCCTGCCCGGACACCCGCATCAGGTCCAGGCCCTCACCCGAGTAGGCACGGGCGCGGTGCTGGCCGGGCGTCTGGTAGTTGCCGTCGAACTCGAGCAGCCCCTGATAGGCGACCATCGAGCCCTTGCGGGCGAGGACGTCCTCGTGGCCCTGGAGGGCGACGCGCAGCAACTGGCTGTTCTGCAGGGCGTAGCGGTCCTGGGTCTGTGCCTCGGTGAAGGCGAAAAGCGGACTCTGCATGGCGTGTTCGGTCCTCCCCCTCAGCCCCGGGCCCGGAGCCGGTCGGTGCTGTCCTCGCTGGGCTGGACGACGACGAACCCCTGGCCGGAGAAGCCCAGTTGGTACGCCTCGCCGCTGCCGCGCCCGATCATCGAGGACGCCTTGAAGCTGCGCTTGCCCTTCATCTTCAAGTGGGTCGACCAGGCCACCAGGGCGTCCGGGTCCACATAGGTCTCGTCCTCGCCGCGGCCGCAGTCGACGACGATGGGCGTGCCCCGGGAGGTCAGCGCGACCCAGCCGGTGCCGGAGATCCCGACGTTGAAGAGCCCCTGGCCGGCGAACTTCGCCATCCCCTTGACGCGCTGCACGCCCCACTGGAGCTGGGCGTCGAAGGCGAGGAGATTGGTGCCGTTGACGGAGAGCGAGTCGCCGTTCAGGTTGATGCAGACCACGTCGGCGCCGTAGTCGGCGAGGAAGAGCAGTCCGTCGCCGGAGCACTTCATCAGCGGTGCGCCCTCGCCGGTGAACCACTGGGAGGCCATCTGGCGCACGGCGGGCGGATTCGGCTCGTACTGGACGAAACCCTCGTAGGCGACCATCGAGCCGGTGCGCGCGAAGACGTCCTGGCCGCTCTGCATGGCGATCTTCACCATGGCGTTGCCGTGGTTCTCCATGCGGGCGGCGGGCGGGGTCGGGACGTAGCCCGACAGCTGCTGCTGGTTCATGTTTTACGGGCTCCCTCAGACCTCGTAGGGCTGGACGACGATGAAGTTGCCGGGTGCACCGCGGAACTGGAGGTTCACGGTCTCTCCGGAGTGCCCCGGATAGGCCTGCCGGCGCAGGCTCACCTGGCTGGAGATGATCACCTGGGAGGCGGCGGACCAGGCGACGATGGCGTTGGCGTCGGCGAAGGTGGTCGGCGTGACCGGCAGCACGACGGGCGTGCCCTGGGTCTTGACGACGATGGTGCCGGTCCCCTGGAACTGCATGGTGAACAGGGCACCGCCGGGGATGCCGTGGCCCTCGATCCGGCGGACCTCGTGCTGGAGCGACTCGTCGAAGGCCAGGACGGCCTCGGCGGACACGCAGATCGCGTCGCCCTGCAGCTCGATGGGGTGGACGTGCGCGCTGTTCTCGGCGAAGAACACCTGGCCCTGGCCGGTGCAGCGCATCAGCTGCATCTCCTGGCCGGTGGCGTTGCCGACGATCCGGCCGCGGAAGCCGGCGCCCTTGTAGCCGAAGTCGACCTTGCCCTGATAGAGCACCATGCTGCCCTGGCGGGCGAGCACCGGCTGACCGTCGACACCGAGGTCGACGCGGATCAGCTTGCTGTTCTGCGGTGCCCAGCGCTGGCCGGTGGGGGCTTCCTTGTACTTGTCCAGGACCACGCCCAGGCCGGGGCCGCCCCCTTGGGGGACGGTCGGGGCCTGGCCCGGATACGGGGCGCCCGGGGGCTGCTGGCCCGGCTGACCGTACGGGGCGGGCTGGCCGGGGAACTGGCCGTAAGGGTCCTGCCCCGGGGACGGCTGCCCGTACGGGGGCGCCTGCGGGGGGTGCTGGCCTGGGTGACCGCCGGGCGCGGGGCCGCCGTAGGGCTGCTGTCCGGGCGGGCCGGGCACTCCGGGCGGCGGCACCGGGCCGCCCGGCGGCACCATGGGCGCGGCGATGGTCGGCGCGCTGTGGACCTGCGGGGCGGCCGGGGGCTGCGGGGCCTGCGGCTGCTGCGGGGCGGGCGCGGGCGCCCCCTGCGGCGGGCCGAAGTCGGGGGCGCGCTGCTGCTGCGGCACCGGCGCCGGGGCGGGCGGCGCGAACGACGGTGCGGGCGCCGGGGCCGCCCCGCCGGGCGGCGCGAAACCGGGCACCCCCTGGGCCGTCGCGGGCGCGGGCGCCTCTGGGGCCTCTTCGGCGACCTCGCCGCCGAAGTTCTTCAGCAGCGCCTCCAGGCCGCCGTCGAAACCCTGGCCGACCGCGGCGAACCGCCAGACGTCCTTGAGGTAGAAGTCGCCGAGCATCACGGCGCGTTCGGTGCTGAACTCGCTGCCGTCGAAGGAGTAGCGGGCGACCTCCTCGCCGCCGGCCACGATCCGGATGTGGCCGGGGCCGATCTGGGAGACCTGGCCGGCGCCGTCGAGGGCGGCGGTGAAGGAGAGCTTCTGGATGTGCGGCGGAATGCCGTCGAGGGTGACCCGGAAGGACTCGGCGTCGCCCGCCTGCGCGCCGAGCAGTTGGATGGACTCCTCGGGCGATTTGGGCTGGTTGAAGAAAATGAAGTAGCGGTCGTCGGACAGCCGCTCCGCGGCGTCCAGACCGAAGCAGCTGATGTCGAAGGACAGGCCGGGACCACCGATCTGCACGCCGACGTACAGATCCGTGCCCGCCGTGAGATCACTGATCTTGGCCTTGTGGCCCCGCTGGAATTCCCTGGCCATACGCTCCGACCGTCCCCCGCTCCCGCTGTGAGTTCGTCACGCGCCAGGCTAACCGCTGCCGCCGACAGCGGGCGATGCCGGGGCGCCGCCAATACCGCCCCGCACGGCCGTCATTCGCTGCGCGCCGCGGGCAGATGCGGCAGACGGCCGGCCGCGACCACTCCCTCGAGGTAGCCGCGGGCCCGCTCGGTGCGCGGGTAGGACTCCAGCAGGCTCCAGAACCGCGGCCCGTGGCCGGGCACCAGGAGATGGGCGAGCTCGTGCAGCAGGACGTAGTCGATGACGTACTCCGGCATGCCCTGCAGACGGTGCGACAGGCGGATACTGCCCTCGGCCGGGGTGCACGACCCCCAGCGGGTGTTCTGGTTGGTCACCCAGCGCACCGACACGGGGCGGGCCCGGCCCTGGAGGAACTGGTCGGACAGCCGCTCGGCCCGCTCCGCGAGCTCGCTGCCGCCCAGCATCTTCCTGCTCTCCTGAGCGGCCAGCTTGTCCAGCATGACGGTGATCCAACGACGCTCCTCGGCCTCGGACATACGGGCCGGAATGAGCACGATCGTCCGGTCGCCCTCGCGGTACGCGGAGACCGTTCTGCGCCGCCGTGAACTGCGGCGCACCTCCACCACACCGGCGCCCGGGCCACGCGCCTCCGGGCCCGCACCGGCCCCGCGCGAAGGGTCAGCGGTACGGCGCAGGGGCGTCTCTCCTGCACCGCGCGGGGAAGGGTCGGCGGGCACGCGCCCGACGTTACCCGCCCTCCCGGCGCGAAGTCCCGCCCCGCGGAGGGTTCGCCACCGAAACGCTCCACGACGTGCACAGCTTGTATGACCAATACCCACGGCCTGTGGACAACTTTCTCCACCGCTTCCCGTTCCGCCCCATGCTGAGGACCTGACGAGAAGAAACGGGGGCGGATCATGCATCCGATGCTCAAGCCCGCGCTGCGGCGCGGCTGGCGGGACCGGGAGACGGTGCGCTTCGGCGTGGCACCGGCCCATGCCGTGGTGGTGGGGCCACTGGACACCGCGACCGGCAGCTTCCTGCAAATGATCGACGGCACACGCACCGTGCCGCAGCTGGTCGCGGACGCCGGAGCACTGGACCTGCCACCGGCCCACGCGCGGGGTGTGGTGGACCGCCTCGGCACGGCCGGTCTGCTGGAGGACACGACCGCGAGCGGGCCCGGCACCGAAGCCGTACGAGCCGACGGCGCCGCCTTCGACCGGCTGCGGCCGGATCTGGCGTCGCTCTCGGTCCGGCACCCCGAAACAGGGGGCGCCATGGGACGGATGGGGGCACGCCGGGCGGTTCGCGCGCGGGTGCGCGGGGCGGGGCGGGTGGGCGCCGCGGTCGCCGCACTGCTCTCGGCCGCGGGCATCGGCCGAGTGGAAGTGCTGGACGGCGGAGACGTCGCACCGTGGGACGTCACACCGGGCGGGCTGCCCGCCGAACGGATCGGCGAGCGGCGCGATGCCGGCGCGCGACGGCTCGTCCAGCGGTCCTCCCCCTGGAGCCGCGCACCTCGGCCGAGGGTGCCGGTCAGCGATTCCGGCGAACCCGGACTCTCCCTCGTGGTCCTCGCACCGCGCGACGGCCTCGCCGCCTACGCCCCCGATCCCGTCCTGTCCGAACCGCTGCTCAGCGCCGGCATCCCCCATCTTTACGCCGGGGTGATCGAGGGCACGGGTGTGGTGGGCCCGCTGGTGCTGCCGGGCGGCTCGGCGTGCGCCCGCTGCGACGAACTGCACCGCACGGACGCGGAGCCGGCCTGGCCGCGGCTGCTGGCCCAGTGGCGGTCCGGGCGCGGCTCCCCCGCCGTACCGGCCTGCGACAGCGCGCTCGCGACGGCGGTGGCGGGGCTCGCCGCGGTCCAGGCGCTGACGTTCCTCGACGGCGAACTCCCTCCCTGCACGGGGGCACGCATGGAACTCGCGCTGCCGTGTGCGAGCGTGCGCACGGTGCGGATCGCGCCGCATCCGCAGTGCGGTTGCGGGGCCGCCACCGCACCGGCACGGCAGGCGCCTCGGATTCTCGAACGCGAGACGCCACAATGACGGAGTAACCCCGGTAGGGGGACAGTGTGAGTTGGAGGGGCGCATGTCTGATCTTCCCCGCAAGGCGGTCACCCGCACCGCCAAGCTGGCCGCGCTGCCGCTGGGGTTCGCCGGCCGTGCCACCTGGGGCCTGGGCAAGCGGATAGGCGGCAGATCCGCCGAGATCGTCGGCCGCGAGCTCCAACAGCGCACCGCGGAGCAGCTCTTCAAGGTGCTCGGCGAGCTGAAGGGCGGTGCGATGAAGTTCGGGCAGGCACTGTCCGTATTCGAATCTGCGCTGCCCGAGGAGATCGCCGGGCCCTACCGCGCCGCCCTGACCAAGCTTCAGGAAGCGGCGCCGCCGATGCCGACCAGCACCGTGCACTCCGTTCTCACCGAACGGCTCGGTGACGACTGGCGCGAACTGTTCGAAGAGTTCGAGGACAAACCTGCGGCCGCCGCCTCCATCGGGCAGGTGCACCGCGCGGTGTGGCACGACGGCCGCGAAGTGGCCGTCAAGGTGCAGTATCCGGGGGCGGGCCAGGCCCTGCTCTCGGACCTCGGACAGCTGAGCCGGTTCGCGCGGCTGCTGGGGCCGCTGATCCCGGGCATGGACATCAAGCCGCTGATCACCGAGCTGCGCGACCGGGTCTCCGAGGAGCTGGACTACTCCCTGGAGGCCGAGGCCCAGCGGGCGCACGCCGCGGAGTTCGCCGACGACCCGGATGTGGTCGTCCCGGACGTCGTCCACCAGAGCGACCAGGTGCTGGTGACGGAGTGGATGGACGGCGTACCGCTGTCCGAGGTCATCACGGACGGCAACGAGGAGCAGCGCGACCGGGCCGGACAGCTGCTGGCCCGCTTTCTCTTCTCCGGCCCCGCCCGCACCGGCCTGCTGCACGCCGACCCCCATCCGGGCAACTTCCGGCTGCTGGCCGGGGACGGCCCGGCCGGCACCGCCGGGCAGTGGCGGCTGGGCGTGCTGGACTTCGGCACCGTGGACCGCCTGCCCGAGGGGCTGCCGCCGACCATCGGTACCTCGCTGCGGATGACGCTGGACGGCGAGGCGGACGCCGTCTACCAGCTGCTGCGCGAAGAAGGCTTCGTCAAGGACAGCATCGAACTGGATCCGGAAGCGGTACTGGAGTACCTGCTGCCGATCATCGAGCCGGCGCAGGTCGAGGCATTCACCTTCACCCGCGACTGGATGCGCCATCAGGCAACCCGCATCGGCGATCCCCGCTCCCCCGCCCACCAGTTGGGCAAGCGGATCAATCTGCCGCCCGCCTATCTGCTCATCCACCGTGTGACGTTGAGCACGATCGGGGTGCTGTGCCAGCTGGGGGCGACGGTACGCCTGCGCGACGAGCTGGAGGCGTGGATGCCCGGGTTCGTACCGGAGGAGGCGGAAGCGGAGGAAACCGGCCTCGCAACGGACGTCGAAGTGGACATCGAAGCGGGCGCCGACGCCGACATCGAGACGGAGCGGGGGAAGGGGGCGGTCGAGGAGAGCCCGGCCTGAGCGGTCCGGTCCGGCGGACGGGGCGCCCCGCCGCCCCACCACCGGCACACCACCGACCCTCACCACCAGCTCGAGTCCAGGCGCCCCTCGATGGCCCGGATGTTCTCCCGCGCACAGGTCTCGCAGAAGTAGCGGCGCTCGCCGTTCTCCACCGAACACGTCCACATCGGCGGGTCGCCCTCGGCCACCGCCCCGCAGCCGGCACACACCAAGCGGTCGCCGGGCAGCTCCGTCTCGTCATGAGTCTGCTGTTCCACCATCCGACGATATCCCCGTCAACGCCGCGAACAGGGACGCAACGCACCACGGGGCCCGCCCTGTCGGACGGACCCCGTGGAACTCGGATGCAGACCCCCGTTACTGCATCACGGCCATCGTCACTGCATCACAGCCATGGCCAGCGCGCGGCGGGCACGCAGCGACGCGCGCTCGGCACGCCGCTGCATACGCCGCGCTGCCGCAAGCCGGTACGCCCTGCGTTCGGATTCGGCCTCCCGCAGGCGTTCATGCATATGCGCACGCGCCAAGGCTTCTGGGATGAGTTGCATTTCGAGGTTCCTGTTCTGGCGCGACTCGATCGCACCGGGGTTCGCGGCAACGGGGGTGGTGGTGAAAGAGGGGTTCATCGTGGGGTCCTGCTTCTTGGGATCCCGTGTGACGGGACGGTCGATCGTTCCTGTGCCGGTGGTGTTCATGCCGCGACCGGGTTCTTGCGCGGACGGCCACGCGGCCGCTTCCGCGGCACGACAACGCCCTGGACGAAGAGCTCGCCGCCCCAGACGCCCCACGGCTCACGGCGGTCCTTGGCGCCGGCGAGGCAGGCCTCACGGACCGGACAGGACTGGCACAGCGCCTTGGCGTACTCGACGTCGGCCGGGGACTCGGCGAAGAAGACCTCGGGGTCGTAGGTACGGCACGGGACAGCAGCGCCGAGGCGGTCGATCTCGTCGTCGAGCTCGGTGAGGGGCAGCAAGGAGTTCTCCTGGGGGTCGGGCGGAGGGATCAGGTCGGTCGCTACGGACGGGGTGTGCGTCTGCAGTTGCACGGTGTGTGTTCCTCGTCTGTTTCGGCCCGGCTGGTGGCGGGCGCGTTGGGCAAACAAAAGGGCCGCGGATCCCGGTGTGGGTTCCGCGGCCCTGGAAGGTGCCGACCTGATCTGCCGATCAGGCTGGATCTCTCCAGGGTTCGAGGCCGCGGTAGGCCCACATTTCATGCGTCTGGTACTGATTCCGGGATCCGGCACCATTGGCCGCCGCCGCGAAGGCAAAGGCATTCGCCTGTGCCGCCGCTGCCGCTACCTCAGGTGCCTCGGTCGGTCGCGCGGTGCGCTCACTGCGCGTCAGCACAGCGAGGGATTCGGGGCGCGCGACCTCGGTACCGGACAGGCGGCCGAAGCCGGACAGACCAGTGCCAAGGAGCGAGGAGCCGAGAGCGCAGGTGGCGACGACCGAGAGATCGGTCATTTTGTCGGTCTTGATAATGCTGATCACTGGGCTCGCCTCCTCTCGGCGTCTCGGTGGACCGGGAATCCCGTTCCAAGCTTGTTCAAGTACAGCACGAAGCCATCGGATCTCGGAAGATTTCCGTTGTCTCCGTTGCTTGTGAAGGCTATGGGGCTGCGCTCCACACGCGCAAACTATTTTTCCGACGAGTTTTCCGCGGCGTCCGTGGAGGACTCCCCCACCACGTCCACGAGCTCCTCGCCGGCGCAGAGTGCCAGCACGTCCGCCCCGTAGCGGTCCAGCTTTCGCCGTCCCACCCCTGAGATGCCCGCAAGCTCCGGTTCGGTTCCCGGAACCGCCTCGGCAATCGCCATCAGGGTCTTGTCGGTGAAGACGCAGTAGGCGGGCTGCCGCGACCGGCCGGCCTGCTCGGCCCGCCAGTCCCGCAGCCGCTCGTAGAGCGCCTCGTCGATCTCCGACGGGCACTCCTCACAGCGCATCAGCTTCATCTCGCCCGCGTCCGTCAGGGTCTTGTTGCAGATGCGGCAGCGGGCCGGACGGCGCTCCCTGCGCCGGTTCGCCCCCGCTGCCGCAACGCCGCGCTCGACGCCACCGGCGGCCGCGCCCGGCGTGCGGCGGCCCGCCGCCGCCCCCGCGCCGGGCCGCAGGCCGTTGAGGAACCGACTGGCACGGCGCGAGGCACGGCCGCCCGGAGAGCGGGCCAGCGACCACGACAGCCCCAGATGCAGCCGGGCGCGGGTCACCCCGACATACAGGAGCCGACGCTCCTCCTCGATCTGCTCGTCCGTCCTGGCATAAGTGATCGGCATCATGCCTTCGGTGAGGCCCACCAGGAAGACGGCGTCCCACTCCAGGCCCTTCGCGGCATGCAGCGAAGCGAGCGTCACACCCTCGACCGTCGGGGCGTGCTGCGCATTCGCCCGCTCGTCCAACTCGGCGACGAGATCGGCGAGGGTGGCCTCGGGGCGGGCCTTGGCGAAGTCCTCCGCGAGCCGCACCAGCGCCGCCAAGGACTCCCAGCGGTCACGCACCGCCCCGGACCCGGCCGGCGGCTCACTCGTCCAGCCCATGTCACTGAGCACCGCCCGCACCTCGGACGGCAGCCCGACCGTGCCGTCGAGCAACGTGTCGTTGCCCCCGAACCGGGCGGCCCCGCGCAGCTTGACACCGGCCTCCCGCACCTCGGGCCGCTCGAAGAACCGCTCGGCCCCGCGCAGCTGGTAGGGCACACCGGCGTCGGCCAGCGCCTGTTCGTAGACCTCGGACTGGGCGTTGATGCGGAACAGGACGGCGATCTCGGAGGCGGGGACACCGGAGGCGATGAGATCCCGGATACGGCGCGCCGTGCCCTCCGCCTCGGCCGGCTCGTCCGCGTACTCCGCGTACGCGGGCTCCGGCCCGGCCTCCCGCTGCGAGACCAGCTCCAGCCGGTGCTCGGCGGCGCGTCCCTTGGCCTGCCCGAGCAGCCCGTTGGCGAGGTGCACCACCTGGGGGGTGGAGCGGTAGTCGCGGACGAGCTTGACGACCGTGGCGTTCGGATGGCGGGTGCGGAAGTTCAGCAGATGGTCCGGGGTGGCGCCGGTGAAGCTGTAGATCGTCTGGCTGGCGTCGCCGACCACGCACAGGTTGTCGCGCTCCCCCAGCCACAGGTCCAGCAGCCGCTGCTGCAGCGGGCTGACGTCCTGGTACTCGTCCACGACGAAGTGCTGGTACTGGCTCCGGACCTGCTCGGCGATGTCGTGCCGGTCCTGCAGCACACCGACCGTGAGCAACAACACGTCCTCGAAGTCGATGGTGCCCCGTTCGCGCTTGAGCTGCTCGTACGTGCCGTAGATCTGCCCGATCTCGGCCGGGTCGCGCGGGGCCTCACGCCCGGCCTTGACGACCGCGGCCGGATAGTCGGCGGGCACGGTCTGGGTGACCTTGGACCACTCGATCTCCCCCGTGACATCCCGCAGCTCATTGCGGTCGAGCCGGACACGGCACCGCGCGGCGGCCTCGGCCACCACCTGGACCTTGCGCTCCAGCAGCCGCGGAACCTCGCCGCCGACGGCCTTCGGCCAGAAGAACTGCAGCTGCCGCAGGGCCGCGGAGTGGAACGTCCTGGCCTGGACCCCGCCCGCGCCGAGCTGACGCAGCCGCCCCCGCATCTCACCGGCCGCGCGCGCGGTGAACGTGACGGCAAGAACACTGGCCGGCTGCAGGATCCCGGCCCGCACGCCGTACGCGATCCGGTGCGTGATCGCGCGGGTCTTCCCCGTCCCGGCCCCGGCCAGCACACACACCGGACCGTGCAGGGCCGTCGCGACCTCGCGCTGCTCGGGGTCGAGCCCGTCGAGCACCGCGTCGGCCGACTCGGGGACCTGCGGGAAGAGAGTGGAGTCCGTTGCTGCTGTCACCCCGCCATGCTGCCAGGTCCACGAAGACACCCGGAAAGTCGTCCACAGGTGCCGGGTTCCGGTCACACCTGCCCCCTCTCCTGTGGAAAAGCGACGCCCCGCGACCCGAGCGCTCTGCTTCGCTGTCTCCGGCGGTCAAGGCCGGGGCGACCCTCCGGCCGGATCCGCGGAACGCCGCACGGCCGCGGCTGCCGAGATCCGGCGACGGGCCGGAGCGCGGGGCGGGACGGCGACAGCGGTTGCCGCCCGGACGCGGTAGGTGGAGGAGGGCCCAGCCGGCGGCGCTTGCCGGGCGGGGGCGTGGGACTGGGGGCGTGGGATTGGGGGCCCGGGAGCCGGTGGCGGCCGGGGGCCGAGGGGGCGGCCGGGGGCGGGGGCGGCGCGGGTGCCGAGGGGCCGGGGAGCCGGGGGTGGGGGCAGAGGGGTGGGCCAGGGGGCGGGGGGGCGGGGGCCCTGTAGGAAGCCGCAGGCCAAGAACGACAGCCCCCCATCACCCCGGCCCGCCCGGGAAACACCCCCGCCCACCGGCCCCCACCCATTCCCGGGCCCCCACCCATTCCCGGGCCCCCACCCATTCCCGGGCCTCGGGCCTCGGGCCCCGGCCCCGGCCCCGGCCCCGGCCCCGGGAATGGTCCGGCCACCCTGTGCGTTCACGTGCTAGTCGTTGCGACGGACATGATGTCGGGCGGCTCGGATTCGAGACATAAGGAGCGCGGGGCGCATGGCGGGCACTGTGACGATGTACAGCACTACCTGGTGCGGCTACTGCCGTCGGCTGAAGGGCCAGATGGACCGCGAGGGCATCGCGTACACCGAGGTCAATATCGAGCACGACCCGGAGTCGGCGGCGTTCGTGGAGAAGGCGAACGGCGGCAACCAGACGGTGCCGACCGTGCGCTTCCCCGACGGTTCGACGCTGACGAACCCGTCCCTGGCGCAGGTCAAGGAGAAGATCGGCGTGTGAGGCTGCTCACCGGCTCCGACAAAGCCGTGGGCCGGGCCCCCTGGAGGGGCCCGGCCCACGGCTTTGTCGTCAGGGCCTGGGGAGGGGCTTGCCGTACCAGAGCTCGATGAGGCGGGCGGCGATGGAGATGCCGTACGGCGGGAGGACCTCGCCGGACTCGAAGGCGGCGCGCAGGTCCTCGCGGGAGAACCAGCGGGCCTCCTCGATCTCCTCGCCGTCGACCTGGATCTCGGAGGAGGTGGCGCGGGCCATGAAGCCGAGCATGAGGCTGGAGGGGAAGGGCCAGGGCTGGCTGGCCACGTACTCGACCTCGCCGACGACGACGCCGGCCTCCTCGAAGACCTCGCGGGCGACCGACTGCTCGATGGATTCGCCGGGCTCGACGAAGCCGGCGAGCGTGGAGAAGCGGCCTTCGGGCCAGTGGACCTGGCGGCCGAGGAGGGCCCGGTCCTCCTCGTCGGTGACGAGCATGATCACGGCCGGGTCGGTGCGCGGGTAGTGCTCGGCGCCGCAGGCCGGGCAGCGGCGGATGTGTCCGGCGGCCGCGATGACGGTGCGCTCGCCGCAGCGTGAGCAGAAGCGGTGGAGGCGCTGCCAGTTCTCCAGCGCCACGGCGTGGACGAGGAGGCCGGCGTCGCGGGGCGAGAGCAGCAGGCCCGCCTCGCGAAGGCCCGCCGGGCGGGCGGACTGGTCCATGCGGCCGGGGAGGGCGTCCTTCTGGAGGGCGAAGTAGCTGACGCCGTCCTCGTCGGTGCCGAGGTAGTAGCGGTGGGCCTCGGTCAGCGGCGCCTCGAAGGACGGCGTCGTGATCAGTTCGGTGCGGCCGTCGGGGGTGTCGTCGATCAGCGCCTGACCGCCGGACACCACGAAGACGCGTGTCGTCGGGTGGCTCCAGGCCGCTGCGAGCCATGCCTCGTCGAGGCGGTGGTGCGCGGAGCGGTCGATTCCGCTGGGTGCGCTGAAGGTGATCGGCCGGTCGGCGCTGTGGTCGGTCCAGGTGGTCACTGCGTATCCAACTCCCCCAGTGGCGTGGGTGTTTTGCTGCGTGCGGCGCGGTTCGGGTCGGTGGTACGGGCGGAGGTCAGGCCGCAGGGGGCCAGGTGTCCGCCAGGTCGCCCCAGAGGTGGGCGGCGGTCTCGACGCCCTTCATCAGCAGGCCGAGCTCGACTTTCTCGTTCGGTGCGTGCCAGCCGTCGGAGGGGATGGAGATGCCGAGGAAGAGGACCGGGGCGCCGAGGACGTCCTGGAGGTCGGCGGCCGGGCCGGAGCCGCCCTCGCGGGTGAAGCGGATCTTCTGGCCGAAGGCTCGTCCCATGGCGCGGACGACGGACTGGAGCGCGGGGTGGTCGAGCGGGGTGAGGCAGGGGCGGGTGGCGCCCCAGAAGGTGATCTCGTGGCGGATGCCGGCCGGGAGGCGGGCGGCGACCCAGTCGCGTACGGACTGTTGGACGGCGGGGGCGTCCTGGCCGGCGACCAGCCGGAAGGAGAGTTTGAGCTGGGCGGTGGCCGGGACGATGGTCTTGCCGCCGGGGCCCTGGTAGCCGCCGCCGATGCCGTTGACCTCGGCGGTGGGGCGGGCCCAGATCCTCTCCAGTGTCGTGCTGCCGCGCTCGCCGAGGGCCGCGTGGGAATGGGCGGTGCGCAGCCACCGGTCCTCGTCGAAGGGCAGCTCGGCGAAGAGTTCGCGTTCGCGTTCGGTGAGTTCGAGTACGCCGTCGTAGAAGCCGGGGACGGCGACGCGGCGGTCGTCGTCGTGGAGCGCGGCGGCCAGCCGGGCGGCCTCGGTGGCGGGGTTGGGCACGGCGCCGCCGAAGGAGCCGGAGTGGATGTCCTGGTCTGGGCCGTGGAGGTCGATCTGGCAGTCCGTCAGGCCGCGCATGCCGGTGCAGACGGTGGGGGTGTCCTCGGCCCACATGCCGGTGTCGGAGACGATGACGGCGTCGCAGGCGAGGCGGTCGGCGTGCCGGGTGATCAGGGCGGGGAAGTTCGGGGAGCCGGATTCCTCCTCGCCCTCGATGAGGAGCTTGAGGTTCACGGCGGGTGCGGTGCGTCCGGTGGCGGCGAGGTGTGCGCGGACGCCCAGGGTGTGGAAGAAGACCTGGCCCTTGTCGTCGGCGGCGCCGCGGGCGTAGAGCTTGCCGTCGGTGGTGTGCGGCTCGAAGGGGTCGGTGTGCCAGCCGTCCTCGCGGGCGGCGGGCTGTACGTCGTGGTGGCCGTAGACGAGCACCGTCGGTGCGGCGGGGTCGCCGGAGGGCCATTCGGCGAAGACGGCGGGCAGGCCGTCGGTCTCCCAGATCTCGGCGGTGGGGAATCCGGTGTCCGTGAGCTTCGCGGCGAGCCATTCGGCGCTGCGGCGTACCTCGCCGGCGCGCTCCGGGTCGGCCGAGACGGAGGGGATGCGCAGCCACTCCGCGAGGTCGTCGAGGAATTCTTCGCGGTGGGCGGCGATGTACGCGCGGACGGCGTTGTCCGGGGTGGTGCTCATATGGCCGAGCCTATCGGCCTTCCGGGGGGTTCCCGTCGGCGGTCTCGCCGAGCAGGATCCGTTCGAGTCCGGCGCGGCCGGGCAGTCGCCGGGGTCTGACCACTTCGCCGCTGCGGATGTAGACGAAGGCGGCGCCCACGGCGGAGGGCGGCAGGCCGTGGCGTTCGGCCCAGGCGATGCGGTAGACGGCCAGCTGGAGGGGGTCGGCGCCCGGGGTGCGCAGGGGGCCGCGGCCGCGGGGCTGGGCTCGGCTGGTTTTCCAGTCGACGATCTCGAAGCGATCGCCCCTGGGGCCGCTCTCCTTGTAGACGGCGTCGATGCGGCCTCGGATGACGCGTCCGGCGAGGGTGAGCTGGAAGGGGGCCTCGACGCGGTACGGGGTGCGGTCGGCGTACGGGGTGCGGGCGAAGGCTTCCTTGAGGGCTTCGAGTTCGCGTTCGTCGGCGATCTCCGTGTCGTCCGGCTGGGTGCCGGGGAGTTCGTCGGGGCCGAGGAGTGGCAGCGCGAGTTCCTCGAAGCGGGATTCGACCCAGGCGTGGAAGCGGGTGCCGCGGCGGGCTCCGGGCCGGGGCGGGCGGGGCATGGGGCGGGCGAGCTCGCGGGCGAAGCCGTCGGGGTCGGCGGCGAGGTGGAGCAGCTGGGTGGCGCTGAGCGTGGGCGGGAGGGGGACGTCGTGGACGGTTGCCCGGGAGCGGCGGAGTTCGTCGGCCAGGGCGTCGAGGTCGCGGTCCCAGGAGCCGATGGTGCGGCGTTCCTCGGGGAGGAGGGTGTCGGGGGTGTCCGGGGGGCCGGCTTCGGCGGCGGCGGGTGGGGCGGAGCGCTGGGCGATGATGCGGGGAGCGGCGGCCGGGGTGGCGTAGGGGCTTTCAGGGGTGGCGGTGGGGTCGCCGTACGCGTCGGGGGTGTCGAAGGGGTCGGCGGTGTCGAAGGGGTCGGGCTCGTCGGGTTCGAGGTACGCGACGGGCTCGTCGTCCGCAACGGGGCCGTCGTAGGGGTCGGTGTGAGCGTCGGCGTGCCGGCCGGTGCGGGGGCGGGCGGATGCCTCGTCGTAGGGCTCGGCCGTTTCCTCTTCCGGTGGCGGGGGCCACTCGGGGTCGTCGGCGAAGAGCGGCCCGGGTGTGGGCCTGGGGGTGGGTACGGGGGCGGGCCCGGGGGTGGGTACGGCGGCGGGCTGTTCGAGGCGTGTCAGGTGGGCGCGGACGGTGGCGGCGGCGGCCCGGCGCCGTGCCGTGGCGACGGGGTCCAGGGGCAGCGGCCAGGCCTGTTCGGTGGCGGCTTCGGCGAGGGCGGGGTTCTCGGCGTCCTCCTCGGGGGCGTCGGCCCATGCCTCGATCTCGCCGTGGCCCGTCTCGCAGTGCTCGCGCAGGGCGTGCAGGAAGGCGGACGGGCCGCGGGGGCGCTTCTGGCTGGGGCCCCACCAGTGGCCGGAGCCCAGGAGGAGGGAGCGGGGGCGGGTGAAGGTGACGTAGCCGAGGCGGAGTTCCTCGGTCTTCTGGTGGTCCTTCATCGCCTCCTTGAAGGTCTTCAGGCCGCGGGCGTCCCAGTCCTCGACGTCGGGGAGGGTGGCGGCGTCGCCGCGCAGGGCGTGCGGGAGGACCTTGGCCTGGGTGATCCAGGAGTCACGGGCCTGTTCGCCGGGGAACTGCCGGGCGACCAGGCCGGGGACGGCGACGACGTCCCATTCCAGGCCCTTGGACTTGTGGGCGGTGAGCACCTTGACGGTGTTGTCGCCGCCGGGGAGGGAGCTGTCGAGGCCCTTTTCGTGCTGGACGGCGGTGCGCAGGAAGCCGAGGAAGGCGAGCAGGGTGGCCTCGCCGTCGAGGGAGGAGCCGCCCTGGACGGCGGCGAAGCCGGCCGCGATGTCGAGGAAGCTGCTGAGGGTTTCGCGGCGGCGGGCGGCGAGGGCGTGCGGGGAGGCGGAGAGTTCGACCTCCAGGCCGGTGGTGGTCAGCACGCGGTGGAGTACGTCCATGAGGGGGTCGCCGAGGGAGCGGCGCAGGTCGCGGAGCTCGGTGGCGAGGCGGGCGAAGCGGATGCGTGCCTCGGTGGAGAAGGGCAGGCCGTCGTCGGGGCCGTCGGCTTCCAGGAAGGTGTCGAGGGCGTCGGCGAGGGAGAGGGTCTCGGCCGGGTCGACGCCTTCCACGGCTTCGGCGAGTCGCTGTTCGGGGTCGCCGGAGGGGCCGCCGTGGTGGACGAGGGTGCGGGCGCGGCGGCCCAGGAGGGCGAGGTCGCGGGGGCCGATGCGCCAGCGGGGGCCGATGAGGAGGCGGACCAGGGCGGCGTTGGCGGTGGGGTCCTGGAGGACTTCGCAGACGGCGACGAGGTCGGCGATCTCGGGGAGGTGGAGGAGCCCGGAGAGGCCGACGACCTCGACGGGGATGTCGCGGGCGACGAGTTCGCCCTGGATGCGGGCGAAGTCGCCGGCGGTGCGGCACAGGACGGCGATCTCGCCGGGTGGGGTGCCGGTACGGACGAGGTGGGCGAGGGAGTCGGCGAGCCAGGTGAGCTCTTCGGCGTGGGTGGGCAGCAGGGCGCAGCGGACCGTGCCGTCGCGTTCGGCGCCGGGGGCGGGGCGCAGGGCTTCGACGCCTTCGTGCATCCGGCGCAGGGGGGCGGCGAGGCCGTTGGCGAGGTCGAGGAGGCGGCCGCCGCTGCGGCGGTTCTCGCTGAGGGCGAAGCGGTGGGCGGGGGTGCCGTCCGGGAAGGGGAAGTGGGCGGGGAAGTCGTCGAGGTTGGCGACGGAGGCGCCGCGCCAGCCGTAGATGGCCTGGCAGGGGTCGCCGACGGCGGTGACGGCGTGGCCGGTGGGGGTGCCGGTGCCGGCGCCGAAGAGGCCGGAGAGGAGGAGGCGCTGGGCGACGGAGGTGTCCTGGTATTCGTCGAGGAGGACGACGCGGAATTCGTCGCGCAGGGCGTGGCCGACTTCGGGGCGGGTGGTGGCGAGGGTGGCGGAGAGGGCGATCTGGTCGCCGAAGTCGAGGAGGTCGCGGCGGCGTTTTTCGTCGCGGTAGGCGCGGACGAGGTCGAGGAGTTCGCGGCGGGCGCGGGCTGTTTCGGGGACCTTGCGCAGGTCGGCGTTGGTGAGGGGGGTGGCGTCGAGGGTGGTGAGGAGGTCGCTGTCGTGGGCGTGGAGGCGGGCGGGGTCCACGAGGTGTTCGGCGAGTTCGCCGTCGAGGGCGAGGAGGTCCTCGACGAGGGAGGGCAGGGAGGTGGTGAGTGACGGGTAGGGGCCGGGGGCGGCGCGCAGGACGCGGGCGGCGAGCTGGAAGCGGGTGGCGTCGGCGAGGAGTCGGGCGCTGGGTTCGAGGCCGATGCGCAGGCCGTGGTCCTTGAGGAGCTGGCCGGCGAAGGCGTGGTAGGTGGAGATGCGGGGCTCGCCGGGGGGCTGCTGTGCGCCGGGGCCGTCGGTGGGGAGGGCTTCGGGGTCGGTGATGCCGGCGGCGTGGAGGGCGGTGCGGACGCGTTCGGCGAGTTCGCCGGCGGCTTTGTTGGTGAAGGTCAGTCCGAGGACCTGTTCGGGGGCGACCTGGCCGGTGCCCACCAGCCACACCACGCGGGCGGCCATCACCGTCGTCTTGCCGGATCCGGCGCCGGCCACGATGACCTGCGGGGCGGGCGGGGCGGTGATGCACGCCGTCTGCTCCGGGGTGAACGGGATGCCGAGGAGTTCTTTGAGCTGCTCGGGGTCGGTGATGCGGGCTGGCACATCCGAAACCGTAACGGGCGGCACCGACATTCGGGGCGGGGCGGGTCGTGCGGCGGTCCTCTCGGGGTGTTGCGCGCGTCACTCCACGATGTGCCGGCCTTCGGGCTGGGCGCTGCAGGAGGCGCGGAAGGCGCAGTGGGTGCAGTGGGTGCCGGTGGTGGGGGTGAAGCGTTCTTCCAGGACGCGGCCGGCGGCGGTGGCGAGGAGGTCGCCGACCCATTCGCCGTCGGGTGGCGGCTGTGCCTGGACGGCGGGGAGGGTGTCGCCGCCGTCCTTGCGGGGGGCGCCCAGGCGCAGGTGGACGAGTTCGGCGCCGCCGGGCTCGGGGGTGTGGCCGTCGAAGGCGTCGTCGACGGCGCCTTCGCGTACGGCGAGCTGGTAGACGGCGAGCTGGGGGTGGCGGGCGACCTCGGGGCCGGTCGGTTTCTGTTTGCCGGTCTTGAAGTCGACGACGTAGGCGCGGCCGTGGGCGTCTCGTTCGACGCGGTCCATGCTGCCGCGGATGCGGACCTCGTAGGCGCCTGCCGTGAGGGTGACGTCGAAGCCGTGTTCGCTGGCGACGGCGTCCCGGCCGTGGGTGTCGTGTGCCATGACGTGCCAGCGCAGGAAGCGTTCGAGGGCGGCGCGTGCCGTGTCCTTTTCCTGGCGGGACTTCCAGGGGGCGTCGAAGGCGAGGGCGTCCCAGACGGAGTCCAGGCGTGCCATCAGGACGCCGAGGTCGGCGGGGGTGCGGCCGGAGGCGACTTCGTCGGCGAGGACGTGGACGACGTTGCCGAAGCCCTGGGCGGCGGTGGCGGGCTTGTCGGCCTTGACCTCGCGGCCGAGGAACCACTGGAGGGAGCAGGTGTTGGCGAGCTGGTCGAGGGCGCTGCCGGAGAGGACGACGGGGCGGTCGCGGTCGCGGAGCGGGACGCCGCTGTGGGTGGCGTCGTGCAGGCCCCACCAGCTGTCGGGGTGGGCGGCGGGTACCAGGGGGTGGCCGTCGTCGTCGGTGAGCGCGGCGAGTCTGGCGAGCCGTTGGGCGGCGGCGTCGCGCAGGGCGTCGGTGGCGGCCGGGTCGACGGTGGTGGCGCGCAGTTCGGCGACGAGGGCGGCGACGGCGAGGGGGCGGCGGGGGCGGCCGGTGACGTCCTGGGGGGTGGTGCCGAGTTCGGTGAGGAAGCGGGAGGGCTGGTCGCCGTCGTCGGCGGCGGCCTTGACGGCGGTGACGACGAGGCGTTCGCGGGCGCGGGTGGCGGCGACGTAGAAGAGGCGGCGTTCCTCGGCGAGCAGGGCGCCGGGGGTGAGGGGTTCGGCGAGGCCGTCGCGGCCGATGCGGTCCGCTTCGAGGAGGGAGCCGCGGCGGCGCAGGTCGGGCCAGAGTCCTTCCTGGACGCCGGCGACGATCACCAGGTGCCATTCCAGGCCCTTGGCGCGGTGGGCGGTCATCAGGCGGACGGCGTCGGGGCGGACGGTGCGGCGGGTGAGGGTGTCGGCGGCGATGTCCTGGGCGTCCAGTTCTTCCAGGAAGTTCAGGGCGCCGCGGCCGCCGGTGCGTTCCTCGGCGCGGGCGGCGGTCTCGAAGAGGGCGACGACGGCGTCGAGGTCGCGGTCGGCGTTGCGGCCGGCCGTGCCGCCGCGCCGGGCGGCGCGTTCGAGGCGGCCCGGCCAGGGGGTGTTGTCCCAGAGTTCCCACAGGGCCGCTTCGGCGGTGCCGCCGCCGGCCAGGAGTTCGCCGGCCTTGCGCAGCAGGCGGCCGAGGCGCTGGGCGCCGCGGGCGTATGCGGGGTCGTGGGCGATGAGGCGTTCGGGTTCGGTCAGTGCCCGGGCGATGAGTTCGTCGGAGGGCGGGGGCGGGGTGTGGCCGGCGGCGCGTTCCTCCTCGCGCAGGGCGCGGCCCAGGCGCCGCAGGTCGGCGGAGTCCATGCCGCCCAGGGGGGAGGTGAGGAGGTCCAGGGCGGTCTCGGCGTCGAGCGGTGGGGCGTCGTCGAGGACTGTGCGGGCGGCCGTCCGCAGGGCGGTCAGGAGGGGGGCGACGGCGGGTTCGTGGCGGAGCGGGAGGTCGTCGCCGTCGATGTCGAGGGGTACTCCGGCGGAGGTGAGGGCCCGGCGTACGGCGGGGATCGAGCGGCCTCCGGCGCGGACGAGGACGGCCATGTCGCGCCAGGGCACGCCGTCCTCGAGGTGGGCGCGCCGCAGGATGTCGGCGATGTTGTCCAGTTCGGCGCCGGGGGTGGGGTAGGTGTACGCCTCGGCGCGGCCGCCGTCGCGCAGGGGGGTCGGTTCGCGGTGGGCGCGTACCTTGCCGGCGGGGAGGCGGGTGAGCGGCATCCGGTGGGTGAGGAGTCGGGTGGCGGCGAGCAGGGTGGCGCCGGCGCGGCGGGAGGTGGTGAGGACGGCCACCGGGGCGGGGGTGCCGTCGCCGCGCCGGAAGGTTTCGGGGAAGTCGAGGATGCCGCCCACGTCGGCGCCGCGGAAGGCGTAGATCGACTGGTCGGGGTCGCCGAAGGCGAGGAGCGTGCGTCCCGGGGAGCCGGGGGCGGCGGGGGCGCCGTCGTTGCCGGCCAGGGCGCGCAGCAGCCGTATCTGGGCGACGTCGGTGTCCTGGTACTCGTCGACGTAGACGGCGTCGTAGGCGGTGGCGAGCTGTGCCGCGACGCGGGGGTCCTCGGTGAGCAGGGCGGCGCGGTGCATCAGTTCGGCGTAGTCGAGGACGCCCTGGGCGTCCAGGACGTCGAGGTATTCGGCGAGGAAGGCTGCGGCGGCGCTCCAGTCGGGGCGGCCGGTGCGGCGGGCGAAGGCGCCGAGGGTGTCGGGGCCCAGGCCCAGTTCGCGGCTGCGGGCGAGGACGGCGCGGACCTCGTCGGCGAAGCCGCGGGTGGTCAGGCAGGCGCGGAGTTCGTCGGGCCAGGTGATGTGGGCGCGGCCGTCGTCGGCCGATTCGGCCTGGCCTTCGAGGAGCTCGCGGACGACGAGGTCCTGTTCGGGTCCGGAGAGCAGGCGCAGCGGGTCGGCGAAGAGGTCGGCGTCCTGGTGGGCGCGGACCAGGGCGTAGGCGAAGGAGTGGAAGGTGGTGGCGCGCGGGGCGCGGCCGGCGCCGGTGCGGGTGGCGAGGCGGTCGCGGAGTTGGACGGCGGCCTTGCGGCTGAAGGTGAGGACGAGGATGCGCTCGGGGTCGGTGCCGTCGTGCACCCGGCGGGCGACCGACTCCACGAGGGTGGTCGTCTTGCCGGTGCCGGGGCCGGCGAGCACCAGGAGCGGTCCGTGGCGGTGGTCAACCACGGCGCGCTGGGCTGCGTCCAAGGCAGGAGGGTCCATCGGCACCGGCGGGGTACGCACCAGCCGGTACGTGCCGGGGGCATCCCGCCGTGCCGCCGGGTGCGGCGGCGTCGAGGGGACGGCCGAGAAGGAGGAACTCACGTGGATCGCCGGTCCTGGTGGGGTTGCTGATCGGTGTGCGGTGGGTCGGGTGGGCGGGCCAGGGGCCGCCGGGCACCGGTGGGCCGGTGGCGGGGGTGCCGGTGGCGGGGGTGCCGGACGACGCTACGCCAGGCGGTTCACGAGCCGTCCCAGCGGGCCCGCCGCATGTCCAGTCGCGGTATGTGCCCGCTGGTCGCCCGGCCGCCGGCCGTGCGCAGCGGCGTTGCTTCGGCGCGGTAGTGGCTCAGGGCGCGCAGTTCGTTGCCGGGCAGCAGGGCGCCGTCGGAGCGCACCACGCGCCACCAGGGCACTGCGCCGCCGTAGAGGGCCATCACCCGGCCCACCTGGCGGGGTCCGCCCTCGTCGAGCCATTCGGCGATGTCGCCGTACGTCATGACCTTTCCGGCCGGGATCAGCTCGGCGACGGCCAGGACCCGTTCGGCGTACTCGGGCAGATCGCCGTGGGCGGGTGCTTCGCCGGCCGTGTCGTGCCCGGCGCGGTCCGCTTCCGTGTCTCCGGTCCCACTCATTCGGTCCATCCTGCCGCACGGCACCGACAATGGGATCGGACACACGGTCCCCGAACCCTGTGGAGGTCCGCCGGCGCGGCGCCGCCGGGCGCAGGCGGTGGCAGTCGTTCCGCTTTCCGCGCCCCCGAAATGCACCCTGATGCCCCCGTCAGTGGTCGGCCGTGCCACCATCTTCCGGACGGTGACTGGTGATACGAGATCAAGAAGAGACGGCCGAGCAGCAGGGTGCGGCGCCTCCACGGGAGGCGGGCGCCCCTGACGCGCTGGCCGCCGGCGCCCCCGAGCCGACGGAAAAGGCGAGCACGATCAAGAAGGCCGAACGACCCGAGGCGTCCGAGAGACCGCACGAGCCCGCGGACCCCGAGCCACCCGCGCGGCACGACGAGGAGCCGGCCCCCGAGGACGGGGAGCGGCGCCCGGAGCACCGCGCGGACGCGGAGCGGGCCGCCGGTGCGGCGCGTGGCACGCCCCGTACGGGCTCGCACCGCTCCGATGTGAGTACCGACGAGTACGGCGAGTTCCACGTCGACCGGGTCTCCGGCGACGAGCCGCTGCTGCCGGCCCGGGTGCACCGTCCCTCCGACCTGCTGCGGCTGTTGCTGGGCATCGTCGGGATCGCGCTGGTGCTCGGGCTCGCCACGTTCGCGCACGGCACCACCCAGGGCCTGAAGAACGACATCGGCAAGGGCTTCGGAGCGGCGCCCGAGCTGCTGATCAATCTGGCGGGGCTGACGTCCAGCGTCGCGGTGCTGATCGTTCCGGTGGCGTTCGCCGTCGAGCGGCTGATCAAGCGGGACGGGCTGCGGATCGCGGACGGCGTGCTGGCGGCCGTCCTGGCGCACGGCGTGTCGCTGGCGACCGATCTGTGGGTGGCCGAGGCGGCCCCGCCGTCCATCCGGGCGGCGCTCACCCAGCCGCTGGAGAACGGCTCCCTGTCGGCGCCGGTGCACAGCTATCTGGCGCCGGTGATCGCCTATATGACGGCGGTGGGCATGTCCCGGCGGCCGCGTTGGCGGGTCGCGATGTGGGCGGTGCTGCTGCTGGACGCGTTCGCGGTGCTGGTCGGGCGATACACCACGCCGTTCGCGATCGCCACGACGGTGCTGATCGGCTGGACCGTCGCCTACGGCACGCTCTACGCCGTCGGCTCGCCCAATGTCCGCCCCACCGGCCAGAACCTCCTCGCGGGGCTGCGCCGGGTCGGCTTCCACCCGGTCAGCGCGATGCGCGCGGAGAGCGCCGAGGACGCGGCCAACCCGGACCACCGCGAGCACGCCGACCGGGGCCGGCGCTACATCGTGACCCTGGAGGACGGCCCGCCCATCGACGTCACCGTCGTCGACCGTGAGCAGCAGGCGCAGGGCTTCTTCTACCGGGTGTGGCGGCGGCTGTCGCTGCGCGGGATCAATCAGCGCCGCAGCCTGCAGTCGCTGCGCCAGGCCCTGGAGCAGGAGGCGCTGCTGGCGTATGCGGCGATCGCGGCCGGCGCGAACGCCCCCAAGCTGATCGCCACGTCCGAGCTGGGGCCGGACGCGGTGATGCTGGTCTACGAGCACATCGGCGGTCGCAGTTTCGACTCGCTGGGCGATGAGGAGATCACCGACGCGCTGATGCACAGTGCGTGGCGGCAGGTCGAGGCGTTGCAGTCGCGGCGGATCGCGCACCGGCGGCTGGTGGGCGACGCGCTGCTGGTGGATCGTTCCGGCAACATCGTTCTGACCGAGCTGCGCGGCGGGGAGATCGCGGCCGGCGATCTCGTCCTGCGGATGGACATCGCCCAGCTGCTGGCCACCTGCGGGCTGCGGGTCGGTGCGGAGCGGGCGGTGGCCGCGGCCGTGGAGGTGCTCGGGCCGGACGCGGTCGCCGACAGTCTGCCGCTGCTGCAGCCGATCGCGCTCAGCCGCACCACCCGTGCCACGTTGCGCCAGCGGGCCCGTGAGCGCGCCAAGCGGGAGCGGGAGGCCGTGCTGGCCGCCTCGGAGGCCGCCAAGGAGGCGCGGGAGGCCCGGGAGGCGGCCGGCCCCAAGGACCGCAAGACGCTGCGGGCCGAGCGGCATGCCGCGAAGAACGCCGAGAAGCGGGCTCTGGAGGAGGCGTCGGAAGAGGCCCGCGAGGAGGATCTGCTGGCGCAGATCCGCCGCCAGGTGCTGCTGATCCGGCCGACGGCGGTGATCGAGCCGGCGAAGCTGGAGCGGCTGAGCCCACGGATCCTGATCAGCTGGATCGCCGGTGCGTTCGCGGTGTATCTGCTGCTGTCGCAGCTGACCAACTTCAACCTCGGCGATGTGATCAGCCGGGCCCAGTGGGTGTGGGTCCTGGTGGCGATGTTCTTCTCGGCGCTGACGTACATCGCGGCGGCGATGAGCCTGCTGGGGTTCGTCACGGAGAAGGTGTCGTTCGTCCGTACGGTGATCGCGCAGATCGCGGGCAACTTCGTGAAGCTGGTGGCGCCGGCGGCGATCGGCGGGGTGGCGCTGAACACCCGCTTCCTGCAGCGGGCCGGGGTCCGGCCGGGGCTTGCGGTGGCGAGCGTCGGCGCCTCCCAGCTGTTCGGCCTGGGCAGCCACATCCTGCTGCTGCTGGCCTTCGGCTATCTGACGGGCACCGAGCACGCGCCGCAGATCTCGCCGTCGCGTACGGTCATCGCCGGGCTGCTGACCGTGGCCGTGCTGGTGCTGGTGGTGACCGCGGTGCCGGCGCTGCGCAAGTTCGTCTCGACGCGGGTGCGGTCGCTGTTCGCCGGTGTGGTCCCGCGGATGCTGGACATCCTCCAGCGGCCGCGGAAGCTGATCACGGGCATCGGCGGGATGCTGCTGCTGACGGCGGCGAACGTGATGTGTCTGGACGCATCGATCCGGGCGTTCGGCGGCGGCGACAAGATCAGTTACGCGAGCATCGCGGTCGCCTTCCTCGCCGGTAACGCCCTGGGCTCGGCCGCGCCGACGCCGGGTGGTGTGGGTGCCGTGGAGGGCGCGCTGATCACGGCGCTGACCATTGCGGGCCTCACCGGCGACACGGCCTTCCCGGCGGTGCTGCTGTTCCGTCTGATGGTCTTCTGGCTGCCGGTGCTGCCGGGGTGGCTGGCCTTCAACTACCTGACCCGCAAGGGCGAGATCTGAGCGGTCGGCGAAATCCACCCCCGAAGCACACCGAGGGCAAAGACGCTGTCCCACCACACCCTGCGGACCGGTGCCGTACGTGTGGCGCGGCACCCCGGTGGACCGGCCGCCGGCGCAGCATGCGCGGTGAACTGCGCGTTCGGCTGCACACCGAGGTGCGTGGAGTGTTGCAGTCCGTGCATGCCGCCCGCGCGATCCTTCGGTCGGCCCTGTGCGACAGGGACTCCGGCCTCGACGCCGGCCGTGCTGCCGTCGCCGAGGACAGCAGGCCGATCACCGCTCAGTCGACCACCGCACCAGGACTCCGAACGCCCTGCTTCGAAGGCGGCCTGCAACTCCGCTCGGACGCATCGCTGTTCCCGGCTGATGCGCTGGGGTCCCCCCTCGGCAGCCACTCGGCCAGGTCTCCGGGGCCGGCAGTGGTCATCGACAACATCAGGTGCAAGGAGGGCACGACCACGGGGTCGTTGCTGTACAGAGCTCGGCCACAACGGAACGCACCCTCATCCAGGCGCGGCAGCATCCAGCTGGACCGGCCCGTCCCGATCGAGCTGCAGCACCAGCATCGGCGCCGTGGTTCCCGAGCGGCGGAGGAGCCTGCGGGAGCGGTGCACACGCTCTCGTCCAAAGGGAGAGAGCGTCAACGCGCCGGCCTTGGAGGGACGCCCTCCAGGATGTCTTTCGCGTCGGCGCACGCGCCTGTGTCCACGTCACCGTTGCAGGTGTCGGTGAGGGAGAGCCGTCAGCCGCATACCGATGGGCGCTCTTCCTTCCGACCCCGCCGGCCGAATGGACCGGGGCACACTTCGACTTGACCGGAGGGGCGTTGAGGGGCTCGATACCAGTGGTCAATGCCTTTCTGACGACCTCGGCCGGGCGTCGGGGGCCCGTCGATCGAGGCGGCAGGCTGCCTGTTGCGGCTCGCCGGTGGCCGTCTCGATGGACCCTGAAATGACCGGCTGCCGGGATGGTTCCACGTCTCTTGGGCCGCGTCGGGCACCGAGCGGCGCGACCGGGCAGGTGCGCCTCGACCGGCCAACCGCTTGGCCGACTCCCCGGTCCGGGCATGTGCGCCGGACCCCAGCGCCAAGCGCTGAGCAGAGTCGACGGGCACCGCGCCGATAACAGTCCGGTGGACTCTCCACACATCCCCGGTGCCATCTCATACGGTCATTCGATCATCGGCGCAGGTGCCGTGCATAATGTGGCGCACGAGCGGACGATCTTGATGGAGGATACGTGACCTTCCAGGTTGAGCCGGACGACCTGCAATCATTTGCCAAGCAATTGGAGAGGGCTTCAGGCGACGCAACCAAGGCACTGGAATACATGAAGCGAGAGTGCTCGATCGGAACCTTTGACAAGGGCCCGGTATCTGCACTTGCCAGCATGTGGGGTAGCGGGCACGACAGCGTCGTTGACTACGTGAGTTCCACTCTGGAAAAAATGCACAGAATCCTGGAGGCGTCACAGAGGGAAATGGCCAGGAGCGCCAAGTTCTATGAGGCTACCGACCAGGGGGAGGCATCGAAGATGGACTCGACGTACCCGGGGTCCAAGCGGTAGCAACTCACCCTTCGCGGGGCGTTGACACGACAATACAGCGGGGGCAGCGCATGGGTTTCGATGATGTAGCAGAACCGACCGGGCGCCTTGTCTCACCAAAGGTGGACGGCGACAAGGAAGAGCCGACGAGTTCCTACCGTGAGCTCACCTCATACGGTGACATTCTCAGTCCGTCATGGATAGCGAACAAAGGGATTGAACTCGCCTTCGCCGCTTTCGGCGCCGAATTCAGTCCGATCGACGAAGCGAAAAAACTCTTGGGCGGGAACTGGGAGGAGTATGCCGCGTGCGCGAAGGCGTTCGGATCCCTCGGGAAGTTCTGTGACGATCTGTCCAAGAACATCGCATCGGGCAACAAAGCGATGGATGCCGCTTGGTCCGGGAATGCCGCAGACTCGGCGTTCGTGTACTTCGAGCAGCTCTCCAAAGACATAGCCGAGATGAAGGATTCGTTCGACTCCCTCAAAGAGCATTACGGCCTCGTCACGGAGGCCGTATGGCATACCGCGGAGGCATGCGGCGATCTCCTCAGTGGGATTCTCGATATGGCCCTGCTGGTGGGAATCACCGCTGCCATTGGCGGTTCGACAAGCTTTACCGTCTTCGGCCCGGTGATCGCAGCCGGAGCGGTAGCCGCCGAGATCGTGGAAATGATCAATCTGTGGGCGAGGTTGACGACGCTCATCACCGAGGTGCAGACGTTCGTCAGTGGGGCGATCGGTTTCGTTGTACAGCTCAGCAGGTTCCATCAGGCGAACATGACCAAGTTCCCCCTGCCGGGGAGCGGCTACGACAACCCCGCGGCGTGACGGCACAAAAACGGAGGGCTGAAGAGTGGCTGAGTACCCTGCTGGATCACGGGACGACGAACCCCGAGTCGGCGACGAGGAATTCATGGACATCGCGCGAGACCCCGCTCTCGCGCGGCTGTTGCGGAAGCAACTGGAAGGACTCGCCGAGGGCAAGGGCGGCGATGTGCTCGGCGAGATGGCCAAGGAGGTCCTGTCGGGACGCATCGGTCTGCGCGAAGCTGTGACCGTCGGCGCCTACCAGGAGGAACTCGCGGCAGGCATCGGCAAGTTCCAGCAGAAATGGGACGAGATGTCGGAGGCCGAGAAGATGGAAGCGGAGCGGGAGGGAGCGAGCTTCATTCGGCAACAGCAAGAAGAGATCGACCAGGAGCGCCGAGAAGCCGCGCGGCCGCAGTCGGGGCACAGAGGCCATCACAGCGGCGGCGGGTGGAGCGCGTACTGACGGGCGTTCCTCACGGGGGATAGGGTTCGGGCGATCACCATGTGTCGTGCCGGTAGCTCCTGCTTCCGGACGCCAGGTGCGGGTGCAGGCGCGTGGAACATCTGTGGACGTCGTGGAAGGAATCCTTGTGAGTCCCGAACTGCCGGATCTTGAACCGCTCCGCCCCGTGGACGAGATGATGCGCCGGGAGAGCGCGAGCTTCACACACATCCTGTTCGGGCTGGCTCTCCTGGTGCCCTGGGGGATCGTGTATCTCGCCGTCACCACCGGGACGCGGGTGTGGCTGGCCGTACTCAACCTGGTCGCCATGTACGCCGGCTTGGCCGTCAGGATGTACGGCCAGCGGAACGACCGGCAGCGCCTCGCCACCTGGGGTGGGGCGGGCGCCGCGGGTTCGTTGGCACTGTGCCTCGTGGTGCAATCGGTCCTTCAGGGCACCTGAGTCCCCTCCCTCTGCACCGCCCGTGTGCTGGGAAGGCGGGTCACCCCGGGTGGCCGGCCTTCCCGACGACCGCACTGCTCAGCGTGTCGGTGGGCCGCGACGCTTCGTCGCGGCCCACCGACCCGACTGTGATCAGTAGATCGGCTTCTCCGGCTCGACCGTGTTGACCCAGCCGATGACGCCGCCGCCGACGTGGACGGCGTCGGCGAAGCCCGCGGACTTCAGGACCGCCAGCACCTCGGCCGAGCGGACGCCCGTCTTGCAGTGCAGGACGATCTTCTTGTCCTGGGGGAGGTCCTGGAGGGCGGTGCCCATCAGGAACTCGTTCTTCGGGATCAGCCGGGCGCCGGGGATGGAGACGATCTCGTACTCGTTCGGCTCGCGGACGTCGATGATGTCGATCTTCTCGTCGGCGTCGATCCACTCCTTGAGCTGCTGGGGAGTGATCGTGGAGCCGGCCGCCGCCTCCTGGGCCTCCTCGGAGACGACGCCGCAGAAGGCTTCGTAGTCGATGAGCTCGGTGACCGTCGCGTTCTCGCCGCAGACCGCGCAGTCGGGGTCCTTGCGGACCTTGACCTGGCGGTAGGTCATCTCCAGGGCGTCGTAGATCATCAGGCGGCCGACCAGCGGGTCACCGATGCCCGCGAGCAGCTTGATGGCCTCGTTGACCTGGATGGAGCCGATGGAGGCGCAGAGCACACCCAGCACGCCGCCCTCGGCGCAGGAGGGGACCATGCCGGGCGGCGGGGGCTCCGGGTACAGGCAGCGGTAGCAGGGGCCGTGCTCGGACCAGAACACCGAGGCCTGGCCGTCGAAGCGGTAGATCGAACCCCAGACGTACGGCTTGTTCAGCAGCACGCAGGCGTCGTTGACCAGGTAGCGGGTGGCGAAGTTGTCCGTGCCGTCGACGATCAGGTCGTACTCGGCGAAGATCTCCATGACGTTCGTGGAGTCAAGGCGCTCTTCGTGCAGGTTGACCGTGACGTACGGGTTGATGCCCAGCACGGTGTCCTTGGCGGAGGCGGCCTTGGAGCGGCCGATGTCCGCCTGGCTGTGGATGATCTGACGCTGCAGGTTCGACTCGTCGACCTCGTCGAACTCCACGATGCCCAGGGTGCCGACGCCGGCCGCGGCAAGGTACATCAGCGCGGGCGAGCCCAGGCCGCCGGCGCCGACACACAGCACCTTGGCGTTCTTCAACCGCTTCTGCCCGTCCATCCCGACATCGGGGATGATCAGGTGGCGGGAGTACCTGCGGACCTCGTCCACGGTGAGCTCGGATGCGGGCTCGACCAGGGGTGGCAGCGACACGGAGACCTCATCAATGGGGTTGGCCGGTATTTCGGTACGGGGACCGTCCCCGCTCGCGCGGGGAACATCTCTCGTAACACTGCCACGCCCTACTTCATTCCGAGACACCCGTTCCGATGCGCGAGACGAATTCGTCCCAGTAGCCGGGCAGCGACTCCCAGGCGTCGCCGGCCGTCCCCGCCTCGGCGGCGGCCCGGCGGTCGGTGAAGTACACGGTGCCCGCGCCCTGCCAGCGGGCGATGCGCAGCGCCTCTTCCAGATGGGTGCGGGGAACGCCGTGGACGAGGTGACAGAACCGCTCCGGCGGGTAGTCGGCGGTCCACTCGGCGACCTGGGACCAGCGGTAGTCGGCCCAGGAGCCGGCGAAGGTGACGAGCTGGTCGGCGGACTCGGCGTAGCCGGGGAACGGGTGGGCGCCGTGGCCGAAGACGAGGCGGGTGTCCTCGCGCAGCGTTCGCAGGCAGGTGGCGATCCGCCGGGTCTCGGCCAGCTGTGTCCGTTCCGTGGGACAGCGGTCCAGCCAGAAGCCGTCGACGCGGTACCACTCCAGGAAGCGGTGGGCGTCGGAGAGCAGCTCGCCGAAAGGGCGGGCGCCGCGGCCCAGGTCCAGGTGGCCGAGCACGGCGACGCCGGCCTCCCGCAGCCGGGCGACGGCGGGCATGCAGTGCTGGTCGGGGCGGGCGCCGGGCCCGTTGGAGACGTCGAGCACCACCCAGTGGACGGGCGCCGGGTGCCCGGTGCCGCCCCCGGTGGCGGCGCCGGGCACGAAGCCCCGTGCGCAGCGCAGCAGTTCGCCCCATTCGGTCGGTGCGAGCAGCGGATGGGCGAAGCCGGGGATGCCGATGCCCAGGGGGGTGGCCCCCGTGGGGGCGCGGGTGAGGTCGGCCGGGGTGGTCAGATACGACATGCGGCCTCCATCCAGATGTCGGCGAGGGACTCCTCCAGGCCGATCCGCGGGCGCCAGCCGAGCCGGTCGCGGGCGGTGCGCACGTCCGCCTGCTGCCAGGTGCCGCAGCCGTCCGGGTACGGGTAGGTGGCGGGGGCCTGGCCCACCGGGTGGTCGGGGCCGGCGGAGGGGGCGGGGATGACCAGTCGGGCGGGCGGCGAGTCGAGTTCGTGCAGCGCGCCGCCGAATCCGGCGACCCGGGCGAGGACGGAGGCGGCCTCGCGCAGCCGTACGGCGCGGCCGGTGCCGATGTTGACGACGCCCTGCGCGGCGGAGAGCGAGGCCGCGTGCACGGCGCGGGCGACGTCCCGTACGTCGACGAAGTCGCGCTGGACGCCGAGCCCGCCGAGCTTGAGTTCGCTGTCGCCGGACTGCATGGCGCGGCGCATCGCCTCGGCGAGCCGGCCGAGCGGGGAACCGGCCGGGGTGCCGGGGCCGACCGGCGAGAAGACCCGCAGGACGACGGCGTCGAGGCCGGAGCCCAGGACCAGTTCGGTGGCGGCGAGCTTGCTGACGCCGTAGGGGCCGCCGGGGCGCGGCACCGCGTCCTCGGCGGTGGAGGAGCCGGGCTGGGAGGGCCCGTATTCGGAGGCGCAGCCCAGCTGGACGAGGCGGGCGCCGCAGCCGCTGCGCCGCAGGGACTCGCAGATGGTGGCGACCGCGACGGTGTTGTGCCGGGTCAGCTCGCGGGCGCCGCCGCGGGTGGCGCCCGCGCAGTTGACGACGACGCCGGGGTGGACGGCGTCGAGGAAGCGGGTGAGCGCGCCGGGGCTGCCGGTGGCCAGGTCGAAGCGGACGTCGGCGTCGTCGCCGCGGCCGAGGGCGGTGAGCTGGACGGCCGGGTCGGCGAGCAGGCGGTCGGCGACGTAGCGGCCCAGGTAGCCGTTCGCGCCGATGAGCAGCACCCTCATCGTGCGGCCCCCCGGTGCCCGTGGCGTGTGGTCGGGTGGACGTTCATGGTCGTGCTCCTAAGGCGAAATCGAGGGAAGCGAGGCGAGTGCGTCGGCTTCGGCCGCGGGGTCGGCGTCCGTCCCGGGGGGCGGGGGCCACGTGGGGGTGGGGTCCGCGGCGAAGTGGTCGAAGCGGCCGTATCGGGGTGCCGCTTCGGGCGTGGTGCGGGGGTGAGGGGTGCGGGGGTTAGGGGTGCGGGGGGTGCGGGGGTGTGGGGTGCGGGCCCGGTATCCGGAGGGTCACGGCCGGCCCGCCTCCGCCGGTGCGGAGGGCGAGTGCGCCCAGGCGCCGGCCAGCGCCCGCAGTCCGTACGCCAGGAGGCCGAGTGCGGGCGCCGCGCAGGCGACGGCGGGTACGACGGCCGGGCCGGCGGCGCCGGTCAGGGCCTCCACCGGGGCGCCGAGCGGTGCCAGGCCGGGGAGCCGGGCGGTGAGCAGGAGGGCGGGGGCGAGCGCCTCCAGGACGGCGGCCGTGGCGAGGCCCCTCGCGGCGGCCTCGGGAAAGCCGTGGACGGCGAGCAGCCGGGCGAGGAAGAGCAGCGCTCCGAGAGCGGCGGCCGCGGTCAGGTCCGCGGGTCCGGCACCCGGTAGGAGGGCGGCCGCGGCGGTGAGCAGCGCCACCAGGGCGACGAGGAAGAGCGCGGTGGCGCCGAGCATCAACGGGCGGACGCGGGAGGCGAGTTCGGTCAGTTGGCGGCTGGCGTCCAGGCCGCGCCGGCCGCGGATCGCGAACCAGCGGGCGCACCAGGCGGCGGGCGCGACGGCGCAGGCCAGCGCCACGGTGGTGGCGACGGCGGCCCGGGGGTGCGGGGGCAGATCGGGTCCGCCGGCGAGGACTTCGGTCAGCAGCCAGTCGCCGTAGACCGCGTAGCCGGCGGTCCAGCAGATCCACAGGCCGGCGGCGCCGCGGCCCGGGTGGCGTGCCCGGAGCGGGCCGGTGCGTACGGCCAGCCGCAGCGCGAGGGCGACGAGGGCGGCGCCCGCGGCGGTGACCGCCGCGCGGAACACGGGAGTCGCCCCTTCGGCGGCGGCGAGGGCGGCGGCGGTGGCGGCGCAGACCGCACCGGGGAGCAGCTGGAGCGCTCCGCGCACGCCGCGGGAGCGCGGGGCGGATCCGGCGGGGGCCGGTGCGCCCGGCGCCGCCTCGGCGCGCGGCACCCGGGCGTAGAGCTCCTCGGCCAGCGAGAAGACGTCCCGGTGGCGGAAGCGGGCGGCGGTGCGGTCGGTGACGCCGTGCGCCTCCAGGCCGGCGGCGATCTCCAGCGGGTCGACGGCGTGGGCGCACAGCTCCCGGTGGCGGTGCATCAGGGCCCGCACGGGGTCGGCGGGGCCCCGGCGTACGGGGCGGGCGACGGCTTCCTTGCCGGTGGGCGCGGTCATGATCGCTCTCCTCTTCCCGGGGACGGGGCGCAGCCCGCGTCGACGAGCACTCCGTCGTCGTCCCCCGCCGCCCAGCTGGGTGTGCGTCCCGGGGGTGCGGCGGCCCAGTGGCCGGGGACGTGGGATTCGGCGGGGTGGTCGAACGGTCGCGGCACGCCGGGGGCGTACGCGGCGCCGGAGGTGGCCGGGCGGCCCGGGGTGTGTGAGATGAGTTCCAGGTAGATGCCACGAAATGCCGTGACGTTCTGCTCCACGGTGAACAGTTCGAGGGCGCGGGCGCGGGCCGCGGCGCCCAGCCGGGCCCTGCGGTCGGGGTCGCCCAGCAGTGCCCGGCATGCCTCGGCCAGGGCGCGCGGGTTGCGCGGCGGGACCACCAGGCCGGTGCCGCCGATCACTTCGCAGACCGCGCCGGCGTCCGTCGAGACCGTGGCGCGGCCGCAGAACATCGCCTCCACCAGGGAGCGCGGGAATCCTTCGACGACGCTGGACAGCACCAGCACGGCGCCGCCGGCGTACGCGTCCTCCGGGGTGGGCACCTCGGGGCCGCCGATCTCCTCGAAGCTGACCGGGCTCTCGCCGACGGTGCGGTCGTCGGCGGCCTCGTCGGGGAAGAGCTGGGCGGCCAGTGCCCGGCAGTGTGCGTGGTAGGCGGGGGCCTGGGGGGAGCGGCCGGTACCGCCGATGATCCGGAGGGTGGCGTCCGGCTCGGCCTTGCGGATCTCGGCGAAGGCGTGGAGCAGGCCGATGATGTCCTTGTCCGGTTCGACGGCGCCGACCCACACCAGGGTCTTGGCGTCGTCGGCGGCGGCGTCCGCGACCGCGGCGAAGCGGCTCGCGTCCATGCCGGGGTGGACCGTGCGCAGCCGGGCGGGGTCGGCGCCGCAGCGCAGCTGCCAGCGCCGGGCGTGGGTGCTGCCGGGGGTGATCAGCGCCGCCTGGGTGTAGGTCTCGGCGGCCAGCGCTCCCTGGAAGGCGGCGAGCAGGGCGCGCACCGGAGCGGTCAGGGGTGCCGCGGCGCGTGCGAGGTAGTGCTCGCGCAGCCGTACGCCGCATTCGGTGACCAGGAGCGGGGTGCCGAAGAAGCGTTTGGCCAGCAGCCCGGGGAGGGCGGCCGCGCCGGCGGAGGTGGCGTGGCAGAGGTCGACGTCCTCCAGGCCGGGGGATGTGCCGCCGTACCAGCCCAGCGAGAGGGGGCGCAGCGCCAGGGCGAGCTGCTCGGTGACGGCGAGCAGGTCGCGCACCTGGGCGCCGTGCGCGGCGGGCAGGGTGCGGGGGCCGTGGCAGGCGGCTTCGAGGATGCGCACGGCGTCCTCGGAGTGGAGCAGCTGGGGCAGCCCGGCGTGGGTGCGGGCGAGGTCGGCGAGCCCGTAGAGACCGGCGGCGAAACGGTCCGCCTTGTCGATCTTGGAACCGTCGGAGGCCGCCCGGCCCTCCTCGGCGGGGGGTGTGGTGAAGGCCGCCGCCAGGTCGCCGAAGTGCTCGGCGAAGCGGCGGCGCTCACGCCGGCCGACGGTGCGGCCGCGGTGCTCCTCGCCGGCGCGTCCGGGTTCGCCGGGGAACGGGCCCCACAGGGGCGCGGTGCGGGCCAGCTGTGCGTGGCCGGGGAGGGGGCAGGGGCCCGCGGCTTCCTGGCGGGCGTCGGTACTCAGGGCGTAGACGGCGAATTCGTGGCCGGTGAGCCCGCGCACGAGCCGGTCGCACCACGCGTGCGACTCACCTGTCGCATACGGATAGCCACCCTCGGTGATCAGTGCGATGCGCACGAGTGCACCCCCGTTCTCTCTGTCGGCGTCCCTGGCGCGACGGCCGGGCCGTCACCTGCAGGAAAAAGCTATGCAGAGGGGCCGGTGGCGCGATGGACGGTTGTCCATCGCGCCACCGGAAGGGGTGAACGGGCGTGACTTTCCACCCCCGGGGGCGTTTCGGCGCGCTATGTGATCGCTAGGCCACAGCCCGTAGTGCCCGCCGGCCGGCGGCGACCTGCGGATCCAGCACCGGGACGGCCGCCAGGAGCCCCTTGGTGTAAGGATGTTCGGGCCGGTCGTACACGGTGTCGACCGGACCCTCCTCCACGATCCGGCCGGCGCGCAGCACCGCGACCCGGTCACTGACCGCCCGGACGACCGCCAGGTCGTGGGCGATGAAGACCATCGACAGGCCCAGTTCCCGGCGCAGCCCGGCGAGGAGCTCCAGCACCTGCGCCTGGGTGGTGACGTCCAGCGCGGAGACCGGTTCGTCGCAGACCAGCAGCCGGGGGGCGGGGGCCAGCGCCCGCGCGATCCCGACCCGCTGGCGCTGGCCGCCGCTGAACTCGTGCGGATAGCGGTGGTACCACGCCGGATCCAGCCCGACCCGCTCCAGCAACTCCCGGGCCCGCCGCACGATGTCCGCGTCGCCGCCGGCGCCGGCGGCGCGCAGCGGCTCGGCCACCGACTCGCCGATGCTGCGGCGCGGGTTGAGGGAGGACACCGGGTCCTGGAAGACCATCTGCAGCTCGCCGCGGAGCGGCCGCAGGGCGCGTTCGCCCATGGCGCCGAGGTCCTGGCCGCGGTAGCGCAGGGTGCCGGCGGTGGGGTCGAGGAGGCGCACCAGCATCCGGCCGACCGTGGTCTTGCCGCTGCCGGACTCACCGACCAGGCCGAGCGTCTCCCCGGCCCGTACGGTCAGCGAGACGTCCTCGACGGCGGTGGTCCGCGCCCCGCGGCGCCCGAACTCCCGCCGCAGCCCGGTGGCTTCGAGCAGCGGCGGGTCGGTGGGCGCGGTGCGGGGCCCGGCGGGCCGCTCCCGTACGGCGTCCACCCGGGGCACCGCGGCCAGCAGTTCCTTGGTGTACGCCGTGCGGGGCGCGCTCAGCACCTCGGCCACCGGCCCGTGTTCGACGGCCCGCCCGTCCCGCATCACCAGCACCTCGTCGACGCTCCCGGCGACCACGCCGAGGTCGTGGGTGACCAGGATCAGTCCCATGCCCCGCTCGCTCCGCAGCTCGTGCAGCAGGTCCAGGATCTGGGCCTGGACGGTGACGTCCAGCGCGGTGGTCGGCTCGTCCGCGATCACCAGCCGGGGCTCGCAGGCCAGCGCCATCGCGATCAGCGCACGCTGGCGCATCCCGCCGCTGAACTCGTGCGGCCGGGAGCGGGAGCGCCGGGCGGCGTCCGCGATGCCGACCCTCTCCAGCGCCTCGATCGCACGGGCGCGGGCGGCGCGCCGGGAGACGTCGGGCCGGTGCACCCGGTGGACCTCGGCGATCTGGTCGCCGACGGCGTAGTACGGGTCCAGCGACGACAGCGGGTCCTGGAAGATCATCGCGGCCGTCCCGCCGCGCAGCCGGCGCAGGTGCGACTCGGGGGCGGCGAGCACGTCCAGGCCGTCGACCCGGACCGTGCCGCTCACCTGCGCGCCGGTGCCCCGGTGGAGGTCGAGCAGGGCGCCGGCCACGGTGGACTTGCCGGACCCGGACTCCCCCACGATGCCCAGGGCGCGACCGGGGGCGAGGGTGAAGGAGAGGCCGTCGACGGCGCGTACGCCGCCTTCGGGGTAGGTGATCGAGAGGTCGGCGACCTCGACCAGTGCGGCGGTCACGTCAGGGTCACCCTTCGGTCGGCGAGCGCGTACAGCACATCCGCGACGGCGCCTGCCAGGACCACGGCCGCGCCGATGCCCAGCACCGCGCCCACGACCACCGGCAGGTCCACGGTCCGCACCGAGTGGACCATCAGCTGGCCCAGTCCCGGCAGGCCGAACAGCGTTTCGGTGAGCATGGCGCCGCCGAACATGGTGCCCAGGTCGACGGCGTTGAGTGCGATGACCGGCGGGAGTGCGCCCCGCAGCGCGTGCCGCCCGATGACGGCCCGCTCGCGCACGCCGTACGCCCGGAAGGTGCGGATGTGGTCCTCGGCCAGCGTCTCCAGCGTCGAGGAGCGGGTCAGCCGCGCGTATTTGGCGGATTCGAGCAGGGCCAGCGCCGTCCAGGGCAGCAGCAGGTTCCAGGCCCACTGCTCGGGGTCCTCGGACAGCGGCACATAGCTGGGGAACGGCAGCAACTGCAGATACGCGCAGAAGACCATCAGCAGGAGCAGCCCGGTGATGAAGACCGGGACGGCGGTGCCGGTGAGGGTGAGCACGGTCAGCACCCGTTCGGTGACGCCGTCGCGGCGCAGCGCGGACAGCAGCCCGGTACCGACACCGAGCAGCAGCCACAGCACCATGGCCCCGAGCGCGAGCGAGGCGGTGACCGGCAGCCGGGCGGCGAGCAGCTCGGTGACCGGCCGGTCGTTCTGGTACGAGAGGCCGAAGCAGGGCGCGTGGCAGTGCAGTACGCCGGTGCCGGTGGAGTAGTCGCGGCCGGCGACCAGGCCCTGGAGGAAGTGCAGATACTGCGTCAGCAGGGGCTCGTTCAGGTCGAGTTGCTCGCGTACCTGGCGTAGCTGTCCGGCGTTGCAGCGGGGTCCGCAGGCCAGCTTCGCGGGGTCGCCGGGTGCGACGTAGAAGAGCAGGTAGACCAGGGCGGACAGCAGGAAGAGGACGATCAGCGCGCCGCCCAGTCGGCGCAGGGCGTAGCCGGTCATGCGGCGGCGCCTTCCGGCTCGGCGCCGCGGGAGCCGCCCCGGGTGCCGATCCGCAACCGGGAGTGCTCACGCGGATCGAGGGCGCCGCGGACGGCGTCGCCGAGCACGGTGAGGGCGAGCACGGTCACGAGCAGGAAGGCCGCGGGCAGCAGGACGTACATCGCGTCGGCGCGGAACCAGGTCGTGGCGGTGGACAACATCTGCCCCCAGGAGGAGGTGGGCGGTTTCACGCCGATGCCCAGGAAGGAGAGCGAGGCCTCGACGACCATGTTCGTCGGCACCAGGATCGCGGCGTAGGTGATCACCGGGGCGGCGAGCGCGGGCAGCAGCTCGCGCCGGGCCACCCGCCAGGGCCGCGAGCCGCCCAGCCGGGCCGCCGCGACGTGGTCGAGCCGCTTGAGGGTCAGCGTCTGGGCCCGCACGATGCGCGAGGTGCCGCCCCAGTTGAGCAGCCCGATGACGATGACCAACAGCAGCGGGCGGGGGAAGTCGGCCGGGACGACGGCGGTCAGCGCGACGCCGAAGACCAGCATCGGCAGCGCCACCATGACGTCGGTGAAGCGGGAGAGGACGGTGTCGACGAGACGGCTGCCGAAGCCGGCGGCCAGGCCGACCCCGACGCCGATGAGGACCTGGACGGCGGTGGCGCCGAGGGCGACCAGCAGCGAGACGCGGGCGCCGTACAGCAGTCGGGCGAAGAGGTCCCGGCCGGTGCCCGGTTCGACGCCCAGCCAGTGGTCGGCGCCGATACCGCCGTAGGCGCCCAGGGGGACCCCGCCGCGCGCCGAGTCGATGAGGCCGTCGTGGTAGGTGGTGGGGTCCTGGCCCTCCAGCGCGGACAGCAGCGGCGCGCCGAGGGCGAGCAGGGCGAGGAGCGCGAGGACGACGGCGGCCGCCACGGCCGACGGGCGGGCCCGCAACCGCCGCCCCACCCCGCTTTCTTGGGGGTTCGTCACTTGACTGCGACCTGCGAGATGTCGAGCACGCCGTCCCAGTCGCTGATCACGATGTTCTTGACGTCCTTGCCGTAGAGCCGCTTGTAGACGGGGTGGAAGAGCGGTACGGACAGCGCCTTCTCGCCGATCTTCCGGTCCAGGGCGCCCCACCTCTCGGCGGCCGCGGTCAGGTCGGTCAGCTGATTGATCCGGTCGATCTCGTGGTTGACGGCCGGGTCGTCGAGCTGCGCGTGATTGAAGTTGGAGGCGTCCTTGACGATCTGTCGCCCGTCGAAGATCGGTGCCAGGAACGGCCCGCCGGACGGCCAGTCCGCGCCCCAGCCACCGATGAACAGCCCCGGCTCGTCCTTGGTGCTGTGGACCTTGTCCTTGTAGTCGTTGTCCTCCAGGCCGGAGAGCTTGACCGTGATGCCGGCCTTCTTCAGCGCCTCCTGGACGGCGGTGGCGACGTCGGGGCTGGTGGCGAAGTTCCTGGCGGTGGAGTGGGTGAGCGTGATGGTCAGCCCGTGCGAGTGGCCCGCCCGCTTGAGCAGTTCCCTGGCCTTGGCCGGACTTCCGGTCCTCCCGGCCGGGAAGGGGTCGGCCGGTGCGTAGCCGAAGGACTTCTGGTCCGGGAGGAAGGTGGTCGCGGGTTCGGCGAGCGAGGAGCCGCCGGCCGCGTTGACCACGCTCTGCCGGTTGACGGCGTAGGCGATCGCCTGGCGCACCTTCGGGTCGTCGAAGGGCTTCACCCGGGGGTTGAAGGCGAGGTAGTCGGTGTAGCCGAAGCGGCCGGTGCCGACCCGCTTCCCGAGTTCCCGGTCGCCGCCGATCTCGGCGAGTTCGGCGGGGCCGAGGTTGGTGTCGGTGGTGACGGCGGCGGCGTCGGCGCCCGATCCGGTGGACAGCCGCTGGTTGATGACGGCGGAGTCGAGGCCCGACTTCACGTCGATGGTGTCGGGGAAGGCGTGCCGCTCCCGGTCGGTCGGCTGCGACCAGTGCGCATTGCGCGCCAGGACGAGGTGCTCGCCGTCCCCGGTGTTCTTGACGACCTTGTACGGGCCCGAGGAGACGGGGTGTTCCTCGTACTTCGTTCCGGTGTCCTTCTTCCGCGGCACCGGCGCGAACTGGGTCTGGGTCGCCAGCAGCGGGAATTCGCCCTCGGGCTTGCGGAGATGGAAGACGAGGGTCCTGCGGTCGGGCGTCCCGATCGACGCCAGCCCCTTCCCGGACCTGTCCTGGTACGGGCCCTGGTAGCTGTCGCCGCCGACCAGCCAGTCCCGCAGATAGGGGGCGCCGCCGGAGAGTTCGGGGGCGAAGGACCGCTCGATGCCGTACTTGACGTCGGCGCTGGTGATGGGCGAGCCGTCCTCGAACTTCAGCCCGTCCTTGAGGGTGTAGGTCCACACCGTGGCGTTCTTGCTGGGGCGTCCGGTGTCGGTGGCGAGATCCGGTACGGCCTTGGCGCCGGCCGCGCCGTTCTCCCGGTTGCGGGTGGTGAGCGTGCGGAAGACCAGGGAGGGCACCTTGCCGCCGCCGGAGGTGTAGAGCCGCGCGGGGTCGAAGTCGGTCTGCGGTTCGGAGTTGAGGACGGTGAGCGTGCCGCCCTTCGCCGGCGCTCCGTCGTTCCGGGCGCCGGCGTCCTTGGGCCCGCAGGCGACGGCGCCGCCGGCGAGGGCGACGCCGAGGGCCGCGGCGGCCGCCCGACGGGCGGCGGACCGCCGGCGGGAGCGGGGCAGGGTCTGGGGACGGGCCGGTTCGGACATGGTGGGGTCGCCTTTCGCAGCGAGAGGCGTCCGCAGCGGGCGGCAGGCAGGGCGCGGTTGCTGCGCGAGGGCGCGGTTGCTGCGCGAGGCCGCCCCTGCGGACGCGTAGGAAGGGAGCGTTACGCGGTGGCACGGGGGAAGTGCCCCGGTCCGGAGGCGGGCGCCTCGACGAAAACCGGGTGGGCCTCAGCGACAGTCGATGTCGGCCACGCACTGCACGGACACGCCGATCAGCGCCAGCTCTATGGCGGCGAGTTCGGTGGTGCGTCGGTGCGGCATGCGCAGATCATGGAACGAAGGTTCGGTTCCTGGCAAGGCGTCTCGGTATGAGAGACACCCCGTCTCACGCCCTGCGGCTGCGCGCCCGCCCCGGGCCGCCCCGGGTCACCGTGCGGCGGGATACGGCCAGGAGTTGGGGCGGCAGGTGACGCCGTCCGTCGTCAGGAACTTTGTCTGCTGCATCATTACCGGGGCCAACGCGCCCTGCTTGCCGCACACCTCGTGGTTGTGGCCGAGCCGGTGGCCGACCTCGTGGTTGATGAGCATCTGGCGGTAGGCGAACATCTTGTCGTGGCCGTAGGTCTTCGCGCCCTGCGCCCAGCGGTACGCGTTGATCATGACGCGGTCGGTGGCCGCCGAATCGCAGGAGACGTTGTCCTCGGAGGTGTCCAGGCCCGACTTGGCGCACCACTTCGCGGTCGTCCCCGGGCTGGCCAGCGAGATCACGAAGTCGGCGTGGCCCGACGCCACCCGCTCGAAGGTCCGCGCTCCGCCGTGCGCCCAGCTGCGGTCGTCGTTGAGGGTCTTGTGCACGGCCTCGGCGAAGAGCGCGCCGTCCAGCGGCAGCCCGTCCTCGACGTCGACGCGGTAGCGCAGGACCTTGCCGTGTCCCGGCGCCTCGGCCTTCCCGCCGACCGGCCGGAACGTCCCGTCGGCCGTGAGCTGGGCGTCGAGCGGGAAGACCTGCGCCATCTGCGCCTCGTAGGAGGCGGGCTTGGCGTCCTGGGTGGGCCGGGCGTGCGAGCGGGACGCCTGGCCGTCGGCGCCGTCCGGGTGGTCGGCACCGCTCAGCGGCGGCGCGGCGTCGCCCTCCTTGTGCTGGTCGGCGACCTGGCCCGCGATGACCACGGCCAGCACCGTGGTCACTGCGGCGGCGGCCGCGCCGGTGAAGGTACGGCCCTTGGCGCCCCTGCGGGACGGGTGCTCGTCCGCCGCGTCGAGCACGTCAGGGTCCGCTTCGTCGCCGAGCTCCGCGTCCGGTGCGCCGAGGGCGCCGGGCCGGTCCGAGTCGTGGATCTCCTCGCGGTCGAACACCACGGACCGGCCGGTGAACCGGGCACCGGGCGGCAGGCCGTCCGCCGGAGCCTGAGCGGGGACGGCCGCACCCGGGGCGTCGTGACCGCCGGCGCCCGGAGCGCCCCGGCCGGGCGCTCCGGCGCGGAAGACGTCGTCGTCCTCGAAGGCGTCGACGTATTCGGGACGCGGCCCCGGCCCGCCGGGGCGGCCGCCCACGACACCGCGGACCGTCCCGGCGCCCGGGCCGGGGCGGGGTCCGCCCGCCGGCCCGGATCCCGCCGGACCGGTGGCGCCTCCCGCGCCGTACCGCCCGCCGCCGGCCGGCGCCTCGGCCGACCGCGGCCGGGGAATCCTCGGCCCGCCCGTCGGGGGCACCGCGCCCCAGCCGCCACCGGGCTCGTGCTGCTCGGGGTGGCCGCCGCGGACCTCGGTGGCCGGATCGCCGGTGGGTGCCTGGCGCCGGCGGCGGCCCGGACCGGGACCCGCCGCGGGGTCCGTGACGTCCGTGAAAGGGGGCGGGGGTGGTGACGGCGGCGGGACGGCTGCCCCGGAGAGGTCGTCTGCGGTCTCGGGCCGGCCTCGGCGGCTATGGCGTCCCACGGGGCGTGTCAGCTCCTGCCCGCATCAGCGGTCACATCGGTTATGTCGTGCGCGTCGAGCAGTTCACGGACGGCCCGCGCCACCGCTTCGGGGTATTCCATCATCGCCACGTGTCCCGCCTCCGGCAGTGTCAGCAGCCGCGAACCACGGAACGCCACGGCCGCCCGCCGCGCCATCCGGTAGGAGACCAGGCGGTCGCGCCCACCGTAGACGAGAAGCGTGGGCGCGAGTACCCGCTCTGCCTGACGCCACAGATTATGCTGCCCGCCGAGGGTGTAGGCGTTCACCAGCCCGCGCGCAGAACGCTCCATCACCTCCCAGAAATACGGGAGTTGGAGCCGTCGCGCGAATTCGGCGGCGGCCGCCCCGAGGCCCTCGGGGGTGACCCGCGCGGGGTCGCCGTAGCAGAGCGCCAGCACCTCGCGGGTGCGGCGCTCGGGCGTCCAGTCCCGGGTGGCCCGGCTGAAGAGGCGGGCGATGCCGGGGACCGCGAGCAGTGCCGTCGGCACCGCCGTCAGCTGCGGCCGCAGCTCGGGCAGGGCCGGTGAGATCAGCGTGAGGGTGCGGACGAGATCCGGGCGCACCGCGGCCACCCGGGTCGAGGCGGCGCCGCCCATGGAGTTGGCAACGAGGTGGACGGGGCCGCGGCCGGCGGCGTCGAGGTAGCGGATCACGGCGCGGGCCTGCGCGGAGACGGAGTAGTTGCCGCCGCCGGGCGGCGGCGATTCGCCGAAGCCGGGAAGATCGAGTGCCTCGCCGTCGACCCGGTCGGCGAGCAGCGGCATCAGGGCGGACCAGTTCTGCGAGGACCCGCCGAGGCCGTGGACGTACAGCGCGGGCTCGCGCCGGGCCGCCCGCTCGCCGGCCGGTGCCGCAGCGGGCACCCGGACGCTCAGCGTCAGCCCCGGCAGGGTCGCGCAGCGGACCGTCTCCGCGGCGCCCGCCCGGCCTCCGGGGCCGGCCGGCGGTACCGGAGGAGCGGCGGCCTTGGCGTCCGGCGAGTCGGTCGAAGACATGCAGTCGATGTTACGAGACGATCACGCCCCCGATTGTGTGTTCGCGGTCACACACCGCATCGCGCTGCCGTTGCCCCTCTCCTAGGCTCGTAGGCAAGGGCAGCCGGCCTGGCCCCGACCGCGAGACACAGGGAGCCATGATGCCCGCCGACCCGACCGAACCGGACGCGATTGAGGACGAGAGGGACATGACGGAGTTCGACGTGGAAGCGCCGGAGCACGACGCCGCCGAGCAGCACACCGAGGTCGCCCCCGAGGAGGACTTCGCGCCGACCCCCGGCGACCCCGCCTCCGCCAATGAGGCCGATCTCGCCGAACAGGCCCGCGTGGTCGAACTCAACGAAGACGAATACCGATGACCTGGGATGTTATGTCGGCTTCGGCCGGCGGCCCCGGGCAGAATTTCTCGCCTCGGACCACGCACAGCCGGGTTACCCAAAAGTACGATGGCGGGCGCGGTGCACCGTCTTGTGTGCTCCGCGTACGGAACAACTTCTGGGAGGCAGCGTGAGCGCCATCGAGCAGACCGAGGCGGCGCGCCCGCGGGGCACACGCCTGCCACGCCGCGCCCGGCGCAACCAGCTCCTGGGCGCCGCCCAGGAGGTATTCGTTGCGCAGGGCTACCACGCGGCCGCGATGGACGACATCGCCGAGCGGGCGGGTGTCAGCAAGCCGGTGCTCTACCAGCACTTCCCGGGCAAGCTGGACCTCTACCTCGCGCTGCTGGACCAGCACTGCGAGTCGCTGCTGCACTCCGTGCGCACGGCGCTGGCGTCGACGACCGACAACAAGCAGCGCGTCGCGGCCACGATGGACGCCTACTTCGCCTACGTCGAGGACCCCGGCGGCGCCTTCCGACTGGTCTTCGAATCGGACCTGACGAACGAGCCGGCCGTCCGCGAGCGGGTGGACAAGGTCTCGCTGGAGTGCGCCGAGGCGATAAGCGCCGTGATCGCGGAGGACACCGGCCTGGCACGCAACGAAGCGATGCTGCTGGCAGTCGGCCTGGGCGGGGTCTCGCAGGTGGTGGCGCGCTACTGGCTGTCGTCGGCGAGCACGGTGCCGCGGGACACCGCGGTGCAGCTGCTGACCTCGCTCGCCTGGAAGGGCATCGCCGGATTCCCGCTGCACGGCTCCGACGCGCACTGACCTTGTTCGCTGCGGGCGTGCTCCGCGGCGTCCTGTCCGTCCCCGTGCCGGGCTAATGTGTGCTGCGTACGGCGCGGACAGCCGCGCACCCTCCCCCAGCTGACGCCGGGGGACCCCCAGACCGTCGGAGGGACTTAAGCCGTGGAGGTCAAGATCGGCGTGCAGCACGCGCCCCGCGAGATCGTTCTGGAGAGCGGGCAGTCTGCCGAAGAGGTCGAGAGCGCTGTGTCTGAGGCGCTGAGCGGCAAGTCGCAGCTGCTGAGCCTGGTGGACGACCACGGTCGCAGGATTCTGGTCCCGTCGGACCGGCTCGCCTATGTGGAGATCGGCGAGCCGACCGCCCGCAAGGTCGGGTTCGGCGCGCTCTGAGTCACGGGGCGCCGCACGCGGCGCCCGCGGACACACGAGGGCGGCGGCCGGAGAGATCACTCTCCGGCCGCCGCCCTTCGCCGTTCGCCGCCTCCGCCCGCATGGCGCACGGGAGGGTTGCCCGTGGTGGCCCCTGGGTACGACGGATAGCAACCGACTTGTTCGTCCGGTTTGTTTGACCGGTCGGGCTTGTCATGGATGTCACGCTTGTCACCGGGAGGGAACGGCATGATCTGGGAAGCGCTCGCCGCCGTCGCCATCGGACTGGCCATCGCCCTTTCCGCGACGCACTGGCTCCCGGACCGCTTTCCGTCGCGCACGCTGACGCTGTCCACGGGTCCGGTCGCCGCGCTCCTCGGCGCGCTGCTGACCCGCTCGATCCTCGGCCCCGGGCACCCCGTTGAGGTGATGGTCGCCGCGCTGGCCATGGGGGCGGCGCTGCTCTCACTGCTGGTCCGCCCGCCGCGCCGCCACGTCCGGCGCCCGGCCGCGCCCCTCAAGGGGCACCGGACGGCCTGACCGCGCGGCCCGCCCGCCACCGCACCACGACGAAGGACCGGCGCCCGGGAGGGCGCCGGTCCTTCGTCCGATGACACCTCCTGGCTAGGCCGCCAGCCCCAGTGCCGCCATCCGCTTGGTGTGCGCCTCGGTGATCCGCGAGAACATCCGGCCGACCTCGGCCAGGTCGAAGCCGTCGGCGACGCCGCCCACCAGCATCGTCGAGAGCGCGTCACGGTCGGCGACCACCCGCTGGGCCTGCGAGAGCGCCTCGCCCATCAGCCGCCGCGCCCACAGCGCCAGGCGCCCGCCGACCCGCGGCTCGGCCTCGATGGCCGCGCGCACCTTCTCCACGGCGAACGACGCGTGTCCGGTGTCGTCCAGTACGGCCAGCACCAGGCCCCGGGTGTCGGAGTCCAGTCGGGCGGCGACCTCGCGGTAGAAGTCGCTGGCGATCGAGTCGCCGACATACGCCTTGACCAGGCCCTCCAGCCAGTCCGACGGGGCGGTCTGGCGGTGGAACTCGTCCAGTGCGGCGGCGAACGGCTCCATCGCCTCGTTCGGCTCCGCCTCGATCTGCGCGAGCCGGTCCCGCAGCCGCTCGAAGTGGTGGAACTCGGCCGACGCCATTTTGGCCAGCTCGGCCTTGTCGTCCATCGTCGGGGCGAGCTTGGCGTCCTCGGCCAGGCGCTCGAAGGCGGACAGCTCGCCGTACGCGAGCGCGCCGAGCAGATCGATCACGGCCGCCCGATAGTGCGGGTCGGCGGATGCCCGAGCCCAGTCCTGGGCGGCGATCCCGGTGTGTGCTTGCGCATCGGTGGCGGTGTCAGGCGTCTCCATGACCGGCACAATAGCCCGCCCGACGGCCCGGGGAAGGTCCTGGTCAGCCACTCCGCCGCGAGGGGCGGGAAAGGGCTTCCGGCGCCGCGTCCGGAGGTGCGCCGGCGGGTGACGAATTTCTCACTCATACAAGCCTTCGGATGCGGCGCGGCATCCGGGGTACAGTGGTATTGGACCTGCCGAGAATTCGGTGGGTTCTTCCACGAAAGCGGATGCCCGGTCGGTGGCCCGATCGGCTCCAACCGACCGCCCTTCCCCGCGGCGCGTACGTGACGTACGCACAGCGGGAGGGACACCGCTCGCGGCAGGAGTGCCTGAGCGTTGGCAGTGGTCCCGCGCCATCCGGCTCCTTCAGGTCGGCCCCCGTACGAACCAGTACGACGGCACGGTACGACCCCCTTCGCCGCCTCACGCCGCGTCTCACAGAAGAGGCAAGATTCTGTCTACGTTCCGAGAGCTCGGGATTTTCCCCGAGACCGCCGAGGCCCTTGAAGCCGTCGGCATCGTTTCCCCCTTTCCCATCCAGGAGCTGACGCTCCCGGTCGCCCTCGCCGGTAGCGACGTCATCGGCCAGGCCAAGACCGGCACCGGCAAGACCCTGGGCTTCGGTCTGCCGCTCCTGGAGCGCGTGACGGTCCCCGCCGATGTCGAGGCGGGCCGCTCGAAGCCGGAGCAGCTGACCGAGACGCCGCAGGCCCTCGTCGTCGTGCCCACCCGCGAGCTGTGCCAGCAGGTCACCAACGACCTGCTCACCGCCGGCAAGGTGCGCAACGTCCGGGTCCTGGCGATCTACGGCGGCCGCGCGTACGAGCCCCAGGTGGAGGCCCTCAAGAAGGGCGTCGACGTCGTCGTCGGCACGCCCGGCCGACTGCTCGACCTGGCGGGTCAGAAGAAGCTCAACCTCTCGCAGGTCAAGAGCCTGGTCCTGGACGAGGCCGACGAGATGCTCGACCTGGGCTTCCTGCCCGACGTCGAGAAGATCATCCAGCTGCTGCCGGCCAAGCGCCAGACGATGCTGTTCTCCGCGACCATGCCGGGCCAGGTCATTTCGCTGGCCCGCCGCTACATGTCGCAGCCCACGCACATCCGCGCCACCGCGCCGGACGACGAGGGCCAGACCGTCCGCAACACCACCCAGCACGTCTTCCGCGCCCACTCCATGGACAAGCCGGAGATGGTCTCCCGCATCCTCCAGGCCGAGGGCCGGGGCCTGGCGATGGTCTTCTGCCGTACGAAGCGGACCGCGGCCGACATCGCCGACCAGCTCGCCCGGCGCGGCTTCGCATCCGGCGCGGTGCACGGCGACCTCGGCCAGGGCGCCCGCGAGCAGGCGCTGCGCGCCTTCCGCAACGGCAAGGTCGACGTGCTGGTCTGCACCGACGTCGCCGCCCGCGGTATCGATGTCGAGGGCGTCACGCACGTCATCAACTACCAGTCCCCCGAGGACGAGAAGACCTACCTGCACCGCATCGGCCGCACCGGCCGCGCCGGCGCCAAGGGCACCGCGGTCACCCTCGTCGACTGGGACGACATCCCCCGCTGGAAGCTGATCAACAAGGCACTGGACCTGGCGTTCGACGAGCCGGAGGAGACCTACTCCACCTCCGCGCACCTCTACGAGCAGCTCCTCATCCCCCAGGGCACCAAGGGCGTGCTGCCGCGCGGCGAGCGCACCCGGGCCGGGCTGGCCGCCGAAGAGGTCGAGGACCTCGGCGAGACGGGCGGCCGCGGCCGTGGCCGCAAGCCGGCCGCCGCGGTCGAGGAGGAGCGGCCCCAGCGGACGCGTGCACCGCGCCAGCGCCGCCGGACCCGCGGTGGTACGACGGTGGACGGCGCTCCCGCCGGGGCGCCCGCCGCCGACGCGCCGGATGCCTCCGAGGGCGCGGCCGAGCCGCGTCAGCCGCGCCGGCGCCGCCGGACCCGCGGCGCGGCCCAGGCCGCTGCCGTGACGGCGCCCGAGGGCACGGAGGCCGTCGCCGAGGCGGCGGTGGCCGCACCGGTCGCCGAGGCGCCCGCCCCGCGGCGTCGCCGCACCCGGGCCGCCGAGCCGGTGACGGCCGTGGAGACGGTCGAGACCGCTGCCGTGACGGAGCCGGCCGAGGCGCCGGCCGCGCCGCGCCGCCGGACCCGCAAGACCGCTGCCGCCAAGGCCGCGGAGGCAGCCGAGGCCGCCGTGGACACCGCCGAGGGCGCCGAGGCGGCCCCGGCGAAGCCCAAGCGGACCCGCAAGACCGCTGCCGCCAAGGCCGCGGAAGCCGCGGAGGCCGCCGTGGACACCGCCGAGGGCGCCGAGGCGGCCCCGGCGAAGCCGAAGCGGACCCGCAAGGCAGCGGCCAAGCCCGCCGCCGACGTCGTGGACACCGCCGAGGAGGCGCCCGCCAAGCCGAAGCGCACCCGCAAGGCAGCGGCCGCCAAGCCCGCCGCCGAGGCGGTCGACGGCGCCGAGGTGACCGAGGCCAAGCCGGTCCGCCGCCGCACCCGCGCCAAGGCCGCCGTCTCCGAGGCCACGCCGGAGAGCTGACGTTCCGTATGCCGACGGCCCGGTCCCCGCACCACGGGGGCCGGGCCGTCGGCGTACCACGGGCCGTCGGCGTAGCACGGTCGCCGACGCCCGTCCGCTAGCCTCACGCCATGAGCACGCCACCCACCCTCCGGCTCCCCCCGTGCGCGCGCGCCCGCCGTCTCACCACCGAGCGCGGGTCGTTCGCCGTGCACGACGCCCGGCCCGAGGGCGCCTTTGCCGGGACGGCGCTGCTGGTGCCGGGCTTCACCGGCAGCAAGGAGGACTTCATCGGGCTGCTCGAACCACTGGCGGCGGCGGGGTTCAGAGTGGTCGCGGTGGACGGCCGCGGGCAGCACGAATCCCCCGGCCCGCGCGACGAATCCGCTTATGCACAGCGGGAGTTGGCGCTCGACGTACTCGCCCAGGCGCAGACTCTCGGCGGCCCCGTCCATCTGCTGGGCCACTCCCTGGGCGGTCTGATCACCCGGGCCGCGGTGCTCCTCGACCCGGCTCCGTTCCGCTCACTGACCGTGCTCAGCTCCGGCCCGGCCGCCATCGCCGAGCCCCAGCAGGCCCGGGTGCGGATGCTGACCGAGGCGCTCGGCACCCTGGGGATGGAAGCGGTCTGGCAGGCCATGCGCGAGCTGGACCCGGTGGAGCCGGCGGACCGGGCCACGCCGCCGGAGATCGGCGCGTTCCTGCGCCGCCGCTGGCTGAACACCGTCCCCGAACAGTTGCGGGTGACCGGCCTGCAGATGCTGGCGGAGCCCGACCGGGTGGCGGAACTGGCGGCCGTGGGCCTGCCCGCGCACGTCGTCTCGGGGGTGGTCGACTACGCCTGGCCGGTGCCGCTGATGGACGCCATGGCCGAGCGGCTGGCCGCCCGGCGGACGGTGGTCGAGGGCGCCGAGCACTCCCCCAATGCCGAGCGTCCGGCGGCGACGGCGGCGGCGTTGGCCGGATTCTGGCGCGGGGTGCGGTAGGTCTGGTCGTATGACGCAGAATCCTGAGCAGGGCATCGCGCTCACCCGTACCTTCGACGCCCGCCGTGACCTGGTGTTCGAGGCATGGACGACGCCCGAGCACTTCGCGTACTGGTTCGGCGGGGAGCTGACGGTGCCGGTCGACCGGATGACGATGGATGCCCGGCCGGGCGGCGCCTGGAGCCTGGTGATGCGCACGCCGGACGGCGGCGAACTGCCCTTCTCCGGCGAGTTCCGGGAGGTGGCCGCCCCGGAGCACCTGGTGCTCACCCTCAAGGACGCCTCGGCCCCGGACGACGCCGAGGGTGAGACCGTCCGGGTGACGCTGACCGAGCTCGGCGACCGTACGGAGATGGTCTTCCGCCAGGAGGGCGGCAATCTGACCGCCGAGCAGTACGCGCAGGCGCAGGCGGGCTGGGAGGGATTCTTCGACCGGCTCGGGGAGCTGCTGGCGCGGGCCTGATGCCGCGGGCGTGAGCCGGCACGGGCGCCAGGACACCCCCTAGAACTGGCTCCGTACGTGGTCCCAGAAGCCGTCGCGCAGCACCCGCCGCAGGTCGGCGTGGCCGCGCAGCGAGTGCCGCAGCAGCGCCTCGGCGGCGGTCAGCAGCTCCTGGTCGACGGCGCCGGGCAGATACGGGTGGCCGGGCAGCAGCGTCTCCATCCACTCGCGGCCGCGCTCCGCCAGCCACTGGGCCGCGACCCGCGCCCCCACGAAGCGGACCTCCTCCCGGCCGGGCACCGGGCCCTCGCCGGACGCCTGCCCGTCGCACTCCGCACCGGCCCGGCGCGTCACGTACGGCTTGCAGAAGTCCAGGTCGAAGGTGCGCTGGCTGTCGACCTCCCACAGCAGCGGCTCGGCCTGGTTGCGTCCGTCCTCCGCCTCTATTCCCCACAGGTGCACCCGCGCGCCGTACCCCTGGGCCGCCTCCACCGCCGAGACGAGGTCCTCGTCGCCGCCTATCAGCACCGCGTCGCTGATCGCGCGGTGCCGCGCCAGCGACTCCAGGTCCGTGCGGATGAGGGAGTCGACACCCTTCTGCTGGTTGTTGGCGTTGAGATTGCCCAGCCGGACCTTGACGTCCGGCAGCTCGGCTATTCGCTGCTGCTCCTGGGTGTGGATCCGGCGGCGCGCGCCGTCGTACCAGTAGACGCGCAGCAGCCGGCTGTCCGCAAAGATCGTCCGGGCCTTGTCGATGAAGGCCTCGATGAGCCCCTCGGCGTCCAGTTCGAACGTCCTGCGATCCTCCGTTCCGGTGACCAGGCGCCCCGCCGCGGCGTAGACATAGCCCGCGTCCACGAAAGCCGCATGGGTGGACGGAGTGGTGGCGACCTCGGCGAGCACGCGGGCGAGCAGGTCGTTGGTGCGCTCTATGCCGGCGGCGAGCGCAGTGAGGTCGATGGGGCCCGGAGGGCGGACGTCGTCCATAACGGGACCCATTCTCCGGCCGGTCACTCTGTGAGACAACTGCTCTACCAGCAAGTACTTAGTTCTTCGAAAATTTTCTTTAGCGTAGGGAATGATTGCAGGGTGCGGGTCGTTGTACCCGTACGGAAAGCTTGGCAACGAAGCCGCGCAGCCCACACCACTCAGTTCTCCGCAGGAGGATCAGACGAAGGGAGAAGCCATATGCGCTTCGAGATCATGCGCCTGGACGATGCCGACGGCGCCGCCGTGGACAGCACCGTCGTGGACGCCGCCTCCGTCAACCGGATCGTGCAGCAGGCCGCAGCCATAGGCCAGCGCATCTACATCCGCCCGGCCGGCGCCACCGCCGCCCGCTGACACCACCACCGCCGACGCACGACAGACGACAGACGAAGCGCCCCCGTACGGACCTGCCGTAGGGGGCGCTTCGCGTAGGGGCCAGGAGCCTCAGGAGCCCTGGATCACCTGGGTCACGCCGTTGATGATCTGCTGCACCGCCAGCGCGGAGAGCATCATGCCCGCGAGCCTCGTGACCAGGACCACCCCGCCGTCCTTGATCACACGGATGATCACCAGCGAGAACCGCATCACCAGGTAGAGCACCACATGGATCGCGAGGATCGCCGTCCAGACCGAGATCTGCGCCGTGACGCCGTGGGCGTGCTGGACGGCGAGGATCACCGACACGATCGCGCCCGGCCCGGCCAGCAGCGGCATGCCCAGCGGCACCAGCGCCACGTTGACGTCCTTGGTCTGGGTCGGCTCCTCCGACTTGCCGGTCAGCAGGTCGAGCGCGACCAGCAGGAGCAGCAGGCCGCCCGCGATCATCAGTGCGGGGGTGGAGATGTGCAGCCGCCCCAGGATCTGCCGGCCGAAGACGCCGAAGACGGCGATGACGCAGAAGGCGACAGTGGCGGCCTGCCAGGCCATCCGGCGCTGCACCTTGGCCGGGCGCCCCGAGGTCAGTGCGAGGAAGATCGGGGTGATCCCGGGGGGATCCATGATGACGAAAAGGGTGACAAAGAGCGTACTGAAGACAGCGACGTCGAACACGGTGATGGCCTTGCGGGAGGGGGAGGTGGTACGGACGGCTCAGGGCCCGTGGGGGGAGGAAGCGCCTGCCGGGATGCGGCAGCACGCGGCGTCGGCGGTGACGGCCCGCCGGAGTGGGCTCAGCCGCCCGCGCCGGGCACGGGGAAGGCGCCGGTGGCACGGCGCACGATCTCGCCGTAGATCTCGGGGTCGGTGGTGTGTTCACCGAGGCGGCAGGTCTTGCGGCTGCCGTGGTAGTCGCTGGAGCCGGTGGTCAGCAGGCCCAGGTCGGCGGCCAGGCCGCGCAGCCGGGCGCGGGTCGGTGCGTCGTGGTCCATGTGGTCGACCTCGATGCCGTCGAGACCGGCCGCGGCGAGCTCGCCGATCACGCTCTCCGGCACGCAGCTGCCGCGCTTGACGGCCATCGGGTGCGCGAAGACGGTGACCCCGCCCGCGGCCTTGACCAGCCGGACGGCGTCGAAGGGGTCCAGCTCGTGCTTCTCGACGTACGCCCGGCCGTCGTGGCCGAGCCACTGCGGGGTGAAGGCGTCGGAGACGGAGGGGACGAGCCCCAGCTCGACGAGGGCGGTCGCGATGTGCGGACGGCCGACTGCGCCGTCCCCGGCGATCGCCGCCACCCGCTCCCAGGTGACCGGCACCCCGAGCGCACGCAGCTTGGCGACCATGCCTCGGGCCCGCGGCACCCGGTCGTCCCGTACGAGCTCCCGCTCGCGGGCGAGCTCGGGCTCCTCGGGGTCGAAGAGGTAGGCCAGCATGTGCAGGCTGATCCCGTCGATCCGGCACGAGAGCTCGGCGCCGGTGACGAGAGTCAGGCCCTCGGGCAGCGCGGCCCGCGCCGCGGCGTGTCCGGCGACGGTGTCGTGGTCGGTCAGCGCGACGACGTCCAGACCGCCTGCGGCGGCGTTGCGCACCAGCTCGGCGGGGGTGTCGGTGCCGTCGGAGGCCGTGGAGTGGGTGTGCAGATCGATGCGCACGACGCGTACTCCAATGGCTGCGGGACGGACGGGGATGCCGGGGCGGCGCGCGGAACGGCGCCCCGGGGAAGGATACCGGCCGTCCGGAGGTGCCCCTTCGAACGGCGCGGGGAGCGGTGCCCGGCCGGCGCGCGGCCCGCGCTCAGCCCAGGATCCGCGGTGACAGCGCCCCGCAGGGCAGCAGGTCCACCTCCGCACCCGCCTCCCGCAGATCCGTCAGCACCAGCTCGTCGTACATCAGCAGGCCGGAGCTCTCGGGCCAGGCGATGGCCCACAGCCACAGCCCGCGCGCCTCGCCCGCGAAGACCGCGCGGTCCTCGGGCGAGCCGTTGACGTGCCACATCGGGGTCAGGCGCCCGGCGGCCAGCACCTTGGCGTGCGGGGGCTTGTCCATGCACAGGTCGGGGCCGGGGTCCGGGCCGTCCGTCCCGGCGTAGCGTGCGCCCAGGCCGACGCCCAGCTCCTCGGCGATCAGCAGCAGTTCGCCGGGGCCGCCCAGGGGTCCGGGCCCCGAGCAGGCCACCGCCGTCGCGCGGCCGCCACTGCGGTCGTCGCCGGCGCAGGCGACGCCGGTGAAGAGCCAGCCGACGGGGAGCGGCCAGGGCATCCATACGGGCACCTGCGCGCGGTGCACGACGACGCCGAGCGCCTCGACGCTCGGCGGGACGACCGGCTGGAGTGGGTGCACGATGCCGTGCACGGCGCACTGCCAGGAGTCGGAGAAGAGACCGGGCGCCCGCACCCGGCCACCGCACTTCGGGCAACTGGGTTCGCCCCTCATAGGGACCAACGGTCCTCCAGGCCCGCCGCCGCGTCAAGGACGATCACCCGACCGGTGTGCCCGGAAACACGTACCAGGGCGCCCAATTGACGACCCGGACGCGCCGAGCCTCCCCACGGGAAACTAGTTGCAGCTTGCATTCATTAGCCCATCTAACTTATTGTGTGCATACACCAACCATCTCGGGAAGTACGGCGGCCGCAACCGGTCACGGGAAGGGGAATCGCACCATGACGAGCAGCACGAACAGCGCCGACCCCAGCGACGGCGACGGTGACGCGTTCGACCAAGGGGGCGCCTCGATCCTGCGCCAGCCGATGGCGGTCTGGGCCACCGCCGGCGCCTCGGTCGTGGCGTTCATGGGCATCGGCCTGGTGGACCCGATCCTCCCCTCCATCGCCAAGGGCCTGCACGCCTCCAACAGCCAGGTCTCCCTCCTGTTCACCTCGTACTTCCTGATCACCGCCGTCGCCATGCTGGTCACCGGCTTCGTCTCCAGCCGCATCGGCGGCCGCAGGACACTGCTCGCCGGCCTCGCCCTGGTCGTGGTCTTCGCCGCGCTCTCCGGCATGTCCGGGTCGGTCGGCGAGCTCGTCGGCTTCCGGGCCGGCTGGGGCCTGGGCAACGCGCTCTTCGTCTCGACGTCGCTGGCCGTCATCGTCGGCGCCGCGGCCGGAGGCAGCGCGGCGGCGATCCTGCTCTACGAGTCCGCCCTCGGACTCGGCATGGCCTGCGGCCCGCTCCTGGGCGCGATCCTCGGCGACCTGAAGTGGCGCTACCCGTTCTTCGGCACCGCCGTCCTGATGGCCATCGGCTTCGTCGCCATCACGGCCCTCCTCGAGGAACAGCCCCGGCCCGCCCGCAGGACCTCGCTCCTCGACCCGGTCCGGGCCCTCGGCCACGGCGGCCTCGCCTCCGCCGCCGTATCGGCCTTCTTCTACAACTACGCGTTCTTCACCGTGCTGGCCTTCACGCCGTTCGTCCTGAACATGTCCCCGTACAAGTCGGGCGGCGTCTTCTTCGCCTGGGGCGTGCTGCTCGCGGTCTTCTCGGTGATCGTCGCGCCCCGCCTGCAGCGCCGCTTCGGCTCCCTGAAGGTGCTGGGCGGCTCCCTGCTCCTGCTCGCCGTCGACCTGCTCGTCCTGGGCTACGGCGACCACGCCACCGCCGTCGTCTGCACGGTGCTCTCCGGCGCCTTCATCGGCCTGAACAACACCGTCTTCACGGAACTGGCCCTGGGCGTCTCCGACGCGCCCCGTCCGGTGGCGAGCGCGGGCTACAACTTCGTGCGCTGGTTCGCGGCGGCGGCCGCACCGTTCCTCGCGCCCAAGATCGAGGAGTGGACCGACATCCATGTCCCGTTCGTGGTCGCGGCCCTCGCGGCGGTGATCGGCGCGGGCATCGTCGCCGTCCGCCGCCGGGCACTGACCCTGCGGGCCGAGGAACTGGAGCCACGGCACGCCACGGAGGACGGCGTCACGGTCTTCGCCGACTGAGCACCGCGGCCCTCGCCCCGCTCGCCCCGCTCGGTCCGCTCAGTCCTCGAGCGGTACGCCGTGGCGCAGCGGGTCGCGCAGGTCGGTGCCGCGCCCGAGCCAGCGCGCCTGGAGGGCCTCCGCGCCGTGCACGCGCTTCCAGGCGGCCTCGTTGGGCGTCATCGGCAGCAGCGGCAGGAAGCGGACCGGGTCGAGCGGCTCGTCCAGCTCCAGGTCCTCGACCAGTCCCCCGGGCTCGGCGACCAGGACCGAGCTGAAGGGCGCGCCGGGCCACAGCGGCTCCCCGACGTCCAGCGAGGCACCCGGAGCCACGATCACCCCCTCGACCTGCGGGGACGCGGCAAGCGCGGCAAGCGGACGGAGCACCTTGCCGGTGTCGGCGCGCCCGCCCCGCACGGTCAGGACGAGCTCCGCGCGGGGGCCCCGCAGGGGATCGGCGACGACCGCCGTGGGGTCGGCCATGGGCTGGGCGGACATCCCCAAAGTGGCATAGCGCACCACCTCGTCGTCGACGAAGCGGAGTACCTCGATGCGGTCGGTACCGAGGAAGGTGACGGCGCCGCGCGCGTCCGGCTCGCCCAGGGCTGTGCGCAACCGGGCTTCGACCAGCTCAAGAACGTCAGACATGCCGCGAGCATACGGCCGGCCTGCGGCCCGGCCGCCGCCCGTCGACGGGCCTGCCCCGGACCGCGTCCAGAGGGATCTCGGCGCGGCGCCCCGCCGTTCGTATCGAACGGGCAAAGCGGCACCGTAACGCTTCAGACGACTGATAGCCTTGCCGTCTGCTCAGGGAATGACGTCGTCCCCCAACGGGGACCGGCCGGAGGAGGTGGGGCTGCGGTGGATCCGAGTCGACCGTGCAGTACCGATAGTTCTCCTGTCATCCCGCTCGCGCAGCGAATCTCCTGATCCGAGAGCTTCCGTACCCCGCCGCCCAGCGGCGAAACCCGTGAAGTGCCTTTGCGCCGGATGTAGATGACGGAAGAGCGCCTTCGACTCTCAATTCCGTGTTTTCTGCGAACTGCCGTCAGTGTTACCGCACGGAGCGCCGCCCGCTTTGCGGACGTACAGCCAAAGATGCCTCGTACGTCCACGTTCCGGGCAGCGCTGCGCCCCGCGCTCCGAGCTGACGGCCGGCCCGTGAAGGAGCCTGCCATGTCGATGATCCGTGACCTGCGCGCCGCCGTCCGCCCGTCCCGGCGCCGCGACGACACGCCCTACCCCTACTCGTCCGCCGTCCCGACCTGCGCCAACAGCGCCATCGTCGACTGCGGGGTCTACCGCGAGGGCCGCCGGGTGAGCGAGCACGTCACCCCGGCCGAGGCGATGGCCGGGGTCCGCTCCGAGGGCGGCTTCGCCTGGATCGGGCTGCACGAGCCCACCGAGGCCGAATTCGCCGGTATCGCCCAGGAGTTCGGGCTGCACCCGCTCGCCGTCGAGGACGCCGTCCACGCCCACCAGCGGCCCAAGCTGGAGCGCTACGACGACACCCTGTTCACCGTCTTCAAGACGGTCCACTACGTCGAGCACGCCGAACTGACCGCGACCAGCGAGGTCGTGGAGACCGGCGAGGTGATGTGCTTCACCGGACGGGACTTCATCGTGACCGTGCGGCACGGCGGCCAGGGCTCGCTGCGCGCCCTGCGCCACCGGCTCCAGGACGACCCGGACCTGCTGGCCAAGGGCCCCTCGGCCGTGCTGCACGCCATCGCCGACCAGGTCGTCGACGGCTACATGGCGGTGGCGGGCGCGGTCCAGGACGACATCGACGAGGTGGAGATCGACGTCTTCAGCTCGGGCACCAACGGCAAGGGCGCCGCCAAGGGCTCCTCCAAGGGCGGCGACGCCGGGCGGATCTACCAGCTCAAGCGCGAGGTACTGGAGTTCAAGCGTGCGGTGTCGCCGCTGCTGCGGCCCATGCAGCTGCTGAGCGAGCGCCCGATGCGGCTGGTCGACGCCGACATCCAGAAGTACTTCCGGGACGTCGCCGACCACCTGGCACGGGTCAACGAGCAGGTGCTCTCCTTCGACGACCTGCTCAATTCCATCCTGCAGGCCAACCTCGCCCAGGCCGCCGTCGCGCAGAACGAGGACATGCGCAAGATCACGGCATGGGCGGCGATCTTCGCCGTGCCGACGATGATCGCCGGGATCTACGGCATGAACTTCGACTACATGCCCGAGCTGCACTGGAAGTTCGGCTACCCGGCGGTGCTCGTCGCGACGGTGGCGATCTGCTTCGGCATCCACCGGGGGTTCAAGCGGAACGGGTGGCTCTGAGCCACCTCCCGGCGCCCCCTGGCACACCGTCAGAGTCCGGCTGCCGTGGCGGCGTTGTCGTACCCCCGTGCGATCCTCGGGGTATGAGCAGCGAGGAAAGTTCACAGGCCCTTGAGGAGCAGTGCTACGACGAGGAGCGGACGGTGCCCGTCGAGGCGCCGGCCACGCCCGAGGAGTGGGACGGCCTGCTCGGCGGGTGGGAGGAGATCCATCAGGGCTACTCCTTCCTCGGCGCGGCCCGGCACTCCGTGCTGGAGTGCGCGCGCCACCTGGAGGCGAGCCTGGCGGCCGGTGGGGACGCACGGGCCCTGTGGACGCTCGGCCTCTATTACATCGGCGGCTATGTCAGCTACGCCCGGCCGCACGCTCCGTCCGAGCGCCGGGTCCGAGAGGTGATGGAGCAGGTCGCCGCCGCCCTGGGCGACACCGCCTGCGGCCATCCCGCGCACCCCTGCGACGACGTCCCCGAGGACAGCGAGCTGGAGAACTTCCCCGCCGTCCTGGAACTGCTGGCCCACCCCGAGCGTGCGGAGGGCCACGGAGGGGACCCGGCGGACCGGGAGGACGAGCCCGACGAGTGGCGCATGTCCTGGTACGAGGGCCGGCTCACCCGGGAGATATGGGCCTGCCCGCGAAATCTGGCCGGATTCGCCCGCGCGTTCCTCGCCTGAGGTCCCGCCCCCGTACCGGGCGGCCCCCGGCGGCGACGTGCGCGCCCATTAGGCTGATCCGCATGACGGAGACCGTGTCGCAGGCCCTGCAGGATCGGGCGCTCATCGAAGAGGCCACGAAGAAGTCCGGCCTGATCTGGGTGCGGGGCACGACGGGCCCGGCACGTGCGCTGTGGCACCTGTGGCACGACGGCGCGGCCTGCCTCATCGGCGACGGCCCGGGCGAACAGCCGCTGGCCGACCTCGGGCTGACCGACGGCGCCACCGCCACCGTCACCGTGCGCAGCAAGGACAAGGGCGGCCGGCTGGTCACCTGGCAGGCCAGGGTCAGCGAGCCCGCGCCGACGAGCGAGGCGTGGCGGAGCGCGGTCGAGGATCTCAAGGGCAAGCGGCTGAACGCCCCGGACGCGGAAACCATCACGGAGCGCTGGGCGCGCGAGTGCCGGGTGCTGCGGCTGGAGCCGACCGACGCGGAGGCCACCCAGCGGCCCGGCCGGATGCCGGCGGACTCGCACGCCGCGCCGCCGCCCGCGACGCCCGCCATCACCCGCCGGCCGGTTCCCGCCGCGCTGCCGAAGCTGCTGCGGCGCGGGCGCAAGGGCTAGGCGGAGAGTCGTCCTCGTAGCGGGTCCACGTGGGCGATCCCGACAGCGCGGCGAGGCGCCGTGCCAGGCGTCGCGGACCGGGCGGGACTGTGCGGACACCTCCCAGGGCCGTGCCAGGGCCCGTGACAGGCCCTGGCGGACACCTGCGGGGCGGGGCCTCAGCCCTTCCCCGAGACGCGGGAGCCGTAGTCGACGACCTGGTCCTTGGCCGGGGCCCGGAGATCCACGCCCTTGCCCCAGTCGGCGAGCCGGACCACGCCCGCGCCGCCCGCACGCTCCATCCGCAGCGGGTAGGGCGTGCCCTCCAGGGAGACGTCCAGGGTGCCGCCGGAGCCCGCGGCCGCGGTGACACGGACGGCGCGGACCCCGCCGATGTCGCTGCGGTCCCCGGTGGCGAGCTTGCCGTGCAGTCCGAGCAGGCTGCCCAACAGCGTGTCCTTGTCCGTGAAGCCGCTGAAGCGCCGGTACACCGGGTCGGCGGCGGGCACCTTGACGTACTTCCCGCCGAGCTTGGCCGCGGCGGACTCGTCGGGCGCACCGGACCTGCTGTTCTTCTCGCCGGCCCAGAAGGCGGCGTCCGCCTTCAGATAGAGCGCGTCACCGACTCGCAGCAGCGAGAAGGACGCCGCCTTGGTGCTCAGCTCGCCCCGGGCGCCGTTCTTCGCGAGCCGCATGTCGAGTGCGTAGGTGCTGCCCTGGCTGACGACCTTGCCGGAGAGCCGGACCGTGTCGGCCTGCCTGGCGGCCGCCTGCGCCTTGGACTCGATCTTGGCGGCGGGCAGCTTGCCGACGCCGTTGGTGCCGGCGTCCGGGTCCTCGGCACCGCAGCCCGCGAGCGCCACGGCCAGTCCCGCGCACAGCGCACCGGCGAGCGCCGCCCGTCCTGCGCGACGGCGGCCGGTCCGGGATCGGGGGCGCGTCCCCAAGGGGGTAGCAGTCACGTCGGCTCTGCCTCCTGATGCGGGTGACCTCGACAGCAGTACGGCAGCGTACCCGGGCCGTGCGCGGTTTTCGGCCGGGCGGTGGCAGCACACCCATACGGCCGGACGGGCGGGCCGCCGGGCCCGGCGAACGGCCACCGTACGGCCTCCCTCCCCGGGACGCCGCCGGTCCGGGCGCGTTAGCCTGAACCCGACTTGAGGACTCATTCCGGGCACCACGGGAGAAAGGGAGGCGCTGCTCATGGCGGTGGTCACTCCCCGGGTCTTCGTCTCCCATCTTTCCGGTATCGCCGTCTTCGATCCCAACGGCGACCCGGTGGGCCGGGTCCGTGACCTGGTGGCGATGCTGCGCGTCGGCGCCCGGCCGCCGCGGCTGCTCGGCCTGGTCGTCGAGGTGGCCGGGCGGCGGCGGATCTTCCTGCCCATGACCCGGGTCACCGGCGTGGAGTCCGGCCAGGTCATCACCACCGGCGTGGTCAACATGCGGCGCTTCGAACAGCGCGCCTCCGAGACGCTGGTGCTCGGCGAACTCCTGGACCGCCGGGTCCGCCTGGTGGAGACCGGCGACGAGGTCACCGTCCTCGACATCGGCATCATCCAGCTCCCGGCCCGCCGCGACTGGGAGATCGACAAGGTCTTCGTACGGCGCGGGAAGGGCGGTGCGCTGCGTCGCAAGGGAGAGGCGCTGACCGTGGAGTGGTCGGCGGTGACCGGCTTCTCGCTGGAGGAGCACGGCCAGGGCGCGGAGAACCTGCTGGCCACCTTCGAGCAGCTGCGGCCGGCCGACCTCGCGGGCGTCCTGCACCACCTCTCCTCCAAGCGGCGCGTCGAGGTCGCCGCGGCGCTCGCCGACGACCGGCTGGCGGACGTGCTGGAGGAGCTGCCGGAGGACGACCAGGTCGAGATCATCGGCAAGCTGAAGGACGAGCGGGCCGCCGACGTCCTGGAGGCGATGGACCCGGACGACGCCGCCGATCTGCTCTCGGAGCTCCCGGAGGACGAGAAGGAGCGGCTGCTGACCCTGATGCGGCCCGAGGAGGCCGCGGACGTGCGGCGGCTGATGTCGTACGAGGAGCGCACCGCGGGCGGTCTGATGACCACCGAGCCGATCGTGCTGCGCCCGGACGCGACCGTCGCGGACGCGCTGGCCCGGGTCCGCGACCCCGACCTCTCCCCCGCGCTCGCCGCCCAGGTGTACGTCTGCCGGCCGCCCGACGAGACGCCCACCGGCAAGTACCTGGGCCTGGTCCACTTCCAGCGGCTGCTGCGCGACCCGCCGTTCACCCTCGTCAGCTCCATCGCCGACACCGATCTGCCGGCCCTGACGCCCGACACCCCGCTGCCCGAGCTGACCAGCTATCTGGCGACGTACAACATGGTCTCCGCGCCGGTCGTGGACGAGAGCGGCTCCCTGCTGGGTGCGGTCACCGTCGACGACGTGCTGGACCATCTGCTGCCGGACGACTGGCGGGAGGCCGAGATGCACGGCACGCCCGCGGCCGACGCGGACGCGCTGCGGGGGGCCGTGGATGGGGGCTGAGGAACGGGACGGCGCCAGGGACCGGGCGCGGGCGCACGGCGCCTCCGCGGTGCGGCGCGGCAGCACGCCCGACCGGCCACGTGTGCGCCTGGACCAGCCGCGCGCGCCGCGCCGGACGTTCTGGCCGGAGTACGACCCGGAGGCGTTCGGCCGGCTGTCGGAGAAGATCGCGCGGTTCCTGGGGACCGGCCGGTTCATCGTCTGGATGACGGTCATCGTCATCGTCTGGATCGGCTGGAACGTCGTCGCGCCCGGCCATCTGAGATTCGACGAGTACCCGTTCATCTTCCTGACGCTGGCGCTGTCGCTGCAGGCCTCGTACGCGGCGCCGCTGATCCTGCTGGCGCAGAACCGGCAGGACGACCGCGACCGGGTCACCCACGAGCAGGACCGGGCGCAGAACGAGCGCTCCATCGCCGACACCGAGTACCTCACCAGGGAGATCGCGGCGCTGCGGCTCGGCCTCGGTGAGGTCGCCACCCGCGACTGGATCCGCTCGGAGCTGGAGGACCGGATGCGGGAGCTGGAACTGCGCCGGGGGGCCGGGGCGGAGAGTGACGAACGCGACCGCTGACGGCCTTACCGGAGGCCCGCTCCAGCGCCGTACCATCGGGACATGGCTACCGACACTCCCCCCGCCGCCGGCGCGCCGAGCGAGGACGCGATCCGCGACGCGCTCGCGACGGTGAACGACCCCGAGATCCACCGCCCCATCACCGAACTGGGGATGGTCAAATCGGTGGACATCGCGGCGGACGGCGCGGTGGCGGTCGTGGTCTACCTCACCGTCTCCGGCTGCCCGATGCGCGAGACGATCACCAGCAATGTGCGTGAGGCCGTCGAGCGGGTCGAGGGCGTCACCTCCGTCGCCGTCGAGCTGGACGTGATGAGCGACGAGCAGCGCAAGGAGCTCGCCTCGTCGCTGCGCGGCGGCACCGCCGAGCGCGAGGTGCCGTTCGCCCAGCCCGGTTCGCTGACCCGGGTGTACGCCGTGGCCTCCGGCAAGGGCGGCGTCGGCAAGTCGTCCGTGACGGTCAACCTCGCCGCCTCGATGGCCGCCGACGGCCTGAAGGTCGGTGTCGTGGACGCCGACATCTACGGCCATTCGGTGCCGCGCATGCTGGGCGCCTACGGCAAGCCCACCCAGGTCGAGAACATGATCATGCCGCCGTCGGCGAACGGCGTGAAGGTCATCTCGATCGGCATGTTCACGCCGGGCAACGCCCCGGTGGTCTGGCGCGGCCCGATGCTGCACCGCGCCCTCCAGCAGTTCCTCGCCGACGTCTACTGGGGCGACCTGGACGTCCTGCTGCTTGACCTGCCCCCGGGCACCGGCGACATCGCCATCTCGGTGGCGCAGCTCGTGCCGAACGCCGAGATCCTGGTGGTCACCACCCCGCAGCAGGCCGCCGCCGAGGTCGCCGAGCGGGCCGGTTCGATCGCCGTGCAGACCCACCAGAAGATCGTCGGCGTGGTCGAGAACATGTCCGGGCTGCCCTGCCCGCACTGCGACGAGATGGTCGACGTGTTCGGCACCGGCGGCGGCGAGCGGGTCGCCGAGGGCCTGACGAAGACCACCGGCACGCAGGTTCCGGTGCTGGGCTCCATCCCGATCGACGTCCGGCTGCGCGAGGGCGGCGACGAGGGCAAGCCGGTCGTGCTGACCGACCCGGACTCCCCCGCCGGTTCGGCGATCCGCACCATCGCGGGCAAGCTGGGCGGCCGTCAGCGGGGCCTGTCGGGGATGTCGCTCGGCATCACGCCGCGCAACAAGTTCTGACGGCGCCGGGAGGCGACTCCCCTACGCCGCAGGGGCGGGCCCGCTCGGGTCCGCCCCTTCTGCCGTGGGCGCTCAGCCCTCGTACGCCGCCAGGTCCTTGACGACCGAGAAGCCCAGGCCGTACGCGCTCATCCCGCGGCCGTACGCGCCGATGTGCACGCCTTCGGGGCCGTCGCTCGACGAGCCGGCCAGCACCCAGCCGTACTCGGACTCGCGGTAGCGGAACGGCATCGGCACGCCGTCCACCGGCAGCGTCAGCTCGTTCCAGCTCTCGCCGGCGAGGTCGTCGGCCAGCTCCCAGGCAATCGTCGTCTGCTGGTCCAGCCAGTCCTGGCGCAGCGTGCGGTCCATGTGGGACGGCCAGGTCTGCGCGAGCAGCCCGGACCCGGCGAGCCAGGCGGCCGTCGAGACCGACGTGGCCTCCAGGACACCGGTGCCGTCGGCGCTGCGCCGCACGGGGCGGCTGGCGACGGTGACCACGACCGCGAAACGGTCCTCGTCCTGGCCCGTCTCCACCCTTATGGTCGGCTCCTGGCCGTGGCCGGTGGCACCGTGCTCGACGGTGCCGTCCGCGGCCGCGCCGACCTGCATCAGCCAGCGCGGTCCGGTGAACGCCTCGTCGAGGCCGTACCACGGGAACGCGGCCAGCAGATAGCCGTCGACCTTCCGGCCGGCGTCGGCCGGCACCCCACGGGTCGGTGTCGGACTCGTCGTCTCCATCTGCGCGGCGCCTCCTTGTTGCCCTGCGTCATGGGCGGCCCGCCCCCCTCAGGCGTCCTCACCCCGGACACCGGGAGCATAGTCATTGGGGTCAACACAGCCGGGCATACGGGAGTACTAGGTGGCGTCGGCGTCGAACGGCGGACGCTCCGCCCGCTGCCCCTCGACACCGCGCTTGACCAGGTCCGGGCCACCGGAGGCGCCGGCCGGGGATTCCTTGGAGAGGTTGAGGCGTGCGCCGTTCGAGGGTCCCGCGGACGCGTCGGAGGAGTCGTCGCGGCCGTGCACGACGTCCTCGAGATCGGCCATCTCCGACCGGAAGTCGAAGCCGTTCCGGATCTCCTGGAGGTCCTTGAGGCCGTATTCGTCCTTCTCCAGGACGTGCTTGCGGACGAAGTTCTTGGGCTTGAGGTCCTCGAACTCGAAGTCCTTGAATTCCGGGCCCAGCTCGCTGCGGATGTCCTCCTTGGCGCTGTCGGAGAACGCGCGCACCTTACGGATGAAGCCCATGACGTCGTTGATGACCTTGGGCAGCTTGTCCGGCCCGAAGATGAGCACCGCAAGGATCACGAGCGCCACCAGCTCGAGGGGTCCTATGTCGAAGAACACCTTGCAGCTCCTTGGTTATCCGCGGCCTTCGATGGCCTAGGGGCCAGGCCGACTATCACGGTACCTGGCCCGCCGCGCCTGGCGGGAGTCACCCGGGCCAACACGGCGCAAACGATCAGCCGCCGGAGGCTGAGCCGAGTGTCAGCCGGACGGCCCGTTCCTTTCCGCCCCGTCGCAGGTTCAGCCGTAGCGTGTCGCCCGGCCGGTGACTGCGGATCTTCACGATCAGCTCCTCGCCACTGTGCACCGTCGCGCCGTCCACCCGGGTGATCACATCGCCGGCCCTGAGGCCGGCCTTGGCGCCGGGGCCGCCCTCGGTGACCGCCGCCTTGCCGTCCTTGCTCCGGTCGCTGACCCGCGCGCCGTCCCCGCCGTACTCCATCTCCAGCGTGACGCCGATCACCGGGTGCGTCGCCCGGCCGGTGTTGATCAGCTCCTCGGCCACCCGCCGGGCCTGGTTGATCGGTATGGCGAAGCCCAGCCCGATGCTGCCGCCCTGGCCGCCGCCCTCCGGGCCGCTGCCGCTGTCGGCCGCCCGGATGGCGCTGTTGATGCCGATCACCCGCGCCTCGGCGTCCACCAGGGGGCCGCCGGAGTTGCCCGGGTTGATCGGGGCGTCCGTCTGCAGGGCGTCGACATAGGACACATCGCTGCCGTCGCCCTTCTGGCCGCCCGCGGTGATCGGCCGCTGCTTGGCGCTGATGATGCCGGAGGTGACGGTGTTGGCGAGGTCGTACGGGGCGCCGATGGCCACGACCGGGTCGCCGACCCGTACCGAGTCGGAGTTGCCGAGGGTCAGCGGCCGCAGTCCGGCGACGCCCTCCACCTGGACGACGGCGAGGTCGTAGCCACCGTCCTGCCCCACGACCCTGGCCTTGGCCGTCTGGCCGCCGCTGAACGTCACCGATATCTCGCCGCCGGTGCCGGCCGGCTCGACGACGTGGTTGTTGGTGAGGATGTGTCCCTCGCGGTCGAGGACGAAGCCGGTGCCGGTGCCCTGTTCGGCGTTGCCCCGTACGTGGAGGGTGACGACCCCGGGCAGGGCCCGCTGCGCGATCCCGGCGACGCTGTCGGGGTTGCGGGCCCCGTTGTCGCCCCCGGCCTGCGGGAGCTTGATGTCGCTGATGCCGCCGTACCGCTCGATGTACGCGCCCATGACGCCGCCCACCCCGCCGGCGAGCAGCGCGAACACGACCGCGCCGGCCACCAGCGGCGCGCGCCGGCCGCGCCGGCCGGCGGGCGGCGGGGGTGCGGCGGGCCCGCCGTGCTGGGGGGCGCTCCATGGGTCGTACTGCTGCCAGGCCCCGGCCGGGGCGAGGGTGGGGGGTGCGGCGGGGGACGCGACGGGGGCGCCCGGCCCGGCCGCCCGGCTGCCGGCGGCGCGGGGGCCGCCGTCGCCGGGGTGCGGCACGAAAGCGGTGGTCTCGGGGGCCTCCGCACCCGCGGTGGCGGCGGGGGCCGGCTCCGGGGCGGGTGGCGGCGCGCTCTGCGGTCCACCGGGCGGGGGGCCCGCGGGCTCGTGCGGCGCGGGGCGGCCGTCGCCGGTGGGGGCGGGCGCCGGCGGTACGGCCGGCGCGTCGACGGCGGGATGCGGGGCGGGCGCGCCGGGTGCGGCGGGCGCCGCCGGCCCGGCGCCGGCCGTGGCGGGCGGCTGCGGGGGCGGGCCCGGGTAGGCGGCGCCCGGCGCCGGGGCCTGCGCGGGCATCGCGTACGGCGGGATCCTGGTGCCCTGCGCCGGAGTCGTCATCGGGCGCTGTACGGGCGGGGCGGGGGCCCACGGCCCGGGGCCGCCGTAGGGCGGGGTGCCGTACGGGTCCTCGGCGTGCAGCGGCCGGCGGCGCTGAGGCACGCCGTCCGCGCCGGCCTCGGCGGTGGCCGGGCCGGCCACCGCTCCCTCGGGTGCGGCCGGGGCCGGCTTGCCGAGCGTCACGGTCGCGGGCTCGGGCCGCTCCCGGCCCGTGCCCGTGCCCGTGCCCGGTGTCCCGCCCGCGTCCGCCGCCGGGGCCATGGCGAATGCGTCGATGTCGGTGGGCACTTCGGCCGTCCCGGCCGGATCCGGGGTAGCCAAGGGGCCGGTGGGCCCGTCTGCTGCGCCGCTCGCGCCGGCCGGTGGCCGGACGGTCCAGTCCTCGTCCCCCGAGTCCGCGGCGGGCGGCTCGGCCGCGCGGCCGACGGGAGGCGCCGGCATCTGCGGTCCGGCCCCGGCGGACGGCTGCGCCGCCGGGCGTCCCGGGCGGCTCCACCACTTCAGCTTCGGCCCGGCGGCCTTCCCGTCGTCCATGCTCTCCCCATTTTTCGCCCGCGCCCACGCGCGGGCCACCGCCACCTCGCGGCCCGCGCCCCGGACTCCGGGGTGCGCCGCCCACAGGGATTCAACCAGTTCCCGGCGGCGCTGCGCAGTGGGCGGTCAGCGCCGACCGGGAGCGGTGTCGGGCACGGCGGGGCCCACCGGGGCGGCGGAGGCGGTCAGCGGGCGCTTGGGCTCCAGGGGCGGAAGCGGGGGAATCCCACGGGCCGACCCCTTGCCGGGCTCGGCGGTCACCGGGGGGAAGTGGTACGGCGAGGCCGGAGCCGTCCCGGCTATCAGGGGTGACAGCCCGAATCGCCCGGCCGCGTGCGGGGCCGGCGCACGATGCGAGAACGCCGCACCGGGTGCGAACAGGCTCATGGCACTGGGGGCGGGGGCCACGGTGGGGACGCCGCGCTGCCGGCCGGTGCCGGTGCGCGCCTGCTCCGCCGCCGCGAGCACCTCGCCGCTACGGGCCAGCGGATCGCTGCCCGCCGCGGGGGTGGCGCTGAGCGGGGTGACGGCCGTGCCGCCGGCGTCGGCGGTGCGGCCGCCGGGCGTGTCCACCGCAGCCTCCAGCGGCAGGGCGCCGCCGAGCGCGAAGGCCGCGAGGGAGACCGCACCGGCCGCCGCGAAGGCGAACCGGCGCCGCTGCGGGGCGGGCCGCTCGGCCTCGTGGACCCGGAAGCCGCGCTGCCGCGGCTGCGCGGCCAGGCCGGGCATCGCACGATCGGCCCGCCGGCCGCTTCCGCTGCCGTGGCCGCTGCCGGGGGCGTAGCCGAAGGGGCCGCCGCCCCTGGCGAAGTCTCCGCGCCCCAGGCCGCCCTCGCCGAGCCGGCCGACGGGAGAGCCGGGATCGCCGCCGGGCAGTCCTTGCAGGCGCGCCAGCAGGCCCTCGGAGGGGCCGGGGGGCGCCGCCTGCGCGAACACGCTCTTCAGCCGCCGCTGGGCGTCGGCTTCTGCTTTGCACTTTCCGCACGTCGCGAGATGCGCGAGCACCCGCTCGCGCGCATCGTGCCCCAATTCGCCGTCGACCAGGGCCGCGAGGCGGTCGCCGAGGTGATGCTCGGCGGGGGACGGACCGCCGCTGAGGCTCACGCGATCCCGACCTCCCCGGTGGCGGCCACGGCCAGCGACCGCTGCTGCTCGCGCTCCTCGGCGCGCGCCGCCGGGGAGCGGTGCTTGAGCGCCTTGCGCAGATGGGAGCGGCCGCGGTGGATCCGGCTGCGGACCGTGCCGAGCTTGACGCCGAGCGTCGCCGCGATCTCCTCGTAGGAGAGGCCCTCGATGTCGCACAGCACGACGGCGGCGCGGAACTCCGGCGCCAGGGTGTCCAGCGCGTGCTGCACATCGGCGTCGAAGTGGGTGTCGTTGAACTGCTGCTGCGGCGAGGGCTCCCGGCTGGGCAGCCGCTCGGCGGCGTCGTCACCGAGCGCGTCGAAGCGGATGCGCTGGCGGCGCCGGACCATGTCCAGGAAGAGGTTGGTGGTGATGCGGTGCAGCCAGCCCTCGAAGGTGCCGGGGGTGTACGTCGACAGCGAGCGGAAGACGCGGACGAACACCTCCTGCGTGAGGTCCTCGGCGTCGTGCTGATTGCCGGTGAGGCGGTAGGCGAGGCGGTAGACCCGTGCACTGTGGGTGCTGACGATCTCCTCCCAGCTGGGCGGAGTCCACGCCTGATCCGCGTCCTCGGCGAACGTCGCGGTGGTTGCGGAATCGGCGGTGCGGAAGCTGTCAGCGGTGTTTGTCACGGATTTCGGCTCGGCGAACGACCATTTCAAGCGCCTCGGCACTTTTCGGTCACCCGCCGCAGCCGCACCTCCCCTGGTGGCTCTGGTGGTGTCCAGTAGAGCCCCTACCATATCCACCTCGCCCGTTAGCTCCGGATAAGCAGTTTTGACCTGCATTTGGCCCTGCCTCCGGTCCTGATTCGTGTCTCGTGCCGTCTTCACCGGTGCATCCCCCCTGCCTTTCCCCCTGCCCTTGTTAACGCCCGGTCCCATCTGCGGGTTCCCGCGCGCAGCGGATACAGTCACGGTTGCGTCAACTACGGGGACAGGAGAAGGCCATTACCGGCAACCGGCAGACGAACTTGGCATTCGCCGAGGCGTACGGCGCCGGGACCATCGACGACAGTGCCGAGGCCGCCCTCGTCTGGTGCCGGGAGCGGGCACGGGAAGCCGGGATCCGTACGGTGACGACCGGTACCGGCGCGGCCCTGAGGATGCTCGCCGCCACCGCGGACGCCAAGGCGGTCGCCGAGATCGGCACCGGCACGGGCGTGTCGGGCATCTACCTCCTGCACGGCATGCGGCCGGACGGCGTGCTCACCACCGTCGATCTCGAACCGGAGCGGCAGACCTTCGCCAAGCAGGCCTTCCGCGAAGCGGGATTCGCCGGCAACCGTGCGCGCTTCATCCCCGGCCGCGCACTGGACGTCCTGCCCCGGCTGGCGGACGGCGGATACGACCTCGTCTTCTGCGACGGGGACCTGACGGAATGCCTGGAATACCTCGCTGAATCGTTGCGGCTGCTGCGTCCCGGCGGCCTGGTGTGCTTCGCGGGCGCCTTTGCGGAGGGCCGCACGGTCGACTCCTCGGTGCAGCCCGCGGAAGTACTTCGGCTGCGCGAACTCCTGCGCGCCGTACGGGAGAGCACCACGCTGGTGCCGGCCCTGCTGCCGGTGGGCGACGGCCTGCTCTGCGCGGTCAAGCGCGGCTGACCGCTCCGCGGCCCGGCACATCCCCGCCGCTTCCCGCGGCTCCGCCTCCCGGTGGCCCCACCGTCCCCGTTGCCCCCGCAACCCCGAGCCCGGCGATGAAACGGCCCCGGCAGGCGGCGCGCCACATCTGCGCGCCGCCTGCCGGGGCCGGGGTACTCGGCTGGGGGTACCGGGGTCAGCCCCCGGGGAACCGCAGCGATTGTTCCGCCCTCGTCAGACGGTGACCTTGTCCAGAGCCTCACCCAGCGCCTTGGCCTCGTCCGGGGTCAGCTCGACGACGAGCCGCCCGCCGCCTTCGAGCGGAACGCGCATGACGATGCCCCGCCCCTCCTTGGTCACCTCGAGCGGGCCGTCGCCCGTCCGCGGCTTCATGGCCGCCATGCTCGTTCCCCTTCCTGAAACCAGCTCATCTCAGCCGACGGCCCTGATAGGCGCGTGTCACCGGCATCGAACACATTGCTTCCAGGCCATTATCCCGCATCGAACGACCCGATGACCAACATCGGGGAGCATCCCTTGTGCAACGCGCTCGGCCAAAACCACCCAATTCGGGGAGGTGGCTGCGATACTGCGCCGCCTACCGACGTCCGACGCACCCCAGTTGTTTGACGTACGTCACATGCCGACGGCCGATGATCTCCGGCATCCTGAGCGCTGACTGCCATTACCGGGCAGTTGAGAGCCGCGACGGAGGGGACTCCACTATGGCCGACACCGTGCTCTACGACGTGACCGACGGACTCGCGACGATCACGCTCAACCGCCCCGACGCGATGAACGCGATGAACACGGAGGCGAAGGTCCTGCTGCGGGACACACTCCTGGAGGCCGCCGCCGACCGGGCCGTGCGGGCCGTACTGCTGACGGCCACCGGGCGCGCCTTCTGCGTCGGCCAGGACCTCAAGGAACACATCGGGCTGCTCGCCGAGGACCGGGCGAAGGGCTCGGGCAGCACCATGAACACCGTGCGCGAGCACTACAACCCCATCGTGACGGCGCTCACCGAGATGCCCAAGCCGGTCGTTGCGGGCGTCAACGGGGTCGCGGCGGGCGCGGGCGCGGGTTTCGCGCTGGCCGCGGACTACCGCGTCGTCGCCGACTCCGCTTCCTTCAACACCTCCTTCGCGGGCGTCGCGCTGACCGCCGACTCCGGGATGTCCTGGACGCTGCCCCGGCTGATCGGCCACGGCCGGGCCGCCGATCTGCTGCTCTTCCCGCGCAGCATCGACGCGCAGGAGGCGTACGCCCTCGGCATCGCCAACAAGGTCGTCCCGGCGGCCGAGCTGGCCGACCAGGCGGCGGCCGTGGCCCGTCGGCTCGCCCAGGGTCCGACCGCCGCGTACGCGGCACTCAAGGAATCGCTGGCCTACGGGGCCGGGCACTCGCTCGCCGAGACCCTCGGCAAGGAGGACGAGCTCCAGGTCCGGGCGGGGGCCTCGGAGGATCACCGCATCGCGGTCGAGGCGTTCGTGAAGAAGGAGAAGCCGGTCTTCCTGGGCCGCTGACCGGTGGCGCGCCGCCCGGCACCGGACGGGCGCGCCGGCTCAGCCGGCCGCCTTCTCCACCGCCCCCCGGACGTGACAGTCCGCCAGGTGGTCGTTGACCAGACCGCACGCCTGCATCAGGGCGTACGCGGTCGTGGGGCCGACGAAGCGGAAGCCGCGCTTCTTGAGGTCCTTGGCGAGCGCCGTCGACTCCGGGGTCACCGGCTGCAGATCACCGAGGGTGTGCGGCACCGGGCGGGCGGCCCGGTCGGGGGCGAAGGACCAGATCAGGGCGTCGAGTTCGCCGGGGGCCAGCTCGGCGGCCACCTGGGCGTTGTTGATCGTCGCGGCGATCTTGAGGCGGTTGCGGATGATGCCGGCGTCGGCGAGCAGCCGCTCGGCGTCCGCGTCGGTGAACCGCGCCACCTCGGGGATCCGGAAACCGGCGAACGCGGCCCGGAACCCGGGGCGGCGGCGCAGGATCGTGATCCAGGACAGCCCGGACTGGAACGCCTCCAGGCTCATCCGTTCGAAGAGCGCATCGTCGCCGTGGACCGGCAGGCCCCACTCGGTGTCGTGGTACTCGCGGTAGTCGGCCATCCGCTCCGACTCCATCCCCCACGGACAGCGCGGAACGCCGTCCGGAGCCGTCACCACGCCGCTCATGCCCGTCCCCCGTCGTCCTCGGTGTCGTCCTCGGTGTCGTGCTCGGCGGCGGTCCGCTCCCCGGTGCCGGGACGTGCGTCCGGTGCGGGGGCGGCCTGGGTGTGCCGTATCGGTCCGGGCCCGGGCCCGCCCAGTGCCGCGGCATGCGCCCCGGCCAGCGCCGCCTCCAGCTCGGCGATCCGGGCGTCGCGCTCGGCGAGCTCGGCGCCGAGGCGGTCCAGGGTGTCGTCGACGTCGTCCATGCGGTAGCCGCGGACGGCCACCGGGAAGCGGACGGCCTCCACATCGGCGCGGCTCAGCGGCCGGTCACCGGGCAGCGGGTCGTGCAGCCGGTCCGGCTCGGCGTCCCGCAGCCCACCGCCCTCGCCGCCGTCGCCGCCGCCCACGACGACGAGGGTGACCGCGGCCACCACCACGACCATCGCGATCAGCAAGAACCAGAACACGACCAACTCCCCGGACTATGTGTCTGCACTGATCGTGCCATGCGGGTCCGACGGTTAGGGTCGCTCCCGGACCACGGAGAGGGAGTGCGGGAATGCTGCGGCTGGGAAATCGCGAGTTCGGCGACCATGAACCGGTGATCATGGCCATCGTCAACAGGACCCCGGATTCCTTCTACGACCAGGGGGCCACCTTCCGCGACGAGCCCGCGCTGGCCCGCGTCGAGCAGGCGGTGGCGGACGGCGCCGCGATCATCGACATCGGCGGCGTCAAGGCCGGCCCCGGCGAGGAGGTGAGCGCCGAGGAGGAGGCCCGCCGCACGGTCGGTTTCGTGGCCGAGGTGCGCAAGCGCTTCCCCGAGGTGGTGATCAGTGTCGACACCTGGCGGCACGAGGTCGCCGAGGCGGTCTGTGAGGCCGGCGCCGATCTGCTCAACGACGCCTGGGGCGGCGTGGATCCGGCGCTCGCCGAGGTCGCGGCGCGGTACGGCGCCGGCCTGGTGTGCACCCACGCGGGGGGCGCCGAACCGCGTACCCGCCCGCATCGGGTGACGTACGACGACGTGATGGCCGACATCCTGCGGGTGACCCTCGGTCTGGCCGAGCGGGCCGTGGAGCTGGGCGTACCCCGCGACGGGATCCTGATCGACCCGGGGCACGACTTCGGGAAGAACACCCGCCACAGCCTGGAGGCGACCCGCCGGTTGGACGAGATGGCGGCGACCGGATGGCCGGTGCTGGTCTCGCTCTCCAACAAGGACTTCGTGGGCGAGACGCTCGACATGCCGGTCAAGGGACGGCTGCTGGGCACCCTGGCGACCACCGCCGTCTCCGCCTGGCTGGGCGCCCGGGTCTACCGGGTCCACGAGGTCGCCGAGACCCGGCAGGTACTGGAGATGGTGGCCTCCATCGCGGGCCACCGGCCACCGGCGGTGGCCCGCCGGGGGCTGGCCTGAGGCCACGGGCCCGAGCACCGGGGCCTCCGGGTCCGTCCGGGGCGGGCCGGGCTCGCGGTGCCCGGCCCGAGCGAAAGACCCTAGATCCCGACCTCCTTGGTCACCAGGGCGATCGCCTCGTCCACGTCGTCACTGACGTGGAAGAGCTCCAGGTCGTGCGCGGACGCCTTGCCCTGGGCGATGAGGGTGCCGCGCAGCCAGTCGATCAACCCGCTCCAGTACGCCGAGCCGAACAGCACGATGGGGAAGCGGGTGACCTTGCGGGTCTGCACGAGGGTGAGCGCCTCGAAGAGCTCGTCCAGGGTGCCCAGACCGCCGGGGAGGACGACGAACCCGCGCGCATACTTCACGAAGCACGTCTTGCGCACGAAGAAGTAGCGGAAGTCGACGCCGAGGTTCACGTACGGGTTCATGCCCTGCTCGAAGGGCAGCTCGATCCCCAGGCCCACGGAGACCCCGCCGGCCTCGTTGGCTCCCTTGTTGGCCGCCTCCATGGCACCCGGCCCACCGCCGGTGATCACCGCGAACCCGGCCTTCACCAGGGCCGCGCCGATGCGCACCGCCGCGTCGTACTCCGCCGAGTCCTGCGGCGTCCGGGCGGAGCCGAAGACGCTGACGGCCGGGCCCAGCTCGGCCAGCGCGCCGAAGCCCTCCACGAACTCCGACTGGATGCGCATCACGCGCCAGGGGTCGGTGTGCACCCACTCGGAGGGGCCTTCGGAATCCAGCAGCCGCTGGTCGGTGGTGCCGGTCTGGACCTGGTCGTGACGGCGCAGGACGGGACCCAGCCGCTGCTCCTCGGGGACCGGTGCTCCCTCGGGACTGGCCATGACGTGCTCCCTCCGCTGGCAGATCGTTGCCGCTTCAGCGTAGATCCACGCACCGGGCACGGAAGGGAATTCGGCCGGTATAGCCGGGTAAGTGCAGGCGGAGGGCCGTCCGCGGGCGGTCGGAGCCCGGCGGTCAGGCCGTCAGCCAGGAGCGCAGCCGCTCCTCGCAGTGCAGGATCCGGTCGACCTCGACCCGCTCGTCCTTCTTGTGTGCCAGCAGGGAGTAGCCGGGCCCGTAGTTGACGGCCGGGACGCCCAGCGCACTGAAGCGGGAGACGTCGGTCCAGCCGAACTTGGGCATCGCGCTGCCGCCGACGGCCTCCATGAACGCCTTGGCCGCCGGGTGGGACAGGCCGGGCAGCGCGCCCGGGGAGTGGTCGTCGACGACGAACTCGTCCACCGGGCAGTCCGCGAAGACCTCCCGGACGTGGGCCAGCGCCTCCTCGGGGGTGCGGTCGGGCGCATAGCGGAAGTTGACGGTGACCGTGCAGGAGTCGGGGATGACGTTGTTGGCGACGCCGCCCTCGACGCGGACGGCGTTGAGGCCCTCGCGGTATTCGAGGCCGTCGATCACCGGGCGGCGCGGCTCGTACGCGGCGAGCTTCGCCAGGATCGGGGCGGCGGCGTGGACGGCGTTGGCGCCCATCCAGCTGCGCGCGGAGTGCGCCCGCTCCCCGGTGGTGCGCAGCAGGACCCGCAGCGTGCCCTGGCAGCCGCCCTCCACCTGGCCGTCGGAGGGCTCCAGGAGGACGGCGAAGTCGCCGGCGAGCCAGTCGGGGTGGGCGTCGGCGACATGGCCGAGGCCGTTGAGGTGCGCCGCGACCTCCTCCTGGTCGTAGAAGACGAAGGTCAGGTCACGGTTGGGTGCGGGGACGGTGGCGGCCATCCGCAGCTGGACGGCGACCCCGGACTTCATGTCGCAGGTGCCACAGCCCCACAGGACGCCGTCCTCGTCCAGGCGGGAGGGGACGTTGTCCGCGATCGGCACGGTGTCGAGGTGTCCGGCGAGCACCACCCGCTCGGCGCGGCCCAGATTCGTACGGGCGACGACGTTGTTGCCGTACCGGTCGACGGTCAGGTGCTCCAGGGCGCGCAGGGCGTGCTCGACGGCGTCGGCGAGGTCCTTCTCGTCGCCGCTCACGGACGGGAAGTCGACCAGCCGCGCGGTGAGCGCTGCGGCGTCGAGCGAGAGGTCCAGGGCCGGGTGGTGTGCGGGGCGCTCCATGGGTCCGACCCTATCGGCCGCACTCCAGTACGGTGGCCCCGTGTCCGCCCAGCCCAAAGCCCCCTCCTTCCGCAAGCGCCGCTGGCGCATCGCCGCGGCCGTCGCCGTGCTGATCGGGCTGGCCGTCTATCTGGTGGTGCAGTACATCACCGGCGGCCCCGGTGCGCCGCACTGCCTGGTGCAGGCCGAGGGCGACGCCGAGCCGTACGAGCTGATCCCCGAGCAGGCGGCCAACGCCGCGACGATCTCGGCAGTGGCGTCCTCGCGGGGGCTGCCGGAGCGGGCGGTGACGATCGCGCTGGCGACGGCGATGCAGGAGTCGGGGCTGCGCAACATCGACTTCGGCGACCGCGATTCGGTCGGCCTCTTCCAGCAGCGGCCCTCCCAGGACTGGGGCACCGTGCGGCAGATCATGGACCCGGTCTATTCGGCCGGGGAGTTCTACACCCATCTGGCGAAGGTGCCCGGCTATTCCCGGCTGCCGCTGACCGCCGCCGCGCAGAGGGTGCAGCGCAGCGGCTATCCGCAGGCGTACGCGAAGCACGAGGCGAATGCCGCGCGGCTGACCGGGGCGCTGACCGGCCGTGACCACGCGGCGATGGTGTGCAGCCAGAGCCGCCCCGTGGACGGGCGGACGGGCGGTGTCGCCCAGGTGCGGGAGAAGCTGGTGCGGGAGTTCGGGCCCGAGGTGCTGCCGTCCGCGGACGGGATCGGCGGGCGGGCGGCGGCCGGCGGCCGGCGCAGTGTGACGGTGCCGGTGCGGCACGGCGCGACGGACGCCGTCGGTGACCGGTCGCAGCGGGGCTGGGAGCTGGCGACCTGGGCGATGGCGCACTCCGCGGAGTTGCGTATCGAACAGATCTCCTACGCCGGGCGGACGTGGTCGGCGGCCGATTCGGGGAAGGGCTGGCAGAAGAGGCCGTCCGCCTCCGGCTCGGGAACCGGGGACGTCCACCTCGTCACCGCACGCTAGTCCGCCCGACCCCCCGAACGGGGATGGGGCGGCAACTCCCTTTCACCGTCCGGGACTTGCTCCGAACCGTCCGACGCCTTCCGGTAATTCCGCACCCCGGAAGCGACGTGACGTTTCCGCACACCCCCACGCGGCGCACACATCACCCGGCTCGACAGATGTCGTTTATGTGACACATTGCCAACTCTTTACCTGAGTTCACCGCAACCTTCGGGCACCTGAAGCGGTAGTCACTGCGTCCGCCCGGCGGACATGGCACATCTGTCAGAAGTACGAGTCCCTCTCCGTAAAAGGAGCACCATGTCCCACCCCGTTACGCGTCGGATCGCCCGAGCCGCCCTGATCGTTGCCGCAGGTGCCGCTCCCGTGGTGGCGGCGGCCGGCTCGGCCCAGGCCGCAACCCCGCCCAAGGCACCCGACCTGGGCGGACTGAGCACCCTGGACTCGGCGAGCGCCGGTCAGACCCTGGACAACACCGCCAAGACCGGTGCCGGCCTGCTGAACGCGGCGGGCAAGGAGGCCGCGGTGACCGTGGCCCCGGCCGTGGTCAAGGCCACCGGCCCGGTCGTCAAGGAGCTCGACCCGGCCGCACACTACGGCGCGGTCAAGGCGACGCGTGCGGCAGCCGAGGCCGCCAAGAAGAGCACGTCCGCCGCGGCGCCGGCCCACAAGGCCCACGGCCCCCTCGGCCTGCTCGGCGGCCTGCCGGTCGTCGTCGGTCACTGACCTTTCGCACACGCGCCGGGGCCCGGGGAGATCTTCTCCCCGGGCCCCGGCGCGTTCGCACGCAGGCCGCACTCACCCCGCCAGGCGGCGCACCGCGGCGTCGACGCGCTCGTCGGTGGCGGTGAAGGCGATCCGGACGAACCGCTCGCCCGCGGTGCCGTAGAACTCGCCGGGCGCGACCAGGATGCCGCGCTCGGCGAGGGCGGCGACGGTGTCCCAGCAGGGCTCGTCGCGGGTCGCCCAGAGGTAGAGCGATGCCTCGCTGTGCTCGATGCGGAAGCCGGCCGCTTCGAAGGCCGTGCGCAGGACCTCGCGGCGGCGGGCGTAGCGGGCGCGCTGCTCGGCGACGTGGGCGGTGTCGCCGAGGGCGGCGACGGTGGCGGCCTGGACGGGCGCCGCGACCATCATGCCGCCGTGCTTGCGGACCAGCAGCAGCTCGCCCAGGACCGCGGCGTCGCCGGCCAGGAAGGCGGCGCGGTAGCCGGCGAGGTTGGAGCGCTTGGAGAGCGAGTGGACCGCGACGATGCCCTCCAGGGAGCCGCCGCAGACATCCGGGTGCAGGACGGAGACCGGGTCCGCCTCCCAGCCCAGTTCGAGGTAGCACTCGTCGCTGAAGACGAGCACACCGTGTTCACGGGCCCAGGCGACGGTGCGGCGCAGCTCGTCGACGGTCAGGACCCGGCCGGTGGGGTTGGAGGGCGAGTTGAGCCAGAGCAGCTTCAGGCCGGTCGGGTCGAGCGCGGTGGGGTCGTCGTAGACGACCGGTTCGGCGCCGGCCAGGCGGGCGCCGACCTCGTAGGTGGGGTAGGCCAGGCGCGGGTAGGCCACCTTGTCGCCGGCCCCCAGGCCCAGCTGGGTCGGCAGCCAGGCCACCAGCTCCTTGGAGCCGACGACCGGCAGCACGTTGGTGTGCGCCAGGCCGGGGGCGCCCAGGCGGTCGGCGACCCATCCGGTGAGCGCGTCGCGCAGCGCGGCCGTGCCCCACACCGTCGGATAGCCGGGGCTGTCCGCCGCGTCGGACAGCGCCTGCTGGACCACCGCGGGCACGGGGTCGACCGGGGTGCCGACGGAGAGGTCGACGATGCCGTCGGCGTGTGCGGCGGCGGTGGTCTTGTACGGCTCCAGCCGGTCCCAGGGGAATACGGGGAGACGGGATGAAACTGCGCCCACTATCGGTGCTCGCTTTCTCAGGCGGGTGACGCGGGGGCCGACGGCGGAAATGCCTCGGCCCCGTACGGCAACGAGGCCGTACGGGACCGGGCGGCGCCGTGCGACCGCTGGTGACCACGGGGGCGGGAGGGAGCGGGCGGGCTCCCTCCCCTCCTCCGGGGTGCTACTGGTTCTGCGGCGGCAGCGCTGCGATGAAGGAGTGATCCCGCTCGATCAGGCCGAGCTTGCTGGCACCACCGGGCGAACCGAGCTCGTCGAAGAACTCCACATTCGCCTTGTAGTAGTCCTTCCACTCTTCCGGAGTGTCGTCCTCGTAGAAGATCGCCTCAACGGGGCAGACCGGCTCACACGCACCACAGTCGACACATTCGTCCGGGTGGATGTACAAGGACCGGGAACCCTCGTAGATGCAGTCGACGGGGCACTCCTCGATGCATGCCTTGTCCTTGACGTCGACACAAGGCTGCGCGATGACGTAGGTCACGCTGTCGTTCCTCCTCAGTAGGGCCGGCGGTCCGATAGGCAGTACCGCCGCTGGGCGCGCGGGAGCGCGGCGTCGTCGATGCCCGCCACCTAGTATCTCCGTTCCCGGGCACGAGACGAACAAGAGGGGCGGGAAGAGCGATGGAATTCATGGCCGGCGGTCGCGCGGAAGTCCGGATCACCCTTGCTGACGTGGGCAAAAGGGTATCTGTTCGACGCCGGACAGGGGGCGGTCCCGGGGAGGCCGCATACACGGACGCGGTCGGCGTTCTCACATCCTGGAACGCGGGTGTGCTGAGCATCACACGACGGGGCGGCGAGATCGTTCGGATCGACGAGTCCTCGCTGGTCGCGGCCAGGACCGTCCCCGCACAACCGGCCCGCAGAAGAGGCCCCGCGGCCGACGCCCGCGAGCTCCAGGAGGTCGCCGCACGCGGCTGGCCGGCTGTTGAGACGGAACGTCTCGGGGATTGGACGTTGCGGGCCTCCGGGGGCTTCACCCGGCGGGCCAATTCCGTACTTCCCCTCGGGGACCCCGGCATGGCGCTGGATGCGGCGCTGGAGCGGATCGAGCGGTGGTACGGCGAGCGCGGGCTGTCCCCGGTGATCGTGGTCGCCACCGGGCGGGCGGACACCGAGGAGGAGCTGGCGGCCCACCTGGCGGAGCGAGGCTGGACGGCCGAGCGGCACACCGTGGTCCGGACCGCCGCGCTGGCACCGCTCGCCGATACGGAGGCGGACACTCTCGCCGGCTCGGCCGGGGGTGCCCCCACCCGGGTCGTCCTGACCCGGGAGCCGGACGCGGCGTGGCTCGGGATGTACCACCGGATCGGCGCGGACACGACGGCCGCGCCGCAGGACACCGCGGACGTGCTGACGGTGCTGACCGGCGGCCCGTCGGTGTGGTTCGCGACGGTGCCGGGCGCCGACGGGCGGGCCGCGGCGATCGGCCGGGTGGTCGTCGACGGCCGCTGGGCGGGCTTTGCGGCCATCGAGGTCGCCCCGGCGCAGCGACGGCGGGGACTGGCCACGCTGGTGATGGCCGCGCTCGCCGAGCGGGCCCTGGACGAGGGCGCGTCGGCCGCATATCTGCAGGTCGAGGACGACAACGACGCGGCCCGTGCGCTCTATGACCGGCTCGGGTTCACCGACCACCACCACTACCACTACCGGCGGGCCCTGCCCGGCGCCGCAAGCTGAGCGGGTGTCCCCCTGTCATGGCCAAGGAATCCGAGTTCGAGGCGGACGGCGCCCGCGCCGCGCGGCGGCAGCAGTTCGCCGAGGCGGCGCGGGCGGAGAAGCCCGACCTCGCCCTGTTGTGCCTGCTGATCGCCGCGGAGGCCGACCCGGAGCTGGACGAGCGGGGCATCGACGAGGCCCAGATCGAGCTGGACCGGCTGGCCGGCCTGCTCCCGTACGCCCCCACCGGCGGGCCCGGCGCCTGGGCCCGTAACCTCGCCGAACTGCTCGGCGCCCGCTGCGGCTTCGGCGGCTCGCCCGCCGACTACCGGCGGCTGGCGTCGTCGCTGCTGCACGAGGTGCTGCGGCGCCGACGCGGCCTGCCGATCCTGCTGTCCGTGGTGTGGACGGAGGTCGCCCGGCGGGCCGGGGCCCCGGTGTACGGGGTGGCGCTGCCGGGCCATTTCGTCGTCGGCCTCGGCGACCCGCACGGGGCGCATGTGCTGGTGGACCCGTTCGAGGGTGGGCGGCTGCTCGCCGCGGAGGATGCCGGTGTGCTGGTGCGGGGCGCCACCGGCGAAGAGCTGACCACGGGGATGCTCACGCCCGCCGGTCCGCTGGAGACCGTGCTGCGGATCCTCAACAACATCCGGGCCTGGGCACAGGCCCGCCCCGAGCAGAGCGCCGTGCAGCTGTGGGCGCTGGAGCTGTCGCTGCTGCTGCCCAGGCACCCGGCGCGGCTGCGCCACGAGCGGGCCCAGCTGCTGGTCCAGCGCGGCGAGTTCACCGCGGGGGCGGACGAGCTGGAGGACTGGGCACAGGTGGTGGAGGCGGTCGACCCCACCGCGGCGACCGCGATCCGGCGGCAGGCCGCAGCGGCCCGCGCCCTGCTCAACTGATCCGTCGGACGGTCGGCGGGGGCGCCGGCGGCCGGCCGCCGGACGCCCTGGCCGCCGGGCCCCCGGTCGCCCCGGGCCCGCCGGCCGTCTCCTGGCCGCCGGCCGTCTCCTGGCCACCGGCCGTCTCCTGGCCACCGGCCGTCTCCTGGCCACCGGCCGTCTCCTGGCCACCGGCCCGCTCCGCGCGGCCGGCCGCGGCGGGGTCCGCGGCGGCGGGGCTGCGGCGCACGATCAGCGCGGTGGCGTCGTCCTTGAGGTCGCCACCGGTGAAGTCCTCCAGATCGGCACGCAGCGCGCGGGCCACGTCGGGGGGCGGCAGGTGGGTCCAGGCGGCCAGCCGCTCGCGCAGGGGGTAGAACTCGCCGTCCGCGCCGCGCGCCTCGGTGACGCCGTCGGTGCACAGCACGAGCCAGTCGTCGGGCCGCGGGTGCACCCGTACGCTCCGGCGCCGCTCGCGGCTCAGCGTGCCCAGGCCCAGCGGCAGTCCGCCCTCGCCGTCGCTGCGCTCGGACACCACGCCGTGCCGCACCAGGTAGTACGGGATGTGCCCGCAGGAGAGCACCCAGCCCTTCGAGGGCCCGCGCACCTCCATCAGCAGCGCCGTCACGAAGCGCTCGTCGGTGCCCTGCTCGACCGAGCGGGTGTTGTAGCGGGTCAGCGCCTGCTCCATCCGCTCGGCGACCGACTCCAGTGAGTCCTGGTGGTGGGCGGCCTCACGGAACGACGCCAGCACCTCCAGCCCGGCGCCGATGGCCGGCATCCCCTTGCCCTGCACGTCGCCGATCATCAGCCGCAGCCCGTGCGGCGTCTCGACGGCCTCGAAGATGTCGCCGCCGACCCGGGCGCCCTCCTGGGCCGAGATGTAGAAGCCGTACGCCTCGACGGACCCGGCGCGCAGCGGCAGCTCGCGCAGCACGGCCTGCTGCACCGCGTCGGCGACCAGACTCGTCCGGGCGTGCAGCGCCTCGCGCTCCAGCCGGGTACGGCACAGCACCAGCGCGAAGACGGCCACCAGGACCGTGCCGAAGACGCCGACGACCCGGCTGGCGGGGGCCCAGTCGGGCACCGTGAGGATGTCGACGTACGTCAGGCATGCGACGTAGACGGCCGCCACGACCAACGTCCAGCGGTACGAGCAGCGCAGTGCGGCCACCAGCGGGGCGATGCCCATGAAGGAGGAGATGTGCAGCTCCGGGCCGGTCGTCGTGTCCACCATCACGACGAGCACGACGGCGAGGATCAGCAGTCCGGCGGCTCGGCCGCCGCTGTCCGGCGGGCGGGTGTGTGGCATAACAGTTCAAGCCTGCGGGACGTGCGGCTCCGGCGCACAGGGGCAAAGGTCCTCCAGGGCCCCGGGGGCTACAGCCATCCCTTGTCGCGGGCGGTGCGGACGGCCTCGGTGCGATTGCGGGCGCCGGTCTTCTGGATGGCGAGGGAGAGGTAGTTGCGGACCGTGCCCTGGGAAAGGTGCAGTTCCGCGGCGATCTCGGCGTTGGTGGCGCCGTCGGCCCGCCGGAGGACCTCGCGCTCCCGCCCGGTCAGCGGGCTGGCGCCGTCGGCGAGTGCGGCGGCCGCCAGGACGGGGTCGATGACCCGCTCACCGCGCAGGACGCGCCGTACGGCGTCCGCGAGCCGGGCCGCCGGGGCGTCCTTGACCAGGAAGGCATCGGCTCCCGCCTCCATGGCGCGGCGCAGGTAGCCGGGGCGGCCGAAGGTGGTCAGGATGACGACCTTCACGTCGGGAAGCTCGTCGCGCAGCACGGCCGCCGCGTCCAGGCCGCTGATGCCGGGCATCTCGATGTCGAGCAGGGCGACGTCCACGGCGTGCGCGCGGGCCGCCGGGAGCACCTCGTCGCCGCTGGCCGCCTGGGCGACGACCTCCAGGTCCGGTTCGAGGCCGAGCAGTGCGGCCAGCGCCTCGCGGACCATCGACTGGTCCTCGGCGAGGAGGAGTCGTACACGGGTCGCGGGCCACTCGCTGTCCGGGTCGGTCATCCGCCCAGCGTAGCCAGGGCGGAACGGCTCCCGGGTGTTGACGCAGCAGAGAGCCGACACGGTGAATCCGGCGGGCGGGGAGAGTGAATACCGCGATCGACCGTCGTGCGCGCTTGGCGGCGGGGGGCTCGCCCGATAGCAAGGCTGCGGCTTACCAACCGCGAGGGGCAGGACCACACAGTGAAGAAATCGGGACGCACCAACACCTTGATCGCAGGCGCTTGCGGGGTGCTTCTGGCTTTGGGCGGGGCGTCGCCCGCCATGGCGGGGGGCAGGTACGACGACTGGGGCGGTTCGGGCAACGGCGACACCTGGATCGAGATGAATTCCATCCTGGTCTGCAAGCACCGGGCCAGGATCTGCATCAACGGCCCGCTGAACAGCGGAAACCTCAGGAATTCGCAGAACGTCTACATGTCCGGCACCGTGAGCAACAGCGGCAGCCCGACCAACACCAACGGAACCTCCGACTCGGGCAACACCGCCAACGGCAACGAGACGGACAGCGAGAACAACACGCAAAAGATTCACTGAGTCGGCGCCCGCACGACCGGCATGTGCCGGTCCGCTCCACGCCGGTCCGCCCGGCCTCGGATACGTTCCGGGGCCGGGCGGCGCATCTGGGGGGGCGGACCACTCCGTTTTTCGGGGAACGGGCCGCCCGGCCGCGCACGTGGCGGCACGTGCGGCGGCACAAGAGATCGCCCGGCGGACGACGCCGGGCGATCTCGATATCCCTTATGAGAAGCGGCGGCGCTCTACGGCACCGCTGCCGATGTACTGCCGGGTCTCAGCGGGCGAGGCCGCCGAGCAATTTCTGAATGTTGTTCTCGCTGCCCGCCTCGTCTCCCGAGGCGCTGTTGGCACTGTTGGTGGAACCGTTCGTGCTGCTGAGATTTCCGCTGTTGTTCGGGTTTCCCCGGTTGATGAAATTCCCGCTGTGCAAACTGTTGCCGCTGCGCACCGGCCCGTTGACGCAAGGGTGCGGCGACTTGATCCTCGGCGATTTGTAATTGAAGTCGGCGAGTCGGTTGTCGCACGTGACGGCGGAAACCATGCCGGTCACATCCGCGAGGTCGACGCCCACCGCGGCCTCGAGCAGGGATGGGTCCGGGCTCTGGGCCTTGGCGGTGCCGGCACCGAGCAGCATGATGCCGCATGCCCCGATGACACTTCCCGCCTGCACAAGTCTTCTCACGGCGCTCCTAAGCCTTCGTCCCAATGGATGTCAGACATATCGTGCTGCCGCTGTCCCTGCGCCACGCCGCCGAACCGCAGAAACTCAAACCCGCGTTGCCGAAATTCAGTCGGGTGGCCCAATGGTCCGGGTCGTCGGCGCGGGAACGTCGCCGTCGGACCGCGGCGGGCCGCCCAGCGGGACCCAGGCCCGCAGGGCGAAGCCGCGGCCCGTGGGTGCGGGGCCGGTCTCCAGGCGGCCGTCGGCCAGCGCGAGGCGCTCACGCAGGCCGTTGAGGCCGTTGCCGTCGTGCAGGGCACGCGGCGGGCCCGCACCGTCGTCGAGGACCGCCAGGCACAGGCAGCGGCGGGCGTCGGTCTCCCACTCCTCGGAGAGGAGCAGCTCGCAGTGGCGGGCCCCGCTGTGCCGGATGATGTTGGTGGCGGCCTCGCGCAGCGCCCAGGCCAGCGCGCCCTCCGCGTCGGTGGTGAGGCCGCGGTGGTGCTCGCCCTCCAGTCCCGGGTCGACGCTGACCTGGACACCGGCCGTACGCAGCGCGGCCCGTACCCCGGCGAGCTCGACGGCGAGCCGGGGCCGGCGGTATCCGGTGACCGCCTCCCGGACGTCCACCAGCGCCTGCCGGCTGACCCGCTCGATGTCGGCCACCTGTCTGGCGGCCTCGTCGGGGGCGTCGGGCAGCATCCGCCCGGCCAGCTCGCTCTTGAGGGTGATCAGCGAGAGGGAGTGGCCGAGCAGGTCGTGCAGGTCCCGGGCCAGCCGCAGCCGCTCCTCGTCGGCGGCGAGCCGGGCGACCTCCTCGCGGGCGGCGCGCAGTTCCCTGGTCGTACGGATCAGGTGCTGCACGCCGAGCATCATGAAGCCGCTGGCCAGGGTGGGCAGGCCGTAGGCGAAGAGGTAGTAGTCGCGGACCTCCGGATAGCGCGCCCCGACCACGAGCAGCACCACGGTGATCAGCGGGATGGCCCAGCGGGAGCGCTGCCAGGGCAGCACCACGGCGCTCGCCACGCTGGTGAAGATGAACAGCACCAGCCAGGCGAAGTCCAGCGCCCAGGACAGGCCGACGGACAGCGCCAGCATCAGGGCCAGCGGGCCGTACATCAGCGGCCCGGACAGCCTCCCCCACATGTGCCGCAGGACCACCACGAAGTAGGAGACCACGAAGAGCACGAGCCCCGAGAAGCCCCAGACCCGGTCGGCGACGGAGGTGTCCGCCCGCAGCAGCTGGCCGACCGGGCCGGCCAGGTACAGCAGCCAGACGCCGATCCACAGCACCTTGCCGAGGGCCTGGCGGCGAGTGCGCGGCGCCTGCCCGATCAGCACCGGATGGGTGTCGCCGGGCCCGCTCTCCGTCTCCGACAGCCTCATGCCTTGCGGGTGTCCTTGCGGTACAGCCAGGCCGCGGCGCCGGCGAAGACCACCAGATAGCCGGCGAGTATCGCGACGTCCTTGACGTGCGGCGCGCCGCCGGCCTCGACGGCGGTGCCGAGCGCGGTGTACGCATGCGTCGGCAGCCACTCGGCGATGTCCTGCGCCCACTGCGGCAGGATCGTCAGCGGCATCCACAGACCGCCGAGGAACGCCAGGCCGAAGTAGAACAGCATCGAGATCGGGCGGACCGCGTCACCAGTGGCCAGATAGCCGATGGCGACGCCCAGGGCGGCGAACACGAAGCTGCCGAGCCAGGTGCCGGCGGCGATGGCGATCCACTGCCAGGCCTCCAGCCGGACGCCCTTGACGGCAGCGGCAACGATCATGACGAGCAGGATCGAGGGCAGGCTGACCGTCGCGGCGGCGGCGATCTTGGCGGCGACATAGCCGCGCCCGGGCAGGGACGTCAGCCGCAGCTGCCGCACCCAGCCCTTCTCGCGCTCCTTGGCGATGCGCTCGCTGTTGCCGAGCAGGACGGCGGTCATGGCACCGAATGCTGCCATGGAGACCATGTAGTACAGGCCCATGTCCAGCTTCATGCCGGGTATCGGCTTGCTGTCCGCGCCGCCGGCGATGATCAGATACAGCGCCGGCGGATAGATCACCGAGAAGAACATGAACTTCTTGTTGCGCAGGGCGCGGATGATCTCCAGCTTGATCAGGGTGGTCATCGAGCCGCCTCCTCGGCGGTGGCAAGGGTCGCGTCGGATGCCGTGGTGAGGGCGATGAACGCCTGCTCCAGGCCGAGGCCGGAGACCTCGAGGTTGCGCGGATAGGCGCCGAGGCCGTACAGCGCGTGGACGGTCGCGTCGGCGTCCTGGGACCGGATGCGGACCGTGCGCCCGGCGACCTCCAGTGCGATCACGGCGGGCAGGGCCCGGAGCGCTTCGCGGTCCACCGGCTCGTCGAGGTCGAAGGTGACCCGGCGGGCGCCGGCTCTGGCCTTGATCTCGGCGGCCGTGCCGTCGGCCAGCACCCGGCCGCGGTGCAGCACGATCACCCGGTCCGCGATCTCGTCGGCCTCTTCGAGGTAGTGGGTCGCGAACAGGACCGTGCGGCCCTGCTGCGCCTGCTCCCGCATCGCGCCCCAGAAGGCCTGCCGGGCCGAGACGTCCATGCCGGTGGTCGGCTCGTCCAGCACGATCAGGTCGTTGGCCCCGGCGGTGGCGAGGGCGAAGCGCACCCGCTGCTCCTGGCCGCCGGAGAGCTTGTCGACCATGCGGTCGGCTATCTCGGTGATCCCGGCGGTGGCCATGATGTGGTCGAGGGAGTGGGCACGCGGGTGCAGATCGCGGGCGAGCCCCACCAGCTCCCTGACCTTGACGCCCTCCATCAGGCCGCCGCTCTGCAGCATCGCGCCGACCCTGCCCTGCTCGATCGCGCGCTGCGGGGTCGTGCCGAACAGCGACAGGCTGCCGGCGTCGGGGCCGCGCAGTCCGAGGAGCAGGTCCAGCGTCGAGGACTTGCCCGCGCCGTTCGGCCCGAGGAGGGCCACGGTCTCGCCCGGGTACAGCTCCAGGTCCAGGGCGGCCACCGCGCGCACCGCGCCGTAACTCTTGCTGACCCCTCGGAAGCTGACCACGGGCGTCCGCCCCGCGCCCCGCGCGGCGGTGGCTGTGGTGGTGGCTGTCGTCGTCATGCTCTTCAGCTTCCGGCATCCGCGGGCCGCCCGGCAGTGTCGTGTGTAGGCACTCCGTCATGACAGATGTCATGGGTGAGGCCCCCTAGGGGATTCCCTGAGGAATCGCCCTGGGGGGCCTCCACCTGCGCTTTTCCCGGCCTCGGGCGGTCAGTGACCCTCCGGGGAACCGGTCACGGGGCGTCCGCGCCGATCGTCTGGACCCGCTCGGCGGGGCTGCGGCCCTGGAGCGCCTTGCTCACCGCGCTGGCCACCGCCCGGACGTCGACCGGCTTCTCGGCGCCGCCTCCGGTGGTGACCGTCACGCCGTTGAAGGTGTCGCCGTACAGCTGCTGGAGGGCTGCCAGGTCGTACTTGAGGGTGAGTTCGCCCTTGGCGTCGGGCGTGATGGACAGGAACTTCGGGATCGACTTCTGCGGGCTGAAGGAGACCGAGTGCGCCGCGTCCGTACGGACCGTGACCAGGCCCGACATCGCGGGCTCGGCGAACAGCTTCATCGCCTTGTCCACCGCCGCCCTGCCGACCTTGGGCTGCTGGGTGCCGGCGGCCAGGGCGACCGGGGTGTCGGTACCCGTCGACGCACGGTCGCTGTAGGCGTCGGCGACCTTGTTCTGGGACGCCGTGGTGTCGACCGACTTGTACGGCGCGCCGTAGTGCGGCACGGCCTTGCCGTTCTTGAAGGTGATCCCGCCGTCCTTGGCCGCGCCCGCGGGACCTTCGAGGTTCTGCAGTGCGACGCTCAGCTTCTCGTTGTCGACGATCATCGCCGGCTCGGCCACCCGGGTGCCGCCGAACAGCGAGCCGATGACGGAGACCGGGTTGTAGTCCCGACCCGCCGCGTTCCGGACCGTGGCCTGCAGGTCGACGTCCAGACCGGCCTTGGCGGGCTGGAGGGTGACCGTCCTGCCGCCGACGCCGAGCTTGAGCGGCGCGGTGCGCCGGTCGCCCAGCCCCTTCTCCAGTTTCTTGACGGCCTCGTCCTTGCTGACGCCGCCGATGTCGACGCCGAGCGCGGTGGTGCCGTTGGGCACATCGGCGTGGTCGAGCAGCAGACCGGTGCCGTAGGCGACACCGGCCAGCACCACCAGGCCGACACCGACCAGGACGATCTTGTTACGGCCCTTCTTGGGCGGGTTGATCGGCTCGGGGATCCTGCGGCGCGGCGCCGGAGCGGCACCGTCGTCGTCGGCCGGGGTGCCGGCGAACGGCGAGGGCACCGAGGGCCCGTCGGAGACCTTCGGGATGCCGCTGACCAGGGTGTCGCCCGAGACCCGGCCGACCGGGCCCGTCCCACCGCCGTCGCCGGTGCCGGCCGCACCGGGCACGCCGCCCTTGCGGCCGCCCTTCGCCGGGGCGCCGGGCGCGGACGCCGCTGCGCTGCCGGGCAGCCCGCCCGAGATGCCGCCGGTGACGCCGATGCCCCTGCCCGGCCCCGTCAGCGGGGGTGCCGGGGGCTGCGGGGTCAGTTCGGCGGTGTCGTCCGGGCGGGCGGGCGCACCGGCGGGGCCGGCACCGGGCTCGCTGAATCCGGGCGGGAGGTCGAGGACGCTGTCGCCGCGCGCGGGACCGGTCGTCGGACCGCTCGGGGGCTCGGGCCGGCTCCCCGCGCCGCGTGGGGAGTCGAAGGGGTTGTGCTCGCGGGCGGGCGCGTCGAACGGCGAGCCGCCGCCCTGCGGGGCGCCGTCGAACGGCGAACCGTCGAAGGGCGAGCCGCCCTTCGGGACGCCGGTGTCGAACGGCGAACCGCCCTGCGCCGCCCCGTTGTCGAACGGCGAACCGCCCCCCGGCGAACCGCCGCTCGGCGCACCACCCTGGCCGTCGGAGAAGTAGGGCAGGTCCGGGCGCTGCGGAGGGTTCGCGCCCGACGGGCCGCGCGGCGGCGTCGTGCCGCCGGGGGCCGTGCCGCCGGGGACGGGCGGCGCGGGGTGCGAACCGGTGCTCGAGGACCCGCCGCCGGACGCGGCCTGTGGCTTGCGCGGCGCGAACCAGTCGCTGGGCTTGTCACCGGTGCCCGCGGGCGGCTTCTCGGCCGCGCCGTCCGGGAACGGGGTGTTCGCCGTGCGCTCGGCGCCGCGTTCGACGGGGCGCGCGGGACCGGAGGTGCCACGGGGGCCGGCGGAACCGCCGGGTGCGGCCGATGCGTTCATGCCGGACTCCTCACCGACGGGCTTGCGCACGACGACCGGCGGGATGGGGCGGGACCCCGGAATATTGATCTTGATCCGCGTCGTCAGCGTGGTCTCGGTCTTCGGCTCCTCGGGCCGGTCCGCGGCCTCGTCGGCATCTCCCTGGGGCGAGCCGTACGGCTGCGTGCCCGAGGGGTACGCGGCTCCGCCACGGCCCTGGGGGCCGGAGGACGAACTGTCAGATTCACGACTCAAAGCAGGTTCTCCCGGTTGGCTCCGCCGCTCGTCAGCGATGATCCCCGGCCCTCAGACCAGGTGGAGGAGCCCCCAGCGTGAGCCGGGGGATTGCCCCCAGGGCGGCGCGGCGGCGCGCACCACCATACTGGCCGCCACCGAGGGACACCCGAAGAGCGTACGAACACCGCTGGTACGGGCGAACACCCGGCACCCGGATCATTCACCGGGTACTTTGCGGCATCCGTCCACCTATGGGACACGTCATCCGCCAACTCGGCCGTGCGGCACGCCCGGAGCGCGCCGGAGGGCGACGGTGGCACAGATCACAGCGAGCAGGCCGCCGCCCCCCAGGAAGAGGGTCGAACTGACTCCCGCGCCGAACAGGAAGTCACCCTCGGGCCGGATGGCGCCGAGCAGGACGACCAGGGTCACCAGCCAGCCCGCGCCCGGCACCAGCGCGCCGGCCAGGGTGCCGGTCGCCGTGGCGCCACCGTAGAAGAGGCCGCCGATTCCGGCCAGCGCCAGGAGCAAACCGCCCGGGAACCACGCCGCTTGGACGAGCGTCCCGGCGATCGTCACCAGCACGCTCGCGACCAGCAGCAGCACGTACAGGCCCACCCGCCCCGGGGTCACCGGGGCGGACATGCCGTCGGCGGGCCGTGCGGACGCGGGGCGCGGGGCCGAGGCGTGGCCGTCGCCCGCGCGCGAGCGGCGGGGTCCGTTGCCCGCGCGCGAGCGGCGGGGTCCGTTGCCCGCGCCGCCGCCCTTGGCCGTGCTCATTCCGCCGCCTCCTCGATCCGGATGGCGCCGCCCGGGTCCGTGCCGGCGGCGGTTCCCGCGAACAGATCGTCCTCGCGCTCGCCCGCGGGTGCGCCCGGGGCGCCGTGCACCAGTTGATAGTGCTCGCTGCCGAACAGCGGCTGCCCCAGGTCGTTGGAGAGCGCGAAGAACGGCCCGTCGACCGCGATCTGGGTGTAGTGGGCCCGCATCGCCGCGGTCTTGGCGGCCGCGTGGGCCGGGGTGCCGCCGATGGACGCCGTGACATCGGCGTCCGGCACCACGCCCGGGACGTCGTCCGCGGAGGCGATCCCGGGGAAGCTGTGGCCGGCCGCCTGCAGCCGCGCGAAGCCCTGCTCGACGTCCGAGCGGGCGTTGCAGTTCCAGTAGATCTTCTCGATCGCGTACGCGGGGCCCAGATCGGGCCGGAAATCCGCCTGTCCGGCGAGTTCCGCGCCCCGCATCGCCACGCGGTGCGCCTGGATGTGATCGGGGTGGCCGTATCCGCCGTTCGGGTCATATGTCACCAAGACCTGCGGGCGGATCTCGCGGACGACGGCCACCACATGGGCGGCGGCCTCGTCGAGGTCGGCCTGCCAGAAGGCGCCCGGCCGGTCGTTCTGCGGGGCACCCATCATCCCGGAGTCGCGGTAGCGGCCCGCGCCGCCGAGGAAGCGGTGGTCGGTGACGCCCAGGGCCGCCATGGCGGCCGCCAGCTCGCCGACCCGATGCGCGCCCAGGGTGTCGTCGCGGCCGGGCGCGAGATGGGCGAGCTCGGCCGGGATGACCTCGCCCTCTTCGCCGAGTGTGCAGGTCACCAGCGTGACCAGGGCGCCCTCGGCCGCGTACTTGGCCATGGTCACGCCGTTGTTGATCGACTCGTCGTCCGGGTGCGCGTGCACCAGCAGCAGACGCCGGGCGGGAAGCTGGGTCATGCGAACAGCCTACGAGCCGCCGGCCCGGGCGTCCGCACCCGATCCCGGTCGCCGCCCGTACGGCCGATCGGGGTACGGCACACACCGGCCGCCCCGGGTCGGTCCCCGGGGCGGCCGGTGGCGGCTCAGAACTTGATGTTGCCGAGCATGCTGGCGACGTTCGTCGTCAGCTGCTTGACCGTGGGAGCGATGGACGAGCTGGCCAGATAGAAGCCGAGGAGCATGCAGATGAACGCATGCCCGCCCTTCAGCCCTGACTTCTTGACGAGCAAGAAGACGATGATCGCCAGCAGCACCACCGCCGAAATCGAGAGTGCCACGGCGGCTCACCTCCAAGTACGCACGGACCGGACAGAGTTGACGGCACCCGGACCGCCTCGACGATCCGCACACCGGTTATGCCATGGGCTCTTTACCCCGTACCCACGCCCCCCAAGGGATCATAACTTTCCGCCTGAGCGCATAAGTCGGTGCACGGGAGCAGAGGAGGGGCGCACGTGATCTTCGCGAGTGCGACCGGCGGGGGCCACGCCCCTTTAGGCTCGGCCCATGACGACCGGACAGCCTTCCTTTCCCCGGCAGAGCGCGCGCACCCAGCGCTTCTCCCTGGGCGCTCCGCGAAACTTCGCCGTCTCGCCCGACGGCACCCGCGTCGCCTTCCTGCGCTCGTCCGGGGGCACCGATCCCGTTCAGCGACTGTGGGTCCTCGACGTTGACGGCGGCGGCGAGTTGACGGCCGCCGACCCCCACACCCTGCTGGCCGGCGCGCACGAGGAACTCCCCCCGCAGGAGCGGGCCCGCCGCGAACGCACCCGCGAGGGTTCGGCGGGCATCGTCGACTACGCGGTGGACGCCGCGGTGGAGTTGGCGGCGTTCGCCCTCTCCGGCCGGCTCTTCATCAGCGAGCTGCGGGCCGGCACCACGCGCGAACTGCCGGTCCGGGGACCGGTGGTGGACCCGCGGCCCTCGCCGGACGGCCGGCACGTGGCCTTCGTGGCGGAGGGCCGGCTGCGGGTGACCGCGGCGGACGGCGCAGAGGCCGGGACGGACCGCGTGCTCGCCGAGCCGGACGGCACCGATGTCACGTGGGGGCTGGCGGAGTTCATCGCGGCCGAGGAGATGGGCCGCCACCGGGGCTACTGGTGGTCGCCCGAGAGCGACCGGGTGCTGGCCGCGCGGGTCGACGACTCCCCGGTGCGCCGCTGGTGGATCTCCGACCCCGCGCACCCGGACCGCGAGCCCGTGCACGTCGCCTACCCGGCGGCGGGCACCGCCAACGCCGTGGTCACCCTGGCCCTCCTCGGCCTCGACGGCTCCCGTACGGACATCACCTGGGACCGCGAGCGCTACCCCTATCTGGCGCGCGTCCACTGGTCCGCGGCCGGTCCGCCGCTGCTGCTGGTGCAGTCCCGCGACCAGCGCGACCAGCGCTATCTGACGGTCGACACCACGACCGGCGCGACCCGCACGGTGCACGACGACGAGGACGACAGGTGGGTCGAGCCGTTCCCCGGGGTGCCCGCCTGGACGCCGGACGGCCGCCTGGTACGGATCGCGGACGAGGGCGGCGTGCGCAAGCTGTTCGTCGGGGACCGCCCGCTGACCGGCGCACCGCTGCATGTGCGCGCCGTACTGGACATCGGGGAGGACGACGTCCTCTTCTCCGCCAGCGGCACGGACATGAAGGACATCGGCGTCTTCCGCGCCTGGTTCCGGGGCAGCGGCGACCAGGGAGGCTGGGAACGGGTCGGCGCGCGCCCGCATCCGACGGTGTCCTCCGCGGTGCGCACCGGCACCCTGACGGTGCTCTCCCAGACCTCGGCGGAGCGACCCGGCGCCCGGGTGGAGGTGGTCCGGCTGGACGCGGACGGCGGCGAGCGGACCCTCGCCACGATCGCCTCGTACGCGCAGGTGCCGTCCCTGACCGCACGGCCCCGCTTCGCGGTGGCCGGTGAGCGGCAGATCCCGTGCGCGGTGCTGCTGCCCACCGGCTACACGGACGCCGACGGGCCGCTGCCGGTGCTGCTCGATCCGTACGGCGGTCCGCACGGGCAGCGGGTGGTCGCGGCACACCACGCCTATCTCACCTCCCAGTGGTTCGCCGACCAGGGGTTCGCGGTGCTGATCGCGGACGGTCGGGGCACGCCGGGCCGCTCCCCGGGCTGGGAGAAGGCGGTGCACAAGAACCTCGCCCCGGTCGTGCTGGAGGACCAGGTCGACGCCCTCCACGCCCTGGCCGAATCTTTTCCCTTCGACCTGGGGCGGGTGGCGATCCGCGGCTGGTCCTTCGGCGGCTATCTGGCCGCCCTCGCCGCGCTGCGCCGGCCCGACGTCTTCCACGCCGCGGTGGTGGGCGCACCCGTCACCGACCTGCGGCTGTACGACACCCACTACCAGGAGCGGTATCTGGGGCACCCCGACCGGGAACCCACGGTCTACGCCGAGAATTCGCTGGTCACGGACGAGGGCCTGTCGGGGGCGGTGGAGCCGCACCGGCCGCTGATGATCGTGCACGGGCTGGCGGACGACAACGTGGTGGTGGCGCACTCGCTGCGGCTGTCCGCGGCACTGCTCGCGGCGGGCCGTCCGCACGAGGTGCTGCCGCTGTCGGGGGTGTCGCATATGACGCCCCAGGAACAGGTGGCCGAAAACCTGCTGCTGCTCCAGGCGGACTTCCTCAAGAGGTCGCTCGGGCTCGCGTGAGCTCGCCGGACCGGGGCTGAGGGTGCCGCCGCGGACTACCAGCCGGGCGGGAGCGTGGACGGCGGCGGCGGAGCGTGCGGCGGCCGCTCCGCGCCCGGCCAGGCACCGTAGGCGGTCGCCGCCGCGGCCTCCCCGCCCTCCCGCCGCACACCGGGCCGTGCCGCCACGGCGACCGCCGCCAGCCCGGCGACCGCCACCAGCAGCGCGGTGCCCAGCTCCCACCGGGCCTGTGCAGGCAGCACCGGGAAGCGGCCCAGCTGCCCGGTGCCCGCGGCGAAGGCGAGCGACGCGGCCGCCTGGACGGCGGGCAGCGCGCCGGCCGCCACGGCCGGCGGCCGGGCCCAGGGCGTCCGCCGTGCCGCTGCGGCGGCCGCGCCCAGGGCCAGCAGGGCGAGCGCCGCGGTGTGCCAGTGCACCGGGGGCTGCAGCAGCGACCGGAACACCGAGGCATCGCCCAGCAGGCCCTTGCGGTAGGTGTCCCAGCCCAGCCGCAGCCCCCAGTGCACCTCCCAGGCGGCGAGGGCCAGTCCGATGGCGCCCAGCAGGAGCCCGAGCGCGACGCCCGGTCCGCGACGCGGGCGGCCGGGCGCCTCGCCGGTGTCGTCGTCGTGCGCCGGGCGGTGGACCACGCCGTACGCCGTCCGGGCCACGCCGCGCAGATCCTCCCCCGGGCTCCGGTCCGGCCGGCGGCCCGCCGCGACCGCGACGATCAACACCAGCGCGAGGGCGAGTTGGACGCCGGCGGTGAGCCGGGCCCGCCCGGTGAGCCCACTCTCCAGGCCCTGCAGCCAGCCGGCGCCCAGCACCCACAGCAGCGGCAGCCGCAGCAGCGCCGTGGTGACCGCCAGGGTGAGCAGAGCGCCGGCGGCCACGGACGGGGCGGCGCGCAGGGCGGTGACCCCGGCGGCGAGCGCGCCGAGCACCAGCAGCGGCTCGAGGGCGGAGGTGGCCCAGGCGGTGAACTCGCCGGGCCGGCGAGCCTCGCCCAGCCACGTCCACCACAGGTCGGCGGGGTGCGCCGCGACCTCCAGGTCCCGGACGATCCAGGCGGCGCCGAGCAGCGCCATCAGCAGACAGGCCAGGGCGCCGACGCCGCGTGCGCCGCCGCCGAGACCGTTCTTGTACCGGGTGGACACGGCCCGCCCCCGTCCGCGTCGATGCGCCTCGTCGTCCTCGGCGCCCGCGGGTGCGCGGATGCCTACCGCAGGTCTACTCCACCGGCGGGAGCTGGACAACACGCGCGCGTTCGGGGGGCGGCCCACTCCACCGGAACGGTGACCGGCCGGGAACCCGTTTGGGGGTGCCCGGCCGGTCTACGGCACCCGCACGGCCGTACGTTGTTCATCGTCCCGCGTCCGTATATCGGTGTGACGACAGTGAAGTTGCCGTCTTGTTAAGCAAGTTGGGTGCGATATGTCCCCCATGCCGTACATGGCAACAGTCTGTCAAGCACGCCCATGCGTCAATATGCGCAATCTTCGCTCAAGAAGCGGACGACCTGCACACCGGCACACCGCATACCCTTGACTCCGCCATAAATCACTTGCCAAAGTCGCGCTCATCCAGCGGCGCGACTCAGCGCCGCTTCACGTTCCAAGAGAACTCGGCGCGGGGGCACTTCGCGATGACTAGTCCATCCCAGACCGCGGCAACCAAGTCCGACACCCCAGGACTTGATTCCAAGGGTCTGAAGAAGGCGAAGGACGGCACGGGCGGTGAGCTCGTCGGCCGTTCCCCCGGCCAACTGATGTGGCAACGCTTCAAGCGTGACCGCACCGGCGTGGTCTGTGCCGTCGTCGTGCTGGCCTTCTTCGCCGTCTCGGCGCTCGCCCCGGTGATCGCCTCGGTGTACGGCAAGAACCCATACGTCTTCTACGGCAACGAGGACCCCAGCCTCTTTGACGAGTTCGGCTACCCGATGGGGGCCAACGGCGGAATCTCCGGCGATTTCTGGTTCGGAATCGAGCCCTCGCTGGGCCGCGACCTCTTCACCCAGCTGCTCTACGGCATGCGCACCTCGCTGGGGATCGCGCTGGCCGTGACCATCCTGGTGGTGCTCACCGGCACCGTTCTGGGCATCACGGCCGGCTACCTGGGCGGCAGGACCGACTACTGGCTCGGCCGCGTGATCGACTTCCTGCTCGCCTTCCCCAGCCAGCTGACGTTCGTGGCGTTCATGCCTGTCGTCGTCGCGCTCTTCGTCCCGCCGGGCGACGAGACCCCCACCTACGTGCGGGTGGTCGCGCTGATCCTGGTGCAGTGGGCCCTGGGCTGGATGGGTCTGGCCCGCCTGCTGCGCGGTCAGGTGCTGTCGCTGCGCGAGCGGGAATTCGTCGAGGCCGCGAAGATCACCGGCGCCTCGCCCTGGCGGATCATCCGCAAGGAACTGCTCCCCAACGTGGTCACGCCGATCCTGGTGCAGACCACCTACATGCTCCCGCTGTTCGTCACGGCGGAGGCCGGCCTGTCCTACCTGGGCGCCGGCATCCTGGAGCCGACCCCGGACTGGGGCCGACTGTTCCACACGGCCGGTTCGGTGTACGAGAACGACCCGACCTTCCTTCTGTTCCCCGGCGCCGCGATGGTGATCTTCGTGCTCTGCTTCAACCTTCTCGGGGACTCGGTCCGGGACGCCTTCGACCCCAAGTCCGGGCGCTGACCGTCCATATGTAGGGGGGCTGCTGTCACCCCTGCTCCGGGCTCGTACCGGATGCGTCCGACAGCACATCTGGACAACAACCGACAGGCAGGTGCTTGGATCCTCATGAACGCACTATCTACGCGCAGAGCACGCGCGGCGATCGTGGCCCTGGCGGCCGGTTCGCTCGCGCTCACCGGCTGCAGCAGCGGCGGCGGCACGGGCAAGGACACGTCGCAGACGGACAAGGACGCCGCGGCACAGGCCAAGGCGGTGCCGATCGGCAAGGCCGCCGACTCCGCCGGCCCGGCCACCGAGGTCAAGGGCGCCCGCAAGGGCGGCACCCTGCGCGTCTACCAGCGTGACAGCTTCAACCACCTGGACCCCGCGCAGATGTACGTCAGCGACCTGGGCGACCTGTCCAAGCTGATCTTCCGTGGTCTGACCACGTACAAGCAGGACGACAAGGGCAACAAGACGGTGGTCGGCGACCTCGCCACCGACGCGGGCCAGATGTCGGACGGCGGCAAGACCTGGAAGTACACGCTCAAGGACAACATCAAGTTCGAGGACGGCAAGCCGATCACCTCGAAGGACATCCGCCACACCATCGAGCGGATGTACGCGAAGTTCATCACCGACGGCCCCACCTACCTGCAGACGTGGCTGTCGGGCGAGGGCACCGCGTACCGCAAGGCCCTGCCGGACGGGCCGTACAAGGGCGACCACCTGCCCAAGAGCGTCCTGGACACCCCGGACGGCAAGACCATCATCTTCCACTTCAAGAAGCCGCAGTCGCAGGTGCCCTACGCACTCGCCATCGCGGGCTACAGCGCCGTCCCGGACAGCGCCAAGGACACCAAGGACGCCTACGACGTCGGTCCGGTCTGCTCCGGCCCGTACAAGTTCGCCTCCTTCAAGGAGGGCAAGTCCGCGAAGCTGGTGCGCAACACGCACTGGGACCCGAAGACGGACCCGGCGCGCCACCAGTACGTCGACGCCTTCGACATCACCTTCAACCACCAGTTCTCGGACTCCACCAAGCGCCTGATGGCCGACCAGGGCGAGGCCAAGAACGCGATCAGCTTCACCAACTCGGTGGAGCCGACGCAGACCAAGCAGGTGCTGGACAACCCCAGCGCCAGCAAGCGCCTGGTGCAGGGCTACCAGCCCTACGTCTGGCAGATGAACATGAACATGGACCGCATCAAGGACAAGAAGATCCGCGATGCGATCACCTACGCCATGCCGAGCGCGCAGATCGTCCGGATAAACGGTGGCAGCTACGGCGGTGAGATCGCCGGCGGTCTGCTCGCCCCGACCGTGGCGGGCTACGAGAAGGGCTACGACCCGTACGGGAAGCTCAAGCACCCCAACGGTGACCCGGCGAAGGCCAAGAAGCTCCTCAAGGAGGCCGGCAAGACGGGCATGAAGCTCATCTACGCCTTCTCCAACACCGAGATCCGCCAGAAGGAAGCCGCGGTCATCGAGGACGCGCTGAACAAGGCGGGCTTCGACGTCCAGAAGAAGGAGGTCGACTCGGCCTCCTGGTACCAGCAGATGGGCAAGGTCAAAAACGGCTTCGACATCTACATGACCGGCTGGGGCCAGGACTGGGCGGACGCCTCCACCGTCATCCCGCCGTCGTACGACCCCCGGCAGATCCAGGACGGCGCGGCCAACTACTCCCACATCCGGGACAAGCACATCACGTCCGAGATCGAGCGCATCCAGAAGATCACGGACGTGCCGCAGCAGACCAAGGAGTGGCAGAAGCTCCACCACTACATCGTGGAGAAGGTCAACCCGGCCGCCCCGGTCTTCTACACCAAGGTGCTCCAGCTGCACGGCTCCAACGTCGGTGGCATCCGCTACAACAGCGACACCAACTACCTGGACCTGAACACGCTGTACCTCAAGAAGTAAGCAGCAGCAAGCACCGGAAGGCAGTCCGGAGGGCGCGCGGCACGGCGGAGCGCGCGCCCTCCGGGGCCCTCCTCACCACCCCTCACTCCCCACTGCCGCCGCCGTCCTGAGAGCAGCGAACTGCCATGCTTCCCTTCCTATTCCGCCGGATCCTCGGCGCGGTCGTCATTCTTCTTCTGCTGAGCGCCTTCACCTTCTTCGTGTTCTTCTCCACGGGTGACCCGGCGCTGATGGCGTGCGGCAAGAACTGCACCGCCGACAACGTCGCGCTGATCCATCACAACCTCGGCCTCGACAAGCCCCTGCCGACGCAGTACTGGCTCTTCCTGTCCGGGATCTTCGTCGGACGCGACTTCACCATCGGCCACTGCAACGCCCCGTGCTTCGGCTACTCCTTCGCCACCAAGCAGGACGTCTGGGCGACGATGCTGGACCGCCTGCCCACCACGGCGTCGCTGGCCATCGGCGGTACCGTCGCCTTCCTGGTCATCGGCCTGGGCGCCGGTCTGCTGGCCGCCTGGAAGAAGGGCTCGGTGCTGGACAAGACCGTCACCGGCGCGTCGATGGTGCTCAGCTCGGTGCAGATCTACATCCTGGGCCCGGTCGTCCTCGGCATCTTCGTCTACAGCGGCATCATGGCCTCGCCCAAGTACGTGGAGTTCACCAGCAACCCGGGCGGCTGGTTCATGGGCCTGCTGCTGCCGTGGCTGGTGATGTCGACGATCTTCACCGCGCAGTACACCCGTATGTCGCGCTCGACGATGATCGAGCAGCTCCAGGAGGAGCACGTCCGGACCGCCAAGGCCAAGGGCATGTCCACGCGGTACGTCTTCATGCGCTACGCCTGGCGCGGCTCGCTGATCCCGATCGTCACGATCCTCGGCATCGACCTGAGCTCGCTGTTCGGCGGCGCCATGATCACCGAATTCACCTTCTCGCTGGCGGGCCTGGGCCGGCTGGCGATCAACTCCGTAGTCACCCTCGATCTGCCCATGATCATGGGCGTGCTGATCTTCAGCGCCGCCCTGATCCTGGTGTTCAACATCATCGTGGATGCGACGTACGCCCTCATCGACCCGCGCGTGCGCCTGTCCTAGGAGAGCCTGAAGTGACCACACTCACCAAGACCGAGGGCGAGCCGGTCCCGACCGGATCGGACCCCTTCCTCTCCGTCCGCGACCTGCAGGTGCGGTTCTCCACCGAGGACGGCATCGTCAAGGCGGTCGACGGCCTCTCCTTCGACCTGGAGCGCGGGCAGACGCTCGGCATCGTCGGCGAGTCGGGCTCCGGCAAGTCCGTCACCAACCTCGCCGTCCTGGGGCTGCACAACGCCAAGACGACCGAGATCGCGGGCGAGATCACCCTGGACGGCCAGGCGCTGACCGGAGCCAGGGAGAAGACCCTGGAAAAGCTCCGCGGCAACAAGATGTCCATGATCTTCCAGGATGCGCTGACCGCGCTCTCGCCGTACTACACGGTCGGCCGGCAGATCGCGGAGCCGTACATCAAGCACACCGGCGCCAGCAAGCGCGAGGGCCGGCAGCGGGCGATCGAGATGCTGACCAAGGTCGGCATTCCGCAGCCGAGTCTGCGGGTGGACGACTATCCGCACCAGTTCTCCGGCGGTATGCGCCAGCGCGCCATGATCGCCATGGCGCTGGTCTGCAACCCCGAGCTGCTGATCGCCGACGAGCCGACCACCGCGCTGGACGTCACCGTCCAGGCGCAGATCCTGGACCTGCTCAAGGACCTCCAGCAGGAGTTCGGCTCCGCGATCATCCTGATCACCCACGACCTGGGCGTGGTCGCCAACACCGCGGACGACCTGCTGGTGATGTACGCCGGGCGGGCCGTGGAGCGCGGCTCCGTCAAGGAGATCCTCACCCAGCCCCAGCACCCGTACACCTGGGGCCTGCTGAGCTCGATGCCGCGGCTGTCGTCCGACGTCAGCGAGGCGCTGCACCCGATCCCCGGCACCCCGCCGAGCCTGCTCAACCCGCCCGGCGGCTGCGCCTTCAACCCGCGCTGCGGCTTCGTCGACCAGGTCGGCGACTCACACTGCACCAGTGCGCGGCCGTCGCTGGCGCCCGGCCGCGCCGCCGCGTGCCATCTGACGGCCGAGCAGAAACAGACCCTCTTCATCGAGCAGATCAAGCCCCGGCTGGGCTAGGGAGCCACCACCATGACAGAGAACGTCACCCTCCCCGCCCCCCGTGACCTCCCGCCCGCCCAGGGCGAGCCGCTGCTCACCGCCGAGGGCCTGACCAAGCACTTCCCGATCTACGGCGGCTTCCCGTTCAAGCGAAGGGTCGGAGCGGTCCAGGCCGTCGACGGCCTGGACCTGACCGTGCACGCGGGCGAGAGCTTCGGTCTGGTCGGCGAGTCGGGCTGCGGCAAGTCCACCACCGGGCGGCTGCTGACCCGGCTGATGGAGCCGACCGCGGGCAAGATCACCTACGCGGGCCGGGACATCACCCACGCCCGGCGCAGGGAACTGGCGCCGGTCCGCTCCGAGATCCAGATGATCTTCCAGGACCCGTACGCCTCGCTGAACCCGCGGCAGACGGTCGGCACCATCATCGGCGGCCCGATGGAGATCAACGGGATCAACCCGCCCGGCGGCCGGGAGAACCGGATCCGTGAGCTGCTGGAAACGGTGGGGCTCAACCCCGAGCACTACAACCGCTTCCCGCACGAGTTCTCCGGGGGCCAGCGGCAGCGCATCGGCGTCGCCCGCGCCCTCGCCCTGGAGCCGAAGCTGATCGTCGCCGACGAGCCGGTCTCGGCGCTGGACGTCTCCATCCAGGCGCAGGTCGTCAACCTGCTCCAGAAGCTCCAGCGCGAGCTGGGCATCGCGTTCCTCTTCATCGCCCACGACCTGGCGATCGTCCGGCACTTCAGCGAGCGGGTCGCGGTGATGTACCTCGGCAAGATCGTCGAAATGGGCACCCGCGAGGAGATCTACAAGCGGCCGCGCCATCCGTACACCCACGCGCTGCTCTCGGCGGTGCCCGAGGCCAAGCTGGTGGAGAACGAGGAGGAGGACCGCGAGCGCATCCGCCTCGCCGGCGACGTCCCCTCCCCCGTGAACCCGCCGTCGGGCTGCCGGTTCCGCACCCGGTGCTGGAAGGCCCAGGACAAGTGCGCGACCGAGGAGCCGCCGCTGGTGCAGCTCACCGGCAACGAGGCGGGGCATCTGACCGCCTGCCACTTCCCGGAGGAGCCGACGACCGCGGCACGCGGCGAGGACATCGTCCTGGACCCGGCGCTGGCGGCCATCGAGCAGGCCGCGGCCGGTGAGCCCACCGGCCCCGACGCGGAGGGCTCCGGCGGCAAGAGCCTCTGATCGGAGCGCGCCACGGGGGTGTCCGGCCCGGACTCACTGGTCCACGGCCGGGCACCCCCGTGCCGTTGCGCCCACCCGGCTACTCGGTCGGCACCACGTGCCGCTCCTCCGCGAAGTGGCAGGCCGACGCGTGCCGGGCCGGGCCGTCGCTCTCCCGGAACGCATCGGGCACCGCCAGCGGCGGGACGACCTCCGCACACAGCGCCTGCGCCTTCCAGCAGCGGGTACGGAAGCGGCAGCCGGACGGCGGGTCGGCGGGCGAGGGAACGTCGCCGGCCAGCAGGATCCGCTCGCGGTGTTCGCGGGCCTCCGGGTCGGGCACCGGCACGGCGGACAGCAACGCCTGGGTGTACGGGTGCGTGGGGTGGTCGTAGATCTCCTCCTCGGTGCCGGTCTCGGCGAGCCGGCCCAGGTACATCACGGCGACCCGGTCGGAGATGTGCCGGACGACGGACAGGTCGTGCGCGATGAAGATGTACGAGAGGTCGAACTCGTCCTGCAACCGGTCCAGGAGATTGATCACTTGGGCCTGGACCGAGACGTCCAGGGCGGAGACCGGCTCGTCCGCGACGATGATCTCCGGGCGGAGCGCGAGCCCCCGCGCGATGCCGATGCGCTGGCGCTGGCCGCCGGAGAACTGGTGCGGGTAGCGGTTGATGTACTCCGGGTTGAGCCCCACCACGTCCAGGAGTTCCTGGACCTTCGCGCGCCGGTCCCCCTTGGGTGCCACCTCGGGATGGATCTCGTACGGCTCACCGACGATGTCCCCGACCGTCATCCGGGGATTGAGGGAGGTGTAGGGGTCCTGGAACACCATCTGGATGTTGCGCCGTACGGCCTTCATCGCCCGCCCGGACAGCGTGGCGATGTCCTGCCCCTGGTAGAGGATCCGGCCCGCCGTCGGCCGCTCCAGTCCCACCAGCATCTTGGCCAGCGTCGACTTGCCGCACCCCGATTCGCCGACGATGCCCAGCGTCTCGCCCTTGCGCAGGTCGAACGAGACCCCGTCGACGGCCTTGACCGCGCCGACCTGCTTCCGGAAGAGCACGCCCTGCGTCAGCGGGTAGTGCTTGACCAGATCGCGGATCTCCAGGACCGGCTCGGCGGCCGCGGCCGCGGCGGGTCCGTCACCGTGCGCCATCGAGGGTCTCCTTCCAGAAGTGGCAGGCGCTGGTCCGGCCGGGCCCCACGTCGTAGAGCGGCGGCAGGTCGGTCCGGCAGACGTCCCGGGCGAGCGGACAGCGCGGGTTGAAGGGGCAGCCCGGCGGGATGGCGGTCAGGTTCGGCGGCAGGCCCTTGATCGCGTACAGCTCCCGGCCCTTGTGGTCCAGGCGGGGGATGGATTCGAGCAGGCCGCGGGTGTACGGGTGCGCGGGCGCCTTGTAGAGCTGGTGGACGGGGGCGGTCTCGACGATGCGCCCCGCGTACATGACGGCGATGGTGTCGGCGACGTCCGCGACCACGCCCAGATCGTGGGTGATCAGGATCAGCCCCATGCCGTACTCGCGCCGCAGGTCCGCGAGGAGGTCCATCACCTGCGCCTGGACGGTGACGTCGAGGGCCGTGGTCGGCTCGTCGGCGATGATCAGGTCGGGGGCGAGGGCCAGCGCCATCGCGATCATGATGCGCTGGCGCATTCCGCCGGAGAACTGGTGCGGGTAGTCCCCCACCCGCTCCCCGGCCGCGGGGATCCCGACCCGCTCCATCAGCTCCACGGCCTTGCCCCGCGCCTCCTTGCGGGACATGCCCTCATGGACCTGGAACATCTCGCCCAGCTGCGCCCCCACGCTGAGCACCGGGTTCAGGGAGGACAGCGCGTCCTGGAAGATCATCGCCATCTTGGCGCCCCGCACCCGGCGCCGCTCCTCCTTGCCCAGCCGCAGCAGATCGCGTCCCTGGAAGAGGATCTCGCCGCCGGTCACGAACCCCGGCGGCGAATCGAGGATGCCCATGACGGCCTGTGCGGTGACGGACTTGCCGGAGCCGGACTCCCCCAGCACCGCCAGCGTCTGCCCGGCCGCGACGGTGTAACTGACGCCGTTGACGGCATGGGCGATGCCGTCCCGGGTGTGGAACTCCACCCGCAGGTCCCGCACGTCGAGCAGGGCCGCACCGGTGTCCGGCTGCGCTTCTGGTCCGGTCATCCGCCCACTCCTCAGCGCAACTTGGGGTCGAGGGCGTCGCGCACCGCGTCGCCGAGCATGATGAACGCCAGCACCGTGATGCTCAGCGCGCCCGCGGGCCACAGCAGCATGTGCGGGGCGTTGCGGATGTAGGTGGAGGCCGCGGAGATGTCGATGCCCCAGGAGACGGTCGGCGGCTTCAGGCCGGCGCCGAGGTAGGACAGGGTGGCCTCCAGCGCGATGTACGTACCCAGGGCGATGGTGGCGACGACGATGACCGGGGCGACGGCGTTCGGCGCGATGTGCCGCAGCATCAGCCGCCCGTTGCCGGCGCCCAGCGCCCGGGCGGCCTGCACGTAGTCGTTGTGTTTGGCGGTGACCACGGAGCCGCGTGCGATACGGGAGATCTGCGGCCAGCCCAGCAGCACGATGAAGCCGACCACCGGCCAGACGGTGCTGCTGGTGACCACCGAGAGGAAGACCAGGCCGCCGAGGATCACCGGGATGCCGAAGAAGATGTCCGCGAGCCGTGACAGCAGGGTGTCCCACCAGCTGCCGAAGAACCCGGCGAGTCCCCCGAGCAGGCTGCCGAGCAGGGCGGCGCCCGCGGTGGCGCAGACGCCGACGGTGATGGAGGCGCGGGCCCCGTAGACCACCCGGGTGTAGACGTCCCGGCCCTGGGTGTCGAAGCCGAACGGGTGGCCGGGCGCGGCGCCCTGCTGCGCCTTGGCCAGGTCGCCGCGGTAGGGGTTGCCGGTGGCGATGAGCTGCGGCCAGATCGCGATGACCACCAGGAAGAGGATGACCAGCGCGGAGAGGAGGAAGACCGGGTTGCGGCGCAGATCGTGCCAGGCGTCGCTCCACAGGCTGCGCGGCTTCCCGGTGGGCTCGCCGCCGGGCGGGCCGGCGCCCGGTACCCGCTCCAGCGACTCGGCCTCGCCGATGGCGAGCGCGGCGCTGCCGCCGTCGCCGTGGCCGATGGCTTCCTTCCCGGCGTACGGATCAGGCATAGCGGATCCTCGGGTCGAGGACGGCGTACAGCAGGTCGACCAGCAGGTTCGCGACGAGGAAGACCAGGACGAGGATCGTCACGAAACCCACGACCGTCGGGGAGTTCTGCCGCAGAATTCCCTGGTAGAGCTGGAATCCCACGCCATGGATGTTGAAGATGCGCTCGGTGACGATGGCTCCGCCCATCAGCGCGCCGATGTCGGTGCCGATGAAGGTGACGACCGGGATCAGTGAATTGCGCAGCAGATGGCGGGTGATGACCCGGTGTCCGGGCAGCCCCTTGGCGACGGCGGTGCGGACGTAGTCGGCGCGGGCGTTCTCGGCGAGCGACGTCCGGGTCAGCCGGGTCACATAGGCGAGCGAGACCAGCGCCAGCACCAGGCCGGGCAGCAGGAGTTCGTTCAGCGGCGCCTCGGTGGCGACGGTCGGCGCCGCCCACCCCCACTGCACCCCGAACAGGAACTGCAGCACATAGCCGCTGACGAAGGTGGGGATGGAGACCACGACCAGGGTGAGGAGCAGCACGGTGGTGTCCACGCTCCGGCCGCGCCGCAATCCGCTGAACACCCCCAGTACGACGCCCACGATCACCTCGATGACGACGGCGACGACCGTCAGCCGCAGGGTCACCGGAAAGGCGTCCGCCATCAGCTCGGTCACCGACTGGCCGTTGAACGCGGTGCCGAAGTTCCCCTGGAAGATCTGCCCCATGTAGTGCAGGTACTGCTTCCACAGCGGCTGGTCGAGGTAGAGGTCGGCGCGGATCTGGGCGGCGGTGGCGGGGTCGGGGGCCCGGTCGCCGAACAGTGCGGCGACCGGATCGCCGAGCGCGTACACCATGAAGAAGATCAGGAACGTGCTGCCGATGAACACCGGGATCATCTGGAGCAGCCGCCGGATCACATAGCGTCCCATGAGCGGGGCCCGCGGGCCTCACACCACCTTGATCTCGTTGAAGACGGGGACGCTGAAGGGATTCAGCGACACCTTGCTGATCCGGTCGGAGTAGCCGCCGCTTCCGTTCTGGTACCACAGCGGAATGGCCGGCATCTGTTCGACCAGTACCTTCTCCGCCTCCTGGAATTTCGCGACGGCCTTTTTGGTGTCCGTCTGCGCATTCGCCGTGTTGACCAACTTGTCGAAGTCGGGGTTGCTGAACTTCCCGTCGTTGGAGGCCGCGTCGGTGTAGTACAGCGGCTGCAGAAAGTTCTGGATGAGCGGGTAGTCCATCTGCCAGCCGGCCCGGAACGGCCCGGTCATCTGCTTCGCGGAGATCTTGTTGCGGAAGTCGGCGAACGTGCCGACCGGGGCGCCGACGCACGCCTTGTCACTGCCCAGCGCGTTGTTGACGCTGTTGCAGATGGCGTCGATCCAGTCCTTGTGCGAGCCGGTGTCCGCGTTGTAGGCGATGGTCATCTTCCCGCCGGGAAGCCCGCCGCCCTCCTTGATCAGCTGCTTGGCGCGGTCCGCGTCGAACTGGCAGGCGGTGCCGCACAGTCCCGCCTGGTATCCGCCGTCGGGCCCCAGCACCGGCGAGGTCCAGTCCGTGGCGGGCGTCCGCGTCTTCTGGAAGATCTCCTTGGTGATCTGGTCGCGGTCGATCGCCATCGAGATGCCCTGCCGCAGCTTTTCCTTCCCCGGCCCCCAGTTCTTGTCGTACATGGGGAAGGTGAGGGTCTGGATGATGCCGGCCGGCTGGTTGATGTAGCGGTTGCCCAGATCCCTTTTCACGTTCTTGAGCTGCGCGGCCGGCACATCGTCCACGAGATCGAGGTTGCCCGCCTGCAGATCCGTGTAGGCGGTGTTGTTGTCGGTGTAGACCCGCAGGTCGATGCCGCCGTTCTGCGCCGGGTCCGGGCCCGGGTACTTACCCCACTTGCGCATCTTGAGCACGGTGCCCTTGGTGTACGAGTCCACCGTGTACGGGCCGTTGCCGACCGGCTTCCTCAGCCAGGCGTCGTGGTCCTTGTAGAACGCCTGCGGCAGCGGCATGAAGGCGGAGTAGCCGAGGGTGTCGGGCCAGCTGGAGAACTTCTGGTGGAGCTTGGCGGTGAAGGTCCGATCGTCCTTCACCACCAGCCCGGACAGGGTCTTCGCCGTGGGCGTGCCGCTCTGCGGGTGCACGGCGTCGAAGCCGTCGATGTACTGGAAGAAGGACGCGTTCTTCTGCTTGTTGCTGAGCAGTGCGCCGTAGTTCCAGGCGTCCACAAAGGACTTCGCGGTGACCTTCTCGCCGTTGCTGAACGTCCAGCCGCTCTTCAGTGTGACCGTGAAGTTCTGCGAATCCTTGGTCTCGATCGTGTCCGCGATGACGTTCTCGGCGGCGCCGGTCTTGGGGTTGTAGCGCTTGAGGCCCCGGAAGAGCATCTCCATGACCTTGCCGCCCTGCACCTCGTTGGTGTTGGCGGGCTCCAGCGGATTCTGCGGGTCTCCCCAGGAGGAACTGACCACCCCGGCGGTGTCGCCGCCGCCGCTCCCGCCTCCACAGGCCGTGGCCGCGAGGGCGACGGCGACGGCGCATACGGCCCACTTCGCGCGCGTGGCTCCACGCATGGGGTGCTGCCTCCTCAGGTCTTCCCGACACGCTTTGGCCATATAAGAGCGCAAAAGGGAACATATTGCACCCAGCGCTGACCATCACCGCTCCGAAAACCCGAGAAATCCCCCGGATGCCCGATCACCGCGGGGCGGGCCGCCCGGAACGGGCTACCGCGGCGGCACCCGCCCGGCCGACGCCGCCCCGCACCGGGCCCGCTTGACGCCCCCCCCGCCCTGGCTGACCATGATCTGGAACGACTGATCGAGGGGGGAACGAGTGGCGGTTGAGGGGTGCATTCCGCGTCCACCGGCGGCGGTGCGCCTCGCGGACGTCCCGCGCCGGACCGCAGGCGCCGGCCGCCCGTCATGACGAGACCCGACGACTCGAGGCACGCTCAGCGATGACCCATCCGGAGGAGAAGATCCGCCGTGGCCGCGGAGACCTCGCCGGAGCGCTCACCAGCGCCGCGATACTGCTCGCCGCGAACCTGGTGACCCTCTGCGTCCTCTTCGCCGCCGTCGTCGCCGCGCCGTGGGGCCCGTGGGGCGAGGTCGAGTCGGCGGAGACCGTCCAGGTGGTGTCCCTGCTGTCCGGCGCTCTGGCCCTCGCGGTCACCCTGCTGACGCTGTCCGTCGTGGCGACCCAGTGGCTGCGCAGCCGCTGGTGGCTCGCGGTGCCGGGGTGCCTGCTGCTGGGCTCCGTCATCCGCTGGCTGTTCCCTGCGGCGTAGCGGCGGCACGGCGGCGTGCGGCGGCGCGCGGCGCGCACCGGTGCCGCACAAAGCCGACGGGGCGCCCCTCCCGGAGGAGGAGCGCCCCGTCACACGGGCGGAAGGGTTCAGCCGTGCTTGGCGCGCGAGGCGCTGCGGCCGCGCTCCTTGTGGTCCAGGACGACCTTGCGGATGCGGACGGCCTCCGGGGTCACCTCGACGCACTCGTCGTCGCGGCAGAACTCCAGGGACTGCTCCAGGGAGAGCTTGCGCGGCGGGACGATCGCCTCGAAGGAGTCGGCGGAGGAGGAGCGCATGTTGGTGAGCTTCTTCTCCTTGGTGATGTTCACGTCCATGTCGTCGGCGCGCGAGTTCTCGCCGACGATCATGCCCTCGTACACCTCGGTGCCGGGCTCGGTGAACAGCACGCCGCGCTCCTGGAGGTTCGTCATCGCGAAGGCGGTGACGGCGCCGGTGCGGTCGGCGACCAGGGAGCCGTTGTTGCGGGTCTTGAGCTCGCCGAACCACGGCTCGTGGCCCTCGTGGATGGAGTGGGCGATGCCCGTGCCGCGGGTGTTCGTCAGGAACTCCGTACGGAAGCCGATGAGGCCGCGGGACGGGACGACGAACTCCAGGCGGACCCAGCCGGAGCCGTGGTTGGACATGTTGTCCATCCGGCCCTTGCGGGTGCCCATGAGCTGGGTGACCGCGCCCATGTGCTCCTCGGGCACGTCGATGGTCATGCGCTCGACGGGCTCGTGGGTCTTGCCGTCGACCTGCTTGGTGACGACCTGCGGCTTGCCGATGGTCATCTCGAAGCCCTCGCGGCGCATCTGCTCGACCAGGATGGCCAGTGCCAGCTCACCGCGGCCCTGCACCTCCCAGGCGTCGGGGCGCTCGGTGTCCAGGACGCGGAGCGAGACGTTACCGATCAGCTCGCGGTCCAGGCGGTCCTTGACCTGGCGGGCGGTGACCTTGCGGTCCTTGATCGCGGCCTTGGCGTCCGCGCCCTTGCCGGTGCCGCCACGGCCGACCAGCGGCGAGGTGTTGGTGCCGATGGTCATGGAGATCGCGGGCTCGTCGACCGTGATCAGCGGCAGCGCGATGGGGTTCTCCGGGTCGGCCAGGGTCTCGCCGATCATGATGTCGGGGATACCCGCGACCGCGCAGATGTCACCGGGGCCCGCCTTCTCGGCCGGCTTGCGGGTGAGCGCCTCGGTCATCATCAGCTCGCTGATGCGGACGTTCGCGACCGTGCCGTCACGCTTGATCCAGGCGACGGTCTGGCCCTTCTTCAGCTCGCCCTGCTCGACCCGGAGCAGCGCGATACGGCCGAGGAAGTTGTCCGCGTCGAGGTTGGTGACGTGCGCCTGGAGGGGCGCCTCGGCGTCGTACTCGGGGGCCGGGACGCTCTGCAGCACGGTGCTGAAGAACGGCTCGAGGTTGGTGCTGTCGGCCGGGACGGTGCCGTTCTCCGGCTTGGTCAGCGAGGCGATGCCGTCACGCGCGCAGGCGTAGACGATCGGGAACTCGATCTGCTCCTCGTCCGCGTCCAGGTCCAGGAACAGGTCGTACGTCTCGTTGACGACCTCGTCGATCCGGGAGTCGGGGCGGTCGGTCTTGTTGATGCACAGGATGACCGGCATCCGGGCCGCGAGGGCCTTGCGCAGCACGAAGCGGGTCTGCGGGAGCGGGCCCTCGGACGCGTCGACGAGCAGGACGACCGCGTCGACCATCGACAGTCCGCGCTCGACCTCGCCACCGAAGTCGGCGTGGCCGGGGGTGTCGATGATGTTGATCGTGATCGGATCCCCGCCGTCCTTGGGGTGGTACTTGACGGCAGTGTTCTTCGCCAGGATCGTGATGCCCTTTTCACGCTCCAGGTCGTTGGAGTCCATCATCCGGTCGTCGAGCTTCTCAGCGGCGTGCTCGGCGAAGGAACCGGCCTGCTTGAGCATGGCATCGACGAGGGTCGTCTTGCCGTGGTCGACGTGGGCGACGATGGCTACGTTACGAATGTCGTGGCGCGTGGGCATACTGGCGGCGCTTCTCCCGGATCGTGGATGGCCGCACGTACGGTCCGGCACGTGAGCCTCTCGGCCGGGCATGCGTACGCCACGGCCTCACCCCATCGTACGGGCCTGCGGCGACATCGGCCGCCACAGGCCGTACCCACCGCCTCTGACCTGCGGCTTCTTACCGATTATTGGCTTTGGCTGCACCTTTACTTCGTGTAGCCGATGTCCTGGAAGCGGGGCGAGGCGAAGCCGAACGCTCCGATGTTGGCGAGGGATTTCCTGGTGGCCACCAGTTCGGGGCGCTGGTAGAGGGGAATGGACCCGGCGGCGGCCCAGATGCGGGCGTCGGCCTGGGACACCAGGCCGGCGGCCTCGTCCGCGTCCAGTTCCCCGGCCGCCTGGTCGAAGAGCTGGTCGATGTGGTCGGTGCCGACCCGGGTGTAGTTCTGCTCGACGGTGAGGGAACCGTCGGCCGCGGGCTCCGGCTTGGCGTAGATCGGGCGGGCGTCGGTCGCGGGGTAGGCGGTGCCCGGCCAGGAGTACAGCGCCAGGTCGTAGTCGCCGGCGGCGATGTGGTCCTGGAAGTAGCTGGCGTCGGCCACCCGCTGGACCGAGGTCTGGATGCCGACCCTGCCGAGCATGGCGGAGATCCGCTCGCCGACGGTGCGCAGCTGCTCGGAGCCGGCGCCGTCGGGGAGGACGAAGCGCAGGGTCAGCGGCCTGCCGTCCTTGCGCATGGTGGCAGCGTGCAGCGGCCCGGCCTTCTTCCCGGGCGCGCCCTTGGCCTGCGGGTCGCTGTCGGCGCCGACCTGCGCGGCAGCCACCGGGGACGCCGCCCGGCGGGCCTCGGCCCGCGCCTCCCGGGCCTGCTCGGCGCTCATCGGACGGGCCTCGGCCGGCCCGGCGTCCTGCCCGGTCTCGACCCGCTCGGCCGCACCCATCGCGCGCGCCGCCCGCCGCTGGTAGGCGCGGGAGGACTGGGAGGCGCCGCCGTCCGCGGCTTCCTGGGCCGCGGCCTGCGCCTTGTAGAGGGCGGCGCTCTGCCGCAGCAGCGCGGACTGCTGGACCTCCGAGCCCACCGCGCCCGCGGCGGACAGCGGGGCCTCGGCGGCCGCGGGCCGGGCGTCGGCCTCGTGGGCCTGGGAGTTGGCGCGGTCGGCGCGGCCGGGCCGGTCGTCGGCGTTGCGGTCGTCGGCGGTGCCGGTCCGCGGCGAGGCGGACGACTCGGCGGCGGCGCCCGAGGCACTGGGCGCGGGCGCGTCCGGCCGCCGCCCGGCCTGCTCGGTGGCCGAGCCCGGCTTCCAGCCCGCGTCCGCGAGCAGTGCCTTGGCCGCGCCGGCGTCCTGCCCGCCGATCGCGTCGCTGTGGTCCTCGTAGCCCTCCTGCCCGGCCATCAGCAGATGGCTGCCGAGCGGCTTCGCGGGCAGGCTGAGCGGCTTGAGAACGGTGTCGGCGAGCGCCTGCCGGTCGATGGCGCGGACCACCGCACGGCGGACCCGCTCGTCGGTGAGCGGGCCGGTGCTGCCGTTGAGGGCGAGCTGGGTGTAGGCGGGTTCCAGGGCCTTGCGGACGGTGTAGCGGCGCAGCTTCGCGGGCGCGGCCGGCTTGGCGTCCGTACCGGTCGTGCTCCGGCGTCCGGCCGGGTGGCCGGCCGTGGCGACCCTCCGGGCCGCCGCCTGGTCGACCTCGGCGACATCGACGGCCCCGGCGGCCAGGGCCGCGGCCCGCTTGTCCCGCGGCAGCTCGGTGAAGACGATCCGGTCGAGCTTGGCGCGCGCGCCCCACCACTTCGGGTTGCGGACGAGGGTGACGCGGTCGCTGTCCTTCTCCCGCTCACCCATCATGAACGGCCCGGCGGCGGTCTTCAGCCGCTCACGACTCCCGTCGTTGAAGGCATCGGCGTCGCCCATCACGCTCTGCGGGTACAGCGGCGTGAACAGCGACCGCCAGTCCGCGTACGGCTTGCCGAAGGTGACCTTGACCTCGTGCTTGCCGGCGCCCCGGGTGACCTTGCTGATCCGGTCGTACCCGGCGTTGCGGGCGGTCCAGAACGCGTTGTCCTTGCCGCGCAGCGCCTTCCACTGGGCGATGAAGTCCGCGGCGCCGATCCTCCTCCCGTCGCTCCACCGCGCCTTGGGATTGATCTTGTACGTGACGACCTGCTTGGGGTCACGTGCGCTGATGTCGGCGGCTTCCAGGTAGTCGGCGTTGCGCTGCGGTCTGCCACGGTCGTCGAGGGTGAACAGGGTGGGCAGCACCGCCGAGGTGATCCGGGTGGTGGTCGTGTCGGCGTCGGCCTGGAAGGCGTTGAGGGTGCCGGGCATGGTGTCAACGGCCCAGCGGACCGTGCCGCCGTCCTTCAGCCCTTCTCGCGCCGCGGGGGCGATGTCCTGCGACGCGGCGGCCGCGTCCGAGCCGTCGCCGCTGCATCCGGCCAGGACAGGCAGCGGAAGCAGCACCCCCGCCGCGATCAGCGCGGCACAGCGGCGCCGCCGGCACGCTGAGCTGACTTGGTCGGTCATGGCAGTTACCTCCGAGGCTCGCCCGCGCCGCGCCAACACGTTCGGCCGACTTTGCGGCTCATCACATCTATGGCTCCCCCACTGAAGGCGACCGGTGCCGGAGCCGCCGCACGACACGTCGTCTGCCGCACCAAGGCCACCCGCCCGGCCCAACAGCGGCTCTCCCGGCGCGGGCACCGGCCCCCGGACGGCGGTGCGCGGACGGCGGTGCGCAGCGGCTCACTCCCGGCGGACCCGTACTCGTGTTCGGCAACGGGGGGGGCGCAGGTTCGCCGAAACGCACCGGTTCGGGTCGTAATCGCGCCGGCCCCCTTCCCAACGCCTACTGTGACGCGCGACACTCGCGGGCGCATCGGATCGCCCACCACACCCTTCGGAGGTGAGGGCACGTTATGTCCCTTCAGAGCGAATTGACGGTGGCTGAAGGCAATCTGACCGAGCTGCTGCGGTCCGTGGCACGGCTGGAGGAGCACGTCGGGGCCGGGCTGGACATGCGGCGCGTGCGCACCGATGTGAACCATCTGCGCGAGAGCCTCGGTCTGTTGAAGGAGAGCGCCTCGGACGCGAAGCCGGGTCGGACCGGCGCCACCGCTGACGAAATGGTGCAGGTCTCCGACGCTCCCTACGACTCCGCGCTGTGGACGGACGCCGAGGACGAGGGCCTCGGCGCCAAGGACCGGCACGCTCCGTAGGAGCCGCCCTCACCCCTACCCGCCCAGCCCCGCCCCGACGGAGCGCCCTTCACGGAGACGACGTTGGCCACTGGCATCGAACCCTCACCGCAAGCGGGCGCGAACGGCGTGCATGCCGGCTCGCGTGCCGCCATCCCCGCCCGCCACCTGAGGACCGACCGCTGGTGGCTGGCTCCGGCCGTCACCGCAGCCGGGCTGCTCGCCTTCGTCGTGTACTCGACCTGGCGGGCGTTCGCGAACGCGGACTACTATCACGCGCCCTATGTCTCGCCGTTCTACTCACCGTGCCTGGCGCAGAACTGCCACACCATGCGCGGCGGCCCCAACTGGGAGCTGTTCGGACCGTGGTGGGGCCTGTCCCCCGCACTGCTGATCCTGATCTTCCCACTGGGCTTCCGGCTGACCTGCTACTACTACCGCAAGGCCTACTACCGCGGCTTCTGGGCCTCGCCGCCGGCCTGCGCGGTCGCCGAGCCGCACAAGAAGTACACCGGCGAGACCCGCTTCCCGCTGATCCTGCAGAACGTCCACCGCTACTTCTTCTACTTCGCGGTGCTGGTGGCCCTGGTCCTGACGTACGACACCGCGCTGACCTTCCGCGACGAGCACTACGCCTGGGGACACATGGGGCTGGGAACCCTGGTCTTCCTCGCCAACATCGCGCTGATCTGGGCGTACACCCTCTCGTGCCACTCCTGCCGGCACATCGTCGGCGGGCGGCTGCGGCACTTCTCCCGGCATCCGGTGCGCTACCGGCTGTGGGGCTGGGTCGGCAAACTCAACGAGCGGCACATGCTGCTCGCCTGGTCGTCGCTGATCAGCGTGGCGGTCGCGGATCTGTATGTGTATCTGCTGGCCACCGGCGCCTTCGCCGATCCGCGCTTCTTCTAGAGACGGCTTCCTCCTCCTCGGCAACGGAAAGGTGTGTCCCCCGATGGCGCATGTGGACCGGCAGGCATGGGACGTGGTCGTGGTGGGCGCCGGCGGGGCCGGGCTGCGCGCCGCGATCGAGGCCCGCGAGGCGGGCATGCGGACGGCCGTGATCTGCAAGTCCCTGTTCGGCAAGGCCCATACGGTGATGGCCGAGGGCGGGATCGCCGCCAGCATGGGCAACGCCAACGAGCGCGACAGCTGGCAGGTGCACTTCCGCGACACGATGCGCGGCGGGAAGTTCCTGAACCACTGGCGGATGGCCGAGCTGCACGCCCGCGAGGCCCCCGACCGGGTCTGGGAGCTGGAGACCTGGGGCGCGCTCTTCGACCGCACCGCGGACGGCCGCATCTCGCAGCGCAACTTCGGCGGCCACGAGTACCCGCGCCTCGCGCACGTCGGGGACCGTACGGGTCTGGAGCTGATCCGCACCCTCCAGCAGAAGATCGTCTCGCTGCAGCAGGAGGACGAGCGGGAGTTCGGCTCCTACGACGCCCGGTTGAAGGTGTTCCAGGAGTGCACCGTCACCCGGGTGCTCAAGGAGCAGCCCGATGACGGCCCCGCCGCGGGCGGCCGGGTAGCGGGCGCGTTCTGCTACGACCGGGAGTCCGGCCGCTTCTTCGTGCTGGAGGCCCCGGCCGTGGTGCTGGCCACCGGCGGGATCGGCAAGTCCTTCAAGGTGACGTCGAACTCCTGGGAGTACACCGGCGACGGACACGCGCTGGCGCTGCTGGCCGGGGCGCCGCTGATCAACATGGAGTTCGTGCAGTTCCATCCGACGGGGATGGTCTGGCCGCCGTCGGTGAAGGGGATCCTGGTCACCGAGTCGGTGCGCGGCGACGGTGGGGTCCTGCGCAACAGCGAGGACAAGCGCTTCATGTTCGACTACATCCCGGACGTCTTCAAGGAGAAGTACGCGCAGACCGAGGACGAGGGCGACCGCTGGTACGACGACCCCGACAACAACCGCCGACCGCCCGAACTGCTGCCCCGCGACGAGGTGGCCCGCGCCATCAACGCCGAGATCAAAGCGGGCCGCGGCTCCCCGCACGGCGGGGTGTTCCTCGATGTCTCGACCCGGATGCCGGCCGAGGTGATCAAGCGGCGGCTGCCCTCCATGCACCACCAGTTCATGGAGCTGGCGGACGTGGACATCACCGCCGAGCCGATGGAGGTCGGCCCGACCTGCCACTACGTGATGGGCGGGGTCGACGTCGACCCGGACACCGCGGCGGCGGCCGGGGTGCCCGGCCTGTTCGCGGCGGGCGAGGTCGCCGGCGGGATGCACGGCTCCAACCGGCTGGGCGGCAATTCCCTCTCCGATCTGCTGGTCTTCGGGCGCCGGGCCGGGCTGTACGCCGCGCAGTACGCCGCGTCGGTGGCCGAGCGGCCCGTGCCCGACCAGCGCCGGGTCGACGCGGCGGAGGCGGAGGCGCTGCGTCCGTTCAGCGCCGAGGACGAACGGCAGGACGCCGGCGCCTCGGGTCCCGCCGAGAATCCGTACACCCTCCATCAGGAACTCCAGCAGTCGATGAACGCCCTGGTGGGCATCATCCGCCGGGAGGACGAGATGGCCGAGGCGCTCGACCGGCTGGCCGGGCTGCGGGCGCGGGCCCGGCGGGCCGGTGTCGAGGGGCACCGGCAGTACAACCCCGGCTGGCACCTCGCGATCGATCTGCGGAACATGCTGCTGGTCAGCGAGTGTGTGGCCCGGTCGGCGCTGGAGCGCGAGGAGAGCCGGGGCGGGCACACCCGCGACGACCATCCGGCGATGGACCGGCGCTGGCGCAACGTCAATCTGGTCTGCGAGCTGGCCGACCGGGGAGCTGAGGGGACGGAGCCGGATCCGGCGCTGGGCCAGATCCGGCTGACCCGCCGCGAGACCCCGCCGATCCGCCCCGACCTCCTCGCACTCTTCGAGAAGGAGGAGCTGGTGAAGTACCTGACGGACGAGGAGCTGAGCCGGTGAGCGGGCAGACGCCGAACGGGCGGGCGGAGGCCGGTCGGGCGACGGGCGGGCAGTCCGGCACGTACCAGGCGCACTTCCGGGTGTGGCGGGGCGACGCGGACGGCGGCGGCCTGGAGGACTTCCGGGTCGAGGTGCACGACGGCGAGGTGGTGCTGGACATCATCCACCGGTTGCAGGCGACGCAGGCGTCCGATCTCGCGGTGCGCTGGAACTGCAAGGCGGGCAAGTGCGGTTCGTGCAGCGCGGAGATCAACGGGCGGCCGCGGCTGCTGTGCATGACGCGGATGTCGGTCTTCGACCGCAGCGAGACGATCACCGTGACGCCGTTGCGGGCCTTCCCCGTGATCCGGGACCTGGTCACGGACGTGTCCTTCAACTACGCCAAGGCGCGGGAGATTCCGGCGTTCGTGCCGCCCGCGGAGCTGGCGCCCGGCGAGTACCGCATGCAGCAGGAGGACGTGAACCGCTCGCAGGAGTTCCGCAAGTGCATCGAGTGCTTCCTGTGCCAGGACACCTGCCATGTGGTGCGCGACCACGAAGAGAACAAGCCCGCTTTCGCCGGGCCTCGTTTCCTGATGCGGATCGCCGAACTGGACATGCATCCGCTGGACGCCGCCCCGGCGTCCGGGCTGGACCGCAAGCGCACCGCACAGGACGACCACGGGCTGGGCTACTGCAACATCACCAAGTGCTGCACGGAGGTCTGCCCCGAGAACATCAAGATCACCGACAACGCGCTGATCCCGCTCAAGGAGCGCGCGGCGGACCGCAAGTACGACCCGCTGGTGTGGCTCGGGAACAAGATCCGGCGCCGCGGAGAGTGAACCGCGGCGCTCGCGAAAACCCCTGAGTCGGCATTACTCATGAGTTTCTGACGCTGCGTCACTTGGCTGGAAGTGATCTCACGGCGCCGGCGCGCCGCCGCGGTATAAGAACGGAATGAACTTTCCGAAAATGAGCCGGCGCAGGGTGTTGGCGGGTATCGGCAGCGTCCCTCTGGCCGCGGCGGCGGGCTCGTCCGCCGCCGCGGGCACGGAGCGCACCGGCAGACCCGAGGCGATACGGGACGAGCCGCGCACCACCGTGCTGCGCGGCGCGGACCTGGTGCTCACCATGGACCCCGAGATCGGCGAGGGCCCGCTGGGCACACTGGAGGGCGGCGGCGACGTCCTGTTGCGGGACGGCCGGATCGCCGCCGTCGGCAGCGGACTGGACGTGCCGCGCGGCGCCCGGGTGGTCGACGCGAGCGGCCGGATCGTCCTTCCCGGCTTCGTCGATCTGCACAACCACCTGTGGCAGTCCAGCATCCGCGGCGGCTGCTCCACCCAGGACCTCAACGGCTGGCTGGCCGACTGCAACCGCGCCACCCTGCCGAAGATCGACGCCCGGGACATGTACCGCTTCGTGCACCTGGCGGCCCTCGACGCCCTCCAGGCGGGCGTCACCACCGTCGTCGACTGGGTGCACGCCATCCCGTACGACACCAGCGAGCGCTACGTCCGCGCGCTGGACGACTCGGGGCTGCGCTTCGTCTACGCCGCCACGCAGGGCGCCGCCGACATCTCCCTCATCCCCAAGATCAAGAAGGACTTCCTCGACCCGCTGCCGCTGGCCTCCGCACAGGTCTCGGTACACGCGGGCATGTCCGCCCTGAAGGAACTGCGACAGTTCCACGAGGTCGCCCGGGACCTCGGCGTGATGCTCAACTCCCATGTCCTCGAACACCGCGACGACCGCAAGGACGACCCGATCCGCTCGCTGCGCGAGAGCGGCGCCTTCGGCCCGGACCTGCTGATGAACCACGCGATCCACCTCACGGACGAGGAGATCGCGCTCACCGGCGAACGGGACGTACGGATCGCGCACTGCCCGCTGAGCAACATGCGGCTCGCCTCCGGCATCATCCCGCTGCCCGCGCTGCACCGGCACGGCGTCCGGGCCGGGCTCGGGCACGACGGCGGCACCAACGACACCTCCGACATGTTCAACGTGATGAAGGCGGCCGTCGGGCTCCAACGGGCCCGGCACGAGGACGCCGAGATCCACCCGACGATCCCGGCCGTGCTGCGGATGGCCACGCTGGGCGGCGCGGAGTGCATCGGGATGGCCGACCGGATCGGCTCGCTGACCCCGGGCAAGCGCGCCGACGTCCTGGTCCTCGACCCCGGCACCCTCAACTTCGCCCCGCGCTTCGACTGGACGAGCCAGATCGTGCTCAACGGCCAGCCGCCGAACGTGCGCGAGGTCTTCGTCGACGGCCACCTGCGCAAGTCGCGCGGCGCGCTGGTGCAGGTGGACACCGAGAAGGTCGTCCGGGAGGCGGAACTGGCCGCCGACCACATCCGGCGCGCCTGAACCAGGTCCGCCGGGCGGTACCTCCGGAGAGTCCGTCCCTCCCGGAGGGCCACCCCGCAGGGTCGTGGACCCCAGCGCCCCAGCGCCTCAGAAGAGGCTGAGCAGGGCCTCCGTCGGGTCGACGGCCTCCGACTCGCCGTCGGGCAGGGCGAGTTCGAACCAGACGGTCTTGCCGCGCGGGGTGCGGCGGCTGCCCCACCCGGAGCTGAGCAGACCGACCAGCTGGAGGCCGCGGCCGCCCTCGTCGGTGTCCCGGGCGCGGCGCCGGCGGGGCTGGGCGAGATCGGCGTCCCACACCTCGCACACCAGGGTGCGGTCCAGCAGCAGCCGCAGCCGGATCTCGCCGTGGCCGTGCCGCAGCGCATTGGTCACCAGCTCACTGACCAGCAGTTCCGTCGTGTCGACCAGCTCCTGCAGGCCCCAGTCCGTCAGCTGGTCGCGGGCCAGCTCCCGGGCGCGGGCCACCGAGCGGGCCTCCGGCGCGAGGTTCCAGTCGCCCACCGCTTCCTTGGGCAGGCCGTGCACCCGGGCCATCAACAGCGCGATGTCGTCCTCGCCGTGCGAGGTGTCCAGGGCGCTCAGGACGTGGTCGCAGGCGTCCTCCAGCGGCCGGCCGTCGCCCGAGAGCGCCTCACGGAAGGCCCGCAGCCCCTCTTCCAGGGGATGGTCGCGGGACTCCACCAGACCGTCGGTGTAGAGCGCCAGCAGCGAACCGTCCGGCAGATCGACCTCGGTCTCCTCGAAGGGCTCACCGCCGACGCCCAACGGCATCCCCGGCGGCACATCGAGCAGCAGCGCGTCCTCGCCCTCCTCGACCAGCACCGGCGGCAGATGCCCGGCGTTGGCGAACGTGCAGCGCCGGGTGACCGGGTCGTAGACGGCATAGACACAGGTGGCGAGGTAGACCTCGGAGAGGTCGGCGGTGCGCGCCGAGGCGCGTCGCTCGGACGCCGGGGCCGCCGCACCCGGGCCGCCGCGCGGCGAGCGCACGGGGGTCCGGCCGTCGCCGCCCCCGCCGAGCCCGCGGGCGATCTCGTCCAGTGCCGAGAGCACCTCGGCCGGCTCCAGGTCCAGCAGCGCCAGCGTCCGTACGGCGGTGCGCAGTTCGCCCATCGCCACGGCGGCGCGCAGCCCGCGGCCCATGACGTCACCGACGACCAACGCCGTGCGGTGGCCCGGGAGTTCGATGACGTCGAACCAGTCGCCGCCGACCTCGGTGGCGGTGGTGCCGGGCAGATAGCGACAGGCGATGTCCAGGCCGGCGGCCTCCGGGTCGCCCGGCGGCAGCAGGCTGCGCTGGAGGATCAGGGCACGTTCGTGCTCGCGGCGGTAGAGGCGGGCGTTGTCGATGCAGACCGCGGCGCGCGCGGCCAACTCCACGGCCAGGGCGGTGTCGCGCTCCCCGAACGGCTCGCTGCCCTTCGCGCGGGAGAACTGCACCAGCCCGACGACGGTGTCCCGGGCGACCATCGGGACGGCGAGGGTGGAGTGCACCACCGCGCCCAGCTCCTGGCGGTCGTCGTTCTCCCGGCCCGGGATGATCTGCACCTGGCCGGTGCGCAGGGCGGCCGCACCGGGCGAGTTGAAGGGGTAGCGGTGGACGGCGCCGACGGCGACCGGTCCGCCCCCGCCCTCGGGGGCGCCGCCGGCGGAGGTGGCCAGCGGGGCGTCGGAGACGGCGCTGGAGAAGGCGACTCGGCGCAGCTCCGCGCTGCCGTCGCTCATGCCGGACGGGGCCTCGTCACCGGAGAGCAGGCCCTGGAAGAGGTCCACCGACGCCAGGTCGCAGAACTGCGGTACGGCGACGTCCAGGAGGGTGCGGGCCGTGGTCTCCAGGTCGAGGGAGTTGCCTATCCGGGCGCCCGCTTCGTTGAGCAGGGCGAGGTTGCGGCGGGCGTTGGCCGCCTCCCGCTCGGCGCGGCGGCGGCCGGTGACGTCGGCGGCGAGGGCGGCGACGCCGATGGGGCGGCCGCTGGCGCCGTGCAGCCGGTAGAGCGAGACCGACCAGCGGCGGCGGTCCTCCTCCCCCGGCACCGCGCCGACCAGTTGCATCTCGGTGACCGGCTCGCCGGTGTCCAGGACCCGGCGCAGGGCGGCGGTCATCCGCTCGGCCTCGGGGCGCGGCAGGAAGTCGTGCGGGGTGCCGCCGCGGTACTTGGCGGCCGGGCCGCCGAAGACGGTGGCGAACCGTTCGTTGACCCGCAGCAGCTTCAGGTCCGTGCCGAACAGGGTGAAGCCCATGGGAGATTGACCGAAAACGGCCTGGGAGGCGGCAAGGTCGGTCTCGATGCCGCGCAGCGCCCGGACATCGACGACGAGACAGACCGCGGCACGCTCGCCGCTCTCCGTCTCGGACGGCATCAGATAGATCTCGGCGAGCCCGCCGGTGTCGTCGCCCGGCTCCCGGCGGTAGGGCACCAGGCCGGTCCACTCCCGGCCGTCGAGGATCTCGGACACCTTGCGGCGGCCGGTCTCCCGCAGCTCGGGCGGGACGAACGCGTCCACGGGGTCCTTGCCCACGGCGTAACGGGCCGGGATGCCGAGCATCTGGGCGGCCCGCTCGCTCCACTGGTCGATCCGTCCGTCGGGCCCCAGGGAGAAGGAGGCAACACGGATGTAGTCATAGATCGATCCGGGCTGGCTGCTCTGCCAGACGGGCAGGCCGTGCGGGCCGTCCGCAGGCCGGTGTCCGCCCTGGTCGCCCGGGTCCTCCACACCGCCCTGGCCCTCGGCCTGCGCGGGTACCGCCCCGCTACCTGACATCTCGCTCACGAGCCCCGTCCCCTCCAGCTCATCGTGCCCGGACCGGACCCGCCTGAGTATCCAGCACCTCGACTATCCGGAACACGGTCTTCACGATCACAGCACAGTCTCGATCGCAGCCCATCTACAGAATGTCGATGAAATGGCAACGATCAGGACCCCACCTGTCTCCTAACCAGCCACCGACAGCTCGAACCACACTGTCTTGCCACTCTTTCCACGGCGGGTGCCCCAGCGGCGTGAACTGCAGGCGACCAACTGCAGCCCACGGCCGCCTTCGTCGTCGGGAGCGGCGGTGCGTTCCTGCGGGGGGTCGGGCAGGGGGTCGGACACCTCGACGAGCAGCGCGGTGCCGCCGAGCAGCACCATCCGGACCCCGATGGGACCGGTGGCATGCCGCAGGGAGTTGGTGACGAGCTCGCTGACCAGTAGGACGGCGACGTCGACGGTGCCGTTCAGGCCCCAGTCGGTGAGCGTCTCTCGGACCCGGGAACGGGCCGTGCGCACCGCTCCCGGATCGGCCGGGAAGCTCCATTCGGCGATCGGTGAACCGGAGACCGCGCCGCGCCGGCGGACATTCGAGGAGGCCGACTCTGGGACCCCTGCCGCTGCGCTGTCGCTCACGCCGATCACTTCCCAGCCGATGGGGTCCCCGTCGATTCGCCTGCACCCTGTGCCTGCTCTGCCGGGGTTAATCACGACATACCCGGTATCAGGGCCCAAGTATCGCCTTCAACCGTGCACTGTGGCACAAATAGCGCACCGTGGCGCGGCGGGCGGCCGGGGTGTGCACGGCCGCGCGCTCCGCCCGCCGTTCACGCGCCGCCGGGGTCGTGCGCCGTGCCGGTGACAGCGCACGCCGACCCGGCGTGGCCCCGTTTACGGGTGCGCGCTCCGCTGGCGCACGGGCACCGCAGACAGCCGTCGCATCGCCTCGGCGACCGCCGGGCGGTCCTGGTCGAGCCAGTCGACGTGCTGCTCCTCCGCCGGCCACAGCCAGCGCAGCTCGTCGTGATCCTGGAGCGGTCGTGGCTCACCGGACAGCAGCCGGGCCGTCCACACCCGGAGCACGAAGCCGGGCCGCAGCACCCACTCCCCCGGGATCCGCTCTCCCGCGGCCGCCTCGACACCCAGCTCCTCGCGCAGCTCGCGCACCAGGGCCTGCTCGGGCGTCTCGCCGTCCTCCACCTTGCCGCCGGGCAGCTCCCAGCGGCCTGCCAGGGCGGGCGGTGCACTGCGCCGGGCGGCCAACAGCCGACCCCGGTCACACACCGCTGCACCCACCACTACGCGCACGGTCGTCATGCGCCGCAGCCTACGTCCCCCGCCGTCGTCCCGCTTCCCCTCCGCCGTCACTCAGGTTGTCGCCCTGCCCACCCTTTCCACCACGTAAAGCTGCTGGTGGCCCCGGGTGTCCAGCCGATCGGCCACCCGCTCCGCCTCCGCGCGGGTGGCATAACGGCCGACGCGATAGCGGCTACCGCCTTCGTCCTCGCGGATGACGAGCCAGGGCAGCACGGCCCCACTGTCGGTCATCGCGCCCCTCCGTCCGCCGTGCCGTGCGCCGCCATGCGCCCCTCCTGTGCTGATGCCGAAATCGCAATCCGCATATGCCCGAGCGTACGCCCGACCTTCACGCACCGCATACGAATTTGCACAAAGAGATACCGAACCGGCCACCCGCGGGCCCCCGGATACCGGGAGCGGCCCGCGAGTGGCCGGTGGGAAACGGTGGGGGTACGGCGCTCAGGCGCCCACCTGGGCCTTGTCGCCGGCCTCCGTGGCCGGGTCCGCCGCCTCGGCCGCCTCGGCCGCCGAAAGCTCCGCCTCCGCGGCGACGAGCGACGGGTTGCGCCAGGAGCTGCGCACGCCCCAGAAGTAGAAGGCGAGGCCGAGCACCGCGACCAGGGCGAGGTCCCAGCCCTCCGGCAGGTAGCCCTTGCCGCCGAAGTCCTTGCCGCCCGCGTACGACACGGCGGCCATCACCAGCAGGTACGCCACCATCCAGGCGCCGGCCTTGAGGTGCGGGCGCAGCTCGGCCCACGGCTTGCGGCCCTGGGTGAGCGGCTTGCCGATCTCGTACCAGGCCCAGACCGGCAGGCCGACGGCCATGATCAGGATGACCTTGCCGGTGAGCGGCCAGCGGCCCCAGTACAGCACCAGCGAGCCGAAGACCATCGCGACCGGGGCGATGACGGGCATCGCGCGCAGCTGCACCGGGCGCTTGAGATTCGGCGAGATTCGGCGCAGCGACATCACCGCGACCGGGCCCGTGATGTACGAGATGACCGTGGCGACCGAGACGATCTCGGCGAGGGAGCCCCAGCCGCGGAAGACCGCGAGGAAGAGGAACGCGATCCCGAGGTTGAGCAGCAGCGCCGGACGCGGCACGCCGGTCTTCTTGTCGACCTTGCCGAAGACGCCGGGGAGGTGGCCGTTCTCCTGCACACCGTGGATCATGCGCGAGGTGGTGGCCGCGTAGATCATGCCCGTGCCGGACGGGGAGACGAAGGCGTCCGCGTACAGCAGCAGCGCCAGCCAGTTCAGGCCCCAGGTGACGGCGAGGTCGGCGAGCGGGGAGTTGAAGCCGAGACCGGCCCAGCCGCCGCCGTGCCCGCCGAGCTTGTCGCCGGGCACCGCCATCAGGAACGCCACCTGGAGGGCGACGTAGATGACCAGGGCGATCACGATGGACCAGATGACGGCCTTGGGCAGCGAACGGCCCGGGTTGCGGGCCTCGCCGGCGAGGTTCAGCGGGGACTGGAAGCCGTTGTAGGCCCAGACGATGCCGGAGACCGCGACGGCGGTGAAGACCGAGCTCCAGCCGTTGGGGGTGAAGCCGCCGTGCTGGGTGATGTTGCTGGTGTCGAAGTGCGCGTACATCAGCGCGCTCGCGGTCAGCACCGGCACGACGATCTTGAAGACCGTGATCGCGGTGTTGGTCTTGGCGAACAGCGAGATCGCGAACCAGTTGAGGAAGAAGTAGAAGATCAGCAGGACGCTGGCGAACGCGACGCCGGTGCCGGTCAGCTCCTTGCCGTCGTAGAGCGCGTGCGTCCAGCCGAAGTCCCAGGAGCTCATGTACTGGACGGACGCGGTGGCCTCACCCGGGATGACCGAGACGATGGCGATCCAGTTCGCCCAGGCCGCGAGGTAGCCGGCGAGCGAGCCGTGCGAGTACTGGCCGTAGCGGACCATGCCGCCGGCCTTCGGGAACATCGCACCGAGCTCGCTGTAGGTGAGCGCGATCGTGAGGGCGACGAGCGCCCCGATGACCCAGGCCAGAATGGCGGCCGGACCGGCGATGGCGGCCGCCCGCTCGGCCCCGAAGAGCCAGCCGGAACCGATGATGGACCCGAGACCAGTGGCGGTCAGGGCGATGGTCCCGAGGGACCGCCGGTAGTTCGAGTGCGAGCCCTGCTCCGCACCCGCTGTGTTCGTCGTGCTCACGTGCTGGTCTCCTGGTCTTCCCCCGTGCCGTGCACAAACTTCGCCATCGTAAGAGCGAATCCGAAGATCGGGTTCCCGAACAACGTAAAAAGACCCGCCCAGTTGAGGCGGTGTGACGTTTCCAACACCGATATCCGGACCCGATTTGACGTCAAAAACGACCAAATCGGGCGCGGGGATCATGGATTGCGGACCGTACTGGATCCGTTGAGTGCACGGACGGCGACAGTCGGGCGACGGATCGCCTCCGGCCGGGCGGCGCATCGCCTCCGGCCGGGCACCGCTCTCGAGGCCCGGCGCTACTTGACCGGCAGGTGGTAGGCGACGCGATGGCGGTCCGCGAGGGTGACGACGTCGGCCGTCTCGACCGGCCGGCCGCCCGCGAAGTAGGTACGCGAAATGACCAGCACGGCGTGCCCCGGCACCCCGCCCAGCGCCATGGCCTCCTCCGCCAGCCCCGGCCGCGCCCCGATCTCCTCCACGACGTTGTCCACCACGACGTCGATGGCCGCCATCCGCTCGACCACCCCGCGCCCCGCCAGCGGCCCCTCCTCCGGCAGCATCACCGGCGTCCGCCCGGTCACCTCCAGGGGCTCCCAGGACGTGGAGAGCATCGACGGCTCACCCTCGGCCCGGAAGAGATAGCGGGTGCGCATCACCCTGGCACCCACCGGGATGCGCAGCCGGGCCGCGACCACCGCGCCGGCACCCTCCTGGCGGCTGCTGGACTCCCAGGTCCCCTTCACCCGCTCGTCGGTCTGCTCCTGCCGGAACGGCGTGGAACAGACGCCGGACCGGTAGCCGGCGCGGGCGATACGGCGCGGCACCGGCTGCTCCCGCACATAGGTGCCCGACCCCGAACGCCCCTCGACCAGTCCCTCGGCCATCAGGACCTTGCGCGCCTCCAGGGCGACGGTGTCCGAGACGCCGTACTCCTCGCGGATCCGGGCCTGGGAGGGAAGGCGGGTATGCGGCGGCAGCGATCCATCGACGATCTTCTGGCGCAGGTCGCCTGCGACGCGGAGGTACGCGGGCTGCTCACCGAAAGGCACGTGCCCCTCCCAACAGCTTGACAGTCAGCAACAGCCTGGCAACCGCGCGTTCATGCCCGCAACCTTGAGCCAAAGCTTTACTCGTTGCGAGGAAGTCCAGTTCAACCGGCGTCCCCAGCGGGGCACGGCCGGAAATCCGGGCGGCGCCACGCCGCGCCTTCCGCGCTCCGCCGACGCCGTACGCCTCGCACACGCCCCCGTACGCCCCCTCCCCGGCCCCGCGGTCCCCTCCCACCCGGTGCGTCGCTCCGGGCCGTGACACGATCGAAAGGGCGACCGAAAGGCCGCAGAGCGACACAAAGAGGTGCAAGCGTACAGAGAGCAAAGGGGTGCGTGCCCATGCATGACGAACCCGGCTCATCCCCCTCACCCCCGTCGCCGCCCTCCCGTGCGGGCGACGAGCACCGGCTCTCCCCCATGCCGGACACCTGGCAGCGTGCGCTCGCCGTCGCCGCCCACCCGGACGACCTGGAGTACGGCGCCGCGGCCGCCGTCGCCGAATGGACCGCGGCCGGACGCGAGATCACCTATGTGCTGGCCACCCGTGGCGAGGCCGGCATCGACGGGCTCGCACCGGCCGAGTGCGCCGCGGTCCGCGAGGCCGAGGAGCGGGCCGGGGCCGCACAGGTCGGCGTCCGCACCGTCGAGTTCCTCGACCACCGCGACGGCGTCATCGAGGCCGGTCCGGAGCTGCGCCGCGACCTGTCCGCGGCCATCCGCCGGTACCGCCCGGAACTGCTGATCACCCTCAACCACCACGACACCTGGGGCGGCGTCCGGTGGAACTCCCCCGACCACCGGGCCGTCGGGCGCGCCGTCCTGGACGCCGCGGACGACGCCGGCAACCGCTGGATCTTCCCCGAGCTCAAGGACGGCCGGGGGCTCGCCCCGTGGACCGGCGTCCGCTGGGTGGCCGTGGCGGGCTCCCCGTACCCGACACACGCCGCGGAGGTCGGGCCCGGCATCGACCGGGCGGTCGCCTCGCTGGCCGCGCACCGGGCGTACATCACGGGGCTCGGCGGCAGTGGCCAGGACCCCGCCGACTACGCCCGCGCCTTCGTCGAGCAGACGGTCCGTACCGGCGGCGAACGCTATCGGGGCCGCCCGGCCACGCTCTTCCAGCTGTTCCCCCGCTGACGGGGACGGCACACTCCCGGCCGCCGGCACGTCGCGGGAGATCCCCGACTCCCGTGCCAACGCCGCCTGGTGGTCGAGCACTCTCCCCTTCCTTCCGGCCGCTTCCGTCGGTGGTGCGGTGCGCGCGACGGGTCCGAGCGCGGCTACGCGATACCGGCCGGTCGGGGGTTGAGGCGGGCGAAGCCCTCCTGGCGCTCGTACGGGAAGTACGGGTACGGCGCGGGTTTGGCGCTCGCGGCGTCGAGCCGCGCGGCCTGTTCGTCGGTGAGCGTCCAGCCGACCGCGCCGATGTTCTGGCGCAACTGCGTCTCGTCGCGGGCGCCGATGATGACGGAGGAGACGGTGGGACGCCGCAACAGCCAGTTGAGGGCGATCTGCGGGATGGTGCGGCCCGTCTCCTCCGCGATCTCCGCGAGGACGTCGACCACCCGGAAGAGGGCCTCGTCCTCCACGGGCGGGCCGTAGTCGGCGGTCTCGTGCAGGCGGCTGCGCTCGGGCAGCGGACGGCCGCGCCGGATCTTTCCGGTGAGCCTGCCCCAGCCCAGCGGGCTCCAGACGACCGCCCCGACGCCCTGGTCGAGCCCGAGGGGCAGCAGCTCCCACTCGTAGTCGCGGCCGACGAGCGAGTAGTAGACCTGGTGGGCCACATAGCGCGGATAGCCGTGTTCGTCCGCCGCCGCCAGGGACTTCATGAGCTGCCAGCCCGAGAAGTTGGAGACGCCGGCGTAGCGGATCTTTCCTGCGCGTACGAGCTGGTCGAGCGTGGAGAGCACCTCCTCGACCGGGGTGGCGGCGTCGAAGGCGTGGAGCTGGAAGAGGTCGATGTGGTCGGTACCGAGGCGGCGCAGGGCGTCCTCGGTCGCTTTGATCAGCCGCGAACGGGAGGTGCCCGCGTCGCCGGGGCCGTCCCCCATCGGCAGCCCGGCCTTGGTGGAGAGGATCACCTCGTCCCGGCGACCCTTGACCGCCTGCCCCAGCACCTCCTCGGAGGCACCGCCCGAGTACACGTCCGCGGTGTCGAACATCGTGATGCCGGCGTCCAGCGCGATGTCGACGAGCCGGCGTGCCTGACGGGCGTCCGTGTCGCCCCAGGCCCCGAACAGCGGTCCCTGGCCGCCGAAGGTCCCCGTGCCGAAGCTCAGAGCGGGCACCTTGAGCCCGGACGCACCGAGCTGCCTGTACTCCATGACTGATCCCTTCCCCGAAGAGCTAATGGGTAACGAGTTCCGTTAAGATGGGTAGACCGTAACAGAGTCGAGCATCAAATGGAACAGGAGTCCCGTTATGGAGTCTGAGAGTGCCGAACCGGGGACGGTGCGCCCGGGGGGACGGACGGCACGCGTGCGGGCCGCGGTACTGCGGGCGGCCGGTGACGCACTGGCCGAACAGGGCTTCGCCCGTCTCGACCTCGCCGACGTCGCCCGCCGCGCGGACGTGGGCAAGACGACCGTCTACCGCCGCTGGGGCACCGTGACCGGCCTGGTGGCCGACCTGCTGGCGGACATGGCCGAGCAGTCGGCGCCCCGCACCGAGACGGGCTCCCTGCTCGGGGACCTCAGGGCCAACGCCGATCTCGTACGCCGCACCCTGGCCGACCCGCGCCAGGGCGAACTGTTCAAGGCCGTCCTCGCCGCGGCCACCTGCGACGCGAGGACCGCCGAGGCCCTGCACCGCTTCTACGAGGTCCGCGTCGACGAGTGGGCGCCCTGTGTGCAGCAGGCCGCCGGACGCGGCGAGGTACCCGAGGACACCGACCCGCACGCGGTGATCCGGGCCGTCTCCGCACCGCTCTACTACCAACTCCTCACCACGGGCCTGCCCCTGGACGAGGCCGACGCGCAGCGCGCCGCCGAGGCGGCCTGCGCGGCGGCGCGGAACGGGGCGTACGCCCGGGGCGAACGGAGCCGATGACGCCCGCCCGGAGACCGCTCCCGCCCCGGGGCACGAGACGCGGCACGGGCGGCGGACCTGGGCCGTCAGCGGACGGGAGGGGCGGCCGCGGCGGCGGCGTTCCCGTGCCGGCGTGGCGACCCCTTCCGCGTTCCCGTGCCGGCGTGAAAGCCGTCGCCACGTCGGCACGGGAACGCGGAAGGGGTCGGGCTCACCGGAGCCCGACCCCTTTCGACCAGCACACTTGAGTTACCGCATGGGGGGGCGGCGACGCATCGGTCAGACGTTGAAGCGGAACTCCACCACGTCCCCGTCCTGCATCACATACTCCTTGCCCTCCATGCGGGCCTTGCCCGCCGCGCGGGCGTCGGCGACCGAGCCGGTCTCGACCAGGTCGGCGAAGGAGATGACCTCGGCCTTGATGAAGCCCTTCTGGAAGTCGGTGTGGATGACACCGGCGGCCTCGGGGGCGGTGGCGCCCTTCTTGATGGTCCAGGCGCGGGTTTCCTTGGGGCCGGCCGTCAGGTAGGTCTGCAGGCCGAGGGTGTTGAAGCCGACGTGGGCGAGGGTGGCGAGGCCGGGCTCCTCCTGGCCGACGGACTGGAGGAGTTCGAGGGCCTCGTCCTCGTCCAGCTCGGCGAGGTCGGCCTCCAGCTTGGCGTTGAGGAAGATCGCCTCGGCGGGGGCGACCAGGGCGCGCTGCTCGGCCTTGAAGTCCTCGTCGGTCAGCTCGTCCTCGTCGACGTTGAAGACGTAGAGGAAGGGCTTCGTCGTCAGCAGGTGCAGGTCGTGCAGGAGCTCCTCCCTGCCGGACCCCTGGACGATGCCGGCGGAGAAGAGGGTGTCGCCCTTCTCCAGGATGTCCTTGGCCTCCTCGACGGCCTTGACCTTGGGCGCCACGTCCTTCTTGATCCGGGACTCCTTGACCAGGCGCGGCAGCACCTTCTCGATGGTCTGGAGGTCGGCCAGGATCAGCTCGGTGTTGATGGTCTCGATGTCGTCCTTGGGTGAGACCTTGCCGTCGACATGGACGACGTTCTCGTCCTTGAAGGCGCGGATGACCTGGCAGATCGCGTCGGACTCGCGAATGTTGGCGAGGAACTTGTTGCCCAGGCCCTCGCCCTCGGAGGCGCCGCGGACGATGCCCGCGATGTCGACGAAGTCGACGGTCGCCGGGAGGACCTTCTGGGAGGAGAAGATCCCGGCGAGCTTGGCGAGGCGGGGGTCGGGGACCCCGACGACACCGACGTTCGGCTCGATGGTGGCGAACGGGTAGTTGGCCGCCAGCACGTCGTTCTTGGTCAGGGCATTGAACATGGTCGACTTGCCGACATTCGGCAGACCGACGATTCCGATCGTGAGCGACACGGTGGCGACTCGACTTCCGACGCGAGGAGGTGGTGGAGTGGGCGACCGCTCCGGAACGTGTCCCGGTAGGGCCGATCCACCAGTCTACGGGGCGGGCGGCGCCGAGCGGCCGCCACCGGGAGCGCACGCGCCGCGGGCCGCTACCCCATGGGGCGCCAAGCTCACCCAAACCGCGTGTCCTGCGAGCAAATAATCCCACTTGGCGGCCTACCGTTGGCGAGTGGAGCAACATGAAGCGCGCAGGTACCAGCACAGTCCGTCCCGCGGCGGCCGGGCCACGGCCACGGGTCCCGACGCACGGCTGCCCCGCCCCGCGGAGGCCACCGGCCCGCCCACCGGCGAGACCTCGACCGTGTACCGCGTCCGGCCCCGGCGGCCACCGCCACCCCCGGCGCTGGCCAAGCTGCTGCGCCGGATGCCCCGCCCCATGCTCACCGGCCTGGGCTGCTGGCTGCTCGCCACCCTGGCGCTGCTGCTCTTCGCGCTCCTCGACCGGCTGCTCCTCGGCGCCGCACACGCCCCGTACGGCGTGTTCTTCGTGCTGGTCAGCCTCTGTGCGTCGCTGTGGGTGCGGCCGTACGACCTGATCGCCGCGCCGGTCGCGCTGCCGATCGCGTTCGCGCTGGGGGCGCTGCCGGTCCAGCGCGGCCCCGACGGGTTCGGCGGGATGGTGATGGGCATCTTCACCGTCCTGGCACTGAACGCGCCGTGGCTCTACGCGGGCACCCTGATCTGCGCGCTGGTGGCGCTGTTCCGCAAGGCGATGCTCATCGCCCAGCGTCGGGCCGACCGACCGGTGGGTCCACAGCCGGGGGGCCCGGTGGGACGGGGGAAGGGGAACCGTCCGCGCGAGGTGGCTCAGCAGCCGGATCGGCAAGGGCGGCCATCGCGGCACCCACAATCCCCGCATTGTTCTGAAGCAGGGCAGGCACAATCTCGGCCCTGACGCCCTCGATCAGCGGCAGGAACTTCTCCGCCTTGCGGCTCACCCCGCCGCCGATCACGAACAACTCGGGCGAGAAGAGCATCTCCACATGGGCGAGGTACTTCTGGACCCGGTGCGCCCAGTGCTGCCAGCTCAGGTCCTCGTCCTCCTTGGCCTTGGTCGAGGCGCGCTTCTCGGCGTCGTGGCCGTGCAGCTCCAGGTGGCCGAGCTCGGTGTTGGGGACGAGCCGGCCACCGGTGAAGACGGCGCTGCCGATGCCGGTGCCGAGGGTGAGCACGATGACGGTGCCGGTGCGGCCGCGGCCCGCGCCGTACCGCATCTCGGCCAGCCCGGCCGCGTCCGCGTCGTTGAGCAGCGTGACGGGGCTGCCGGCGCCGAGCCGGCCGGTGAGCAGGGCGCCGGCGTCGGTGCCGATCCAGCCCTTGTCGACGTTGGCGGCGCTGCGGGTCGTGCCGCCCGTCACCACCCCGGGGAAGGTGGCGCCGACCGGGCCCGACCAGCCGAAGTGGTCCACGACCTGCTTGACGCAGTCCGCGACCGCCTCCGGCGTGGCCGGATGCGGGGTGAGCACCTTGTAGCGCTCGTCCGCGAGATCGCCGCGTTCGAGATCCACCGGGGCACCCTTGATGCCCGAACCGCCGATGTCCACACCGAAGACCCTCATGGGAAAAGGCTAGGCGTGCAGGCGGCCGCGCACCCCTCGAACGCCGGATGCGGCGGGCGGGCGCTCAGCCCTCGGTGGCCGTCCGGGCCTCGGCGCGCAGGTCGCGGCGGAGCTCCTTGGGCAGCGAGAAGGTGATGGACTCCTCGGCGGCCGTGACGGTCTCGACGTCTTCGTAGCCGCGCTCGGCGAGCCAGTCCAGGACGCCGTGGACGAGGATCTCCGGGACGGAGGCGCCGGAGGTCAGGCCGACCGTGCCGACGCCCTCCAGCCATGCCTCGTCGATCTCCTCCGCGGAGTCGACGAGGTGCGCGTCGCGGGCGCCGGCTCCCAGCGCCACCTCGACGAGGCGGACGGAGTTCGAGGAGTTCTTGGACCCGACGACGATGACCAGATCGGCCGCGGCGCCCATCTGCTTGACCGCGATCTGGCGGTTCTGGGTGGCGTAGCAGATGTCGTCGCTGGGCGGGGAGAGAAGGTTGGGGTAGCGGCCCTTGAGGGCGTCCACCGTCTCCATCGTCTCGTCGACCGAGAGGGTGGTCTGGGAGAGCCAGACGACCCTCTCCGGGTCGCGGACCTCGACATTGGCGACGTCCTGGGGGCCGTCGACCAGGGTGATGTGCTCGGGTGCCTCGCCGCTGGTGCCGATGACCTCTTCGTGGCCCTCGTGGCCGATCAGGAGGATGTCGTAGTCCTCCTGGGCGTAGCGGACGGCTTCCTTGTGGACCTTGGTGACCAGCGGGCAGGTGGCGTCGATGGTGGCGAGCTTGCCGCGCTTGGCCTCGTCGTGGACGACGGGGGCGACGCCGTGCGCCGAGAAGATGACGATGTTGCCCTCGGGCACCTCTTCCGTCTCCTCGACGAAGATCGCGCCCTTCTTCTCGAGGGTCTTGACGACGTACTTGTTGTGCACGATCTCGTGGCGTACGTAGACGGGCGCGCCGTACTGCTCGAGGGCCTTCTCGACGGCGATCACGGCGCGGTCCACGCCCGCGCAGTAGCCACGGGGGGCGGCGAGCAGGACCTTGCGGGCGGGCTGCGGGATGTCACTGCGACGCGCAGCGTCTCCACTGGGGGCGGCGGTGGGCGACGGGCGGGAAGTCATGCGATCCATCGTAAGGCCGTGCCCCGGCGCCGATCGATCCCGCAGGTGGCCCAGACTGTCGAAGGGCGTACGAAGGAGGGCGGATGCCGGGCACGGTCGGCGACATCACGGGTGACGAGGCGGACGGGAGCACCGGCGCGGACGCCGGAGGGCTGCGGCGGACGCTGACGTTCCGGGACCTGGTCGTCTACGGGCTGTTGTTCATCGCCCCGATGGCGCCGGTCGGGATCTTCGGCACGCTGCAGGCCAAGTCCCACGGCGCGATCGCCGTCGTCTACCTCGTGGCGACGGTCGCGATGGCCTTCACGGCGTATTCGTACGCCCAGATGGTGCGGGTCGCCCCGCGGGCCGGGTCGGTCTACACCTATGCCCGGGTGGGCCTGGGGGACGGCGCGGGGTTCGTCGCCGGGTGGATGGCGATGCTGGACTATCTGCTGATTCCGGCGGTGGCGTACCTCTTCTCCGGGATCGCGATGCACGCGCTGGTCCCGTCGGTGGACCAGTGGGTGTGGACGGCGCTCGCGGTGGCCGTGACGACGCTGCTGAATCTGTGGGGTGTGCGGGTCGCGGCGGTCGTCGGGTTCGCGGTGCTGGCGCTGGAGATCGTGGTGCTGGCGGTGTTCGTGGTGGCGGCGGTCGTGGAGCTGGCGGCCCACGGGGCGCAGCGCGGCTGGGCGGTGCCGCTGACCGGTGAGGGCGGCTTCTCGCTCCCGGCGGTGCTGTCGGCGGTGTCGGTGGCCGTGCTGTCGTATCTGGGCTTCGACGCGATCGCCTCGTTCGCCGAGGAGGCGGCCGGAGGGGCGACCCGGGTGGCGCGGGCGGTGATCACCTGCCTGGTGGTGGCCGGTGTGCTCTTCGCCGTGCAGACGTATCTGGCGGCGCTGCTCGCCCCGATGACGGCGGCCGAGTTGGCGGCGCGGCCCGGTGAGCAGGGCGACGCCTTCTACGCGACGGTCGACTCGGCGGTCGGCGGCTGGCTGCACGACCTGGTGGCGGTGAGCAAGGCGATCGGCGCGGCGTTCGCGGCGCTCGCGGGGCAGGCGGCGGCGGGACGGCTGCTGTTCGCGATGGCCCGGGACCGGCGGCTGCCGGGGGCGATGTCGAAGGTGGACGCGGGCAGCGGGGTGCCGCGCCGGGCGCTGCTGGGTGCGGCGGCGGTGACGTTGGTGGCGGCGGTGTGGGCGGCGCGCCGCGACGACGGACTCGATCAGCTGTCGTCGGTCGTGAACGTCGGGGCGCTGACCGCGTTCGCGCTGCTGCACGCCTCGGTGATCGGCTGGTTCCGGTTCCGCGGGCGGGCCGGGACGCCGAGTGTGCTGCGGCATGTGGTGGTGCCGTCGCTGGGACTGGCGGTGGTGGCCGCGGTGCTCGTCGAGGCGTCGCCGACGGCTCAGATCGTGGGCGGTATCTGGCTGGCGGTGGGGCTGGCGGTGCTGGCGGTGCAGTACGGGAGCCGGGCGCGGGCCGGGGCCGCGCGGGGCTGACGGCCGGACACGGGCCGGTGCGGCGGGGAACGGGCCCGCCGCCGGTCCGGCGCTGTCGGTGGCCGCCGCTAGTCTCGCTCGTATGGCTCTCTCAACGTCTGCGGAAGCGCCGATCCCGGTCGGCGAGGTGTCGCGGCTCATCGGCGGATGGGTCGACCGTCTCGGCGCGGTGTGGGTCGAGGGGCAGATCACCCAGCTGTCGCGGCGGCCCGGCGCGGGCGTGGTGTTCCTGACGCTGCGGGACCCCTCGTACGACATCTCGCTGAGCGTGACGTGCTACCGCCAGGTCTTCGACAAGGTGGCCGACGTGATCAGCGAGGGCGCCCGGGTGGTGGTGCACGCCAAACCGGAGTGGTACGCCCCGCGGGGTCAGCTGTCGCTGCGGGCCGCCGAGATCCGGCCGGTCGGGGTCGGTGAACTCCTGGCCCGGCTGGAGCAGTTGAAGAAGTCGCTGGCGGCGGAGGGCCTGTTCGCCGCGGACCGCAAGAGGCCGCTGCCGTTCCTGCCGCAGCTGATCGGGCTGGTCTGCGGCCGGGCCAGCGCCGCCGAGCGCGACGTCCTGGAGAACGCCCGGCACCGCTGGCCGGCCGTCCGCTTCGAGGTGCGCAATGTGCCGGTGCAGGGGGTGCACGCGGTACCGAAGGTGATCGAGGCGGTGCAGGAGCTGGACGCCCTGCCCGAGGTCGACGTGATCATCGTGGCCCGCGGCGGCGGCAGCGTGGAGGACCTGCTGCCGTTCTCGGACGAGCAGCTGGTGCGGGCGGTGGGCGCGGCCCGTACGCCCGTCGTCTCGGCGATCGGCCATGAGCCGGACAGTCCGCTGCTGGACCTGGTCGCCGACCTGCGGGCGTCGACGCCCACGGACGCGGCGAAGAAGGTCGTCCCGGACGTGGGCGAGGAGCTGACCCGGGTGCGGCAGCTGCGGGAGCGGGCGCTGCGCGCGATCGGCGGGTTCCTGGAACGGGAGGAGCGAGGGCTGGCGGCAGCACTGCACCGACCCTCGATGCAGCGGCCGCAGCGCATGGTCGAGGAGCGGGAGGAGCAGATCACCGCGCTGCTGGAGCGCGGCCGCCGGACCCTGGGGCATCTGCTGGACCGGGCCGACTCGGAGCTGGCGCACACCCTGGCGCGGGTGGTCGCGCTCTCCCCCAAGGCGACGCTGGAGCGCGGTTACGCGGTGCTGCAGAAACCGGACGGGGCGGCGGTGCGCTCACCGGACGAGGTGGGCGCGGACGAGACGTTGCGGGCCAGGGTGGCCGAGGGCGAATTCAGGGTGCGGGTGGACGGCGTCCCCGGCGCCGCCGCGTCCGCGACAGAGACCGACTCATAGGGTGGGAGACATGGCGAAGGCGAAGACGGACGGTGCGGCGGACGCCGCCGAGCAGGGCCCGGCGGCGGGTGCAGACCCCCAGGTGGAGTCCGTCATCGGTTACGAGCAGGCCCGGGACGAGCTGATCGAGGTCGTACGCGGCCTGGAGGCGGGCGGCACGACGCTCGAGGAGTCGCTGGCGCTGTGGGAGCGCGGCGAGGAGCTGGCGAAGGTCTGCCGGCACTGGCTGGAGGGCGCGCGGGCCCGGCTGGACGCGGCGCTGGCCGACGCGTCCGGGGACGCGGAGGCGGGGAGGCCCTAGGCGGAGACCTCCTGGCCGCACCCGGGGCGGGGTGAGCGCTGGGGGCGAGGCGTCGCAGGCGGCCACGGCCCCGCGGCCGGCCCCTGGGTGACCGCCCCTGCCCCTGAACCGTGTGAGGCCCCTCACAATCACCCAGTTTTAGTTGAAGATTAACCTATCCCCTTTACAGTGGTTTCCGTAGACCTGAAACCCTGACTCACCGAGGTGTGCCCTTATGTCTCTCGCCCTTGACGCCACCGCTCAGGACCTCCTGTTCCGCGAGGCCCAGACCGCCAACACGTTCACGGACGAGCCGGTGACCGATGAGCAGGTACAGGCCATTTACGACCTGGTGAAGTACGCCCCGACGGCCTTCAACCAGTCGCCGCTGCGGCTCACCCTGGTGCGCTCCGCGGAGGCCCGCGCGCGTCTGGTCCGCCACGCCATGGGCGCCAACGGCCCGAAGACCGTGGCCGCGCCGCTGACCCTGGTCCTCTCCGTCGACCTGGACTTCCACGAGAAGCTGCCGCAGCTCTTCCCGCACGCCCCGGGCATCAAGGACACCTTCTTCGCCGAGGCCGCCGCCCGCGAGGTCGCCGGCACCCAGAACGCCACCCTCCAGGCCGGCTACCTCATCCTCGGCATCCGCGCCGCCGGCCTGGCCGCCGGCCCGATGACCGGCTTCGACTTCACCGGCGTCGACAAGGAGTTCTTCGGCGACGGCAAGCAGAAGTCCTTCCTGGTCATCAACGTGGGCAAGCCGGGCGCCGACGCCTTCTCCCCCCGCTCCCCGCGCCTGACCTTCGAGGACGCCGCCACCACGGTCTGAGCCCCACCGCGGCCCCGCCCCCGCGAAGCCGCCGCGCGCCACGCCCAGCCCCACGCAACGAGGCCGCCGCACCCTTTCCGGGTGCGGCGGCCTCGTGCCGTTCTGCGGGCGTCAGCCCTTCTTCGCCACCAGGGCCGCGGCCAGATCCGCGAGCCGGCCGTACGGCGCGGTACCCGTGACCACCGTGGTCACCCCCGACTCCGCGCGCACCAGCGCCCGGTACCTGTCGCCCTGGTAGCGGTCCCACTTCTTGCTGCCGACGGCCTGCTTGCCCTCGACCTTGGCCGCACCGAGCGTGACCTCCCGGATGAACTTCTTCGCGGGCGCATCGCTCTGCTCGACGGCCGCGTACTGCTGCTCCGGATCCAGCATGCCCAGATGCCAGGCGCCGCCCTTGCCGTCCTCGCTGGCCTTGTACGAGACGGAGGTGGCCCGCCAGGTCTTCGGCAGCCCCTCGGGCGCGGCGACCGGGTACGGCGCGGCCCGCCGGGCGGTCGTCACCTCGACCCGGTAGTCGACGGCCTTGACCGCGTTCTGCTCCGCGCCCCGGCTGTCGTCGTGCGGGATGAAGATGTAGACCGCCGCAACCACGACGCCGATAACCGCCAGCGACAGGATCATGTCCCGCACCGTTTGCCTGCCTCGCATACCTGCCACGCCCCTATCGTCCCCTATGGCGGCGGCGACCCCGACCCGGCCCCCGGACACGGCCGCAACCTGCGCATACATCGGGTTCCGGCCAGCCTTGACGCCGCTCATGCGAAGGGCGCTCTGCTCATTTTGGCGCCGTACGGATAAAGTCGTACCACCCTCATCCTTCACGGCCGTCGCCGTACAGAAAGGTGCGCTCGATGACCGAGCATCATCTCCCGTCCCAACTCGAGGTCAGCCCCGAGGCCCCGGACCGCAACCTCGCCCTGGAACTCGTCCGGGTCACCGAGGCCGGCGCCATGGCTTCGGGCCGCTGGGTGGGGCGAGGTGACAAGAACGGCGCGGACGGTGCGGCGGTCAAGGCCATGCGCGCCCTGATCCACACCGTGTCGATGAACGGCGTCGTGGTCATCGGGGAGGGCGAGAAGGACAACGCCCCGATGCTCTACAACGGCGAGCGCGTCGGCGACGGGACCGGCCCGGAGTGCGATGTGGCCGTGGACCCGGTGGACGGCACGACGCTGACCGCCAAGGGCATGGCCAACGCCGTCTCCGTCATGGCGGTCGCCGAGCGCGGCTCGATGTTCGACCCGTCCGCCGTCTTCTACATGGACAAGCTCGCCACCGGCCCGGAGGCCGCGGACTTCGTCGACATCACGGCCCCGGTGGCCGTGAACATCAAGCGGATCGCCAAGGCGAAGAAGTCCGCCGTCGAGGACGTCACCGTGGTGATCCTGGACCGGCCCCGCCACGAGGGTCTGGTCAAGGAGGTCCGCGAGGCCGGGGCCCGGATCAAGTTCATCGCCGACGGCGACGTCGCGGGCGCGATCATGGCGGCCCGCGAGGGCACCGGCATCGACCTGCTGCTGGGCATCGGCGGAACACCCGAGGGCATCATCGCGGCCTGCGCGCTGAAGTGTCTGGGCGGCGCCTTCCAGGGCAAGCTGTGGCCCAAGGACGACGAGGAGCGGCAGCGGGCACTGGACGCCGGGCACGACCTGGACAAGGTGCTGGAGATCGGCGACCTGGTCCGCGGCGACAACGTCTTCTTCGTCGCCACCGGCATCACCGACGGCGAACTGCTGCGCGGCGTGCGCTACCGCGCCGAGAACGCCTACACCCAGTCCCTGGTGATGCGCTCCAAGTCCGGCACGATCCGCCAGATCGACTCCCAGCACCGACTGTCCAAGCTGCGCGCGTACAGCTCGGTGGACTTCGAGCGGCCCAGCTAGCGGCACCGGCCGCGGCGGCCGGGCTGCCACGGCCGGGCCGTCCCGGCCGAGCTGCCGCGGCTCGGCCGGCGATACCGGTCGCAGTGGCCCCACCGTCATGGCCATGACGGCCGCCACGGCCATGACGGCCGCTGATGTCAGCGCTTCGCCCCCGTCGGAGGATCTCCGACGGGGGCGAAGCGCTGACGCGTACGGGGCCTACGTGCCGAAGCCGGTACTGCCGCGCTGCGGGGTCAGCCCGCCGCCGGCATATGAGCGGCGCGCTGGAGATCGGACTCCCGGCGTCGACGGCGGGCCAGCACGACCCGACGCTCGGCCGCCGTCAACCCGCCCCAGACGCCGTACGGCTCCGGTTGGAGCAACGCGTGCTCCCGGCACTCGACCATCACGGGACAGCGGGCACAGACCCGCTTCGCGGCTTCCTCCCTTGCCAGCCGCGCGGCGGTCGGCTCCTTGGACGGGGCGAAGAACAGCCCGGCTTCATCCCGGCGGCACACCGCCTCCGAATGCCAGGGGCCGGCCTCGTCGCGAGCATCGGGCACTCGCGGGGACGGAACGACAGCGGCATCCTGCAGGGGCTGATGCGGTAGCAGCACGGTCTACTCCTGACGACGGCTTCGGCGACGAAATCACCCTTGCCCGTCTCGCTGCGCACGGCTTTTCGCACCCCGCAGCCGTACGAGAGACGATGCACCAGCCCTACCCGCTGTACGCACTCTTATGCACACCGTGGCGATCGTGCGGAAACCCGAAAAGCGGAAACCCGAAAAGCCGCTCAGCCGTCCGTGCCTCGGCGGAACCGGTCCCGCCGCTCGTGCCGATCCAGCCGGCGCCGCTCGTGCCGTTCGTGCCGGTCCTCGATCAGCCGGGCGTGCCGGTCGAGGACCTCACCCAACCGCTCCTCACGCTGCTCGCGCACACGGTCGCGCCGGTCGAGCCGCTCCTCGCGCAGCCGGTCGCGCAGATCGCGGATCCACGCCCCGCGCTTCGGCTTGGCCTCCACGCTGCCCAGCACCGCATAGCCGTTGACCAGCACCTGCGGGGCGTCGTCGTCCCCCGCCTCGTGGGTCTCGACCTCGAACGCGCCCAGCACGCCGGAGCCGCTGCTGCGCAGCGTGACGTTCTCCGGGACGCGGATGTCGACACTGCCGAAGATCGAGGTGACGTTGATCCGCACCTGCTGCTGTGGGAAGACCGCCTCGGTCAGATCGATCTGCACGGTGCCGAAGACCGCGACGGCGTTGATCCGCGCCGGGACCTGCCAGCGGCCCTTGCGCACCGAAGCGCTGAAGATGGCCACCAGGTTCTGATCCGGCATCGGGGCCGCGGGGCCGTATGCGTACGCACCGGAGGCGGTGGCGGAGTGGGTGCGGCTGCGGCCGCTCGCCGCGGGCAGGTCACGCACCACGGGCTCCAGCTCGCCCATGGTCTTGGCGCGGTAGACCACGTCGATCCGCTCGGCGTGCTCCTCGGCGTCCAGTCGGCCCTCCGCCAGTGCCTCGCGCAGGATCTCGGCGATCCGGTCGCGGTCCGCGTCCGACGCACGAAGCTCCGCCTCGGCCACCGGCTTGGTCAGATCCACCGGACGCTCTCCCTGTGCCTGCTTGCGAAGCGGTCCGGGCGGGGTCTCGGGGCCCGGTCGTCCCCCGTTGTCTGCTGAGTCCACCTCGCCAGCGTACCGAAACGCGATAGATCGCGACTAGACCTACAGGAACACATCGCGTCCGGCCGTCCCGCCCACTCTCTTCTCATTACAGCAACGAACACGGAGAGTGATTGATTCCCGCGGAGAGTTACGGGGTGTCGGGTCGGGGCGACCATGTCCGACCCGGGTCGGGCGTGGCCGGACACAGCCTGGCGCTGCCGGACACAGCCTGGCACTGCCGGACACAGCCTGGCACTGCCGGACACAGCCTGGCGCAGCCGGACGCGGCCAGGCGCAGCCGGACCCGGCCGGACGTGGCCAGACGTGGCCGGACGTGGCAACACCAGCGCCGAGCGGGGGTGGGCGGCCACGGGCGACGAAGGGCGGGAGCAGGGCGGACGGTGCGGGCAGGCAGGACAGGCGGGCGGGGCGGACGGGGCAGGCAGGGCGGGGTGAGCGGACGGGGCAGGCAGGGCAGGCGGGCGGGGCAGGCGGGCGGGGCAGGCGGGGCGGGCAGGGTGGGCAGGCCCGTCCCGCCTGCCCCGCCCGGCTCGGCTCGGCTCGGCTCGCCACTGAGCCTTACCTCACAGCGGCGGGCGGCCGTCAGGGTTCTACGCTGTTAAGGCGCTGCCGTAGACGCCAGCCACACCCCTCCGAGTAAGGAATCATCCCCAAATGCCGGAATTCGCCTACACCGACCTACTGCCCACCGGTGAGGACAACACCCCCTACCGCCTGGTCACTTCGGAGGGTGTGAGCACCTTCGAGGCGGACGGCCGTACGTTCCTCAAGGTCGAGCCGGAGGCGCTGCGCAAGCTGGCCGCCGAGGCGATGCACGACATCTCGCACTATCTGCGCCCGACCCACCTCGCCCAGCTCCGCAAGATCCTGGACGACCCCGAGGCCAGCGCCAACGACCGCTTCGTCGCGCTCGACCTGCTCAAGAACGCCAACATCGCGGCCGCGGGCGTGCTGCCTATGTGCCAGGACACCGGTACCGCGATCGTCATGGGCAAGCGCGGCCAGAACGTCCTGACCCAGGGCGGCGACGAGGAGGCCCTCTCGCGCGGCATCTACGACGCCTACACCCAGCTCAACCTGCGCTACTCGCAGATGGCCCCGCTGACGATGTGGGACGAGAAGAACACCGGCTCCAACCTCCCGGCGCAGATCGAGCTGTACGCGACCGACGGCGGCGCCTACAAGTTCCTCTTCATGGCCAAGGGCGGCGGCAGCGCCAACAAGTCCTTCCTCTTCCAGGAGACCAAGGCGGTCCTCAACGAGACCTCCATGATGAAGTTCCTGGAGCAGAAGATCCGCTCGCTCGGTACCGCGGCCTGCCCGCCGTACCACCTCGCCATCGTCGTCGGCGGCACGAGCGCCGAGTACGCGATGAAGACCGCCAAGTACGCCTCCGCGCACTACCTGGACGAGCTGCCCGCCGAGGGCTCCGCCACGGGGCACGGCTTCCGGGACAAGGAGCTGGAGGAGAAGGTCTTCGAGCTGACGCAGAAGATCGGTATCGGCGCGCAGTTCGGCGGCAAGTACTTCTGCCACGACGTCCGCGTCGTCCGCCTCCCCCGCCACGGCGCTTCCTGCCCCGTGGCCATCGCCGTCTCCTGTTCCGCGGACCGTCAGGCCGTCGCGAAGATCACCGCCGAGGGCGTCTTCCTGGAGCAGCTGGAGACCGACCCGGCGCGGTTCCTCCCGGAGACCACCGAGGAGCAGTTGACCGAGGGCGCCGGTGCGGACCTCGACGCGGTCGCCATCGACCTCAACCGCCCGATGGACGACGTGCTGGCCGAGCTGACCAAGCACCCCGTCAAGACCCGCCTCTCGCTGACCGGCACGCTGGTCGTCGCCCGCGACATCGCGCACGCGAAGATCAAGGAGCGGCTGGACGCCGGCGAGGAGATGCCGCAGTACCTCAAGGACCATCCGGTCTACTACGCGGGCCCGGCGAAGACCCCCGAGGGCTACGCGTCCGGTTCGTTCGGCCCGACGACGGCGGGCCGGATGGACGCGTACGTCGAGCAGTTCCAGGCGGCCGGCGGCTCCAAGGTCATGCTGGCCAAGGGCAACCGCTCCCAGCAGGTCACCGAGGCGTGCGGCACGCACGGCGGTTTCTACCTGGGTTCCATCGGCGGCCCGGCCGCCCGTCTCGCCCAGGACTGCATCAAGAAGGTCGAGGTCCTGGAGTACGAGGAGCTCGGCATGGAGGCCGTCTGGCGGATCGAGGTCGAGGACTTCCCGGCCTTCATCGTCGTCGACGACAAGGGCAACGACTTCTTCACTTCGCGGGAACCTCAGCAGCCGACGTTCACCAGCATCCCCGTACGGGGCCCTGGCCTGGCCTGAGTCACCCCCAGAAGCGCCGCAGAGCCCCTGGCAAACCGCCGGGGGCTCTGCTGCCACTCGGGGCAGCACGGCCCAGGACGGCCCCACGCAGGCTCGCCCGGCCCAGGCATGGACCTGGGAATACCCGACTTCGCGAATATTCGAGCCGCCGCATAGACGGCCGTGTCGTCCCCTCGTACCGTCATGACCACTAGGCCCCAACAGGGGTCAACCACAAGGGGGTTTCGGCATGGCGCGCGAGGACTGACCCGACTGACCGGCAACGGAAACGGCACCTGTGGCAAGGACGACTGCCCAAACGTCTATCGCACCGCCGACGGCTCATTCGTCGTACAGGGCGACGTTTCCCAGGCGTTCACGCCGCCCGAGGGCGAAGGCTTGTGATGATCCCCGAGAGCGTGCTGAGGGAGGCCGTTCGTGTTCTTGGCTGGTGAGGCGTGGGCGTCACGCTTCGAGGGCTTTCAGCGGGAAGCGTGGAGGCTTGAGACCCTGCCTCAATACCTCATGCCGCAGGAAGAAGAAGAGTTCCAAGCGTTCAAAGCGGGGGCACGAATCGACCCTCACGCCGTATCGAATGAGTACACCGATCGGCTGCGCCGACAAGCCGATGAAGGGCGCACTCAGGGGCGCGTGCACATCGTGACGCGGCCACTATCGGACTACCTGCGATTCGAGTTCGCGCAGTACTACACGCCCCACGCGCTATCGGGTGAGCAGATCCGAATTCTCGACGTGACCGAGCGGGATAACCCGCTGGCCGGCAGACCTAGCGGAAGTCCTGAGAGGCCGGCGCAAGCGAGCCGGGAAAACCCAAACCTGGCTCGCTCGCCGCTGCAACATGTCTCAAACCAAGGTCAGCAACATCGAGAGCGGAAAGCTCACGCCCTCACTGGTCGACGTCGAACTGATCCTTCAAGCACTCGGGGCAGACAGCCCTGTCGCTTCCGAAATCTTGGCGATAGCAAGAACAGCCAACACGGAATGGCAGGATCACTGGTCCTCTCGCCGTAGGGGTTTGGATAAAAAACAGAACGAGCTGGCGACGCTCGAAGCGGTCTCGACAGAGTTCCGGTTCTTCCTGCTGTCGATGATTACCGTACTGCTGGCCACGCCTGAATATGTGCGTGCCAGCATTTCCGACGTTCCCGGCGACCAATCGAAGACCATTGCCAAGAAGCTTGAACGACAGCAGGTGCTTTACGACTCCTCGAAGTCGTTCATATTCATTCTCACCGAGCAGGCGGTGAGGTGGCCACTTCTCCCCCCAATGGCCATGGCCATGCAACTCGACAGACTTACATCCGTCTCTCGCATCCCGAATGTGCAGCTAGGCGTGATCCCTCTGGGTGGACACATCCCGGAAAGGCCGCTGAACACATTCACGGTCTACGACCGCCGGCTAGCCACTGTCGAAACAGGTACAGGGGCGTTGATTTTGCGCGACCACAGAGACATCACGGCGTATCTCAAGGACTTTGAGGCGTACGAGCGGCTCGCCGTCTTTGGCGATAGCTGTCGAGAACTCTTGGCTGAGTGGTCCGCGAACTTTACCCGACCTCGCAAATAAGACCTCTGACGATGCACGCTTCCCGGCATCATTGCTTGCCACCGAGCAGCCGGACCGGGGAGGCCAATAGCGATGAGCGACAACACGATGATGACACCGCCTGTCCATCTGTCGCTCCCTCCCAGCACTCCGAAGCCAACCGAAGGATGCGGGGTTTGTGCCGCGCTGGCCAAGAAGCGCGCAGAGGCCGAGGCTAGTGGGAACTTTCAGCAGCGGCGGATTGCCACGTCGAGTTGCGAAATTGCCCGCACCGGAGGTCCACCGACCGGAAAACGCATGACCGCCGCCACCAAGGCGCCTCAAAAGCGAGCGGGCAAACCCATTCGACGCAGGAGCGCCCCGCAGGCTGCGGACATGCCGCAGGCCGCCCCTGCGACCTACTGCGGTGTTTGCATCGGTCACCTTCGGATTTGGTGCCCCGACTGCTGCGGATTCGAAGGCTGCACTACATGCCGCTTCACATTCAAGGTGCCGTGCCCGCACCGCGCGGGCGGAACATTGGAGCCGATCAGGTGGTAAAGCGGTTCCTTGGCCGCATTGCGTGGCCATCGTTCGTGCTGATCGTGACCGGCTTGTGCGGCCTGATCATCACCCTTGCCGCGACCGGCAAGTTATGAGCTCCCGTCTCCCGCGCAACCGCGCGGCAGTGGCGGGCAACACCCCATCAATGGGAAGGGGAACCACCGCATGACCGTCATGGTCGAAGCTCATAGCGGTACCACATACCGCGACCCTCGGGCGCTGCTGAACGCGGTCCGCCCGCACGTCAAGGAGTGCACGTACAACGTGCTGGAGAGCCCCGGATCGGACAGGCTCGACCTGTGGGACCGCGAGATCGCACTTCTCACCCCTCGGCCGCGTAGTCCGCTCCGGTAGAGGAGACAAGCTGCGGAACTGAGAAAGTGGCCGAGGCGAACGGAATGATGCTGCCTTCGGGCAGACCGCGAAGGAAGGTCGAATTCGCCTTCAGCGCGTCGATGTACTTCCCGGAAACCTCGGTCGGCACCGTGTAGCCACCTTCAGAGGCCACACCACCCGAAATTGCACGGTACTCGCTGAGAGAGGGCATCAGGGAACGCCATTCCTGAGCCTCATCGGGGGCAGGAAGGGTGCCGGGAGTCAGAAACCCGCCGTGCCTCTGAGCGAGCGAACGAACCTCGTTCTCTCGGTCGAGCCGGGCCCGCTCCTCGACCGAGTCAAAGGCGCGCAAATCCATGTGCTTCAGGGTCTCGGCAATGGCCGTGCGAGTGCGAGTCGCAGTAGCGTCGAGGACGCCCAGGGCCGTACGTCACGCTGAATTCCTTGCAGCAAGCCCAGCACCGAAGCGTGATCGCTTCAGCCATGGCCTGAGTTTCCTTCCTCGGTGGACGGTGGTGTTGCCCCGGAAGGAGACAAGTGGCCTCACGGCCTTTGGAGTCAAACCGTGTGACCACCGGCCTCGACAACACCACCCGTCGCCGCTCTGCGATTCCTCCCCGCAAGGAATCGCAGCTTCCTTGGTTCATCCTCCAAAGACCTGTTATTCGCGCGATTCGCGCGCCGTAATTGAAGTGATCGCGGTCACACCCATGGCGCGGAGGCGAGGAATATCGGACCTACGACTTCGGGCAAACCCCCGCGCGCGCACGCGAAGGGAAGGCGGCGGGTGCGGAGAAGGGCCCCAGATCCTTTCGACCTCCCCCTCCCTGTCCGGTAGGACCCGGCGCCGACGTTCACGAGCATTCCGGTGCGTCAGGGCTCGTAACCGCCCGCGCATCACGATGCGGCTCCCCCTTCCGGCCTGGAGCCGCATCCGCGTGGGCCGGGGAGCCGCCCGGCGCCGCCCGGACGTCCTCGCCGAACTGCCGGGCCGGCGCGAGGCGTTGGAGCGGCAGCGGGGCCGGGCCGCGGAGCGGGCGCGCCCGCTGCCGCGCGAGATGACGGTGCGGTTCGCCGCTGCCCGTCCGGGCCACCCTGGGGTGCACCCGGTGCCCTGGCCCACGGCGTCACCGCGCCCGCCGCCGTACGCCTCTGCACCCCTACGCCCCTACGCCCCTACGCCGTAGCGAAATGCCGCAGACTCCCGGACACCCCCCTCCATGATCGCTAAACTGTTCGAGTGGCACCGGACCAGTGTCACGCAGGCACAGTTCACAGCACATTCATGGGGGAATACGAAGCATGCGCACAATGACCCGTTCACTCGCCGCGGCGGTCACGACCGTGGCGTTCGCCGGTATCACCTTCGCCGGCGTCGCTCCGGCCGGTGCCGCCCCGGTCGGCGCCAAGGCTTCGGCCGCCGCCAATTGCGACAAGTACCTGGACAAGGTGCGCCAGCACAAGCTCGCGGCCGAGAAGTACCACCGGCTCGCCGCCGTGGAAGCGGACAAGGCCCACCCGAACAAGGACAAGGTGCGCCAGTACGAGGCGAAGTGGCGCGACGAGCTGTACGCGGCCAACGCGTACGAGACGGAGTACTACAAGTGCACGCACTGATGTCGCGCCGCTGCCGCTGAGCGGTGGACGCGGGGCCCGGTTCCGCGGAGCCGGGCCCTTCGCGTGCGCCGCGCGAGGGGCCGGTGTCCGTATCCGGGAACAGAACGGCGGTCCCGGGTACTGAAACAGGTATGAGCGAGAACAGCGCAAACGGCGAGCCCGGCGACTTCCGCATCGAGCACGACTCCATGGGCGAGGTGCGGGTGCCCGCGCACGCGAAGTGGCGGGCGCAGACGCAGCGGGCGGTGGAGAACTTCCCGATCTCGGGGCAGCGGCTGGAGCGGGCCCACATCGAGGCGCTGGCGCGCATCAAGGCCGCGGCGGCGAAGGTGAACGCGGAGCTGGGGGTGCTCGAGAAGGAGACGGCTGCGGCGATCGTCGAGGCCGCCGGGGAGGTGGCGGAGGGGCGTTGGGACGAGCACTTCCCCATCGACGTGTTCCAGACGGGGTCGGGGACGTCGTCCAACATGAACACCAACGAGGTCATCGCGACGCTGGCGAGCGAGCGGTTGGGGCGGCCGGTGCACCCGAACGACCACGTCAATGCCAGTCAGTCGTCGAACGACGTGTTTCCGTCGTCGATCCACATCGCGGCGACGGCGGCCGTCCTGCGCGATCTGATCCCGGCGCTGGAGCATCTGGCGGGTGCGCTGGAGCGCAAGGCGACGGACTTCGTCGATGTGGTGAAGTCGGGGCGGACGCATCTGATGGATGCGACGCCGGTGACGCTGGGTCAGGAGTTCGGGGGGTATGCCGCGCAGGTCCGTTACGGCGTGGAGCGGCTGCGGGCGTCGTTGCCGCGGCTGGCGGAGTTGCCGCTCGGCGGGACGGCGGTGGGGACGGGGATCAATACGCCGCCGGGGTTCCCGGCTTCGGTGATCGCAGAGGTGGCGCTGGCCACGGGGCTGCCGCTGACGGAGGCCCGTGATCACTTCGAGGCGCAGGGGGCGCGGGACGGCATTGTCGAGATCAGCGGTCAACTGCGCACCATCGGGGTCGGGCTGACGAAGATCGCCAATGATCTGCGGTGGATGGCGTCGGGTCCGCGGACGGGGCTGGCGGAGATCACGCTGCCGGATCTTCAGCCGGGTTCGTCGATCATGCCGGGGAAGGTCAATCCGGTGATTCCGGAGGCCGTTTTGATGGTGGCGGCGCAGGTCACCGGTAATGATGCGACGGTGGCTGCGGCGGGGGCGGCCGGTAATTTCGAGCTGAACGTGATGCTTCCGGTGATCGCTCGGAACGTCCTGGAGTCGGTGCGGCTGCTGGCGAACGTGTCGCGGCTGCTGGCGGACCGGACGGTGGACGGGATCGAGGCGAATGCGGAGCGGGCGCGGGAGTATGCGGAGTCGTCGCCGTCCGTGGTCACGCCGTTGAACAAGTACCTCGGCTACGAGGAGGCGGCGAAGGTGGCGAAGGCGTCGCTGGCGGAGCGGAAGACGATTCGGCAGGTGGTCATCGAGGGGGGCTATGTCGAGCGGGGGCTGTTGAGCGAGGAGCAGTTGGACCGTGCGCTGGATGTGCTGCGGATGACCCGTCCGTGACGGTGAGCTGTGGGTGGGGGTGTCCGTGAGGGTGTGTGACGCGGGTGTGTGACGCGGGTGTGCCGAGGGCGTGTCGTGCGGCTGGTCGTCACGTGCGGTGCGGCTCGGGTCACGGCGCGCGTAACTCCGTGGTCCTAAGCTCTGGTCATGACAGCGGACATGGTGGAGACGACGGAAGGCGAGTCCACTCGCGACGTGGGGCCGGCGCGGTGGGAGCCTGGGGAGCAGATCCTGTGGCGCTATCGGGACAACGCCGATGGCCGCCGGATCCACATCGCCCGTCCGGTGACTGTTGTCCAGGACTCCGACGAGCTGCTTGCGGTGTGGCTGGCGCCCGGCACGCCGTGCGTCAAGCCGGTGCTCGCCGACGGGACGCCGGTGCATCGGGAGCCGCTGGCCACCCGCTACACCTCGGCTCGCCGTACCGCCTTCGACCAGTGGTTCGGCACGGGGGTGCTGAAGCTGGCGCGGCCGGGTGATCCCTGGTCGGTGTGGCTGTTCTGGGAGCAGGGCTGGCTGTTCAAGAACTGGTACGTCAATTTGGAGGAACCGCGTCGCCGTTGGGCGGGTGGTATTGACTCGTTGGATCATTTCCTCGACATCTGCGTCTATCCGGACCGGCACTGGGAGTGGCGGGACGAGGACGAGTTCGCACAGGCGCAGCGGGACGGGCTGATGAGCTCTGCGCAGGCGTCCGAGGTCAGGTCGGCGGGGCGGGCCGCGGTGGCCCAGATCGGGGCGTGGGGCAGGCCGTTCGCCGATGGCTGGGAGAATTGGCGGCCTGATCCGGGGTGGGAGGTTCCCGGGCTTCCGGAGAACTGGGGCCATCCGTCGGGCCGTTTGCGGTCGTGAGTGCGTAAGGGGAAGTGGGGCGAGTAACCGGGCGAACCGTGGAAAGACGCGCCTATGGGCACGGGCTTTTCTCGCGGGCCGAGAAGCCTGACCGAGCCCCCTTGCTGTGGCGGGGGTCTTCAACCGTAGGATCGTCCTCCGCAAGGCTGCACAGGCGCAACTCCAGAACGGGAAAACGAACTTGACCGCGGTCGCAGGAGGGGCAAGGTCGTGAGCGCGAGAAGCTACGACGAATACGAGGGCCTGAACCGGTTAGCACTGGATCGGGCCGGCCAGGCCGAGGCGTTCGATGCGGTCGGTGACCGGTACGACGTCGCCTTTCCGCACAAGGAGGGCCAGCTCGCGTCGGGGGCGTGGCTGGCCGATGCGCTGCCGGCAGGTTCGCGTGTCCTGGATGTGGGGTGCGGTACGGGTCTGCCGACCGCCCGTCAGTTGTCGGACGCGGGGCACCGCGTGGTGGGTGTCGACCTCTCCCCCTCGATGATCAAACTGGCTCGGGACAACGTCCCGGGCGCGGAATTCCACCGGCTGGACATCGCCGATCTGCGCGGCGGCCGGCTCGGCGGCACCGGTTCCTTCGACGGAATTGCCGCCTTTTTCTCGCTTCTGATGCTGCCGCGTGCGGAAATCCCTTACGCGCTGGCCATGCTGCATGATCTCCTACGACCTGACGGGGTGTTGGCTCTGTCGATGGTCGAAGCGGATGTGGACGACTTCACGATTCCGTTCCTGGGCACCTCGGTCCGGGTATCGGGATACCTGCGGGACGACCTGCGCCGGGTCGTGCGCGACGCGGGTTTCGAGGTCACCGGGGAGGACTCGTATGCGTATGCCCCGGCGAGTACGGACGTACCACCCGAAATCCAGCTCTTTCTGCACCTGCAACGCGTCTGACACGCCCGATATGCGGCGGGTCGGATATCAGGTATGCAGCCCCGGACGGATGGAATCCCACGCGTGACGGAGCACCCCACCTCCTACGAATCGCGGCGGTCGGCCTCGACCGCCGCGCCCTCGGCGTCCCCTTTCCGGGGGGCGGCCGGGACGGCGCCGCTCGGCGCGGTTCCCGATCCCCGCAGCGCCCCGCAGCCGCCTGCCGCGACCGGGTTCGCGCCGGTTCCCGGCACGGGCTTCGCGGTGCGCGGCGGTGACGACATCGGCATGAACATCGGCATGAACAGCGGTACGGGCGCCGGCCTGGAGGCCGGCATGGGTGGTGATGGCGTGCGCGATGGTGCTCGGGACGAGCCGGCGGCGGATCACGGCGCGGCGGAGCGGGACGCGGCGGGTGAGGCGGCGCGTGATGCCGCGGAGCACACGGCCGGGCAGCCGGCCGGTCATCAGGTGAGTGACCACGCTGCCGGTCACGCCGCGGCGTGGGGCGCGGCGGGTTCGTACGGGGATCCGTCCGCCGATGCGTACCCGGATGCGTACAGGGAGGTGGCGATGCCCGTGGCCGGGCGGCCGGCCGGGGTGCCGGAGGAGCGAACGGCGGCCCGAGCGGTGCAGGGGGCGGGGCAGGGCGCGGTGGGCCGTGCGGGGTCGCCGGAGCCGGGTGAGGAGCCGCGTACGGGCCAGGAGCCGCGTGGCGGCGAGGGGATCGGGCGGCAGCGTGAGGGCGGCTTCGCCGGGGAGGCGACGCGTCCGGTGGCCGGGGAGGCCGCCGGGGTGCGGGTGCCGCCGCCGGCGGGCCCGCCGGCGGCTCCTCCGGTGCGCTCGGCGCATCCGGGTGAGAGCGGTGAGGTGGCGGCGGCCCGGCAGGCGGGCGGTGACCGGCTGCGGTTCATCGGGGCGGCGACGCGGCGGATCGCGCGGGGTATAGACCTCGACGAGATCGTGCTGGGGCTGTGTCGGGCGACGGTGCCGACGTTCGCCGACGCGATCCTGGTGTATCTGCGCGATCCGCTGCCGGTGGGTGACGAGCGGCCGACGGGTCCGGTGGTGCTGCGGCTGCGGCGTACGGACCGGATCCCGGAGGAGCCGGACACGAACGGCACGCGGCTGCCGATGCTGCCCGCCCAGCCCGATCTGGGGCCCGCGATGGGCGGTAGTGCGGCGGAGCTCGCCGAGGTGCGGGCGGGTGGTCCGCTGGCGGAGGTCCTGCGGGGTGTGCGGCCGCTGTTCGGCGAGGCGCAGGCGGCGCGTACGGCGTTGCCGGAGCTGCTGGGGCCGGAGACCCGGCTGCCCAGTGGTCACCGGGTGGTTCTGGCGCCACTGCGGGGGCGCCGGCGGGTGATCGGGGCGGCGGTGTTCCTGCGCCGTCCGGACCGTCCGGCGTTCGAGCCGGACGATCTGCTGGTGGCGGCGCAGTTGGCGACGCACACGGCGCTGGGTGTGGACAAGGCGGTGCTGTACGGGCGGGAGGCGTACATCGCGGACGCGCTGCAGCGGACGATGCTGCCGGATTCGCTGCCGCAGCCGACCGGGGTGCGTCTGGCCAGCCGGTATCTGCCGGCCGCGGAGACGGCGCGGGTGGGCGGTGACTGGTACGACGCGATCCCGCTGCCGGGCAGCCGGGTGGCGTTGGTGGTGGGCGATGTCATGGGGCATTCGATGACCTCGGCCGCGATCATGGGGCAGCTGCGGACGACGGCGCAGACGCTGGCCGGGCTCGATCTGCCGCCGCAGGAGGTGCTGCACCATCTCGACGAGCAGGCGCAGCGGCTGGGCTCGGACCGGATGGCGACGTGCCTGTACGCGGTCTACGACCCGGTGGCGCACCGGATCATCATCGCGAACGCGGGGCATCCGCCGCCGGTGATGCTGCACCGCGGTGGGCGCGCGGAGGTGCTGCGGGTGCCGCCGGGTGCGCCGATCGGTGTGGGCGGGGTGGATTTCGAGGCGGTGGAGCTGGATGCGCCGGCGGGTGCGACGTTGGTGCTGTACACCGACGGTCTGGTGGAGTCGCGGATCCGGGACGTGTGGACGGGCATCGAGCAGCTGCGGGAGCGGCTGACGGAGACGGCCCGGCTGACGGGGCCCAATCCGCCGCCGCTGGAGCCGCTGTGCGACGAGGTCCTGGACATGCTGGGGCCCGGTGATCGCGATGACGACATCGCGCTGCTGGCCGCCCGGTTCGACGGCATAGCGCCGAGCGATGTGGCGTACTGGTATCTGGATCCCAAGGCGCAGACGGCGGGGCAGGCGCGCCGGCTGGCGCGCCGGGCGTTGGCGCGGTGGGGGCTGGATGAGCTGACCGATCAGGTGGAGTTGCTGGTCAGCGAGGTGGTCACCAATGCGGTGCGGTATGCGGAGCGGCCGATCACGCTGCGGCTGCTGCGGACCGATGTGCTGCGCTGCGAGGTGGGTGACGATGTTCCGCAGCTGCCGCGGCTGCGGCAGGCCCGGCCGTCCGACGAGGGTGGGCGGGGGCTGTATCTGGTCAACCGGATGGCCCGTCGCTGGGGCGCGACGCGGCTGAGTATGGGCAAGGTGGTCTGGTTCGAGCTGTCGATGCCGCCGGGTGCGGGGGCGCGCGGCTGAGCCGGAAGGCCGTACGGCCATTTGTCCCACATATTGGACCCCGTCTGAGACCGGACGGGGTCCAACTCTTGCCGACAGGTCGTCGGTGGGCGTTGACTGCTGGGGTGGACAAAAGGGACTGACTGGCCCCCACCACCCCCGCCCCAGTCGTCGAACGGGAGGCATTCCTCCATGACCACCTCCGCGCAGAACGTCCCGCGCACCACGAACAACGCCGGCATTCCGGTGGAGAGCGACGAGCACTCACTGACCGTGGGCGCCGACGGCCCCATCCTGCTCCAGGATCACTACCTCATCGAGAAGATGGCCCAGTTCAACCGCGAACGGGTTCCCGAGCGGGTGGTGCACGCCAAGGGCAGCGGCGCGTACGGCATCTTCAAGGTCACCAACGACGTCAGTCAGTTCACCAAGGCTGATCTCTTCCAGCCCGGCAGGACGACCGAGATGCTGGCCCGCTTCTCGACGGTCGCCGGCGAGCAGGGCTCCCCCGACACCTGGCGCGACCCGCGTGGCTTCGCCCTCAAGTTCTATACCGAGCACGGCAATTACGACCTGGTGGGCAACAACACGCCGGTCTTCTTCGTCCGTGACACGATCAAGTTCCAGGACTTCATCCGCTCGCAGAAGCGCCGCCCGGACAGCGGGCTGCGCGACAACGACATGCAGTGGGACTTCTGGACGCTGTCGCCGGAGTCGGCCCACCAGGTCACGTGGCTGATGGGCGACCGCGGCATCCCCAAGAGCTACCGCCATATGAACGGCTACGGCTCGCACACCTACATGTGGATCAACGCCGGCGGCGAGAAGTTCTGGATCAAGTACCACTTCAAGACCGACCAGGGCGTCGACTTCCTCACCCAGGAGGACGCCGACCGGATCGCGGGCGAGGACGGTGACTTCCACCGCCGCGATCTGTTCGATGCCATCGACGGCGGCAACGCTCCGTCCTGGACGCTGTATGTGCAGGTCATGCCGTTCGCGGACGCCCCGGACTACCGCTTCAACCCGTTCGATCTGACCAAGGTGTGGCCGCACGGCGACTATCCGCTGATCGAGGTCGGGCGGATGACGCTGAACAAGAACCCGGAAGACTTCTTCATCCACATCGAGCAGGCGGCGTTCGAGCCGTCCAACCTGGTGCCGGGTATCGGCCCGTCGCCGGACAAGATGCTGCTGGGCCGACTGTTCTCCTACCCGGACACCCACCGGTACCGCATCGGCCCGAACTACCTGCAGCTGCCGCCCAACCGGCCGCATGTGCCGGTCCATTCGTACGCGAAGGACGGGCCGATGCGCTTCGAGCCGTCGCGGGTCGCCCGGCCGTACGCCCCGAACTCCTACGGCGGGCCGGCGGCGGACACCGTGGCGTACGGCGAGCCCGCGGGCTGGGAGACCAGCGGCGAGATGGTGCGGACGGCCTACACGCTGCGCCGCGAAGACGACGACTGGGGCCAGCCGGGCACGATGGTCCGCGAGGTGCTCGACGACGCGGCCCGCGACCGGCTGGTCGGCAACGTCTCCGGCCATCTGCTGAACGGCGTCAGCCGTCCGGTGCTGGACCGGGCGCTGCAGTACTGGCGCAACATCGACAAGAACGTGGGCGACCGGATCGCCAAGAAGGTCAACGGCGGCTGAGGCCCGCCCCCGCGTGAGACGGCACGGCGCCCGGAGCGGTGATGCTCCGGGCGCCGTGCCGTGCCGTGTGTGCCGGCCCTCGGGTCAGTTGAAGCCGGTCAGGCCGTCGCTGTCGTTGGGGCTGGTGCCGCCCGGTCCGCCGTCGTTCCCGCCGGTACCGCCTCCGCCGGGCCCTCCGGGGCCGCCGGTGGTGCCGCCGTCGGGAAGGCCGGTGTCGGTCGGGGTCGGATCGGTGGGCCTGCCCGTCGGGCGGCCGCTGTCCGTCGGGGACCCGGTCGGCGTCGGGGTCTGCGAGGGCGTCTGGCTCGGTGTGTCGGACGGTGTGGGGGTCGACGAGGGGGTGTCGCTCGGCGTCGGCGTGGGGGTCGGGGCCACCCCGGCGCCGAGGTCCGTGTCCAGCTGGAACTCGGATCCGGTGTGGCCGCCCAGCGCCGCCTGGGTGTAGTCCGCCCACACCCGCGCCGGATAGCCGCCGCCGTTGACCCGGCCACCGCCGCCGGTCCCCTTCAGGGTGACCTGGGTGCCACCCTTCTCGGTGTCCTCGCCGAACATGCCGACCGCGGTGACCAGGTCGGGCGTGTAGCCCACGAACCAGGCCGACTTGTTGTCGTCGGAGGTGCCGGTCTTGCCCGCCGCGTCATAAGCGGTGTTCTTCACGGCCTCCGAGGCGGTGCCGTCGTTGACCACGCCGGTCAGGACGGAGGTGAGGGTGTCGGCGGTCTTCGGGGTGAGGACCTGCTCGCCGATCGGGTTGCGCAGCCGGGTCGTCTGCTCGCCGTGCGTGGCCTTGGTGACCAGGGTCGGAGTGACCTTCTTGCCGTGGTTGTCGAAGGTGGCGTACGCCCCGGCCATCTCGAGGGGGCTGGCGCCCATGGTCCCCAGCGTCATGGCGGGCTGGACGTCCATCTTCTTGCCGTTGAGGCCGAGCTCGACCGCGGTCTTCTTGACGTTCTCCAGTCCGACGTCGGCGCCCATCTGCGCGAAGACGGAGTTGACGGAGTTGTTCGTCGCCGTCTGGACGTCGATGTTGCCGTAGGTGTGCTCGTCCTCGTTGGGCGGCGCGAAGGGGGAGGTGCCGCCGACGACCGGGCGGCGGTTGTGGCCGTCGTAGATCGTGTTCGGGGTGATCTGCACGCCGTCCTGGGTGGTCTTGCCGTTCTCCATCGCGGAGGCCAGGATCAGCGGCTTGAACGTCGAGGCGGGCTGGTAGTCCTCGCGCGTCGCGTTGTTCAGGCAGTGCTCGGGACAGCCCGCGCCGCCGTACATCGCGACGATGTGGCCGGTCTCGGGATCGACCGAGGTCGCGCCGAGTTGGGCGTGCGCGTCGACCTTGCGCTTCTTGGGGTCGAGGTCCGCGGTGAGCTTGCGCTTGACGGACTTCTCCAGCTCCTGCTGCTTCTTGCGGTCGATGCCGAGGGTGACGGTCCAGCCGCCGGCCTCGAACTGCTTCTCGTCGACGCCCTGGGCGAAGAGTTCCCGCTTGGCCTCGGCGATGAGATAGGCCTTCTGGCCGCTCACACCGGGCGTCGACTTGGGGGGCTTGGGGGGCTGGAACTTCTGCTTGGCCCGGTCCTGCGGCGAGAGCCAGTGCATCTCGACCATGTTGTTCAGGGTGTAGGCCCAGCGCTGCTTGACCAGCTTCTGGCCGGTGTCGGTCGCGATGGCCCAGTCGTACTGGCTCGGCGCCTGGAGCAGCGAGGCGAGGTAGGCGCCCTGCGAGACGGTGAGCTTTTCCGAGTCCACGCCGTAGTAGGCCTGGGCGGCGGCCTGGATGCCGGAGGCGCCGCGGCCGTAGTAGGCGGTGTTGATGTAGCCCGCGAGGATGTCGTTCTTGGTGAGCTTGTTGTCCACCTTGAGCGAGATCACGATTTCCTGGAGCTTGCGGCTGACCGTCTGCTCGGAGCTCAGGTAGTAGTTCTTCACGTACTGCTGGGTGATCGTCGAGCCGCCCTGCTTGCCGTGGCCCATCAGGGTGTTGAGGATGCCGCGGGCGGTGCCCTTCAGGTCGACGCCGGAGTCCTTGTAGAACGTCTTGTTCTCGGCGGCGACGAAGGAGTGCTGGACCGCCTTGGGCACCTTGCTGAGCGGGACCACCTCGCGGTTGACCTTGCCGTCGCGGGCGAGGGTCTTGCCGTCGGCGTACTTGAAGACGTTGCTCTGCTGGCGGGCAGCGTCGTTCCCCTCGGCGGGGATGTCCACGTACAGGTAGAGGCCGACGAAGGCGAGCATGCCGAGCAGGCACGCCCCGAGGAAGGCCCCGAGGATCTTCTTCCAGGAGAAGATCCGGCGTATGAGGCTCTTGTCCTGTTTCGGCGTTCTCTGTTTCTGCTTGGCCCGGCGGGCGTTCCCCTGGCGCGCCCGCCTGTCATCCGCTCGGCCCATCGCTTCCGCAACTCCAGTCGTCCGCCCCCAGCTGATTCAGCTGTTGAAGCTAACACCGCATCTGTCAACACATAGTCATCAGTGAAGGCTTTTCCGGGCGTGACAAAGAGCACGGGGAGCGGGGGAACCGGGGAGGGGGTTTCGGGCATCGCCCTGGACCCGGGCAGGCCAGGACGATAAAGTGATATCACTTTGCTAGACCAGAGAAATCACCTGGTGCGGCGGACATCACGCGCCGTTCCGGAGAAACGGGGACCTCCATGTCCAATCAGACCGACCAGATGACCGCGGGGCCGGGAGCCGAGCCGGCCGTCGACACCCCGCAGATGCCCGAGCCCCAGGTCCGCGAGAGCACGGCGCACAGCATCCCGGGCGGCCTCGCCCTGCTGCTGACCGTGCTGGGGGTCGCCCTGGGCATCACCGCCATCAGCGTCGGCGGCGTGCTCAGCTCCGGCGACAACCGCTCGCTGACCGCGCCGTTCGCAATCGTCGGCGCCCTGCTGGTGGTGGGCTCCTTCTTCTGCATGACCGGCGTGAAGATGGTCGCGCCCGGCGAGGCCAGGGTCATCCAGCTCTTCGGGCGGTACGTGGGCACCATCCGCACCGACGGCCTGCGCTGGGTCAACCCCCTGACCTCCGCCCAGAAGATCTCCACCCGGGTGCGGAACCACGAGACGGCCGTACTGAAGGTCAACGACGCCTACGGCAACCCGATCGAGCTCGCCGCCATCGTCGTGTGGAAGGTCGAGGACACCGCGCAGGCGCTGTTCGAGGTGGACGACTTCCTGGAGTTCGTCGCCACCCAGACCGACGCCGCCGTCCGGCACATCGCGATCGAGTACCCCTACGACGCGCACGACGAGGCGGGCCTGTCGCTGCGCGGCAACGCCGAGGAGATCACCGAGAAGCTCGCCCTGGAACTGACCGCCCGGGTGGAGGCCGCCGGTGTGCGGATCATCGAGACCCGCTTCAGCCACCTCGCCTACGCCCCCGAGATCGCCTCCGCGATGCTCCAGCGGCAGCAGGCCGGTGCGGTCGTCGCCGCCCGCCAGCAGATCGTCGAGGGCGCGGTGGGGATGGTCGAGTCGGCGCTGGAACGGATCAACGAACAGGGCATCGTCGAGCTGGACGAGGAGCGCAAGGCGGCCATGGTGAGCAATCTGATGGTGGTGCTCTGCGGCGACCGTGCCGCCCAGCCCGTCCTGAACACGGGCTCGCTCTACCAGTGAGTGCCGGCACCGAGGGGGCCGGCGCCGAGGGCGAGCGGACCCCCGCGCGAGGGCCGCAGCAGCGCAAGCAGGTACTGCTGCGGCTCGACCCGCTGATCCACGACGCCCTCGCCCGCTGGGCGGGCGACGAACTGCGCAGCACCAATGCGCAGGTCGAGTTCCTGCTGCGCAAGGCGCTGGCGGACGCGGGGCGGCTGCCCCGAGGTGCGGGAGCCGTGCCGCGGCGGGGGCGGCCACCCAAAGGGGCCACACCACCACCCGAGGCGGGGCGGGAGGGCGACGGCCGGCCGACCGGCGGCTGAGCGGCCGAGCGGAGCGCTTCTATACATTGAGGGTATACAGCTGGCGTAGAGTGCGCGGCATGCCCACTGGACACCCCTTGCCCGCACCCCCCGGGGCCCCCGCATGACCCCGGCCGGTTCCCTGCTCGAAGCGAGCGCGCTGCACAAGGCGTACGGGGCCACACCCGCGCTGGAGGGCGCCGACTTCTCGGTCCGCTCCGGCGAGGTGGTGGCCGTGATGGGGCCCTCCGGCTCCGGCAAGTCGACGCTGCTGCACTGCCTCGCCGGGATCGTCGCCCCGGACTCCGGCACAGTGCGCTACGGCCCGCACGACCTGACCCGGCTCAACGACACCCGACGCAGCGCCCTGCGCCGCTCCGACTTCGGTTTCGTCTTCCAGTTCGGCCAACTCGTCCCCGAGCTGACAGCACTGGAGAACGTCGCACTGCCACTGCGCCTGAACGGCACCAGACGCAAGGACGCCGAAAAACAGGCACGGGAATGGCTGGAGCGACTGGAAGTGACCGAAGTGGCCGACAAACGACCCGGTGAGATCTCCGGCGGACAAGGCCAACGCACCGCCGTCGCCCGCGCCCTCGTCACCCGCCCCCGGGTCGTCTTCGCCGACGAACCCACCGGCGCCCTCGACTCCCTCAACGGCGAACGCGTCATGGCCCTACTGACCGACGCCGCCCGCGACACCAACGCCGCCGTCGTCCTGATCACCCACGAAGTACGCGTCGCCGCCTACTCCGACCGCGAGATCGTCGTCCGCGACGGCGTGGCTCGGGAAGCGGCGGCCGCGGTATGAGCGTTCTCGACGACGAGCGGGCCGCCGGGCAGCAGCGCGGGCCCGCCGCCGGCGGCGCCTCCTGGGCCCGCGACCTCGCCATGGGCGTCCGCTTCGCGGCGGGCGGCGGCCGGGAGGGCTGGGTCCGGACGATCCTGACGGCGGTCGGCGTCGGGCTGGGCGTGATGCTGCTGCTCGGCGCCGCGTCCGTCCCGCACATCATGGAGGGCCGGCAGCAGCGCTCGGACGCCCGGAACCCGATCGGCGTCGGGACGCACCCGCCCTCCGCCCACAGCCTGGTCCTCGCCCCCGTGGAGACCACGTTCCGCGGGGACCCCGTCAGGGGCGTGCTGCTGCGCGCCGACGGGCCCGGCTCGTCGGTGCCGCCCGGAGTCTCCGCGCTGCCGCGGCCGGGCGAGATGGTGGTCTCCCCCGCGCTGAGGGATCTGCTGGCCTCTCCGGAGGGAAGGCTGCTGCGTGAGCGGCTGCCTTTCAAGATCGCCGGAACCATCGGCGACCCCGGCCTGGTCGGGCCCGGTGAGCTGACGTACTACGCGGGCCACGCCTCCCTCACCGCGGGCGACAGCGCCTACCGCGCCACCGGCTTCGGGGCGTCGGGCACGGCCTCCGCCATGGGCCCCGAGCTCACCCTGCTGGTCATCGTGGCGTGTGTGGTCCTGCTGATGCCGGTGGCCGTCTTCATCGCGACCGCCGTACGGTTCGGCGGCGAACGGCGCGACCGGCGGCTGGCCGCGCTCCGCCTGGTCGGCGCCGATGTCCCGACGACCCGCCGGACGGCCGCCGGTGAGGCCCTGTTCGGCGCGGTGTGCGGGCTGTTGGTGGGCGGCGTGCTGTTCCTCGCCGTCCGTCAGCTGATCGGCGCGGTCACCCTCTGGGACGTCAACGCCTTCCCCTTCGACGTGACCCCCGACCCGGCCCTGGCGGCGCTGGTGGTTTCGGCCGTGCCGGTGGTGGCCGTGCTGGTCACGCTGTTCGCGCTGCGCGGGGTGGCCATCGAGCCGCTGGGCGTCGTACGGGGCGGGACGCACCGCCGGCGCCGGCTGTGGTGGCGGCTGCCGCTGCCCCTGGCAGGGGCGGCGCTGCTGTGGTTCTTCGGAAAGCCGCGGGCCGACGGTGCGGTGGTCCACACGGAGGTGATCGCGGGCGGTGCGGTGCTGTTCCTCGTCGGGATCACGGTGCTGCTGCCGTGGTTGGTCGAGGTGGTCGTGGGGCGGCTCCGGGGTGGTCCGGTGCCCTGGCAGCTGGCCACCCGGCGGCTTCGGCTGAGCAGCTCCGGGGCCGCCCGCGCGGTCAGCGGGGTCACGGTCGCGGTCACCGGGGCGATCGCCCTCCAGCTGTTCTTCGCCGCCGTTCAGAGCGACTTCATGAAGGTGACGGGGCAGGACGCCGACCGGGCCCAGTTGGAGGTCGCGCTGCCCGGCAAGGACATCGCGACGGCCCGGAAGATGATCGGGGAGTTCCGCGCGACGAGGGGCGTGCGCGGTGTGCTCGCCACCGTCCACGGCTCGGCCGGCCGGCCCGGGCCGCTGCGCGCGGGCGAGGACTTCGTGCCGAGCACCGAGGTGACCGTCGGCGACTGTGCCACGCTGCGCGAACTGGCGCACACCGGCGAGTGCCGGGACGGTGATGTCTTCATCGTCCGGGACGCCGGGCGCACGGTGGACGACGGGTATCTCGCGAAGACCGCGCGTCCGGGCGCCCGGGTGCTCCTCAACCGGGACGCGGCGACCGACCGGGCGCCCGCCCGTCCGCAGCTGTGGACGATCCCGAAGGCGTCCCGGGTGGTCCCCTCGCGCAGGGACCCGACGGGCCAGGAGGGCTTCGGCATCTTCGCCACCCCCGGCGCGCTGGACACCACGGCGCTGGCCGACCCCGTCGCCCGCGCCATGGTCAGGATCGACCCGGGGGTCCCCGACGCCGTGGAGTACGCGCGGAACACCGCGGCCCGGATCGATCCGGCGACCGATGTGCTCGCGCTGCAGAACCTCACCCGCGACAAGCAGTTCGCGAGCGTGCGCACCGGCCTGCTGGTCGCCTCCACGGCGACGTTGGCGCTGATCGCCGTGAGCATGCTGGTCTCCACGCTGGAGCAGCTGCGCGAGCGGCGGCGGTTGCTGTCGGTCCTGGTGGCGTTCGGGGCCAGGCGGCGCACGCTCGCCTGGTCGGTGCTGTGGCAGACCGCCGTACCGGTGGCGCTGGGGCTCTTCCTGTCGGTGACGGCCGGTGTCGGACTCGGCGTCGTCCTGCTGCGGATGGCCGGCAAGAGCGGCATCGCGTGGTCGGTGATCTGGCCGCCGGTCGCGGCCGGCGGCGTCCTGGTGGTGGCGGTCACCTTGCTGACGCTGCCGTCGCTGTGGCGGATGATGCGGCCGGACGGGCTGCGTACGGAGTGACCGGCACGGCGCGGGGCACGGCAGCCGCCGGGCCCCGCGAGCCGCTATACCCGCCGCGTATACACGAGCGATACACCCACGACGTAAGGTGGTCGGCATGTCAATCGGTCATACGCTGCTGGGCCTTTTGGAGTCCGGCCCCCGCCATGGCTACGACCTCAAGCGGGCCTTCGACGAACACTTCGGGCAGGACCGGCCGCTGCACTACGGCCAGGTCTACTCCACGATGTCCCGGCTGCTGAAGAACGGCCTGGTCGAGGTGGACGCCGTGGAGGCCGGCGCGGGACCGGAGCGCAAGCGGTACGCCATCACCGACGCCGGTGTCACCGATGTCGCCCAGTGGCTGGCCCGCCCCGAGAAGCCCGAGCCCTACCTCCAGTCGACGCTCTACACCAAGGTCGTCCTCGCGCTGCTGACCGACCGGGACGCCGCCGAGCTGCTGGACAGCCAGCGCGCCGAGCATCTGCGGCTGATGCGCGGACTGACCGAGCGCAAGCGCGGCGGCGACCTCGCCGACCAGCTGATCTGCGATCACGCACTGTTCCACCTGGAGGCCGATCTGCGCTGGCTGGAGCTGACCGCGGCCCGGCTGGACCGGTTGGCGGAGAGGGTCCGGGCATGACGCCGGAGGGATCTCTGCTGTCCGCCGAGGCTCTGCACAAGTCCTACGGGTCGACGCCCGCGCTGGACGGCGTGGAGTTCTCCGTCCACCCGGGCGAGGTGGTGGCCGTGATGGGGCCCTCCGGCTCCGGCAAGTCGACGCTGCTGCACTGCCTCGCCGGGATCGTCGCCCCGGACTCCGGCACAGTGCGCTACGGCCCGCACGACCTGACCCGGCTCAACGACACCCGACGCAGCGCCCTGCGCCGCTCCGACTTCGGTTTCGTCTTCCAGTTCGGCCAACTCGTCCCCGAGCTGACAGCACTGGAGAACGTCGCACTGCCACTGCGCCTGAACGGCACCAGACGCAAGGACGCCGAAAAACAGGCACGGGAATGGCTGGAGCGACTGGAAGTGACCGAAGTGGCCGACAAACGACCCGGTGAGATCTCCGGCGGACAAGGCCAACGCACCGCCGTCGCCCGCGCCCTCGTCACCCGCCCCCGGGTCGTCTTCGCCGACGAACCCACCGGCGCCCTCGACTCCCTCAACGGCGAACGCGTCATGGCCCTACTGACCGACGCCGCCCGCGACACCAACGCCGCCGTCGTCCTGGTCACCCACGAAGTACGCGTCGCCGCCTACTCCGACCGCGAGATCGTCGTCCGCGACGGCAAGGTGAAGGACATGCTGGCGGGCCTGATATGAACCGGGCCGGTATGTGATGCGGACGTGCGGATGAGGCGGGCCCGGACATGAGCCAGGTCCGCACCGGCCCGTCGGTCTGGGCCGGCGACCTGGCGATGGGCATACGGTTCGCGGCCGGCGGCGGGCGCGAGGGCTGGATCCGTACGGCCCTGACGACACTCGGCGTCGCCCTGGGCGTGGCCGTACTGCTGCTCGGCGCGTCCGTACCGTCGCTGACCAGTTCCTGGCACGGCCGGGAGAAGGCGCGCGAGAACCTCGGCCAGGCGCAGGAGCCGAAGGCCGCCGACCACACCCTGCTCTACGCGTCGGCGGACACCACCTTCCACGGCGCGCAGATCCGCGGCCGGCTGGTGCAGCCCGACGGCGCGCATCCGCCCGTGCCGCCGGGTGTCCACGGGCTCCCCGGCCCCGGCCGGATGGTGGTCTCGCCCGCCCTCAAGGAGCTGCTGGACTCCCCCGAGGGGGCGCTGCTGCACGACCGGCTGTCCTACGAGGTGGCCGGCGTCATCGGCGACGAGGGGCTCCTCGGTCCGAAGGAACTGACCTACGTGGCCCGGCCCGCCGCCCTGAATGCGGCCGACGGCTACCGCATCGACCATTTCGGCAAGCACTGGGACTCGCCGCCGATGCGGGCCCCCGTCGTCCTGCTCGTGATCATGACGTGCGTGGCGCTGATGATGCCGGTGATGGTGTTCATCGGCACCGCCGTACGGTTCGGCAACGAACGCCGTGAGCAGCGGCTGGCCGCGCTCCGCCTCGTCGGCGCCGATGTCCGCACCACCCGCCGGATCGCCGCCGGCGAGGCGTTGTTCGGCTCGCTGCTGGGGTTGGCCGGGGGTGCGGTGCTGTTCCTGTGCGGCCGGCAGTTCGCGTCGCCGATCACGCTGTGGGACGTCAACGTCTTCCCCTCGGACGTGGCGCCCGGACCACTCGCGGCCGCGCTGATCGGGGTCCTGGTCCCGACGGCCTCGGTGGTGGTGTCGCTGATCGCCCAGCGCGGCGTCACCGTCGAACCGCTCGGCGTCGTCCGCAACCGCCCCCCGCAGCGCCGCCGGCTGCTGTGGCGGCTGGCGCTCCCCGCGGCCGGGACCGTGCTGCTGCTCCCGCTCGCCTGGGCGCGTCCGTGGGCGGACACCGGGTTCGACACCGTGCGGCTCGCCACCGGTTCGATCCTGCTGCTGTTCGGGGTCACGGCGCTGCTGCCGTGGCTGGTCGACGCCGTCGTGAGCCGGCTGCGCGGCGGCCCGGTCCCCTGGCAACTGGCCTTCCGGCGGCTCCAGTTGAACAGCGGATCGGCGACCCGCGCGGTCGGCGGGATCGTGGTGGCGGTGGCCGGGGCCATCGCGGTGCACATGCTGATGACGGGGATGCAGGCCGGCTACGCGCAGGCGTACGCGGTGTCCGGCAAGCTGCCGCGGGTCGGCCTGTGGGTCGGCTCCGACGACTGGCCGAAGACGCGACAGGCGCTCGGCGCGCTGCGGGCCACGTCCGGGGTGACCGCGGTGCGCGGCACCCTCGACGCGTCCGTCGGCCCGCTGCCCCGCCGCTCCGCGAACGACGGCGCCGGGGGTGCCGCCCTGAGCGTCGGCGACTGCGCCGAACTGCGCCGCCTGGCGCACCTGCCCTCCTGCCGCGACGGCGACGTCTTCCGCACCGACGACCACGAACGGGCCGGTGGCCTCCGCCGGCCCACCCTGAACCCCGGGACGAGCGTCGACCTCGACCCGCCGGACGGCTACCACGCCCCGGCGAAGCCCCGCCCCTGGAAGATCCCCGGGACGGCCCGGACCGTCCGCCTCCTCGCCCCCGTGAGCACCCCCGGCGCGTTCTCGTCCTCGTACGACCTCCTGGTCACGCCGGGCGCGCTCGACGGTGCCCGACTGTCGTCCCCGACGATGGAGATCACGGTCGACTTCGACCGCGGCACCCCGGACGCCCTCGAACACATCCGCAACACCGCGGCGCGCATCGACCCGACCCTGCACGAGCACTCCTACCTGGACAACCCTCATGACCAGCAGCTCTCCAGCGTCCGTGCCGGTGTGTTCGGCGGCTCCGTCATCACCCTGCTGCTGATCGGGACGGGCCTGATCATCTCCACCGTCGAGCAGCTCCACGAACGCCGCCGGCTGCTGTCCACGCTCGACGCCCACGGCACCCGCCGCGCCACCCTGGGCTGGTCGGTCCTCTGGCAGACCGCCATCCCGGTCGTCCTCGGGCTGGGCCTCGCGCTGGGCTGCGGGCTCGCGCTGGGATCGCTGCTGCTCACCATGATCGACAGCGCGGTGACGGTGGACTGGCAGGCGATCGCCGGGATGACCGGCATCGGCGCCGGAGTGATCCTCTTCGTCACGGCGCTCAGCCTGCCGCCCCTGTGGCGCATGATGCGGCCCGACGGACTGCGGACGGAGTGAACGTGCCGATGCCGACCGCCCCCGGACCCTTCGGGGCCGCGCGCTGGTGCCGCGACCTGGCCATGGGCGCCCGGTTCGCCGTCACCGGCGGGCGCCCGGGCTGGATCCGGACGACCCTGACGGCGCTCGGCGTCGGACTGGGAGTGGCCGTGCTGCTGTTCGCCGCCGCCGTCCCGAACGTCATGAACGCCTCGCTGGGCCGCGACCGGGCCCGCGGCACGGTCCCCGCCGCCGTGGGCACCGGCCCCGGTGACCACACGCTGCTGATCACCTCGGTGAGCACCACGTACCACGGCGCGGACGTCGGCGGCCGGGCGCTGCAGGCGGAGGGCCCGCACGCCCCCGTCCCGCCCGGCCTCCGGCGCCTGCCCCGCCCCGGTGAGATGGCCGTCTCCCCCGCCCTGGCCGAGCTGCTGTCGTCCCCCGACGGCGCCCTGCTCAAGGACCGCTTCCCGCACCGCCGGATCACCGCCCGGATCGGCGCCACGGGCCTGGCCCACCCCGGCGAACTCCGCTTCTACGAGGGCACCGACGCGCTGCGCGGCCCCAGTGAGAACGTCGAGCGGATCACAGGCTTCGGCGAGTGGGGCACACCCTTCGAGTCCGGCCCGCTGGTGGTCCTGGCGATCGTCGTGGGCTGTGTGGCGCTGCTGGCCCCGGTCGCCGTCTTCGTCGCCACCGCAGTGCGCTTCGGCGGCGACCGCCGCGATCGGCGGTTGGCCGCGCTCCGCCTGGTGGGCGCCGACCGGGCCACCACCCGCCGCGTCGCCGCGGGCGAGGCGCTCGCCGGTGCGCTGCTGGGGCTGCTCACCGGTACGGTCCTCTTCCTCGCGGTCCGCGTTCCGCTCTCCGACGTCACGGTCGCCGGCATCGGCGTCTTTCCCACCGATGTCGTGCCGGGCGCCCCGCTCGCTGCCTTCATCGCCGTGGCCGTTCCGCTCTGCGCGGTGGCCGTCACCCTCGCCACCATGCGGCGGGTCACCGTCGAACCGCTGGGCGTGACCCGTACGGCGCCGCCGCCGCGCCGCCGCCTGTGGTGGCGGCTGCTGCTGCCGTGCGCCGGGGTGGCCCTGCTGCTGCCGCAGGCGATCGGCGGGCTGCGGCCCGGTGACGCCGCCATGACTCAGCTCATCCTCGGCACCTCCTTCCTCCTCCTGGGCGTCGCGGCGCTGCTGCCGTGGGCGCTGGACGCCGCGGTGGCGCGGCTGGGCCGCTCCGGGCGCGGCGGGCAGTCCTGGCAACTGGCTGTCCGGCGGCTGCAGTTGACCGGGGCCGCGGCCGTCCGTTCGGTCAGCGGGATCACCGTGGCGGTGGCCGGCGCCATCGCCGTACAGCTGCTGCTGACCGGCGCCGGCGGCGTCGAACCGCCTGCGGAGACCGACCCCTACACCCGGTGGACCGAGGTCGATGCCAGGGACGGCGCGCTGCCCGCCGCCCGCACCCACGAGTTCCACGATCGACTGGCCGCCGCGGACGGCGTCCGCCCCGGCCCCGTCCTCACCGTCGCGTACGCGGGCCCCGCCGGGCTCCCCCACGGCGCAGGGGCGGAGGCCGCGGACGACCCCGAGCCCTACCCTCTGACCCTCGCCGACTGCGCGGCGCTGCGCCGGCTGGCCCGGATCGGCTCCTGCGCCGACGGGGACGTCTTCCGCACCGAGGACCCCGACGCCGAGGCCCCGCGCCCGGGGCAGCGGCTGGCGCTCGAACCGGCCACCGCGCGCGCCGACCACCGCCGCCCCGCCACCTGGACCGTGCCGTCCGGCGCCCGCCGGGTCGAGGCGCGCGACGCCCTGCCGCCCTGGCTGCCGTTCCCCCGCCTCCTGGTCACTCCCGGGGCCCTGGACGGCGACCTGCTGCGCCACCACAGCGTCATGGTGCTGGTCCGCCTCGATCCGCACCGCCCCGACGCCATCGAGCACCTGCGGAACGCGGCCGCGCACGTCGACCCCCGGATCGCCGTGCTGTCGTACGGCACGAGCGGCGACGACGGGGTCCTGGACATCACCCGCCGCGCCCTGACCGCCGGTGCCGTCGCCGTGCTGCTGCTGATCGGCTGCGGTCTGCTGATCACGACCCTGGAACAACTCCACGAACGGTCCCGCCTGTTGTCCGCCCTGCACGCCCTCGGCACGCCCCGCGCCGTCCTGGGCCGCTCGATCCTGTGGCAGACGGCGCTGCCGGTGGCGGTCGGCCTGGGGCTGGCCGTCGCCTGCGGGCTGCCGCTCGGCCTCCTCTTCCTCCACATGGTCGGCCGCCCGCCGGAGCCGGAGTGGTGGGACATCCTCACCCTCACCGGCACGGCCGGCACTGTCATCCTCGGCGTCACGGCGCTTTCCCTGCCGCTGCTCTGGCGGCTGATGCGGCCGGCGGGCCTGCGGACGGAGTGAGGGGCTGCGGTGCCGTGGGTGCCGGGTGCCCGGAATTCACGCCATGCCCGTCGTGGCGCGCAGGTTCGAGCGATCATGAACCGACATCGCACCCCGGCCACCGGCCGCCCATCACTCCGTGCTCGTCACCACCCAGGAGCCACCTGCCATGCGCAAGCTCGTCTACTGCATCGCCTCCAGCATCGACGGATTCATCGCCGGCCCTGACGGCGGGGATCCCACCGGCCCGGACGGCTTCTGGCCCATACCCGACGGCTACCTCGACCACCTCATCACCGAACTCCCGGAGATCCTCCCCGCCCCGGCGCGCTCGGCCCTGGGCGTCACCGCCGCCGGCACCCGTTTCGACACCGTCCTCGAAGGCCGCAAGTCGTACGAACTCGGCCTCGACGCCGGATTCACCGACTGCTATCCGCACCTGCGCCACCTGGTCTTCTCCCGGACGCTGCGGGAGAGCCCGGACCCGGCCGTGGAGCTGGTCGCCACCGATCCCGTGGTCACCGCGCGGGAGCTGAAGCAGCAGGACGGCAAGGACATCTGGCTGCTGGGCGGCAGCACCCTGGCCGGTGCGCTCTACTCCGAGATCGACCAACTGATCATCAAGCTGGGCCCGCTGACCCTGGGTTCCGGCACCCCGCTCTTCGCCCCGGCAACCGCCTTCGACCCGCGCAGCTGGGAACTGAGCGCGCACACGGTCCTCGAGAGCGGCGCGGCGTTCCTGACGTACGACCGGTCACCCGTCGCGTGAGCGGTCCGGCGCCCGACGGTTCGGGCGCGGGGCCCCTCCCGCGCCCGGGCCGTAGGGGGCCGGCTGCCCTCGCTCCGCGGAGGGGTGAATGCGGTCGTACGAGACGTTTGCGGACACCCGGGCTTACGATAATGGTCTCGACACCAGCCACTAGGAGGCGCGATGTCTGCCGCTGCGGTCGAGCACCCCTGTGAGAGCGGGTCCACGTTGCTGCACGAAGCGGACATGCTCGCCGAGAAGCTTCCCGGCTACCGCATCGAGATCATCGGGGAAGAACTCACCGTGCCGCCACGGCCGGACGGCCCCCACGGGGATGTGCTGTCCGATCTCTTCGTTTCCTTCTTGCCCCTGCACGGCGCGGAGTCGAGAGTGATCCAGGCGATGGGCCTGTGGCTCCCCGACGGGCCCGAGGACTTCGTCGTCCCGGACATGGCCGTCGTGGACGCCGACTACGGCGACCACCTCATCGAGTTCAACTGCTACGACCCGGCCGTCTTCCGCCTGGTCCTGGAGGTCACCTCCGCCAACCACTCCACCGACCTCAAGCGCAAGGTCGCCGCGTACGCCATCGCCAGGATCCCGGTCTACGTCATCATCGACCGCAAGAAGAACCGCATCCACGTCCTGACCGACCCGTTCGCCAACGAGTACCGCACGCACCAGGTGCACGCCCCCGGACAGCACGTCACGCTGCCCCCTTCACTCGGCGCGGAGATCACTCTGGACGTCGGGGCGATCCTCGCGGTGGCCCGCCCCTGAGGGGCCTCTCAGCTCTCCACGATCCGCACCGGCAACAGCCGCATCGACTCCCGCAGCGCCCCCGCGAACTCCTCGAACTCCGCCTGGCGTGCGGTGCCCGTACGCATCGCGAGGGCGATTCTGCGCGAGGGCTGCGGATCGGCGAAATAGCCGGTCGTCAGCTGGTCGTTGCGGGCCGTCTCGACGCGTAGCGCCGTACGCGGCAGCAGTGTCACCCCGAGCCCGCCGGCCACCAGCTGGACCAGTGTCGACAGTCCGGCCGCGCTCGTCGTCACCGGGGTGCCCTCCTCCCGGCCCGCCTCGCGGCAGATGTCCAGGGCCTGGTCGCGCAGACAGTGCCCCTCGTCCAGCAACAGCAGATCGAGCTCCCGCAGTGCCTGACGGGGGATGTCGGCCCGGCCGCCGAGCCAGTGCTCCTTGGGCGCGACCAGCACGAAGTCCTCGTCGAAGAGCGGGAGTTCGGTGACCTGGGGGACACCGAGGGGCACCGCGAGGAGCAGCAGATCGAGCCGGCCGTGCGCGAGGCCGTCCAGCAGTGAGGCGGTCTGCTCCTCGTGGACCTGGAGGTCGAGGGCCGGGTAGGCGCTGTGGACCAGGCGCAGGACGGCGGGCAGGAGGTAGGGCGCGACGGTGGGGATGACCCCGAGGCGCAGCACGCCGGTGAACGGGGCGCGCGCCGCCTCCGCCTCCTCCATCAGATCGCCGACGGCCTCCAGGACCGTACGGGCGCGCGCCGCCACCCGCTCGCCCGCGGGCGAGAGCAGCACCTTGCGCGTCGTACGCTCCAACAGCTGGACGCCGAGCGACTCCTCCAGCGCGGAGACCGCGCCGGAGAGTGCGGGCTGGCTCATGCCGATCTCGGCTGCCGCCTCGCGGAAATGCAGATGCTCGGCCACCGCGGCGAACGCCCTGAGCTGGGCGAGGCTGGGCTGGCGGGGCCGGCTGCCGGAACTCACCGGGGACACCACTGATAACCACCTCCGATCAACATCAACCAGTCTAGCTATTTCCCTGATCAATGGCTCCTGTGGCACTGTGTGATCCGTCCAAGCCCCTAGGAAAGCGGCCGAACCCCCAAAAAGGGAACGCGCCGACGTTTCCTCCGCAGCAAGGAGAGCGCGTGCTCACTGTTGGTGACAAGTTCCCCGAGTTCGATCTGACCGCCTGCGTCTCGCTCGAGTCCGGCCAGGAGTTCGAGCAGATCAACCACAAGACCTACGAAGGCAAGTGGAAGATCGTCTTCGCGTGGCCCAAGGACTTCACCTTCGTGTGCCCGACGGAGATCGCCGCCTTCGGCAAGCTGAACGACGAGTTCGCCGACCGCGACGCGCAGGTCCTCGGCTTCTCCGGTGACTCCGAGTTCGTGCACCACGCCTGGCGCAAGGACCACCCGGACCTGACCGACCTGCCCTTCCCGATGCTCGCCGACTCCAAGCACGAGCTCATGCGCGACCTGGGCATCGAGGGCGAGGACGGCTTCGCGCAGCGCGCCGTCTTCATCGTCGACCAGAACAACGAGATCCAGTTCACCATGGTGACCGCCGGTTCCGTCGGCCGTAACCCCAAGGAGGTCCTGCGGGTCCTGGACGCCCTGCAGACCGACGAGCTGTGCCCCTGCAACTGGACCAAGGGCGAGAACACCCTCGACCCGGTCGCGCTGCTCTCCGGCGAGTGAACTGACCACTGAACGGAAGGCCGATCTGACATGGCTCTCGACGAACTGAAGTCCGCCGTACCGGACTACGCCAAGGACCTGAAGCTGAACCTCGGCTCCGTCATCGGCAACAGCGATCTGCCCCAGCAGCAGCTGTGGGGCACCGTGCTGGCCTGCGCGATCGCCTCGCGCTCGCCGAAGGTGCTGCGCGAGCTGGAGCCGGAGGCCAAGGCCAACCTCTCCGCCGAGGCGTACCAGGCCGCCAAGTCGGCCGCCGCCGTCATGGCGATGAACAACGTCTTCTACCGCACCCGGCACCTGCTGTCGGACCCCGAGTACGGCAACCTCCGTGCCGGTCTGCGGATGAACGTCATCGGCAACCCCGGTGTGGAGAAGGTCGACTTCGAGCTGTGGTCGCTGGCCGTCTCGGCCATCAACGGCTGCGGCATGTGCCTGGACTCGCACGAGCAGGTGCTCCGCAAGGCGGGCGTGGACCGCGAGACGATCCTCGAGGCCATCAAGATCGCCTCGGTCCTGCAGGCCGTGGGCGCCACGCTCGACGCCGAGGACACGCTGGGCGCGTAAGCCCTGCCGCGGACGCGCGCCGAGTGCGTCCGCAGCACTCGCGCGGCCACCCGCCGCGCACCCGCAGCACACGCAGAACCCCGCAGATTTCTCTCTGCGGGGTTCTGTGCGTTGCGGGGTTCTGCGCGATGCGGGGTGTCGCGCCGCCTACTCGCCGGGTCCCTGTCCGGCCGGCCGGGCGGGCGCGGCCGCCGCCCCGACCGCCGTGGCGCCGTGCGGCGCCGCCGACATCCGCAGCGCCTCGCTCCTGGAGTACGAACGGAGGTAGCCGACGACCGTGTTGGTGACGGCCACCAGCGGGACGGCGACGACCGCACCGCCGACGCCCGCGATCAGGCCGCCCGCGGCGACGGAGAGGATCACGGCCAGCGGGTGGACCCGCACCGCCCGGCCCAGGATGAAGGGCTGGAGGACGTGGCCCTCGATCTGCTGGACGGCCAGGACGATCGCCAGCACCATCAGCGCCGTGAAGACGCCCTGGGTGACCAGCGAGACGACACAGGCGAGAGCGCCGGAGACCACCGCGCCGACCAGCGGGATGAAGGCGAACAGGAAGATGAAGACGGCGAGCGGAACGGCCAGCGGGACGTCGAGGAACCACAGGCCGATGCCGATGAATATCGCGTCGATCAGAGCGACTATCACCGTGCCGCGGACATAGGCGGTCAGGGTGCGCCAGGCCCGCGGCCCGGCGCCCGCCACGCCCTCGCGGGCCGCGCCGGGAACGAGCTTGAGCAGCCAGGTCCAGATGCGCTTGCCGTCATAGAGCAGGAAGAGGGTGGTGAACATCGCCAGCAGGATGCCGGTGAGCACCTCGATGACGACGGTGACGCCCTCCAGACCGGCCGAGGTGATCGCCTCGGTGTTGGCGCCGACCGCGTCCTGAAGGTTCTTGGCGATGTGGTTGATCTGACCCTCGGTCACATGGAACGGACTCTTCAGCAGCCAGCCCTTGAGCTCGGTGATGCCCTCCTGGATGCGGCTGGACACCGAGTCGATGTTGTCCTGGACCTGCCACACCACGAACCAGCCGACCAGGCCCATGATGACGAACCCGCCGATGAAGGTCAGCGCGGTGGCCAGCCCGCGCGCCAACCCGCGATGGCGCAGCCACGCCACGGTGGGCTGCAGCATCGCGGTGATCAGCAGCGCCGCCACGAAGGAGAGGACGACCAGTTCGATGGTGGTGATGACGCGCGCCAGCACCCACAGCGTCCCGGCGAGGACGAGCAGCCGCCAACCGACCTCGGCGGCGACCCGCACGCCCCACGGCACCGCCGCGACGGGATCAGGACGGGCCGCGACGGCCGGTGCGTAGGACGGCGGGGCGGGGACGGAGTCGGGCGGCAGGGCGGAGCCGGACGCCGACGTGTCCTCCACGGCGTCGCGCGGCACGCCGTCCACCGTCTCCGGTACGGCCGTACGGGTGGCGGCGAGCAGCCCGCCCGAACCCTCGTCCGCCGATGCGGCGGCCGGTGCAGCGGCCGGTGCGTAGGACGGCGGGGCGGGGACGGAGCCGGGCGGGAACCCGGCCGGCCTCAGCTCTTCCGAGTCGCCGGCCGCCGCGGCCTCCGCCCGGCGGCGCTGATCCTCCAGCCGCTGCGAGAGCCGTGTCAGGCCGGCGCCGAGGCCACCGACCCACTGAGGCAATCTGGACATGTCGCTTCCTCTTCCCCTCCCCTGTGCCACACCTGACGGCACGACGTTACCTGTGCCGGATGCACGAAACCCCCGCCGCTGCCGCGGTCGGGGGTTCCGGACGTGCTGGGTGCTGCCGGTACGGCCTAGTACCAGCTGTTCGCCTGCCAGAACGACCAGGCGCCGCAGGGGCTGCCGTAGCGGTCGTTCATGTAGTTCAGGCCCCACTTGATCTGCGTGGCCGGGTTGGTCTGCCAGTCGGAGCCCGCCGAGGACATCTTCGAGCCCGGCAGGGCCTGGACGAGCCCGTACGCACCCGAGGAGGCGTTGGTGGCCTTGTAGTTCCAGCCGGACTCGTGGTCCACGATGTTGCTGAAGCACTGGAACTGGTCGCTCGCCATCATCTGACGGGCGATGCCCTGGGTCTCGGCGATCGTGTAGGAGCTCTTGCCGAGAAGGTCGCCCAGGTCGCGCGAGGAGGAGCGGGACGCGGCCTGCTCCTTCTTCTTGCGCGCTTCGGCGTCCTTCTCCGCCTTTGCCTCGTCCGCGGCGTCCTTCTTGGACTGTGCGGTCTCGGCAGCTGCCTTGCGAGCCGCCTCCTGCGCGGACTTGAGGGCTGCCGCGTCGGCCTGGGTGGACTGGTCGTCCGCCTGCTGCGTCAGGGAAGCCGTCTGCACCTGGGCCTGTGCGCCCGCGGGGATGTCGGCGATCGTCGCGTCGGCAGCGGTGGCCTCGGTGTTGTCGACCGAAGCAGCAGGCTGCCCTGCAGCGACGCCGACAACGGCGCCGACGGTGGTGACCGCGGTGGCGGAGGCCACGGCGAATCCCCGGACCGAGATCCGGCTCACACGATTTCCTTCCAGCATCGCCCGCATAGGTGACCTCGCGGGCGCAATCGTGCCCCTGGCGCTGGTCTCCCCTTGTTCCGGACCCAGTTGAGCGGGCGGGACCGGCTGGTCACGGGAGGCACTGGCCCGGTACGTCCCCCAGGGGGTCCGCGTGGTGCTCGGGCGGCATACGGCGAGTCGCTATGAAGTTCGGTGTGTTCCGCACCTCTGAGGATGCTGGTGGTGCCGTATGCGGGGCCTGACAGGACCCAGACTCTGCCCGAACGGGGGGCCGTGAATCAATTCCCGGCCGGGTGTGAAAGCTCACACCTCGTTTACGCCCGAGGATTTTCGGATATCTCCGCGCACACGCGCGCCGCCCGGTTAAGCTCCTTCGCTTCTCCGGGCGGCGCGGTGGTTCACAAAGGGTCAGATCCTGCCGTCCTCCAGCATTTCGGTCACCAGCGCGGCGATCGGCGAGCGCTCGCTGCGGTTGAGGGTGACGTGGGCGAAGAGCGGATGCCCCTTCAGCTTCTCGACGACCGCGACCACGCCGTCGTACCGCCCGACGCGGAGATTGTCCCGCTGTGCGACGTCATGCGTCAGTACCACCCGGGAGTTGGCTCCGATACGGGACAGAACCGTCAAAAGGACGTTCCGTTCCAGCGACTGGGCCTCGTCCACGATGACGAACGCGTCGTGCAGCGACCGCCCGCGGATGTGGGTGAGCGGCAGCACCTCCAGCATGCCGCGCCCCACCACCTCTTCGATGACGTCCTTGCTGGTCACCGCGGAGAGCGTGTCGAAGACGGCCTGCGCCCAGGGGCTCATCTTCTCGGCCTCGCTGCCGGGCAGATAGCCCAGCTCCTGCCCGCCGACGGCGTACAGCGGCCGGAAGACCATCACCTTGCGGTGCTGCTGACGCTCCAGCACGGCCTCCAGACCCGCGCACAGCGCCAGCGCCGACTTGCCCGTGCCGGCCCGGCCGCCCATCGAGACGATCCCGACCTCCGGGTCCAGCAGCAGATCCAGCGCGATCCGCTGTTCGGCGCTGCGGCCGTGGATCCCGAACGCCTCCCGGTCGCCGCGCACCAGCCGGACCCCGCCGTCGGCGGTGACCCGGCCGAGCGCCTTGCCGCGCTCGGACTGCAGGACGAGTCCGGTGTGCACCGGAAGGTCCGCGGCGCCCGGTACGTCGGCGATCTCGGCGGCGAACAGGTCGTCCACCTGCTCCGCGGGCACGGTCAGTTCGGCCATGCCCGTCCAGCCGGAGTCGGTGATCGCCAGCTCGGCGCGGTACTCCTCGGCCAGCAGGCCGACCGAGGACGCCTTGATGCGCAGCGGGAGATCTTTCGACACGACCGTGACGTCATATCCCTCGGCCTGCAGATTGCGTGCCACGGCCAGGATGCGGGAGTCGTTGTCGCCGAGGCGGAAGCCGGCCGGCAGGATCCCCGGGTCGGAGTGGTTCAGCTCGACCCGGAGCGTGCCGCCGAGATCGCCGATGGGAAGGGGAGCGTCGAGCCTCCCGTGCTGGACCCGGCATTCGTCCAGCAGGCGTAGTGCCTGCCGTGCGAAGTAGCCGAGCTCGGGGTGGTGCCGCTTGGCCTCCAGTTCGGTGACCACGACGACCGGCAGGACGACTTCGTGCTCCTCGAAACGGGACATGGCGCCTGGATCCGCCAGCAGGACGCTGGTGTCGAGAACGTAGGTGCGCCGGCCGTTCTCACGGCGCTTGTTGCTGTTCACCACGGGTGGACGAACCCCCTCGGATGAGGTCGGGGTGCGACGGCGTCGCGGGGGACAGGACCGGGTTCAGGCCACGATGCGAGGGCCGAACGCCGGCCCCTCGCGTCGTCCGTGCGGTGCGCACGATCGTCCGTGATGTGCAAAGGGCCTCCCGGGCGGACAGCCCCATGCCGTCCGCTGAGATGCGGCGCCCGATGTCTTGTTCCGGACGCCGACCTGCCTGGGATATTCCCTGGATGACCCGCCGCCATGCCACGGCATATGACACATGGTTGATGAACCTTTGGTTACGGCTCATGGTGGTGTGTGCCGGCTGCGCAGCGGTGGCGGCGGGGCGGGCCGCCGGGGCGGGTGGGCTCAGGAGGGGGAAACGCCTGTCCGTGCCGTTGCGGGCACCCCTCAGAAGCCGTAACGGCGGTGCCGGGCGGCGTAGTCGCGCAGCGCGCGCAGGAAGTCGACCTTCCGGAACGCCGGCCAGAAGACCTCGCAGAAGTAGTACTCCGAATGGGCGCTCTGCCAGAGCATGAAGCCCGAGAGCCGCTGTTCGCCGCTGGTGCGGATCACCAGGTCCGGGTCGGGCTGGCCGCGGGTGTAGAGGTGCTCGGAGATCAGGTCGATGTCGACGATCTCGGCCAGCTCCTCGAAGGAGGTGCCGCGCTCGGCGTGGTCCAGCAGCAGCGACCGGACCGCGTCGGCGATCTCCTGCCGGCCGCCGTAGCCGACGGCGACGTTCACCAGAATGCCGCTGTTGTCCTGGGTGGTCTGTTCCGACTCCTTGAGGACCCGCTGCGTGGCCTCCGGCAGCAGATCACGGTTGCCGACGTGGTGGACCCGCCAGCGGCCGTCGGCGGCCAGGCCGCGCACGGTGTTCTCGATGATGCCCAGCAGCGGCTTCAGCTCGCCCTCGGGCCGGTCGAGGTTGTCCGTCGACAGCAGCCAGAGCGTGACGACCTCCACATCGGTTTCCGCGCACCACCCCAGCAGTTCACTGATCTTCGCCGCACCCGCCTGGTGGCCCTGCTCGGTGGTCCGCCCGTCCGCCCGCGCCCAGCGCCGGTTGCCGTCCAGGATGACGCCGATGTGCTTGGGCACCTGGTCGTGGTCCAGGCGTCCCTCCACCCGGCGCGCGTACAACCGGTAGACCAGATTGCGCAGTGCGGGCGGATAAGGGATGCGCACTCCGGAAGATCGCGTCATATGTGGTCCAGCCCCTCCGTGCCGAAATGGCCCTCGCCCCGTCGCCTCAAGTGGGCAACTTTACTTCTCGGGTGTGTCGACGACCCAATCAGGTGTGTCACAGGTACGTGATAGGGAGATGAGCATGACTGGCACATCTGACTACCGCGCCGTGGATTCGCGCTACGACGCCATGGAGTACCGGCGCACCGGCCGCAGCGGCCTGAAACTCCCCGCCATCTCTCTCGGACTGTGGCACAACTTCGGTGACGACCGCACTCTGGCCTCCCAGCGGGCGATTCTGCGCCGCGCCTTCGACCTGGGGGTCACCCACTTCGACCTGGCCAACAACTACGGCCCGCCGCCCGGGTCCGCCGAGCTGAACTTCGGAAAGATCTTCGCGCAGGACTTCCGGCCCTACCGCGACGAGATCATTCTCTCCACGAAGGCCGGATATCTGATGCACCCCGGCCCCTACGGTGAATGGGGTTCGCGGAAATATCTCCTCTCGTCGTTGGATGCGTCACTGAAGCGGATGGGTGTCGATTACGTCGATATCTTCTACTCGCACCGTTTCGATCCGCACACCCCGCTCGAGGAGACGATGGGCGCGCTGGCGTCCGCGGTCCAGCAGGGCAAGGCCCTGTACGCCGGGGTGTCCTCCTACAACGCCGAGCAGACCCGCGAGGCGGCCGGAATTCTGCGCGGCATGGGCGTCCCGGCCCTGATCCACCAGCCCTCGTACTCGATGATCAACCGATGGACCGAGGACGACGGCCTGCTGGACACCCTGGAGGCCGAGGGCATGGGCTGCATCTCCTTCGCGCCGCTGGCGCAGGGCATGCTCACCGACAAGTACCTGCACGGCATTCCCGAGGGCTCGCGTGCCTCCCAGGGCAAGTCCCTGAATCCGGATCTGCTGTCCGAGGACGTCGTGCGACGTCTGCGCGGCCTCAACGACATCGCCGCCCGGCGCGGCGGGTCGCTGGCGCAGCTCGCCCTGCGCTGGGTGCTGCGCGACGAGCGGATGACCTCCGCGCTGATCGGCGCCAGCAGCGTGGCCCAGCTGGAGGCCAACATCGCGGCCCTCGACGGCCCCGGGCTCACGGACGCGGAGCTGGCCGAGATCGATGAGTTCGCCACCTCGACGGAGGGCGTGAACATCTGGGCGAAGCGGGGCTAGCCCCGTACGTCGCGGTGGGCCGGGGCTCGGAGCCGTTGCGGGCTGCGGTCGGTGGTGGGCCGAAAAGCCGGGGCACCCGCCCGAGCTCCTGCCCGGCGGCACAAAAAAGCGGGCCGGTCCGTGGGGGGGAATACGGACCGGCCCGAGGGGGGGTTTCCACCATAACCCCGCCGCGGGGATGGTGCGTGCACCGCGCCGTATCGCGGCGTGGCGCCGCGTGGCGCGGGCGGCCCGATCGGTGGCGGCGGCCGGGGGCCGCCGTCGCTCAGGAGGCCGTGGCGGCCCCCAGGAGCAGCCCCCCGAACGCCCCAATGATCATGAATGGTCCGAATGGCATGACCGCCGACCGGCCCCGGCCTGCGCACATCAGCCCGACCCCGTACAGCGCACCGGCGAGCACGCCCGCCGCGCCCCCGGTGACGACGGTGCGCCAGCCGTACCACCCAAGGGCGACCCCCAGCCCGATCGCCAGCTTGACGTCCCCCAGGCCGATGCCCGCCGGGTTGACGAGGAACAGCAGGAGATAGAACGCGCCCAGCCCCAGCCCGCCCAGCAACGCCCCGGTCCAGGTTCCGCTCTCGCCGGTCAGCCGTCCGACGAGTCCCAGCGCCGCGGCCGCCACGGCCGCGAGCGGCAGGGTGAGCGCGTCCGGCAGGCGGTGCACCCGCCGGTCGACCGCCGCCAGGCACACGGTGGCCGGCGCCATCAGCAGCCATACCGCGAGCTCGGGCCGTGCCCCGGTGGCCACCGCCAGCGCCGCGCAGGCCAGCGCGGTGACCGCCGCCGTCGCGCGCGCCCCGGGCCCGTACGCCCCGCACCCCGGCTCCGGGCAGCGTGCCCGACCCAGCCAGCCGCGTGCCGCTCCGCCGACCGGATGCCCACCGGGACAGGTCGCCCGCCACGGCTCCTCGGGCTCGACGGTCATCCGGTGGACCGGCCGCGGTATGAGCAGCCCGGCCGCGGCCCCGTAGGCGGCGGCGAGAACCATCAGCATCACCGTCATGCGTCGACCCTAGACGGGCGTTCGGATCTACCCGCCGCGCACGGCAGCTGATAGAACGACGGGTATGGCGCGTTGGACGGACGGCCCGGGGATCCTGCACGGCGCGGACGCCGGCGTTCCCGTGGAGATCGCGGCGTCCTACCGGGCCCGCACCCGTGGCCTGTTGGGCCGCGACGGCATCGAGGGTGCGCTCCTGCTGAGCCCGGCGAGCGGGGTGCACACCTTCCGGATGCGGTTCGCCATCGATGTCGCCTACCTGAGCCGGGACTTGACCGTGCTGTCCGTCCGCACCATGCGTCCCGGCCGGCTGGGCCTGCCCCGCCTGCGTGCCCGGCACGTCCTGGAGGCGGAGGCCGGCGCGATGACCCGCTGGGGCCTGCGCCCCGGCCGCCGTCTCGCCGTCCAGGCGCCGCCCCCGGTCACCCTGTCCGCGGGAAACTGACCTCGACCCGGCGGTTCTTCTTCCGACCGGCCTCGCTGGCATTGTCGGCGATCGGGTACTGCTCGCCGTACCCCCGGATCTCGAACGACACCGCCGAGCCGAGTTCGTCGGCCAGCTCCCGCTGCACGGCGTTGGCCCGGTCCTTGGACAGCGTCAGTCCGTGCGCGGCCGAGCCGAGATCGTCGGTGAACCCGAAGACCCGCAGGCTGGTGGCGTTCTGCTTCCTGACCTCGGCGGCGATGGTGTCGATCCGCGACAGCGCGTCCGGCGAGAGCTTGGCACTGTCCTTGCCGAAGAGCACCTCTGCCTGGAGCGAGAACGTCACGTTGTCGTTGGTGTCCTGGCGCCGCTCGGAGCCGTCGTCGGTCTCCACGATGGACTTGATGTTGAGCACCTTGGACGGGGCGAGCTTGGCCCCCTGCACCATGCGGAGGTCGGGATCCTGGGGGTCGATGTGGACGGGGGGCGCGGAGCCTTCGGTGATGCCGGGTGGGTCGTCCGCCCGGGCCGTCGGCGTGAGCAGCGCGGCGACGAGTACGGCGGTGGCGGCAACCGTCAGGGCCCTGGGCTTCGTGCGACCTGTGGACATGCGGCCACTCACCCGGTGATCTCGATGTCGGCGGAGGGGAAGGTCGGCAGTTGGAATTCCACATCAGTCGTGCTGGACGGCGGGGACGGGAACTGCATGAAGACCGGCAGGGTCTCCCCCGCCTTGATGATCCGGATGCCGGTCGTCGCCAACGGGCGGCCCTCGGTGTCCCGGAGGACGTAGTAGCGCTTGCGCTCCTTGGCGTCGATCAGCGTCGCTCCGCCCAGGTGGTTGCCGTGCTGCTGCATCTCCGTTTCGTCGCCCCGCCATGCCGACGACTCGCTGAACGGCTCGGAGCTGGTGTTCTTCAGGACGCCCTGCACCGTGACGAATCCACCGCCGTCCCGCACGGCGGAGTTGAGGGTGAGGACCATTCCCTTTTTGCCCTTGAGCACCGCGATGATCTTGGTGGAGTCCGCGGCCGGCTCGCTCGCCGGGGAACTGTGCGAGCTGGTTCGGGCCTTGGGCTTCTTCGCGTTGCCCGTCGCCGCGCCGTCGCTGCCACATCCGACCGCGCCGAAGGCCAGGCCGGCGGCGATCACGATCGCGGCCGCCGCCTCACGGCGCTTCGCGGTGCGTCGCATGCTCATGGGCGAGATTCCTTTGCTGGTCATCGGTGGTCATTCGGCGAGTCGGACGGCGAAGAAGTCGGCGGGTACGGGGAACGGGTCGAGGTGCTTCGGGTCGAGCGTCCAGGGCTTTCCGTCACAGGTGAGCTCGATCTTCCCCTTGCCGGCCTCCTTCCTGTCGGCCCTGCCGTCGTCACCGCCACCGTCAGCGGGCTGTCCGGCCTTCGCGGGCCGTACGGTGCAGCGTGGGGTGACAACTGCCTTGGCTCCGGCCGACGCATGGGTCCTCTCCGTACCCGGGACGATCGAATCGCCCACTGTGCCGCGTGTCCTGACCCGGACCGCGAAGGATGTCGGCCAGGAGTCCGGGGTGCACGAGGTGGCGTCGGCGTCGTTCTTCCCTGCGAACCAGCCGGCGCTTCGGCAAGCCGTGCCCGTGGAGACGCCCATGGCCTTGAGCAGGTCTTCCCAGCCGTCGCCGTCCTCGACCGCCTTGCGCAGCGCGCGGTGCAGATCGTCGCGGTAGCTCTGGGCCGCGCCGAGGGCCGCGGCGTCGGCTGCCGTCTGGGCGCTGTTGCGGGTGGCCGCGGCCTGGCCCACGGCGAAGAGGGCAAACGCAAGGAAGAGCAGACCCGCCACGGCCACGATGTAGATGGGGAAGGCCTGCCCTGCGTCTCGCCGTACGCCCTGCTGCACTGCGTCAATCAGCCGGTGAGTTGCGAGATCTTCGAGGTGATGGCGTCGTAAATGGACTGGCCGATGTCCGTACCGGCGATCGCGATGACGATCGCCACGACCACCGCGATGATGCCCAGGTACTCGATCGAGGTCTGTCCCCGGTCGTTCCCCAAAAACCGCTTCGCCATCGTCTACCCCTCCATGGGCGGCCGGCCCGCTCTGGTCCGGCTGGTCTGCCCCCGTGGTGTCGGCGCGGTCGTCCGCGCTCGTGACACTTGAAAAGTACGCCGGAAGAGGGTTCCCGGAACAGGGAATCCGAACCCCTTCCTCTGGAAGGTGGGCGAACGAGGGGTGTGCCGTCGCGTTTCGGCCACTCAGCCGCACCTCGGCCACCCCCGTTCCCCCTCCGGGATCATCCGGCACTCCGACACCACTGGGACCGGCCGGCCCGCTCGTACCGGAGCGCGAGGGAGGCCGCCAGGACCACCACTGTGGCACAACTCGTTGCTCCTGCGAAGGCGTTGGCGAGAAGCGGGCCCCGTGGCGTCCCCATCCGGCCGCGCGACGGGCCGCGGCCGCGAGGGGGTGTACGGGGCCTTGGCAGGCGTGGCCGACGGAGGGGCAGCGGGGGCGGCCGAAGTCGACCTCGGCCACCCCGAAGAGCAGTGGCAGCAAGGCCTGGAGCAGGAACGCGACGGCGGTGTCGGAGGCTGCCGCGGAGGCCGGGTCCGGGCGGCGGCGGGCCGCTCCCCGGCGCGGCGGGACGTGCCGCACCGGGGCGGCCGGACCGGCGAGGAGGCCGGGTCGGGTGGCGATGTGCATCCGCAAGGACGGGCCGAAACCGTGGCGGTCGGGGAAGGTGTCATGGGCGCGGGTCGGACTCCCGGCTCATTTCCCCATCAGCGACCCGAAGTTGGTGCCGGATCCCAGGAAGAAGCCGGCGACCAACAGGATCATCGTGGCCGGGACCATGAACGTGGTGATCACCATGGTGGCCTTGGGGACCGCGCGGGTGGCGCGGCGGCGAGCGTTCTGGGCGTCGGTGCGGCGCATGTCGTTGGCGATCTGGATGAGGGTCTCGACGATGGGCGCGCCCAGCTCCTCGCCCTGTTGGAGGGCGGTCACGAACTGCGCGACCTGTTCGGAGTCGTTGCGCTTGCGCAGTTCCTCGAAGGCCTGGCGGCGGCTGACGCCCATGTCCATCTGACGCAGGGTGATGCGGAGTTCGTCGGCCCAGGGGCCCTCGTACTTCTCCGCGACCCGGTCCAGAGCCTGGCGGAATCCGAGTCCCGCGCTGACGACGACGGCGAGGACGTCCAGGAAGTCGGGGAGGGTGCGTTCGATGGTGTCCTTGCGCTGGCGGATGGCCGCCCAGATGCCGACCTCGGTCCAGAACAGGGCGAAGAGGAGCATGAGGACGCCGAGGAGGAGCTGGCCGCGGAGGAACATCACCAGGGCGGCGACGAGGCCCAGGCTTCCGTAGACGGCGCGACGGGCGGCGTAGCGGTCGACGGTGAGGCCACCGGGGTTGCCGGCCCGGTCGATGCGGCGGCGGATCGTGGCGACCCGTCTGTCGCCCATCAGCCGCAGCACGAGCGGCGCGTAGCGCATGCCCATACGGTCGACGGCCGAGCCGACCACCGTCGTACGCGTCGAGCCGACCTCCAGGGACAGTGCGAGGTCAGGCGGGAGTCTGGCCTCGCGGCGGTAGAGGGCGATGCCGCAGCAGATGCCGACGATCGAGAGGGCGAAGGCGAGGGCGATGAGGACCCCGATTCCCGTTCCCATTCGTGTTCCTGCTCCTCTTCCTGTTCCTGTTTCCTGATCCGGTTCCTGGTCCGGTTCCCGCTGCGTCCGGATGCGGCCGCGCCCGGCGGTCGGCGCCGGGGGCCGCGTGCTAGACGTCGATTCTGGAGAAGCGGCGGATGAAGTAGAAGCCGAGGGCGTAGAGGGCGAAGGCCACGACGACCGCCGTCTGGCCGAGGAACGAGGAGGTCATGCGGTCGATGGCGCCCGGGGCGATGCGGTTCATCAGCAGCAGGGTGCCGACGCCGAGCAACGGGACGACGTACGCCGTCACCACGACCTGGGAGAGCTGGGTGCGGACCTCGCGGCGGGTTTCCTTGCGCTCCTCGAGGGTCTTGGTGAGGTTGCGCAGGGAGCCGACGACGGTGCCGCCGGCGCGGTTGGCGAGGACCAGGGTGGTGACCAGGACGACCAGTTCGCGCGAGGGCAGGCGTTCGGCGAGCTCGCCGAGGGCCTCGTCGATGGAGTGGCCGACGGCGAGCTTGTCGGAGACCTTGGCCAGCTCCTCGCCCGCGGGGGCCTCGAGTTCCTCGGCGGCCATGCCCAGCGCCGTCCGGAGGGCGAGGCCGGCCTGGGTGGCGTTGGCGAGGATCCGGGAGAGTTCGGGGAGCTGGTTGATGAATTTCTCGATGCGTTTCTGGCGTTGCCAGTTGAGGAAGGCGAACGCGGCCCAGACGGCGATCAGCGCGGCGATCGGGCCGAAGAAGGCGGCGAGGGTGGCCTGGGCGATCAGCCAGAGGGCGACGATCGTGGCGAGGAGGTAGACGAGGAACTCGCCGGGGCTGACGTCCAGTCCGGTGGCGGTCAGGCGCAGTTCGAGGCGGCGTCCGAAGCGGGTGCCGCGCAGGGTGCGGTCGACCGACGGGAAGCGGCGGTGGCGCCGGGCCGGTGGCAGTCCGCTCTCGTCGGCGAGGCGGTCGACGACGGCCTGCCGCTGGGCGCGCCCGGCCGCGTGGACCCGTACGCCGATGACCGCGAGCACGCCGCACAGCAGGGTGGCCCCGAGGGTGAGCAGGGGCAGGGCGTTCCCGCCGGTCATGAGAGGGCCTTCCGGGTGGCGAGCTGGTCGTCGGTGGCCGCCACGCCGAAGGCGGGCGGGGTGGGTTCGCCGGCCATGAAGAGGCGTTCGGCGACCCGGCGGGGCAGCGGGAAGTAGCGGAAGGCGCCGTGCACGACGCGGTCGGCGCCCATCGGTTCGGCGTCGAAACGGCACACGGTGGCGATCCGGTAGTCCTCGTGTCCGCGGGAGTCGAGGATGGCGACCTCGCTGATCCGGCGGGAGCCGTCGGCGTGCCGGGTGAGCTGGACGATGCAGTCGACGGCGCTGTTGATCTGGTCCCGCAGCGCCTCGAAGGGGATCTTGACGTCCGACATGGAGGCCAGCGTCTGCAGCCGCATCAGGGCGTCCTCGGCGCTGTTGGCGTGGACGGTGGCGAGTGAGCCGTCGTGGCCGGTGGACATCGCCTGGAGCATGTCGAGGGTCTCGCCGCCGCGCACCTCTCCGACGATGATGCGGTCGGGACGCATGCGCAGGGAGTTGCGTACCAGGTCGCGGATGGTGATGCGGCCCTTGCCCTCGACGTTGGGCGGGCGGGACTCCAGCCGGATGACGTGGGTCTGTTGGAGTTGGAGTTCGGCGGCGTCCTCGACGGTGATGATGCGTTCGCCGTCCGGGATGAGGCCGGAGAGGGCGTTGAGCAGGGTCGTCTTGCCGGCACCGGTGGCGCCCGCGACCACGACGTTGAACTTGGCGCGCACCAGACCCGCCAGCAGCATCAGCACCTGCTCGTCGAGGGTGCCCATGCCGATGAGTTCGGCCAGGGTGTAGGCACGCGGGAAGCGGCGGATGGTGAGGGTGGCGCCGTTCAGGGCGAGCGGCGGGATGATGACGTTGACGCGTTCGCCGGACGGGAGGCGGGCGTCGACCATCGGATTCGACTCGTCGACCCGGCGGTTGACGGTGGAGACGATCCGCTCGATGGTCTGCATCAGCTGCTCGTGCGAGGCGAAGCGGACGGGCACCAGCTCGACCCGACCCGAGCGTTCGACATAGACCTGGTCCGGGCCGTTGACCATGATCTCGGTGATCGAGGCGTCTTCGAGCAGCGGCTCCAGGACGCCGAGGCCGAGTGCCTCGTCCACCACCCGTCGGATGAGCTGGGAGCGTTCGGCGGTGGACAGCACCGGGCCCTCGCGGCTGATGATGTGGCCCAGTACGCGTTCCAGGCGCGTGCGGCGCTCGGCGGCGGTCAGCGAGGACATCTCGGCGAGGTCGATCTCCTCGAGCAGCTTGGCGCGGTAGACGGCGACCAGATGGCTGTCGTGGCGGGCCTCGGCGGGCGTCTCGGGTGCGACGATCCGGGCTTTCAGACTCATCGCGGGACGGCTCCTTCGTACGGACGCGCCGCGCCGCCGGGCCCGTCGGGCGTCTCGGGGCGGGGCATGGTGGCGCTGCGGCCGGCGGTGCCGAAGTCGACGCCGGGGATGACGGACGGGATGGGGACGGTCACGGTGGCGCGTACCGCGCTGCCGCCGCCCACCGAGATGGTGGCGCCGTCGGCGATCCAGCCGCTCATCGCGGCCAGGCCCGCGCTGCGCGGATCGGTTTCGCGGTCGGCCTCGTCGAGGGAGGCGGTGCGGGCCGCGGCGCGGGCGCCGGTGCCGGCCTGCTGGACGGCGTACGCGCCCAGGCCGAGCTGGACGACGGCCAGCGCCACGGTCAGCAGGACGGGCAGGAAGCCGAGGAATTCGATGGACACCTGGCCGCGGTCACGGGCGCGCGGCCGGGTGGCGGCGCGGAGCGGGGCCGTCATCCCCGGGCCTCCTTCGCCGCGCCGGCCGAGCCGGTGACCGTCCAGGGGAAGGAGGCGGCGCCGGGGAACAGCACCGGCACCTTGAGGTGGACCGTGGCCTTCCACAGCCCGGATCCGCTGCCGCACTCGGTGGTGGCGGATCCGCGCCAGGCGGCGGGCAGATCGCGGACGGCGGCGGTGCGGCAGGCGCCCGCGCCGCCGTTGTCGAGGGCGGTGGCGGCCCGTGCGCCCCGGTCGGCGGAGTTGGCGGCCAGCGAGTAGGTGTAGCCGACCAGCACGAACTGCCAGAGCAGGACGAGGACCAGGCCGATCAGCGGGAGCAGGCCGAGGAATTCGACGGAGACCTGGCCCCGGTCGCTGCCGCCCAGCGGGCGCCGCACCGCTCAGCCCTCCTCGTACGGGCCGGCCGGATCGAACGGCCCCGTCCCGCCGGCCGTCGGCGCGGCACCGCGCCGCGTCCCGAACCGTGCCCCGCCCCGCCCGGAGGCCGAGGGCGCTCCGGGGACCTGCCCCGGGCCCGCCCCCGGTCCGGGGGCCGCTCCCGTGGTGATCGCCTTGCGGCGGCGGCCGGTCAGCGACGTGCGCCCCCGGTGTCCGCCGTGGCCCTGGCGCGCGGTGGGCGAGTCGACCAGGCCCAGTTCGGCGGCGAGGGCCCACAGCGCCTGCTTGATCGTCGACCGGGCGTCCAGGTCCTGCATCCGGCCGGCGTCGACGCACGGCTGGAGTTCCTTGTAGGCGGCCGGGACGGGGGTGCGGGCCATCTGGGTGCCGGTGGCCTTGGCGACGAGCGGGGGCTGGATCTCGGTGCCGCGGGTGAGCCGGTTGACGAGTGTGGTGGTGTCCGCGGCCTTGCGGATCTGCAGCCGGTCCCACAGCCGCACCTGCCGTTTGGCGGCCCGGACGGCGACGACGTCGGGGGTGGTCACCAGCAGTGCCACGTCGGCGAGTTCGACGGCCGCGGCGTTCGCGGACTGCATCTGCGACCCGCTGTCGACGATCACCACTTCGTAGCGGGAGCGCAGCGCCGTGAGGATCTGCCGGGCGGCCCGGTCGTCGATCTCCTCGCCGCGCTCGCCCTCCTCCGGTGCCAGCAGCAGTCCCAGCCCCGTGTGGTGGTCGTGCACCGCGTCCTGGAGGACCCGTACGGAGATGTCCTCGATCCCGGCCAGGTCGACGATGGAGCGCCGGAACTGGACGTCCAGGTAGGAGGCGACGTCGCCGGACTGGAGGTCCATGTCCACCAGGGCGACGCTGCGGCCGGCGGCGCGCGCGGCCAGTGCCAGCTGGACGGCGGTGACGGTCGTGCCGACGCCGCCCTTGGCGCCGGTCACCGTCACCAGGGTGCCGGCCGGGCCGGGGGCCGTCTCCGGGCTGCCGCCCAGGTGCACCCGGACGCCCGCCGCCCACTGGGCCGCGGCCTGTACCCGGGCCGCCAGTTCGTCGTAGCCCAGCGGCAGTCCGACGATGCCGCGGGCGCCGGCGTCCATCGCCGCGGAGAACAGTGCGGGCCCCGCGTCCGCCGTGATCAGTACGACCCCGACGGCCGGGAAGCGCAGCGCCACCTCCCGGATCAGTTCCAGGGCGGGCACCGGGCCGATCCGTTCGTGGACGAGGACGACCTCGGGCAGCCCTTCGACGGCGGGAGCCGGGCCGCGGCCGCCGGTCGGGCCGGCGGGCTGGGCGCCGGCTCCCGAGGCCGCGGACAGTGCGCTCAGCAGTGCGCCGGAGTCGGTCGTCACCGGTGCGGGCTCGGCGTCCGGCAGCTGGCTGAGCAGTGAGGACAGCACGCGTGCGGCGTCCGGGTCGCCGACTGCGGGGAGGATGCGGATGGTCACCTGGGCCTCCGGGTCACTTGTCGCCGTCGAGGGTGTAGGTGCGCTCGCCGGGCGAGACGGTCGCGTGGCTGCCGGGGGCGAGCAGCGCGAGGCGTACGTGGGAGGCGAACGATTCGGCGTACGCCACCCGTTGGGCATCCTGGGTGCCCAGCGCGAAGGTGATCGGGACGGCCTCGCCGGCCTGGCGGGCGGTGGTGGTGTCGCCCGGGTCCTTGGCTTCCAGGGGCGTCAGCTTGCCGACGTCGATGACCTGGGCGCCGGCGACGATCACCTTGGAGACCGGCTTGTCCTCGGGGCGCTTGCCCTCGAAGGTGGCGTAGATGTTCACCCGGGAACCGGGGTTGATCTTGCCGGCGACGCCGGTGGCGGCGTCGATCATGATGGCGATCTCCTGCTGCCCGGCCTTGAGCGCCGGCCGGTCGACGACCATGTCGTTCTGGAGCAGCGAGCCCTTCTTGAGCGGGGTCACGGCTATCTTGCCGCTGACCTGATCGAGGTCGGTCACCGCGGTGGGCGGCAGCCACCGCTGGGGCATCGTCACCTTTTCGAACTGCCCGGGGTCCAGCGCCTTGTAGGCCGCGACGTCCGCCTTCAGCCGGTACGCCGTCTTCTCCGGGCCGACCTTGGACTCGACGTTCTTGATCACCGACAGCACGCCGACGAACGCGCCGACCGCACAGAGGGCCGACACGAGCAGCAGGATCACTCCGCGGCGCTGACGTGAGTTCATGGGGGTGGGACCTCGATCGGGGGGTCGGGGGCTGGCACGGTCGGTTCGGGGGCCGGCACGGTCGGTTCGGGGCCGGCACGGTCGGTCGGCGGGGGGACGGGCCCGGTCGGGTTCAGCGCACGTGGGCCACCGTCCGCGCGCTGCCGGGGAAGTCGGGATGGCCGGGGAGGTCCCGGACGCCGGGGGTGGGCGGAGCGTTCGTGACACCGGGCCCGCGCACGTCCAACTGGCCGGGGGCGGCGCCGCGTACGCCAGGCGTACCGGGTGCACCCGGTACGCCCGGTCCACCCGGTACGCCTGGCGCGCCCGAGGGGGCCACCGGGGAGAGGCCCCGCTGGTGGAGCGGGGACGGCGGCGGCGCGGGAGCCGGTGGCGGGGGCGCGGCAGATGGGGTGGGTGCGGGAGGAGGCGGCGTGGGCGCGGGAGGCGGGGCGGGCGCGGCGGGTACGGACGCGGGTGCCGTGGGTGCCGTGGGTGCGACGGGTGCGGCGGGCGCCGGGGCGGTGGCGGCCGGGCCGACGGGTCCGGCCGGCGGCCCCGCTATGGCCGCCGGTTGCTGCCCCACGCCGACCGCGCCGACCGTGACGCCGTCGCGCGCCGCAGGCGTGGCGCAGAACGTGCACCGGTCGCCGATGAGTTCCAGCCCGCACCAGCGGCACGCCTCGCGGCGGACGGACGACACCAGCTGGTGGAGGACGGCCGGGTCGGGAATGGCCGCGGCGAACTCGATCAGCTTCTGGGTGCCCCACCACCGTGCGGACTCGGCGGGCAGCCGCGTTTCGTAGACGCCCTGCACGCGCCAGGCGGGGGCCAGCACACCGTCCACCCACTCGGCGGTGAGGTGGCCGCGTGCGAGGGCGAGCTGGGTGGCGAACCCGGGGCCCGGCGGCGCGGCGCCGGTGCCGTGCCGGTCCAGGTGCTGCAGCCTCGGTTCGGGGTGGGCGAGCACCGCGAAGTGCGCGCCCGGCAACCAGGACTTCATGTGCGCGCGCAGGTCCACCTCGACCCGGTCCAGGCCGCTGACGCTGCCCAGCAGGGCGCCCGCGTGGATGTAGTGCGCCAGCAGCCGCGCCGCACCGGCCAGTAGCCCCGCGCTGAAGCCGCACAGCGACAACTGCCGCAGCTGGCGGGCGAGTACGGCCAGCCCCAGCGGCGGCAGGGACAGCGGCACGATGGCGATCCGGTCGCTCTCGAGGACGGAGCGCAGGGTGTGCAGCCGGCGGATGTGGTCGGCCGGGCAGGCGGCGGAGTAGAGCACGACGAGATGGCCGTGGTGCTCCAGGACGGCGGCGGTCTCCGTCAGGGCGTCGTCCAACGGCTGCAGCTGTGGGGCCTGGAGGACGACGGCGGCAGGGGTCTGCCGGTCTGCGGGCAGCGCGAGGTCAGGGCTGGTGACTGCAATCGCGGTCGGCACGTCGCTCCCCCACTCCTGGCGGCCGCCGGAGGTCCGGGACCGCGGATCGGCACAGCTCTGCGCCATCGGCGCCATACGCTCAGCACTTTATCCACGAGATACGCCCTAGAGAACACGTTCTGGGCTACTCGTCATCTCCGTCACCCGACGAGGAAACGGCACATACCCCCCGGGGAAATGGAACATTCCGCCCTGCGGAACGGGAGGTAACGCCCAGGCGGGCACGGGGAACTTCCGCTTCCGGCAAAACCCTTGACAGGTTCATTGGTCTGGACCACGTTGTACGGCAGCGCAGGGGCCCCTGAGCGCGTCCGGCACCACTCCCCCCAACTCCCCCCCACACGGAGGCAGTCGTGGTTCGCGCACCATCAGGCACAGCGAAGCGAAGGCGCACGGCAAGACTTCTGGCCGGGCTGGCCGCAGCGGTACTGACCTCGGCCGGGGTCGTCGCAACGGGCACCGCCGGCGCCGCCGAGCCGCACCCGCCCGCCGGGCCGCACCCGGTCGCCGACCGCGCCGCCGCGGTCCCCGGCCACGCGGTCACCGGCTACTGGCAGAACTTCGACAACGGCGCAACCGTCCAGAAACTCAAGGACGTCGACGACGCCTACGACATCATCGCCGTCTCCTTCGCCGAAGCGACCGGCGAGCCCGGCGGCCTCACCTTCGCCCTCGACCCGGCCGTCGGCTACGGATCCGTGGACGACTTCAAGGCGGACATCAAGGCCAAGCAGGCGGCCGGCAAGTCGGTCGTCCTCTCCGTCGGCGGCGAGAAGGGCTCGGTGTCCGTCAGCGACGACGCCTCCGCCAAGAACTTCGCCGGCTCCGTCAACAAGCTGATGGACGACTACGGCTTCGACGGCGTCGACATCGACCTCGAGAACGGCCTCAACTCGACGTACATGACGCAGGCACTCAAGGCCGTGCACGCCGCGCACAGCGGCGTCGTGGTGACCATGGCGCCGCAGACGGTCGACATGCAGTCGCCGCAGAACGAGTACTTCAAGACCGCCCTGGGGATCAAGGACTTCCTGACCGTCGTCAACATGCAGTACTACAACAGCGGTTCGATGAACGGCTGCGACGGCAAGGTCTACGCCCAGGGCTCGGTGGACTTCCTGACCTCGCTCGCCTGCATCCAGCTGGAGGGCGGCCTCGACCCGTCCCAGGTCGGCATCGGCGTGCCGGCGTCCTCCAGCGCGGCCGGCAGCGGGTACGTCTCCCCGTCCGTCGTCAACGACGCCCTGGACTGCCTCACCAAGGGCAGCGGCTGCGGCTCCTTCAAGCCCTCGAAGACCTACCCGGGGCTGCGCGGTGCGATGGCCTGGTCCACCAACTGGGACGCGGCCAACGGCAACGCGTTCGCGAGCCAGGTGGGCGCGCACGTGCACGGCCTTCCGTAACCGGCCCCTCGACGCCACCCCCCACAGCCAGGTCCCGTGCACCGCATGCACGGGACCTGGCCTGTTACCGGCGGGGGGTCATGTCGTACCGGTCAGCGTCGCGCGCCCGAGGGCTTGGGGAGCTCGCAGCCCGCCGCGCTCAGGTCCAGCTTGTTGCCGACGCCGAAGCACTTCGGGATCCCGTAGGTCTCCTCCGCGTAGTTGGTGCCCTTGTGCACCGTGACGTTGCCGTTCTCGTCCACCTCGCACGGGTTGTTGACGGTGCACTTCTCGCCGTCCTCATTACCCGTGTTGTTGATGGCCGCGACCTTGCCGCTGGCGGTGTCGACCACCGGCGAGCCGGACGTGCCGCCGATGGTCTTGCACTCGGGGGTGTAGCGGACCGAGTCCTTCCAGGTCCAGTCGCCCTCCTTGAGGGTGGGCACGAACCCGTCGACGCTGCAGGAGTAGATCTTCTTCCAGTAGCCGGAGACGACGCTGATCGCCGCGCCCTTCACCGGGTGCGTGGTGGCCAGCTCCAGCGGCTTGATCTTGTACTTCTGCTCGATCTGGGCGTAGGTCGAGCCCGTCTCGTACAGCGTGACGTCGGTGTCGGTCATCGTCGCGTACGCGACCTTGGTGGCCTTGATCTTGCCCAGTTCGCGGGCCGACTTGTCGAGCAGCGTGAAGCTGCGACTGGACGGCTGGTCGACGATGACCTCGCCCGCGCCCGGCATGCCGCTTTCCAGGCAGTGCCCGTTGGACATCACCAGGGCCGGGTCGTTCGGCTGCGAGGTGGGCATCTTGACGAGGGATCCGGAGCAGTTGCTCAGTGCGACGGTGCCGGCGAAGTCGACGGCCTTGGCGTGGTGCGCGGCCTGCTGCTGCGGGTGGCCGGAGCTGACCTGCGGGGCCGCGCCGGCGCTGCCGGCACCGCCCACCAGGGCTGCGGCTCCCAGCAGGGCCGTGGCCAGGGTGCCGACGAGAGGTCGATTCATGTGGGGTCCTCTCAGCTTCTGTACCGAAGGCTCTGTTCGGAGCGTTCGGTTTGTCGTGCGCATTGTTGGCCCCCGGGCGTCTCCGGGCAATGAATTCCCCCGAATCGATGGCAAGTTGCCGGGTTCGGCCGTCGCATCCGCGCCGCACATCCGGCCGGCGAATGCCTTGACCCGCCCATGCCAACCGCCAACACTGGCGCCGTCGCTTCGCCTCACACCCCACAGGAGACCGCATGCGACTCCGACGCATACCCGGCGGACGGACCACCGTCCTCGCCGCCGTCCTCTCCCTCGCGCTCGCCGCACCGATCGCCGCGCAGGCCCAGGACTCCCCGACCACCGCCGTCGCGGCCCACGCCGCGGCGGACCCCGAACTCCCGCACCAGTACGAGGTGACCGGCCCCGCCACCTCCGCGGAACGCACCGCCCTCGTCGCCACGGGCGCCGCCGTCGACGAGGTCCACGCCCGCTCCGTCGTCGTGACCGCGGACCGCGCCCAGGCCGCCCAGGTACGTCGACTCGGCTACCGGTTGCGGAAACTGCCCGATCCGCCGGCCGCCCGCCCGGTCTCCCCCGGCTCCCGCGTCAAGGACTTCCCGGCCGGCTACACGAAGTACCACACCTACGCCGAGGCCACGAAGGAGATCGACGGCCTCGTCGCCAAGTACCCGGCGCTCCTGAGCAAACAGGTCATCGGCACCTCCCACGAGGGCCGCGACATCCTCGCGCTCAAGCTCAGCAAGAACGTCACCAAGGACGAGGACGAACCCGAGGTCCTCTTCACCGCGCACCAGCACGCCCGGGAACACCTCACCGTCGAGATGGCCCTCTACCTCCTGGACGAGCTCACCGCCAAGTACGGCTCGGACGCCCGCATCACCAAGCTGCTCGACTCCCGCGAGATCTGGATCGTGCCCGACCTGAACCCGGACGGCGGCGAGTACGACATCGCCACCGGCCAGTTCCGCAGCTGGCGCAAGAACCGGCAGCCCAACGCCGGATCCAGCGAGGTCGGCACCGACCTCAACCGCAACTGGGACTTCAAATGGGGCTGCTGCGACGGCTCTTCGGGCGACCCCGGCGACGAGACCTACCGCGGCCCCGCCGCCGCCTCGGCCCCCGAGGTCCAGGTCGTCTCGAAGTTCGTCCACAGCCGCGTCGTCGGCGGCAAGCAGCAGATCAAGGCCGCCGTCGACTTCCACACCTACAGCGAACTCGTCCTGTGGCCCTTCGGGTTCACCCACGACGAGACCGGCCCCGGCATGACCCAGGACGAGCACGACACCTTCGCGGCCATCGGCAAGAAGATGGCGGCGAGCAACGGCTACACGCCCGAGCAGTCCAGCGAGCTCTACATCACCGACGGGGCGATCGACGACTGGCTGTGGGGCGACCAGAAGGTGTTCGCGTACACCTTCGAGATGTACCCGTCCTCGGGCGGCGGCGGCTTCTACCCGAAGGATTCGGTGATCCCCAAGGAGACCTCGCGCAACCGGGAGGCGGTGCTGCAGCTGCTGGAGACCGCGGACTGCCCGTACCGCGCGATCGGCAAGCAGGAGCAGTACTGCAAACAGGGCTGACGGCCCGCCACGGCGGCGAGGGGCGCCCGATGCCGGGGCGCCCCTCGCCCTCCCCGCTCCCTAGATCAGCAGGCTCACCACCGCGGCGACGGCGAACCCGGTGATGGACAGCACCGACTCCAGCACGGTCCAGGACTTGAGCGTGTCCCGCTCGGTGATCCCGAAGTACTTGCTGACCATCCAGAATCCGCCGTCGTTCACGTGCGAGGCGAAGATCGACCCGGCCGAGATCGCCATGATGATCAGCGCGAGATGGGCCTGCGACATGCCCTGACCCTCCACCAGCGGGACGACGATGCCGGCCGTCGTCACGATGGCGACCGTCGCCGAGCCCTGGGCGACCCGCAGCACCAGGGACAGCAGATAGGCGAGGACGATGACCGGCAGCCCGACGTTGTGGAAGGTGTCGGACAGGGCGGTGGCGACACCGCTGCCCTGGAGGACGGCGCCGAAGACGCCGCCCGCGCCGACGACGAGCAGGATGTTGCCGATCGGCTTCAGGGAGGCAGTGGAGACGGTCTCCAGTGACTTGCGGGACCAGCCGCGGCGGATGCCCAGCAGGTAGTAGGCGGCCAGCAGCGCGATGGTCAGGGCGACGAAGGGGCTGCCGAAGAACTCGACGACCGAGCGGAGGGTGCTCGGACCCATCGCGATGGAGGAGAACGTCGAGAGCAGGATGAGGACCAGCGGGATCAGGATGATCGTGAGCACCGCGCCCAGGGAGACCGGCTTCTCCTGCGGGGTCATCCCCGAGGCACGCTGTTCGGCGGCGACGGCCGCCTTGGCCTCCTCGGCCGCCTCGACCATGTCCTGCGGGATCGGGACGAAGATGCGCTTGCCGATCCAGGCGGCCCAGGCCCAGGTGGCCAGCACGGCGGGGACACCGCAGATGATGCCCATCAGGATGATCCAGCCGAGGTCCACGTGGAACAGGCCCGCGGCGGCCACCGGTCCGGGGTGCGGCGGCAGGAAGGCGTGGGTCATCGACAGCGAGCCGAGCAGCGGCAGGCAGTAGAGCAGCATCGACTTGCCGCCGCGCTTGGCGGCCGCGTAGACGATCGGCGCGAGGACGAAGATGCCGATGTCGAAGAAGACCGGGATGCCGAAGATGAGGCCGGTCAGGCCCATGGCCAGCGGGGCCCGCTTCTCGCCGAAGACCTTCAGGAGGCGGGTGCTGAGCACCTCGCCGCCCCCGGAGACCTCCAGGATCGAGCCGAGCATCGTGCCCAGGCCGATGATGATCGCGATATGGCCGAGGGTGCCGCCCATGCCGCTTTCGATCATGGACTTCACGTCGGACTTCTGCACCGTGCCGAAGAGTTCGGTGACGGAGAGCCCCGCGCTCAGACCGACGGCGATGGAGACCACGAGCAGCGCCACGAACGGCTGCAGCCGGATCTTGATGATCAGGACGAGCAGCAGGGCGATGCCGAGTGCGGCGACCGTCAGGAGACCTGCGGTGCCGGGTATGACGGCGAGCAGACCGCCGGTGTGGGGTGGTGGCGGCGGGGTGGGGGGCGCGGCAGCAAGGAACATGGGGTGACTCCGTTGGCAGGCAGGGGATTTCCAGGCAGGGGGGACCGCGGCAGGGCGCCCCCGGGGTGCGGGGCGCCGTGCCGTGCGGCGGGTGGTGCGGACGTACTAAAGGCACTGGCGGTGGCTCAGCTCAGGACCGCGAGGGCGTCGATCTCGATGAGCAGGCCCTTGGGCAGACCGACGTAGACGGTCGTACGGGCGGACGCCGGGGCGGCCAGGCCCTGCTCCTCGAAGTAGGCGTTGTAGATCTCGTTCATCTCGGCGAAGTGGTCGACGTCGGTGAGGTAGACGCGCATCATCATCACGTCGTCCCAGGTCGCGCCGCCCTCTTCGAGGATGGCCTTGACGTTGGCGAAGGTCTGCAGGGTCTGCTCGCGCAGCGTGGGCCCGGCCGGGGTGGGTGCCTGGCCCTCGACTGCGGGCAGGAAGCCGACCTGGCCGGCGACCTGAAGGAGGTTCCCCTTCTTGACGCCGTGGGAGAACTTCGCGGGCGGGGTGGTGTGGGTGGCCGGGGTGAGGGCGGTCTTCTCGGTCATGGGTTCCTTCAGACTTCCTTTGACGGTCCAGCCGGTGACTGGGGAATTGCGGTACCGGAGTACTCCCGGCTGATGGCGTCGGCGGTGCGGCGCACCAGCGGGAGCAGTGTGAGGAGTTCCTCGGCGCTGACGACGACGTTCGGCGCGGAGACCGACATCGCCGCCACCAGGCGCCCGTCCGCCCCGCGGATGGGGGCGCCGACGCAGTTGATGGACTCCTCGTGGCCACCGAGGTCGGTGGCCCAGCCCTGTTCGCGCACCTTGGCCAGTTCGGCGAGGAAGGCCGTGGCGTGGGGGGTCGAACGGGACGTGTAGTGGGGGTAGTCGAGCCTCTCCGCGAGGGCGCGGCGCTCGGGTTCGGGCAGGTCGGCGAGGAGCAGCTTGGCGACCGCTGCGACGGTGATCGCGACGGGCTTGCCGATCCGGGAGTACATCCGGACCGGGTAACGGCTCTCGACCTTGTCGATGTAGAGGACCTCGTTCTCCTCGTAGACCGCGAGGTGGACGGTGTGGCCGCACCGCTCGTTGAGCTCCACGAGGTGGGGGTGGGCGACCTCGCGGACGTCGAGGTTCTCGACGGCCTGCTGGGCGAGCGCGAAGAGCCGGGCGCCCAGGCGGTAGCGCTGGTCGGGCTGGCGGAAGACGAGGCCGTGTCCGTGGAGGGTGCGCAGCAGGCGCAGGGCCGTGGACTTGTGGACGCCGAGGCGGTCGGCGACCTGCCCGAGGTCGGCGGGTCCCTCGGCGAGCAGCGGCAGGATGCTCAGTGCCCGGTCGACGGTCTGACTCATGCCGGTGCCCCGCTCCGCGCGGCCCCGCCGTCGCCGGGGGCGCGCCTGTCGACGGTTCTCTCGCTGCGCTCGTTCACTGTGTCCGTACCTCCTGGTCCACGGCCTCCATGGCGGTCGTCCAGCCGGGGCCGAGGTGCAGTGTCCCCCAGGCGTCGTCGTCGAGGCCGCTGAGACGGTCGGCGAGGGCGCGGCCCGGAGGGCTCGCGAGGTCGCTGGGGACGGTGAGGGCGGCGGCGGCCCAGAGGTGGCCGTGGCGGAGGCGGGCGCGGAGGGGCAGGCCGCGGAGGGTGGCGGAGAGGAAGCCGGCGGCGAAGGCGTCGCCCGCGCCGACGGCGGCGACGACGTCGACGAGCGGGGCGGGTTCGGCGTGGCGGCCGCCCCGGCCGTCGTAGGCGACCGCGCCCGCGGCGCCGCGCTTGACGACCAGGGTGTCGGGCTCGGGCAGCGCCGCGCGGACGGCGTCCGGGCCGCCGGTGATGCCCCAGGCGTCCTCCGCCTCGTCCTCGCCGACGAAGACGAGGTCGGCGCGGCGGGCCAGGGCGAGCAGTACCTCAGGGCCGACGTCGTCGGCGTCGCGCCACAGGCCCGGCCGGTGGTTGACGTCGAAGGACAGGAGCGGGCGGTGGGCGCCGGGTGCGGTGAGCTCGCGCAGCAGGCCGAGGCAGTCGGCGGAGAGCGCCGCCGTGATCCCGGACAGGTGCAGCACCCGGCCGGATCGGACGGCGGCCAGGTCCGTGTTCGTGACGGCCATCGCGGAGGCGGCCGACCCGGCGCGGTAGTAGGCCACTTCGTGGTCGTCGGTGCCGCGGTCGCCGGCCGTGCGGAAGTAGATGCCGGTGGGGCGGGCCGGGTCGCGTCGTACGGCGCCGGTGTCGACCCCGTACGCGCCGACGGCCGCCACGAGGTGATCGCCGAAGCCGTCGGCGCCCACCCGGCTGATCCACCGGGTGCGGTGGCCGGCGGCGGCGAGCACGCACGCCACGTTGGACTCCGCGCCGCCGATGGCGCGCTCGAAGGCGGGCACATCGGCGAGCCGCCCCGGTGCGGCGGGCAGGAAGGTGACCATGGACTCGCCGAGGCAGACGACATCGGGCCCCGGGACGGGGATGCCGTCCGGGCCGGTGGTGCCGCTGACGTTCGAGGGCCTGGTCACGATCGGTGGTGCTCCTTCGCTGCGCTGGCGGGCGGGTGGATGCCGGCCGTCTCGCGCCGGGTTTCGCTCCGCGTTTCTCACCATTGACCGGGTGATGGCCCGGATGTTAGACAGCTGTAAGCGATATACGCAATGACCGTTGCAAGGAATGCAACACAATTTTCGAGGAGGCCCCATGGCCGTCGAGCGGCTCTCACAGGGACTCGATGATCTGGCGGACGAGCGCGTGGATCACCGCTTCAAGGCGCTCCCCCCGGACGCCGAGGGCCGCACCGTCGGCGAGCTGGCCGCCGAGCGCCGCAACCTCTTCACCGACGGCTTCACCACCCCCGTGCTGGCCCTCTCCGCCGCCTCGCTCGAACACAACCTGGCCCTGATGGAGACCTACGCCACCCGGCACGGCCTGGCCTTCGCCCCGCACGGCAAGACCTCCATGGCCCCGCAGCTCTTCGCCCGACAGATCGAGCACGGCGCCTGGGGCATCACCGCCGCCGTCCCCCACCAGGCGCGCGTGTACCGCTCCTACGGCATCCAGCGGATCTTCCTCGCCAACGAGGTGGTGGACCCGGCCGCGCTGCGCTGGCTCGCCGCCGAACTGGCTGCCGACGCCGATTTCCGCTTCGTCTGCTACGTCGACTCGCTGCGCGGCATCGAGCTGATGGACACGGCGCTGCGCGAGGCCGGCGCCACCCGCCCGGTGGACGTCGTCATCGAACTCGGCGCCGGCGAGGGCGCCCGTACCGGCGTCCGTACCGAGGCCGAGTGCCTGGAGCTCGCCGACGCCATCGCGGGCGTCGACACCCTGCGCCTGGTCGGCGTCGCCGGTTACGAGGGCGAGGTGCCGGACGCGGACGCCGGGCGGGTGACCGCCTGGCTGCGCCGGCTGGTCGCGCTGGCCGTGGAGTTCGACAAGGCGGGCCGGTTCGCCGACCTCGACACGATCGTGGTGAGCGCGGGCGGCAGCGCCTGGTTCGACGCGGTCGCCGAGGTCTTCGCGGAGATCCCCGAGCTGTCCGCACCGGTCCTCAAGCTGCTGCGCTCGGGCGCGTACGTCTCCCACGACGACGGCCACTACCGCCACCTGACCCCTTTCAACCGCGTCCCGGAAGAGGGCGCCCTCCAGCCCGCCTTCCGCCTCTGGGCGCAGGTCGTCTCCCGGCCCACCCCGCAGCAGGCGTTCCTCAACGCGGGCAAGCGGGACGCGGCGTACGACCTGCACCTGCCGCGGGCCCAGGTCGTGCGGTCCGGGCGGGACGGCTCCGAGCGGCCCGCGGACGGCGTCACCGTCACCGGCCTCTCGGACCAGCACGCCTGGGTCACCACCGAGCACGCCGGTGACCTGGAGGTCGGCGACTGGGTCGGCCTGGGTCTGTCCCACCCCTGCACGTCCTTCGACAAGTGGCAGCTGATCCCGGTCGTCGAGGCCGACGGCACGGTCAGCGACTTCATCCGCACCTTCTTCTGACCTGCCCCCAAGACCCCGACGGTGCGCGCCGATCCCCCGCGGCGCGCGCCGTCGGACCCCGCACGCCGCACGAAAGGCAGCCCCGCCATGGACACCGTGTTCCGCGACGTCCGCGTCATCGACGGTTCCGGTGGTCCGTCCTACCGCGCCGATGTCGCCCTGGCCGACGGCCGGATCGCCGAGATCCGCCGCGAAGGGGCCGGCGGCCCGCGCCCGTCGGCCACCCGCACCGTGGCGGCCGACGGGCTCGCCCTCTCCCCCGGCTTCATCGACATGCACGCGCACAGTGACCTGGCGCTGCTCCGCGACCCCGCGCACGAGGCGAAGGCAGCCCAGGGCGTCACCCTCGAAGTCATCGGTCAGGACGGCCTGTCGTACGCGCCGGTCGACGACCGCACCCTCGCCGAGGTCCGCGCCCAGATCACCGGCTGGAACGGCGACGGGTCCGACATCGACTTCAGCTGGCGCACGGTCGGCGAGTACCTCGACCGCCTCGACCACGGCTTCGACGGCGCGGGCATCGCCGTCAACGCCGCCTACCTGATCCCGCAGGGCACCGTGCGGATGCTCGCCCTCGGCTGGGACAGCCGCGACGCCACCCCCGCCGAACTCGCCCGGATGCGGCAGCTGGTCGCCGAGGGTCTGGAACAGGGCGCGGTCGGCCTCTCCTCCGGCCTCACCTACACCCCGGGCATGTACGCCTCCGACGCCGAACTGACCGAACTGTGCCGGGTGGTGGCCCGCTACGACGGCTACTACTGCCCGCACCACCGCTCGTACGGGGCGGGCGCGCTCCAGGCGTACGAGGAGATGGTGGGCCTCACCCGGGAGGCCGGCTGCGCGCTGCATCTCGCCCACGCCACCATGAACTTCGGCGTCAACAAGGGCCGCGCCCCCGAACTGCTGACCCTCCTGGACCGGGCCCTCGACACCGGCGCCGACATCTCCCTGGACACCTATCCCTACACCCCCGGCTGCACCACCCTCGTGGCCATGCTGCCCAGCTGGGCGAGCGAGGGCGGGCCGGAGGCGATCCTCGCCCGGCTCCGGGACGACGCGACGGCCGAGCGCATCCGGCACGTCATGGAGGTCGACGGGGCCGACGGCTGCCACGGCGTACCGATCGAATGGGACGCCATCGAGATCTCCGGCGTCTCGGATCCGGGGCTGGCGGGCTGCGTCGGCAAGACCCTCGCCCGCAGCGCCGCCGAGCGCGGCGAGGAGCCCTGGGTCACCGCCCGCCGCCTGCTGATCGACGACCGCCTCGGCTCGACGATCCTCCAGCACGTCGGCCACGAGGACAACGTCCGGCAGATCATGCGCCACCGCGTCCACACCGGCGGCAGCGACGGCATCCTCCAGGGCTTCAAGCCGCATCCGCGGGCCTACGGCACCTTCCCCCAGTACCTGGGCAGGTACGTCCGGGAGCTGGGTGTGCTGTCCCTGGAGGAGTGCGTCGCCCATCTGACCTCCCGGCCCGCCGCCCGCCTGCGCCTGCCCGACCGCGGCCTCGTCCGCGAGGGCCACCGCGCCGACCTGGTCCTCTTCGACCCGGACACGGTCGCCGCCGGTTCGACGTACGAGGCGCCGCGCACCCTCCCGTCCGGCATCCCGCATGTGCTGATCGACGGCCGGTTCGTGATCGAGGACGGGCGGCGGACGGATGTGCTGGCGGGGCGGACGGTGCGGCGGGTCCCGGGACGCGGGTGAGGCCGGCCGCGGCGGCGGGCGGCCGGCCGGCCGGCCCGCGACGGAATCGGTGCACGACCGCCCCGCCCGCCCTCCCTCGTGGTGACCCCACGTGAGCAACCCCACACCCTGCGCTGACCAGGGTGGGGAAAAACACCCGGCGGGCCCCGATACACGGCCGTAAGGTGGCGGACATGCAGGTGATCCAGTCAACGAAGCTCGCAGGTGTCTGCTACGAAATCCGTGGCCCGGTGCTCGAGGAGGCCATGCGGCTGGAGGCGGCGGGACACCGCATCCTCAAGCTCAACACCGGCAATCCGGCGGCGTTCGGCTTCGAGTGCCCGCCCGAGATCCTGGAGGACGTCCTCCGTTCGGTCGGCACGGCCCACGGCTACGGCGACGCCAAGGGCCTGCTCTCCGCCCGCCGCGCGGTGATGCAGCACTACCAGACCCAGGGCATCGAGCTGTCGGTCGACGACATCTATCTGGGCAACGGCGTCTCCGAGCTGATCCAGATGTCGATGCAGGCGCTGCTGGACGACGGCGACGAGGTGCTGGTCCCGGCCCCGGACTACCCGCTGTGGACGGCATCGGTCTCGCTCTCCGGCGGCACCGCCGTGCACTACCGCTGCGACGAGCAGGCGGACTGGATGCCGGACCTCGCCGACATCGAGCGCAGGATCAGCGACCGCACCAAGGCCATCGTCGTCATCAACCCCAACAACCCCACGGGCGCGGTGTACGACGACGAGCTGCTGCGCGGCATCGCGGAGATCGCCCGCCGGCACCATCTGATCGTCTGCGCCGACGAGATCTACGACAAGATCCTCTACGACGACGCCACGCACACCCCCTTCGCCTCGCTCGCCCCGGACCTGCTGACGCTGACCTTCAACGGGCTGTCGAAGTCGTACCGGGTGGCGGGTTATCGCAGCGGCTGGATGGCGGTCTGCGGCCCCACGGAGCACGCCTCCTCGTACATCGAGGGCCTGACGATCCTGGCCAATATGCGGCTGTGCGCCAACATGCCGGCCCAGCACGCGGTCGCCACCGCCCTCGGCGGCCGGCAGTCGATCAACGATCTGGTGCTGCCCGGCGGCCGACTGCGCGAGCAGCGCGATACGGCGTACGAGCTGCTCACCCAGATCCCGGGAGTCAGCTGCGTCAAGCCGAAGGGCGCGCTCTACGCCTTCCCCCGGCTCGACCCGAAGGTCTACAAGATCAAGGACGACCGGCAGATGGTGTTGGACCTGCTGCGCGCCGAGAAGATCATGATCGTCCACGGCACGGGCTTCAACTGGCCGGAGCCGGACCACTTCCGCCTGGTCACGCTGCCCAGCGCGGACGACCTGACGGACGCCGTCACCCGGATCGGCTCCTTCCTCGACGGTTACGGACAGTAGCCGAGCGGGGCGACTTCTCACAGAAGACGAACAACCTGCTGTACGAGGCACAACTTTAGACAAGGTCTAAGCTAGGATGGCCTCCTAGACGTTGAAGGGTGCCCGGATTTCTCCGGCACCTCGTTCCAGGTGCTTGCAGGAGGCCTCCCATGTACGAGCCGATCCGCACCAAGTCGGTCCACACCATGGCCGCCGCCCCGGACTTTCCGCACCGCTCGCGCGAGGAGGAGCTGGACATCCGGCTCGCCGGCCAGCTGACCGCGCTGCTCACCGTCACCGATGAGCTGCACGCCCTGGCGGCGCACGGCAGCCACCGCCCGCTGGACGGCGCCGCCCTGGCCGCCGCCGCCGACCGCATCGCCGAGCAGGTGGCGCGGCTGAGCGGTCACCACCCGCTGCGCGCCGAGCCCACCGACGACGGCACCCCGGGCCGCATCCCCGCCCTCCAGCAGCGCGCCCACACGCTCGCCGGCAACGCCCTGGCCGTGGCCACCTCCCGCGACGACGCCGCGGCGATGGCGCTGGCGGCGGAGCGAATGGAGGCGCACGGCGCGGCCTTCGGGACCCGGGACCTCGCCACGGCCTGAGCGCACCCGGCCTGAGCGCACCACGGCGGGGGCGCGCTACGGCCCGGGCGCGCTACGGCAAGACCGCCGCGGCGCGGCCCGCGCGGTGCCCGGTCTCGTAGCGGTCGACGGTCCAGGCGTCCGCGCGGTCGCTCAGGGAGAGGCCCAGCCCCGGCCGGTCGGGGACGACCATCCGCCCCTCCCGCAGCTCCAGCCGCTCACGGAACAGCGGCTCCAGCCACTCGAAGTGCTCGACCCAGGCGGTCCGCGGGTAGGCGGCGGCCAGATGGAGATGGACCTCCATCGCGAAGTGCGGCGCCAGACTCAGGCCGTTGTGGTCGGCGAGCGCCATCACCCGCAGGAAGGGCGTGATCCCGCCGACCCGCGGCGCGTCCGGCTGGACGAAGTCCGCGGCGCCCGCCTCGATCAGCCGGGTGTGCTCCTCGGCGCTGGTGAACATCTCACCGGTCGCCACCGGGGTGTCCAGCGCCGCCGCGAGCGCGGCGTGTCCCGCCGCGTCGTGGGCGTCCAGCGGCTCCTCGATCCAGGTGAGCCGGAAGTCCTCCAGATCCCGCCCGCACCGCAGGGCGGTGGCCCGGTCCCACTGCTGGTTGGCGTCCACCATCAGGGGGACGTGGTCGCCGATGCGGTCGCGGACCGCGGCTGCGCGCCGGAGGTCGGCGGCCGTATCGGGCTGCCCCACCTTGATCTTGATGCCGCCGATGCCGCGCGCGAGCGCGGCCTCCGCGTTGTCCAGGATCTCGTCGACGGGTGCCGAGAGGAAACCGCCGGAGGTGTTGTAGCAGGGGACGGCATCGCGGTGCGCGCCCAGGAGTTTGGCGAGCGACAGGCCGGCGCGCCGCGCCTTCAGGTCCCACAGGGCGATGTCGAAGGCGGCGATCGCCTGAACGGCCAGCCCGCTGCGGCCCATCGAGGCGCCCGCCCAGAGCAGCTTCTGCCAGAGCCGGCCGATGTCGCTGGGGTCCTCGCCGATCAGCTCCGGCGCGAGCTCCCGGGCGTGCGCGTACAGACCCGGCCCGCCGGCCCGCTTGGCGTAGCCGAAGCCGAGGCCCTCGCCGCCGCCCTCGGTGGTGATCCGGGCGAAGACGAACGCGACCTCGGTGAGAGGTTTCTGGCGTCCGGTCAGCACCTTGGCGTCGCTGACCGGAGCGCCGAGCGGGAGCCGGACGAGGGAGAGGCGGACGGATGCGATGCGGTCGCCGGTGAGCGGCGCGGAAGCCGTGAGCGTCATGGGCCTCAGCGTGGGCCGCGGAATCCCGCCCGGTCAAGAGTGCGTACAAGGTTCATGTATGAGAACTCGACCGGATGGGAAACGCCGGGGCCCCGCACCTGGTGACACCAAGTGCGGGGCCCCGGCCGGGCATCAGGCCGTGCGGCGTCGGCTAGCCGAGCCGCCGGACCAGCTCGCGGTACTCGTCCCACAGCTCCTTGGGCGTGTGGTCGCCGAAGGTGTTGAGGTGCTCGGGGATGAGCGCCGCCTCCTCGCGCCACACCTCCTTGTCGACGGTGAGCAGGAAGTCGAGCTCGGCGTCGGCGAGCTCGAGGCCCTTGGTGTCCAGCGCGTCCTTGGTGGGCAGCACGCCGATGGGGGTCTCGACGCCCTCGGCCTTGCCCTCCAGCCGCTCGACGATCCACTTGAGGACCCGGCTGTTCTCACCGAAGCCCGGCCACACGAACTTGCCGGCGTCGTCCTTGCGGAACCAGTTGACGTAGTAGATCTTCGGCAGCTTCGCCTGGTCCCCCCTGTCGACGGCGGCCTTGCCGACGTTGACCCAGTGGCCCATGTAGTCGCCCATGTTGTAGCCGCAGAACGGCAGCATGGCGAACGGGTCGCGGCGCAGCTCGCCGACCTTGCCCTCGGCCGCGGCGGTCTTCTCGGACGCCACGTTCGCGCCGAGGAAGACACCGTGGTTCCAGTCCAGCGACTCGGTCACCAGCGGGACGGCGCTGGCGCGGCGGCCGCCGAAGAGGATCGCCGAGATCGGCACGCCCTTGGGGTCCTCCCACTCGGGCGCGATGGTCGGGCACTGGGCGGCCGGGACGGTGAAGCGGGCGTTGGGGTGGGCGGCCGGGACGCCGGACTCGGGGGTCCAGTCGTTGCCCTTCCAGTCCGTCAGGTGCGCCGGGGTCTCCTCGGTCATGCCCTCCCACCACACGTCGCCGTCGTCGGTGAGGGCGACGTTGGTGAAGACGGAGTTGCCCCAGAGGGTCTTCATGGCGTTGGCGTTGGTGTGCTCGCCGGTGCCGGGCGCGACGCCGAAGAAGCCGGCCTCGGGGTTGATCGCGTAGAGCCGGCCGTCCTCGCCGAAGCGCATCCAGGCGATGTCGTCGCCGATGGTCTCCACGGTCCAGCCGGGGACGGTCGGCTCCAGCATGGCCAGGTTGGTCTTGCCGCAGGCGCTCGGGAAGGCGGCGGCGACGTACTTGGCCTCGCCCTGCGGCGGGGTCAGTTTCAGGACGAGCATGTGCTCGGCGAGCCAGCCCTCGTCACGGGCCATGACCGAGGCGATGCGCAGCGCGTAGCACTTCTTGCCCAGCAGGGCGTTGCCGCCGTAGCCGGAGCCGTAGGACCAGATCTCGCGGGCCTCGGGGAAGTGCGAGATGTACTTGGTGGAGTTGCACGGCCACGGGACGTCGGCCTCGCCCTCGGCCAGCGGCGCGCCGAGGGTGTGCACCGCCTTGACGAAGAAGCCGTCCTCGCCGAGCTCGTCCAGCACCGGCTGCCCCATGCGGGTCATGGTGCGCATCGAGACCGCGACGTAGGCGGAGTCGGTGATCTCCACGCCGATCGCGGAGAGGGGGGAGCCGAGCGGGCCCATACAGAACGGGACGACGTACATCGTCCGGCCCTTCATCGAGCCGCGGAAGATGCCCTGCTCACCGTCGGAGGCGTCACCGTCTCCGGCGAAGAGGGCCCGCATCTCGGCGGGGGCCTTCCAGTGGTTCGTGGGGCCGGCGTCCTCCTCCTTCTCGGAGCAGATGAAGGTGCGGTCCTCGACCCGCGCGACGTCCGAGGGGTCGGAGGCGGCGTAGTACGAGTTGGGGCGCTTGATCGGGTCGAGCTTCTTGAACGTGCCCTTGTCGACGAGCTCCTCGCACAGACGCTCGTACTCCGCCTCCGAGCCGTCGCACCAGACGACCCGCTCGGGCTGGGTGATCGCCGCGATCTCGTCGACCCAGGAGAGGAGTTCCTGGTGACGGGTGAAGGGCCTGGGGGAGGGAGCCGCGTTGTCGCGCGCCACGATCGCTCCTAGATGAGGGTGGGGAGGAACCTCCGACATGTGCCGGAAAAGTCCGCTTCTATGGTGTTTGCCTGCCCCTTGGGGGCCGCGACCCGGATGCTTCGTGACCGCTCATCCGGTGCCGACCGCACTCATTTGATCATCCGACCCCGACAGGGTTCTGTCCAGAGGGCACCTTGTGACCGTCACCACTTCTCGACAGAGGGGTACCTACGGTCGCGTAGGTAGCATGTCGGCCATGACTCCCGCGTCCGACGCAGCCGAGAGCCCCACCTCCCCCGCGCCCTCCGCGGCCGGCGCCGTCTCCGCGGTCGCCGCCGTGACAGCGCCACTCAAACCCAGACTCCGCGGCTGGCTGCACGCGGGGATGTTTCCCGCCGCCCTGCTGTCCGGCGTCCTGCTCACCGCGCTCGCCGACAGCCCCCGCGGCCGACTGGCCTGCGCCATCTACACCCTGTCCGCCTGCTTGCTCTTCGGGATCAGCGCGCTCTACCACCGCGGCAACTGGAGCCCCCGGACCGACGGCATCCTGCGGCGACTCGATCACGCCAACATCTTTTTGATCATCGCCGGCACCTATACGCCGCTGACGATGCTGCTCGTACCGGGCACTCGCGGTCAGGTGCTCCTCTGGGCGGTCTGGGCGGCCGCACTCGCCGGGATCGCCTTCCGGGTCTTCTGGGTGGGCGCCCCGCGCTGGCTCTACACCCCCTGCTACATCGCCATGGGCTGGGCCGCCGTCTTCTTCCTCCCCGACTTCCTGCGCACGGGCGGCGTCGCCGTCCTGGTGCTCGTCATCGTCGGCGGACTCCTCTACAGCGCGGGCGGCGTGATCTACGGCATCAAGCGCCCCAACCCGTCACCGCGATGGTTCGGCTTCCACGAGGTCTTCCACTCCCTCACGCTGGCGGCGTTCATCGTGCACTACGTCGGGATCTCCCTGGTGGCCTATTCGCACCCCTGAGCTCCGGATACCGACACCGGCCGCGCCCCTTCCGGGTCGCGGCCTTTTGCTGCGCCCGCACGCCCTCCCGTAGCGCACCCCGACGAGTAATTGACAGTTACTATCTTTTGAGAGTTACTGTCATTCAAGTCTTACTCTCACGGTGCGCCGAATCGTCGGCGCACGACGGACCTGCTCCCAAAGGTGTGGTGCCCCATGGCCTCGCGTACCGAAGAACCACCCGCCGCGCACGACGCACCGCCCGCCCCGCACCCCCGCCGCTGGTGGGCCCTGGGCGCGCTCGTGGCCGCGATGCTGGTGCTCGGCTTCGACACGACGATCCTCAATGTCGCGCTGCCGACCATGGCCGCCGAGCTGGGCGCCGGCACCGGCCGGCTGCAGTGGATCGTCGACGCCTACACCGTCGTCTTCGCCGCCCTGATGCTCCCCGCCGGGCTCCTCGGCGACCGGTTCGGCCGTCGCCGGATGCTCGTCACCGGCCTCGGCATCTTCCTCGCCGGCTCGCTGCTCGGCACCTTCGCCGACAGCTCCGCCCTGGTCGTCACGGCCCGCGCGGTGATGGGAACCGGAGCGGCACTGATCATGCCGTTGGCGATGTCCGTACTGCCCTCGCTCTTCGGGCCCGCGGAACGCTCCACCGCCGTCGGCGCGATCTCCGCCGCCTCCGCCCTCGGCCTGCCGCTCGGCCCGCTGGTCGGCGGCTGGCTGCTCGACCACTTCTGGTGGGGCTCGGTCTTCCTCGTGAACATTCCGCTCGCCCTGCTCGGCGTCGCCGCCTGCGTCTTCCTGCTGCCCGAGACCCGCGATCCGGCCTCCCCCAGGGTCGACGCGCTCTCCGCGGGGCTCACGGCCTCCGGGCTCGGCGCCCTGGTGTTCGGCGTCATCGAGGGCCCCGCCCGCGGCTGGCTCGACCCGCTCGTCCTGACCGCGCTGACCGCATCCGCCGCCCTGCTCACCGGGCTGGTGCTCCGCGGCCGCGGCCAACAGCGGCCGATGCTCGATCTCGGGCTGCTGCGCAGCCGCGGCTTCCTCTGGAACACCGTCGCCGCGGCGCTCGGCACGCTGGTGCTCTCGGGGCTGATGTTCGTCCTGCCGCCGTACCTCCAGGCCGTGCTGGGGCACGACGCCCTGGGCACCGGACTGCGGATGCTGCCGATGATGGCCGGACTGCTGATCGCGGCCAAGGGCAGCGGCATGCTCAGCGCGCGGATCGGGCCGCGACCGGTCGTCACCGGCGGCCTGATCGTGCTGGCCTGCGCCGCCTTCCTCGGCTCCCGGACCGACGTCCACGACGGCTACGGCACCACCGCCCTGTGGCTGTCCGTCGCCGGCGTCGGCTTCGGATTCGCCATGGTCCCGGCCATGGACGCCGCGCTGGGGGCGCTGCCGCGCGAGCGCGCCGGCAGCGGGTCCGGACTGCTCATGACGGTGCGGCAGTTCGGCGGGGCGCTGGGGGTGGCGGTGCTCGGCAGCCTGCTCGCCGGGGCGTACGGCGACCGGATCGTCACCGCCGGGCTGCCGGGCCCGGCAGCCGATGCCGCCGGGGACTCGGTCGTCGCCGCCCATCTGGTGGCCGGCCGGATCGGCGCTCCCGAGCTGGCCGCCTCCGCGGACCGCGCCTACCTGGACGGCATGGGACTGGTGCTGCTGGTGTGCGGTGTCGCGGCCCTGGTGGCGGCGACGCTCACCGCGCTCTTCCTGCCCGATACGCGTACCGGGCGCGACGCCGGGACGGACGGCACCGGGCGGACGGCGGCGGAGCTGAGCCCGGACGCGACAAGCCGCCCGGGCCCGGCGGGCCGCCCGGGCACCGGTACGGCCGTGGCCGCCGGGACGCCCGATGCCCGAGAATGACGTTCATGGTCGCCGCACACAGCTCCGCATCCGTCACCCCGCCGTCGTCCGGGGCTCCCCGGCCCGGCCTGCGCGAGCGGAAGAAGAGGCAGACCCGGCAGTCGATCCGGCGCGCCGCCTACCGGCTCTTCGCGGAGCAGGGCTACGACGCGACGCCCGTCGACCGGATCGCCGAGGCCGCGGAGGTCTCGCCCAGCACGGTCTTCCGGTACTTCCCCACGAAGGAGGACATCGTGCTGACCGACGAGTACGACGCCGTCCTGGAAGAGGGGATCCGTGCCCGGCCCACCGACGAGCCGATGGTCGAGTCGATGCGGCACGTCACCGTCGAGGCGCTGCGCCGGATCACCGCGGCGGACCGCGAGGAACTCGTCCAGCGCATCCGGCTGGTGCGCGACGTGCCCGCCATCAGGGGCCGAACGGCGGAGAACACCGCCCGGGACGCCGCGATGATCAGCGCCGTGCTGGCCGAGCGCGCCGGCCGAACCGCCGACGACCTGGAGGTACGGGCCATCAGTGCGGCGATCCTGGCGGCCCTTCAGGAAGCGCTTCTGCACTGGGTCGAGGCCGGACCGGACGCCGACCTGGAGGCGTGCATCCACCGGACGATGGACGTACTGACGCGGGGCGCCACCCTCTGACGGCCGGGCCGTGGGGAGGGCGGCGGCGCGGATCCCGGTCGCTCAACCGGCGGGGCCGGAGGTGGCCGGGCCGGGCGCCCTCCGGCCTGCGGCCAGCGCGCTCTCGATACCGGCCGCGCCGTACAGGACCTCCTCGTCCGCGCCCGGTGCTCCGACGATCTGCAACCCGAGCGGGAGCCCGTCGGCGGCGCGGCCGGCGGGCAGTCCGACGGACGGCAGCCCGGCGTTGCTCCACGGCAGGCACATGATCGAGCTCCCGGTGCTGGAGAGGCCGGCGGGCGCGGGGCCGGTTGCCGACGGGGCGATCCAGAGGTCGGTACCGGCCGCGGCGGCGGCCGCCGCGAGCCGTTCGCAGAACGCGGCCCGCCGATCCCGGGCCGCTTCGTACTCGGCGTCGCCGATGGTGTGCCCCTGGCGGATGGCCGCCACGGTCTGGGGCCGGTAGCGGTCCCCGAACCGCGCGAACCACTCGGCGTGGGCCCGCGCGACCTCGTAGCGGTTCATGGTGAAGAGCTGCTCGACGACCTGCTCGAAGTCGTCCATCACCGGCACCTCACGGAGGTCGTACCCGGCGGCCCGCAGCAGCTCCCGCTGTTCGCCGAAGGCGCGCAGGGCCGGACCGTCGGCGCGCTCCAGATAGGGCCCGACCGGTATGCCGAGCACCGGCCGCGGAGCCCTGGACACCTCGGCCACGGAGGCGCGCCAGCCGTCGCACAGCACCGACGCGGCGAGCGCCGCCCCCGCCACATCCGCGGCGAAGCACCCGAGGGTGTCGAAGCCGGCGGCGTTGGGGATCACTCCGTCGACCGGGATCCGGCCGTACGTCGACTTGAAGCCCACCACCCCGCAGAAGGCGGCGGGGCGGATCATCGAGCCGACGGTCTGCGTCCCGATGGCCAGCGGCACCATCCCGGCGGCGACCGCGGCCGCCGACCCGCTGCTCGAACCCCCCGGCGTATGCGCGGTGTCGTGCGGATTACGGGTCGGCCCGGGCGCCGTGACGGCGAACTCGGCCGTCACCGTCTTGCCGGCGATCAGGGCACCGGCGGCACACAGCCGGTCCACGACGGTGGCCTGCGCGCCGCCCAGCACCTCGGGCGGCAGGGCGGAGCCCGCGCGGGTGGGCAGGCCGTCGACGTGGACGATGTCCTTGACGCCGACCGGTATGCCGTACAGCGGTGGCCGGCCGGCACGGTCGTCCGGATCCGCCGCCAGCCGCCGGGCGGCCGCCAGGAGCCGTGTGCGCCGCCCGGGTTCGGGGACGAACGCCCGCACCCGTGCGTCGACGGCGTCGATGCGGTCGCAGGTGCGTCCCGCCACGGCGACGGGATCGTCGGCGGCGGACCGCAGCGCCGCGGCCTCCGCTACGAGGGACCGGTACCTCAGCAAGGTGTCCACGCCCGCAGGCTACAACCGGCCGCCGACAGTCGGCGGGCGGCCGTCGGCACCGCCCGCCGTACCGCCGCCGGCTCACAACTCCACGACGACGGCGCCCAGATGGCGCCCCTCGATCAGCTCCCGCAGGGCCCGCGGCGCCTGCTCGATACCGTGCAGACGGGCGTGCGGGAAGGTGAGGGAGCCATCGCGCAGCCCCGCGGCGAACCGGCGGTGCCACTCCGGGATCAGGTCGCGGTGCTCGTACAGGGCGATGCCGCGCAGGGTGATGCCCAGGGAGAGCAGCGACAGGGTGTCGACCCGGGTCGGTGCGGGGATCTCCGCGGAGAGCTGGCTGGCCAGGGCGCCGACGATCGCGAGGCGAGCGCCCCGGTTGGCCACCGCCAACGCGGCCTCCAGCTGTTCGCCGCCCACGTTGTCGAAGAGCGCGTCGATGCCCTCCGGTGCGGCCTTGCGCAGCTGCTCCTCGATGGGGCCCGCGCCGCGGAGCACCACCGCGTCGTAGCCGAGCTCCTCGATCAGTCGCTCGGCCTTCTGCTGCGAGCCCGTGCTGCCGATGACCCGGGCGGCGCCGTACTGACGGGCGACCTGGCCGGCCAGGGAGCCCACCCCGCCGGCCGCCCCGGTGACGAACACGGTGTCCCCGGGGCGCACTTCCGCGCCGCGCGCGACGCCCATCAGGGCCGTGGCGCCCTGCGAGAGGTACGCGGCGGGGTCGGGCAGCAGGCCGGGTTCGAGGCGGCGCGCCTCGTCCGCATCGAGCAGCGCGTACTCGCGCCAGCCGAGCCGGTGCTCCACCAGGTCACCGGGGTGCAGATCCGTCCCGGGGGCGGCCACCACCTCACCGACCGCGGCGCCGTGCAGCGGCTTCCCGATCCCGAACGACGGCATCGGTACCGGGCTCGCCTCGTCCATGAGGGTGCGCATCACGGCGGCGACGCCCATGTGGGTGTTGCGCACCAGCACTTGGCCGGGCCCCGGTTCGGGCAGCGGGACCTCCACGATCTCGAAGAGGTCATCGGTGACCGGGCCTCGGGGGCGGGCGGCCAGGTGTACTTCGCGGTGTGTGCTCTTCGTCATGGGCCGAGGCTAGGACGTGACGTGCGCGCCGGGGCAACCCGCCCTGCGGTAGGGGGACTCGGGCGGAGACCGGCGGGGGCCCGCCCCGGTGGGCGGACGGGCCGGGCCCCCGTCACCGGCGTCGGGCGGCCCGTCAGCCGTGCAGCCGCTCGGCCAGTTCCTCCGGGTCCGTCGTCGGCCGCTCACAGGTGAAGTTGCGGCACACATAGGCCGCCGGGCGTCCGTCGACCAGCGGCCGGTCCTTCAGCAGCGGGACCTCCCCGGCGTCGTCCGACCCGGGGGCGCCCAGCGCGACGACCGTGCCCGGGGCCGTGCCCAGGAGAGCGGCGCGGTGCAGCGCGAGGGTGTCCGGATCGCCGTGCGGGCCGACGACCGCCACCTCGCGCGGGCCGTCCAGGGCGGCCTCGGCGACGGCGAGGCCCCAGCCGATGAAGCGCGGGGCGCGGCCGGCGAGTGCCGTGACGATGCCCAGGGCCCGCTCGGCGGCGGTCCGGTGGAGGTCGCTGCCGGTCAGCGCCGCGTACGAGAGCAGGGCGCCGGCGGCGGCGGTCCAGCCGGAGGGGGTGGCGTTGTCGGTGGGGTCCTGCGGGCGGCGGATGAGGGTCTCGGCGTCGGCGGCGGTGTCGTAGAGGGCGCCGTCCTCGGTGGTGAACTGGACCAGCACGGTGTCCAGGAAGAAGCCGGCGAAGTCCACCCAGACGCCCTCCCCGGTGACGGAGGCGAGGGTGAGGAAGCCCTCCGCGACATTGGCGTAGTCCTCCAGGACGCCGGAGTTGGCGCCCGGCACACCGTCCCGGGAGGTGCGGTGCAGCCGTGCCTGCCAGTCCATGTGGACGCGGACCAGGAGGTCGGCGGCGTCCGTCGCGGCCTGGATCAGGTCGGGGCGGTCGAAGTAGGCACCGGTCTCGGCGAGGGCGGCGATGGCCAGGCCGTTCCAGGAGGCGACGATCTTGTCGTCCCGCCCGGGGCGGGGCCGTTCGGCGCGGGCGGCCAGCAGCCGCTCCTTGACGGAGGCCGGCCGGGCGTCGTCGGCCGGGCCGTCGGCCGCGTCGGGCAGCTGGAGGACGGAGGCGCCCTCCTCGAAGGTGCCCTCCTCGGTGACGCCGAAGCAGGCGGCGGCGAACTCCGCGTCCTTCTCGCCCAGGACGGAGCGGAGTTGCTCCGGTGTCCAGACGTAGTAGGCGCCCTCGACGTGCCGACCGGTGCCGTCGTCGCTGTCCGCGTCCAGCGCGGAGGCGAATCCGCCCTGCTGCGTGCGGAGTTCGCGGACCATGAAGTCGGCGGTCTCGACGGCGGTCCGGCGGGCCAGCTCGGAGCCGGTGGTGCGCCACAGGTGCGCGTAGGTCCGGCAGAGCAGGGCGTTGTCGTACAGCATCTTCTCGAAGTGCGGCACGGTCCAGGTGGCGTCGACCGCGTAGCGCGCGAAGCCACCGCCCAGCTGGTCGTAGATGCCGCCGCGGGCCATCGCCGTGCAGGTCGCCTGCACCATCTCCAGGGCGGCGGCCGACCCCGTGCGGGTGTGGTGGCGGAGCAGGAACTCCAGGGCCATGGACGGCGGGAACTTGGGCGCGCCGCCGAATCCGCCGTGCGCCGCGTCGAAGTCGCGGGTCAGCCCCATGAGGGCGGTGTGCAGTTCCTCGGCGCGCGGCGGGCGGCGGTCCGCGGGCAGCGACTCGGTGAGCGACCGGCCCGCCAGGTCGGCGACGATCCGGCCGGCGACCTCGCCGACCTCGTCGCGGCGGTCGGTCCAGGCGCTGCGGACGCCTTCCAGGACCTGGCCGAAGGACGGCATGCCGTGACGGGGCTCGGGCGGGAAGTAGGTGCCGAAGTAGAAGGGCTCGGCGTCGGGGGTGAGGAAGACCGTCATCGGCCAGCCGCCCTGGCCGGTGGCGGCCTGCACCGCCTCCATGTAGACCGCGTCGACGTCCGGCCGCTCCTCGCGGTCGACCTTGACGGCCACGAAGTGGTCGTTGAGCAGGGCGGCGGTCGCCGGATCCTCGAAGCTCTCATGGGCCATCACATGGCACCAGTGGCACGCGGAGTAGCCGACCGATAGCAGAACGGGAACATCACGCCGTTTTGCTTCCTCGAACGCCTCCGCCGACCAGGGCCACCAGTCGACCGGATTGTCGGCATGCTGCAGCAGATAAGGCGAGGTCACACCAGCCAACCGGTTCATGCAATCCAGCCTCTCACAACACCCGATCCGGCCGGCGAAGCCCGCACGGACCCGCCTCTCTTGGCTGAATTGCACTTGTGGGCCATCACGTGGTGAGCGTCAGCCTCGCCACTTGCCACTCGGACAGAGACAAGGGGAATCCGTCACGCTCTTCCGAATCAGGTGCCCCGGCATGGCAGGACAGTAGGCTGAGCACAGCAGCGCCAGGACTGCCGAGGCTCCTCGAAGGAGGTACACCATGACCGCCGAGATGGTGGCGCCCGCGTGGATGCATACGCAGATCAGTGCGGAGCAGTACGACTCCTGGTCCGAGGAGCAGTGTGCCGGCATTGAGATCGTGGACGGGATGGTCGTCGTGAGCCCGAGCGCCTCCAAGCGGCACAACCGGTTGGCCCGACTCCTGGCCAATGCCCTGGACGCTGCCGCAGGCCCGGACTGGAACGCCGATACGGACTTCGACGTCCGCCTGCAGGACGTTCCCCTGACCAACCGCCGTCCGGATGTCACCGTCTACCGGGCGGAGACCATCGATCTCACGCCCACACGCCCCGAACACGTGCTCCTGGTCGTCGAGGTCGTCTCGCCCGGCTCGGAGACCACCGACCGGATCGTGAAGGTGGACCAGTACGCCAAGGCCGGCATCCCCTTCTACTGGCGCATCGAACAGGCCGCCACCGGCGTCCCGATCACCTACACCTACGTCCTCGACCCCGCCACCAAGGCCTACCGGGAAGGTGAGGTGTTCACCGGCGTGATCAAGGCTGCCGCGCCCTTCTCCGTCACCGTGGACCTGGGAACCATCTGACGACCAACATCCGCGTGGGCGCCCTCATCGGCAGCCGGCACAGGCCGACGGAGATCTGTCACGCATACGCGGTAGGCGAGCGCAACGACGCCCCGCTGCCAGACTGAGCTGTGGCCTCTCGCCGTCAGCGGGGTCCACCACTGCGGCGGGGGGGGAGAACAGTGCCAGCACGAGTCCCTCGGAGCAGAAGTATCGAACGGGCGGGGGTCAACGCGCTCCGTGCGTTCCTGGAGGAACACTTTCAGATCGTCCAGGAGATCGACGGCGGCAACGACTTCGGCGAGGATCTGTTCGTCATGCCTACTCGGGAGGGTGAGCGAACTGGTTCGTCGATCGCCGTTCAGGTGAAGAGCGGCGACAAGTACAAGCGGGCGAACGGCTACGCGATCCCTGTCGACGCACACGCGAGTGACTGAGAGAACGCACTTCTCCCTGTTTTCGGCGTGGTTCGATATCGGGTCACGACGGTGTTCTGGGCCAACCTGACAGGGACTTTGGAATCGTCCACGGATACGCTGGCCTGGATTTTCGTTCCCCACGAGCAGGAGCTCCACACAGGTAGTGTCGATGTTCCTGGAAGCTGCCCAGGCGGTCGTCAAGCAGCGTTCGAGTCGCCGCACACGCGAGACGGCGGTCCAGGTCACACGCGTGTCGGGAACTTCTCCGACAACCCCATCCTGGTTCGTCTGTCGAAGTCAGGAACAGCAGGCCATCAAAGCGAAGTTGGCCGGGAGCGACGCACGCAGAGTCCTCGTCCTCGGCCTGGCCGGCGTCGGTAAGACTTCCCTCGTCGACTGGATTGCCGGGGAACCGGACCACCCATGCGAGGTTCTCCGGCGGGGTGATCGTCGCGGACCTGCACGGCTTCTCGGTCAACCGCGAACAACTGGCTCGTGCCGGCACCGCCCACGCTCCCCTGTTGTCCGCGCTCGAGGTCCCCGCCGTTGAGGTACCACAGAACATCGAGAGTCAGGCTGCCCTCTATCACCGGACGCTCGATGCCCTCGGCTTTCATCGGGCAGTCCGGCACTTTGGGTGTTCGACAACGCGGCCGAGCTCCCGCAAGTCGCCGAACCGCTTCCCAGAGGGATCACCCACGGCGTGATCATCACTTCGCGCAGCCGACTTGGCATCATCGAAGGCGTCGAGACGGTCAAGCTTGAGTCGGTTGTCCACAGGCCTGCCGGAATGCGCGCGGACGCGGAACACTGTGCGTACGGCGACGATCACCGCCGGAACGCCACATGAGACCGACCTGGACTACTGCAACCGGGTATCTGCTGGAGGGGGATTCGCATGCCGGGCGCACTGGCCGTGCTGCGTGAGGAGCACCGTGCGGAGGCGGACGCGCTGGTGGCGCGGGCCGTGGAGGAGGAGGTACGACGCTCGGGCGGACGGCTCGACGGGGGCACGCTGCTCGGCAGGGCGCGCGGGGCGCTGGACGACATCGCGGGCAGCGCCGCCGAGGAGTACGCCGCCTTCGTCCGAGCGGTGGACGAGGCCGGGGCGGCCCGGCGCGGACCGGGCGGGCGGCTGTCCCGCAAGGAGGTGGGCACCCCGGCGGTGGCGACGGCCGTGGCGGCGGTGGCGGCCTTCGGCACGGACCTGGCGTACGGCACGGGCGCGGGTGCGGCGCTGGGCGCCTGGGCCGCCGTGGTGGTGGCGGGCGCCGCGACCACGGTGGTGAAGCTGACCGCGGGCCGGCCGGCGGCGGGGCGCGAGCAGGCGGCCGGGCGGGGCGGGCCGGACAGCCCGGAGCAGTTGCGGCTCCAGTGGCTGACGGCGCTGGAGGTGCGGGGCATCCGGCCGTTCCTGGACCAGCAGCGGATGCTGACGGCGTCGCGCGGCAGCGGCCCGCCGGCCGCCAAGGCCGCCGCGGCCGCCTCCCGGGGCCCGCAGCTGCGCGGCGGGGACCGTAGCGCGGCTGCCCGGCAGCGGTCCGTGCTGGAGCACTCGTTCTCCCAACTCCCCTCCTCCGACGCGCCGTTCGCGGGCCGTCGGGCGGAGCTGGCGCAGATCGCGCAGTGGGTGCACGCGGCCCGGGCGAGCACCGAGACCAAACCGACCGTGGTGGTGCTGCACGGTGAGCCGGGCTCGGGGCGTACGGCGCTGGCGGTGCGGGCCACCCACCAGCTGCGCGACCAGTTCCGTGGCGCGTGCGTGGTGGATCTGCGCGGCGACACCCCCGGTGAGCTGCCGGTGCCGACCCGCAACGCCCTGCTGCACCTGCTCAACCGGCTCGGCGCACCCCGCGAGCAGCTGCTGTTCCGGGAGCGGACGTCCCAGGAGCAGCACGTCAAGCGGCTGACCGAGCTCTATCACCAGCATGTGGCGGGTCTTCCGGTGACGGTCCTGCTGGACGACGCCTCGGATCCGGAGCAGGTCCGCACCCTGGTGCCGGACCGCTCCGACAGCCTGGTGCTGGTGACCGCCCGTGAGCCTCTGAAGCTGCCCGCCGACCTGCCGGCCTGGGTGCATCAGCTGCCGGTGGGGCCGCTGGATCCGGCCGGCACCGAGGAGTTGCTGCGCGCGGCGCACGGGGCGGACGCAACGGGCCCGTACGACGCCCGGGCGATCGAGGAGATCTCCGAGCAGTGCGCGGGTCTGCCGCTGGCGCTGCGGGTGGCGGGCTCCTCCCTCGACTCGCGCTCCCCGGCCGCGCTCGCCGCGGACCTGGCGGCGTACCCCTCGCACACGCCGGTGGAGCGGGCGCTGGCGCTGCGCTACGCCGACCAGCCGGAGCCGGCCCGACGGCTGCTGCGCCGGCTGGCGCTGGTGGGCCGGGCGTCGCTGGGCGCGGCCGCCGCGGCGGCGCTGCTGGGTGTGGCGAACGCCGCGGCGGAGCGGCAGTTGACGGCGCTGGCCGAGGCCGGGCTGATCGAGCATGTGCGGGGCAGGCGCTACCGCCTGCACGCCCTGGTGCACCGCTTCGCGTCCGGGCGGCTGGCGGCGGAGGAGGCCGCGCAGGAGCGCGTCGCGGCCCAGGAGCGGCTGATCGGCGGCTATGCGGAGCTGGCCGACTCGGTCATCCGCCTGGTCGACGGCCGCACGTCGACGCGCGCCGACCGCTTCGGCTCGCACGGCTTCACCTCGCTGGACGCGGCCCTGCAGTGGCTGGACGACGAATCCAGCTTCATCACGGCCGCCCTGGCGCACGCCGATCAGGAGGTGGACCAGGCGACGGTCTCGCACCTGCTGGGCGCGCTGGCCGATTACTGCCTGCTGCGCGGCGACCTCTACCGCCTCGGCGAACTGAACGATCTGACCCGGGCGGTCGGGCAGGGCCTGCTGATGCGCTCGGTGCAGTGGCGCACGGGTGTCGCGGCGCGGCAGCTGGGCGAGCTGGACAAGGCCCGGACGACGCTGTCGTCGGTGGTGGACCTGTACTTCGAGGCGCAGCATCCGGCGGGCGCCGCGCGGGCGCTGCGCGATCTGGGCATCACCCTCCAGCAGCAGGGCAGCCTGACCGAGGCCGCGGCCAAGCTCCGCGAGGCGCTGGAGCTGCAGTCCGGTCCCGATCTGCGCGGCGACCGGGCCTGGACCCTGCACGCGCTGGCCGCGGTGGAGCGCGACCGGGCCCAGCTCGCCGAGGCCCTCGACATGCTCCGCGAGGCGCTGGAGCTGCACGAGGAGAGCGAGAGCGTGCACGGCCAGGCGTGGGCGCACTTCCAGCTCGGCCAGGTGCATCTGCGCAGGGGCGAGGTCCCGCTGGCGGAGGAGGCGCTGCACGCCGCGATGGAGCTCTACGGCCGCACACAGGACGAGCGCGGCACGGCCTGGGCGATGACGCAGCTGGCGCGGGCCCGTCTGGTGGCCGGCGATCCGGAACCGGCCGCCGACCGGCTGCGGCAGGCGCTGGCGCTGCACCAGCGCCACGAGGACGCGCGCGGTGAGGCCTGGACGATGTACTACCTGGGCCAGGCGCTGGAGGAGCGTGGCGAGCAGGATGCGGCGCTGCGGCAGCTGGAGCGGTCGCGGACGATGTTCAGCCGGATGCAGGACGCCTACGGCCTGGCCTGCGCCCGGCATCACTCGGGGCGGGTCACCCGGGATCTGCGGGCCGAGCAGACCGGCTCGCTGCGCAACTCCGGCTTCGCGCGGCAGCTGCTGCAGGACGCCCGGAAGGACTTCCGGCGGATCGCGGTGCCGCACGGCGAGGCGTGGTCGTGCCTGGAGTTGGTGATCATCGACGCGGGCAACGGTCGAGCGGCGCAGGCGCTGGAGCTGGCCGACGAGGCGGCGCGGATATTCGCCGGTTACGGCGACCGGCGCGGCGAGGACTGGGCCCGGTTCCTGCGCTGCACGCTGCTGCCGTTCGCCTCTCCGGGCGGCTCGGTGGTGGGCACCGCCGTGGCGCAGGAGGAGCTGGCGCAGCTCGTGCGGGAGGAACACGCGGGCCGCGACGGGAAGCTGGCGGAGTGCGCGGAGGCGTTCGCGCTGATGCTGGAGCGCGGGATGGAACCGGAAACGGGCTGGCAGGCGTGGCGGCTCGGCATGATGCCCGGCCGCCATGCGCGTGAGGTCATGGGCATCACCGTCACACCGGCCGCCGCGGACTGATTCCGCGCGCCGGGCGATCGGCTCGGTGGCCGGCGATCGACTCGGTGGCCGATGGCCGGCTCGGTGGCCGATGGCCGGCTCGGTGGCCAATGGCCGGCTCGGTGGCCAATGGCCGACTCGGTGGCCAATGGCCGACTCGGTGGCCGATGACCGGCTCGCTGACCGCTTGGATCAGCGAGCCGCCGGGCCGGTCGGCCGGCCGTAACCCATCGGCCGGCCTCAGGCCGTCACCCGGTTTCGGACGGGGCCGGAAGGCCCCTCAGCCGGTCTTCGGCTTCGGCACCGTGGGAGCGGCGGCGGCTGCCGCGCCCTCCTCCGGGGCCTCCTCGAAGTCCATCTTCTTCATCTGCTTGTTCATGGACTTCATCAGCAGCCACACGGCGCCGCCGATGACCGCGAAGACGATGAAGCCGAGGACGCCTGGAGTCACCTTGTCCTTGTCGAAGCTGTCGGCAAGGGTGACGAAGTGCGTCAGGGCGAGGGTGCTGGTCGCGCTCATCATGGGGTCAATTGTTGCGGATGCCCGCGAAGAGGTCGCCCTCGGGGAGGGAAGTGTCCACGAGCGACTTCGCGAGCTCGTACTCCTCCGTCGGCCAGACCTCGCGCTGGATGTCCATCGGCACCCGGAACCAGCCACCGTCGGGGTCGATCTGGGTGGCGTGCGCGATCAGCGCCTTGTCCCGGATCTCGAAGAAGTCGGCGCACGGAACGTACGTGGTCAGCGTGCGCTCACGCTGCTCGAACTGCTTCCAGCGCTCCAGCCACTCGCCGTACGGCGACTCCATGCCGCGCGCCAGCAGCGCCTCGTGCAGCGCGATGGTGCGCGGCTTGTTGAAGCCCTGGTTGTAGTAGAGCTTCTGGGGCTGCCAGGGCTCGCCGGCCTCCGGGTACTTCTCCGGGTCGCCGGCGGCCTCGAACGCCACCATCGTGATCTTGTGGGTCATGATGTGGTCCGGGTGCGGATAGCCACCGTTCTCGTCGTAGGTCGTGATGACCTGCGGCTTGAACTCGCGGATCAGCTTCACCAGCGGCGCCGCGGCCTCCTCGACGGACTGCAGCGCGAAGCAGCCCTCGGGCAGCGGCGGCAGCGGGTCGCCCTCGGGCAGCCCGGAGTCCACGAAGCCCAGCCACTCCTGCTTGACGCCCAGGATCTCCCGGGCCTCGTCCATCTCCTTCTTCCGTACCTCGTGGATGTGCTCCTCGATGTACGGGTCGCCCTGGAGCTTGGGGTTGAGGATGGAACCTCGCTCGCCTCCTGTGCAGGTGGCGACCAGCACGTCCACCCCCTCGGACACGTACTTGGCCATGGTGGCCGCACCCTTGCTCGACTCGTCGTCGGGGTGGGCGTGGACCGCCATCAATCGCAGCTGCTCAGTCAAGACTCGATCCTCATTGAAAGGCTGGGTGAAAGGCGTAAGTGGATGCCTCCTATAGTGACCGAAGCGAGGGGGCGCTGTATTCCCTGGACCCCACCCCGGGCCGGTACACCGCTCCGGGCTCCGGGACCCAGGTCCCGGACAGGTCCCCGTACCAGGAGGAATGATCATGACGTCGGTGCGCGACGAGCTCCCGGAGGGACGCTATGGCCTCCCCGCCGACGGGCGCGCGGACCGCAAGCTCAAGATCCTCGGTGCGGTGCTCGGCGTCGCACTGCTCGGGGTCGTCGGCTGGACCGGCGCCTCGTACATCGCCGGGCAGGATCTCAGTGGCCGCATCATCACCTGGGACGCGGTGTCCGACAGTGCCGTCAAGGTGCACCTCGAAGTCATCAAGGACACGGACGGCAAGGGCGTGTGCACGCTCCGCTCGCAGGCCGCCGACGGCTCCGAGGTGGGCCGCAGGGACGTCACCATCGACCAGCGCGCGGCCCAGGTGAACACCGAGGTCACGCTGCGGACCACCAGGCGGGCGACCAACGCCGTACTTGTCGGCTGCCAGGCGGCCGGCGACAATTGACTCGGGCACGGGCCGGCGGCGGCTGACCCCGCCACGGGCCGTTCCGCGACGCACCCTCGCCGGCCGGCGTGCGAAGCCGGCGCGTGAAGCCGGACGCCGCGCGGGGTGAGCGCCCCTGAACAGCGACGATGCGTCGCCAGGGAATTCCCCCTCCCCGTTTTGTGCCGGAATTGTTAGGCTCGTGGTTTCGCCCACCTGTGAAGGCGCAAACCTTCTTGGTAGGGCGTTTGATTTATCCCCAGTACCGACGAGGAGCACCTGTGACCCAGACCAGCGAAAACGTCACCTGGCTTACCCAGGAGGCGTATGACCAGCTCAAGGCCGAGCTGGAGCACCTGTCTGGTCCCTCCCGCGCCGAGATCACCGAAAAGATCGCGGCGGCCCGCGAGGAGGGTGACCTGAAGGAGAACGCCGGGTATCACGCCGCCAAGGAAGAGCAGGGCAAGCAGGAGCTTCGTGTCCGCCAGCTGACCCAGCTGCTGCAGACCGCGAAGGTCGGCGAGGCCCCCGCAGCCACCGGTGTCGTCGCTCCCGGCATGGTCGTCACCATCGCGTTCGACGGAGACCCGGACGACACGCTGTCGTTCCTCCTGGCCTCCCGGGAGTACGCGAGCTCGGACATCGAGACCTACTCCCCGCAGTCGCCGCTGGGCACGGGCGTGAACGGCAAGAAGGTCGGCGCCAGCGCGCAGTACGAGCTCCCGAACGGCAAGAAGGCCACCGTGAAGATCCTCGACGCCAAGCCGTACAGCGGCTGAGGCGGCCCGCGCCGCCCAGGCGTGAGACAGACGGAAGCGGCCCGGAGGCCGAGGAGCACTCCGGGCCGCTTCGCTGTTCCGCCACTCGCCGGCCGCGTCCTCGCCGGCCGGCCTCGGGGGATCCGGCGAGGCGGGGATCCGCCGAGGCCGGCCCTCGCCGGTCACCCTGATCCGGATGTCCAGCAGCTCCAGCAGCTCCAGCTGCTCCGGCAGCTCCGGCAGCTCCGGCAGCTTGGTGCCATTCCCGAAAATTCGATTGCCCGGCCCTCGGTACCCGGACACGATCCCTGGTGCCAATCTCCCCATCGCTGACCACGACAGGAGAACTCAGGATGTCTGTCACCTTCAACCGGCCTCGCCGCTCCCGCCGCCTGGGCACCGCGGCGGCCGCGGCCGCCTGTCTCGCCCTCGGTGCGCTGGGAGCCGGTACCTCTCCTGCGGGCGCCGCGCAGGACACCGAGACCGTCACCGCTTCCGCGTTGTCGGCCGGGCAGGCAGCGGCTGCCGGCCAGAAGAGCTTCACGTACGCGCCGAAGCTCAAGCAGCAAAAGAAGAACGGCCAGTACTACCTCTACGCGACAGCGGACTTCAAAGCCCTCTCCGGGGCGAAGATGAAGAAGATCTGCGTCAACATCTGGCTGTCCACCATGACCGGCACCAAGCCGATCAAGGGCGCCTGTACCGACACCATCGGAATCGGCGGGGTCACCACGGCGTCGGTCAAGTGCGGTTACGCCCTGTACTACGCGACGGTCTGGGCCTACGACAAGAACGGCAAGGCGATCGACAGTCTGGCCCGCTCCATCAGGAAGTCTCCCTATTGCCCCGCATAGGGCGGATGGGCCGCAGGTGGGACGAGGACCGCCGTCCGGTCGGACGGCGGTCCTCGTGCGTCATCAGGCAGTGGCCGACCGGTACTTGCGCACCGCGAGGGTGCGGAAGACCACGATGATCAGCACCGACCAGAGGATCGAAGCGATGACCGGGTGCTGCATCGGCCAGGCGCTGGAGTCGACCACGCCCGGGTTGCCGAACAGCTCGCGGCAGGCCTGCACGGTCGCGCTGAACGGGTTCCATTCGGCGATGTGGCGCAGCCAGGCCGTCATGCCCGAGGTGTTCACGAACGCGTTGGACACGAAGGTGACCGGGAACAGCCAGATCAGCCCGCCCGAGGTGGCCGCCTCGGGGGTACGTACGGAGAGACCGATCAGGGCGCCGATCCACGAGAACGCGTACCCGAGGAGGAGCAGCAGGGCGAAGGCGCCGAGCATCTTGGGCAGGCCGTTGTGGATGCGCCAGCCCACCAGGAGGGCGACGATCGCGAGGACGACGACGGTCAGGGTGGTCTGCACGAGGTCGGCGAGCGTGCGACCGGTCAGGACCGCGCCGCGTGCCATGGGCAGCGAGCGGAAGCGGTCGATGAGGCCCTTGTGCATGTCGTCGGCGATGCCCGCGCCTGCTCCGGCGGTCGCGAAGGTGACGGTCTGCGCGAAGATGCCGGCCATCAGGAACTCGCGGTAGGCGGCGGCGTCCGTGGTGCCGCCGATGTTGACCGAGCCGCCGAAGACGTAGCTGAACAGCACCACGAACATGATCGGCTGGATGAGACCGAAAAGGACCACTTCCGGAATCCGACTCATGCGAATCAGGTTCCGCCGGGCGACGACCAGGGAGTCGCGTACGGAGCGGCTGAAGCCGCCGCGGGGGCTCGGGGTGCGGACCGGTGCCGCTTCGGTCGCCGTCGTCACTTCACGCTCTCCTTGTCGGCCGTCTCGCGGCCCGTATCGAGTACGGCGGGTGCCTCGCCGGTCCGGGCTCCCTTGCGGCCCTTCTTCGGCGGCCCCGCGGCGCCGCCCCCGTCGCTGCCCGCTTCCGCGGCCTCGGCGGCTCGACCGGTCAGCGAGATGAAGACGTCGTCGAGGGTCGGGCGGCGCAGCCCGATGTCGTCGATCTCCACGCCGCGGGTGTCCAGTTCGCGGATGATCTCGGCGAGCAGCTTGGCGCCGCCGGCCACCGGGACGGTGATCTTGCGGGTGTGCGGCTCGACGGTGCCGTCGCCCTTGCCGAAGCCGCGCAGGACCTCCTCGGTGAGGGAGATGTGCCCGGGGTCGTGCACCACCACCTCGACACGCTCCCCGCCGGTACGCGCCTTGAGCTGGTCCGAGGTGCCCTGGGCGATGACCCTGCCGTGGTCGACGACGCAGATGTCGTGCGCCAGGCGGTCGGCCTCCTCCAGGTACTGCGTGGTGAGCAGCAGCGTCGTGCCGCCCGCGACGAGCTCCTGGATGACGTCCCACAGCTCCTGGCGGTTGCGCGGGTCGAGTCCGGTGGTCGGCTCGTCCATGAACATCACGGGCGGGCTGACGACCAGCGCGGCGGCGAGGTCGAGGCGGCGGCGCATCCCGCCGGAGTAGGTCTTGGCGGTGCGGTCGGCGGCGTCGGAGAGGTGGAAGCGCTCCAGGAGTTCACCGGCCCGCCGCTTCGCGTCCCGGCCGCTCATCTGGTAGAGCTGCCCGACCATCATGAGGTTCTCGCGGCCGGTCAAGTACTCGTCCACGGCGGCGAACTGGCCGGAGAGCCCGATCGAGCGGCGCACCCGGTCCGGGTGGGCGAGGACGTCGATGCCCGCGACCTCGGCCTTGCCGCGGTCGGGGCGCAGCAGGGTGGTCAGGACCCGTACGGCGGTGGTCTTGCCGGCGCCGTTCGGGCCGAGCATTCCCAGGACGGTCCCTTCGGGTACGTCGAGATCGACGCCGTCCAGAGCCCGTACGTCCCCGAACGTTTTCACCAGACCTTCGGCGTAAATGGCGCCTGGCATGTGGTCACTCCCATGGCTTGGGTTGATTCCAGGTCGAATATTACGGTTGACGGACTTTCTGCGCTCTACGGGCGTTTACCCGCACAGGAGCCTTTTGTCCGTGCGAGCCACCACGACGCACCGGCGACCCGACAACCGGATGTTACTGCAGACGCGATACATCGCGATATAGGTTGTCGGTTTTTCGTAAGGGCCACGGTGCAGGAACACGCGTGCGGCGCCGCGGACCTCCCGCGACGCCGCACACCGTCCGATCCGTCCGACCCGTCCGACCCGTTACGCGATCACGAAGTACCCCGCCTCGTGCAGCGCCGTGCCGACCTCCGCGCAGTGCTCGGGGCCCTTCGTCTCCAGCTGGAGTTCGACCTCCACCTCGGTCAGCCCGAGCCGGGGATCGAGCCGTACATGGCCCACGTCCAGGACGTTGGCGTCCACCACCGAGAGCACGCCCAGCAGCGTCGCCAGCGCGCCCGGCCGGTCCGTCAGGCGCAGCCGGAGCGAGAGGTAGCGGCCGCCGGCGGCCATGCCGTGCCGCAGGATGCGCTGCATCAGCAGCGGGTCGACGTTGCCCCCGGACAGCACCGCGACCACCGGTCCCTCGAAGGTCTCCGGGTGCGACAGCAGCGCCGCCACCGGGCTCGCCCCGGCCGGCTCCACCACCTGCTTCGCCCGCTCCAGGCACAGCAACAGCGCACTGGAGAGCTCGTCCTCGGAGACCGTACGGATCTCGTCCACCAGCTCGTGCACGATGCGGAACGGCACATCACCGGGGCGGCCGACCTTGATCCCGTCCGCCATCGTGGCCAGCGCCTCGACGGCGACCGGCTGCCCGGCCTCCAGCGACGGCGGATAGCAGGCCGCGCCCGCCGCCTGCACGCCGATGACCTTCACGTCCGGCCGCAGCGCCTTGACCGCCAGCGCGACCCCGGCGGCCAACCCGCCGCCGCCGACCCCGACGACGATGGAGCGCACCTCCGGGCACTGCTCCAGGATCTCCAGGCCGAGCGTGCCCTGGCCCGCGATGATGTCCGGGTGGTCGAAGGGGTGGATGAAGACCGCGCCGGTCTGCTGCGCGTACTCCTGGGCAGCGGCCAGCGTCTCGTCCACCACCTGGCCCTGCAGCCGTACCTCGGCGCCGTATTCGCGGGTCGCGGCGACCTTCGGCAGCGGCGCGCCGACCGGCATGAAGACCGTCGAGCGCACCCCCAGCAGGGACGCCGCCAGCGCCACACCCTGCGCGTGATTGCCCGCGCTCGCCGCCACCACCCCGGCCGCCCGCTCCTGCGGCGTCAGCCGGGCGATCCGCACATAGGCACCGCGGATCTTGAAGGAGCCGGTGCGCTGGAGGTTCTCGCACTTGAGGTGAACGGGTGAACCGACCAGCCCGGACAGATAGCGGCTGCCCTCCAGCGGAGTGGCCCGGGAGACGCCGGAGAGGAGCTTGTGCGCCTCGCGCACGTCATCGACCGTGATCGCCGCGACCGGTTCCTCGTCCTGTGCCCGCCCGGTGCCGGGGACGTCGTCGGGAAGCGTGGCTGCGCGGGGCCCGTGTGGCGTACGAGACGTGTGATCGGCCATGCCGCCAGTCTCCCAGTTCGGCCCCGCTCGGGCCTTTTCGACCGGATGGCGAGATCACCCCGACGGTGCGGAACGGTCTCGGCCACCTCACGGGGCGCTATCGGAGCGGCAGGGCCGGTACGGTCCCCGCCGGGTCCGCGTACGCTGTCCTCCCGTCCATCACCACACCCGATGAAGCGAGCTCCCGGCCATGCCCACCTCTTCGGACATGACGACCCACCCCGACACCACCCTCCTCGACGCGCTGCAGCACCAAGTGGCCGTCTTCGCCCGCCGCGCCGAGCAGAGCCGGCTCGGCGGTGTCGGGCAGGCGCGCAACTCCATGGACCGCGCCGCCTATCTGCTGCTCAACCGCCTCGACCAGGAGGGCCCGATGGGCGTCAAAGCCCTGGCGGCCGGAATGGGCATCGACTCCTCGACGGTCACCCGGCAGGTGGCGCCCCTCGTGGACGCCGGGCTGGTCGACCGCGCCACCCACCCCGAGGACGGCCGGGCCGTGGTGCTCCAGCTGTCCGAGCGCGGCCACGCCCGCCTGGAGGAGGTGCGCGCCTCGCGCCGCGCGCTGATGGCCCTGGTGACGGAGGACTGGTCGCCGGAGGACCGCGACGCGTTCTGCGCACTCCTCACCCGCTTCAACACCTCGCTCGCCGCGCTCGCCTCCCTGACCCCGGCCGGGCCCGCGTCCTGAGAACCCGCGCGGCCGGGCCCACGCCGTCCCGCTCCTGCGCCCGCTGACACCCGAGCCCGGCGGCCAACGTGCCCCGGCCGCCCGGAAATCGTCGATCCGCGCGCCGGGACGGACGTACGCCGCCCGGCACCGGCCACCCGAGGCGGAGCCGCACGGCCAGGGCACCCGACCCCCCTCCCGGGGCGGGGAGGGGAAGCCGGGGAGGAAACTCAGCCCAGGGCCTGCGTGAGGTCCGCCAGCAGGTCGTCGGCGGACTCGATGCCGACCGACAGGCGCACGAGGTCGCCCGGGACCTCCAGCGCGGAACCGGCCGTCGAGGCGTGCGTCATCCGCCCCGGGTGCTCGATCAGCGACTCGACGCCGCCCAGCGACTCGCCCAGGGTGAACAGCTTCGCCCGGTTGCAGACCTCCACGGCCTCCTGCTCGCCGCCGGCCACCTGGAAGGACACCATCCCGCCGAAGAACCGCATCTGCTTGGCGGCGATCTCGTGGCCGGGGTGCTCGGACAGGCCGGGGTAGTAGACGCGGGTGACCTTCTTGTGCGAGGCCAGCATCTCGGCGACGCGGGACGCGTTGGAGCTGTGCCGCTCCATCCGTACGGCCAGCGTCTTGATGCCGCGCGTCACCAACCAGGCGTCGAACGGCCCGGCGATCGCACCCATCGCGTTCTGGTGGTAGGCCAGCTCCGCACCGAGCGCGTCGTCGTTGACGACCAGCGCGCCGCCGACGACGTCCGAGTGCCCGCCCATGTACTTGGTCGTGGAGTAGACCACCACGTCCGCGCCCAGGGCCAGCGGCTGCTGGAGGTAGGGGCTGGCGAAGGTGTTGTCGACGACGAGCTTGGCCCCGGCGTCCCGGGCGATGCCGGCCAGCGCCTCGATGTCGCTGATACCGAGCAGCGGGTTGCTGGGCGTCTCCACCCAGATCGCCTTCGTACGGGGCCGCAGCGCGTCACGCACGGCCTGCGGGTCGGAGGTGTCGGCCACCGACCACTCCACACCCCAGCGCTCGACGACCTTCGCGAAGAGGCGGAAGGTGCCGCCGTAGGCGTCATTGGGGATGACGACGTGGTCGCCGGGGGTCAGCAGGGTGCGCAGCAGGCAGTCCTCGGCGGCGAGGCCGGAGGCGAAGGCGAGGCCCCGGCGACCGCCGTCCAGGGCGGCGAGATTCTCCTCCAGGGCCGTGCGGGTCGGGTTGGCGCTGCGGCTGTACTCGTAACCGCCGCGCAGGCCGCCCACGCCGTCCTGCTTGTAAGTAGAGACCTGGTAGATGGGCGGCACCACCGCGCCGGTGGCCTGGTCAGGCTCCTGACCAGCGTGGATGGCAAGGGTTTCGAAATGCTGGTGGCGCTGTTCGCGCTGATCGCTCATGTCTGTCGAGGGTAGTCGGCCGCGCGACGGAACCTTCAGGAACTTTCTGCTTGGTTGGATAGTGAATACATAGGACAGCTCACACAGGACAGCTCACACAGGACAGCTCACACAGGACAGCTCCTTCCGCTCCGTACAGATCCCCGCCCCACAGAACCCCGCCCTCTCTCCACCGACCGGGACACTCCACATGGACGCTCTGCTCGTGCTCCTCGCCGCGATCGCCCTCGGCGGTCTCGTCTTCCTGCCCTGGATGCGGCGACGGCGGGCCGTACAGCAGACCCGGCAGGGTCTGCTGGTGGCCGGCGACCCGATGGCGGGCTACGGCTTCGTCCCGCTCGACGAACTCGACGTCCGCCTGCCGGGCCCCGACCAGGAGCTGGACGACGCGCTCGCCGCGGTGCGCCACAGCCGCGACTGGCGCCCGGCGGCCGAGCTGCTGAAGTCCACCGGGGACGACTGGGAGCTGCGCTGGCAGCGGGTCCAGACGCTGGCCGGGTCCGCCGCCTTCGAACTGGCCCGGGAGACGACGGACGGCGAGGACCACGCCGCCGGGCCGCGGTCCGGCGGCATCTGGCTGCGCACCTGGCGCCTGGAGTCCCCCAAGGACCCGGGCGGCGCCCAGACGCACGCCCAGTTCCTGGTCCTCCAGGCGCTGCGCGACCCCGGCTCCCAGGACTTCCGCATGATCATGGAGGAGGCCCGTACGGTCTGCCGGGAGGCGGCGCTGCTGGCGCCCGGCAGCCCGATCCCGTATCTCACGGAGCTGGCCGTCGCCCGCGGCCTGGGCGAGCGCGCCGCGGACTTCGAAGAGCTCTGGACCGAGGTCGTCCGGCGCGCCCCGCACCACATGGGCGCGCACCTGGCGGCGCTGCCGTACTGGTCGCAGAAGTGGCACGGCTCCCGTGCCCAGGCCGAGGCGTTCGCCCAGCGCGCGGCGGCCGGGGCGCCCGAGAAGAGCCTCCTGCCCGCCCTGCCGCTCTTCGCGGTGTACGAGCACCTCCCCGAGGCCAACCTGGTCCGCGGCCTCTATCAGAGCGCGGTCGTCGAGCGGGCCATCGAGGGCGCCCACTTCGCCCTGGATCAGGCCCCCGCCGACCACCCGGTGGCCCCGCATGTGCGGCATCTGCTGATCTGGTTCCTGGTCCGCGCCGAGCGCTACGCCGAGGCCATGGAACAGCTCCGGCTGGTCGACGGCCACGTGGGCGCCGTCCCCTGGTCCTACGGCCGCAGCCCCGCCGCCGAGTACGCCGCCTACCGCGCCCTGGCCATCGCCGGCTGGGAACAGCTCGGCGGCACCTCGGCGGGCTTCCCCCGCGACGGGCACTGAGGATGTCCGCCGGCACGCCGCTCCGCGCACCGGCTCCCGGCGCCGCCCCGGGCGGGACGGCACGGAATACGCACCCCGCCCAGCGGCGTTGCCCACAACGCGGCACCGTCCTTCGCCACCCTCGCGGCCATCCGCCTTCCTCGCCCCCTGGAGTCTGATCCCGATGTTGTTCTCCCGCTCCAAGAACCACCTCCCCACCCCCGAGGAAGCGCTGAAGGGCCGCCCCGAGCGGGGCTTCACCGTCCCCGCCCGGCACACCGTCCTCGGCAACCCGCTGCTCGGCCCGTACCCCGAGGGCCTGGAGACCGCCGACTTCGGCCTGGGTTGCTTCTGGGGCGCCGAGCGGAAGTTCTGGCAGGCGAAGGGCGTGTGGACCACCCTCGTCGGCTATCAGGGCGGCCACACCCCCCACCCCACCTACGAAGAGGTCTGCAGCGGCCTGACCGGTCACACCGAGGCCGTCCGCGTCGTCTACGACCCCCAGGTCATCCCGTACAGGTCCCTCCTGAAGCTCTTCTGGGAATCCCACAACCCCACCCAGGGCTTCCGCCAGGGCAACGACACCGGCACCCAGTACCGCTCCGCCGTCTACACCCACTCCCCCGCCCAGCAGGAAGCCGCCGAAGCCTCCCGCGACGCCTACCGCACCGTCCTGCGGAACTCCGGCTACGGCGACATCACCACCGAAATCCTCCCCGCGGACGGCCGCCCCTTCTATCCGGCCGAGGGCTACCACCAGCAGTACCTCGACAAGAACCCGGCGGGGTACTGCGGGATCGGGGGGACGGGGGTCAAGCTGAGTGACCCGTTCGAGACGAACTGGGGAGCTTCCTGCCCCACGGGCATTGCGCCGGCTGATGACTGAACGTGCCACGTCACCCACCGGCCTGCTGCACGCTGCGGCAGTTCGGTGGGTGGACACCAGCGCATACCCCTCGATTGTCGAGGTCGTCTTCGTCGATGCCGATGGCGTGCGGCACTCGATCATCGACAAGACGCTTCTGTTCTGGGACGCGGACGAGGAGCCCGAGCCGAACACGGAGTTTCCCCTCGCGGTCCGTCTGGACGCGATGCTTGTCGAGTCGGGCCTACCCGGCAACCGAGTCCGTGTGGTCGTTGATCACCGATCTGTCAGCGACGACGGGTACGCGGAGTTCACGGTCTTCGCCCATCAGGTCACCGCGGAAACCTCCCGAGCGGCACCCAGGGCAGGCGCCTCCGGCCGGGACGGGGCCAGCTGCCCGGTCGATGTGGCACGCGCCGACGGATGAGCCTCGGTCTCGACCGCGAGCATCTCTCCGCGCTGTGGCAGCGGCAGTGGCCCATGGGACCACCCCTCGCCCATGAGCTGCGCGCCGCCTACGGCCACCGCTGGGTGCGCTTCCACAGCCTCCCCGGGTCGAAGCGCCACCCGGAGACGGAGGACGAATACACCGTGGTCCTGGACCGCAACAACACCGTGCTGGACGAGCTCTTCGCCGGCACCGACGTCTACGTGGTGACCACGGCCTGGTCCAGTGAACCGAACGGTCCGCAGCGCCCCACGCGCCGGCGCGAGGTGCACGCCGACGGCTCCCCCTGGATGACCATCGCCCACGACGCCGATCCCGACCCCGAGTTCCACACGTACACACACCTCTACGCCGACCGCCGCCCCTGGCAACGCGGCAGCATCGACGGACTCCTCCGGGACGTCGCAGACGACGTACTCAGCGGCGTGATCATCACCGACGCCGGGCTCCGACGCCTCCACCATCCCTACGACGGCGGCGCGGACGTCATCCTGACAACTCCCGAAGAACGCGACGAAATTCGGAACCGCCATACGGGCTGGCTCTCGCAGCATCCGATCGGACTGTGAGCCCCGGTTCCGGACACAACCCACACGATCTGGACACCGGCAATACCTCGACAAGAACCCGGCGGGGCACTGCGGGATCAGGGGACGGGGGTCAAGCCGGGTGCCCCGTCGGAGACGAACCGGGGTCGGTCCTGCCCGACGGGGGTCGTTCCTGTTCCAGAAGCCCCAGAACAGTAGGTCCGGCCGGTGTGCGCGGACAGCGAACGGCCGTCCGCGTACACCGGGGCGCTTACCCCATGATCAGCGACGGCCTCCCAAGGCGATGAACGGCGACACGTAAGCCGCCGCCTCGGCGGGACTCGCCTTGCCGAAGTAGATCAGCGCAAAGCCGCCGACCAACGCCGCGCAGCGGTAGGCAGTCGTCGACCAAGACGCGCCAGACGGTTGGCCGGCGACGCCAGGAGGCTTCATACTCACGGTGCCCTCTCTCTACGAGGTGGGTAGCAGGAGGCCACCCGTTTCGTTTCGAGGCGTGCGGGTGGCTCCTCTTGTTTGGAAGGAGGGAAACCCAACCTCCCTGCGAAAAGCATCCCTTGGCCGCATCATCCAAGGCAAGCCACGCCTCCCAGCAGCATCATTGAGGCCGCTGACCTGCGGAACCTTCGAATCGAAGAGCTCTCACCTTCGAATTAATGCCCCCCTATGCCCTCATACGAGTGCCCCGGCGGAGGGTATTTTGTGGTGCAGGTCACGTTGGAACCTTGAGATCGCAGGCGGATTTACAGGAGCCGGCTCCGAGTGACCTTCAAATCCAAGAAATGACCTGCGCCTCCACGTGAATCAACGCAAGAGCGACGGATCAGCCCGGCGTCACCGCACCCGCCGGCACTCCGAACCACTGTTCCAGCGCCTCCGCCAGCCCGGCCGCCGACGTCAGCGCGTGCGCCCCCGCGTCGGCTGCCCAGGCCGTGAAGCCGTCCGGACGGACGAGGACCGCTGCCAGTTTTGGGCGGGACGGGCAGCCGGCCGTCAGGGTGTCGACGCGGCCGGCATACCCCGCAGCGAGGGCCCGAAGCTCCGGGTCGTCGGTGAGGTCGAGCAGGAGCGCCCGGCCGCCGTGGAGGTGGTCCGCGAGGCGGCCGCCGTCGGTGAGTTCGAGGTCCGGGCTGCTGCGGCCGGTCAGCGGGTGCTCGCCCGGCAGCTCGTACCGCACCCCGCCACCGTTGAGCCGCGCGGTGAGGTACGTGGTGCCCACGACCGTCTCCGCCAGGTCGCTGACGATCTCGCGCAGGGCCCGGGACTGCGGGTCCGGGCGCATGGCCGCGACCTGGGACCGGGTCCAGTCCAGGACCCACGCACCGACCGGGTGCCGCTCGGAGGTGTACGTGTCCAGCAGCCCTTCCGGCGCCCGGCCACCGATCACCGCGGCGAGCTTCCAGCCGAGGTTCATCGCGTCCCCGATACCCAGGCTCAGCCCCTGGCTCCCGAACGCGGAGTGCACGTGCGCCGCGTCGCCCGCCAGCAGCACCCGGCCCTTGCGGTACTCGGTGACCTGACGGGCGTGGTCGGTGAAGCGGGTCGCGGTCCGCACCCCGGTGATCGTGACGTCCACGCCGGATACGCGGCGCAGCCGCGCCTGGAGGTCCTCGGTGGTGACCGGCGCGTCCCGGTCGGCCGGCGGGCCATCGAACTCCACAGTGACGACGCGGCCCGGCATCGGCCCGTGGGCGTACACCCCGGTGTCCGTGGCGGTCCAGCCGACCTTCAGGTCCTCGACGCCGGTCATCTCCACGACCGCCTGGTGACAGGTGATCTCCGGGTCCGTACCGGGAAATTCGAACCCCGCGAGCTTGCGGACCGCGCTGCGGCCGCCGTCGCAGCCCACGAGCCAGCCGGCGCGTAGGGCCCCGTGGCTGGTCCGCACGGTGACGGCCCCGTCGTCCGCGTCGAAGCCGGTCAGCTCCACTCCCCGACGCACGTCGACGCCGAGCTCGTCCGCCCGCCCGCCGAGCAGCCGCTCGATGTCCTGCTGCGCCACGAAAGCGATCTCGGCGGCGGGCCCGGCGTCGCCGAGGCCCGGCTCCGTACGGTCGACCAGGTCGGCGCGCAGCATGATTCCGGCGAAGTGCCCGACGATCCCGAGCCCTTGGCCCGCGGCAACGCCTCCGTCCCCGCTGTTCCGTTCGCGCATGAATGCCTGGAAGCGGTCCATCGCCTGCCGCTGCACCTCGGCCAGCGCGGGCAGCATGCCTCGGCGGTAGAGCGCCTCGGCGCTGGGCGTGGTGATCGCCCCGCCCTTGATCGTCGGGTCCACTTCGGTGAGGCGCTCCAGGACGGCCACCCGCGCGCCTCCGAGCCGGAGCTCGCAGGCCAGCATCAATCCGACCGGGCCGCCTCCGGCCACCACTACGTCATAGTCCATGGTGGCTGACTATGGCCGAGGGCCAAAAAGGCCAAAAAGTCGCCGCGGTGTCAAGGGACCGGCCCGCCCCGCGAGGAGGATGGGGCCAGCCCGCCCCGCGAGGAGGATGGGACCGGCACGGTGAGCGCTGAGAACGATCAAGGAACGAGGCTCGGATGTTCCTCAGACCCCCAGCACGCCACGGCGGGCCTGGTAGGTCTCAGGTTCGCCTTCAGACCCCTGGGCGCGGGCGGTCAGTGGTGGCCGTGAGGCATCGGCAGGCCACCAGAGGGACGCGACGTCACAGCCTGCTCCTTGGGTGGCCCACCTGACGGCACAGGCCGGCAGGGACGGGGTCAGCCGCCCGGCGGGGCCGCACCGGCCGACCAGAGGCCCCGACCGGCACCGATAACGGCGCGCTACCTGGTCAGGGGCTACCCTCCAAGAAGAACTGCAACGAACTGGTGTTGTATGCAGGCACGTTGACGGGGAGCGGCTGAAGGGGCGGCCCCCTGACCCCCGTCTCCTAGACTGGAAGCCGCAGACGAACGGGGGACGAACATGCCAACAACCAGCCGGATGAGCCTGGTGGTGTCGGGTGGGATCGACGCGGACCAGGAAGAACTGGACGAGCTCACCTCACATTTGAGGCGTCGACTCCTCGAACTCGACATCGACGACGTACGGCCCGTCCGGCCTGGCGGAGACATCCCCGAGGGCGCCAAGCCCAGCGAGCTGATAGCGGTCGGCGCCCTGGCCGTCAGTCTCGCGCCGATGACGTTGCGGCCCGTACTGCACCTGGTGGAAACCTGGATGCGCAACCGCCCTGTCCGCACGGTCAAGGTCGACGTGGACGGTCGCGTATTGGAGCTGGAACACGCGACCCCGGAGCAGCAACAACGCTTGGTCGAAGCATTCCTGGAGGAGATCCGGACGGCACCCGATGAGCCCTCCGCGCAAGGCGGCGGACAACCCCCTGCCGCCCAGGAGTAGCCAGAGCAGACTCACCATGACCGACTCTCCCCTGGGCCCGGGTTGCCGGGACGCCCTCCTCATCGCCACGGGCACGTACGACGACCACACGCTCAGCACGCTCCGCTCCCCGGCACAGGACTGCGCCGGCCTCGCCGATGTCCTGGCCGACCCGGGCATCGGCGCCTTCCGCACAGAGCAGGTGAGCGACGCGCCGGCTCATCAAGCGATGCGTGCCATCGAACGCTTCTTCCTGAGCCGGAGCCGTGACGACCTGCTCCTCCTCCACGTGTCGTGCCATGGCATCAAGGACGACGACGGCCACCTGTACTTCGCCGCCCGCGACACGGACCGTAACCTGCCCGCCTCCACGGCGATCCCGGCCGCCTTCCTCCGCGACCGCATGGAACGCTGCCGGGCCCGCACGATCATCGTCCTCCTTGACTGCTGCTACAGCGGAGCTTTCCTCCCCGGCGCGAAGGGCGACGGCCAGATCCACGTCCGCGACGAACTCAGCGGCCACGGCCGGGCCGTACTGACCGCGACGAACCGGACCGAGTACGCCTGGGAGGGAAGGCACATCGAATCGACGGCCCCCCAGCCGTCCCTTTTCACGGGCGCGCTGATCGAGGGCCTGTGCACGGGCGCGGCCGACCTGAACGGTGACGGCCGGATCACCGTCACCGAGCTGTACGACTACGTGTACGAGTCCCTGCACCGGGCCGGAGTGAAGCAACACCCACGGATATGGGCGGACTTGGAGTACCAAGTCACGATCGCTCGGACGGTGGGAGCGCCGGTCCGGGACAACCCGGGTGCGCCTCTCCCGGACCCACCGCCGCAGGAGACAGCGGCCCTGAGCAAGATGGCCACCCGCGACTCCACCGAGGACTCCACCGGGGACTCCACCGGGGAGGAGCCCATCGGGGCCGCGAAGGCCCCCAGGCCCTATGCAGCTGTGCTGCGCGGCCAAGACGCCTTGATCCGGCAGGAACTCACGTTGGATGAAACGGCGTTCGGCACAGTGAAGGACATCACCGTTGACACGGCGGTGCTGTGTTCAAGCTGCTCGGGCTCGGGCTGGGGTAGGGCGAGGCCCCGCTGCGAAGCGTGCCACGGCCGCGGCGAGAAGGCGAAGGCCGAGCGTGACCTTCTCGGCGAGAGCTCCGATGTGCCTTCCTGCCCCACGTGCCAGGGCCGGGGCATTGTCGGGCCTTGCTGCCCCGAGTGCGACGGCAACGGCCGAGTGCCCACCCGCCGCACGCTCACCGTGAAGATTCCGGCAGGCGTCGACGACGGGACCCGAATCCAGTTCGCCGGTGAGGGAGAGGTAGGCCCCGGCGGCGGCGAGTCGGCCGACCTGTACCTCGAAATCGTTGAGCTCCCGCACCGGGTCTTCGAGCGCATAGGCGACGACCTGCACTGCACCATATCCATCCCCCAGGCCACGGCGACCACGGGCGATACGGTGCAACTGGACACGCTCGACGGCACGAAGACAGTCCGTATTCCTCAGGGCATCCGCAATGGCCAGGCCCTGCGGCTCGCCGAACTCGGCGCCACCCATCTCAAGGTCGGCGACCCGGGTGACATCCTCAGTGCCGACGGCCGGGGCGACATCCTGCTCCATATCGAGATATGCGACTGACCGCACTTGCCCGAGCTGTTCACCTGACATGGCTCTCCGGACGTCAGGGCGCCGATCAGGAGTCGGCAGACAGGTGGGCTCCGGATTGCCAGACATCCCGCGGGGCCGGTCCACGAAGAGCTGAATCGCCGCCGCTACACGAACGGTGATGCCGGGGGCAACTTGGACACTGGGTCCAGAGCCGGTTTGAGTTCGCGCCGCACCAGTCGACGTATGGTCCAGACATGCCTCACTCGCGGCACGGTCGGCGGAAATCGCGTGAACTGCGGACGCCATTGGTGGTCGAAGGAAAGGATTCCTTTGAGAGGGAAATCCCAAAGAAGCTCCTTGGGGTGGGGAGCGGGCGGCAGGATATCGGGGAGCTGCGGCAGTGGTGGCCACTTGACATCGGCTGCTCCAGCGGACGACCGCGTAGCGTACTCCTGTGCGGCAGCCTCCCGGAAGGCGTTGTAGTCCGCGTCGCCATGGACGAGTAGGAGCAGCCGGGTAGGTTCGACAGTGCGTAGCGCTTCGGTGAATTCCCACATTGTCCCGGGACCGGGGGCCGCTGTCATGATGGCCGCGTGTGCGCCGTGGAGCAGCCTGCTCACCGTGTCCTGCCAGTCGTCAACGGGCAGATAGCCGCGCTCCGCCCCGATTTCCGGCAGACGCTCGCCGGGTTGCCCGATCGCAACGATACGGCCGAGTCCGTGAAACTGCCGCACGATGAATTCCTCCCGCGTCAGTCCCGGAAGCTCGAAGGGTGAGCGGAAGAGTCGGCCCGGAGCCTCGGTAGGCGGTAGGGCCATTACTGAGTCAAGAGCGAAGGGCCGCAGGTAGAGCAGATAGCGTTCCCCGGCGAGCTCCTCGAATGAGGGGATGATCCGGTGGCGGTGCTGCCTTCCCCGTTTCAACAGAGCGCTGCTGCCACCGAAGAGCAGGGCCCCGAACATCCAGACCGCGGCCATGATCAGCAGGCGTATCCACAAGGGGAGACGTGCCACGGCACCTTCCGCCTCTGACACGAAAATCTTGTACAGCGCGCTGCCGCTGAAGAGCATCAACAACCCCAGGGCACCCATTGCCCACGCCAGAACGGTCAACGTACGTCCTCGGCCAGGCTTTTGATGTGCCCACCTGCCAACGGACTCCACAGTCGACGCTTCCGTTTCGGGATCAGTTGCGGTGTCGATTTGGCTGCTGTGGTCACCTGATCGCTCGGCCGGACCACCGACGTCCACCCTGAGGCCGGCTATGACACCGGTAGCAATCACCTCCCAGGGGACGAGAGGATCCCCGAAGTAGCTATCGGTGACGGCAACCGACACGGCACCCGTGGCGGTGGCGGCCAGCGTCACGATGTGGACAAGAACCTGTGGCGTGCCCAGGTGTCCGACGGCGAAGCTCCTGATGATCGCAACAAGCGTCGCGCACGCCAGAATGGCGATGACCGAATGGTTCGCCACATCACCGACGAAGAGCACATACCGCAGGAATGTGGAGTTCTCCAGCTCGTCGCGAACAACAACGTAGGACAGTTCGCCGAATTGTCTGCGCTCCCGCGCGTAGTCGACCGCCGCTACCCACAGTGCGACGAACACCAGGACAAGCACACCTCGCTTGGCCAATGCGCTCGTTACTGAGGTACGTGTGCCGGACCCACTCGTTGTCCGCCCCTGACGGGCGTGAATGACCGCCGTGATCGCCTGGACCGACGCAGCGACGACTGCGATCCACGTGACGACGTGCGGGACAGAGGGCACTCGCTGTTCATCTCCCCACCCCGGTCTCCGAAAACCATACGGAACGGGCCGCCTGCCCACACCCGACGAGGGGGCGTGTCCGCAGCCCGGGGCTCTCGTTGGCCACCGCGCTGGTGGTGGCGGGTGTGGGGTAGGTCAGGAGCGTGGAGCGGTGACCCGTTGGATCGTGATCAACCTCCCTTCCTGGTTGCTGCTGGCGGGGCTCGTCGTCGGTATCGCCGGCGGGACGGCGGCCCTCCAAGCCTTTGTCCGGCACCGTTTCCCTCACCTCAAGCAGGGCGAGCACAACGAGGTCGCGCAGTACGTCTTCCCCGTCGTCGCTGTGGTCTACGGGTTCCTGATCGGCTTCATCGTCCTCGCGCTCTGGGGCCAGGTGAACTCGGCAGACCAGACGACGCGGGCCGAGGGCGCCGCGGCGGTGCAGATGGCGAGGGGCCGCGCGGTGTTCGGCAAGGCCGAGAGCGCACGGATCCGGCAGGGCCTGATGGAGTACGGACGCGCGGCGGCGGCCGAGTGGTCCCACGCCGCGAGTGGCCGTCCCACGCCCGAGGCCGAGAAGGCGCTGGACCACCTGCACAACGCGTACGAGCACATCAAGCCCCGCAGCGATACCCAACGAGCCTTCCTCACCGGCTCGCTCGCGTCCCTGAGGGATTTGACTCTCGCACGAACGGAACGGCTGCTGGAGGCGCGAAGCAACGTCGGCCCACCCCCGTCCTTGTGGATGGTCATCTTTCTGACCAGCGGGCTGGTACTCGGATTCTCCGTCCTCTTCGGCTCCGAGCAGGCCCGAATGCACTACGGGATGGTCGGGGCGGTGAGCGTCCTCGTTGCCGCCAACCTGTTCCTCGTCGCCGAACTGTCCTATCCCTTCCTCGGAGAGTTCGCCACGTCGCCGGAGCCGCTGAACGCGATGGTCGAATCCCTGTCGTCGGCGCAATAGACCGAAGGGCCGGGGGGGGAGCGGCCGGCGGCCATGCCGCCGCCGGGCAGGGCCCAGAGATCATTCTCCCGGCGGGGCCGGAGCAGGATGCGGCCCTCTTCGTCGGTCACACAGCAGCTGCGACAACGACGAGACGTGGGGCTCGGGGCTTCTGGATCATCGTCCCCGGAGATCTCGGCTTGGTTGCATTGGCCGGCATATTAGGGGGCAGTCGCTCACCAGGCGCATACTGCTGCTAATGACAAAGCCTGCCGCAGCCCGGCGCCATCTGCCGTCCAGTCCCTTCAAGCCCTCGGCCACGCGCCCTCCCAAGGAGTTCGCGGTGGGAGACCGGGTCACAAACGATGAGTACGGCCTCGGCCGGGTGATCGGTATCGAGGATGAGATCGCGGTACTTGTCGACTTCGGTTCGGTGCGGGCACGCATCATGAGCCCGTACGGCAAATTGGCCAAGCTCTGAGACCTTCGCGACGTTCGGGGCAGCCGCATGCTCAGTCACGACGGCGGGCTGCCCAGCGGAGCGCCCACGCCGGGCCGAGCCACATCGCAGCAGCGGCTCCCCCCTCACCCATCGCCGGAGCGGTCGGTCCGCTCACGCTGCTGCATCCGTGACAGCGACGGTACGGCGGCCCGGCACGGCCCGCCCTTTTCCCCCGGCGACCTCGCTCGGCCCCGTCGCCGAGCAGAGGTGACGCGCCCGCGCTGTGCGCGGGCCTTTTCGTTGTCCGGTGTGATGCACCGAGTGGGTGCATCGAGCGGTTCGGTGCCGGTCGGAAAATCCGTTGGGCGAGACGTTCCGTCTTGCCTACTGTGAGGCCATGACAAACCCGGAGCATCGCAAACAGGCTCATATCGCCATGTTCTCCATCGCTGCGCATGGGCACGTGAACCCGAGCCTCGAGGTGATCCGCGAGCTCGTCGCCCGAGGGCACCGCGTCACGTACGCCATCCCGCACCTCTTCGCGGAGAAGGTTGCCGAGACCGGCGCCGAGCCGGTCCTGTACCGCACCACGCTGCCCGGCCCCGACGACGACCCGGCGGCGTGGGGTACCACGCTCCTCGACAACGTCGAGCCCTTCCTGAACGACGCGATCCAGGCACTGCCGCAGCTCATCGAGGCTTACGAGGGGGACGAGCCGGACCTCGTACTGCACGACATCACCTCGTACCCGGCGCGCGTCCTCGCCCACCGCTGGGGCGTGCCCGCGATCTCCCTCTCGCCGAACCTCGTCGCGTGGGAGGGGCACGAGGAGGAGGTCACCGAGCCGATGTGGGCCGAACCCAGGGCGACCGAGCGCGGCAGGGCGTACTACGAGAAGTTCACCGGCTGGCTTGCCGCAAACGGCATCACGCAGCACCCCGACTCGTTCGTCGGCCGTCCCGACCGCTCGATCGTGCTCATCCCGAAGGCGCTGCAGCCGAACGCCGACCGGGTCGACGAGAAGACGTACGCCTTCGTCGGCGCCTGCCAGGGCGACCGGGCCGCGCAGGGCGACTGGGAGCGCCCGGCCGACGCCGAGCGCGTGCTGCTCGTCTCGCTCGGCTCGTCGTTCACCAAGCAGCCGGACTTCTACCGCGAGTGTGTGACGGCCTTCGGCGACCTGCCGGGCTGGCATGTCGTGCTCCAGGTCGGCAAGCACGTCACGGCCGACGACCTCGGAGAGGTCCCCGGAAACGTCGAAGTACACCAGTGGGTACCGCAGCTGGCGGTCCTGAAGCAGGCGGACGCCTTCATCACCCACGCCGGGGCGGGTGGCAGCCAGGAGGGTTTGGCCACCGGCACGCCGATGGTCGCCGTCCCGCAGGCCGTCGACCAGTTCGGCAACGCGGACATGCTCCAGGGGCTGGGCGTGGCCCGCCATGTCCCGATGGACCAGGCGGACGCCGCCACCCTCCGCGCGGCGGTGCTCGCGCTCGTCGACGATCCGGAAGTGAGGCACCGCCTCGCGTCCGTCCAGCGGGAGATGGCCACCGAAGGCGGCACCCGGCGCGCGGCCGACCTCGTCGAGGCCCAACTGCTGAGCAGGTGAGTGGGTGGGAGGGAGGAGGGAGGGAGGGAGGGGATTGCGCCGGTGACCATGGGCGACCCTTCACCCGCCGGGCATGGCCGGGTGGGCGTCGGGCGCTTCGCCGCTGTCGAGGTAGACCACCAGCGTCTGTTCCGGCTGTTCGGCCAGGTGGAATGCGGTGTAGGCGTACTCGACCGGCCCGCGTCCCGGATGCCGTAGCCGCTTGCGCCCGCTGTGCCGGGCCTGCACTTCGTACTGGCGCCACCAGGCCCGCGCCTCCGGGCTGCGCTCGTTCAACTCGTCGATCAGTCGGGTGTATCGCGGGTCGGCGGGGTGGCGGCCGGCCTGGGTCCGGAGCCGGGCGAGCAGGCCGCGTGCCTCGGGTTCCCAGTCGACCACGATGTCCCGGGCGACCGGTTCGAGAAACGTCCAGCGGACGAAGTTGGCCGGGCGCTCCGCCTCGTGGTCGATGAGGCGCGGGAAGAGTTCGACGGCCGCCTGGTTGTGGCTGAGGACGTCGTAGTTGCCGCCGATGATGTATGCCGGGGTCGGCTGGAGCAACGACGGCACGACTGCCACCTCGTCCTTGAGCGGCTCGCGTTCCTCGGATTCGGCCGTGGCCGCGTGTCCGGCGAGCTGGAGGAGGTGGGCGCGCTCGTGGCGGTCGAGCCGCAGCGCCTCGGCCAGAGCGGTCAGCACCTGTTCGGAGGCGCGGATCTCCCGCCCTTGCTCCAGGTACGTGTACCAGGTGGCGCTGATCCCGGCCAGCAATGCCAGTTCCTCCCGGCGAAGCCCCGGCGTCCGACGGCGAGCGGTCCGAGGCAGGCCGACGTCGCCCGGAGTGAGGCGCTCCCTCCGGCTGCGCAGGAACGCACCCAACTGACGGCGTTGGTCCGTGGGTGGCATAGAAGCTCCAGTTCCAGAATAAGTACATTCTGGATACCAGGCTAAACCTCCTGAAGAATCGTTCGTGAGCACAGGCCGTGACGGTGCGACGGCCTCATACGGCGATGTCGGCACCCGGCCGCCCGAGCAACGGCGCCGCCCTTCCACGGCCGCCGTCCCGGGCCTCAGACCCCGGTGCTTCGAAGGAATGGAGATCCTCATGTCCGGAATCGAGGGCAAAGTGGTGGCGATCACGGGAGCCAGCAGCGGCATCGGGGAGGCGACCGCGCTGCTGCTCGCCGAACGCGGCGCGCGACTCGTTCTCGGTGCGCGCCGGACGGCGCGTCTGGCGGATCTGGTTTCGCGGATCGAGAAGGCGGGTGGCGCGGCCGTGCAGATCCGCACCGACGTGACCCGGCGGGACGACCTGCACGCCCTGGTCGCGCTGGCCCGTGAGCGCTTCGGCCGACTCGACGTCCTCGTCGGCAACGCCGGGGTCGGCACGATCTCGCCGCTCGACGATCTGCGCGTCGAGGAGTGGGACCGCATGATCGACGTCAATGTGAAGGGTGTGCTGCACGGCATCGCCGCCGCTCTGCCGGTCTTCCGCGCACAGGGCACAGGCCACTTCGTCACCACCGCTTCCACCGCCGCCTTCCGGGTCGCCCCCGCCATGGCGGTCTACGCCGGCAGCAAGTTCGCGGTCCGGGCCATCTGCGAAGGGCTGCGTCAGGAGGCCGGCGCCTCCCTGCGGGTGACGACCGTCTCGCCCGGCGTGACTGCCACGGATTTCGCCGCGGCGTCCACCAACAGCAGGGTCAGAGCGGAGATCACGAAGATGCGGGACCACATCGCCATACCGCCCGAGGCGATCGCCCGCGCCATCGCGTTCGCCATCGAGCAACCCGACGGTGTCGACGTGAACGAGATCGTCGTCCGTCCCACCGCTCAGGGCTGACCCGAACCGGCCCCTGCCCGCCCGCCTCCGCTTCCGCTCCCCCGGCGCCGGCCCGCGGCCCACGGACCACGGACCACGGACCACGGGCCGCGGACCACACGGCGGACGGGCTCACCGGGAGGGGCTGTGTGTCGGCTCCTTCACCACCTGTAAGCGAACTGTCCGAATGGCGGGCGTTCACGGCGTACGCGAAACACGTCCCCGCACACTCGTGAGGATCACCGAACGTCACCGGCAATGAACAGGCACGACCTATGAGTCCGACAAGCACCCGGCCACCGCAGGGCGCCCCGCAGGCCGTGCAGGATCGCGAGACCGAGCCGGTGCTGTCGCACGGGCTCAAGCAACGGCATCTGTCGATGATCGCGCTCGGCGGGGTCATCGGCGCGGGGCTCTTCGTCGGCTCCGGGGTCGGCATCGCCGCGGCCGGGCCGGCGATCGTCCTGCTCTTCGTCGGCGCCGGCGCACTGGTCATGCTGATCATGCGGATGCTCGGCGAGATGTCCGCGGCCCGCCCCTCCACCGGCTCGTTCTCGGTGCATGCCGAGGAGGAGATCGGCTCCTGGGCGGGTGCCACCTCGGGCTGGATGTACTGGCTGATGCTCTGCGCCGGCGTGGCCGCCGAAGCCACCGCGGCGGGCACGATCATGCACACCTGGGTGTCGTTCGTCCCCGCCTACGGCTGGGTGGCGCTCTTCATGGTGTTCTTCTGCGCCAGCAATCTGACCGCGGTCAAGAACTTCGGCGAGTTCGAGTTCTGGTTCGCCGCGGTCAAGGTCACCGCGATCGTCGCCTTCCTGGTGCTGGGCGTCCTGGGCATTCTCGGGGTGTTCGGCAGCGCCCCCGGCGCGAGCCACCTCACCGGCCACGGCGGCTTCTTCCCGACCGGCGCAGCCGGACTCGCCGCCGGACTGCTGACCACGCTTTCCGGGTTCGCGGGTCTGGAGACCGTCACCATCGCGGCGGCGGAGTCCGACCATCCGAGCCGCAACGTGGCCCGTGCGGTCCGTACCGCCGTCTGGCGCATCGCCGTCTTCTACATCGGCTCGATGGCCGTGGTCGTCACCCTGGTGCCGTGGAACAACCCGAGGGTCGCCACGGACGGCCCGTACGTCACCGTCCTCGACAGGCTCGGCATCCCGGCAGCCGGCACGATCATGCAGGTCGTGGTGCTGGTGGCGCTGCTCTCCGCGATGAACGCCAACATCTACGGCTCGTCGCGCATGGCGTACTCCCTCGTCAACCGGGGCCAGGGCCCGCGTTTCCTGGGCAGGGTCTCCCGGGGCGTGCCGGCGGCGGCGGTCGTGGCGTCCTGCCTGTTCGGCTTCGCCGCCGTGATCGCCGGGATCGTCTGGCCGACCACCGTGTTCGCCTGGCTGCTGAACATCGCCGGCTGCTCGGTGCTGGTCGTCTGGTCCATCGTCTGCCTCACCCAGCTGAGGATGCGCCGTCGTCTGGAGCGCGAGGCACCCGAGCTGCTCTCGGTGCGGATGTGGGGATTCCCCTACCTGACCTGGCTCGCGTTCGCCGCCATCCTCGGCGTCTTCGCCGTCATGGCCGCCGGCGCGGACGGCCGGCAGCAGCTCGCCGGTACGGCCCTCGTGGTGGCGGCGCTGGCGGGCGCAGGCCATGTCAAGCAGCGCCGCGACCGGCGGGCCGCGGCCGGCGCCTTGTGAGCGGGCGCAAGGACGCCGTCCGCCGGTGTCCGCCGGGCCGGTGACGGTGCCGGTGACGGTGACGGTGAGGACTCGCCGAGGGGCACGTCGTTGGCGGTGGCCGGCAGATCGCATACGTTCCCAGCGGTGTCGTCGTTCCTCGCCCGGCAGCGGCGATGCCGGCTCCCCCGCATGACGGGTGTCGCCGGATGCGGGGAACGCCGGATGCGGGGAACGGGATCCCGTTCATGAAGGACCGACGAAGGATCACGACGGAGTGAGATGAGTCGACCCAGCACTATCCGGCGGGGCGGTCGCGGGGCGCGAAGTGGGTTTCTTCGGCGGGTCGGCGTTCTGGTCGGATCTGTACTGCTCACCGCGGCGTGCAGCGCGTCCGCCACGCATTCCGCGCTCTCGGCACCTGCCGGCCCTGATACGACGACACCGTCCACGCGGTTGGTCGATGTCGGTCATGGTCGCAAGATGTCCCTGGAGTGCCGCGGCAGTGGGTCTCCGACGGTCGTCCTCGTACCGGGGCTGGTTGCCGCCGCCGATACGTGGAGTCAGGTGACCGACTCCGCCGGCACGACGCGGCCCAGCGGTTCCGCCGTCTATCCCGGGGTGGGGAAGTTCACCAGAGTCTGTTCCTACGACCGCCCGGGAACGGCACGGGAGGGCGGAAAGCCCACCGCCTCGACGGCGGTGGCCCAACCCACCACACCCCGTGGTGACGTCGCGGACCTGCACACGCTGTTGAAGGCGGCGAAGGTACCCGGCCCCTATGTGCTCGTGGGATGGTCCGCGGGCGGGCCGCTCGTCCGAGTCTTCGCCGGCGAGTACCCGCGTGAGGTGTCCGGCCTCGTTCTCGTCGACGGTGAGTCGGAATTCCTGCAATCGCGGCTCACACCCGCGGAGTTCGACGTCTTCCTTGCGCTCATCCGCAACGACGACAAGAAGCGCGTCGCGCAGTGGAAGGATGTCGAGAGGCAAGATCCCGCGACCGTCTTCCGGCAGGTACGTGCCGCTCCTCGGGCACCGAAGGTCCCGGTGGTCGTGCTGTCGGGAGACAGGTTCGACGCCGACGCCTTTCGCGCGCGCCTGCCGGACCGGGCGCCGGCGGACTACCCCCAGGTCTTCTGGCGGGCGCAGCTCGCCTCGCAGCGAGATCTCGCGCGGCAGTACGCCGGCGCGCTGCACATCACGAGGACGAGGAGTGACCACAACATCCACAACAACCAGCCGCAGCTCGTCACCGACGAGATCCGCGATGTCGTCGAGAAGGCGCGCCACCACAAGAGTGCTGAGCCGTCCTCGTCGTGACGGCTCGCGGGCTCGTCCGGTGGGCCGCTTCGGCTTGGTGGGGTTGAGGCCGCCGTCCCGCACAGCACCCGTACGCGTGCCGCGCTCCCCGCTCCCCGCTCCCCGCCCTACAGTCACCTGTCATGGACTGGATGGAACGGGTGGGGAACCTGCGGCAGTGGGCGCAGAACGGGGCGCGGGCACCGCACAAACCGCTCCTGATGCTCTATGCGTTGGGACGGTTCCAGCGGTGTCCCCAGCAGCCGATGCACTATTCGGAGATCGAGCACGATCTGAGCGAGCTGCTGCAGGACTACGGCCCCACGCACCGGACGTCGCCCTCTTATCCGTTCCACCATCTCGTCAGTGACGGTGTGTGGGAGGTGCGCACCGACAGCGGTACCGGCAGCCCGGGATCGGGCGTGCGGGTGCTGCGGGAGAGCGGGGCGCGGGGGCAGTTGGCGGCGGGGCTGCGGGGCGCGCTCGCCGACGATCCGGCGCTGCTCGGTCGGTTGGCGCAGCTGCTGCTGGAGCGGCACTTCCCGCCGTCGATCCACCCGGACATCGCCGCTGCCGTCGGGCTCGATGCGGAGGCGGGGGACGGCGCACGCCTCGCCTCCGCACCGGGACCGGGACGCCGGCGCGCGGCCGAGCTGCGCAGGCGTGTGCTGATCGCGTACGAGTACCGGTGCGCCTTCTGCGGCTTCGACGGTTCGATCGGCGGGGTGCCGGTCGGGCTGGAGGCCGCCCATGTCCGGTGGTGGGCCTTCCGCGGGCCGGACGACCTCGCCAACTGCCTGTGCCTGTGCTCGCTGCACCACAAGCTGTTCGACAGGGGGGTGCTGGGCCTGGATTCCGGCCGGCGGATCACGGTGTCCCGGGAGTTCGTCGGCCGGGGCCGGGCGGTGCGTGAGCAGGTGCTCGGCCTCACCGGCCGGGACCTCGTCGGGCCACAGCAGGGCAGTGCCCGGGTCGCCCCCGCGTACATCACGTGGCACACCGCGCAGGTGTTCCGCGGTGAACCCCGCGTACCGGAGTGTGTCTGAGCGGGCGGCTGCGGGCGGGATGCGGGCGAGGCCGCTGCGCCCGCACCGCCGCCGTGCCGAACCACCCGGGGGCGTCCGGTGGTTCGGCACGGTGGCGGGCCGTTCGCGGCTACCGGGCGGGCGAGGGGGCCGCGGAGTCGGGGTGCGGGCCGTAGGCCTTCAGGAAGCGGTCGCGGAAGGCGTCCATCCGCCAGACCGGTCCCGTGCGGCCGGGGTTCAGGCCGGGGGTCCAGTGCCAGCCCGAGATCCGCTTCAGGACGGCGGGGTCGTGGGCGACGAGCGTGACCGGTACGTCCCGGCCGGCGTGGTCGCCGGAGACCTTCGCGACGGGCTGGTGGTCGCCGAGGAAGACCAGCACGGTGTTCTTGTCGCCGTACTTCTCGACGTACGAGATGAGGGTGTTGAGGGAGTACTGGACGGACTTGCCGTACTCGGTGCGCACCCGGTCGGTCTGCTGCCAGACGTCCACGGGGTTCTTGCCGGCCTTCTCGATGGAGCGGTAGACGGAGCCGTCGCCGACCCTGTTCCAGTCGATCGTCCTGGGGAGGGGCGCCCAGGGATTGTGGCTGGAGGTCAGGATGATCTCGGACATCAGCGGCTTGTCGTGCGGTCTGCCGTGCTCCAGGCGCTCGAAGGCGGCGAGGCTGTACTGGTCGGGCATGGTCGACCAGCTGAACTTGGGTCCCCGGTAGCCGAGTTCCCTGGAGTCGTAGACGTGGTCGAGTCCGTAGAACGTGGCCTCCGGCCAGCTCTTGGTGACGCCGGGCATGATGCCGACGGTCCGCCAGGCGCCGGTGCGGCGGAACGCCTTGGTGAGCGACAGGTGGTCGCCCGCGGTGACGGTGCGGTAGCGCTGCTGGTTGTCGATCCACAGGCCGGACAGGAAGGTGGAGTGGCCCAGCCAGCTGCTGCCGCCGTACGTCGCCGAGGTGAGCCAGCCGCTGCGGGCGGAGTAGCCGGCCGCGCGGAGGCGCTCGGTCCCCTTCGCGAGCACCGCGTCGACCCCCGGTGCCGTCAGCGGGTCCTGGATCGCGCTGCGGCCGTAGCTCTCTATGAAGGTGAAGATGACGTCCTTGCCGCGCAGTCCGGTCAGCAGCCGGCTTCCCGGGACGCCGTGGTACGGGTCGGTCGCGGCTTCCTCGGCGAACGCCCGCTCGTCCTTCAGGGTCGCGCTCACACCGTCCATCCGGGCCTGGACGAGGTCGGAGGTGCTGCGGGCGGCGACCGGCGTGCCGGCGATCCGCAGGCCGAGCGCCGCGGAGAGGACCCAGACGGTCCCGAGGACGAGGGTGGCGCCGGCGGCGGTGGCGCCGTGGCGGGCCATGAGGTTGCTGAGCCGGACGACCGCCAGCGCCGTGAGGACGAGCAGGGCGAGCACCAGGACCACGGCCCCGATCTCGACTCCGATCGCGCCCGCCCGGCCTATCGAGTCCTGGAGGAACGAGGCACCGTCGCCGAGCAGGACCCAGTCGAAGACGACGTTGAACCCTCGGCCGAGCACCTCGTCGAAGCCGATGTCGAGGAGATCCAGGACGGCCAGCAGAGCGAGAGCGACCCCGGCGAGGGCCGCGGCCGCCCGCCGTACCTTCTGCGGCAGGAGCAGCAGCAGGGCGGCGCCGGCAATTCCCTCCACCGGGACGCGGAGGAACTCGGCGGGTGTCAGGCGGGCGGGATCGTTCGGCAGCAGGAGGGTGACGAGCACCAGCGCACCGGCCAGGACGGTGGTCGTCCACGCCCCCGCGCGCACCGCGACCGGATGCCGCTCCCGCCGGCCGGCACCCGCCCCGGCGGCGGCGGAGAGGGAGTCCGTGGCGGCGGGGCCGGCGCCTGTGGCCGTGGCGGTGCCTGTGGCCGGGTCGGTGGCCGTGGCGGGGTCGGTGGCCGCTCCTCCGCTCGCGGCGGTGTCCGGTTCCGTTGCCGCTCGCGCGGCGTCCGGCGCGTGTTCCGGGGGGCGGCCCGGCGGCAGGACCTCGGTCGCGGAGTTCCGCTCCTCCTGTGGCAGCCGGCCAGAGCTCGTGCTGTGCGACACCCGAAGATCCTTCCGTGCGAGGCCCGATGGTGACACGGCGGAGCGGACTCGGGAGTTCTGCACCGTCGATATCCGTACGCACGCCCGGCGGCTTCCGTTCAGCCTGCGGGGCAGCCGTGGGGGAGGCGGCCCCCGCCACGGCACCGTGGCGCGGCCGCCGTCCGCCTTCGTACTCGGCCGCTCCCGGGCGCGTCCGGACCCCGGCTCACCCGTCCCCCAGCCGTGCCCGGTCGGCCGCCGCCCTGCCCTGGTGCCAGCCGTCCACGTCGTGTATGCCGCGCAGCCGGACCGGGGCGGTGTCCGGGAAGAGGGCGCCGGTGGTTTCCTCGACGGCCAGTTCGCGGGCGGCGAGGACCGGGAGGAGGGCGGGGGCGGTGTCGGGGGAATCGGCGGTGGCGGCCGCGGTCGCGGCGGCAGCGGCCTCGGTCAGGCGGCCCCGGATACGGTCCGCGTAGGCGACGAGGAAGGTCTGGCGGAAGTCCCGGGTACGGCGCGAGCGGCCCCGGGCGCCGGGGGCACCGCCCTGCTCCTTGTGAGTTCGGGGGAGGGCGTTCGCCGCGCGGTGCATCGTGGCGGTGGCCTGGAGCAGCAGCGAGGTGTAGAGCAACTCGGCGGCCTCCAGGTCGGGTTCGAAGCCGACGAGGGTGGAGAAGCCGAGTTCGGCGGCCCAGACGGCCTGGCAGCGGTTGGCGGTCGCGACGGCGTCCAGGAGCAGGGCCTTGGCCTGTTCGTACGGTCCCTCGATGCCGATGCGGACCGCCGAGGGGCCGCCGGCCGGCGCGCCCGGGGAGCCGGCCGCGCTGTCCAGGAGCGCCTCGTCGATGCTGTGCCGGGCCATCAGCTCCTGGGCCTTGGCCGAGAGCGCCTCCGCCTCCTCCGCGAAGTTCGTCGCCTCGGCCTTGGCGAGCAGGCCCCGGACGCGGCCGAGGGCACGGGAGGCGGCGGCGCCCCGGGCCTTGGCGGGGGGCGTCGCGGCCGGGGACGGCAGCGGGGTGATGCGCGGCACCCTGGCGAGGGCCCGCAGGGCGGTCAGGACCTCGTAGGCGGTCTCGAAGCGGGATGTACGGCGGCGTCCGGCCAGCGCGTCGAGGTAGCCGCGGTCGGACTCCCACCAGACGTCGGCGCCGAGCTGCCGCAGCTGCTCGGTCCAGCGGGCGCCGCGCGGCGTCCGGGCCGTGGGGGCCCGGGCCGCCTCGGCCGCCATGGCGTCCACCGCCAGCGCCACCGGTGCGGTGCCGGACGCCTCGCGTCGCAGGTACCGCTCCAGGTCGGCGGGGTGCCAGCCGCCCGTCCAGCACTGCGCGACCCCGTTCGCGGCGGCCGCGACGACCGCCGCGCTGACCGCCTCCCAGCCGGCCTCCGCCGCGGCCAGCATCGAGGCCCCCGCCTCGACGGCGTCCTCGGCCGCCGCCCCGTCCGCCGCGTACCGGACCCGGCCCAGCACGCTCCCCACCAGCTCGTCGGCCTCCGGTGCCGCGCGCCCGGGACGTCCGGTGCGCCCGTCGTTTCCGCTTCTGCCGTGCTCAGTCACCTGGTCAGGGTACGGACGGGGGGACAGTCGGGGGCGCGGGCGGGTGCGGCGGCGCACGCGTCGGGGGGCGCCGTTCCCGTCGGGTCGATGCCCGTGTGTCTGCGGCGCTCCGTACGCAGCGGCGACGCCCGGCGCGCCGTCTTTCGGCACCCCGGGCGTCGGTCGGCTCAGGTGCGGACTCCGGTCCGCTCAGCCGTGGCGCTCAGCGTGGACACCGGTCCGTTCGGATGCGGGCTACTGCAGGGCGCTGCCCGCGACCCACTGGGACCAGTCCATGTTCCAGCCGTTGAGGCCGTTGTCGGGCTGGATGGTCCGGTCCCCGGAGTGGGTCACCTCGACGACGTCACCGAGCTGCGAGTGCTGGAAGAACCACGCACCGTCGGTCGTCGGGTCGTCGGCGCCCCGGGCGTCCTCCAGGCCGATGCAGCCGTGGCTGGTGTTGGCGTGGCCGAAGATGCCCTTGCCCCAGTAGTTGCCGTGGATGAAGGTGCCGGATGCCGACAGGCGCATGGCGTGCGGGACGTCGGGGATGTCGTACTCGCCCTTGCCGCCCTTCTTGGCGAAGCCGACGGTGGAGCCGTCCATCCGGGTCTGCTTGAACCTCTCCGAGACGACCATCTTGCCGTTGTAGGTCGGGTGGTCCGCGCTGCCCGAGGAGATCGGGATGGTGCGGATCGTCCGGCCGTCGCGGACCACGGTCATCTCGTGCGCCTTGGCGTCGATGGTGCTGACCTGCGAGTGGCCGACGTTGAAGCTGACGGTCTTGTTCTGGATGCCCTTGACGCCCGGCGCCGCCTCGACGTCGTCCAGGCCGAGCTTCATGGTGACCTTGGAGTTCGCCTTCCAGTACTCCTGGGGGCGGAAGTCCAGCCGCTTGCTGTTGAACCAGTGGCCGACGACCCGCTGGTTGCTGCTGGACGCGACCTTGATCGCGGACTCGACGCGCTTCTTGTTCACCACCGGCTTGTCGAAGTTGATCGACACCGGCATGCCGACGCCGACGGTCGAGCCGTCCTCGGGGGTGAAGGTGCCGATGAAGCTGTTCCCGGGGGAGACGGTGGTGAAGGAGGAGTTCTCCACCGCCTTGCGGCCCTTGGAGTCCGTGGCGTGGGCGGTGACCTTGTACGTCGTGGAACGGGCCAGCGCCGTGTCGGGCTTCCAGGAGGAGCCGTCGGCGGACGTCGTGCCGGCGACGGTCTCGCCGGTGGCCGCGGAGGTCATCGTGACGTCGGTGAGCTTGCCGTCCGCGACCTGCACCTTGGCGTCGCTGTTGACGCCGGCATCGGTCACGCCGTCCGCGGGCTTGATGTGGATCTTGGCCTGGGAGGCGTCCTTGGCGGCCGCGGCGTCGACCTGCTGGGAGTTCTCGTGCTTGGGCTTGGGGCTGGGCGCGGCGTGACTGCCGCTGCCGCTGCCGCCGTCGCCACCGCCGCACGCCGAGAGGGTGAGGACACCTCCGAGCAGTGCGGCGCCGGCTATGACGCCCTTGCAGCGATTACTGTCCGTTGTCACACGTATCTCCATTACTACTGGACCCCAGAACTCCCGAGTCGATGAGTCGATCAGTGCGGTGATCGGTTGCGTTGTCGATGACAGGGCGCAGGCATTCCGGCCGACACCTTGGGAACGTATGCGCCCTTTGACCGTGTTCCACACCTGCGAAAACTGTGGGGTAGCCCACTCGAACCGCGGCAAATCCGACGCACCGGCCCATGTAGGCGGCCCCCGTACCAAAGGTGACATACGGGGGCCGTGATGAATATGAGGTCGGTTACACCGGCGGGAACGAGCGGGGGTCCGGGGCGCGGGCGGGGCGCCCGTCAGGACCTGCCGGCCCGGTCGTCCGCGAGATCCCAGTCGGCCGCGTCCCACTCCGCGTCCGGGTCGTAGTCGGTCATCTCCTCACTGCTCCAGGAGGCGTGCGCGAGCTCGGTGCCCGGCACGGCCGTGACGAGGTCGAACGGGTCGACGAGGTGGGCCAGCGCCTCGGCCGGGTCCTCACGGACCGTGTCCAGGGCCTGCTGGCGCTGGTCATCGGGGAGGGACGGGTCGCCGCCGATGTGGTCGAGGGCGGCGCCGGTCAGCCGGCCGGCGTCGGTGATCTCCATGACCAGTTCGACATGAAGGCGTACAAAACGTGATGTCTCACCATTGCTCATGGGACGGAGGGTAAGCACGTCCGCGTCCGGACTTCCCCGCGACCCGCGGCGGTCACTAACATCTGCGCTCATCGGCCAATTCGCCTGACCCACAAGGAGGATCGCGCGGTGACCGCACGACGACCGTTGCTGACCGCCACTGTCGCGGGTTCGGTGCTGCTCGCCCTGTGGTTCGTGCCGTCCGCGAATGCGAACGCCGGCGGCGGAGCGGCCCCGGTCGACCCGCGGACGGCCGCGGCACCCCGCCACGGAGCGGTGGCCGACGCCGGTGCGGCGGCCACCGTCACCGGGGAGGCCGGCACCCCGCAGCAACTGCTCGCCGCCACCGGCTCCCCCGAGTCCACGCCGTACGTGATCGGCGGCGCCGCCTGCCTCGCCCTCGGCGCCGGCCTGGTGAGCTACTCCGTCCGACGCACCGTCAGGCCAGCTCCCCGGTGACCGACTCCGCGGCCTCGACCAGCTTCCCGGCCCGCACGAACGCGTAGGCGCCCGCCAGGTCGGGCGCCAGGAACCGGTCCTCGCCCGGCCCCTCGATGCCCGCCGCACGCACGGCGTCCAGCACGGCGAGGGTGGCGGGGGCCGCCGTCAGCCCGTCGCGCATCTCTATGGCGCGGGTGGCGGCGTAGAGCTCGACGGCGACGACCCGGGTCAGGTTGTCGATCGAGGTCCGCAGCTTGCGCGCCGCCGACCAGCCCATCGAGACGTGGTCCTCCTGCATGGCGGACGACGGGATGGAGTCCACGGAGGCCGGTGCGGCCAGCCGCTTCAGCTCGCTGACCAGCGCGGCCTGCGTGTACTGGGCGATCATCAGGCCGGAGTCGACACCCGGGTCGCCGGCCAGGAAGGCGGGCAGGCCGTGCGAGCGGTTCTTGTCCAGCAGCCGGTCGGTACGGCGCTCCGCGATGGAGCCGAGGTCGGCGGCGGCGATGGCCAGGAAGTCCAGGACGTAGGCGACCGGGGCGCCGTGGAAGTTGCCGTTGGACTCGACCCGGCCGTCGGGGAGGACGACGGGGTTGTCGACGGCGGCGGCCAGCTCGCGGTCGGCGACCAGCCGGGCGTGGTCGAGGGTGTCCCGGCCCGCGCCGGCGACCTGCGGGGCGCAGCGGATGGAGTAGGCGTCCTGGACGCGCGGTGCGTCGTCCTGGTGGTGGCCGGTGAAGCCCGAACCGGCCAGGACCTTGAGCATGTTGGCTGCCGAGGCGGCCTGGCCGGGGTGCGGGCGGATGGCGTGCAGCTCGGGCGCGAGGACCTTGTCGGTCCCGAGCAGCGCTTCCAGGGAGAGGGCGGCCGTGATGTCCGCGGAGGTGAAGAGCCGGGCGAGGTCGGCGCAGGCCATCACGAGCATGCCGAGCATGCCGTCGGTGCCGTTGAGGAGGGCCAGGCCCTCCTTCTCGCGCAGCTCGACGGGCGCGATGCCGTGGGCCGCCAGCAGTTCGGCGGCGGGCCGCACGACGCCGTCCGGGCCCTCGGCGTCCCCCTCGCCCAGCAGCGTCAGCGCACAGTGCGAGAGCGGGGCGAGGTCGCCGGAGCAGCCCAGCGAGCCGTACTCGTGGACGACGGGGGTGATACCGGCGTTGAGCAGGGCGGTCATCGTCTCGACGACCAGCGGGCGCACGCCCGTCCGGCCCGAGGCCAGGGTCTTCAGGCGCAGGAACATCAGCGCACGGACGACCTCGCGCTCGACCCGGGGCCCCATCCCGGCGGCGTGCGAGCGGACGATGTTGCGCTGGAGCTGGGCGCGCAGCTCAGGGCTGATGTGGCGGACGGCGAGGGCGCCGAAGCCCGTGGAGACGCCGTAGACCGGCTCGGGCTTGGCGGCGAGGTCGTCGATGAAGGCGCGGGAGGCCGCGACGGCCGCGAGCGTCTCCTCGGGCAGCTCGATCCGGGCCGTGCCGCGGGCCACGGCGATGACGTCCTGTGCGGTCGTGCCGGACGTCCCCAGCACCACAGTGTGCATATCCATATTCAGGCACCCTAGAGACTGAATCGCCGGATGTCACCACCGGATTCGGTGGTGACCCCTTACCCGCCCACCCCCTACGCAGCGTGACCGGAACGGACGGGGGTGACCCTCACTCCTCACCGCCGGAACCGCCGCCGCTCCGGCCCCTGCGGCGACTCGGGAGAGTCCGCGAGCCGGACGACCGGGTCGTCGGGGCCGCCGTGCCGACCGGCGACCACCGGCTCACCCGACAGGTCCGCCTTGGCGCGGTACTGCGCGGCATCCGCGAGCCGGAAGAGTCGGCGGGCGGTGCGCACCGGTCCGATCCGGTCGCCGGTCGAGGCGACACCGACCGCGACCCCGTCGCCGAGATCCAACTCCCCGGCCCGTGCGCAGAGTTCGCCCGCCACCTTGACCACCTCGTCGGACGAGGGGCCGACCGACAGCAGGCAGAACTCGTCGCCGCCGAGCCGGGCCGCCAGGGCGCCGGGCAGTATCGCGCCGCACAGCGAGAGCACCGAGCCGAATCGTTCCAGCAGCCGGTCCCCCACCGCGTGGCCGCGCGAGTCGTTCACCGCCTTCAGGCCGTTCAGGTCGCACACCACCAGGCTGACCACCGAGCCGTCCCGGCGGTGCCGCGCCAGCGCCTCGTCCAGGCGCAGGTCCACGGCACGACGGTTGGCGAGGCCGGTCAACGCGTCGGTGAAGGCGAGCCGCCGGGCCTCCGCGAGGCGCTCGGTCTGGGCGATCCCGGCGGCCGTCACGGCAGCGAGCACGGTCGCGAAGTCGGCGTCCGCGCGGACGAAGAGCGGCTCCCCCAGGCGCCGCGCGACATACAGCTCGCCCCACGCCCGCCCGTGCAGCACGATCGGGGCGACCACGCAGCAGGAGCGGCCGCGCCGGCGGAGCGCGGCCACCCGCTGATGGTTGTAGGGGCCCGCGTCGCGCCGGCCCTCCGCGTACGGCCCTTCGGCGGTCTCCACCCAGGCGTGGGGCTCGCCGCCGGCCCACCGCTCGTGCAGGGAGTCGGCGATCTCCGGGAACTCGTGCACCGGATACCACTCGTCCTCGGGGAACTCCCGCTCCTCCGCGCCGAGTTCCCCCACGTTGACCAGGACGCGCAGCTTGCCGAGCTCGCGCTCCCACTGCGAGATCGCCGCGAACGAGCCACCGAGGGCCTCGCGCGCACCCAGAGCGGCGGCGCGTGCCGACTCGCGGGGCGTGTGCGCGGCCGCCATCGCCTGCGCCAGTTCCACCACTGCCCGCAGCCTCACATCGCCGTCGGCCTCGCGCGTCACCGGATCCTCACATTCCGTTACCGTGAGCACACCCTGTACTACAGCGTAGGAATGTTTAACCCTATTCGCCCCTCACGGGCCGTGTTGCACCGAGCGGCGCACCCCGCGTCGGGGCGCGCCGGAGCAGGAGCCGCCGGTGGTCGCACTCGGTGGCGCTCGGTGGCCGAGGGGCGGCGCCGGCTCACTCCCCCGGCCAGTCCGGCTCCCGCTTCTCGTTGAACGCCGCCACGCCCTCCGCCCGATCCCCGGAGAAGGCCACACTGCGCCAGGCGCCGTCCTCCACCTCCAGGCCCGCCCGCAGGTCCAGGCCGTGCCCCAGCCGCATGGCCTTCTTGGCGGCGCGCAGCCCGACCGGTGAGTTACGCGCGATCCGGGCCGCCAGCGCCAGCGCCTCCGTCCGGTCCTGACCGTCCGCGACGAGCTGGTCGACCAGCCCCATCCCGGCGGCCTCGGCGGCCGGCACCCGGCGCGCGGTGAACACCAGCTCCGCCGCCCGGGCTGCCCCCACCCGGCGCGGCAGCAGCTGCGTACCGCCGCCACCGGGAATGACGCCCACCGACACCTCCGGCAGCCCGACCACCGCGCTGCCGTCCGCGACGATCAGATCGCAGGCCAGCGCCAGCTCGAACCCGCCGCCCAGCGCGAAGCCGTGCACGGCGGCGACGGTGGGCACCGGCAGTTCCAGGACCCCCGTGTAGGCGGCCCGGGTGTGCGGCCGCTGCCGCATCAGGTCCGCGTCCGTGAAGGAGTTGCGCTCCTTGAGGTCGGCGCCCACGCAGAACGCCCGCTCGTGGGTGGAGGTGAGGACCACCGCCCGTACCGTGCGGTCGGCGGCCAGCTCGGCGCACGCCTGCGCCAGGCTGTCGGCCATCGCCGTCGAGACCGCGTTCATGGCCTTGGGACGGTCCATGACGAGCTCCGCCACGAAGCCGTGCCGCTCGACCCCGACCCAACCCTCTGCACCGAACCGCTGCATACAGCCCTCCCGGTTAACGACCGTTGACCCGAACTGATCTGGCGGGATCATTTCAGGTGCCCGGGCCGGTGCACAGGAGGGGGGCGGCGGGCGGGGGCTCAGCCCCGCCGGCTCAGCAGCCAGGGCTCGATGACGCCCAGCCCCCGCACCGGCCGCTGCCACATCGGCTGCAGCGCGAAGCGGTAGGACGGCGGCGCCTCGCCCGTGCCCTCCTCGGCGGCCTTCTCGGCGGCCGCCGCATCCGCCTCGGAGACCGGCGCCTCGCCGGTGCGCCCCAGCTCCTCCGCGAACGCCTCGTCCACCAGCACGGTGTCCTTGGGCGCTATCGAGGTGAGCCTGCTGGCCAGATTCACGGTCGTGCCGAAGACATCGCCCATCCGGGTCGTGACCGTGCCGAACGCGATGCCGACCCGCAGCTCCGGCATCGTCTCGTCATGGGTCATCGTCTCGATCAGCCGCAGCCCGATCTCGGCCGCGATGCCCGCGTCGTCGGCCGCGAAGAGCACCTCGTCGCCGAGCGTCTTGATCAGTCGGCCGCCGTGCGCGGCCACCAGGTCGGAGCAGGTGGTCTCGAAAGCCTCCACCAGCTCGCCCAGTTCCTCCTCCTCCAGCCGGCGGGTCAGCCGGGTGAAGCCCACCAGGTCCGCGAAGCCGACGGCCAGGCGGCGGTCGACCATCTCCGCGTCGTCCTGCGCCCGGACGACCCGGCCGGTGGCCGCGGCGAGCTGGCGGCGCCAGACATAGACGAGGAACTCCTCCAGCTCGGGGAGGAGCAGCTCGACCAGCGGATACGTGATCTCCGTACGCGTCAGGCCGGTGTCCTGCGGCTCGGTCAACCCCTCCAGGAAGGAGTCGATCTGCCAGTCGGCGAGGCGCGCGGTGGTCTGGCCGGTGGAACGGGCGACCTGGACGGCCATCGCCTCGCTCAGCAGGCCCGCCTCGACCAGACCGGCCAGGCGCCGCAGCGCCAGCACATCGGCCTCGGTCAACGCCTTGACCTGGCCGATGTCGGCGAACCCCATGGCGCGCCAGAAGCGGGCCGCGAGGTCCATCGATACGCCGGCGCTGCGAGCCGCCTGGAACGGCGTGTAGCGGCGGTCGGCGCCGAGGATGAGTTGTTCGAGGCGAATGGCGAGGGGCCCGTCGGGCGAAGCGGCTGCCTCGTCGTCCGGGCCGGTGTCCTCGTCGTTCGTCGGGGCGGCGCCCGAGTCGTCGGCGGTCACCGCCTGCTCCCTGTCCGGTCCCTGCGCACTGCCCTTCCGATCACTTCTCGCCCATGGCCCGCTCCACGGCGGACCGCCCCAACGATACGGCAGGTGTGCTCTGGCTCACTCTCACATGGTGCCGCTGACCATGGAAGAGGCGGTTTCACCTCGGCGTGCCGGGGGTGGCGGACGGGGCGTCGGGGCCGCTCGGCGGGGGTGGGCGGCGCCTCACGCCGGCTTTCCGGAGTCGTCTCCTCCGGTTGCCCGCAGATGCACGATGTCGCCCGCCGCCACCGGCTGCTGCACCCCGTCCTCGGTCGCCAGGACCAGCCGCCCGTCGCCGTCGATGGCCACCGCCTCGCCGAGCAGCTCGGCATCGCCGGGCAGTTCGGCGCGCACCGAGCGCCCGAGGGTGGCGCACCCGGCCGCGTAGGCCTCCTGGAGGCGGCTGGCCGCGGGGTCGCCGACGGCGTCCTGCCACTTGCCGTACCACTCCTCCAGCGAGCGCAGCACGGCGCGCAGCAGCGGGTCCCGGTCGGTGCCGGGCGCGCCCGCCAACGCGAGTGAGCCCGCGGTGGGCACCGGCAGCTCGTCGGCCCGGAGGGAGACGTTCAGTCCGATGCCGATGACGACGCCGTCCCCGGCGCGTTCGGCGAGGATGCCGCCGGTCTTGCGCTCGGCGCCGTCCACCGTCACCAGGAGGTCGTTCGGCCACTTCAGGGTGGTGTCGACGCCGGCGGTGCGGGCGAGGGCCGCGGCGGTGGCCACGCCGGTCAGCAGCGGCAGCCAGCCCCAGCGGGCCGTGGGGGCGGTGGGGGTGAGGTAGACGGAGAAGAAGAGCCCGGAGCGCGGCGGCGCCGACCAGCGGCGGTCCAGCCGTCCGCGGCCCGCCGACTGCTCCTCGGCGACGAGGACGGCGCCCTCGGTCACCTCTCCCTTGGCCGCGCGGGCGGCGAGGTCGGTGTTGGTGGACCCGGTGGAGTCGACCACGTCGAGTGAGGTCCACAGCGACCCGGGGCGCAGCAGGGCCCGGCGCAGGGCGGGCCCGCTCAACGGCGGGCGCTCCAGATCGGACCAGCGGCCTGCGTCTTTGTCCTGGTTTCCCGGTGGTTGAGGCGTCATGGGGCCAGCCTAGGTGTGGTCAACGACGCAGTGCCGCAGAGCAGTCCCGCCGATACGCTACGAGGCGGTAGCCAAACCCGTACCACCCTCAGTACGAGCACCAGTCCAGGACGAGCAGGAGCCGCATCCCGATGTCCGAGCCGGAAGCAAACATCCACACCACCGCGGGCAAACTGGCGGATCTCCAGCGGCGGGTCGAAGAGGCCACGCATGCCGGTTCCGCCCGTGCGGTGGAGAAGCAGCACGCGAAGGGGAAGCTGACGGCGCGTGAGCGCATCGATCTGCTTCTGGACGAGGGCTCGTTCGTCGAGCTCGACGAGTTCGCCCGGCACCGTTCGACCAATTTCGGGATCGAGAAGAACCGCCCGTACGGCGACGGTGTCGTCACCGGCTACGGCACCGTCGACGGCCGTCCGGTCTGCGTCTACTCCCAGGACTTCACGATCTTCGGCGGGTCGCTGGGCGAGGTCTACGGCGAGAAGATCGTCAAGGTGATGGACTTCGCGCTGAAGAACGGCTGCCCGGTCGTCGGCATCAACGACGGCGGCGGGGCCCGGATCCAGGAGGGCGTCGCCGCGCTCGGCCTGTTCGCCGAGATCTTCCGCCGCAACGTGCACGCCTCCGGCGTGGTCCCGCAGATCTCGCTGATCGTCGGTCCGTGCGCCGGCGGCGCGGTCTACTCCCCCGCCATCACCGACTTCACGGTCATGGTCGACCAGACCTCGCACATGTTCATCACCGGCCCCGACGTCATCAAGACGGTCACCGGTGAGGACGTCGGCTTCGAGGAGCTGGGCGGCGCCCGTACGCACAACACCACCTCCGGCGTGGCGCACCACATGGCGGGCGACGAGAAGGACGCCATCGACTACGTCAAGGGGCTGCTGTCCTACCTGCCGTCCAACAACCTCTCCGAGCCGCCCGCCTTCCCCGAGGAGGCGGACCTCGAGACCTCGGACACCGACCGCGAGCTGGACGTCCTGATCCCGGACTCGGCCAACCAGCCGTACGACATGCACACCGCGATCGAGCACGTCCTGGACGACCACGAGTTCCTGGAGACCCAGGCCCTGTTCGCGCCGAACATCATCACCGGCTTCGGCCGCGTCGAGGGCCATTCGGTCGGCATCGTCGCCAACCAGCCGATGCAGTTCGCCGGCTGCCTCAACATCGACGCGTCGGAGAAGGGTGCCCGCTTCGTGCGCACCTGCGACGCCTACAACATCCCGGTGATCACTTTCGTGGACGTCCCCGGCTTCCTGCCGGGCACCGACCAGGAGTACGACGGCATCATCCGCCGCGGCGCCAAGCTGATCTACGCCTACGCCGAGGCGACGGTCCCGCTGATCACCGTCATCACCCGCAAGGCGTTCGGCGGCGCGTACGACGTCATGGGCTCCAAGCACCTGGGTGCGGACCTCAACCTCGCCTGGCCGACCGCGCAGATCGCCGTCATGGGCGCGCAGGGCGCGGTCAACATCCTGCACCGCCGCACCCTCGCCGCGATCGAGGACCCGGCCGCGCAGGACACCCGCCGCCAGGAGCTGATCCAGGAGTACGAAGGCGCCCTGCTGAACCCGTACGTCGCGGCCGAGCGCGGCTATGTCGACGCGGTGATCATGCCGTCCGAGACCCGCCGCCACATCGTCCGCGGGCTGCGCACGCTGCGCAACAAGCGTGAGGCGCTGCCGCCGAAGAAGCACGGCAACATCCCGCTCTAGGAGGTCGGTCCACGATGATCAAGGTCGTACGGGGCAACCCCACGCCGGAGGAACTGGCCGCCGCACTGGCGGTGGTGCAGGTCCGGGCGGCGGCCGCCGCTGCCGCCGCCCCCGAGGGGCCGGCGCGCGGGACGGAGTGGTCGGACCCCGCGTCCACCGTCCCGGCCCGCTCCCGGGTGCCGCACCCGGGTCCGCGTGCCTGGCGCACCACTTACTGGCCGCACTGAGCCCCTCGCGGCGGATGTGCGATGCGTCACGGTTCCTGCGCATCTTCCCGGTAGATCGGTGCAGTGTGCACGGACTAGTCCTTCGGGCCGTGGCGCCTGAGTACGCGTACTCAGGCGCCACGGCCCGGACGGGCGCAGGATCGGTCCCATGCTGTGGTCCGACCCGCCCGATGAGCCGCCCGAGGAGCTGCGCGACGTGCAGAACAAGCTCCGCCGGATGGGCATCGTGCTCGCCGTGGCCGCCGTGGGCCTGATGTTTCTCCTCGCCTGGGGGTAGTCCCGCCGCGCCGCGGCCCGTCGCGCCACGCAACCACACCCGCCTCCGGCGCATCTCTGTACCCGAAGAGTGCAATTCGGGCGCGTACCACCGGCGTGCCCCCGGGCAGTGGGGAAGCGATGAACAGACCGTTGCGGCGCATAGCCGTCTTCTGCGGGGTGCTGGTCCTCGCCCTGCTGGTCCGCGTGACGTGGGTGCAGTTCGTCCAGGGCGACGAGCTCGCCAACGACCAGTACAACCGTCGGGTCAAGATCGAGGCGTTCTCCTACCCGCGCGGCAACATCATCGTCGGCGGCAAACCCGTCACCGGTTCCGTGGCCACCGACGGCGACTTCAAGTACAAGCGGACGTACAAGGACGGGCCGATGTACGCGCCGATCACCGGGTACGCCTCGCAGGCGCAGGGCACGAGCATGCTCGAAGGCGTCTACAAGGACGTGCTCAGCGGCAAGGACGACCAGCTCTTCCTGAACCGCGCGAAGGGCATTCTGACCGGCGAGAAACCGCGCGGCGGCGACGTCATCACCACCATCGACGAGAAGGCGCAGAAGGCCGCGTACAAGGGGCTCACCGACCTGCACGCACGGGGCGCCGTGGTCGCCCTCGACCCGCGCAGCGGCAAGGTCCTCGCCCTGGCCGCCACACCGTCCTACGACCCCGCCTCCTTCGCCGGCCTGTCCCTCGCGGAGGGGAAGAAGTACCTGGCGCTCGACGCCGACAAGAGCAAGCCGATGAACAACCGGGCGCTGCGCGAGATCTACCCGCCCGGCTCGACCTTCAAGATCCTCACGGCGGCGGCGGCCCTGGAACACGGCACGGTCACCGACATCGACGCCTCCTCCGGCGCCCCCGCCCCGTACACGCTCCCCCAGACCCACACCCAGGTCGGCAACGACGTGGCCGGCGCGCCCTGCGACAAGGCCTCGATGAAGACCGGCATGCAGTGGTCGTGCAACAACGTCTTCCTGGACGCGGCCCACAAGCTGGGGACGGACAAGATGCGCGAGACGGCCGAGAAGTTCGGCTTCAACAAGCAGCAGTTCACCCCGATCCGCTCCGCCGTCAGCGGCTACCCCGAGAAGCTGGACCAGCCGCAGACCGCGCTGACCGGCATGGGCCAGGGCAGTCTGACCAGCACCCCGCTCCAGATGGCCATGGTCGTCGCGGGGATCGCCAACAACGGCAAGGTGATGAAGCCGTACCTGGTCGACAAGGTGCAGGGGCCCGACCTGTCCACCCTGGAGAAGACCGAGCCGGCGCCGCTGCACCCGAAGGACCCGCAGGCGGTCTCCGAGGACACCGCGCGGAAGGTCCAGGAGATGATGGAGTACACCGTCTCGGACGGCACCGCCGACAAGGCGGCGATCGACGGCGTCACCGTCGGCGGCAAGACCGGCACCGCCCAGCACGGCGCGAACGTCAACGACGAGCGCCCCTACGCCTGGTTCGTCTCGTACGCCAAGCAGAGCGACGGCAGCTCGCCGGTCGCGGTGGCCGTGTTCGTCGACCCCAAGGACATGGACATCCCCCGCGAGCAGATCGCCGGCGGCAAGCTGGGCGGGCCGATCGCGAAGGCGGTCATGGAAGCCGTGCTCGGCAAGTAGCGCGGCCCACCGCCCGCGGCGGGCTCCGTACCATGGCGGACATGACCTCAGCGCACCAGCCACAGCCCGATCCCGGCGCCCGCCGCCTCGTCCTGGCCTCCCAGTCCCCCGCCCGGCTGGGCCTGCTCCAGCAGGCGGGGCTGGCGCCCGAGGTGATCGTCAGCGGCGTCGACGAGGACGCGCTCACCGCCGCCACCCCCGGCGAGCTGGCCCGCGTCCTGGCCGAGGCGAAGGCCGCCGCGGTCGCCGGCCGCCCGGAGGCGGCGGGCGCGCTGGTCATCGGCTGCGACTCGGTCCTGGAGCTGGACGGCCGCGCCCTCGGCAAGCCCACCGACGCAGAGGACGCCACCGCCCGCTGGAAGTCCATGCGCGGCCGCTCCGGCGTCCTGCAGACCGGCCACTGCGTCGTCGACACCGCGACCGGCAGCCACGTCTCCGCCACCGCCGCCACCACCGTCCGCTTCGGCGAGCCCACCGACACCGAGATCGCCGCCTATGTCGCAAGCGGCGAGCCGCTCTTCGTGGCGGGCGCCTTCACCCTCGACGGCCGCTCGGCCCCGTTCATCGACGGCATCGACGGCGACCCGGGCAACGTCATCGGCCTCTCCCTGCCGCTGCTGCGCCGCCTGCTCGCCGACCTGGACGTGGCCATCACCGACCTGTGGACCTGAACGGAGAGCGGACGGCGTCATTCACCCCCGCCGGGCGGCCCGCGTGGCGCAAGCTGACCGCATGGCGACCATCTCAGATCTCCTCACCTATCCCGTCAAAGGATGCGCCGGGATCCCGCTGACCGAGGCCGAGCTCACGCCCGCCGGGCTGCCGTACGACCGGAGCTTCATGGTGGTCGACGAGGGAGGTGGCTACCGCACGCAGCGAAGGGACCCGCAGCTGGCGCTGATACGCCCCGAGGTCGGCGCCGAGGGGACCGAACTCACCTTACGGACAGCGGGAGTCGACCCCGTCCGCCTCCCGGTGGACATCGACTCGGCGCGCACCCCGGTCGACCTGTTCGGGGCGCCCTACCAGGGCATCGACCAGGGCGAGGAGGCCGCCCGGTGGCTGTCCCGGGTGCTCGGCGCGCCCCGTCGGCTGGTCCGGGTACCGCCGGAACACGACCGGGTGGCGGCCGGGCTGCACCCCGGCCCCTCCGGATACGCCGACAGCTGCGCCCTGCACATCCTGTCCCGGGCCACCCTCGACGACCTCAACGCCCGCTACGCCGCGGCGGGCGCTCCCGCGCTGCCGATGACCCGTTTCCGGCCGAACATCGTGGTCGACGGCTGGGACGCGCCGCACCAGGAGGACCACGCGCGGCGGGTCCGGGCCGGCGACGCCGAGCTGGGATTCGCCAAGCCGTGCATCCGCTGCGCCGTGACCCTGGTCGACCAGGAGAAGGGCACCAAGGCCGGACCCGAGCCGCTGCGCATGCTCGCCTCGTACCGGCGGGCGCCCCAGGGCGGGGTGGCCTTCGGGTCGCTGTACTCCGTACTGCGGACGGGCAAGCTGGCGGTGGGCGACGCCTTCGTCGTCGAGGAGGGCAGCCCGCCGAACGCCCCCGCACCGACGTCGGCGGGGTGAGCGGCGACGACGGCGCAGGCTCGCCGCAGTGGCCGGAATCGGCCCGTGGTGCCCCCTCCCCCGGCCTGTCGCATTCCGGACGGACGCGGGCGCGCCGCATGGTGGGTTCCGCATCACCCGGATCTCACCGCGAGGAGTACGTCCCGTGCCCAAGATTCTGATCATCGCCGGCGACGCCACCGAGGACCTGGAGTTCTTCTACCCCTACCAGCGGATGCTGGAGGAGGGCTACGAGACCCATGTCGCGGCGCCGTCCCGCAAGAAGTTGCACTTCGTCACGCACGACTTCGTGGACGGCTTCGACACCTACACCGAGAAGCCGGGCCACTCCTGGCCCTCCGACCTGGCGCTGTCCGAGGTCGATCCGGCCGGGTATGCCGCCCTGGTGCTGCCGGGCGGGCGGGCGCCCGAATACCTGCGCAACGACCCCGACTTCGCGCGCGTGGTGACGCACTTCTTCGACGCCGACAAGCCCGTCGCGCACATCTGCCACGCGGCCGTCGCCCTCGCCCCGTTGGGCGTCCTCAAGGGCCGCCGGACCTCCGCCTACCCCGCCTGCGCACCGGATGTGGAGATGGCCGGAGGGATCTTCGTCGACGGTTCCGCGGTCGTCGACGGCAAGGTCGTCTCGGCGCGCGCCTGGAACGACCAGCCGGACTGGATGCGGGCGTTCGTGCGGGTACTGCGCGAGGAGGCACCCGTACCGGGCCGGTGAGTCGGGCCGCGGCGGTTCCCCGGTGGCGCGTGACGCGTCCCCGGGGCGCGGACGGGGCTCAGAACACCGGAAGGGCGTACAGGGACCCGCCGTTCATGACGAACACGCGGTTGCCGTCGGCCACCAGCCACTTGCGGTCATTGTCGGGGAGCTCGTACGACCAGACGGTGCGGCCGGTCGCCGTGTCGACGGTGTTGACCTCGCTGAGGACGTACCCGTCGACGGTCCAGGCGCCCCGTCCCTGGACGAGCACCGGCAGGCCGACGGAGGACCCCCCGGGGCCGTCCCAGAGCTCGCTGCCGTCGGCGGCCTTCATCTTCCTGGGCCAGGAGCCGTGGACGGCGTAGACGCTGCCGTCGTCGTAGGCGACCGCCGGGCCCCAGCGGTCCCGGCGTCCCGCGGAGTCCTTCTCCTCGACCGTCCACAGCTCCTTGCCGTCCCCGATTCGGCGGGCCGTGAGGGACGAGCCGTTGAGGTAGACCGTGGTGCCGTGGACGGCGGGTCGGAGCAGGCCGTCCCCCTGCTTCCTCAGGTCCCACACCTGGCGGCCGTCGGCCGTGTCGAAGGCCAGGACGTCGCCCTCGTCGGTGGACAGGACGAGCCGGCGGTCGGCCGTGACACCCGGCGGCGCCATCTTGCCGCGGAAGCCGTCGCCGGGCTTGGTCGTCCAGCGGATCCTGGCGTCGGAGCGGCCGACCGCGCGCAGCCTGCGGTCCTTCGTCAGCACGTAGACGGCGTCGTCGTCGGCGGCCAGCAGGGCCCGCACGTCGGCGTCGGCGGTCCAGCGGGGCTCCCCGGTGGAGGCGACGAAGGTCCGCAGGGTGCCCTTGGCGTCGGCGGCGGCGATCAGCCGGTCCGAGAGGGAGAGGAAGCGGCTGGGCGCACTGACCTCACGGGCCGCCCAACGGCGTTTGCCGTCCACGACGTTGACCGCCGCGATGCCGCCGCCCGAGGCACCGAAGACCAACACGTCCCGCACCGGCAGCGGCGCCGGTGAGTCGTCGGCGACCGTCTCGACCGGCCCCCAGAGCTTCTTGGGCGACCCGCCGGTGATGTAGTCGCCGTCGTCCGCGTTCAGTACGTGCGCCGCGGGCGTCCGGGCGGCCGGCGGGAAGGCGAAGAGGTCCGGCTTCCGGGGCGGCTGCGAGCGCGGCCACCAGGCCACCGCCCCGCCACCCGCCGCCAGGAGCGCGCCGCCCGCCGCCAGGCCGGTCACCAGCCGGCGCCGGGTGACGGGGCGGCCGGCGTCGGGCGGCATGGGCCCGATCAGCGCGTGGACGGCGCTCTCGCGCTGTTTGATCTCCTCTGCCACGCTGCCGCGCCGCCAGGCCCGTTCGGCCCCCCGGGGCGGCGCGAAGGCGGCCGCGATGGCGGCGGGGGTGGGTCGGGCGGCCGGGTCCTTGGCGAGGAGCCGCGCGATCAGCGGGTGGAGCGCGTCGGGGACGGCCGTGAGGTCCGGCTCGTCGTGGACGACCTTGTACTGGAGGGCGGCGATGTGGGTGGCGTCGAAGGCTCGGTGGCCGGTCGCCGCGTACACCAGGACCGCGCCCAGCGAGAAGACGTCCGCGGGGGCGGCGACGCGGTGGCCCAGGGCCTGTTCGGGGGCGCCGTAGCCGGGGGTGACCGGGACCTGCCCGGTGGCGGTGAGGGTGAGGCCGTGTTCGGGGCGGGCGATGCCGAAGTCGATGACGCGCGGGCCGTCGGAGGTCAGGACGATGTTCGGCGGCTTGAGGTCGCGGTGGATCAGCCCGGTGGCGTGGATGTCCGTCAGGGTGCGGGCGAGGGATGCAGCGAGGGCGCGTACCGCCGGCTCGTCGAACGGCCCGTGGGACTCGACGGCCTGATCGAGGGTCGGCCCGGCCAGGAACTCGGTGGCGATCCACGGCCGCCCGCCCTCGGTCTGCGCGCCCAGGACGTTGGCCACGCCCTTGCCGCGCACCGCCTGCGCCGCGAGGGCCTCGCGGACGAAGCGCTGGGCGAGCTGCCGCTCATGGGTGAGCTCCGGCCGCAGCACCTTGATCGCGGCGACGCTCCCGGCGCCGTCGAGTCCGGCGTAGACCTTGCCCATACCGCCCTCGCCGAGCACACCGAGCAGGCGGTAGGGGCCGAGGCGGAGCGGGTCACCGGTGCCGAGAGGGTCCATGGGAGGGGCTTTCTGCCGGGGAGGTGTGGGGGCGGGGTTCCGGGGTGGTCACTGGAGGGGGAAGGCGGCCAGGAAGTGCGCGTCCGAGGCGATGATCACCTTGTTGTGCTCATCGGCGACGAAGCGGTTCCCGGTGGTGCGGTACTGCTTGGCGGTGGTGTGCGACGTGAGGCCGACGGCGCGCAGCACACCGTCCTTTCGACTGTGCGTGTAGGCGTAGCGGGAGCCGATGACCGGGAGGGCGGTGAGGGCCGTCCGCGCGCCGTGGGCGTCCCGCTGGTTCCACCGACGCTCGCCGCCGGACGCCGTGACCGCGGCCAGGCCGGTGCCCTCCTGCACCACGTAGAGCACACCGTCCTTGAGGGCCGGCGGGCCGTACGTACCGGCCGCCTCCCACACCTGCTTCCCGTCGCCGAGCCGCAGCGCCCGCAGCCGGCCGACGCCCAGGTAGAGGTGCTTGCCGTCGGCCGTCAGCGGGTACGTCACCGCCTCCGGCTTCGCGCCGGCCAGCGGCCGGTCCCAGGCCACCTTCCCGGTGCGGGTGTCGCGGGCCACGATCCGGACGGTGCCGTCGTTCATCCGCTGGAGGGCCACCAGCCGGCCGCCGGCGACCGTCGCGGTGAGGAAGTGCAGGTCGTCGGAGTCCGTCGGGTGGAAGGGCACCGGCTCGTACCAGCGCTTCCGGCCGGTGGCGAGGTCCACGGCGGTGACGTTCCAGGGCATCTCGCGTTCGTACCTCTTGACCGTGTCGCGCTGGCACACCGCCAGGTAGGCGGTGCCGCCGGACACGCCGAGCAGCTGGACGGCGAGGAGTCGGCCGCGGGAGTCCGTCAGGTCGGTCTCGGGCCTGCCGGTCTTCCCGGTGGCGGTGTCGAGGGGGGCGACGGCGTACGTGCTGCGCGAGGGGTGACGGAAGTTCACGATCCGGTAGGCGCGCCTGCCGTCGGACGCGAGGTGCCAGATGTCCGCCGCCGTCGACGACCAGTCGACCGCGCCGCTCCTGCCGTCGATGCCGTACGTCTTCATGCCGGGCGCCAGGATGACCACGCCGTCGACGACCAGTGGGACGGCGGGCGACTCGCCCTCGTCGTTGCCGCCGAGCTGGATCTGCCAGAGCGAGTCGAGCTTCCTCCTGGGCGGCGCGCCGACGCTGGGGCCGGGCTTCGGCTCGCGGTACGCGGGCGGCGTGGGCGACGGGTCCTGCGGCCCGAGCCAGGCCCGGGCGCCGGCCCCGATCCCGGCCAGGCCCAGCGCGGAGCCGGCCCCCGCCACCAGCAGCCCGCGCCGGGACGGGCCGGTGGCCACCGGGGCCTGCTCCGACGCCGCCGGCTCGTCGGACGGGGCGGGCAACCGCCGGGGCGTCACCCGCCAGACCTCGCTCGCCCGCGCCCCGATCATCGCCAGCACCCCGTCGGGCAGGTGGTCGGCGAACTGCCCGCTCCCGTCGTGGAGCCGGGCCAGCAGTTCCTCGATGCCGGGGCGCTCGGCCGGGTTCCTGGCCAGCGCGTGGGTGAGGGCCGGCACGAGGGCGGCGGGAACACCGGTGAGGTCCGGGGCGCTGTAGCGGACCCGGTAGAGGAGGTCGGCGGGGCGGCCGTCACCGAAGGGGCCGTGGCCGGTGGCGGCGAAGACCAGGACGCCGGCGAGCGCGAACACGTCGCCCGCCGGGGTGTGTTCCTCGCCCGCCGCCTGCTCCGGGGACATGAAGGCCGGGGTGCCGACCGCGCTGCCGGTGTGGGTGAGGCGCTCGGCGCCGGCGGCGCGGGCGATGCCGAAGTCGATGACCTTCGGCCCGTACGCGGTGATCATGATGTTGGACGGCTTGAGGTCGCGGTGCACCACGTCGGAGCGGTGCAACCGACCGAGCGCCTCGCACAGCGCCGCCCCCAGGGCTCGTACGGACGCCTCGGGCAGCGGGCCGGTCTGCTCCACCGCGTCGTCGAGCGGCGGGCCGAGCACGTATGCGGTGGCCAACCAGGGGGTTGCGGCGAGCGGATCGGCGGCGACGACCTGCGCGCCGTAGCGGCCGCCGATCACCCGCGCCGCGTCGGACTCCAGCCGGAACCGGGTGCGGAAGGTGGCCTCCGAGGCGATCCGGGCGTGCATCGTCTTGAGCGCGACGGTCCGGCCACCCGCCGAACGGGCCAGGTAGACGGTGCCCATGCCGCCGCTGCCCAGGCGGGCGACGAGGCGGAAGGGGCCGAGGTCGTGCGGGTCGTCGTGGGTGAGCGGAAGCGGCATACGCGCGTCAGTCCTGCCGTTCGGCGGCCGGGGCCGGAAGGTCCGCGGCGAGGAATCCGGCCGACTGGCGGGCCAGGGACGCGACCACCCGGCCGGGCAGCCAGCCGGGGGTGAGGCAGGCGTGGGAACGGCCCTGCACGGGGGCGGGCGCATCCCCCGGCGCGTCGTCCGGCAGCGGGGCGAACGCGTCCAGCAGCGCGGCCGGACGGGGGCGGGCGGCCGGGTCCCGGGCGAGGCAGCCGGTGACGACGTCCCGCAGCGCGGCCGGGAGCTCGTCGCGCTCGGGGACGGTGTGTCCGGTGGCGGCGTAGGCGAGGGTCGCGCCGAGCGCGTAGACGTCGCCGGGCGGGTCCGGCCGGTCGCCGGCGGCCTGTTCCGGGGGGAGGCTGCCCGACTCCAGGCCCGGCAGACCGGACCGCGGGGCGCCGTCCCCGGCGGCGGCCCGGACCGCGCCGAAGCAGGTGAGCCGGGGGCCGTCGGCCGCCAGCAGCACGGCGGCGGGCGAGACGCCCGCATGGGTGAGGTTCTGCCCGTGCCCGACCATGAGCGTCTCCACCAGGGCGGCGCCGATGGCTCTGACGGTGCGTTCGGGCAGCGGGCCGCCGTGCCGGGCGAGGGCGGCGGGGAGCGGCAGCGCGGGCAGATACGGGCGGGCGTGCCAGGGCTCCGTGCCCGGGGCGGCGAGTTCGGTGGCCGGGGACGACCAGGGGCCGAGCAGATAGCGGGAGGTTTCGGCCTCCGCCATGAAGCGGCCGGGGTCGGCGCCCGGCAGCGGGACGCTGATCAGTACCGTGGCCGCGCCGTCCGCGCCGCGGGCGACGAAGCGCCGCTCGGGCAGGGGTATTCGGCCGGGCGCACCGGTGCCGTCGTCGCCGTCGAGGCCGCCGAGCACCGTGTACGGCCCTATCCGGCGCCCGGCTCCGCTCTGCCCAACTCCCGTATCCGGCGCATCCATGCGCGGCATCCCCCCGCCGATGATCTGGCCACCAGAGCCTACCCAGAGGCGGGGAGACGGCCGCGGCTGGCCTACGGGCGGCTGCGGCCGCTCCTTGGACCCGCCCTTCCGCCCGGCGTCCCCGGCGGGCTCCTCGGCGGGCTCCTCGGCAGGGTCTTCGGCGGGCCGGAGAGCCCGCCGACGGTCAGGCCGAGGTGGGGGCCGCGCCGGTGCCCTCGCTGCCGGCTTCGCCGCCAGCCGCCCCGGCCCGCGGCTCGCCGTACGCGACCAGCGTCAGCACGATCAGGGCGAGGACGAGCATCATCCCGGCGAACGCCGGCCAGCCCACCAGCCCCACGGCGAACGCACCGATCAGCCCGTGCACCACCGCGCAGGTGATGAGGAGGATGCGGGCGAAGCCGCCGGGTGCGCGGTCGCGCAGCCCGATGCCCGCCATGACGGCGGCGCACAGGAGGAGATAGAGGCCGAAGAGAGCGCCGGCGGCCCATGCGCCGACGGACATCGCGCCGGGCTTCAGGCCGGCGAGGGACATCTGCTGGTGGTCGACGACGATGCTCAGGATCCAGTTGAGCAGGACGATGCCGAGCGCCTCCAGGACCAGCACCACCGCCGCCACCAGAGCCACCGGTCTGCGTGCCACCACCCCGCCCACCCTCTTCCGCCTACGCCACGCCATGGTCGGTACCGCTGTTACCGCGCGTACCGAAGACATCGCGCACGCTACTAATGGGTAATAGCTGGGGCAAGGGGTCTGCACGGCCAGGGTGCGGGCGATACGGGAAGGCGCTCGCGGCCGCGGGAGCGAAGCGCAAAGTTTCCTTCGCCCATTCGTAGGGACTCCACAAAGAATTGACGACCCGCCGAACGGCAACGGCCAGAGACCTAGGCCACATCGGGGCTTGGCCCCGAGCCGCGGATTCCGGGCCTACCCTGGACCAACAGGGAACTCAAGCCCCTCACTGGCACCCCCGGCACGCTCCGTGTGGGCAAGGTCACCACCGGATACGGCTCGGCACGCGGTGTCGCCAGTCCCTAAACTCGCGACGTTAATTAGTTGCGGCGAAGCGCCAAGGAAGGACCCATCGTGCGCAAGGTGCTCATCGCGAACCGTGGCGAGATCGCCGTTCGGGTTGCCCGTGCCTGCCGGGACGCCGGGATCGGGAGCGTAGCCGTCTACGCCGACCCGGACCGCGACGCCCTGCATGTCCGTGCGGCAGACGAGGCATACGCCCTGGGCGGTGACACACCTGCCACCAGCTACCTGGACATCGCCAAGGTGCTGGCCGCCGCCGCCGACTCCGGCGCGGACGCCGTCCACCCCGGCTACGGCTTCCTCTCCGAGAACGCCGAGTTCGCCCAGGCCGTCCTCGACGCCGGCCTGACCTGGATCGGCCCGCCCCCGCACGCCATCCGCGACCTCGGCGACAAGGTCGCCGCCCGCCACATCGCCCAGCGTGCCGGCGCGCCCCTGGTCGCCGGCACGCCCGACCCGGTCTCCGGCTCCGAGGAGGTCGTCGCCTTCGCCGAGGAGCACGGCCTGCCCATCGCCATCAAGGCCGCCTTCGGCGGTGGCGGCCGCGGCCTCAAGGTCGCCCGCACCCTCGACGAGGTCCCCGAGCTCTACGACTCCGCCGTCCGCGAGGCCGTCGCCGCCTTCGGCCGCGGCGAGTGCTTCGTCGAGCGCTACCTCGACCGCCCCCGTCACGTCGAGACCCAGTGCCTGGCCGACAAGCACGGCAACGTCGTCGTCGTCTCCACCCGCGACTGCTCCCTCCAGCGCCGCCACCAGAAGCTGGTGGAGGAGGCCCCCGCGCCGTTCCTCTCCGACGAGCAGAACGCCGAGCTCTACCGCGCCTCCAAGGCCATCCTCAAGGAAGCCGGCTACGAGGGCGCCGGCACCTGCGAGTTCCTCGTCGGCCAGGACGGCACCATCTCCTTCCTCGAGGTCAACACCCGCCTCCAGGTCGAACACCCGGTCACCGAAGAGGTCACCGGCCTCGACCTGGTCCGCGAGATGTTCCGCATCGCCGACGGCGAGGAACTCGGCTACGACGACCCGGCGGTGCGCGGCCACTCCTTCGAGTTCCGCATCAACGGCGAGGACCCCGGCCGCGGCTTCCTGCCCGCACCCGGCACCGTCACCCGCTTCGACGCCCCCGCCGGCCCCGGCGTCCGCCTCGACGCGGGCGTGGAGTCCGGTTCGGTCATCGGCCCCGCCTGGGACTCCCTCCTCGCCAAGCTGATCGTCACCGGCGCCACCCGCGAGCAGGCCCTGCAGCGCGCCGCCCGCGCCCTGGACGAGTTCACCGTCGAAGGCATGGCCACCGCCATCCCCTTCCACCGCACCGTCGTCAAGGACCCGGCGTTCGGCCCCGAACTCGCCGGCTCCAAGGACCCGTTCACCATCCACACCCGCTGGATCGAAACCGAGTTCCGCAACGACATCCCCGCCTTCGTCGCGCCCGGCGCCGACGAAGCCGAATCGGACAGCCGCGAGACGGTCGTCGTCGAGGTCGGCGGCAAGCGCCTCGAAGTGTCCCTCCCGTCCTCGCTGGGGATGCCGCTGGCCCGCGCCGCCGTCGCCGGTGGCGCCAAGCCCAAGCGCAAGGCCGCCAAGAAGTCCGGCAGCGCCGCCTCCGGCGACGCCCTCGCCTCCCCCATGCAGGGCACCATCGTCAAGGTCGCCGTCGAGGAGGGCCAGCAGGTCGCCGAGGGCGAACTCGTCGTGGTCCTGGAGGCCATGAAGATGGAACAGCCGCTGAACGCCCACCGCTCCGGCACCATCAAGGGCCTGACCGCCGAGGTCGGCGCCGCCCTCACCGCCGGCGCCGTGATCTGCGAGATCAAGGACTGACGCGGCACCACCTCACCGGTGAGGGGCTCTCGGCACGTGAAGTGCCGGGAGCCCCTCCCCGTGTCCGGGGCCGGTGGGCGGGGCCGCGCCGGACCCACCGTCAGGAGGCGCCGACCACGTCCTCCGGGAACGTCAGCGAGCCGCTCATCCACCGGAGGGCGGCGGGCAGCTCGCGCCGCCAGGTGGCGAAGTTGTGGCTGCCGTGGTCGAGCACGAGGGAGTCCGCCGTCATCGGCGCCCGGACCGCGTCCAGGAAAGCCCTGGCCGCCGGGTAGTTCTTCTCGCCCGTGCGGCTGGTGCCCACCAGGACGTTCACCGGCGGAGCGGGCAGATGCCGCAGCCGCCACATCAGATCGTGCTCCTGACGCCGCCGGACGCGATCCTTGCCGTCCCCGAAGAGATCGCCGGTGGTGGGGTCGTTGGCGGCCCGGTAGTCGGGCGAGAGGGCGGCCGCCGAGGTGTACGTACGGGGATGTCGCAGGGTCAGCTGGAGCGCGCAGCTGCCGCCCGAGGAGTAGCCGAGCACTCCCCAGCCTCCCGGGTCGCGGCCGACGCGGTAGTGCGACTTCAGCGCGTCCGGCACATCGCGGGCGAAGAACGTCTCGGCCTGCGGGCCGCCGGGTACGTCCACGCACTGGGTGTCGCGCGGCGGCGCGATCGTGGGCCGCATCATCACGATCACGGTCGGCTGCATCCGGCCCGTACGGATCAGCCGTCCGGCCGTCTGGGGCAGCCGCAGATGCTGCCCCAGCAGGAAGTTGCCACCCGGGTAGCCGCTGAGTGCGACGACGACGGGGAACCGCTGCCGGGCGTACTGCGGTTGGAAGTACTGCGGCGGGAGATACACGTACGCACCGTCCACGACCCGGGTCCGCTTGCCCACCACCCGCACCGACTCCACCTTGCCGACCAGGTCCGGCCGGCCCTTGGGCAGGCCGTGCACCTTGTCCAGCCCGTCCGGACCGGATGCCTGGACGAGCCCCTTCGACGGATCCCCGACGGGCCCGGCCGTCCCGCCGTCGCCCCATCTGCCGACCGCGGCGGGCGCGTCGTCGTACAGGCCGAGCAGCTCGTGCCAGGAGGCGTAGAACTCGAATTCGGCGTTCACCGCGAGCCCGAGGGTGGCCACGATGGTCAGCTGCGTCGCCACGACGGACCCGAGCCGCCCCAGCAGCGCCCGTGGCCCGCGCCCGGCGAAGCGCGGCCACAGCCGGACGGTGAGCCCCACACCGACCACGGCGACCGCGGCCATGACGTACAACAGCGACCGGCTGGTCAGCCCCATGACGTTCTTCCTCAGTTCCCGCCTGCCGTGCCGTCGCCACCTGACCCCACGACGGACATTCCAGGACGTCGTCCCACGACTCCCGGAAGACCCCGGAAGACGTCGTTGCGCCAGGTTTGACGGGCGGCGAGGCGGTGGCGTTGCCAGGCGGGCGAGGTGTTCGGGCACGCGACGCCGGAGGGATGCCGGCGGTTCACGCCGTGTCTGCCGTCCGGCCACCGGGGCGGCGGGTGGCGGAGGTCCGGCGGGCGGTCACCGCCCCCGTACTCCGGCCGGAGAGGTCATCCGCGTGCGCAATGGCATCCTGGACCCACCGGGCCGGGACCGGCCGGGTTGAGGGAGGACGGCGATGGAGACCGAGACGGCGGGGGCGCGGGCCGCGGCGAAGGGCTCGACGGCGCAGGCTGCCACGGCGGCGCACGCGGTACGCCCCATGCGGGCGGATGCGCGTCGCAACTACGAGCGGCTGCTGACGGAGGCCCGCACCGCCTTCACCGAGCACGGCACGGACACCTCACTCGAGGACATCGCGCGCCGCGCCGGCGTCGGTATCGGCACCCTCTACCGCCACTTCCCGCACCGGACGGCCCTGATGGGCGCGGTCTTCCAGAGCGAGGTGGATGCGCTCCTGACGTACGCGAAGGAGCTGGCCGACGCGCCGCGGCCGTGTCACGCCCTGGTCGACTGGCTGCGGGCGATCATCACCCACGCCAGCACCTACCGGGGACTGTCCCGCGCCCTGATGGCGGCGTCGGCGGACGACAGCTCGGGGATGGCGCGGTGCAGCGTGCCGATGCGCGAGGCCGGCGAGGCACTGCTGAGCCGCGCCCAGCAGGCCGGCGCCGTACGCCCCGATGTCAACATCAGCGATCTGCTGCAGCTGACCAACGGCATCGCGCTGGCCGTCGAGGAATCCCCCGACGACCCGCAGCTGGCCGACCGGCTGCTGACGCTGACCCTGAGCGGGCTCAAGGCGGAGCGCTGAGGCCCACCCGGCCCGCCGGGTGACCGCGGCCCGCCGCCCTGCCCACCTGACCGCCGAAGGGGCCCACGGCGGGCCCGCCCGGCACGCCGTCAGCGCCGCCGTGGCGCGAGATCGGCGACCCGACCGCCCGGTCCGTCCGCCATGGACGGGGCCGGACGCAGCGGCGAACCGGCGCCTCCGGGTGCGAGGTTGCGGCGCTGACCGGGCAACGGCACATCCCGCCGGGCGGCTCTGCGCTCCCCGACCGCGCCCTCCGCGCCGGGCTGGTTCGTGCCCTGGCCGTGTGCCGACCCGCTCGCGACGGCGATCTGCACACCCTGATCGGCCAGGGCCTGCAATTCGGTGGCGGCGCGGTCGTCGTGGCCCGGTGGCTCGTCCGTGACGAGCCGGGTGATCACGTCCGTGGGCACCGTCTGGAACATCGTGTCGGAGCCGAGCTTGGTGTGGTCGGCGAGCACCACCACCTCCCCCGCGGCCTGCACCAGCGCCCGGTCGACGCTGGCGGAGAGCATGTTGGAGGTGGAGAGCCCGCGCTCGGCGGTCAGACCGCTGCCCGACAGGAAGGCGCGCGACACCCGCAGCCCCTGGAGGGACTGCTCCGCGCCGCTGCCGACCAGTGCGTAGTTGGAACCCCGCAGGGTGCCTCCGGTCATCACGACCTCGACTCGGTTGGCATGGGCCAGCGCCTGGGCGACCAGCAGCGAGTTGGTGACCACGGTCAGGCCGGGCACCCGGGCGAGCCGGCGGGCCAGCTCCTGGGTGGTGGTCCCGGCGCCGACCACGATGGCCTCGCCCTCTTCGACGAAGCCCGCGGCGAGATCGGCGATGGCCGTCTTCTCGGCGGTCGCTAGATGGGATTTCTGCGGGAAGCCGGACTCCCGGGTGAAGCCTCCCGGCAGGACCGCCCCGCCGTGCCGGCGGTCGAGCAGCCCTTCCGCCTCCAGCGCCCGCACGTCCCGCCGTACGGTCACTTCGGAGGTCTGGACGACACGGGCGAGCTCACGGAGCGACACCGCTCCGTTCGCGCGCACCATTTCAAGGATCAGTTGGCGACGTTCTGCAGCGAACACGAAACTGACAGTAACGCCAACGACCGTCTGTTTTCAGCAGGTTGCACCAAATACCGGAAGTTGTGCACGCCGCACCGAACGTCGTGGTATAGGGCGGACGCCGCCCGAACCCGGGTGCACAGAATACGGTTTGACCACTGGTCGGTTGATGGGCCCGGCCGGTGGCGGCGCCCGTCGCGGCCGAAGGCCCTGCTACTCGTTCGCCGCCTTGCGGGTGTGCAGCTGACGCGCGACCTCCGCGAGGGAGCCGGACAGCGACGGATAGACCGTGAACGCGCTGGCGATCTGCTCGACGGTCAGGTTGTTGTCGACCGCGAGGGAGATCGGGTGGATCAGCTCGCTGGCGCGCGGGGAGACGACCACGCCGCCGACGACGATGCCCGTGCCGGGGCGGCAGAAGAGCTTGACGAAGCCGTCGCGGATGCCCTGCATCTTGGCGCGCGGGTTGCGCAGCAGCGGCAGCTTGACGACCCGGGCGTCGATCCGGCCGTTGTCGACGTCGGCCTGGGAGTAGCCGACGGTGGCGATCTCCGGGTCGGTGAAGACGTTCGCGGAGACGGTCTTGAGGTTGAGCGGTGTGACCGCGTCGCCCAGGAAGTGGTACATCCCGATGCGGCCCTGCATGGCGGCGACGGAGGCGAGCGCGAAGACCCCGGTGCAGTCGCCGGCCGCGTAGACGCCGGGCGCGCTGGTGCGCGAGACCTTGTCGGTCCAGATGTGGCCGGAGTCCTTGAGCTTGACGCCGGCCTCCTCCAGCCCGATGCCCGCGGTGTTGGGGATGGAGCCGACGGCCACCAGGCAGTGCGAACCGGAGATGGTCCGGCCGTCGGCCAGGGTCACCTCGACGCGGTCGCCGACGCGCTTGACGGCGGCGGCGCGCGAGCGGGCCATGACGTTCATGCCGCGGCGGCGGAACACGTCCTCCAGGACGGCCGCGGCATCCGGGTCCTCGCCGGGCAGGACGCGATCACGGGAGGAGACGAGGGTGACGCGGGAGCCGAGCGCCTGGTAGGCGCCGGCGAACTCGGCGCCGGTGACGCCGGAGCCGACCACGATGAGTTCCTCGGGCAGCTCGGTGAGGTCGTAGACCTGCGTCCAGTTCAGGATCCGCTCGCCGTCCGGCAGCGCGTCCGGGATCTCGCGGGGGTGCGCGCCGGTGGCGATCAGCACCGCGTCGGCGACGAGGGTCTCCTCGGAGCCGTCGGCGGCGGTCACCGTCACCCGGCGCGAGCCGTCCGGCGACTGGCCCGGCTCCAGGCGGCCGCGGCCGCGCATCACCCGGCCGCCGGCGCGGGTCACGGAGGCGGTGATGTCATGCGACTGGGCGAGCGCGAGGCGCTTGACACGCCGGTTGACCTTGCCGAGGTCCACGCCGACGACGCGCGCGGGCCGGTCGACGTACGGCGTGTCGTCCTCGACGATGATGCCCAGCTCCTCGTACGAGGAGTCGAAGGTGGTCATCACCTCGGCAGTGGCGATCAGAGTCTTCGACGGGACGCAGTCGGTGAGCACCGACGCCCCGCCCAGACCGTCGCAGTCGACGACGGTCACCTCCGCGCCGAGAGAGGCGCCCACCAGGGCCGCCTCGTATCCGCCGGGTCCGCCACCGATGATCACGATCCGAGTCACGTACTCCATTGTCCCGCACGCTGCGCGCGGCGCTCCCCCCGGGGGCCGGTGTACGCGCGCCGCGGCCGGTGGGGCCCGCTCCGTCCAGCGGCTTTGTGCGAATCTCCGGTAGGAATCCGGTATCAAGAGCCCACCCGGAAACCTCCCGTACCCTCGGAACCATGTCGCTCTACGCCGCGTACGCCGGCAACCTCGACGCGCGGCTGATGTCCCGCCGCGCACCGCACTCGCCGCTGCGCGGCACCGGCTGGCTGAACGGCTGGCGGCTCACCTTCGGCGGCGAGCAGATGGGGTGGGAGGGCTCCCTGGCGACGATCGTCGAGGCCCCGCGCTCGCAGATCTTCGTCGCGCTCTACGACATCGCACCGATGGACGAGGAGTCCATGGACCGGTGGGAGGGCGTAGGCCTGGACATCTACCGTCGGATGCGGGTGCGGGTGCACACGCTGGACGGCGACGAACCGGCCTGGATCTACGTCCTCAACGGCTACGAGGGCGGCCTGCCGTCGGCCCGCTATCTGGGCGAGATCGCGGACGCGGCGGAGTCGGCGGGAGCCCCGCACGACTATGTGATGGAGCTGCGCAAGCGGCCCTGTTGAACCCCCGGGCCCCGTGGAGCGGTGGCCGGCGGGCGTGCTCCGTACGGGTGCCGCGCCCCGGTCCGCGCCATCCCGGGGGCACAGGTTCGTGCGATGACACAAGCAGGCGTTCCCAGCCGTGTGGGCAGCGACATCTACGCGCGTAGGGGATGAGCCGCTACCCTCGTCCGCGTGAACGCATCTGTTACTCCCGACATCGCCCGCGACCCGCAGGCCGCAGCCGACTCCGCCGCCGCCCGTCTGCGCGAGCTCACCGGCGCCGACACCCACGACGTCGCCCTGGTCATGGGCTCCGGCTGGGCGCCGGCGGCCGAGGCCCTGGGCGCGCCCGAGCACGAATTCCCGGTCACCGAGCTGCCCGGCTTCCCGCCGCCCGCCGTGGCCGGCCACGGCGGCACGATCCGCTCGTACCGCGTCGGCGAGAAGCGCGCGCTGGTCTTCCTGGGTCGTACGCACTACTACGAGGGCCGCGGCGTCGCCGCGGTCGCGCACGGCGTCCGTACCGCCGCCGCGGCCGGCTGCAAGACCATCGTGCTCACCAACGGGTGCGGCGGTCTGCGCGAGGGCATGCGCCCCGGCCAGCCGGTCCTCATCAGCGACCACCTCAACCTCACCGCCACCTCCCCCATCGTCGGCGCGAACTTCGTCGACCTGACGGACCTGTACTCGCCGCGGCTGCGCGCGCTGTGCAAGGAGGTCGACCCGAGCCTGGAGGAGGGCGTCTACGCCCAGTTCCCCGGCCCGCACTACGAGACCCCGGCCGAGATCAAGATGATCCGCAGCCTGGGCGCCGACCTGGTCGGTATGTCCACGGTCCTGGAGGCCATCGCCGCCCGTGAGGCGGGCGCCGAGGTGCTCGGCCTGTCCCTGGTGACCAACCTCGCAGCGGGCATGACGGGCGAGCCGCTCAACCACGAAGAGGTGCTGCAGGCGGGCCGCGACTCCGCGACCGCGATGGGCAGCCTGCTCGCCCAGGTGCTCGGCAAGCTCTGAGCCACCCGCCGCCCGGCGGCCGACCGGCGGGTGCCCGACACCCGCCGGCCGCCCCGGTGGCGGCCCGCCGCCCCTCCCCCGCAGCGCCATTGGCCGGTACTGCGGCTCGAAGAACCCGCGCAGCGGGTAGAACGTGACGCGCCGAGCGCCGCACCGCCCACCCGCAATGACCTGACCGTCAGGAGCATCACGTGGCTACCGACCACACGGAGCTGATCAGCCGGGCCCACGCATGGCTGGCCGAGGACCCCGACCCGCAGACCCGGGAGGAGCTGGCCGCGCTCATCGCGGACGGGGACACCGACGAGTTGACCGCCCGGTTCTCCGGCACGCTGCAGTTCGGCACCGCCGGGCTGCGCGGCGAACTGGGCGCCGGCCCGATGCGCATGAACCGCTCGGTGGTCATCCGCGCGGCGGCCGGCCTCGCCGCGTACCTCAAGGCGAAGGGGGACGGCGGCGGGCTGGTCGTCATCGGCTACGACGCCCGCCACATGAGCGCCGACTTCGCCCGTGACACCGCCGCCGTGATGGTCGGCGCGGGCCTGAAGGCCGCGCTGCTGCCGCGCCCGCTGCCCACGCCCGTGCTGGCCTTCGCGATACGGCACCTGGGCGCGGTCGCCGGAGTCGAGGTCACCGCCAGCCACAATCCGCCGCGCGACAACGGCTACAAGGTCTACCTGGGCGACGGCTCGCAGATCGTGCCGCCCGCGGACGGTGAGATCGCCGCCGAGATCGACGCGATCGACGCGCTGGCGGACGTGCCCCGGCCCGAGGCCGGCTGGGAGACCCTCGACGACGAGGTCCTGGGGGCGTATCTGGCGCGTACGGACGCCGTGCTGACCCCCGGCTCCCCCCGGGACACGCGCGTCGTCTACACGCCGCTGCACGGCGTCGGACGCGACACCCTCGTCGCCGCCTTCGCGCGGGCCGGCTTCCCCGCCCCGACCGTCGTCGCCGAACAGGCCGAGCCGGACCCGGACTTCCCCACCGTCGCCTTCCCGAACCCGGAGGAGCCCGGCGCGATGGACCTCGCGTTCGCCACCGCCCGGGCCGGTGCCCCCGGCAGCGTCGACATCGTCATCGCCAACGACCCGGACGCGGACCGCTGCGCCGTCGCCGTCCCGGCCCCCGGCACCGCCGAGGGCTGGCGGATGCTGCGCGGCGACGAGGTCGGCGCGCTGCTCGCCGCCCACCTGGTGAGCAAGCAGGCGTCCGGCACGTTCGCGACCACCATCGTCTCCTCCTCCCTGTTGTCCCGGATCGCCGCCGCCGCCTCCCTGCCGTACGTGGAGACGCTGACCGGCTTCAAGTGGCTGGCCCGGGTGGACGGGCTGCGCTACGCCTTCGAGGAGGCGCTGGGCTACTGCGTCGACCCGGAAGGCGTACGCGACAAGGACGGCATCACCGCCGCCCTGCTGATCACCGAGCTGGCCGCGGAGCTGAAGCGGTCCGGCCGCACCCTGGCCGACCTGCTCGACGACCTCGCGCTGGAATTCGGCCTGCACGCCACCGACCAGCTCTCGGTCCGCGTCGAGGACCTGTCGCTGATCGCCGGTGCCATGCGCCGGCTGCGCGCCGAGCCCCCGGCGTCCCTCGCGGGCCTGACCGTGACCGGCTGCGACGACCTGGACAAGGGCACCGAGACGCTGCCGCCGACGGACGGCCTGCGCTACCACCTGTCCGGCGCGGCCGGCTCGGGTGTGGAGAGCGCCCGCGTGGTGGTCCGGCCCAGCGGCACCGAGCCGAAGCTCAAGTGCTATCTGGAGGCCGTGGTCCCGGTGGCCTCGGCGGACGCGCTGCCGGCGGCGCGTCGGACGGCGGCGACGGTACTGGACGCGGTGAAGGGGGACCTCGCGACGGCTCTGGGCATCTGACCCGACGGCCGAGCGGGCGGGGTCACCCGTGCGGGGCGCGGCCGAGCGCCCCGCACGGGTGACCCTTTTTACTGCATCCGGCGGAGTCCTCCCGGCACCCGCGCCCGTGCCGCGGAACCCTGGAACCCGGACGCCGGCCACGTCGCCCGGCCCGCCTCCAGGAGGTGCGCAGTGCCCACGACCGCGCCCCCGCCGCCCGCCGCCCCGGCACCGCCGAAGCGGTCACCGCTTCGGTGGCGCGCCCCGACCGGCCCGGTGGCCACGGCGGCCACGGCGCTGCGCAGGGCCGCGCCCGCGCTGCTCGGCTATGCCGCCGTCCGCCTGCTGGGCACGCTGGTCCTGCTGAAGTGGGCGCATCTGCGGCACCACGGGCTGTGGCCGCTGCTCGCCACCCAGTGGGACTCGCGCTGGTATCTGGACATCGCCGACCACGGCTACGCCCGTGTGCTGCGCCCCGACGTGTTCGACGTCAACAACCTGGCGTTCTTCCCCCTCTACCCGACGGTCGTCAAGGCCGCCGCCGCGGTCACGCCCGGCTCCCGCGCCACCGTCGGGCTGACCGTCGCCGTGGTCTGCTCGCTGATCGCGGCCTGGGGCATCTTCGCGGTGGGGGACCGGCTGCAGGGGCGCCGGGCGGGCACCGTACTGGCCGTCCTGTGGGGGGCCACACCGGTCGCCCTGGTCCAGTGGATGGGCTACACCGAGTCGCTGTTCACGGCGCTGGCGGCCTGGACGCTGTACGCCGTGCTGAGCGGGCGCTGGCTCTGGGCCGGCACGCTCTCCATGCTCGCGGGCCTCACCCGTCCCACGGGTCTCGCCATCGCCGCGGCCGTCTCGCTGTGTGCCCTGGCCGCCCTCCGGCGCAGCGGGCGTGCGCCAGGACCCGACGACGCCCCGGGCGTCGCCCGCCTCCTGGTCGCCGCCCTCCTCGCCCCGCTCGGCTGGCTGGGGTACGTCGGCTGGGTGGGGCTGCGCCTGCGCCGCCCGGACGGCTACTTCGCGGTCCAGAGGATGTGGCACAACACCTGGGACGGCGGCGCCGGGACCCTCCGCTCGCTGCGCTCGCTCCTCGTCCACCAGGCGCAGCCCCAGCTGTTCCTCGTGGTCGTCTCGCTGGTGCTGATCGGGTCCGTGGTGCTCTTCCTGCTCTGCCTCGCCGACCGGCAGCCGCTGCCGCTGCTGGTCTTCAGCGGCGTCCTGCTGGCGATCGCACTCGGCAGCGGCGGCGTCTACTTCCCCCGCGCCCGGTTCCTGCTCCCCGGCTTCCCGCTGCTGGTCCCGCCGGCGCTCGCCATCGCCCGCGCCCGGCCCCGGACCGCCGCTCTGGCCCTGGGCGGCGCGGCCGTGGCCTCGGCCTACATGGGCGCGTACATGACGCTGGTGTACCCGGGGGCGCCGTAGACCGTGCGGCCGCCGGCCGCCGGCCGCACGGCGAGACGTCCAGCGGTGTCCGCCGGGGCCTGCCGGCGCAGTCCCTAGACGGCGACCATCACCAGCAGCCAGAGGGCCCCGACAGCGATCGGCGCGATCACCGGGTACGCCCAGCGCACCACCGGCTCCCCGTGTGCGCTCTCGCGCTGCGCGGCGCGCTCCTTGGCCGCGCGCAGTTCGTCGAGGGTCTGGTCCGCCATCGCGCGCGGCACCGGTCCGGCGTCGGCGTTCAGGCCGAAACGGCTCCTGGGCATGCCGTCGGCCGGCTGCCGGCCGACCTTCTTGCGCTGCCGGAGCGAGACCGGGACCGCCCACAGCTGGTACTTCCGGCCCCCGGTCGACACCTCGGCGGAGTAACCGGCCCGCAGTTCGTCGACGGCGCCCCAGGGCAGCGTGATCGTCCGGAACGGATTACGCACCGTCAGCCGGTCCGCGCCCGCCCGCACCAACGGCCGCACGGTGAAGGCGACGACCAGCGGCACCCCGAGCAACAGCGCGGCCAGGGCCGTCAGCCGGGTCCGGGAGTCGCCCCGCAGCACCGCGTCGCCGCCGAGCCAGAGTCCCAGCAGGAGGAGCAGCACACCGGCGGCCAGCGCCGCGGGCGAGCGGTAGCTGCGGTCCGCGTACTGCTGCGGCGACTGGGCGGACTGTTCCGGGCTCGTCATGCCGCCGATTCTGCCTGACCGTCCGGATGCCGGACATTGCGTTACGGCATCATTCGGGCGGCGCGCCGCGGCCGTGGCGAGCCGTCGCCGAGCGGCGGCCGGCGGGCGATCCGACCGCACTCAGGGGGATGACATGTTGCTACGCGCGTAGATATGCTCCCCTCGTGACCATGCCCATCACTGTTCCCGCATACGGCAAGGAAGCCGCGGGGCGTCTGGCGTCAATGGCGGATGTCACCGCCGACGACGGTGCGCTGCGCCGCTTCCTCCACGGCCTCCCGGGGGTCGACGCGGTCGGCCTGCAGGCCCGCGCCGCCACCCTCGGCACCCGCTCGATCAAGACGACGGCGAAGGCGTACGCCATCGATCTCGCCATCTCGATGATCGACCTGACGACCCTCGAAGGCGCGGACACCCCCGGCAAGGTCCGGGCACTCTGCGCCAAGGGGATCAGCCCCGACCCGACCGACCGCACCGCCCCGAAGGTCGCGGCGATCTGCGTCTATCCCGACATGGTCGCGACGGCCAAGGAGGCGCTCGGCGGCTCCGGTGTCCATGTCGCGTCCGTCGCCACCGCCTTCCCGGCCGGCCGCGCCGCGCTGCCGGTGAAGCTGGCCGACACCCGTGACGCGGTCGCGGCCGGCGCCGACGAGATCGACATGGTGATCGACCGGGGCGCCTTCCTCTCCGGCCGCTATCTGTCGGTCTTCGAGGAGATCAAACAGGTCAAGGAGGCGTGCGTCCGCCCCGACGGCAGCGCCGCCCACCTCAAGGTCATCTTCGAGACCGGCGAGCTCCAGACGTACGACAACGTCCGCCGGGTCTCCTGGCTGGCCATGCTGGCCGGCGCCGACTTCATCAAGACCTCGACCGGCAAGGTCGCCGTCAATGCCACCCCGCCCGTGACCCTGCTGATGCTGGAGGCCGTCCGCGACTTCCACGCGGCGACCGGAGTCCAGGTCGGCGTGAAGCCCGCCGGCGGCATCCGTACGACCAAGGACGCCGTCAAGTACCTGGTGATGGTGAACGAAACGCTGGGCGATCCCTGGCTGACGGCCGACTGGTTCCGCTTCGGCGCCTCCAGCCTCCTGAACGATCTGCTGATGCAACGCCAGAAGCTCAGCACCGGCCGCTACTCCGGCCCCGACTACGTAACGGTGGACTGAAACCACTATGAACGCTAAGAACTCAGCATTCGCGTACGCGCCGGCGCCGGAGTCGCGCGCGGTCGTCGACATCGCGCCGAGCTACGGGCTGTTCATCGACGGCGAGTTCGCCCCGGCCGCCGACGGCAAGGTCTTCAAGACCGTGTCCCCGTCGTCCGAGGAGGTCCTCTCCGAGGTCGCCCAGGCGAGCGCCGACGACGTCGACCGCGCGGTCAAGGTCGCCCGCAAGGCGTTCGAGAAGTGGTCCGCGCTGCCCGGCGCCGAGCGCGCCAAGTACCTCTTCCGGATCGCCCGGATCATCCAGGAGCGCTCGCGCGAGCTGGCCGTGCTGGAGACCCTCGACAACGGCAAGCCGATCCGCGAGTCCCGCGACGCCGACCTCCCCCTGGTCGCCGCGCACTTCTTCTACTACGCGGGCTGGGCCGACAAGCTCGGCCACGCGGGCTACGGCACCGACCCGCGCCCCCTGGGCGTCGCCGGCCAGGTGATCCCCTGGAACTTCCCCCTCCTCATGCTGGCGTGGAAGATCGCCCCGGCGCTGGCGACCGGCAACACCGTCGTCCTCAAGCCCGCCGAGACCACCCCGCTCTCCGCGCTCTTCTTCGCGGACGTCTGCCGCCAGGCGGGCCTGCCCAAGGGCGTCGTCAACATCCTGACGGGCGACGGCTCCACGGGCGCCGCGCTGGTCGCGCACCCGGACGTCAACAAGGTGGCCTTCACCGGCTCCACCGACGTCGGCAAGGCCATCGCCCGTACGGTGGCCGGCACCGACAAGAAGGTGACCCTGGAGCTCGGCGGCAAGGCGGCGAACATCGTCTTCGACGACGCGCCGATCGACCAGGCCGTCGAGGGCATCGTCAACGGCATCTTCTTCAACCAGGGGCACGTCTGCTGTGCGGGCTCGCGGCTGCTGGTCCAGGAGTCCGTCCAGGACGAGCTGCTGGACGCCCTCAAGCGCCGGATGCAGACCCTGCGCGTGGGCGACCCGCTCGACAAGAACACCGACGTCGGCGCCATCAACTCCGCCGAACAGCTGGCCCGGATCACCGCACTGGCCGACGCGGGCGAGGCCGAGGGCGCCGAGCGCTGGGCCCCCGCCTGCGAACTCCCCTCCGCCGGCTACTGGTTCGCACCGACGCTCTTCACCGGCGTCACCCAGGCGCACCGCATCGCCCGCGAGGAGATCTTCGGTCCGGTGCTGTCCGTGCTGACCTTCCGTACGCCGGAGGAGGCCGTCGCCAAGGCCAACAACACCCCCTACGGCCTGTCGGCGGGCATCTGGACGGAGAAGGGCTCGCGGATCCTGTGGATGGCGAACCAGCTGCGGGCGGGCGTCATCTGGTCCAACACGTTCAACAAGTTCGACCCCACCTCGCCCTTCGGCGGCTACAAGGAGTCGGGCTACGGCCGCGAGGGCGGTCGCCACGGCCTGGAGGCGTACCTCAATGTCTGATCGGCTGAGCGTTCTCAAGACCTACAAGCTGTACGTCGGGGGGAAGTTCCCCCGGTCCGAGAGCGGACGGGTGTACGAAGTGACCGACTCCAAGGGCACCTGGCTGGCCAATGCCCCGCTGGCCTCCCGCAAGGACGCCCGGGACGCAGTGGTCGCCGCCCGGAAGGCGTTCGGCGGCTGGTCGGGCGCGACGGCGTACAACCGAGGCCAGATCCTCTACCGCGTGGCCGAGATGCTCGAGGGCCGCCGCGAGCAGTTCGTCACCGAGGTCGCCGACGCCGAGGGACGTTCCAGGGCGAAGGCCACCGCCCAGGTGGACGCGGCGATCGACCGCTGGGTCTGGTACGCGGGCTGGTCCGACAAGGTCGCCCAGATCGCGGGCGGCACGAACCCGGTGGCGGGCCCGTACTTCAACCTCTCCTCGCCCGAGCCGACCGGTGTGGTCGCCGTCCTGGCACCCCAGGAGTCGTCCTTCCTCGGCCTGGTCTCGGTCGTCGCTCCGGCGATCGTCACCGGCAACACCGTGGTCGTGGCGGCCGCGGAGAAGTCCCCGTTGCCCGCGCTCTCCCTGGCCGAGGTCCTCGCCACCTCCGACCTGCCGGGCGGCGTCGTCAACGTCCTCTCCGGCCGCACGGCGGAGATCGCGGCCCCGCTCGCCGCCCACCAGGACGTCAACGCCCTCGACCTTGCGGGCGCCGACGCCGAGTTGGCGAAGGACCTGGAGACGGCCGCGGCCGACAACCTCAAGCGGGTGCTGCGCCCCGCCGCCTCCGACTGGACCGCCGACCCGGGCACCGACCGTCTGCTCTCCTTCCTGGAGACGAAGACGGTGTGGCACCCGATGGGCGTCTGAGTCCGGGCGGCCGCTCGCCGCCCCTGGACACGGGGCTCCTTCCCCGCACGGAAGGGGCCCCGTCGCCGTTCGTACGCCACCGTCGCCGCCACCGGACGGGGCGATACGATCATGGAAACGGCAGGGTCACGACAACGGGTTCACGACCGGCAGCCGGCGTTCACGGGGGGCGGCAACGGATGCAGCAGCACTATCGGGACGGTTTCCGCGGCCTTCTGCGACCCGACGAAACGCTGGTCAGGGCCTGCGACTTCTACCCCAACCCGACGCTGCCCACGGTCCCGGCCGAACTGCGGATGGCCGCCCCGCCGGCCCCGCCCAGCGAGCTGGAGCAGCGGGCCCGCGGCGTCCTCGACGCCGTCACCGGGGCCCTCGCCCGGCCGCTCGACGCGTTCTCGAACAGCCGGCTGGTCAACAACCGCCTCACCCGCGCCGTGGGCAACGCCGCCGAGGCCGTGGTGGAGGCGCGGGAGACGGTCGAGGACGCCGTGGACTCCGCCGCCGAGCGCGCCCTGTGGGGCCAGGTCATGGAGGGCGGCTGGCAGAGCATGGCCGGGCGGTTCCGCATCCACCTCGCCAACGCCGGCGACCCGGTCGGCCTCCAGGCGATCACCGACCAGCGCTACATCGTGGCGCTCAACCGCAACGAGGACCGGCGGCAGAGCGCACCTCAGTGGGTCGTGGCGGTGGACGCACCCCGCCGGAACATCGCCCGGTTCCGGCCCCGTCCGGGAACCGTCACAGCCCGCGGGCGCTTCGACCTCGTCTTCGCCGACGGCTCCTGGATCGCCCTGGGCAGTGCCCTGCGCCGGCACATGGAACTCTTCGTGGCCGCCTGCGACGGCCGCTGACCGCAGCCCGCCGCCTCAGCCGTGCAGCCCCCGTGCCGTGGGGCGCGCCTTCGTCAGGTCCTTCAGCGTGCCGCCGTGCGACAGCGGGCCGGTCAGCAGCGTGGTGCTCAACGGCTTGAAGTCGGCGACCCGGGTCTCGACGGCGTTGTTCAGCGGGTCGACCGAGGTGTCGGCCAGCGGGTTGAGCCGGACGTTCTCGATCCCCTTGGCGGCTCCGCGGGCGGAGCTTCCCAGGTCACCGGCCAGGCCGCGGGCGGGGGCTGCGGCGCCGCCGTCGGGGGCGGCCGCGGGGGCGGGGGCGGGCGCCGCGCTCGCCCCCGAACCGCCCGCCGCGAGCGCGGCGCCGGCCGCGGAGACCGCCAGGCCGGTACGGAGCAGTGTGCGGGTGATGCGGCCGGCCTTGGGACGTGCGTGTGAAGCCATGTGCGGTGCCACCTGCCTATTGGGTAATCGATCGACTGCGTAGAGTAGTTGACGGTCCGCCGGTCGATCCACCTCGCACGCCGGGGTACTCCCAACGGCCCAATGCCCGACAATGGGTACCCGTGAGCTCCCACGCCGCCTCCCGGCCGCCCTCCCGCAACGTCCCGCCCCCGCCGCCGCTCTCGGCTTCGCTCGAGCGGGGCGACCCCCCTGTGCGGGGAGGCACCCCCGCCCGCGTCGTCCTGCTGACCGGCCCCTCGGGCTCCGGCAAGACGTCCCTCGCCGCACTGACGGGCCTGCCCGTCCTCAACCTCGACGACTTCTACAAGGAGTGCACGGACCCGACGCTTCCCCCACTGCCCCATGGTGGCGGCGCCGACTGGGACTCGCCGCTGTCCTGGGACGCCGCCGCCGCGGTCGAGGCGATCGCCGCGCTGTGCCGCACGGGCCGCACGTCCGTGCCGGTGTACGACATCTCCGCCAGTGCCAGGACCGGCACGTCACGGCTCGACCTCGGCGGCGCCCCGCTGTTCGTCGCGGAGGGCATCTTCGCGGCGGACGTCATAGCGGACTGCCGGGCGGCGGGACTGCTGGCCGACGCCCTGTGCCTGCGCGGCCGTCCGACCACCACCTTCCGCCGGCGCCTGGCCAGGGACCTGCGCGAGGGCCGCAAGTCGGCCCCGTACCTGGTGCGTCGCGGCCTGCGGCTGCTGCGCGCCGAACGCTCGGTCGTCGCCCGGCACTCCGCCCTCGGCGCCCACCCGTGCGCCAAGCCGGAGGCGCTGGCGCGTATTGCGGCGGCACGGGCGACGGACCCGGCGGGCGAGACCGTACGCTCCTGATCTCCACCCATCGGACGAGGGGAAGCCGATGCCCAAGCAGCACAACTACCGGACGCGGGTCGTCTGGACGGGCAACACCGGTTCGGGAACCAGCGGCTACCGCGCCTACGAGCGCGACCACGAGGTCAGCGCCGACGGCCCGCCGACACTGCCGGGCACCGCGGATCCGGCGTTCCGGGGCGGGAAGGACCGCTGGAACCCGGAACAGCTGCTGCTCGCGTCGCTGGCGCAGTGCCACATGCTGTCGTACCTGGCGCTGTGCTCCCTGGCGGGAGTGGTCGTGACCGCGTACGCGGACGAGGCGGACGGCACGATGACCGGGGACGGCGCGGGCGGCGGCCGGTTCACCGAGGCGGTGCTGCGGCCGAGGGTGGAGGTGGCGTCGCCGGACGATCTCGACCGGGCGCGGGCGCTGCACGACGAGGCGCACGCCAAGTGCTTCATCGCGGCTTCGGTGAACTTCCCGGTGCACCACGAGCCGGTGGTGACGGTGCGGGGCGCGTAGCCGGCGGCACCCGGCAGACGAAGAAGCGGGTTCGGACAGACCCCCCGGCCGCCCGAACCCGCTCCTTCTCCCCCGTATCCCCCGTATCCCCCGATACGCCCGGCCTCGGCGGATCGCTCCGCCCCGGCCGGTTTCCCCCGTATCCCCCGGTTTCCCCCGTACCCCGTTCCCCTCGGGCACTTCCCCCGGTTTCCCCGGGTTCCCCCCGGGCTTCCCCCGCCTTCAGGCCACCAGCTCGCCGAAGGACTCCTCCTCGTCACGCCCGAAGCTGAGGACCTCGTCCTCGCGCAGCCGGCGCAGGGAGCGCCAGATGCTCGACTTCACCGTGCCGACACTGATGTTCAGAATGTCCGCGATCTCCGGGTCCGTGCGGCCCTCGTAGTAGCGCAGCACCAACATGGTGCGCTGCGCCTCGGGCAGCCGGGCCAGCGCCTGCCACAGGACGGCGCGCAGCTCGGTGCCGCGCATCGCGTCCACGTCGCCGGCCGTCTCGGGCAGTTCCTCGGTCGGGTATTCGTTGAGCTTGCGGCGGCGCCAGGCGCTGATGTGGAGATTGGTCATGGTGCGCCGCAGATAGCCGCCGAGCGCCGCCTTGTCGCTGATCCGGTCCCAGGCCCGGTAGGTCGAGAACAGCGCGCTCTGCAGCAGGTCCTCGGCCTCGTAGCGGTCACCGGTCAGGTGGTAGGCGGTGGCGTACAGGGAGGCGCGGCGCTCCTGGACGTAGGCGGTGAAGGCCGCTTCGGCCTCGGCCGCCTCCGACGCGGAGCGCCGTTCCCCCGTGCCCTCCCTGTACTCCGTTCCCCCGTTGTTTCCCCCGTGGGCCGCGTTTCCCCCGTGGCCCGTGTCTCCCCCGTTGACGCCCACCTTCGTGGCGTCGATGGCCACCATGTACGGCGGCCGTTGACGCCCGGCGCCGCGAGCGCACCCCCGCACCCCCGCCGCACCGGACTTCTCCGTGGTCCGTACGACGTCATGGAGCCGCGTGATAACTGCGCTGGAAGTCGTGCCGTGCAGTGTGTTCATCTCGCGCCCCCCGTCGTAGAGCCAGCTCGTTCGGTGTGTTCCGGGTGTTGATCTCTCCCGGTGCCCAAAAGACTGCCAACCCAGTTTCATCGCGTTGTCCGCCGACTGTCACAGCCCTGTCACAGGGGCCGGTGACCTCCGGCGCGGGGCCACCACCCGGGCCGTACACGTGTGAGAGGGGCCACTGGTCGATCTGGCGGTCTCCCATGCGCCAGAATGGCGATGTGCCTTTCCTGTTGCTGATCGAGGACGACGACGCCATCCGCACGGCCCTCGAACTCTCCCTGTCCCGCCAGGGTCACCGTGTGGTGACCGCGGCGACGGGCGAGGACGGCCTGAAGCTGCTGCGCGAGCAGCGCCCGGACCTGATCGTGCTGGACGTGATGCTGCCGGGCATCGACGGCTTCGAGGTGTGCCGGCGGATCAGGCGTACGGACCAGCTGCCCATCATCCTGCTCACCGCGCGCAACGACGACATCGACGTCGTGGTGGGGCTGGAGTCCGGTGCGGACGACTATGTCGTCAAGCCGGTTCAGGGGCGGGTGCTGGACGCCCGTATCCGGGCCGTACTGCGCCGCGGGGAGCGGGAGTCCAGCGACTCGGCGACCTTCGGCTCCCTGGTGATCGACCGCTCCGCGATGACGGTCACCAAGAACGGCGAGGACCTGCAACTGACACCGACCGAGCTGCGGTTGCTGCTGGAGCTGAGCCGCCGGCCCGGACAGGCGCTGTCCCGGCAGCAGTTGCTGCGCCTGGTGTGGGAGCACGACTACCTCGGCGATTCGCGTCTGGTCGACGCCTGTGTGCAGCGGCTGCGCGCGAAGGTGGAGGATGTGCCGTCCTCACCGACCCTGATCCGTACGGTGCGCGGTGTCGGCTACCGGCTGGACTCCCCGCAGTGACGGGACGCCCCACAGCGAGCGGGCAGGACGAGCCGGACCACGGGAGCGCGGATGCCGCGGCGCCCGCGCCCGGCGGGCGGGCCGCGCGGCTGCTGCGCCGCGCCTCCGGCCTGCTGCGCTGGACGAGTCTGCGGCTGCGGCTGGTCGTCGTCTTCGCGCTGGTGGCGCTGACGGCCGCGGTCTCCGCGTCCGGTATCGCCTACTGGCTCAACCGCAACACCGTCCTCGACCGCACCCAGAACGCCGTCCTCAAGGACTTCCGCAAGTCACTGGAGGACAGCACCCGGTCGCTGCCGCTGCGGCCGCGATGCACCGAACTCCAGGACGCGGCACGGCAGATGGCGGGCGGGCCGCAGAACTACGCGGTGCTGCTGATCGGCGTGGACCGCGAGGGCAAGGACTGCGCGGCCACCACGGACAAGGACCTGCTGACGCTCACCAGCGTGCCGAAGACGCTGCGTACGGCGGTCACCCAGGTCCGCCCCGTCGACGCGGCCAACCGCTACTCCCACCATCTGTACTGGCAGCGCCGGGAGCTGGGCGACGTCCCCTATCTCGTCGCCGGGGCGAAGGTGATCGGCGGCGGGCCGACCGGCTACATGATCAAGTCGCTGGCCGCCGAGCGGCAGGACCTCAATTCGCTGGCCTGGTCGCTGGGGATCGCCACCGCGCTGGCGCTGGTCGGCTCCGCGCTGCTGGCGCAGGCCGCCGCGACGACCGTGCTGCGCCCCGTCCAGCGGCTGGGGTACGCGGCGCGGCAGCTGGGCGAGGGGCGGCTGGACACCCGGCTGCGGGTGACCGGTACGGACGAACTGGCGGATCTGTCACGGACGTTCAACCGTACGGCGGAGCGGCTGGAGCAGCGGGTCGAGGAGCTGAGCGCGCGCGAGGCGTCCTCCCGGCGGTTCGTCGCCGATATGTCGCACGAGCTGCGCACGCCGCTGACGGCGATCACGGCGGTCTCCGAGGTGCTGGAGGAGGAGGCCGACTCCCTCGACCCGATGATCGCGCCCGCGGTGCAGCTGGTGGTCAGCGAGACCCGGCGGCTCAACGAGCTGGTCGAGAATCTGATGGAGGTCACCCGCTTCGACGCGGGGACGGCCCGGCTGGTGCTCGACGACGTCGATGTCGCCGACCAGGTGACCGCCTGTATCGACGCACGGGCCTGGCTGGACGCGGTCGACCTGGACGCGGACCGGGGCATCGTGGCCCGGCTGGACCCGCGGCGCCTCGACGTCATCCTGGCGAACCTGATCGGCAACGCCCTCAAGCACGGCGGCTCGCCGGTACGGGTGTCCGTGCACACCGAACCCACCGACGCCATGGGTCTCACCGGACTCGCCGAGGACACCGGGGACGCCGAGGACACCGGGGACGCGACGGGCGTGGAGCCCGGCGGCGGGGAGCTGGTGATCCGCGTACGGGATCACGGCCCCGGCATCCCGGAAGAGGTGCTGCCGCACGTCTTCGACCGCTTCTACAAGGCCAGCGCGTCCCGGCCCCGGTCCGAGGGCAGTGGCCTGGGCCTCTCCATCGCGATGGAGAACGCGCACATCCACGGCGGCGGGATCAGCGCCGCCAATCTGCCCGAGGGCGGCGCGGTCTTCACGCTGCGGCTGCCGATGGACGCGTCCCGTCTGACGGACTGCGGACCGGGCGCGGGCCCGAAGGGCGACGGACCGGCGGGCAAGGGCACGGAGGGGGACCGATGACGAGCCGGTTGGGCCGGGGGTGGCGGCGCACCGCGGCGGCACTGGCGCTGGCGCTGGTCGCGGGTGGCTGCGGTATCCGGGGCACGTCCGTGCCGGTGGATGCGGGCGGCGCGCCCTCGCGGGTGAGCTGCAAGGTCCCGGCCGGGGACACGCCGTCGGCCGGACCCGACGGTGTCACGGCCACCATCTATCTGGTGTGCAGCTCCGCGCTGGGCCAGGTGGAGCGCTCCGCGCCGCGGCCCAAGAGCAGGGTGCCGGCCGCCGCCCGGCTGGAGGCGGCGCGGGCGCTGCTGGCGGAGCTGCGGCAGCAGCCCGCACCGGCGGAGGACCAGGCGGGGTTCAGCAGCGCGGTGCCCGAGGACCTGAAGGTGGATGGGCCGCGCGCGGGCGATCCCGCCGATGCGCTGCGGCTGAGCATCCGGCCGGGCGATCTGCCGTCCTTCGCGCTGGCGCAGCTGGTGTGCACCTACGGCGCGGCCCAGGCGCTGGGGCACACCCGTGCGGCGGTGCTGGGCGGCCCGGGCGCGGACGCGCCGCACCGCTACGACTGCTCGGCCGATGTGCTCGCCGATCCGGACATCGCCCAGAACGCGGGCTGGGGCGACCCGCTGTCCGAGGACGACTGAGCACCGGGATCCCTTAGGGGACGGGACCGGGGCCCTCAGGGGCGGGCCCGGTGGCACGAGGGCTCCTGCGGCAGAGGGCCCCGGCGGCAGAGGGGTCCGGCGGCTGAGGGGTCCGGCGGCTGAGGGGCCCCGACACCGGCGGGCATCCGGCCAAGACGGGCGCAAGGGGACGGAACCGCAGCCCCCGCTACCGGCGTCCTGGCCTGTGTGCAGCGTCATGGTTCCGGCGACACCGCCGCCCTCCGTATGCGCGCCACCGGACTTCTCCTCCTTGTGGCGCATCTGCTGATCGTCGGCTGGCTGACGCTGCGGCCCCGTACGGTGCCGTGGGTGCCCGCGCCCAATCTCGAGCCGCTGGCGTCGATCAGTGCCCAGCTGGCCGGCGGCCCCTGGCACGCGGTGCAGGGCCTGAGCGGCCAGGTGCTGCTGCTGGCGCCGCTGGGGGTGCTGCTGCCGATGGCGGCCGGGCGGCTGTACGTGTCGCCGCTGGTGTCGCTCACCCGTACCGTCTTCGCGGGCGCGATGATCTCGCTGGCCATCGAGCTGTTGCAGGCGGGAGTGCCGGGGCAGGTCGCGGACGTCGATTCGGTGCTGCTGAACACGCTCGGGGTGGCGGTGGTCCACCTCGCCGTCGTGCCGGGGTGCCGGCGCCGGCTGCGTCGCCGGGCGGGGGATCTCAGGGGTGCGACCCCGAGGATCTCCAGGGTCGGACTGGCTCCCAGGGCCGATGTCCTCTCCGGCACCCGAACCTACCTTTGAGGCATGAGGGGAGAACGTCCGGCGCCACCGGGCAAGCGCCTCTCACGTCGAACCGACGGAGTCGAGAAGGAGCCTCATCATGGCCGCCGCACTGGTCCGCCCGAGCAACAACCGAATGATCGCCGGAGTGTGCGCGGGCCTGGCCCGTCGCTTCGGCACCACCCCGACGACGATGCGCGTGATCTTCCTGCTCTCGTGTCTGCTGCCGGGCCCGCAGTTCCTCGTCTACCTGGCGCTCTGGATATTCCTCCCCTCGGAGGACAGGGCCTCCGGCGCCACGGCCTGGTAGCCCGGCGCCCGGCCACGGCCCGCGGCGGACCGGGTCGTGGACGGGGCTGTGCCCCGGCCCCCACGCGACAGTGCGCGGGGGCCGGGGCACGGCGGGCGTTCGGCGGCGGATCAGCGGCCGTTGGCCAGCGGAAGGTTCTTCGCGACGGCGTCGGTCGGCAGCCCACCGAGGAGGTTGCCCTTGCGGTTGCCGTGGGCCACGAGGCCGCCGTCGGCCGACTTGGCCTGGGTGACGCCCGAAACGGTCTTGGTGGCCTGCTTGACCGGCAGCTTGTTCAGCAGACCGGTGGCGTCGGCGGCGCTCACCGGGGCCGCGGCTGCGGCCCCCGCGGCGGTGACGGCGAAGGCGGCACCGAGGGCTGCGGCACCGAGCGTCTTGATGGTTCCCTGCTTCATCGAATTACGTCCTCGTGATGGGGTGTTGTGTGGAGGCTTGACCGGCCAATCAACCTAGTGAGGGCATTACCGCCGCCGCAAACACCCACGGGCACAGAAAAACGGCCGGTGGACATCCACCGACCGTTTTTGCTAAACCGCGCGCCTACCCTCACTCAGGGTGAGAACTCCTGCTCACGCCGGTCGTGGTGCCCGCCTGACGGAACAGCCATTCGGCCCGCAGCTCGGCATATCCGGGCTTGATGACGTCGTTGATCATGGCTAGACGTTCATCGAAAGGAATGAAAGCTGATTTCATCGCATTGACCGAAAACCACTGCATGTCATCGAGCGTGTATCGGAATGTCTCGACCAGTTGCTCGAATTCGCGCGACATGCTGGTGCCGCTCATCAGCCGGTTGTCGGTGTTGACGGTGAGCCGGAACTGCAGGCGGCGCAGCAGCCCGATGGGGTGCTCGGCGTAGGAGGTGGCGGCGCCGGTCTGGAGGTTGGAGGTGGGGCACATCTCCAGCGGGATGCGCTTGTCGCGGACGTACGACGCGAGCCGGCCGAGCCGCACGCCGCCCTCTTCGTCGACCTCGATGTCGTCGATGATGCGGACACCGTGGCCGAGACGGTCGGCGCCGCACCACTGGAGCGCCTGCCAGATCGACGGCAGGCCGAAGGCCTCGCCGGCGTGGATGGTGAAGTGGTTGTTCTCCCGCTTGAGGTACTCGAACGCATCGAGGTGCCGCGTGGGCGGGAAGCCGGCCTCGGCGCCCGCGATGTCGAAGCCGACGACGCCCGAGTCGCGGTAGCGGTTGGCGAGTTCGGCGATCTCCAGGGCGCGGGCGGCGTGCCGCATGGCGGTCAGCAGGGCCCCGACGCGGATGCGGTGACCGTTGTCGCGGGCTCGCCGCTCGCCCTCGCGGAAGCCCTCGTTGACGGCCTCGACGACCTCTTCGAGGGTCAGGCCCGCTTCGAGGTGCTGCTCGGGCGCATAGCGGATCTCCGCGTAGACGACGCCGTCGGCGGCCAGGTCCTCGGCGCACTCGGCGGCCACTCGGGCCAGTGCGTCGCGGGTCTGCATGACGGCGCAGGTGTGCGCGAAGGTCTCCAGATAGCGCTCCAGCGAGCCGGAGTCGGCGGCTTCGCGGAACCAGATCCCCAGCTTGTGGGGATCGGACTCGGGGAGGCCGTCATAGCCGGTCTCCTGCGCCAGGTCGACGATGGTGCCGGGACGCAGTCCGCCGTCGAGGTGATCGTGGAGCAGCACCTTCGGAGCGCGGCGGATCTGTTCACTGGTCGGGAGGTTGGTGGTCTCGCTCGTCATTTCGGCACTCTAGCCCCTACGCGCGTAGATCTCACCGAACGATACGCAACAGTGACCCGTCCACGGGGTGGCCTGCACCCTGCCTTCTGCCATCGTTCTCGTCATGGCTCAGCAAGCGCTGCCGGTGCGTGAGGCCCGGCTGGGAAAACCGCGCGGAACGGCCGGGACGGACAAGGCGGTGAGCGGCGTCGCCCTCTTACTGCCTGAGGGCGGCCCCACGGGGGTGCGGCGTCCGTCGCCGATCTCGGCGCTGGCGGTCCGCCCGCTCGCGGTCCGACTGGCGAAGGCGGGCCGCCCCGAGGGCCTGGCCGCCCATGTCCTGCGCTATCGCTGCCGAGGCTGGAACGGCTCGGCGGCCCACCCCGCGCGGGACGCCACCTGGGCCCTGGACGAGATCGTCCGCCGCTACGGCGATGTGCCGGTCTGCCTGGTCGGTACGGGTATGGGTGCGCGTGCGGCCCTGCACGCCGCGGGCCACCCGGCCGTCCACTCCGTACTGGCGCTCGCCCCCTGGTTCCCCGACCCCCGCACGGACCCCGAGGACCCCGATCCGGTGAAACAGCTCATCGGCCGCCAGGTCCTGCTCGTCCACGGCACCAACGACGAACACACCGACCCCGACCTCTCCTACCACTACGCCGAGCGGGCCAAGAAGATCAACCGCGACGTCTGCCGCTTCGAGGTCCACTCCGACGGCCACTCCCTCCACCAGCACCGCGCCGAAGTCCTCGCCCTGGCCACCGACTTCATGCTCGGCTCCCTCTTCGCCCGCGACTACGCCCGTCCGGTGGAGGACGCGCTGGCCGCTCCCCCGCCGCTGGGCCTGCGGATGCCGCTGGCGTCGGGGTTCGGGGCGTCGTTGCGGCACTGATCCCCCTCACCGGGGCAGCAGCAGCCCCCGCCGGCTCAGCAGGAACTTCTTGAACGCGGCAACCGGCGGGGTGTCCTGGTGTCCGTCCAGCCAGGCCAGGCCGATCTCGCGGACCGCCCGCGGGGCCGTCACGGTCAGTTCGGCGACGCCGGGGCGCGGCACCGCCGGGGGTGGCAGCAGGGCCACCCCCAGCCCGGCCGCCACCAGGCCGCGCAGGGTCTCGGCCTCCTCGCCCTCGAAGGCGACCCGCGGGGTGAAACCGGCCTCGGCACACAGCGCGTCGGTGATCCGGCGCAGTCCGAAGCCCGGTTCGAGGGTGACGAAGAGTTCGCCCGCCGCCTCGGCCAGCCGGATCCGCTTGCGCCCGGCGAGCGGGTGGTCGTCCGGGACGACGAGGCGCAGCTTCTGCTCGTCGAGGCGGCGGGCGACCAGGTCCGGGTAGTCGGGCACCGGTGAGGTCAGACAGAGGTCGAGGTCGCCGGCCCGCAGTCGTTCGATCATGGCCTCGCCGTAGTTCTGGACGAGTTGGAAGCGCACCCTCGGGTGGTCGACGCGGAAGGTGCGCAGAAGGCCGGGCACGGTCTCGGAGCCGAGGGTGTGCAGAAAGCCGAACGCGACCTTGCCGGCGGTGGGGTCGGCGTCGGCGCGTACGGAGTCGGTGGCGCGCTCCAGGTCCGTCAACATCCGTTCGGCGGAGGCGCGGAAGGCCCGGCCGGCCGGGGTGAGCGAGAGGGTACGGCCGTGTCGGGCGAACAGCGCGACGCCGAGGTCCTCCTCCAGTCGGACGATCGCGCGGCTGAGGGTCGGCTGGGGCATGCCCAGCTCGTGCGCGGCCCGGGTGACATGCTCGTGGCGAGCCACCGCGGCGAACTGCGCGAGGCGGGGCGCGAGCGCGTATGCCCAGGAATCCGCACCAAGATCAGTGGCCTCCGCCACTTCCGACATGTCTTTTCTGTTGCGAGGTTGCGACAGAGGCGTTCGTGAACTGCGATCATGTGCCACAGCATCAATTATGCAGTTTCCATGCATTGGACGCATGAGGCTGTGACCCCTACGTTCGAAGCATGCCTCCCGCCGATACCGGGGCGTCCGTCATCATCCGTACGGCCGCCTCTCCCCAGTCGTCCACAGACACTTCTTCCCCCGCAGCCGCTGCCGTCGACCCCGAGTCCGACAAGCTGCACCCGGGCGGCCCCGGCTACCGCCGGATGAGCTTCGCCCTCTTCGCCGCCGGAGTCGCCACCTTCGCGCTCCTCTACTCCACGCAGGCGCTGCTGCCGGCGATCTCCAGCGACCTCAACGTCGCGCCGGACCAGGCGAGTTGGACCGTATCGGCGGCCACCTTCGGCCTGGCGCTCGGCGTGATCCCGCTCAGCGCCGTCTCCGAACGCTTCGGCCGCCGCACGCTGATGACCGCCTCCCTCTCCGTCGCCGCGCTGATCGCGATGCTGGTGCCCTTCGCCCCGACGCTGGGCGCGCTGATCGCACTGCGCGCGGTCCAGGGCATCGCGCTGGCCGGGCTGCCGGCCTCGGCGATGGCCTTCCTGGCCGAGGAGGTACGGGCCAAGGCCCTGGTGGCGGCCATCGGACTGTTCGTGGCGGGCAACAGCATCGGCGGGATGTCCGGACGGATCGTGACCGGCTGGGTCGCCCAGGCGTGGGGCTGGCGGGCCGCGCTCGGCGCGGTCGGTGTGATGGCGGTGGTGTGCGCGGTGGCCTTCCGGCTGCTGGTACCCAAGGCGCGGCACTTCGCGCCCCGCGCGGTCGGTCCGCGGGCACTGGCCCGTACCCTCGGCGGCCATCTGGCCAATCCGCTGCTGCGCCGCCTGTACGGCATCGGCGCGCTGTTCATGACGGTCTTCGGCGCGGTCTACACGGTCATCGGTTACCGGCTGGTCTCCGAGCCGTTCAACCTCCCGCAGGGCATCGTCGGCTCGATCTTCATCGTCTACCTGGTCGGTACGGTCTCCTCGGCGGCGGCGGGCAAGCTCGTCGCCCGGATGGGCCGTCGCGGCGCCCTCTACCTCGCGGTCGGCGCCACCTCGGCCGGCCTGCTGCTGTCGCTGGCCGACTCGGTCGCCGCGGTGCTGGCGGGCCTGATCCTGATCACGGCGGGCTTCTTCGCGGGCCACGCGGTCGCCTCGTCCTCGGTCAGCCGCACCGCCAGGACGGCCCGCGCCCAGGCATCCGCGCTCTACCAGTGCGCGTACTACGTCGGCAGCAGCCTGGGCGGCGCGCTCGGCGCCGCGGCCTTCCACGCGGCGGGCTGGGAAGGCACCGTCGTCCTGGGGCTGGCCGCGATGGTCGGCGCCGCGTCGATCACGCTGTACGCGACGCGCAAGGCGGTCGTCGAACGGCGGCTCCTGCACCTGGAGCGGGCGGCGTAGCCGCACCCGTTGAACCCGAAGGGCCCGCCCCACCACCTGTCCTGGTGGGGCGGGCCCTTCGTCACTCCTGGTGCGCCCGTCGCCGTCAGACGCCGCCGAAGGGGAACACGCTGGTATCGATCGTGAGCGGGAAGGGGTCGGGGAGGTGGACCTCCTCGCCGAACTTCACCTTCTGCAGCTCCCGGTAGACCTCGTCCTTGGACTCTCCGTAGAGCGTGACAGCGGGCCCGGCAGGGGCGAAGCGGTCGATGAGGAGATACAGCGGAACACCCGCCTGCGCGCAGGCCGCCGCCTCGTTGATCCGGTCGAAGCTCGCGTGGGACGGCGAGGTGATCGCGACGACCAGTTCGGCTTCGGTCAGCGGGGCGGCAGCGCCCCCCTCCAGCGCGTCCACGACATCGTCCGGGAAAACGACGAGGTCAGGGATGTAGAGGCGCCCGCGAGTGGGGTGGGCAACTCCCAGGGTCTGATGGGCCCCCCAGTCCTTGGGAAGCACGGTGTACAGACTGCGCTGAACCTTGTCGGCAATGCGACTGTGGGGCGCGGCAGGCGGTGGTGTCACAACGATGATCCCATCAATGATCTCCACCTTGCTGCCCTCGGGCCAGTCCGACTCCTCCCAGAAGCGGACGAGCTCATCCCAGTGCTGCCCCGGAGCGGGGTCGGCGGGGAGTGCACTCATGGCGGTCTCCTATCTCGGTATGACACCGATCCCAGCATGCCGAACCGGTCCACAGCTCTCGTTCACCCGTACGGGAAACCGCAGGTCAGCCGATGCGTTCCAGCACCACCGGCGAGGCGGTGAAGTCCGCGTCCGCCGGCCCGACGAGGACCGCGCCGTCCAGTGCCTCCAGGGCGTACGGGAGCTTTTCCGGGGTGTCCGTGTGCAGCGTGAACAGCGGCCGGCCGGCCGTGACGGTGTCCCCCGGCTTGGCGTGCAGCTCCACTCCGGCGCCCGCCTGGACCGGGTCCTCCTTGCGGGCGCGGCCGGCGCCCAGGCGCCAGGCGGCGAGGCCCACGGCGTAGGCGTCGAGGGTGGTGAGGACGCCGGTGGCGGAGGCCGTGACGGTGTGCTGCTCGCGGGCCACGGGGAGCGGGGCGTCGGGGTTGCCGCCCTGGGCGGTGATCATGCGGCGCCAGTGGTCCATCGCGGAGCCGTCGGCCAGCGCCTTGGCGGGGTCGGCGTCCGTCAGACCCGCCGCGTCGAGCATTTCGCGGGCGAGGGCCAGGGTCAGGTCGATGACGTCCTGCGGGCCGCCGCCGGCCAGGACCTCGACGGACTCGCGGACCTCCAGGGCGTTGCCGGCCGTGCGGCCGAGCGGGGTGGCCATGTCGGTGAGCAGGGCCGAGGTGCGTACGCCGTGGTCGGTGCCCAACTCGACCATGGTGGCGGCCAGTTCACGGGCGTCGTCGAGGTGCTTCATGAAGGCGCCGGAGCCGACCTTGACGTCCAGGACGAGGGAGCCGGTGCCCTCGGCGATCTTCTTGGACATGATGGAGGAGGCGATGAGCGGGATGGCTTCGACGGTGCCGGTGACGTCGCGGAGCGCGTAGAGCTTCTTGTCGGCGGGGGCGAGGCCGTCGCCGGCCGCGCAGATGACGGAGCCGACGTCGCGCAGGACGTCGAGCATCTCGGCGTTGGAGAGGGCGGCGCGCCAGCCGGGGATGGCCTCCAGCTTGTCGAGGGTGCCGCCGGTGTGGCCCAGGCCCCGGCCGGAGAGCTGGGGGACGGCCGCGCCGCAGGCGGCGACGAGCGGGGCGAGCGGCAGGGTGATCTTGTCGCCGACGCCGCCGGTGGAGTGCTTGTCGGCGGTGGGGCGGGTCAGGGCGGAGGAGAAGTCCATCCGCTCGCCGGAGTCGATCATCGCGGCGGTCCAGCGGGCGATCTCGCGGCGGTTCATGCCGTTGAGGAAGATGGCCATCGCCAGGGACGACATCTGTTCGTGGGCGACCTCGCCGCGGGTGTAGGCGTCGATGACCCAGTCGATCTGATCGGGGGTCAGCTCGCCGCGGTCGCGCTTGGTGCGGATGACGGAGATGACGTCCATGGGGCGTGGCTTCCTTTCGGACTGCGTTCCCCGAACTTCGCACGAGGAACGTGACACCTCCCGTTCTACACGCATAGAACGGGAGGCGGCCAGCGTCCGTCATCTCTCCAGATGGCCCGGCCCGAACGCGTCCGGAAGCAGGTCGGACAGCGGCCGGATTCCGGCGGCGGTATCGACCAGGAGCTCCGGGCCGCCGTGTTCGTACAGCAGTTGGCGGCAGCGCCCGCACGGGACGAGGAGCGCGCCCTCGCCGTCCACGCAGGTGAAGGCCGTCAGCCGGCCGCCGCCGCCCGCGAACAGGGCCGAGACCAGGCCGCATTCGGCGCACAGCGCGAGGCCGTACGAGGCGTTCTCGACGTTGCAGCCGGTGACCGTACGGCCGTCGTCCACCAGGGCGGCGGCGCCTACGGGATAGCCGGAATACGGGGCGTAGGCCCGGGACATCGCGTCCCGGGCCTGCGCGCGCAGTGCGGTCCAGTCGACCGGCACCGGTGGTGTCATCAAGTCTCCTTCGTAAATGCGCCCACCTGCAGGTGGGGTGGGGTACCCCCGCTTGCGGGGGAGAAACGAAGCTCCTACGGAGCAAGGCAGGGACAGCCTGATCGTCGCCAGGCGATCCGGCGTCCACCACCGGGGCGGCAAGCAGGCCCGGCGTGATCAGGTGACTTCAACTGTCAGTGGTACCGGATAAGTTGAGCGTCATGACGACGGAAGCGAAGGCGGAGGGTGCTACCGGGCACGCCCGATATGCCTACCGTCTCCGGGTGTCGTCCACGGCCCGCACCTCGCTCGAAGCGGAGTGGGGCCGGTGCCGGTGCCGGTGGGTGTGGAACGAGTGCGTCGCCAAGTCCAAGGCCGTGTACCTGCACAACACTGCCACGGCCGGCGACAAGCGGACGTGTGGGCCGGTCCAGCTCGCGAAGATGCTGACCGAGGCCCGCGCCATGACCCCGTGGATGCGTGAAGGCGCCAACGTTCCTCAGCAACAGATCATCCGCGACTTCGGCAAGCCCCGCGCGAAGGCCCTCAAGAACATCAAGGCCCGGTTGCCGATGCGGCAGCGGGCCGGGATGCCGCGGTACAAAAAGAAGCGCGAGGCGCTGCCGACGCTGGAGTACACCCGGCGCGGCTTCCGCTTGAAGGACGGCCGTTTGCATCCGGCGGGCGGGATCGTGCTGCGGGTGGTGTGGTCGAGGGAGCTGCCCAAGCCCCCTTCCAGCGTGCGTGTGTAGCGGGACAGCGTCGGCCACTGGTGGGCGTCTTTCGTGGTGCCCGCCCAGACCGAGAACCTTCCTGCGGCCGGCCACGTGATCGGTATCGACTGGGGCGTCAGGGAGACCGCCACCACCACTTCCGATGTCCACGACCTTCCCCACCCACAGCACGGGAAGACTGCGGCGCAGAAGCTTGCCCGCTATCAGCGGATGATGGCCCGTCGCCGCCCCGCCAAGGGACAAGCCGGCTCGAAGGGCTACCGCGAAGCGAAGCGGAAGATCGCGAGACTCCACAAGAAGGTTGCCCGGTAGCGCCAGGACACCGGTCGGAAGTGGGCCAAGAAGGTCGTCCGCGACCATGACCAGATCGCGGTGGAGGACTTCCGGCCGAAGTTTCTGGCCAGGTCGACCATGGCCAGGAAGGCCGCAGACGCGGCGATCGGCGCGACCACGGGTGCCTTGGTCGAGATGGCCCGCAAGCACGGTCGCATTGTGCACCTGGTCCATCCCGCGCACACCACGATGGACTGTGCGCAGTGCGGAGCGAGAACCAAGCACGCACTCCCCCTCTCCGAAAGGACATATGCCTGCACCGCGTGCGGAGCCGTATCCCCCAGGGACAAGAACTCCGCACGCGTGATGTCCCCCAGCTACCGCTGGGAGGTGCCCCCAGGTCCGGGCTGGTCTGCAACCCGGCTGGTGCTGATCGTGCAAGACCTGTGCGCCCGCCGGGCCGCAGGCAACGTGAGCCAGGAATCCCCCTCGTTCACGAGGGGGAGGAGTCAAGTGCCTTGTCCTCGGCGGTAGGGCTTGCCGTTCGCCTTCGGTGGCCGGAGCCGCTGGGAGAAGAGAGCCAGTACAAGCAGGGTCGCGAGGTACGGGCTCGCCTCGACCAGTTCGAGGGGAACGGTGTCGGCCAGGAAATACCAGGCTATGAGGACGACGGCCACCACTGCGGCAACCGCGGCCTGGGCGCGCTTGGCGGCGCGCAGCCGCAGCAGCGCGAGGACGGCGAGCAGCGCCGCCAGGCCCAGGAGCAGGGCGTGGACGGTCGGGCCGCCGCTGCGCAGCTGCATGGCGTCCATGAAGCCGAACAGTCCCGCGCCCATCGCGACGCCGCCCGGCCGCCAGTTGCCGAAGATCATGGTGGCCAGACCGATGTAGCCGCGGCCGCCGGTCTGTCCGTCCTGGTAGAAGTGCGTGCCGATGGAGAGGAAGGCACCGCCGAGGCCGGCCAGCGCTCCGGAGACGAGCACCGCCGCGTACTTGTACGAGTAGACGTTGACGCCCAGCGTCTCGGCCGAGATCGGGGCCTCGCCGCAGGAGCGCAGCCGCAGTCCGAAGGACGTACGCCACAGGACGAAGAAGGTACCGACGAACAGGACCACCGTCAGGACGGTGAGCCAGGAGACGCCGGTGACCAGCGCGCCGGCGATCCCGGCGACGTCGGAGACCAGGAACCAGTGGTGGCCCTCGACGGCGTTCAGCCAGTCCGCGAGCCCGGGAACGGTGAACGTCGGCATGTCGGGCATCGGCGGCGACTGCTTGTCGTTGCCGCCGGCCAGCAGGGCCGCACTGCCCTCCTGGCCGAACCAGAGGGTGGCCAGGTACTGGGTCGCGCCGAGCGCCAGGATGTTGACCGCAACACCGGAGACGATGTGGTCGACGCCGAAGGTGACGGTGGCGACGGCGTGGATGAGGCCGCCGAGCGCACCGCCGACGACGCCGGCCAGTGCCGCCGCCCACGGCCCGTGCTGCCAGCCGATCCAGCCGGCCGCGAACGACCCGAGCATCATCATGCCTTCGAGGCCGATGTTCACGACGCCGGCCCGCTCGGACCACAGGCCACCCAGACCCGCCAGGCCGATCGGCACGGCGGCGCTCAGCGCGGCCCCGAACTGCCCGGTGGAGGTGAGGTCTTCGACCCCGGTGATGGCCTGGAGGGCGGAGACCACGACCAGCGCACCCGCGATGATCAGCAGCACCCAGGGGTAGGTCAGCTTGCGCCGGCCGCCCTTCTGGGGGGCCGCGGGCCTCGCCGCGGACTTGAGTTCCGTACTCACGCGGACACCTCCGGCTTGTCGTTGCCCGTGGTACGGGACAGAGCGGCCAGCTCCTCGCCGACCTTGCGCTGCTGGAGGCGGACGCCGTAGCGGCGCACGACCTCGTACGCGATGACCACGCACAGCACGATGACGCCCTGGATGACGCCGACGACCTCCTGCGCGTACCCCTCGAACTCCAGCCGGGAGCCGGTGCGGTCGAGGAACGCCCACAGCAGCGCGCCGAAGGCCATGCCGGCGGGGTGGTTGCGGCCCAGCAGCGCGATGGCGATGCCGGTGAAGCCGATACCGGCCGGGAAGTCCGTGCCGTACTGGAAGGACTCGCCGAGCAGGGTGGGCATGCCGACCAGACCGGCCGCCGCGCCCGACAGCAGCATGCTGATGACGATCATGCGCTTGACGCTGACGCCGCTGGCCTCGGCCGCCGACTCGGAGGCGCCGACGGCCCGCAGGTCGAAGCCGAAGCGGGTGCGGTTGATGACGAACCAGTACAGCGCGCCGGCCAGCACCGCGATCACCACGAAGCCGTAGACCGGCTTGGGGTGGGTCGGGAAGGCGAAGAAGTGGCTGGATTCCGGCAGGAACTTGGTGTGCAGGAGGTTGCCGTCCTTGATGGCGAGGCGGCCGTCCTGCAGGAAGTAGCCGATCAGCGAGGCCGCGATGGCGTTGAGCATGATCGTGGTGATGACTTCGCTGACGCCCCGGGTGGTCTTCAGCAGACCCGCGATACCGGACCAGAGGGCGCCCACCAGCATCGCGACGACGATGAGCAGGATGATCTGGATCGCGCCGGGGAGAGCGACGGCCCCGCCGACCGCGGCGGCCGCGAAGGCCGCGAGCCGGTACTGGCCGTCGACACCGATGTTGAACAGGTTCATCCGGAAGCCGATGGCCACCGCCAGCGCCGAAAGGTAGTACGGCACCGCCTTGTTGATGATCCAGACCTGGCTGTCGCTGTAGTGGCCGTAATCGGCCATGATCCCGTAGGCCCGGAACGGGTTCTCGCCGGAGGCCAGGAAGACCAGCGACGAGATCACTATCGCGGCGACGATGGCCAGGAGGGGCGCGGCGATCGCGAGGATCACCTTGTCCCGGGTGGCACTGCGCGCGATGGCGTCCACGGTGGGGTTCTTGGTGCTGGTACTCACTGCTGCTCACCGCCCTGCGCGTCGGGGTCCTGCGCGTCGTCGTCCTGCGACGCGGTGTCCTGCGCCTCGGCGTCCTGCGCGTCGGCGTCGTCGGACGCACTGAGGTGGCCGCTTGCGGCACCGGTCATGGCGGAGCCCAACTCCTCCGGAGTGATCACGGCGGGGTCCGCGTCCGCGACCAGCCGGCCCCGGTACATCACCCGCAGGGTGTCGGACAGCCCGATCAGCTCGTCCAGGTCGGCAGAGATCAGCAGCACCGCCAGGCCCTCGCGGCGCGCCTCGCGGATCTGCTCCCAGATCTGCGCCTGCGCGCCGACGTCCACGCCGCGGGTGGGGTGGGCGGCGATCAGCAGCTTGGGGTGGTGGCTCATCTCCCGGCCGACGATCAGCTTCTGCTGGTTGCCGCCGGAGAGCGAGGCCGCGGTGACGTCGATACCGGGCGTGCGGACGTCGTACTCGGCGACGATCCGCTGGGTGTCGGCGCGGGCCCCGGCCAGGTCGAGCAGCCGGCCCTTGCTGTTGGGGCGCTCGGTGACATGGCCGAGGATGCGGTTCTCCCACAGCGGGGCGTCCAGCAGCAGGCCGTGGCGGTGGCGGTCCTCGGGGATGTAGCCGATGCCGCCGACCCGTCGGGCGCGGGTGGAGGCGCCGGAGAGATCCTTGCCGTCCAGGGTGATGGTGCCGTGGTCGGGGGTGCGGGTTCCCATGACGGCCTCGACGAGTTCCGCCTGGCCGTTGCCCTCGACGCCGGCGACGCCGAGCACCTCGCCCTTGCGGATGGTGAGCGAGATGCCGTCCAGCACCGTACGCACCACGCCGTCGGAGTCGGTCGCCGACAGGTGCACGTCGCTGACCTGGAGCATGGTCTCGTCCGTGACCGTCGACTCGCGGGTCTCGGGCGACGGCAGCTCGCTGCCGACCATCAGCTCGGCCAGCTGCTTGGGCGTGGTGTCCGCCGGCGCGACCGACGCCACCGTCGTGCCCCGCCGGATCACCGTGATGTCGTCGGCGACCGAGAGCACCTCACCCAGCTTGTGCGAGATGAAGATGACGGTCAGACCCTCGGACTTCAGCTCCCGCAGGTTGTCGAAGAGCGCGTCGACCTCCTGGGGGACGAGGACGGCGGTGGGCTCGTCGAGGATGAGCGTGCGCGCACCCCGGTAGAGGACCTTGAGGATCTCCACCCGCTGGCGGTCGGCGACGCCGAGGTCCTCGACGAGGACGTCCGGGCGGATGGCCAGCCCGTAGGCGTCCGAGAGTTCCGCTATCTTCGCGCGGGCCCCGGCGCCGATGCCGTGCAGCTTCTCGGCGCCCAGGACGGTGTTCTCCAGGACGGTGAGGTTGTCGGCCAGCATGAAGTGCTGGTGCACCATGCCGATGCCGCGGGCGATGGCGTGGCCGGGAGTGTGCAGCGAGACCTGCTCGCCGTCCAGCGCGATGGTGCCCTCGTCCGGCTTCTGCATGCCGTAGAGGATCTTCATCAGGGTGGACTTGCCGGCGCCGTTCTCGCCGCAGAGGGCGTGGACGGTGCCGCGGCGCACGGTGAGGTGGATGTCGTGGTTGGCCACGACGCCGGGGAACCTCTTGGTGATTCCGCGGAGTTCGACAGCAGGGGCGTCCGGGCCGGGCGGGCTGCTGTTCGTGGGTGCTGCGTTGATGACGCACTCCCCTCGGGGATGAAGGAGCCGAAGAAGAAAGAAGCAGGAGGGACAGGGACCCGAAGGTCATGGGCTACGGCGTCTCCTTGACCTTCACCTTGCCCTCGATGATCTTCTTCCGGGCCGCGTCGATCTGCGGCTGGATGTCCTTGATGAAGCCGCCCGAGGTGGCGAGCGAGACACCTGCGCGCTTGGTGTCGTAGGCGTGCACGCCGGTCAGCGGCTTGTGGTCCTCGACGCTCTTGATCAGGTCGAAGACGGCCACATCCACGTTCTTCACCACCGAGGTCAGGATGTGGTCCTTGTACCTGACCAGGCCCGGCTGGAGGTACTGGTCGCTGTCCACCCCGATCGCCCAGGCGCCCTTGACCTTGCTGATCGCCTCGATGGAGCCGGCGCCCGACTGTCCGGCGGCCGAGTAGATCACGTCGATGCCGCCGTCGAGCATGCCGTTGGCCTTGGCCTTGGCGGCCGCCGGATCGTTGAAGCCCTTGTCGTTGTTCGGGTAGAGGTACTGCGAGGTGACCTTGGCCTTCGGGTCGGTGTCGCGCACCCCCTGCTCGAACCCGGCCTGGAACTTCTGGATCAGCGCGTTGTTCACACCGCCGATGAAGCCGACCTTGTGGGTCTTGCTCTTCAGCGCCGCCGCGACACCCGCCAGATACGAGCCCTCGTGCTCGGCGAACACCATCGCGTCGACGTTCTTGCCCGTCGGAACGGCGTCCACGACACCGAAGGTGGTGTCCGGGAAGTCCTTGGCGACGTTCTGTACGGACTGGCTGTAGGCGAAGCCGACCCCGATGACGGGGTTGTACCCGGCCTCGGCGAACGAGCTGAGCCGCTGCTCGCGGTCCGCCTCGGTCTCGCCGTTCTTCGCGGTGAGCATCTTGACGTTGACGCCCAGCTTCTTCCTGGCGTTCTCCGTACCGCGCGCGGCCGCCTCGTTGAACGAGTGATCGTCCCGCCCGCCGATGTCGAAGGCCAGTCCGACGCCCGCGTGCTTGGCACGGTTGGCCTCGGCAAAGCTCTGTCCGCACGCGGTGGCGGTGAGCGCGAGACACACGGTCCCGGCAGCCGCGGCGGCAATCCTGATGACCCGACGCACGGGGCCTTCCCTTCGCTCTAAGCGCCCCCACTGGCGCTGGCTTGTCGGGAGATTAACGCGCGTAGACCTGGCGCAAAACCCTCCACTGCGTGGACGTTATCGATTCGTCGCGTAGGGGTGAGGGGTGCCGGGGCGCCGCCGGGGGAACTTTCAAGATCACACAGCGAGTCGGGCCGGGCCCGGCCGCTGCGGTCCGGCCGTCCGCCACGGCACAGGAGCGTGCGGCTCCGGTTTCCGGATCATGGACGGACCGGCTGCCGTCGGACCGACCGGATGCCGCCGGACCGACCGGATACCGCCGGAGCGAGCGGGGCCGGGCGGCCGACGCCGGTCGGGCCGCGGCGCGAGGGACCCGGTTCATTCCTGGCAGGTGCATGCTCAACGACGAGGGCGCGGCCCGGGGCGGCGGAGGGCAGCGGTCGGCGACGGACGTACGGCCCGCCGAGCGTCCCGCCCCGGGCCGTCGCGGAGCTCAGGTCGAGAGGTCGCCGTTCAACAGGGCCGCCGCCGTGAACAGTTCCACGCCCACCCGGATCGCCTCCTCGTCGACGTCGAAGTCGCCGCGGTGCAGGTCGTACTGGTGACGGGCGCCGGGACGGCGGACGCCGAGGCGGGCCATGGCGCCGGGGACGTGTTCGAGGTACCACGAGAAGTCCTCGCCGCCGAGGGACTGTTCGGTGTCCTCGATGGCGTGGGGGCCGCGGCGGGCGGTCATCGCGTCCTGGAGCAGCTGGGCGCTGACCGGCTCGTTGACGACCGGCGGGACACCGCGGACGTAGTTGATCTGGGACTTCGCGCCGTGCAGCGCGGCGACCTCGTCGATGGCCGCGTGCACCATGTCGGGGGCCTGGCGCCAGGCGTCGAGGTCGAGGCAGCGGACGGTGCCGGAGAGCTCGGCGTGCTGCGGGATGACGTTGCAGGTGTGGCCGGATTCGAGGCGGCCCCAGGTGACGGCGAGGCCGGCGCGGGCGTCCACGCGGCGGGAGAGCAGCGCGGGCACGTCGAGGGCGACGCGGGCGGCGGCGGTGACCATGTCGGTGGTCAGGTGGGGGCGAGCGGTGTGGCCGCCGGGGCCGTCGAGTTCGAGCTCCAGGCGGTCGCAGGCCGAGGTGATCGGGCCGGTACGGAGTCCGAGCCGACCGGCGTCGACGCGCGGGTCGCAGTGGACGGCGAGGATGCGGCCGACGCCGTCCAGGACCCCGGACTCGATGGCGTCGGGGGCGCCGCCCGGCAGGACCTCTTCCGCGGGCTGGAAGAGCAGCCGCACGGGGCGGGCCAGCCGTCCCTCGCGGGCCAGCCCGGCCAGGATCAGGCCCGCGCCGAGGACGACGGCGGTGTGGACGTCGTGTCCGCAGGCGTGCGCGCGGTCGGGGACCGAGGAGGCGTAGGCGACGGTCTTGGTGTCCGGGATGGGGAGGGCGTCGATGTCGGCGCGCAGGGCGAGGAGGGGGAGCGCGCCGGAGCCGGAACCGGGCTCCGTGCCGATGTCACAGATGAGGCCGGTGCCGGTGGTCAGGACGCGGGGGCGAAGGCCGACCCGCTCCAGACGCTCCTTGATCGCCGCGGTGGTCCGGAGCTCCTGGTTGCCGAGCTCGGGGTGCCGGTGCAGGTCGCGGCGGAAGTCGATGAGTTCGGCGAGGAGCGCCTCGGGGACGGTTCCGGGGAGCAGGGTCGGGGCGGCGGCATCGGGGGACATCAGTTGGTTCACCCGTTGAAGGTTACGGGCCCGGGTGGGGCAACTGTCCCTCGATCAACAAAAGTTCAGCCCGTTGGGGGGAGAAAATCAGTCCGGTTGGTGCATGGGTGGATGCCGCGAAGGGTATGAAGTTCGGTTTCGTCCGGCGCTCTCACCCGGTGTCTTCACCCGGTGGCCATTCTCCGCGTGAACGGGAGCCGTTGCACGTCACGGGCGGTGCCGGTGACGCCGTCCAGGAAGCCCTGTGCCCGCGGTGAGGCGCCGACCGTCAGCCACGCGGGGTCGATGTCGCAGACGGCGACCTTGACCTCGGTGCCCTGGAGGGCGAGCGGCAGGGTGTGGACGACGGTCGAGGGGAAGCTGAGGATCAGGCGGCCGATGGGGCCACGGCGGGCGATCAGTTCGAGGGGGAGGTCGGGGCGTACGACCTCGAGGCCGGTCTCGGTGGTGAGGCGGCGGAGTTTGTCGGTGCTCTCGCGGCGGTGGGCGAAGTAGCGGGTGGCGCCGTGGGCGGCGGCCAGGGCGCCGACGGCCTCCAGATAGCGGTCGGCGTCCACCACTCCGGTCTCGACCAGCGAGGTACCGACGATGTCGGTGCCGCGGGTGAGCAGGGGCGGGCCGAAGCGGGCGCGGGTCCAGGCGAAGTCGTTGGTGGTGACGTGGACGCCGGGCGGGACGTCGACCGGCATGGAGCTGAAGAGGCCGATGGTGCGGTGGCCGCCCTGGGGGGCCGGGGTCAGACGGCGGCGGGCGGTGGCCGAGAAGGGGGCGAAGACCAGGTCCCGGAGGCCGCGTCCGCTGCCGTGCCGGTGCCAGCGCACCAGCCGTTCGCCGCGGGCGAGTTGGCCGATGAACTCCATGGTGGCCGTGCCGTCGTCGACCACGATCAGCTCGCGCGCCCGGGTGAGGGTGAGCAGGAGCTGGACGTAGCGGGAGAACGGGTCGCCGAGGACGACACGGTGCGCGCGGCGCAGCAGCGGGGTGAGGCCGCCGACGGTGCGCACCGGGGCGGTGGGGCCGCCGCGGGCCTCCTCCCAGCGGACCGCGTGGCCCTCGTCGCGGGCGAGTTCGGCCATCCGGCGCAGCTGGCCGCGGGTCATCGGGTCGTGCGGGGAGAGCACGACGACGGTGAGCACGACGGGCTGGGCGGTGTGCGCCCATTCCAGGACGTTCAGCAGCTGCACCGGGCTCTCGACGAAGGCGAGGGTGCCGGTGTCCACGGGTGCCCCGCTCTCGTCGTCGCCGCAGGCTGCGGTCCCCTTGCGCTGCCGGGGCACCCCGAGGAGACGACGGGCGGGAGTACCCGTCGTCTCCTGGGGCGGGACCTCGGCGCCGGGCATGGCCTGCTCGGCGCGGGTCCCTTCGGGTGAGCTCACGATGGGAACTCCACTCTTCCCGTCAGACGGAGGCCGGCTCGAGGTCGGCGGCCTCGGACTCGGCGACCACGCCGGTGACGCGGCGCAGCTTCTTCATCGGGCCGAGCTCGGACTCGTAGACCTTCTTGACGCCGTCGCCGAGGGACTCCTCGATGGTGCGGATGTCGCGGACCAGGCGGGTCAGGCCGCCCGGCTCGACGGAGGCGGCCTGGTCGGAGCCCCACATGGCGCGGTCGAGGGTGATGTGGCGCTCGATGAAGGTGGCGCCGAGGGCGACCGCCGCGAGGGTGGTCTGGAGGCCGGTCTCGTGACCGCTGTAGCCGATCGGGACGTTGGGGTACTCCTCCTGCAGCGTGTTGATCATGCGCAGGTTGAGCTCCTCGGCCTTGGCCGGGTAGGTGCTGGTGGCGTGGCAGAGCAGGATGTTGTCGCTGCCCAGGACCTCGACGGCGTGGCGGATCTGCTTGGGCGTGGACATGCCCGTCGAGAGGATGACGGTGCGGCCGGTGGCGCGCATGGCGCGCAGCAGGTCGTCGTCGGTGAGGGAGGCGGAGGCCACCTTGTAGCAGGGCACGTCGAACTTCTCCAGGAAGGCGACGGACTCCACGTCCCAGGGGGAGGCGAACCAGGCGATGCCGCGCTTCTTGCAGTACTCGTCGATGGCGCGGTAGCCGTCCTCGTCGAACTCCACGCGGTGGCGGTAGTCGATGTAGGTCATCCGGCCCCAGGGGGTGTCGCGCTCGATGTCCCACTGATCGCGCGGGGTGCAGATCTCCGGGGTCCGCTTCTGGAACTTGACGGCGTCACAGCCGGCGTCGGCGGCGGCGTCGATCAGCGCGAACGCGTTCTCCAGGTCGCCGTTGTGGTTGATGCCGATCTCGCCGGTGACGTAGACGGGGCGGCCGGGGCCGGCCTCGCGGTCGCCGAGGGTGCGGAGGCGGGAGTTGCTGCTCATGGGGAGGATTCCTTCGTGTTGATAAGGGGGCGTGTGAAGGGGTGTGTGAGGGGGTGGGTCGGTTGGGGTTACAGGGACGGGCCCAGGAGCCAGGCGGCGATCTCCCGGATCGCGCCGCTGCCTCCGGGGGTGGCGGTGACGGCGCGGGCCGCGCCGCGCACCACGTCGTGCGCTCCGGCGACCGCCACCGGCCAGCCGACGAGGTCGAAGCAGGGGAGGTCGTTCACGTCGTTGCCGACGTAGAGCACCCGCTCGGGTTCGATGCCCGTCTCCTCGCACCACTGCTTGAGGGCGAGGTCCTTGCGGTCGATGCCGTGCAGCACGGGCACCTGGAGCTTGCGGGCCCGTGCGGCGACGACCGGGTTCTGTTCGGTGGACAGGATCAGCAGCTTCAGCTCCGCCTTGCGCAGGGCGGCGATGCCGAGGCCGTCGCCGCGGTGCACGGCGACGATCTCCCGTCCGTCGGCGTCGATCAGCACCCGGTCGTCGGTCTGGGTGCCGTCGAAGTCCAGTACCACCGCGTCGATGTCGTCGCTGGTGGGGAGCGCGCCGGGGCGCGGGGTGTCGAGCAGCGGCGCGAGCGCGCGGGCGCGGGCGAGGTCGTGCGGATCGTCGACCTCCAGCACCCGGGCGGGGTCGGTGGGGACGAGTTCGCTGCGGCCGAAGAAGCGGTGGCCGCTCGCGCGGAAGCCGGCCGCGTCCATGGCGTAGGCGGCACCGGTCTCCAGCAGGTCCTGGGGCCGGTCCTGGCGACGCGGCCGGAAGGACTTGTCGTGGTTGACGCCGTAGCCGCCGGCGGTGGTGGCGGGGGCCGGGGCGGTGGCGGGCCGGTCGCCGGCCTCCGCGACGGCCTGGGCGGGGATCGCGGCGCCCGCGGCCGCGCCGGCGTCGTCGGCGATGCCGTCGTCGGACCGCCACACGAAGCCGTGGAAGGGGGCCACGGTCAGGGCGCTGTCCGCGCCGCCCTCGACGACCGCGGCGGCCACCCCGTCGATGTCCTCGCGGACGATGAACGGGCTGGTGCACTGGACGAGCAGCACCGCGTCGACGGTGGTGCCGTGCTCCGCCTCGTAGGCGTCCATGGCGTGCAGCACGGCGGCCTCGCTGGTGGCCGTGTCGCCCGCGATGTCGCCGGGGCGGCGGACGACCACCGCACCCGCGCCGCGCGCCACCGCCGCGATCCCGCTGTCGTCGGTGGAGACGACCACGTCGGTCACCAGGCGGGAGGCGCGGCACTCGCGGACCGCGCGGGCCACCAGGGGGATGCCGCCGACGACGGCGAGGTTCTTGGCGGGCACGCCCTTGGATCCGCCGCGGGCGGGGATGACCGCCACCACGGTCGGGGGGCTGCTCTGGGGGCTCTGCGGCATGTCGGGCTCCTTCCGGGGGCGGGGACTCCGGGGGTAGGGGGCGGTCACAGCTGGCCCCAGCGGCGGATGGCGGGGGCGACGCGCTGGACGCCGTGGCGGTAGGCGCCACGGGCGGCCTCCCGGACGGTCTCGCGGACGATCCGGCGCAGTCCGCCGGTCTCCTCCGGGGCGTCCTGGTGGCCGGCGAGCGGCTCGCCGTGCGGGTCCAGGCCGTGGCGGGCGAGGATGCCGGGGAGGTAGCCGGGGGCGGTGCGGGGTGTGTAGTACGGGGTGAGCGGCGGCAGCCGGTCGGCGGTGCGCAGCTCGGTGACCCGGGCGCGGGCCGCGTCGAAGGCCCGCTCGTAGTCCTCCGGGCGGGCTTCGGACGACGTCCCCTGCTTCGGGGCGACGCCCTGGCGGGCCAGCCAGCCCTGGTCGGGCTCCGGGCGGTGTCCGGCGTCGAGCTCGTCCCAGGAGGCGAGGCAGCCGGAGCCGAGGAAGGAGTGGTTGCCGAGCGCCTCGCGGATGCCGAGGTCGGTGAGGACGGCGGTGGGGATGCCGCGGTGCAGCGACTCCAGGGCCGCGGTCGAGCTGACGGTGACCATCAGGTCGGTGCGGTCCAGGACCTCGCCCATGTTCCCGTACACCAGGCGGCAGTTGCCGGGCAGTTGGCCGGGCACCTTGGTGGCGAGCTTCTGGTACGGCAGTTCCTCGATGTGCGTGGTGTGCTCGCCGGGCTTGCTGCGCAGCTTGATCAGCACCTCGCGGTCCGGGTGCCGGCGGGCGTGCTCCACCGCCCGGCGGAGCAGGTAGGACCGGTCGGCCCGGCTCTCCGGTACGGAGGGCTGCGCCGCGAACACCACCGTGTACGGGTCGTGTTCGCCCGTGTAGGGGGCGCCGCCGAGGAAGGGCAGGGCGCACTCGACGACGCTGTGGTCGTCGGCGCCGACGCCGCGGTAGACCTCACGGAAGCGGTCCGCGTCGTGCCGGGAGTTGGCGAGGACCACGTCCGCGCCGTGTCGTAGCAGCAGTCCGTCGGCGAGCTTCTCGTAGACCACGCCGACGTAGCCGGTGACGACGACGGGGCGGCGCGGGGTGTCCCGCCAGGCGTGGGCGAGGCCGTGCAGCATCGCCTGTACGGCGCCGCCCACGCAGGCCAGCACCACGACGTCGTATCCACTACCGTCGCCGGTGCGGGCGTCGCGCTCCATGTCGCCCAGGAAGTCGACGCCCCTGATTTCGCGCAGCGAGTCCGCACGGGCGCCGACCTCGTCGAGCTGGCGGACCGTGGGCGTGGCGCGGCCGCGGAGCAGATACCCGTCGAGTCGGATGCCCGGTTGGATTCGGTACGCTGTCAAAGCGCCCCATTTCCACCGGGTGTCCGAGTCGGCGAGCACGGCGACTCGCGGCGTAGAAGTACGTGATGGCACGTCGAAGACGCTAGGAAGGCATTCCGATTGGCGGGCCAACTGGACCGCAACAACGGGTTAACAGCGGGTCGACGAATGACGAACCGGCTCGATCGACGGGCCGGTTAACCATCCCGACATTCTTCGTTCACCTTGAGGCCCGGATCACGTAAAGACGAATGCCGACTCCGCACCTAACGTCACCCGGGTGGTTAAGCTCTCCGTCATCGTGCCGTTCTACAACGTGCAGACATACGCGCCCGACACCCTGAAAAGCCTGGCGGCCAATGCCCGCGAGGACTTTGAATTCCTGCTCGTCGACGACTGTTCACGCGACGAGACCCCGGAGATCCTTGCGCGCGCCGAGCGCGAGCTGCCGGGCGCCAGACTGCTGCGGCACGAACAGAACGGCGGCCTGGCCACCGCCCGCAACACCGGTCTGGACGAGGCCCGCGGCGAGTACGTCACCTTCCTGGACGGCGACGACTGGCTCGCACCCGGATACTTCTCCGAACTCCTCGGCGCGATAGAGGAGTTGGGATGCGACTTCGTCCGCACCGACCATGTCCAGTGCACCAACCGGGCCCGCACCGTGCACCGCGTTCCGCACGGCCGGCGTGGTGTGGTCATGGACCCGCGCGCGCTGATCCTGCCCGCCGACCGCTCCACCTCCGTCGACTACGCCTACGCCTGGGCCGGCATCTACCACCGCAGGCTGCTGGACGACGGTGTGCTGCACTTCAAGCACGGGCTGCGCACCGCGGAGGACCGCCCGTGGATCTGGCGGCTGCACCGCGAGGCGAAGTCCATGGCAGTGGTCGGTCTCCTCGGCGTCTTCTACCGACGCGGGGTGGCGTCCTCTCTGACGCAGATCGGTGATGTGCGGCAATTGGACTTCATTCGCGCCTTCGACCAGGTGATCGAGGAGACCGCGCAGGACCGGGATGCGGATCTTCTGCTGCCGAAGGCGGTGCGCACCTATTGCGCGATCATTTCCCACCACCTCGGATCGATCGAACGATTCGAGCCGCAGGTGGCCCGTAAATTGCGTTCGATGAGTTCCGCGGCCATGAAACGCATGCCGCAGGACGTACTGAAGGAAGCCCTGGATTCGATGGATGTGCAGCGTGCGTCCCGGCTGCGGCGGCTGCGCCGCCGCTCCTCCCCCACGGCGGAGGTCGCCGCCTGATGCCGAACCGGCCCCGTACCCAGATCTTCATGGCGTCCACGCTCTACGGCGCGGCCACCCTTGCCGCCGCCCTGGACGCCGACTGCTTCGAGCCGGCCGACCGCCGTCTGCTGCTGCTCAGCAACAACGCCACGAACCCGGAGACCACCGCGTCGCTGGACACCATGCCCGGCTTCGCGCTGCTGCGCGACCGGTTCGACCGGGTGCTGTCGTGGAACGAGACGATCAGCCCGTTCCACCCCGGCGGCTGGTCCCCGCGCGCTGACGACGCCCCGCTGTGGGAGCGGTATCTGCGGCTGCTGTGGGGTCTGGGCGACTCGCACATCGAGCTGATCGTCGAATCGATCCAGGTCAACCCGGCGATGGCGCTGGCCCAGGTCTTCCCGGGCGCGCCCCTCGACGTCTACGCCGACGGCCTGATGAGCTACGGCCCCACCCGCAACAAGCTCGACCCGCTGATCGGCACCCGGATCGGCCGTCTGCTGCACCTCGATCTGGTGGCGGGCCTGACGCCGCTGCTGCTCACCGAGTTCGACGTCCCCGCCAAGACGGTGCCGACCGACGCGTTCCGCAAGGTGCTCGGCGAACTGGCCGATGCGAGCGGCGAGTTGGCGGACGTCCCGCACGGCGCCGCCCTTCTCCTCGGCCAGTACCTCTCCGCCCTGGACATCCTCACCCCCGAGGAAGAGGAAGAGCTGCATCTGCGGATGGTGCGCGGTGCCGCCGAGCGCGGCCACCGGGAGATCGTCTTCAAACCGCATCCCTCCGCCCCGGCCCGCTGGTCGCGGCTGCTGGAGCGGGAGGCGGAGAAGCTGGACATCGAGCTGACCGTGCTGGACAGCCCGGTCCTGGCCGAGGTGCTCTACCAGCGGACCCGGCCCGCCCTCGTCGTCGGCTGCTTCTCCACGGCGCTGCTGACCGCGGCCACCTTCTACGACCTGCCGACCGCGCGCACCGGCACCGGACTGCTGCTGGAGCGGCTCACCCCGTACCAGAACAGCAACCGCGTCCCGGTGACGATCGTGGACGCGCTGGTGCCCGACCTCAGCGACCGCGCCGCCACCGGGTCCGCGCGCGCCGGGGACGTCCGCGAGCTGGTGAAGGCCGTCGGATACGCCATGCAGCACCAGATCTACCCGATGCTGCGTCCGGCCGCCGAACGCTATCTGGCGACCCGCCTCGACCAGCACACCTGGCGCTACTTCAAGCGCCGCCGGCTGACCGCGCTGGCGTTGCCCGGCGCGATCCCGTCCCAGCTGGCGTTCCTGCCGCGCAACCCGACGGTCCGCAAGGTCGCGCGCCGGGCGCGGGCCGTGCAGCGGCGGCTGAAGAAGCGGGCCGCATTCGGATGACCGCCACCGAGCTGACGTCGGGTGCGCGGGTCGCCACCGCGGCCCCCGCCCCGTCCATACGGACGCGCAGCCGGGGCAGTGGTGCCTCCCGGCTGCGCGCTCTGGACGGGCTGCGGCTGCTCGCCGCGCTGATGGTCGCCGCGTACCACTACGGCGGCCGGGGCGGCGAGATAGCCGGGGCCTGGGGCGCGTCCCCGGCCCGTGAGTTCCCCACCATGGCGCCCCTGTTCGCCTACGGCTGCCTGGGCGTCCAGATCTTCTTCGTGATCAGCGGCTTCGTCATCTGCCTCAGCGGCTGGGGCCGCACGCTGCGCGCCTTCGTCGCCTCCCGGATATCGCGCCTCTACCCCGCGTACTGGGCCGCGATCCTGATCGTCACCGCGGCCTTCGCCCTGCCGTGGGTCGCCTACAAGGCACTGGCGCCCAGCGAGGTGCTGACGAATCTGACGATGCTTCAGCAGCCGCTCGGGGTGAACCGGGTGCTCGGCGTGTGCTGGACCCTGTGGGCCGAGATGCGCTTCTACGCGCTGTTCGCCGTCTGCGTCGTCCTGCCCGGCGCCACCCGCGGCCGGGTCGTGCTCTTCTGCGCGGGCTGGACGCTGGCCGCGGCGCTTGCCCAGGCGGCCCACCAGCCGTTCCTGAACGTCGTCCTGATGCCCGAGTACGCCCCGTTCTTCATCGGCGGCGTGGGCCTCTACCTGCTGCACCGCTATGGCGCCCGCGACCCCGTCGCCTGGGCCATAGTCCTGCTCAGCTGGTTGATCGGACAGCACTACGCGGTCGCCGGACTCTGGCACGCCCCCTCCGCCGACGCCTTCTCCTACCGCTCCACGGCGGGCATCATCGCCGTCGTCACGCTCGGCTTCGCGCTGGTCGCGGCCGTCGCGCTGGGCGGCCTGCACCGGCTGAACTGGCGCTGGCTGACGGTGGCGGGCGCGCTCACGTACCCGTTCTATCTCGTCCACGAACACCTGGGCTGGGTGGTCATAGGCGCCCTGCACCGCGACGCCGGCCTGCCGTCCTACGCCACGCTGCCGCTGACCGTGGCGCTGATGCTGGCGCTGGCGTGGGCGCTGCACCGGTGGGTGGAGCGGCCGTTGACACCGGCACTGAAGCGGGCGGTCGATCCGCGGCGGCCCTGAATCAGCCCTCCGACGCGCCGCCGGCCGTCGCCGCGATCCCCGCGACGATGATCTGCAGCCCGGCCTCGAACCCCGCCTCGATGTTGCCGAAGAACTCGTGTCCCGCGGCGGCCACGAGCGGATAGCGCTCGCCGAACCGCCGGTCGCGTTCCGCGAGGTCGTAAGCCGGGTCGCGGTCGCCCGGCTCGGCGGGGTCGGGGTGGACCGACTGTTCCTCGATCACCAGGCCGATGGTGAAGTTGTACGCGGTCCACCAGGCGCGCACCGCCTGCTGCGGCGAGAAGCCCGCCTCGGTGAACAGGCGCAGAAACCCCTCCGTCGGCGGGGCGTGGCTCTCGTCCGTCATCCGCGTACCGCTGAAGACCTTGCCGCCGTCGCGGTAGGCGAGCAGCCCGCGGCGCAGCGCCCGACAGGTGTCGAGCAGGGCCGACTGCCAGGCGACGACGGGACCGTCCGCCTCCAGCCCGGCCGCCTGCCGCCACGGCACGACCATCCGCCGCAGCATCTCGGTGGCCATCTCGTCCAGCAGCTCCTGCTTGTTCTTGAAGTGCCAGTAGAGCGCCGGAGCCTGGACGTTCAGCTCCTTGGCGATACGCCGCAGGGTGAGCCCGTCGAGCCCCACCTCGTTCAGCAGCCGCAGGGCGGTGTCCACCACCTGTTTCCGGTCGATACGCGATGCCATGTTGACAACTTAACACCGTTAAGCCCATCCTCGAGCCATGGAACTTAACAACGTTAAGGACGTTCGGGATGTATCTGCTGTTACGTCCTTCGACGTACTGATCACCGGCGCGGGCCCGACCGGCCTCGCCCTCGCCATCGACCTCGCCCGGCGCGGCGTGCGCGCCCTGGTCGTCGAGCGCCAGGACGGCCTCTCCCCCGGCGCCCGCGGCAACGGCATCCAGCCGCGCACCCAGGAGGTCTACGAGGACCTCGGCGTCCTGGAGGCGATCCGCGCGATCGGCGGCTCCTACCCGCCGATCGCGCTGTGGGAGGACGGCCGGATCGCCCGCACCCACGTGATGATCGAACGGGTCGACCCGACCCCCGCCGCGCCGCACTCCAACGCGCTGATGGTGCCTCAGTGGCGCAACCTGGAGGTGCTCCACGAGCGGCTGCGGGAGCTGGGCGGCAGCGTTCTCTTCGGCGCCGAACTCACCACGTTCGAGCAGGACGCGGACGCCGTACGGGCCCGGCTGACCCTCTCCGACGGCACCGGGCGGACCGTCACCTCCCGCTACCTGGTCGCCGCCGACGGGGGGCGCAGCACCGTACGCAGGACACTCGGTGTCGGAATGAGCGGCCCCGAGCTGGAGCCGGGCGCCGCGGTACTGGCCGACATCCGCGTGGACGGCCTCGACCGGGACCACTGGCACCGCTGGATGCGACCCGACGGCGGCTTCGCCATGATGCTCCCGCTGGCCCACACCGACCTGTTCCAGACCATGGTCGCGGCGCCGCCCGAGAGCACCCCGGACACCTCGCCCGAAGCGGTCCGCGCCCTGCTCGCCGAGCACACCCACCTCGTACCCGAGCAGATCCGCGACGTCGTGTGGACCTCCCTCTTCCGCCCCCGCGCCGGCATGGCCGACCGCTTCCGCAGCGGGCGGGTCTTCCTGGCCGGCGACGCCGCCCACATCCACTCCCCGGCCGGCGGCCAGGGCCTGAACACCAGCGTCCAGGACGCCTACAACCTCGGCTGGAAGCTCGGCCAGGTCCTGCGGCACGGCGCCCCCGACGCCCTCCTGGACAGCTACGAGATCGAACGGCGCCCGATCGCCGCCCGCATCCTGAGCACCAGCACCCGCCTGCACCGATCGCGCTCGATGCACCGGGGCCGCGATCTGGACCAGCTCGACATCGGCTACCCGGACAGCCCCCTCACCCAGGAACTGCGCAGCGGCCTGACCGAGGACGCCCTGCGGGCCGGCGACCGCGCCCCGGACGCCCCCTGCCGCACCGCCGACGGCACACCGTTCCGCCTCTTCGAGGCGCTGCGCGGCCCGCAGTTCACCGTCCTCGCCCTGGGCGACACCGATCTGGACGACGCCGCGCTGCCCGACGACCCCGGCCTGCTGCGCATCATCCGCCTCGGCGGCCCGACCCCCGATCTGCTCGACACCGACGGGCACATGGCCGCGGCGTACGGGAAGGAGCCGGGGGTGTTCCTCGTGCGGCCCGACGGCTATCTGGCGGTGGCCGCGCCGGCGGCAGGAGCCACGGCCGCGCTCCGCGCCGCCCTGGACGGATACGCGGGGGCCTGCACGGCGGCGGTGGGCTAACCCGCGGCGGCGAGCATCCGCCGGGCCTCTTCCCGGGCCTGCCCGATCGGGTCGGGGAAGAGGCCCAGACCATGGGCGACCAGCGCCCCTTCGTGCAGCAGCGTCAGCGAGCGGCCCAGCCGGGCGGCCGCCTCCCGGTCCGGGGCGAGGTCCTCGACCAGGTCGGTGAACAGACCCAGCGTCCATGCCTTCTGGCCGGCGATGATCGCGTAGGCCGGATGGCCGGGATCACTGATCTCCGCATGCGCCCTGACCATGCTGCACCCCTTGCCGCCATGCTTCACCGACCATGCCCGCGAGGCTTCGAAAACCGCCTGGACACGCGCCTCCGGCTCCGGCGCCGCCTCCTGGAGGCGGGCGGCGAGAAAGATCCGCCAGCGTTCGTCGCGGTCGGCGAGGTACTCCACGACGACCTGGTCCTTGGACCCGAAGCGGTCGTAGAGGGTCTTCTTGGTCACCCCGGCTTCGGCGGCGATCAGATCCACCCCGACGGCGTGGATGCCGCGCTCGTAGAACAGCCGCCCGGCGGCCTCCAGCACCCGGCGCGCGGCCGGCGTCATGGCGATCCGGCGCGGCCGGACCGGCCCCGCGGACTTCTCGGACGACGCAGCCATGGCGTCAGAATGCCCCATGGCAAGAAGTATACCGATCTGTATAGTGGCCCGTGAAGGCAAGTAGACCGATCTGTTTACCTCGCGTTGCCCGAAGGGGGTCACCGGTCATGAACGTCCTTCTCTGCGCCGGCTTCGTGCTCAGCTGGAGCTCCGGATTCATCGGCGCCCGACTCGGCGCGGAGAGCGCCGACGCGGTCACCTTGCTGATGTGGCGCTTCCTGCCGTTGGCCGTCGTCCTGCTCGTCGTCGCGGCCACCGCCGCCCGCGCGTCCTGGCGGGGCCTGGCGGCGCGGGACGTGGTCCGACAGGCCGTCATCGGCGCGCTCTCGCAGAGCGGCTATCTGTTCACCGTCTACTGGGCGATCCAGCTCGGGGTCTCCAGCGGCACGACGGCGCTGATCGACGGCACCCAGCCGCTGGTGGCGGGCGCGCTGGCCGGGCCGCTGCTGGGCCAGTACGTCGCGCGCGGCCAGTGGTACGGGCTGGCCCTGGGCGTGAGCGGCGTCGCAGTGGTCACGGCGGCCGACGCCACGACCGGCGCAGGGGCGCCCTGGTGGGCCTACGCCGTACCGTTCCTCGGCATGCTGTCGCTGGTGGCGGCCACCTTCCTGGAGAGCCGCAGCCGCCGGGCCGTACCGCCGGCGGTGTCGATGACGGTCCACTGCGCCACCAGCGCGGTGCTCTTCACCGGGCTCGCCCTGGCGGCCGGCGCCGCGACGCCGCCCGCCACACCGTCGTTCTGGGCGGCGATCGGCTGGCTCGTGGTGCTGTCGACCCTCGGGGGATACGGCCTCTACTGGCTCATCCTGCGGCGTTCCGGCGTCACCCGGGTCAACACCCTGATGTTCCTGATGGCGCCGGTGACGGCGGTATGGGGCGCCCTGATGTTCGGCGAGCCCTTCGGCCCGCAGACCGCGCTGGGCCTGGGCATGGGAGTCGCCGCGGTGCTCCTCGTGCACCGCGGCGAGCGGAGCCGGCCCCCTTCCGGACGGGGGGCTACACCACCAGCGACAGCAGCAGCACGCACCCGATCCCGACGACCGAGATCAGCGTCTCCATCACCGACCAGGTCTTGAGCGTCTGGCCGACGCTCATCCCGAAGTACTCCTTGACCATCCAGAAACCGGCGTCGTTGACGTGGCTGAAGAAGAGCGAGCCGCAGCCGATGGCCAGGACCAGCAGGGCGCCGTGGGTGGTGGACATGTCGGCCGCCAGGGGGGCGACGAGTCCCGCGGCGGAGATGGTGGCCACCGTCGCGGAGCCCGTGGCCAGCCGGATGGTGACGGCGATCAGCCAGGCCAGCAGCAGGGTGGAGATGTGCCAGTCCTTGGAGATCTCCAGGATCATCCGGCCGACGCCGGCGTCCACCAGCGTCTGCTTGAAGCCGCCGCCCGCACCGACGATCAGCAGCACACCGGCGATCGGGGCCAGCGACCTCTCGACCGTCGAGGCGATCCGGCCCTTGGTGAACCCGGCCGCCCGCCCGAGCGTGAACATCGCGACGAGGACGGCGGTGAGCAGGGCGATCAGCGGGGAGCCGATGACGTCGAAGACCCGCTGGGTGGCGTTCGCCGGGTCGTCGACGACGATGTCGACGAGGGCCTTGGCGAGCATCATCACGACCGGCAGCAGCACCGTCGCCACCGTGATCCCGAAGCCGGGACGCTTCTTCAGGTCGTCGGACGTCCGCTCGGGCACCATGTTCTCGGGCGGGCGGATGTCGACCCAGCGGGCCGCGTAGCGGGAGAAGACCGGGCCCGCGATGATCGCGGTGGGGATGGCGACGACGACGCCCAGCGCCAGCGTGACGCCCAGGTTCGCGTGGACCGCGTCGATGGCCGCCAGCGGGCCGGGGTGCGGCGGGATCAGCCCGTGCATGACGGAGAGGCCGGCCAGCGCCGGGATGCCGATCCGCATCAGCGAGAAATTGCCGCGCTTGGCGACCAGCAGCACCACGGGTATCAGCAGCACGATGCCGACCTCGAAGAAGATCGGCAGGCCGACTATGCCCGCGATCAGCACCATCGCCCAGGGCATGGCCCGCCCGCTCGCCTTCGCCAGGATCGTGTCGACGATCTGGTCCGCGCCCCCGGAGTCGGCGAGCAGCTTGCCCAGGACCGCGCCGAGCGCGATCAGGACGCCGGTGCCCGCGACCGTCGTGCCCAGCCCCGTCGAGAAGCTGGCGATGGCCTTGTCGAGCGGCGCGCCGGCCACCGCACCGAGCACCAGCGAGCCGATGATCAGCGACAGGAAGGCGTGCAGCTTGAACTTGGTGATGAGCAGGACGATGACGGCTATGCCGGCCAGGACGGCGATGCCCAGCTGTGCGTGACCGGCCGAGGTGATGGGCTCGGTCACGTCCGCTGCGAGCATCTCGGCGCTGAGATGTGTCACGGCGATTTCCTTGTTCGGGGGGGAGGACGGCTACGGCCGCGGGTTCAGGCGGCCGGTTCGAGGTGATGCAGGGCGGCCACGGCGCGGTCGGCGATCTGCTGCGGCGTGCCGCGGACGTCCACGGCGACGCCGGTCTCGTCCGTGCCGAGCGGTTCGAGCGTGGCGAACTGGGAGTCCAGCAGCGCGGTCGGCATGAAGTGGCCCTTGCGCTCGGCCATCCGCTCCTCGATCAGCACCCGGTCCCCGGTGAGGTGCAGGAAGACGACACCGGGGGCGGCGGCGCGCAGCCGGTCGCGGTAGGCGCGCTTGAGGGCGGAACTGCTGACGACGCCGCCGTGTCCGGCCCGGCCGTGCGCCCAGGCACCGATCGCATCCAGCCACGGCCAGCGGTCGTCGTCGTCCAGCGGGGTACCGGCGGACATCTTGGCGATGTTGGCCGGCGGATGGAAGTCGTCGCCCTCGGCGTAGGGAACGCCCAGTGCGGCGGCCACCAGCGGCCCGATCGTCGTTTTGCCGGTGCCGGCCACGCCCATCACGACGATCACGTGGGGGGTGCTCATGCCGCTTACCTCGCTGTCCGCGCTGTCTTCGTTGACGTGATACGGCCCGTCGTACGCGGCCCGTAGCCAGCCCCACTGAAACCCATTAGGTACGACGTATTCAAGAGCCTGTGACGCAAACGTCATACTTAATTGGCCGAGACCCGGGAACGTAGGCTTGGCCCATGGAAAACGAGGGGCTGGGGAAGGGGCTGCACGCCCGGGTACTGGAGTCCCTCGGGCCCGCCATCACCGCGGGCGACTACCCGCCGGGCACGGTCCTGCGCACGGACGAGCTGGAGCAGCGCTTCGACGTCTCGCGCACGGTCATCCGCGAGGCGATCCGGGTACTGGAATCGATGCGGCTGGTCGCCTCCCGGCGGCGGGTCGGGGTGACCGTCCGTCCGATGGAGGAGTGGAACGTCTACGACCCGCGGGTGATCGGCTGGCGGCTGGCCGGCCGCGACCGCGCCCGACAGCTGCGCTCCCTCACCGTCCTGCGCTCCGCCGTCGAACCGGCCGCCGCGGGCCTGGCCGCCGCCCACGCCACCCCCGAGCAGTGCGCCGAGCTCACCGAGCACGCGATGGGCATGGTCGCCACCTCACGCGGCCAACAGCTCGCCGCCTATCTCGTGCACGACATGGCCTTCCACCGGGTGATCCTGACCGCCTCCGGCAACGAGATGTTCGCCCGCCTCGCGGACGTCGTCGCCGCGGTGCTGACCGGCCGCACCCAGCACCACATCATGTTCACCGACCCCGACCCGGCCGCGGTGACCCTGCACGTCCAGGTGGCGGAGGCGGTCCGCACCGGCGACTCGGCCCGGGCCGAGTCGCTGACCCGGGAGATCACGACGGGCGCGATGGCCGAACTGGACGTCCTGGCACCGTAGTCGGGACCCCCGCGCCCCCGGCACCGTCCTCGGGCCGCCCCTCAGAACAGCGGCTGCTGCCCCGGCATCGGCGGCTCCTCCGGGTCGAACAGCTTCTCCGCCGGCGCCATCATCGGCGCCGTCCGCCGCGACCCCGGACACGAGATCAGCTCGATGCCCGTGCGGCGCCCGGGAGGGTCGTGGCGGGCGTAACGACCGCCGACGACGGCGATCTCTCGGGTGCAGACGGGGCACACGCGGCGGGGTGACGACATGCCACCAGTGTGACGGACCCGGCCGGCGCGACCTGCGGCAGTGACCGGCCGACGTCCGGCCCGGATCCGGACGCCGCGATCCCGCGCACCGCCGGCGGGCCGATGTCACGGGCCCGGCAGGGTTTCCCAGGCCGTCTCCCGCACCCGCGCGGCCAGCTCCCGCACCGCCGGGTCCCCGTCCGCCGGGTCCCCGTCCGCCGCGGCCCGCTCCGCCGCCTCCGTCAGCCGTACGACGTCCCGCGCCCACCGCCCCGAGGCCCGCTCCCCCGCGCCGACCCGCGCGAACCCCCGGTCCAGCAGCCCCCGGACCGTCTGTGCCGGACACTCCCGCGCCACCGCCTTGACCGCGCCCACCGCATTGGCCAGCGCACTGACCGGCAACGGCCAGCCACCACCGGCGGGCACCGGGCCGGTGGGCGGCGTGGCGGCTCGTATCTCCAGGTCCAACCGCCGGAACAGCGGCAGTTCGCGGAAGAAGTACGTGAGCAGCCGGCGGTCGGGGGCCTGATGGAAGTCCGGGTCGCTGCGAGCGGTCAGCAGCGGGTGGGTGCGGTCGAGACGGTCATCGATCCCCGCGACGGCCGCCGCGAAGCGCTCGCCGGGCACCGTCCAGCACAGGTCGAGGTCGCTGTACCGGTCGTGCGTCGCGGTGGCGAGCGAGCCGCGCAGCTCCAGCCGCGCCTCGGGGCAGTGGTCGCGCAGCGTGGCGACGATGCCGCGCAGGGCCCCTGCGAGGGGGTGGTACGCGATCTCGTCGCCGATCATCTCGTAGACGAAGTCGATCCGCGCGAGCGGGAGTCGGGACGTCGCCCGCTCCAGTGCGTCGATGCGCCAGGCGCCGTCCGGCCCGTCGTCCGGGTCGTACATCCGCGCGCGCCCCACCCCGCCGTCCGGAGCGGCCGCCCAGTAGGCGCTGGGGCGGAGCAGCGGCGCCGAGTACAGCACGACCCGCCCCGACCACCGCGCGAGCCGCAGTGCCAGGGTCCGGCTGTCGGGCAGGTCGGCGATGTCGCCGGCGTGGACGTCGAGGTACCAGGTGCAGTCGCCGTGCACCGGAAGGGCGTTGCACAGCACCGCGGCGTTCCAGTGCCGGTCCTCGGCGTCCGCGCCGGGCTCGTCGTACGCGACGTCCACCTCGCCGGGCCGCACCCCGAGCCCCGCGGCGAGCGCCGGCAGCAGCTCCCGCGCCTCCCACCGCCCTGCCAGGAAGAAGTCGTAGCCGCGGCTAGGCATCGGTGCCCCTCCCCGGGCGGGCGGCCGGCCCTCCCGCCGGCGGGGCGTCAGAAGGCGTCCGTGGGCACATAGGTGCCCCAGACCTCCCGCAGCGCATCGCAGACCTCCCCCACCGTCGCCTTCGCCCGCAGCGCGTCCCGCATCGGGTAGAGGACATTGTCCGTCCCCCGGGCGGCTCGCTGCACGGCACCGAGCGCTTCGGTCACCGCCACCCGGTTGCGGCGGGCACGGAGCGTGGCCAGGCGCTCGACCTGCTGGGCCTCGATCGACGGGTCGACCCGCAGCGGCTCGTACGGCTCCTCCTCGTCGAGCCGGAAGCGGTTGACGCCGACCACGACCCGGTCGCCGGCGTCGGTCTCCTGGGCGATCCGGTAGGCGTTCCGCTCGATCTCGTCCTTCTGGAAGCCCCCTTCGATGGCGGTCACCGCACCGCCCAGGTCCTCGACCCGGCGCATCAGCGCCAGGGCGGCGGCCTCCACCTCGTCGGTCATCGACTCGACGACGTAGGACCCGGCGAACGGGTCGACGGTGGCGGTCACATCGGTCTCGTACGCCAACACCTGCTGCGTGCGGAGGGCGAGCCGGGCCGCTTTGTCGGTGGGCAGGGCGATGGCCTCGTCGAAGGAGTTGGTGTGCAGGGACTGGGTGCCGCCGAGCACGGCGGCCAACCCCTGGACGGTGACCCGGGCCAGATTCACCTCCGGCTGCTGTGCGGTGAGCTGGACGCCCGCGGTCTGGGTGTGGAAGCGCAGCATCAGCGACTTCGGGTTCTGCGCGTGGAACTCCTCGCGCATCAGCCGGGCCCAGATGCGCCGCGCGGCACGGAATTTGGCGACCTCTTCCAGGAGCGTCGTGCGGGAGACGAAGAAGAAGGACAACCGGGGCGCGAAGTCGTCCACCGCCATGCCGGCGGCGAGGGCGGTACGGACGTAGGCGATGCCGTTGGCGAGGGTGAAGGCGACCTCCTGGGCGGGCGAGGCGCCGGCTTCGGCCATGTGGTAGCCGGAGATGGAGATGGTGTTCCACTTGGGGATCTCGGCCCGGCAGTACCGGAAGGTGTCCGCGACCAGGCGCAGCGAGGGCTTGGGCGGGAAGATGTACGTGCCCCGCGCGATGTACTCCTTCAGGACGTCGTTCTGGATGGTGCCGGTGAGGTGACGGGGAGCCACTCCTTCGTCCTCGCCGACGAGTTGGTAGAGGAGCAGGAGGAGCGCGGCCGGGGCGTTGATGGTCATCGACGTCGAGACCCGGTCCAGCGGGATGCCGCCGAACAGCACCCGCATGTCGTCGACGGAGTCGACGGCCACCCCGACCTTGCCGACCTCGCCGGACGCGAGGGGCGTGTCGGAGTCGTGGCCCATCTGGGTGGGCAGGTCGAAGGCGACCGACAGCCCGGTCGTACCGTGTGCGATCAGCTGCCGGTAGCGGGCGTTGGACTCGCGGGCGGTGCCGAAGCCCGCGTACTGACGCATCGTCCAGGGGCGCCCGGTGTACATCGACGGGTACACGCCACGGGTGTACGGGTATGCGCCGGGCGCGCCGAGCTGCCGCTCCGGGTCCCAGCCGGCCAGTGCCTCGGGCCCGTAGACGGGCTCGATGGGCAGGCCGCTCTCGTTGTATCGGTCACTGCCCGACTCGCGCGCCATGGGTGTACGCCTCCCAATGGGTGACCGGCATCCGTCTTTCGCCGTGTGCCCAGCATGCTTGCAGGTTCGCCGCACCGCAGCATTGGGAAACATCAGGCGTGGCCGGTGCGGTGCGGCCCGTGGCATCCGGGAGTGGGCGTGCGGCGGAAGAGCAAGAACGCAAGACCTGTGGCGGGAGCGGCGCTCCTGATGGCGGTGGTGTGTGCGGCCGCGGTGGGCTGCCGGCCGGTGACCGTCACCGGTACGGACTCCGCCGACGGCAGCAACGGACGGCCGCTGCCCACGGCGCCCGTCACCCTGCCCGGCACCCACCACCGGCCGCCCTCCGTGACCCACCGCCTCCCCACCCACCGGCCCGGGCCCCGCCCGGTGGCGGCCCCCGGGGCACGCGGTGCGAAGGTCCGTGCACTACAGGCGCGGCTGGCCCAACTGGGCCACTTCCGCCGGTCCCCGACGGGCTACTACGGCCCGGTCACCACGGCCGCGGTCCGCGCCTTCCAGCGGCGGCACGGGCTGCCGCGCACCGGCGCCGTGGGCCCGGCGACCTGGCGCGCGCTGCGCTCCCAAACCCACGCGCCGTCCCGCGACGAGCTCCGGCCACCTACGAGCAAGCCGGCCGGCAGGCCCGACCGCCGCTGCCTGAAAGGGCGGGTGATCTGCATCAGCAAGCAGAGCCGCACCCTGGCGTGGATGGTCGACGGCAAGGTCGTCTCGGCGATGGACGTGCGTTTCGGTTCGCAGTTCACACCGACCCGCGAGGGCACCTTCCGCGTCACCTTCAAGAGCCGCCATCACATCTCGACGATCTACCACACGGCGATGCCGTACGCGATGTTCTTCAGCGGGGGTCAGGCGGTGCACTATTCGTCGGACTTCGCGGCGCGGGGATACCGCGGTGCCTCGCACGGCTGCGTCAACGTCCGGGACCAGCGGCGGCTGGCCGCGCTGTTCGGCGCGGCGGCCATGGGCACGAAGGTCGTCGTCCACCGATAGAGGGGTGACTCCGAGATCCCGTCGTCCGCCCGGAGGGCGGGGACCCGGAGGGCGGGGCGGGACTTCGGACTCACTCGTCCGGGGAGAGGGGGCGCGGGCAGGGCCGGGGGAACGTGCCCCGCCCGCGCCGTGGGCGCGGAGCCGAAGGTACGGGGGGAACCCCGGCTCGCGCGCAGCCGATGACCAGTCGGCTTCATTCTCTACTGCGTCACGGGGCCGAAAAACGTCACACCCCGCCGGTGACCGCCGTACTCGGAGTGCTCGCGGAGGGGGCGGGCGTGGAGGCGGAGGGCGCGGGGGAGGCCGGGGCGTCGCCGCCGGCGGTCGGGGTGGTGGGGCTCGGGGGCGGGGCGGGGTGCTCGTCGTCGTCCTCGTCGCCGCCCTGGCCGCTGTCGCCCTGGCCACCGTCCGTCAGGCCGCCGAGCAGGCCGTCGGCGCTCCGGCCACCGGTCTGGTCGGCCAGATACCCGCGGCAGAAGGCATGCACCTTTTGCGGGCCGCCGGCCGCGCGCTCCAGACGGCGCCGGGTACGGGGGTCCATGCTGCCGCGCTTGCCGGACTCGTATGCACGGCACAGCGCCAGGACGAACTTCTTGCGGTCGCCCGGCTGTCTCTTGCGGCGCCCGTCCTGCTCTCCGTCGCCCTGACTGTCGCCGGGACCGGTGGTGCCGGGGGGCCGGGTGGGGTGGGGGGCGCCCGGTGACGGGCTCTCGCCGGGGCGGGTCGACTCGGGGCCGGGGCTGCCACTGGGCCGCCGGGAGGCGGTGCCGTCGGTCTCGGCGCCCGGGTCGGGGGAGGCGAGGGTGCCCGGGGTTTCGGCGGCGGAGACGCTGGGCGCGGGCTCAGGGTCGGCGCCGCCGCCCTGGAAAGGGGGTGGCAGCACACCCGTGCCGGCCGCGACGGCCACCCCGCCGATCGCACACACCGCGAGGGCCACGGCGAAGCCGCGCCGGAAGGGGCGGGCGAGGCGGCTGCGTTCGGAGGTGCCGCCGGGGCGGGTGGCATGGACCGTGGGGATGCGGTCGGCCGTCACCCGGCGGCGCGGCCGGATGCCGGAGGCGTGCTGGGACCGGCGGAAGGCGGCCATGGCGGCCGCCTCGCCGGGGAGCTCGGTGCTCGGGGCGGGTCCCGCGCCCACCGCCGCGGCGGTGTCGAGCAGTTGCTGGAGTCTGCGTGCGCCGTCGCCGTCCGGGGCACCGACCGGGTCGCCACGCAGCAATCGCTCCGCGGCGTCCTTGTCGAGCCAGTCGTACGGTTCGTCGGCCATCACATGTCCTTCTGCGTTCGGGCGGCCGTTTCCGTCACACCTGGTACATACGATTCCGCCACGCCGTCACGGCGTCTTCGCGTCTGCGCGGGGACGCCGTCCACCGCCCCACCGCCCTTGCGCGGGCTTCGTGCGGCGGGGCCGGAGGAGCCTTCCGCCCGCTGGTCGGGACCGTCCGAGGGGCCCTCCGGGGGATCGTCGTGACGCCCTTCCGGGGAGTCGACCGGGGAGCCGCCCGGGGAGCCCGGGGAAGCGTCCCGGGAGTCTTCCGGGGTGCTGTGCGGGCCGGGGGCCCGGCCGTCGGGGTCGCAGTCGTCGGCGTCGCGGTCGTCGGCGTCGCGCCCGGCCGGTTCGTCCTCCAGCAGGTCGGCGAGCCTGCGCAGCCCCCGGTGCGCGGCGGTGCGGACCGCTCCGGGCCGCTTGCCGAGCACCTGGGCCGCGCTCTTGGCGTCGAGGCCGACCACCACCCGCAGCACCACGGCCTCGGCCTGGTCCTGCGGCAGCCCGGCTATCAGCTTCAGCGTGTGGCCGGTGCCCAGGGCTTCCAGCGCCTCGCCCGCGGTGTCGGACAGCGCGGGCGTGTCGGACAGTTCGCTCTCGTCGCCGCCGATCACCGGGCGGCGACCGCGCATGCGTATGTGGTCCAGCGCGCGGTTGCGGGCGATGCGGGCGGCCCAGCCGCGGAAGCGGTCCGCGTCTCCGCTGAAGCGGGCGAGGTCGCGGGTGATCTGGAGCCAGGCTTCGGAGGCGACGTCCTCGGCATCCGGTTCGCCCACCAAGGTCCGCACATATCCGAGAAGTCGGGGATGCACGGCGCGGTAGACGGTACGGAACGCCGCCTCGTCGCCGTCCTGTGCCGCCTGTACGGCAACGGTCAGCCGGCTGTCGTCCGGCTGAGTGTCGTCCCCTCGCACGGGTCCATCCTGTCGCACGCGGAAAGTCCGCCGCCCGTTCCTGGCTGCTTCGTCGGTTCGCTCAGCTGCTTCGCTGACCCGGGGTAACCCGGTTGTTCCTGGAGACCGTAACCCGTGCGCCCACACGCTCCGAACCCGGGCCACCGCATGGAGCGACGACCTGCGCGGCGCCGTCGCGGGCGCCGGGGCGCCCGAAGGGGCCCGCGTCCGCCGTCACGGCCGCCGTGCGATGCGGGCACCGATCCATCGGGAACTCCTCAAGAACACGGCCGGTCCCTGACCGTGGCACCGGGCCCGGCCAGCGCGCCTCCCGGCGCGAACCCGCACGTTACGGGCCTGGCCCGGCCGCCGTCCAGAGTGCTCGCGCCGCCCCGCCCCGCACCCCGCGTGACACCCGTGTGACGCTTTCGCGCCGCTTGGCGCTGTATCGATTAGGGACCCTTCGACGGGCCCCTCGCGAACGACGGCCGGGGCCTCTCCTGTGGGGGGTGGCGGCCCCGGCCGTCCCTCGATTCACACCGAAATCACACCCGGATCACACCTGGTCGGCGAGCGCCTTGAAGCTCTGCCAGGACATCTTCGGCGTCCCCGGGTTCCAGGTCTTCTGCGCCAGCGCCGCCAGCGGCAGCCGGATCCCGGCCGCGACCTGCTGCGTCGTCTGGGCGTGGGAGAGATCGCACCAGATCGCGAAGCGCGCACCGGGGATCCGGTCGGGGCCCGTCTGGCTCTGCGGCACGGCCACCGGGGAGGTGCCGCGGATCACCCTCGGCGTCCAGCTGCGGTAGATCCGCTCGCCGGTCGGGTACGTGAAGTCGTTCGGCTCGCCGAGCACGTAGTAGAGGTACTCGTCGTTGAAGTTCATGACGTTGCGGCCCTCGCGCAGGAACTCCGCCGGGTCACGCTTGCCGATCTCCTTGCCGGTCCAGTAGTCGACCATCCGGTCCTTGGCGGCGGTGACCTTCCCGCCGGGGAAGAATCCGTCGTTCCAGGCCTCGACGCGGTTCTTGCCCGCGGCCTTCACGGTCTTCTCGCGGTCGTTGAGCCAGCCGGTCGCCAGGTCCTCGATGGTGCCGCCGGAGCCGTACTTCTCCCGTGCGGCCCGCGCCAGCTGCGGGTAGGTGGTCTCCGGGTTGCCGGACATCAGCGCCTGGTACTCGTCGCCGCCCAGGTGCCAGTAGGCGTCGGCGCCCTTGGGATTGCTGAACAGCGCCGCGTACTCGCGCAGCAGCGAGTCGACGAGCTTCCCGGACTTCGGATTCGAGATGTCGATCGCGCCCTTGACCGTCCCGCCCTGGGCGTTGCGCAGCACGAGGTCGGGATAGTGGTCGAGGACGGCGCCCAGGTGGCCCGGCGAGTCGAGCTCCGGGACGACCGCGATGTGCCGGCTGCGCGCGACCTTGATCAGATGCCGTACCTGATCCTTGGTCAGGTGGTCCGCGGAGACGATCTCGGGGTGCGTATCGCTCTGGATGCGGAATCCCTGGTCGTCGGAGAAGTGCAGCTGGAACTGGTTCAGCTTGAGGTCGCCGAGCTCCTTGAGACGGGCCTCGATCCAGTCCGCACTGAACGGCTTGCGGGCGTTGTCCAGCTCCATGCCGCGCTGCGGACGGTCCGGCCGGTCCTTGATGGTGCCCTCGGGCAGCCCGCCGGCGGCGTGGACGGCCTGTTTGACGGTCCGGGTGCCGTTGAAGATTCCGGCGTCCGTCGGGGCCGTCAGAGTGAGCCGGGTCCCGCGGGCGGTCAGCGTGTAGGACTCGTCGGCGGTGTTCGCGGTCGGTGCGTTGTCGGGCCGCTTCGCACCCCGGCGCCCGGTCAGCTTCACCTCGATATCACCGGGCCGTACCGTCTCGTCACCCCACACCACCGGCAGCCCCTTCAGATCTTGGGCCATGAGTTGCGCCTCGTCGGCGATGATGCTCTGCCGCCCGGCCGACACCACGATCCGGGCCCCCTTGGACGGGCGCCACCCGCGCCCGTCGGCCCGCGAGAAGTCCCGTACGGCGGGGATGACCCGCGGCGTGCCGGTGACCGCGGCCCAGGTGGGTGTGGGCGCGGGGGCGGACGAGGAGCCCGTGCTGCCCGGCGGCTGGGAGTCCGCGGCACCGGAGCAGCCCGCGAGCACCAGCGCCGAGACGAGTACCGGGGCCAGCAGTGCGGCCGACCGGGCCGACGGGGCCGGGCGCGACCTCGGTTGGGTCGGGTTCGACATCGTGCAATCCTCACTTTTCGGGGCGAAGGCATTGCCAGGTGCGGGAGGTCGTCGTCTACTCAGTACGCGAAAGCTCTCTCATCCGGGTGAAATTCGCGCATCCTTCGGACAGCGGTCGACAGGCGTCGTTAGCGTGGCAATTCATCCGTCACCCCCGTCCCAGGGGCCCGGATCAACGGCTCTGCGCCGGGGTGTCGTGTCGCACGCGGCACCGCCACCACACCCCACCTCCACTCCCGTACGCGTCCGGCGTTCGGTCCGGTTCCCCTCCAGCTTCCGTCAGCCGCCCGTCCCGCACCCGCCGAAAGATCCATCCGAACCATCTGAGCCGTCCGGCCCGCCCCCGTCCACCCCCCGTCCACGTTCGTCCCACCGTCCGCCCGCCCGCCCGAGGAGCCCACGCTGTCCGGTGACACATCGGCCGTCCGGCCGACGACTCCGCCCCCGCTCACCACCGTCTGCGGCATACGGCCGCCCGCCCGGGCCGGGCTGCCGCAGGGACGGGTGGCGGGGGTCGGGCTCGCCCGCTTCAACACCGTGCCGCGGCACGACGCCGAGGCCGCGCTGCTGACCTGCTGCGGCTGCCGCCGCTGGGCCGAGCGGATCGCCGCGCACCGCCCGTTCCCGGATCTGGAGTCGCTGCTGGCCGCCTCCGACGAGGCCTGCTACGACCTCACTCCGGCCGAGGTGGCCGAGGCGCTCGCCCGGGAGTCGGTCTCCCCGCACCCGCTGGTCGGCGCCCGCGGGCCCGGCACGCTCGCCGCCCACACGGCCCTGCGTGCCGCGCACGCCGAGTACGAGCGGCGTTTTCGGCATGTCTTCGTCATCTGCCTCGACGGCTACCGCGACGACGAACAGCTGGACCAGGTGCTGAGCGGCATCCGCACCCGACTGGGCAACGAACCGGACGAAGAACGGGTCGTCACCGCCGACGAACTGCGCCGCCTCACCCGCGGCCGGCTGGCGCGGCTCGTGGCCGCACATCGGTGATTCGCCGCTTCTCGCCCGTAAAGTCCCGGTTGGCTCTTGTGGGATAGCCCGTTGGTGGCTGTTTGATCACACCTAAGGACCCCCGCGCGAGGAACCGACAACTCGTCGATACGATGACGAGCGGCCGGTGGACCGTACCCGGCCGGGCCCGACCGACAGAGAAGCCGGCGCGGCCCTGATCCCCGCTCCCGGAGGGTTTTTCCGTGCCGGCTGGAACGCTGTACCGCGGCCGGGAAGGCATGTGGTCCTGGGTGGCTCATCGAGTCACTGGCGTCCTCATTTTCTTCTTCCTGTTCGTACACGTCCTCGACACCGCTCTCGTCCGGGTCTCTCCCGAGGCCTATGACGACGTTGTTGCGACTTACAAGACACCCCTGGTCAACGTGATGGAGTACGGCCTGGTGGCCGCCATCCTCTTCCACGCACTCAATGGCCTGCGGGTCATCGCTGTGGACTTCTGGTCCAAGGGCCCGAAGTACCAGAAGCAGATGCTGTGGACCGTGATGGGCGTCTGGGTCGTGCTGATGGCCGGTGCCTTCTACCCCGTGCTGCAGCACACCCTGCGCACGCTGTTCGGGAGCTGATGACGCGAGATGTCTGCTGAGACGACTCCTGTGAACGACTCGGTGTCCCTGTACGACGTGGACAACCCCGCTCCGGTGATCGAGCCGCCGCGCAAGCGCACCGGCAAGTCCCCGAAGACGACCCGCACCAACTTCGAGCTGTACGGCTGGCTGTTCATGCGGCTGTCCGGCGTCGTCCTCGTCGTGCTGGTCCTGGGCCACCTGCTGATCCAGCTCGTGCTGGACGGCGGTGTCTCCAAGATCGGCTTCGCGTTTGTGGCCGGCCGCTGGGCCTCGCCGTTCTGGCAGATCTGGGACCTGGCGATGCTGTGGCTCGCCATGCTGCACGGCGCCAACGGCCTGCGCACCGTCATCAACGACTACGCGCAGCGGGACACCACCCGCTTCTGGCTGAAGATGCTGCTGTACACCGCCACGGTGTTCACCGTCCTTCTGGGCACGCTGGTGATCTTCACCTTCGACCCGAACATCCGCTAGGCCCCGGGGCTGAGGTAACGACCAATGAAGATCCACAAGTACGACACCGTCATCGTCGGCGCCGGTGGCGCGGGCATGCGCGCGGCCATCGAGTCGACGAAGCGCAGCCGCACCGCGGTCCTGACGAAGCTCTACCCGACCCGCTCCCACACCGGCGCCGCACAGGGCGGCATGGCCGCCGCCCTCGCGAACGTCGAGGAGGACAACTGGGAGTGGCACACCTTCGACACGATCAAGGGCGGCGACTACCTGGTCGACCAGGACGCCGCCGAGATCCTGGCGAAGGAGGCCATCGACTCGGTCCTCGACCTCGAGAAGATGGGCCTGCCGTTCAACCGGACGCCGGACGGCACGATCGACCAGCGCCGCTTCGGCGGTCACTCCCGCAACCACGGTGAGGCCCCGGTCCGCCGGTCCTGCTACGCCTCGGACCGCACCGGCCACATGATCCTCCAGACGCTGTACCAGAACTGCGTCAAGGAGGGTGTGGAGTTCTTCAACGAGTTCTACGTCCTGGACCTGCTGCTCCAGGACGTCGACGGGGTGAAGAAGTCCGCGGGCGTCGTCGCGTACGAGCTGGCCACCGGCGAGATCCACGTCTTCCAGGCGAAGGCGATCATCTTCGCGTCCGGCGGCACCGGCAAGTTCTTCAAGGTGACCTCCAACGCGCACACCCTGACCGGTGACGGCCAGGCGGCCGCCTACCGTCGCGGGCTGCCGCTGGAGGACATGGAGTTCTTCCAGTTCCACCCGACGGGCATCTGGCGCATGGGCATCCTCCTGACCGAGGGTGCGCGCGGCGAGGGCGGCATCCTTCGCAACAAGGACGGCGAGCGCTTCATGGAGAAGTACGCGCCGGTCATGAAGGACCTCGCCTCGCGGGACGTCGTCTCGCGCTCCATCTACACGGAGATCCGCGAGGGCCGCGGCTGCGGTCCCGACGGCGACCACGTCTACCTGGACCTCACGCACCTGCCGCCGGAGCAGCTGGACGCCAAGCTCCCGGACATCACCGAGTTCGCGCGGACCTACCTCGGCATCGAGCCCTACACGGACCCGATTCCGATCCAGCCGACCGCGCACTACGCCATGGGCGGCATCCCCACCAACGTCGAGGGCGAGGTGCTGGCCGACAACACCACCGTCGTGCCGGGCCTGTACGCCGCCGGCGAGGTCGCCTGCGTCTCCGTGCACGGCGCCAACCGCCTGGGCACCAACTCGCTCCTGGACATCAACGTCTTCGGGCGCCGGGCCGGCATCGCCGCCGCCGAGTACTCCGCGGACGCCGACTTCGTCGAGCTCCCCGAGAACCCGGCGCAGCAGGTCGTCGACCAGGTCGAGCGGCTGCGCGACTCCAACGGCACCGAGCGGGTCACCGAGATCCGTACGGAGCTCCAGGAGTGCATGGACGCCAACGTGATGGTGTTCCGCACCGAGCAGACGATCAAGACCGCGGTCGAGAAGATCGGCGAGCTGCGCGAGCGCTACCTGAACGTGTCCGTCCAGGACAAGGGCAAGCGGTTCAACACCGACCTGCTGGAGGCCATCGAGCTGGGCAACCTGCTCGACCTGGCCGAGGTCATGGCGGTGTCCGCGCTGGCCCGCAAGGAGTCCCGCGGCGGTCACTACCGCGAGGACTACCCCAACCGCGACGACGTCAACTTCATGCGGCACACCATGGCGTACCGCGAGGTGGGCGCAGACGGCGCAGAGTCGATCCGCCTCGACTACAAGCCGGTCGTGCAGACCCGCTACCAGCCGATGGAGCGTAAGTACTGATGAGCACCCCGACTCTCGACAAGCACTCCGCGGCGCTGGACGCGGCCGAGGACGGCGCTTCCCACACGATCACCGTCACCTTCCGGATCCGCCGGTTCAACCCGGAGATCTCGGAGGACGCCAGCTGGCAGGACTTCCAGCTGGAGATCGATCCCAAGGAGCGCGTCCTGGACGCCCTCCACAAGATCAAGTGGGAGCAGGACGGCACGCTGACCTTCCGCCGCTCCTGCGCACACGGCATCTGCGGCTCCGATGCCATGCGCATCAACGGCAAGAACCGTCTGGCCTGCAAGACGCTGATCAAGGACATCAACCCGGAGAAGCCGATCACCGTCGAGGCCATCAAGGGCCTGACGGTGATGAAGGACCTTGTCGTCGACATGGAGCCCTTCTTCCAGGCGTACCGCGATGTGATGCCCTTCCTGATCACGAACGGCAACGAGCCGACGCGTGAGCGCCGGCAGTCCGCCGAGGACCGCGAGCGCTTCGACGACACCACCAAGTGCATCCTGTGCGCCGCGTGCACGTCCTCGTGCCCGGTGTTCTGGAACGACGGCCAGTACTTCGGCCCGGCGGCGATCGTCAACGCGCACCGCTTCATCTTCGACTCGCGCGACGAGGGCGGTGAGCAGCGGCTGGAGATCCTGAACGACAAGGACGGTGTCTGGCGCTGCCGGACGACCTTCAACTGCACCGACGCGTGCCCGCGTGGTATCGAGGTCACGAAGGCGATCCAGGAAGTGAAGCGGGCGCTGATCACGCGCCGCTTCTGACACCTGGGCGGCGCCGGCACAGGTCGGCGGTGCGGGCTCCGGCCCGCCCGCCGAGCAGGGCCGGTACGTCCCTGAGGGCCTCGCTTCCGTACACACGGAGGCGGGGCCCTTCGCCGTTCCCCGGGGCGCCGGCCGGATAGACCAGCACCGGTCGCAGCGCGTCGTCCGCCAGCGCCACCGGGTCGTCCCGGCAGAAGTAGGACGGGACGAACACCAGCCCCCGCCCCTCCAGACGCAGCTCGCGCTCCACCGGATAGTCGACCTCCAGCACCGGGGACCGCCAGCGCATCGTCGGCCCGAACGTCCGCAGCAGGGCTTCCGCCCCGGCCTCGCCCAGCGCGTGCCGCCGCAGCGCCCGGTCCGCACCGACGCGTTCGGCGATCACCGGCCAGGCCGGCGCGATGGCGTGGTGGTGGTAGGTGCGCAGGCTGCGGGCCAGCTGGCGCAGCGCGGCCGGCTCCCCCGACGCGATGTCCCGCGTCCATCCCGGCAGGACCCGCTGCCCGGCCAGGACGGCCAGTTCGGCGCGCAGCCGGGCGCGCGGCGTGCTCATCACCGCCTCCAGGCCCGGCTCGACGCCGCTCGTGGCGGCGGGCGGGGTGAGGAAGTCCGGGAAGTAGCCGTGTTGCGGCACCAGTGGCAGGAGGGTCCGCAGGGGCCCCGGGCCGTGCCGTACTGCGTGCCGCCGCCAGGTCGCCAGCGCCGGTTCGGCCCGGCCGGCACGCAGCACATGCAGGCTCAGCACGGCCTCCCACAGCGGATCGGCCCCCTCGGCCACCGTCGTACGAGCCAGATCCTGTGCGGTGAAGTGCACTCGCAGCACGTCATCCCCTGAAATTCGCGCGCCCCTGCCGCTTCCCCCGAGCGGCGTGCACACGAGGATCCGGCCACCGGCCGCCTACCGCAAGTCGAACACGCCTACGGGGCAGGCGAGTTGGCGTTTATTTTCGATCGAGGCCCACCCCTCGGCGCCCGGGCCGCTCAGGCCGAGCGCAGGGCCGGCGCGGCCGGTGCCTCGCCCCGCTCCTGCCGCTCCCGCATGATCTGGGAAAACGTCGCCAGGGACGCCCGACGGCGGATCAATTCGGCTATTTCAGCGTCCAGTTGGGCCTGCTTGCGTTCTATCGTGCCCCAGGAGAGGGCGCAGGGGACCAGGCCCAGGCCGCCCTGGGCGCAGGGCAGCAGATCGCGGATGTCGTCCGTGCCGAGGCCGGTGGCGAGGAGTTCCCGGATCCGGCCGACGGTCTCGACGGAGTCGGAGTCATAGCGCCGGTAGCCGTTGGCGTCCCGGCGGGCGTGCAGCAGTCCGCGCTGCTCGTAGTAGCGCAGTGAGCGGGTACTCACGCCCGTCCGCCGCGCCAGCTCGCCGATCCGCATCCGGTCCCGCTCCCCCATGGCTGTCCGAACTCCCTCGTACTGCCCGTTCCGTATCGCCGACTTGACCTTCACACCGGCGTCAAGCAGCAACCTGTTCCCCATGACGAGCATTCCCGCCGGCACCCGGCTCCCGATATCCGCGCTCCCGACGTCCGCACCCGCCGCCCTCCCGCGCCTGGCCACCCTCGTGGCCGGCCCGCCCACCGGCCCCGGCATCCTCCTGGCCCACGGGGCGACCGGCAGCATCCGGGGCAACTACGAGCGGCTCATCGCCGTACTGGCCGCCTCCGGCCACCGCGTGGTGGCGCCCGACTACCCGGGCTCGGGCGACACCCCGCGCGCCGCCGGCCCCCTGGAGCTGGACGGCCTGGCCGACGCCCTGGTGGCCGAGGCCACCGCCGCGGGAGTGGAGACCTTCACCCTGATCGGCTTCTCCATGGGGGCGGCGGTGTCCCTACGGGCCGCCACCCGGCACCCCGCACGGGTCCGCGGCCTCGCGCTGACCGCCGGGCTGGCCAAGGCCGACGTGCGGACCTCCGTCACCATGGACCTGTGGCTGCACCTGCTGGAGCGCGGCGACCACGTCGGCTTCGCCCGGGCTGGGACCCTCAGCGGCCCGGCCCCGGAGTTCCTCGACGCCCTGTCCCCGAAGGAGCTGGCGGCCGTACTCGACCCGGACCTGCCGCCCCGCGGCTCCGCCGAACAGGCCGCGCTCGTCAAGACCCTGGACGCCACCGCGGACCTCGCGGGCATCACCGTCCCCACCCTCGTCATCGCCACCACACAGGACCCGCTGGTCCACCCTTCCCACTCCCGTTACCTGGCCGACCGCATTCCCGCCGCCGAGTACGCCGAGATCGCCACCGGGCATCTGCCGATGATCGAGCGCCCGGAGGAGTGGGCGGAGCTCATCGCCGGGTTCCTGGCCAGGCACCGGCTGTGACGCCCGCCCGCCCGCCGATTAGGGTCGTCGGCGTGGACGACGCGACAACGAGCAGCGGGCGGGCACCGAGGTCCGGGGGCGGCACGGGCGCCAAGAGCGAGCAGACCCGGCGGCTGATCCTGGAGACGGCGCTGCGCCTCTTCCGGGAGCGCGGCTACGACCGGACCACCATGCGGGCCATCGCGCAGGAGGCCGGTGTCTCCGTCGGGAACGCGTACTACTACTTCGCGTCCAAGGAGCATCTGGTCCAGGGGTTCTACGACCGGATGGCGGCGGAGCACGTGGCCGCCGTCCAGGGCATCCTGGACAAGGAGACCGGGCTGGCCCGGCGGCTGCGCGGGGTGCTGCTGGCGTGGCTGGACGTCGCCGAGCCGTACCACGAGTTCGCCGCCCAGTTCTTCAAGAACGCCGCGGACCCGGCCAGCCCGCTCAGCCCGTTCTCCGACGCGTCCGAGGGCCCCCGCGAGGCCGTCATCGGTCTGCACCGCCGCCTCCTGGCCGGCGCCGACATCAAGGCGGACCCCGAACTCGCCGAACAGCTGCCCCGGTTGCTGTGGCTGCAGCAGATGGGCCTGGTCCTGTACTGGGTCCACGACCGCTCCGAGAACTGTGCCCGCAGCCGGGCCCTGGTGGAGCGCACCTCTCCACTGGTCGCCCGCGCCGTCGCCGCCTCGCGCTTCCGGATCCTGCGCCCGCTGGTACGCGAAGTGACGGACGTGCTGGAGGAGTTCCTCCTTCCCGGCACCGGATCGGGGCCGGGATCAGGGCCGGGGTCGGGGTCCGGATCGCGGTCGGGGCCGGGATCGGGATCAGGATCAGGATCAGGATCAGGATCAGGGTCGGGGTCGGGGACCAGAACCTGACGGTCTGCAGCCCTGGACGTACGTTCGGCGCCCAGGGCCCACCACTCCCCCACCGCCCAGGACCTCAGCCCGCCGGAGGACCGGCGCACACTCGACGGCTGGAAGCGTCGTCCGCCCGTTCGTGGTGGTCACCGCATGTCTCACTGCCCATTGACTCAACGGGTCGATGAGCAGTGGCTCAACGGGGCACGAGGCACGGGGCACGGGGCAATCGGGCGGTGGGTCGCTGGGGCGCCGGCAGCCGCCTCAGCCCCAGTTCTGGCCGCCGGCGTTCTTGCGGCGACGGCCCACGATGACGAGGGCGACGACGGCCGCGACGACCACCAGAGCGCCGACGCCGATGCCGCCGTAGAGCAGGCCCGCATTCGCCACGTCCTTGCCGCCCATCGGCGGGTCGGCGTCGGACGCACCGGCGTCCAGCTTCGACGACGCCTTGCCCTTGGGCATCGGCAGCGGGCCCTCCTTCGAGCCTGCCGGGATGTCCTTCCGCAACGCGGGGCCGGGCTGGATGAAGCCGTAGCCGTAGTGCGCGCTCGGAAGCTTGCGACCCTTCTGGTCCTTGGGCAGACCGGCCGTCTTCACCAGGCGGTTGGCGATCTGGCCGGGGGTGAGGTCGGGGTACTTCTCCTTGAGCAGGGCGGCGGTGGCGGAGACGTAGGCGGTCGAGCCCGAGCTGCCGTTCTCAGTGTGGTAGCTCGAGTCGCTCTTGCCCGTCGCGGCCGGGATCTTCACCCCGGGCGCGAGCAAGTCCGTGTCGGAGTTGTAGTTGTTGAACTCAGCCGCGTTGCCGTACTGATCGACCGCACCGACACCGATCACACCCGGGCAGCCGACCGGATAGCTCTTCTCGGTCACAGCCTCGTTGCCCACACCCGCCACCACCACGGCGCCCTTGGAAATTGCGTAGTGGATGGATGCGCAGGTGTCGGTGGAGCGAGCCTCGGTGTAGGACATATTGATGACGTCGGCACCGTGGTCGACTGCCCAGCGTGTGGCCAGCCCAGTATTCTTGTACTCCGGCACGGGAAGGATCTTGGCGTCGGGTGCCAACCCCTTGACGCCTTCGGAGCCCCCTGGACCATGGCCGTGGCCTGCGATGATCGCTGCCATGCCGGTACCGTGGTCGAGGATGTTCTCACCCGGCTTGAGGTCTTTGGTCGCCTCGTCCTGAGTGTCCTTCCCGAAATCCGGCCCGGGAAGGAACTGTCCCTTCACATCTTGATGGGTCTCCCGAAACCCTTCTTCGAGGACCGCCACCGTCACGCCCTTACCGGTGGCTTCCTTCCAGAGCTGCTGGGCCCCGAACGCCTCCAGCGGCCACAGATCCTTGCGTGTCTGATCTGCGGAGGCGGTACCGCTCGCGGTGATGAGCAGCGCGCCGGTCAGCGCGGCACCCACCGTCGCGCGCAGTGTTCGGGTGACCCTCATGCTTGGCTCCTTCTCGCTGTGCTGTCCGGCGGCAGTGTTCCATCCGAAGAGAAGCCCCGCACCCTCGGGCGCGGGGCCACTCCTTACCAGCAGCCGTACGACGGTGCCGGTGTCCTACTCGATGACGCGGGGCACCACGTTGCGTTGCGGTGCCCACGTCTCTTCGTCCTCGACCAAGTAGTCGGGGCGCTGACCAGTGGTGCGCTCCTCCTTCTTGTCCTTGCCCTTGGCTCCGGGAGCGCCCATGCCCGCCTGCTTGCCGCCACGGCTGCGATGCAGCCCCGAGCCGCCCTGCTTGGCGCCGCCCGCGGGCCCACCCGGCTTACCGGCCATGCCGCCACGAGTGCGCGCCTGCGCACCGCTGCGCCCGACCGCACCCGTCTTGCCGCCCTTGGCGCCGCCTGCGCCGCCCGCGCCCGGCATGCCTCCGCGCATACCGCTGGTACTGGGCGCGCCACGACCGCCACCGGTACGCATGGCACCCCCCGGTACGCCCAGGGGACCCGGCGGCATCGCGCCGTTCGGGTTGCCCGCGTTGTGCCCGCCACCGGGCGGACCACCGTGGTATCCGCCGGAAACGGAAGGCGGGTTCATGGTGTTGCTCTGCACGCTGTCCAGTCCGGTGTGCACCGGCACGTCCGGCCGATTGATCTTGGGACCGTCGAATCCCGGCGGGACCGCTCCGCCGCCCGCGCCGTTGGGCGTGTGCGGGGTGACCGAGGAGGGATCCGGGTGGTACCTGTCGGCCGGGTCGGGCATCCGTACCGGGTGCGGGTGCGGGCCGCTGCCGGGCTCCTTCGGCCAGTCGCCGTGAAGGCCGTCGTCGCTGTCATCGCCCCAGATCGCCGCGCGTCCCTTGTAGTGGTTCGCCAGCTCATCCATCACGATGACCGCCTCGACCTGGCGCTCCTTGGTCAGGGACAGGTTGTCCCGGTTGAGCTCCAGCGCCTGGCGGGCGTCCATCTTCGGGTTCGCCATGTCCCGGTGGAACTGGGCGTCGTCGCCCTTTTCGTCCGTGAAGCGGTCCCATTTGCCCGGGTCGTGGATCTTCGACATGGCATCCATGGCCAGGCGAAGGTTGTGGGCGAGGCCGACCTCCGGGCCCGAACCACGCGAGCCGATCAGCGACGTCTCGGTCTTCCGGGCGTGCCGGTACGTCCTGTCGATCTTGCTGAGCACCTTGGTGGCTTCCCGGCGGAACGCCTCGGCCGCCGAGCCCTCCCAGTGCGCCGTCGCGTGATCGACGGCATCCATGAACTTCTTGCGGACGCCGCCGTGCCCGTCGTGGCCCCCGAGCAGATCGGCGGACTTGCGCCAGTGGTCGCCGGCGGTCTCGATCGTCTCGGGATTGGCGTTCGCGATCATCTTCCGGAGCGCGCTGATGCCGTGGTTATGGAAGTCGGAGGGAGAGTGCGGAGTGAGATGCTCGCCCTTGAACGACTTCAGCTTGCTGTCCCGCTCGTGCGCCTTGCGCTGATTCTCCATCGCCTGAGCACTCTCGCGCTCCTGCCGCGCGTCAACCACAACGGCCCCCCTTCATCGTCATCCTCTCGTCCTCATCGCTGCGCCGCCGTGGAAAATCAGCCGTTCATCGAGACCTTGGTCTCGTGGTCCTGGTCCTCGTAGGCACCGCGGCTCGCCTCTGTCTTCTCGCCGAACTTGTGGGTGAGGTCCTGGAGTGCCTTGACGACGTCCTTCAGGTACGTCTGCATGTGGTCATGGGCGCGGGAGGCCTCCTCGGCTTCGCCGAAGTTGACCCCGAACGCCGACTTGGGGATGTTCGTGCCGTACTCCACCTTCTGGCTGGTTTCATCCATATCGCCCTGAAGGCCCCTGAGCTGACGCACGACGCCGTCCAGCTCGTCCAGATCAACCTTGAAATGCTTGCCCATGACCACTCTCCCCGTAATGCGCGCACCCGACCGGACCCCGTCGCCCCGCTCACCACGCCGCCCCGTCCGGCGCCGCCACGGCGAGGGCCGGCGGGCAGCGTAAAGTCAATAAAGATTACGGAGTTGGCGGTCGAAATGGCAAGATCGTAAGTCATGATCTGTCCGATTCGAGACGGAATGTGTCCGCACATTGTAGACAGTCCGTTATCCAATACCCGGACGACGACCCGTTCACCCCTTCCGCCCCACCCCGGCAGGGCCCGAACTACACCCGTGTCGACGCAAGTTCGACGACCGTGACATCGGGTGGCGCCCCCACCCGGACCGGCGGCCCCCAGGCGCCCGCGCCGCGGGTGACATACAGCCGGGTGTCGCCGTACCGCGCCAGGCCCGCGACGGTGGGGTTGGTGGCCGCGGCGAGATGGGTGACCGGCCACATCTGACCGCCGTGGGTATGGCCGGAGAGCTGGAGATCCACACCGTGGCGGACGGTCTCGTGGATGGTCACCGGCTGGTGCGCCAGAAGCACGACGGCGCGGGCGGTATCGCGGCCGCCGAGGGCCGCTCCGTAGTCCGGGCCCGCCTGTTCGCTCTCCCCCGCGAGATCATTGATGCCCGCGAGATCGAACCCGGGCAATTCGGTACGTGCATTCTCCAGCGGATGCACGCCCAATTCACGTACGTAATCGACCCATTGGGCTGCCCCGGAGTAATACTCGTGATTTCCGGTGACGAAGTACGACCCGTACCGGGATTGCAGCTCACGCAACGGCTCGGCCGCCGGGCCGAGATCGGGGACGCTGCCGTCCACCAGGTCGCCGACGACGGCCACCAGGTCGGGGCGGGTCCGGTTGATCGTCTCGACCACGCGGCGGGTGTGGCCGCGACCGAGGACCGGGCCCAGGTGGATGTCGCTGACGACGGCGATACGGAAACCGTGCGCGGCGCGCGGCAGCTTGGCCAGCGGGACGGTCACCCGCTTCACACGGGGGCCGCGCAGCGTGGTCGCGGTGCCGTATCCGACGGTGGCCGCGGCGGCGACGGAGGCGCCGGCCGCGACCGCCCGCGCGACGAAGAGGCGGCGGGGCGGGGCCGGCAGCGGCGACAGGGCGGGCGTACCGGGCGGGAGGAGGGTGGGCGGGGACGCGGAGTCGGCGAGGGGCGACGGCGGGGCGGGCACCGGGGAGGGTGCGGCGGCCGGGGCCGGGGCCGTCCGGCGGGCCGGGATCGCGCGCAGCCAGAGCGCCCGCACCGCTTCGCCCGCCAGCAGCGCCAGTGCGAGGTAGAGCACCAGCGCCAGCCAGAGGTAGCCGGGCCAGGCGAGCGCCTGCTGGAGGGCGAACGGGGCGCCGAGGCGGCCGGCGAGCAGCGCGGCGAGAGCGACGACCGGGAGGGTGCAGGCCGCGGCGGTCCCCGCCCGCCGGACCCGGCTGCCGGGCGCGGTGGTGTCGCGGACCAGCCGGCACCACAGATAGCGGTGCACACCGCCGAACGCACCGAGCACCGGCACCACGATCAAGGCGAGGACCACGCCGACTCCCGGGCTGTTGTGCGCCTGCCGGACGGGCGCGCCGTAGCGGTCAACGGTAAGGGAACCGACGCCGTCAAGTCGTCGAAAATTCAACACTTGACACGGTGGCATCCCTGTGGGCAATCGCGTCGGGTAAGTGCGCAGAGAGGTGAGTGGATATCAGGGGATTCCAGGGGTACGCAGCACGGCACCGGGCGGGAAATCCGGCAGTCGTTCCGTATCTCACTTTCGATCCGAAATACCTTGCTCACCACGCCGCTTGGCAGCGCTTCCGTCGGGGATGCGTTCACGCACCGCTCGTCACCGCGGGGTTGATCATTCGCAACAACTTTCCGCCCGCCAGATGCTACATTCCAGCCGCGCGCCTCTGACCCCCACACCGGGACGCCAACTCCCGGACCCTGCATAGGAATTCCATGTCGTTGCCTCGCAATGCGCCGGAGTCGGACTCCGCCGCAATACGGTGCCGTACCGCGATACCGCCCTGCTTATCCCCTCGGGCCGAGTCCGCATTACGGGATCGTCGCCTTTGCCGTGAGCGTGCTCATGCGCCCTGTCTATAACCCCGCCGGGCTCGACGACGACCTGCGGACCGCGGTGGTCGAACTGCAAGCGGGCCGCTGGCGAGCGGCACAGGATCTGTTGCGCGAGACGCATATGCAATGGTCGCTGCGGACCTCGCGTACGCAGCTGCTGGCCGTCGCCGCCGCGCGCTCCGACGTGGTCGACGTCTGGCTGTCCGAGCAGCCGGACAGCTATGACGCGCTGGTGCTCCAGGCCCGCGTCTTCGTCGAACGCGCCCTGCGCGCGCACCGCCAGCAGCACGCCGCCGGTGCGGCCGGTTTCGCCGAGAAGGCGCGGCAGGCGGCGCTGCGGGCGGCGCACTGGGCGGCGCAGGATCCCGTGCCGTGGATCGCTCTGCTGGCCCTGGCGCAGATCGACGGGCGGCAGGAGCGCGGTGAGCACCGCGAGTGGTCGGCGGAGCCCATGCTGCCGAGCGGTCCCTGGGGGCTGCTGCGCCAGGTCGACCAGCGCGATCCCGGCAACCGGGAGGCGTATCACCGGGTACTGCAGTTCCTGCTCGCCCGCGAGGTGCCGCGGTCCGCGTCCCTCGCCGCCGTCTTCGACTTCGGGCGGTGGGTGGCGTCCTGGGCGCCGACGCACTCGCCGCTGGTGCTGCTGCCTGCGTACGCGCTGGTCGAGCAGGTCCGGCAGCAGCACGCCACGGGCCGGCCCGACCCGCTGTGGCGCCGCAAATGGGCGGAGGAGCCCACCCTCACGTACACGCTGAAGGCTTTCCACGGATGGTTCCTGACGGCGGATCCGGCGCTGCGTTCGCTGGCCGATCTGAACCATCTGGCCTATGCGCTCTGGGTGAGCCACAAGTCCGTCGAGGCTGCCGAGGTGTTCGGGGCCATGGGCCCCTACGCGGCGCGCGAGCCGTGGCTTTCGGTCGGCGGGAAGGCGGCGGGGCCGGAGCAGGGTGAGGCGCTGTTCCTGCGGTCCTCCCAGGAGTCGCTGGTCGCCGCCCGGGCCCACCACACCGGCCGCCGGTCATGAGCGCTTCCCCGAGGCCGCCGAGGTGCCCGGCGCCGCCGAAGCCGTCGAGGTGCCCGGCGGCGCCGAAGTCGTCTAGGTCGCTGAGGCCGTCCGGGCCGCCGAGGTCGCCCCCGCCACCCGGATCCGTCTGATTCCCCCTCTCCCCCACCCCTCTCCACCGTTCCTGGAGGTTGTTCGTGTTCCGCAAAGGCCCGCCCCGCCGCCCCGCCGGCGTCGCGGCGGATGATGTGTACCTGCGTGAGCTGGGCTACGATCCGGTACTGACCCGCCGGATGGGCCCGTTCGGCAACTTCGCCATCAGTTTCTCCGTCATCAGCGTCCTGTCCGGGTGCATGACGCTGTACGGCTTCGGACTGAACACCGGCGGCCCCGCCGTGATGATGTGGGGCTGGGTCGCGGTCGGCTTCATGGTGATGTTCGTCGGCGCCGGACTGGCCGAGGTGACCTCCGCCTATCCGACCTCCGGGGCGCTGTACTACCAGGCGGAACAGCTCGGTGGCCGCAAGTTCGGCTGGTACACCGGCTGGCTCAACCTCCTCGGGCTGCTCGGCGCGATCGCCGGCATCGACTACGGGGCCGCGCTGTTCACCGGCGCCTTCTTGAACCTGCAGTTCGGGTTCGTGCCGACCGAGGGCAGGACCATGGTGATCTACCTGGTCATCCTCGGCCTGCACGCCACCCTGAACCTGTTCGGGGTCCGGCTGGTCAGCATCCTCAACAGCATCAGCGTCTGGTGGCACCTCGCCGGCGTCGCCGTGATCGTCGGCGTGCTGGCCGTCGTGCCCGCACACCACCAGTCCCCGGGCTTCGTCTTCGGCCATTTCGCCAACGACACCGGCTGGTCCAGCCCGCTGTACGTCACCCTGCTCGGCCTGCTGCTCGCGCAGTACACCTTCTGCGGCTACGACGCCTCCGCGCACCTGTCCGAGGAGACCACCAACGCGCAGGTGTCCGCGGCCCGCGGCATCATGCGGGCCATCGGCTGGTCGTGGGTGGCCGGCTTCGTCCTGCTGGGCGGGCTCACCTTCGCCATCCAGGACTACGCGGCAACGCAGGGCACGGCGACGGGAGTTCCGCCCGCCCAGATCTTCCTGGACGCGCTCGGGGCGGGCGGCGCGAAGGCGCTGCTGCTGATCGTGATCGCGGCACAGCTGTTCTGCGGCAACGCCGAGACGGCAGCCGCATCGCGGATGGTGTTCGCCTTCAGCCGGGACGGGGCGCTGCCGGGCTCACGGCTGTGGCGGCGGGTGCACTCGCGCTCCGGCACCCCGCGCAACGCCGTGTGGCTGGCCGTCTGCGTCGCCGCCGTGCTCGCCCTGCCGAGCCTCTACAGCCCGACCGCGTACGCGGCGATCACCAGCATCAACGTCATCGGCATCACCCCCGCCTACGCCATCCCGATCTTCCTGCGCATCCGCCACCGCGACAAGTTCCGCCCCGGCCCGTGGAACCTGGGCCGATGGGGAGTGCCGGTCGGCTGCATCGCGGTGACCTGGGTGGTGTTCGTGACCGTGCTCTTCTGCCTGCCGCAGAGCCGCCCGGAGGGGAGCATGTTCTCCGTCGAGACCTTCAACTACGCGCCGATCGCACTGGCGTGCGTCCTGCTGCTGGCGTGGATCTGGTGGCGGGTCGCCGGCCGGAGCTCGTACGAGGTGCCCGCCCACGACTTCGACCGCTCGGCGGACCACTTCGAGGAGGAGGTCGTATGACGGCCACCGGTGACGGCGGGGAGCGGCGCCCCACCGGCCTCCTCACCCTGTCCCGGCTCCGGGAGCTGGCCGAGAGCGGCCGGATCGACACGGTGCTGCTGGCCGTCCCCGATCTCCAGGGGCGGCTGAAGGGCAAGCGGTACGACGTGCGCCACTTCCTCGACCGCGTCGCGCGCGACGGTGCGGAGATGTGCGCGTACGTGCTGGCCACGGACGTCGACATGACGCCGGTGGACGGCTTCGCGCTGGCGTCCTGGGAGACGGGCTACCAGGACCTGGCGGTGCACCCGGACCTGACGACGCTGCGCACCGTGCCGTGGGCGCCCCGCACGGCGCTCGTCCTCGGCGACGCCCACGGCCCCGGTCGCGAGCCCGTCGAGGTGGCGCCGCGGCGGATGCTGCGCCGGCAGCTGGACCGGCTGGCCGACCGGCACGGACTGCACGTCAAAGCGGGACTGGAGACCGAGTTCGTCCTCTATCAGGGGACCTACGAGGCGGCTGCCGAACGCGGCCACCACCGGCCGCGGCCGCTGACCACCGAGAACCTGGACTACGCGCTGGACCACTCGCCGGCCGCGGCCCGGTTCTTCGACCGTCTCCAATCGCACCTCGCCGGAGCCGGGCTCCCGGTGGAGGCGGTCAAGACCGAGGGGGCCGGCGGACAGGTGGAGGTGACCTTCCCCTACGGGGACGCGCTCGCCGCCTGCGACGGCCACCTGGTCTTCAAGCACGCCGTCCGCGCACTGGGGGCGCGGGCCGGCCTGGCCCCCACCTTCATGGCGGCCCCGGAGACCGGCGTGGCCAGCGGGCTGCATCTGCACGTGTCGCTGTGGCGGGACGGCGCCGCCGCGATCGACGCCGACGGCGGGCTGTCACCGCTGGCCGGACACGCCATCGCCGGCCTGCTCGACGCGCTCCCCCAGCTGGCCCCGCTCTACGCCCCGAACACCAACTCCTACAAGCGGTTCACACCCGGCTCCTTCGCCCCCGTCACCTTCACCTGGGGGTACGACAACCGCACCTGCGCCGTGCGCGTCGTGGGGCACGGCACAGGCCGGCACCTGGAGATCCGCGTACCGGGCGCGGACGCCAATCCCTACCTGGCCCTGACCGCCGTCCTGGCCGCGGTCGGCCACGGCATCGAGCGGCGCCCGAAGCCCGTGCCGGCCCGGACCGCCAACGCCTACGCCGCCGGGGGCACGCCGGTGCCGGCCACGCTGGAGCAGGCGCAGTCGGCGTTCCGGGAGAGCTCCCTGGCGCGGGAGGCGCTCGGCGAGGACGTGGTGGAGCACTACGCCCATCTCGCACAGCTGGAGATCGACCACCAGCGGCTCACGGTCACCGACGCCGAACGCGAACGGTGGCTGACCCGGGCCTGACCCTGCGGCCGGCCGGTGCACCCCGGCCGGCCGACGCTCCGGCGGTGCGGCGGTGGCGGTCCGGCGGTGGGCCTGCGCTGTGCCACGCCGCGGGCCCGCCGCCGCCGACGTCGTTGCAGCGCAAGGGAGTTGCGGCCCCAGCCGAAGAGCCCGAGGCGGCGCACGGCCGGCGGACGCCCCGTCCGCCGCAGCCGTCACCCGTCCAACAGGCGGACCCCCGACCTCGGAAGGGGCTCTACCCCGCCGCAGCGGCGGTGAGCTGCGTCACTCCTGCCCGGCCGTCGTGTCGGCGGACTCACGCCGCAACGCCCTCACTCCCCGGAACCCGATGACGCCGATCGCCGTCCCCAAGAGAAAGGACGTCACCGCGAGCAGCAGGTGCACCCAGAAGTACGCGGTCGGGTCACCTGCGGCGTCGAAGGCGAGGCCGCTGCCGTCCTTCCAGAGATTCTTGACGAAAGTGATCCAGATGAACCAGCTCCAGACCCCGAAGGCGAGCAGGAACCAGGACACGGGGCGAGAGAGCTTCATGAGTTCCAGTATGGGCAGGGGCTCCATCCGGCGGTCGGGTGGGGCACTCTTCCGTGGGGTGATGGCTGGGTCCGGTACCGGGCCGGGTACGTTCAGCGACGTGCCGACGACCTCCTCAGCTCCCACGGCTTCCACCCCTTCGACCGTGCCCGGCAGCGCCGCACCCGCCCGCCGCTCCGCGCGCACCGTGGCCGCACTGGCCTCCGCCGTCCTGGTGGCCTCCCCACTGCTGGCCGGCACCGCGTATGCCGCCCCGCAGGACGGCAAGCAGCCGCCCAAGGCTCCGGCCCCGCCCGCCAAGATGTCGCGCCTCGGCGGGGACCGGCTGGGTCTGCCCGGCGTCCAGGTGGGACAGCCGGCTGCGGGGGCCCCCAAGCTGCCGGGCCCGGACGCGCTCACCGCCCGTTCCTGGATCATCTCGGACGCGGCGTCCGGCAAGGTGCTGGCCGCGAAGAACCCACACTGGCAGCTCGCGCCGGCCAGCACGCTGAAGATGCTGTTCGCCGACACCGTGCTGCCGAAGTTCCCCAAGGACGAGAAGCGCAAGGTCGCGGCGAAGGACCTGGTGGGCATGGGCGCGGGCAGCAGCCTGGTGGGGATAAAGGAGAACCTCACCTATACGGTGCACGACCTGTGGCTGGGGGTGTTCCTGCGCTCCGGGAACGACGCGGTGCACGCCCTGTCGGCAATGAACGGCGGGACGGCGGCCACCGTCGCCGAGATGCAGAAGCGCGCGAAGGAACTGAACGCCACCGACACGCACGTCATCACGCCGGACGGGTACGACGCACCGGGCCAGGTCTCCAGCGCGTACGACCTGAGCCTGTTCGCCCGCGCCGGGCTGCAGAACGCCGACTTCCGCGAGTACTGCTCGACGGCGAGCGCGCAGTTCCCGGGCGAGAAGGAGAAGAACGGCAAGCGGAAGACGTTCGGCATCCAGAACACCAACCGGCTGCTCAGCGGCGACTTCGACATCAAGCCGTACCCGGGCATCGCGGGGGTGAAGAACGGCTCCACGACGAATGCCGGGTCGACGTTCACCGGGGTCGCCGAGCGCGACGGCCGCAAGCTCCTGGTCACGGTCATGAATCCGCAGAAGAAGGAGCACAACGAGGCGTACCGGGAGGCCGCCCGGCTCCTGGACTGGGGCTTCGCGGCGTCCGACAAGGTGGAGCCGGTCGGGCGGCTGGTGGGGCCGAAGGCCGAGGAGCAGCGGGCGGCCCACGCGAAGGACCACTCCCACGCCGAGAACGGCCGGGGCGACCAGGCGGCCATGCAGTCCGGTGACGACACCGGCAGCATCTGGACCACGGTGGGAATCGCCGGGGGCGCGGTGCTGGCGTTGGGCCTGGCGGCGTTCGCGGTACTGCGGCGGCGGGGGCGCTCGCGCGGATGACGGGGCACGGAGCGGCACCGCCGGCCGGACGGGGCGAGCGGTCGTAGGGCCGGGCCCGTCACGTACCGTCGCGGGGCGCGGCGGGGCCCGGCTCCGCCGCCCCGTCCGCCACCCGCTCGGGCTCCGTCTCCGCTTCCGCCGTAGCCGTCCACGACGCGCAGAACACCAGCAGCTTCGCGGTGAAGTTGATCCACAGCAGCAGCGCGATCGGCGTGCCGAACGCGCCGTACATGCTCCGCGCGGCGACACCTCGGAGATAGCCGCTGAGCAGCAGCTTCAGCACCTCGAAGCCGACCGCGCCGATGAGGCCGGCGATCACCACGGCGCGCCGGGGCGGATGGGCGCCGGGCAGTTTGGTCAGGACGTAGACCAGCAGCAGGAAGTCCGCGAGCACGGCGATGCAGAAACCGGCGACGGAGAGCAGGACGGCGCCCGCACCACCTTCGGGCAGCCCGATCGCGTCGACGGCCTTGCCGACCGCGGCGCCCGCGAACGTCGAGCAGGCGACGGAGAGCAGCGCCACCCCGCCGAGGCCGAGCAGCAGCGCGCCGTCCCGGAGCTTGCCGACGAAGAAGTTGGTGTCGTCGTCGCCCTTCTCCCACACCGCGCGCAGGCAGTCGCGCATCGCCTCGACCCAGCCGATGCCGGTCAGCAGCAGCAGCGCGCCGGCGATCAGGCCGACCGTGGCGGCGTTCTCGACCAGGCCGGCCAGATCGAGCTGGCCGGCGATGCCGGGGATCTGCTCGGCGAGCTTGCTCTCCAGCTTGTGCAACTGGCTGTCGCTGAGCAGCGCGGCGCCGATCGCGGCGCCCACGGTGAGCAGCGGGAAGAGTGCGATGAAGCTGGTGAAGGTGATCGCGGCGGCGAGCCGGGTCCAGTGCGCCTGGAGCATGCGCTCGTACGCCCGCCAGAGGTGCGTGGTCATCAGCCACTTCACGGCCGGTCCGATCACCGGCAGTTCGGCCAACCGGTCCATGGTGGCGTCCCCCCTCACTCGCCCGGCGATGCCGCTGCCGCTGGCATCGCCGGTGTCGCTGACATCGCCGGCCGCTGCCGCCGGTCCCACCGGTGGCGACCATCCGGAACACTAGCCTCCGGGTAGTGCGGCTACCCCGTATCCACGCGCTCTCACACGTCGGCGACCGCCATCGCGTACAGCGCGATCCACACCAACCCGATCGCCGTCAGCGGCCGGTCGCGCAGCAGGACGTCCTCCGGCGCCCCGGCCGTGCCACGGTCGGCGAAGACGGCGTAGCGCAGGACGGCGAGGATGAACGGCACCATCGACAGCTGGCGCCAGGGCAGCACGCTCACGGCCGTACCGCCGCTCTCCATCGCCCACAGGCAGTACGCGAGCACCGCGCCGCCGGCCGCCAGCTGCCACACGAAGCGCAGATAGCCCTCGGTGTACTCGCGCAGCAGGGCCCGGGTCGCGCCCCGCTTCGAGGCCAGGTGGAGCGCCTCGGAGTACCGCTTGGCGGCGACCATGAACAGGGCACCGAAGCCCGCGGTGATCAGGAACCAGCGGGAGAGCGGGATCCCCAGGGCCAGTCCGCCGACCATCGCCCGTATCAGGAAGCCACCGGTCACGACGGTGAGATCGATGACGAGGACGTGCTTGAGGCCGATGCAGTAGGCGAGTTGCAGCACGATGTACGCGGCGATCAGTCCGGCCGTGGCGGCGTTGCAGAGCGCCGCGGCGGCCAGCGGCGTCAGGGCCGCGAGCGTCCCGCCGACCGCGTACGCGAGCGGTACCGGGACCTCCCCGGCGGCCACCGGGCGCCGGCACTTGTCGGGGTGGGCCCGGTCGGCGGTCGCATCCCGGGCATCGTTGACGAGGTAGACCGCAGCCGCCGCTGACGTGAACAGGGCGAACACCAGGGCCAGTTGGGGGACGGCGTCGCGGCGGAAGAGGTCACCGGCGGCGGCCGGGGCGGCCAGCACGAGAACGTTCTTGATCCACTGCCGTGGACGGGCGGTGCGCAGCAGGCCCCGCGCCAGGCCGGGCTGCCGCGGGCGGCGGACCGGCAGGTCGGCCGGTGCGGTCCGGGGCGCGGGCCACGGCGGCTGCTCCTCCAGAAGGGCGGTGCGCTCAGCCATGGGTACTCCCCGAGGCGGGCTCCCCGGGTATGACGGCCGGATGCGTCCGACCCGCGGCTATCCGGCCCGCGGCTATCCCTGCCGTCGGCGCGGACGGCACGACGCCGGCCGGGCGCGGTCCGCCGGATATCAGGGCCGTACCGCACAGCCGGGCGACGGCGGCGGCCCGCGCGCGTGCGCCGCGGTCCCGCGGCGCCACGTGCGGACGAGGGTCGGTCTGTTCCTGGGTCAGCGGACTCATCTCCATCCGGGCCAAGGGGTCGTACGGGCCGACCGGTCGAAGCGATCCGGGAGGCGAGGGAGCGGGGTCGGTTGCCGGGTGCGGTCTCCTCGACTCTCACTCCCCCATGGCCGAATTTCCTTACCGTTAGCCCATCCACACCATTAATCACTCCTTTCGGCGAGGAGGCGCCCGGCGAGGCGCCCGGAGCCGCCCGCCACCCCGCCCCCGGCACTACCGTCGCCGCCATGCCGTCCGACACCGCCCCGGTGGCCGCCCTCACCCCCCTCACCGGCTGGGGCCGCACCGCCCCCACCGCCGCCCGCCTCGTCCGCCCCGACTCACCCGCCGAGGCCGTCGCCGCGCTGGCCGCCGTGCGGGAGGACGACGGGACGCGCGGCGGCATCCCGCGCGGGCTCGGCCGGGCGTACGGCGATGCGGCGCAGAACGCGGGCGGCACCGTCTGGGACATGACCCGGCTGGACCGCATCCGCGCCCTCGACACCGAAGCGGGCGTCGTCGTGTGCGAGGGGGGAGTGAGCCTGCACCGGCTGATGCGGGCACTGTTGCCGCGGGGCTGGTTCGTGCCCGTCACCCCCGGCACCCGCTATGTGACGGTCGGCGGGGCGATCGGCGCGGACATCCACGGCAAGAACCATCACCGCTCCGGTTCCTTCGCCCGCCACGTGCGATCCCTCGATCTCCTCACCGCGGACGGCACGGTGCGCACCGTACGGCCCGGCACCGGCCTCTTCGACGCCACGGCCGGCGGCCTCGGCCTGACCGGCATCATCCTCACCGCGACCCTCCGACTCCTCCCCGTACGCACGTCGTTGATGTGCGTGGACACCGAACGCACCACGGACCTCGACGACGTGATGGCCCGCATGGCGGCCACCGACCACCGCTACCGCTACTCCGTCGCCTGGATCGACCTCCTGGCACGCGGCCGCGCGACGGGCCGTTCGGTCCTCACCCGGGGCGACCACGCGCCACTCGACGCCCTGCCGCCCCGGGCCCGCCGCGCCCCGCTCGCCTTCCGCCCCCGGCAGCTGCCGCCCGCGCCCCCGCTGCCCCCGGGGCTCCTGGGCCGCCCGTCGGTGGCCGCCTTCAACGCGCTCTGGTACCACCGGGCGCCCCGGCACCGCACCGGCGAACTGCAGAAGCTCTCCGCCTTCTTCCACCCCCTGGACGGCGTACCGCACTGGAACCGCGTCTACGGGCGGGGCGGCTTCGTGCAGTACCAGTTCGTGGTCGGGCTGGGCGAGGAGGAGACGCTGCGGCGCATCGTGCGGCGGATCGCGGACCGCCGCTGCCCGGCCTTCCTCGCCGTCCTCAAACGGTTCGGCCCGGCCGGCCCCGGCTGGCTGTCCTTCCCCGCCGAGGGCTGGACGCTGGCCCTCGACCTCCCCGCCCGGCTGCCCGGCCTCGGCCCTTTCCTGGACGGGCTGGACGACGAGGTCGCGGGGGCCGGCGGGCGGGTCTACCTGGCCAAGGACGCACGGCTGCGGCCCGGGCTGCTGGCCACGATGTACCCCCGGCTCGCCGACTTCCGGACGCTGCGCGCCGAACTGGACCCGGGCGGGGTGTTCCGGTCGGACCTGGCGCGGCGGCTCGGCCTGTAGGGGGTGGCCCTTACGGGTCGGCAGGGCCCCCTGTTGGCCGTCAACGAGGCGGTGGGGGGAGGGAATTCCCGGTGCGGAGCGGAAACACCCGGCGGAGCAGAACACCGGGCACGGAGCGGGAACAACCGGCGCGGGCCCGGCTGGGGGGGGCGGGAAGGCCCGCGCGCGAACGGGGGCGGGGAGAACCACGCGCGGACGGGGGGGCGGGATCACCCGGTGTGCGCTGCGCGCATCCCGGTGTCGACCGGCGGCCGGTGGGCGGCGCGCGCCACGGCCGCCGTCCGCTCCCTGCACCTCAGCCCACCTCTGCGCAGCTCACTCACCGAAGGGCCCACCATGAAAGACGCTTTCGGCCTCCCCCAGTCGCTGCTCGTCCTCGGCGGCACTTCCGGGATCGCGCTGGCCACCGCCGAGCGCCTGGCCGGCCGGCGCACCCGGACCATCCGGCTCGCCGGCCGTCCGTCCGCCGCGCTGGAGGAGGCCGCGCGGCGGCTGCGTACCCGCGGCGCCGAGGTGCGCACGGACGCGTTCGACGCGCTGGAGACCGACCGTCACGAGGAGATCCTCGACAAGATCTTCGCCGAGGGAGACATCGACACGGTGCTGCTCGCCTTCGGTGTCCTCGGTGACCAGGCGCGCGACGAGCGGGAGCCGGCACACGCCGTCCGGGTCGCCCGGACGAACTACACCGGCGCCCTCTCCGCCGCCCTGATCTGCGCCCGCGCACTGCGCCGCCAGGGGCACGGCTCGCTGGTCGTGCTGTCCTCGGTGGCCGCCGAACGGCCCCGGCGGTCGAACTTCGTCTACGGATCGAGCAAGGCGGGGCTGGACGCCCTCGCCCAGGGGCTCGGCGACTCCCTCCACGGGACCGGCGTGCACGTGATGGTCGTCCGGCCGGGGTTCGTCCACACCCGGATGACCGCCGGCCTGGCCGCCACTCCCCTGGCGACCACTCCGGAGGCCGTCGCCGAGGCGGTCGAGCGGGGGCTGCGCCGCCGCGCCGGGACCGTATGGGTGCCGCGGGCGCTGCGCTATGTGATGTCGGTGCTGCGGCACGTTCCCCGGGCGGTGTTCCGCAGGCTGCCGCTGTGAGGCCCAGCGGGCCCGGGCCCTAGGAGGCGGGCGCCGGGGGCCGGGAGAGGTTCGCCTGGCGGGGTACGCCCGCCGTCTGCGGGCCGAAAGGGTATTCCCGCTCCAGCCGCCACACCGCGTCCGCGCCCTGTTGGTAGAGCGCGAAGCCGTCGATCGTCCAGGTGGCGGAGAAGTCCGTGAGCTCGGCGTGGGCGCGGTCCATCGCCTCGTCGTCGATGCCGTGCGCGACGGTGACGTGCGGGTGGTACGGAAACGCCAGCTCGCGGGCGCACGGGCCGGCGGGGGCGCGGACCCGGGCCTGGAGGGCCGTGCAGCCCGCCACGCCCTCGACGACCTTCACGAAGACGACCGGCGACAGCGGGCGGAAGGTGTCCGTGCCCTCCAGGCGGAGCGGGAAGGGCCGGAAGGTGGCGGCGACCTCGGCGAGGTGGGCCTCGATGGCGGGCAGGGCCTCCGCGGCGACCACTGTCGGCGGCAGGAGGGTGATATGGCTGGGGATGCCGTGTGCGGCGGGGTCCCCGAAGCCTTCGCGCCTCCTTTGGAGGAAGCTTCCGTAAGGCTCCGGGACCGCGATCGAAACGCCCAGCGTTACGGGCCCCACGGCGTTCTCCCTCCTGAAGTCCACACGCTCCCCACGTCCGGAGCGTCACATCCCAAAGCGGCACGCTCTCACGCACCGGCTATCAGTGTGCCGGGTACACGCCCTCTGCGGGGCGCGACCTCGGTCCTGTTACCGGCGGGCACTTCGGCCCCCGGCTCGGGGGGACCGGGCCCCGGGCCGCCCGCGATGCCGGTCGTGACCGGCCTCGCGGGCCGTCCGCTCAGTGCTTGGCCGGGAGGAATCCGAGCCGGTCATAGGTGGTGGCGAGGGTCTCGGCCGCCACCGAACGGGCCTTCTCCGCGCCCTTGGCCAAGATCGCGTCCAACGTCTCGGGGTCGTCCAGATATTCCTGGGTGCGGTCCCGGAACGGTGTGACGAAATCGACCATCACCCCGGCGAGGTCGGTCTTGAGAGCGCCGTACATCTTGCCCTCGTAGGACCGCTCCAGGTCCGGCACGGAGGTGCCGGTGAGCGTGGAGAGGATCGTCAGGAGGTTGCTGACGCCGGGCTTGGACTCGCGGTCGAAGCGGATGACGGTGTCGGTGTCCGTCACGGCGCTCTTGACCTTCTTCGCGGTCGCCTTGGGGTCGTCGAGGAGATCGATGATGCCCTTGGGCGAGGAGGCCGACTTGCTCATCTTGATCGACGGGTCCTGAAGATCGAAGATCTTCGCCGTCTCCTTGACGATGTACGGGTTCGGGATCGTGAAGGTGTCACCGAAGCGGGTGTTGAAGCGGTCCGCCAGATCGCGGGTCAGCTCCAGGTGCTGGCGCTGGTCCTCGCCGACCGGGACCTGGTCCGCCTGGTAGAGCAGGATGTCGGCGACCATCAGCACCGGGTAGGTGAACAGGCCGACCGTCGTGCGGTCCTGGCCCTGCTTCGCCGACTTGTCCTTGAACTGGGTCATCCGGGACGCCTCGCCGAAGCCGGTGACGCAGTTCATGACCCAGGCGAGCTGGGCGTGCTCGGGTACATGGCTCTGTACGAAGAGCGTGCAGCGCTCCGGATCGAGACCGGCGGCCAGCAGCTGGGCGACGGCGACGCGGGTGTTGCGGCGCAGCTCCGCCGGGTCCTGCGGCACGGTGATCGCATGCAGGTCGACGACCATGTAGAAGGCGTCGTGGGACTCCTGGAGGGCGACCCACTGGCGCACCGCGCCGAGGTAGTTGCCGAGGTGGAAGGAGCCGGCGGTGGGCTGAATTCCGGAGAGCACACGCGGAGGACGCTGCATGGCGGAGCCATTCCCCTGAGGGTCGTGGTGGGCGACGGGCGGGCGATCGAGAGCCATGGCCCGATTGTCTCAGGTCGCGCGTGCTGCCCGGCGCGAGGTGCGGCGGGAGCGGTGGCGGCGCCGGGCAGCACGCGCCCGTCACGGCACGGAGCCCGACTCCGCGGCGGTGGCGCCCTGTCGGGGGCGGCGCGGAGCTGGAATCGTGGTCCCACGGTCGTGGCCCGCACCGCGCGGCCCCGCGCCGCCCCGGATCGTCGCCCCCGGCGGAGCGGGCCGGGCCGCGGCCGATGCGCTGCTGAGGGAGGCCGGGGCGGTGGTGCCCGTACTGCTGCCCGGGGAGGTGGACGCGGTCGCCGTCACCCGGCACGCCGTCCTGCGCGAGGTCCTGGCGCACCCCGAAGTCGCCAAGAACGCCCGCCACTTCACGGCCCTCGACGACGGCACCGTGCCGCCCGGCCGGCCGCTCACCACCTTCGCCACGGTCGACGGCATGACCACGGCCGACGGGGCGGACCACCGGCGGCCGCGCGGCCTGGTGACCAAGGTGCTCACCGGGCGGCGGGGGGCGGCGCTGCGGCCTCGGGGGTGGCGGAGCTGACGGAGGCGCTGCTGGACGGCCTGCCGGCCGCCGCGGCGGCCGATGGCACGGTGGATCTGCGCCGGCACTTCGCCCACCCGCTCCCGATGAGCGTGATCTGTGAACTGCTGGGCGTGGATCCGGGGCTGCGCGACCGGCTGCACGAGCTGTCGAACCTGATCGTGAGCACGACCGCCGCGGCGGACGGGGGGGCAGGCCGCCGACCGCGAGATCGTCGCCGAGCTGAGCGAGGTCGTCGAGGCGCGGCGGGCGGCTCCCGGTGACGATCTGACCAGCGCGCTGCTCGCCGCGCAGGAGGAGGACGGCGACCGGCTGAGCACGCGGGAGCTGGTCGGCACCCTGCTGCTGATGATCGTCGCCGGGCACGAGACCATGCTCAACCTGATCACCAACGCGGTACGGGCGCTGTGCACCGGCCTCGAGCAGCTGGAGCTGGTGCTGGCCGTGGTCGAGAAGACGCTGCGGTACGACAGCCCGGTGGCCCACTTCCCGTTCCGCTACCCGGTCCGGGACCTGGAGATCGGCGGCACGCTCGTACCGCGCGGCACGCCGGTGCCGGCCTCCTACTCCGCGGCCGGCCGGGACCCGGATGCGTACGGCCCCGACGCGGACCGGTTCGACGTCACCCGCCGGCCCGGCGCCCGGCACCTGTCCTTCGGCCACGGGCCGCACTACTGCCTGGGCGCGCCGCTGGCCCGGCTGGAGGCGGCCCTCGCCCTGGAGGCGCTCTTCGCCCGCCATCCGGCGCTGGACCTCGCCGTCCCGGACGCGGAGCTGCCGGCGCACCGAAGCTTCATCGGCAACAGCACGCACGTCCTGCCGGTCCGGCTCACCGGCTGACCGCGGCCCGGGGGGCGACGGCCGGCCGGGGGCCCGGGCGGCGGGCGTCATTCCGTCGGCAGGCCCGGTGCCGGGTAGCCGGCCATCAGCTCGGCGACCTCGCCGCGGACGGCCGCCAGGGCGCTCTCGTCGCCGTTCCGCGCGGCCGCCACACCCCGGTCGATCCACGCGGCGACCTGCGGCATCCGGTCCGTGCCCAGTCCCCGGGAAGTGAGCGAGGGGGTGCCGATCCGGATGCCCGAGGGGTCGAAGGGCTTGCGGGGGTCGAAGGGGACGGTGTTGTAGTTGACGACGATCCCGGCGCGGTCGAGGGCCTTGGCGGCGACCTTGCCGGGCACGTCCTTGGACGTCAGGTCGATCAGGACGAGGTGGTTGTCCGTGCCGCCGGAGACCAGGTCGAAGCCGCGCGCCAGCAGCGCCTCGGCGAGCGCCTTGGCGTTGGCGACGACGGCGTGCGCGTAGTCCCGGAAGGCGGGCGCGCCCGCCTCGCGCAGGGCGACCGCGATGGCGGCGGTGGTGTGGTTGTGCGGGCCGCCCTGGAGACCGGGGAAGACGGCCTTGTCGATGGCCTTGGCGTGCTCGGCGCGGGACATCAGCAGGGCGCCGCGGGGGCCGCGCAGCGTCTTGTGGGTGGTGGTGGAGATGACGTCCGCGTGCGGTACGGGCGAGGGGTGCGCGCCGCCGGCGATCAGGCCGGCGATGTGCGCGACGTCGGCGACGAGGACGGCGCCGACCTCGCGGGCGATCTCGCCGAAGGCGGCGAAGTCGATGGTGCGCGGGACGGCCGTGCCGCCACAGAAAATGATCTTCGGGCGTTCCTTGCGGGCGAGGTCGCGCACCTCGTCGAAGTCGATGCGTCCGTCGGTCTCCGGGGCCGCGGTGGACCGGACGCCGTACTGCACGCCGTGGAACCAGGTGCCGGTCGCCGAGACGCCCCAGCCGTGGGTGAGGTGGCCGCCCATCGGCAGTGCCATGCCGAGCACGGTCTCGCCGGGGCGGGCGAAGGCCAGATAGGCGGCGAGGTTGGCGGGCGAGCCGGAGTACGGCTGGACGTTGGCGTGCTCGACGCCGAAGATCGCCTTGGCCCGCTCGACGGCCAGTGTCTCGACGCGGTCGATGTTCTGCTGGCCTTCGTAGTAGCGACGGCCCGGGTACCCCTCGCTGTACTTGTTCTGCAGGACCGTGCCGGTGGCCTCCAGGACGGCGGCCGACACGTAGTTCTCGCTGGGGATCAGGCGCAGGGTGTCGGCCTGGAGCCGCTCCTCGGCGCCGACGAGCGCAGCCAGTTCGGGGTCGGTGGCGCTGAGGTGCGGACGGGAAGGGGGCAGGGTCATGAGGTGCGTCCTCCGGGGCGTGCGATCGGTGATCCGGTCGGGTCCCGGGGTGCCCAGGCGGGGCGACACCTCGTGAGGGGCCGGCGATGCGGCCGCTCGCCGCTCCCTCGGGGTCGATTCCCCGTACGCCAGTCGCGGTGTGCACCGCACAGCTTAAGGGGTGTGCCCTCGGCGCGCGTGACAATGGAAGGGGCGCCGCGTGCGGATCGGATCGGATCGGGCACCGGCGCCCGGCCCGACCGAACGGAGTCCCCGGTGACCTCCACGGACACGGCACGCGCCATCGCCGCCGCCGAAGCCCACAGCGCACACAACTACCACCCGCTGCCGATCGTCGTGGCCACGGCCGAGGGTGCCTGGGTGACGGATGTGGCGGGGCGGCGCTACCTGGATCTGCTCGCCGGCTATTCGGCGCTGAATTTCGGCCATGGCAACCGCCGGCTCCTGGATGCGGCCGCCGCCCAGCTGGAGCGGGTCACCCTCACCTCCCGCGCGTTCCACCACGACCGGTTCGGCGCCTTCTGCACGCAGCTGGCCGACCTGTGCGGGATGGAGCTGGTGCTGCCGATGAACACCGGCGCCGAGGCGGTCGAGACGGCGGTGAAGGCGGCCCGCAAGTGGGGCTACCGGGTGAAGGGCGTCCCGGACGGCCGGGCGAAGATCATCGTGGCGGAGGGCAACTTCCACGGCCGGACCACCACCATCGTCTCCTTCTCCACGGACGCGGAGGCCCGCGCCGGGTTCGGCCCGTACACCCCCGGCTTCGAGATCGTCCCGTACGGCGATCTCGCCGCCCTGGACGCGGCCCTCGACGACGACACCGTCGCCGTCCTGCTGGAGCCGGTCCAGGGTGAGGCGGGTGTGGTGGTGCCGCCGCCGGGCTATCTGGCGGGCGTGCGCGAGCTGACCCATTGCCGTCGTGTGCTGTTCGTCGCCGACGAGATCCAGTCCGGGCTGGGCCGTACGGGCAGGACCTTCGCCTGCGAGCACGAGGGCGTCGTCCCCGACGTGTACGTCCTGGGCAAGGCGCTGGGCGGCGGCGTGGTGCCGGTGTCGGCGGTGGTGTCCTCGCGCGAGGTGCTGGGCGTCTTCGCGCCGGGCGAGCACGGGTCGACGTTCGGCGGCAACCCGCTGGCGTGCGCGGTGGCACTGGAGGTCATCGCGATCCTGCGGACCGGTGAATTCCAGGCGCGGGCAACGGAGTTGGGGGAGCATCTGCACGCCGAGCTGGACCCGCTGGCGGCCGGTGACGCGGTGGACGCGGTGCGCGGGCGCGGGCTGTGGGCAGGCATCGACATCAACCCGTCGCGCGGCACCGGCCGGCAGGTGGCGGAGCGGCTGCTGACACAGGGAGTGCTGGTCAAGGACACGCACGGCGCCACGATCCGGATCGCGCCACCGCTGACGATCAGCCGGGCGGACCTGGACTGGGGCCTGGACCGGCTGCGCGACGTGCTGCGGACGTAGCCCTGGCGCGCCGGCGGACCGATCGGCTCGCCGGCCTAACGGATCACATGCGGTACGAACCGCGCGTACTCGTCGGTGACGGGTCCGGCCGACTCGCGGATCCCCAGCCCCGCCGCCTCGTCCTCGACCACCCAGGCGCCGAGCACCACCCGGTTTCCGTCGAAGTCCGGCAGCGGCGCCAGCTCCTGGTAGCAGCAGGGGTCGTCGGGACCCCGCAGCACCGGCTCCGCGCCGGGCTCGTGCAGCGTGACGCCGTCGCCCTCCCGGCCGAGCAGCGGCTTGGTCGCGTACCCCCGGGTCCGCGCCAGTTCCCGCGGACCGTCGAGATAGGCGGGCAGCAGATTCGGGTGTCCGGGGAAGAGCTCCCACAACACCGCCAGCAACGCCTTGTTGGACAGCAGCATCTTCCAGGCGGGCTCGATCCACAGGGTGGAGCCGGTCCCGCCGCCGTTGTCGAGGGTGTCCAGGACGTGCGGGCCGAAGCCGTCGGTGGCCAGCCACTCCCACGGGTAGAGCTTGAAGCAGGCCCGGATGAACCGAAGTCGCTGGTCGACGAAGCGGCCCGAGAGGCGGTCCCAGCCGATGTCCTCCATGGAGAGCGCGACGGTCTCCAGGCCGGCCTGCTGCGCCGTCTCCTCCAGGTAGGCGACGGTCATCAGGTCCTCGCCGAGTTCGTCGCCCGCCGAGTGCGCGAAGTGCAGCGGCGCGCCCGGCGGCAGCAGCGCCGCCTGCCGCTTCCAGGCCGCCACCAGCCGCTCGTGCAGCGAGTTCCACTGGTCGGCGCCGGGGAAGCGCTCCTCCATCCAGAACCACTGCGGACTGGCCGCCTCGACCAGCGAGGTCGGGGTGTCGGCGTTGTACTCCAGCATCCTGGCCGGCCCGCTGCCGTCGTAGTGGAGGTCGAACCGCCCGTACAGGGAAGGGAGTTCGTCCCGCCGCCGCCAGGACTCGGCGACCAGCGAGGCGAGCCGCGGGTCGTCGATGCCGAGGTCGGCGAACCGCTTCTCGCGCACGATGTGCGCGGCCGCGGTCAGGCACATCGCGTGCAGTTCCTCGACGACCTCCTCCAGCGCCTCGACCTCCGGCAGCGAGAAGGAGTAGTAGGCGCTCTCGTCCCAGTACGGGCGCAGCGAGTCGTCCGGGTAGCGGGTGAGGGGGTAGATCAGGCCCTGCTCCTCGACGGTCTGCTGCCAGCCGGGGCGGGGGGTGAGGGTGTGACGCTCCATGCCCGCTCAGCCGCCGTAGCGGCCGTGCGAGTGCCCGCCGCCCGAGCAGCCGAAGCCGCCCCGGTCGACGGCCTGGCTCTTGCTGAAGGTGCCGTTGTCGGCGAACCGCCCACCGGTCTTGTCCGGCCCGTAGTACCACTGGCTGTCCGCGGACTGCTTGCCGAGTCCGCCGCCGCGGCCGCCCTTGCCGTAGCCGCCGGCCGTGGTGCCGCTGGTGCCGCTGCCGCTGCCGCTGCTCGATCCGCCGCCGGAGCAGTTCTTGGCGTCCACGACGCGGTAGCCCTTGACGACGTCGTAGCTGTTGCGGTCCACGCAGCGCTTGTCGGGCTCCGAGCCGCAGGACGTCAGGGCGGCGGCCAGCGCGCCCATTCCGCCCAGGATCACCGTGCTCGACCGCAGCCGCCGGCGTGCCTTCTCCGCCATGATGTGTCTCCCCCGTCGCCGACCGCCGGCCGGACGTGTCTGTGAACGCCGAACGGGGGCCAGCCTAGGGCGGCGCCTCCTGGCTCACCATGCTGGCCCCGCTCCGTTTCCGACTCCTCCCCCTACAGTCGGTTCATGGTCCTCGGGATGATCTGTGCACTCGCCTCGGCCGTGTGTTTCGGTACCGCCTCCGTGCTCCAGGCCGTCGCGGCCCGGGCCACCGCGCCGGGCACCGGCTCCGGCGTGGACCCCCGACTGCTGCTGCGGGTGCTGACCCAGTGGCGCTACCTGCTCGGACTCGTCCTGGACGGGCTGGGTTTCGCACTGGAGCTGGTGGCGCTGCGGGCGCTGCCGATCTACGCGGTGGGGGCGGCGCTCGCGGCCACCCTCGCGGTGACGGCGGTGGTCGCGGCGCCGGTGCTGCACACCCGGCTCAGCCGGGCCGAGTGGGGCGCGGTAGGTGCGGTCTGCGGCGGCCTGGCGCTGCTGGGGCTCGCCTCCGGCGAGGAGGGCCACCTGCGGGGCGGCCCGGTCCTGCGCATCGCGGTGCTGGTCTTCGCGCTCGCCGTGCTCGCCTGCGGCGCGCTGGCCGGCCGGCTGCCGGACCGGGCGCGGGCGGCGGTGCTCGGGCTGGGGGCGGGGTTCGGCTTCGGGGTGGTGGAGGTGGCCGTCCGCCTCGTCGACGACTTCGCGCCGTCCGCCCTGCTCACCAACCCCGCGGTCTACGCCCTGCTGATCGGCGGCGGTGCGGCCTTCCTCCTGCTGACCACCGCCTTCCAGCGCGGCTCGGTCACCACCGCCACGGCCGGCATGGTGATCGGCGAGACCGTCGGCCCGGCACTGGTCGGCGTGGCCTGGCTGGGCGACCGCACCCGGGCGGGACTGGCGCCGCTGGCGGTGGCCGGTTTCGTGCTGGCGGTGGCGGGCGCGCTGGCGCTGGCCCGGTTCGGGGAGGCGCCGGCGGAGGCCTCGAGCGAGCCGCGTCCGGCGGACGAACGGGAGGGTCGGAGGACGAGGCCGGTCGAGGACCCCTGAGGGCGCCCGACATATCCGTCCACACTGAATGATGAGATCCGCCATGATTCCTGAATTACGGAGGGAAGAAATTCTTCAATGGCTTTCCGCGAACGGATGGAGCCCGGACAGGGATATCAGCGATAAGGCTCGTGAATTTATTGATGACGCCGTAGCGGAATCGGCTGCGGAGGGTTTCCCGGTAGCCCCTTCGGACACGGCAGAGCGATTTGTTCACACTTACGGACTACTTCACCTCAGACACTCGCGCGATCCGGATGAGAAGTTCATCACCAATCCAACCGGCGGCTACGAGGGAGACTTCGAGGAGATCGCCGAGCTTTCCGAGGAAATCGGCAAGAGCCTATTCCGGGTCGGCTACGATCTACCGGAAGGAAGCATCTTCACCCTGGCCGATGACGGCGGCTTCTACTACATTCATCACACTGGCGCATTTTATATCGGGCCAATGAATATGAAGCCTTCGGCAATTGGTTGACAGGTGATTTTCAAGGCTTCTGAGCAGACTAACCAAATAGAGAAGGAAACCGGCGTGCCGAATGAGCCGAATTGGGAGACCGGTGACGGGGTGATCCATATCCGTGATCCGGCCGAGATCGACGCGGTCTTCGACTGGGGGAGAGCATCGTGTGGGGAAAGTCGTCATCGGAATGGTGCTGCACGGCGAGGACGCCGCCGTTGTCGCACCCCGGTGGAACGCGCCATGCGCTCACTGGATCCCTATGTGCGCCAGCTGGGGTTCGCGCCGGCAGGTGATATGGCCCGGCTGTACACCACGCTCAGTCCTGGGATTTATGCCGCGATGCGCGCGGAAGGGCTAGGTGGTGTGGCTGAAGACGCCATCAGGGACACGCTGACATTCATCCCCCTACGGCAATTGCCATGGCGGATGCGGCGTCTGACCCTGTGGCTGTCGGTACGCGACACCGTGGAGGGACGCCTGCTGCGGTTCCAGGACTTCACCGAGGGGACGCGTGAAGCGGTGAAGGGCATTTTCATCACGGCTGACGCCAGACGGCAGGTCACCCTCGCGCTCAGTAGGAACGTCACCACGACACCAAAGGCCGACGCCGCGGCCGAGCGGATCCTCAGCGCCGCACTCTGCGGCTAAGGCCAGCGGGAACGGGCCTAGCGAGGCGGGGGGGGAAGCCCTCGGGAGGTGCCGCCAGATGGGGGCGTTCGCGTCACCCGATTCGCACGCGGTCGGACCGCCGCACTCGACGGCCCGGCCACATGCCAATTGACCACTGGAAACGGGCCGGAGAGGCGCAGATGGGAAGCAACCCCGGACGCGTGCCGGTGCTACCCAAGTTCCCCTTCCTCAACTGCGACGCATTCTGTGACCAGTTCCTGAAGTTCGTACGCGGCGTCCATAATCCTGGCGGCCTCGGACTCACCATACAGAGGCGAATTACCTTCCGTCGCCGGGAATACATCGACCAGAATGCTTACAGCGAGGCGTGGAATGCTATCGCTGGACGCCCATGACTCGGCACACTGTGTCAAAGCGTCTTTCAACTGACTGAACGCCGCCTCATCGAAGCCTCGACGCATCCGCAGCGATACATCGAACCGCTCCCATGACGAAGCCAATCCCGCTACAACACTATCCATCATTCAGGTCCTCCCACTACCCAAGAAATTGCCTCCGGAGGCACATGTCCGGTCAAGAGTACCTCCTGTGAAGCCCTGGTCCGGTTGATTGCGGTGACACCACGGATATCATTCGCCGCCCGCCCCGCATCGTCGGAGAGATCATGAATTCCACCGGGGTGGCGGTCCAGATCAATCTTGACCACTCGCCCGGTTGTCCACTGTTCACCGAGCGCAACCTCCTTGCTTCTGGTCGTCGAGATGAACTGGGATCTCCAGTTCGGCTTGCTGCCATGAATTACGTGACCCGCTGGCTTGTAGGTGGCATCTGGATTCTTTGCAACAATGCCGTTGCGAGGATCCTCGTCTGGCCGAAGATTTCGATAGACGTAGTTTCCTTCTTCCTTCTCGCCGGTGTTTTTGCCGTCTGGCGAGTAAGGGCTGAGTCCCAGCGGGTCCGCGACGATGTGCGGATTCGTTACGTATGCGGCCGGGTCGGGTGAGGGTTCAAGTCCCAATGGATCCGGCGACAGGTACCGAGCTGCCTCTGGATCATAATGCCGGAAGTAGTTGTAGTGCAGGCCGGTCTCGACGTCGAAGTACTGCCCCGGGAACCGTAGGCCAACTCCACCACAACTTCTTTCGCACGTATGACCCCGAAACCGCCCGTTACCTGACCCCCGACCCGCTGGGCCTCAAACCCGCGCCCAACCCGGTCGCGTACGTCCCCAATCCGCACACCTGGACCGACTCCCTTGGACTCGCACCAGACGAAGATTGCCCAAAGAAGGCTTGGACTAGCCAACCGAGCCTGACTGATCACTTTGATCGCCACGGCCGCGATTTGGGTTACTACACTGAAGAAGATTACGCAGAATCCGCTCGCGACTTCATGCATGGGCCGCGGGGAGAAGGCGTGCGGGAAAAGGATGACATAATCAACAAAAAGGTATATCGATGGGATCCATCAAGTAATGAATTCGGAACGAAGAGTCGCGACACAGGGAAGATCATCACTTTCTTCGATAGCTCGCTCGACCGCAACGGAAAGTCGACAAACGCAAATGCAAGGAGGTACTGGGACGAACGAGCTACGGGCACCGAGGTGCTGTAATTATCGCTGCTAGAAAATCTGAAGGAACTATAGTGGACGCTACTCAAGAACCCCCGACAGGCAAGGTCGCTTGCCCTTGCTGCGGATTCCTCACACTCGAACACCGGGCGTTCTACGAAATTTGCCCAGTCTGTAGATGGGAGGACGACGGGCAGGACGACCGTGACGCGGATGAGCACATTGGCGGCCCCAATCGTGTCTCATTGACCGAAGCTCGAAATAATTATGCGAGGTTCGGTGCTGGAGAGGAAAGAGAGCGCCTCCGGGCGAGGTCTCCCCTCCCGGAGGAGTTCCCTAACTGAAATCAGGCTGGACCAGACATTCTTGTAGCCTCGTGCGCTGAGTGCCTTCGGTGAAAATGGCGAGGGATGGAGCCGCCGGAGCAAAATCAGCCGGCCTTACGGAGCAGCGTCCCCACCATCTCGACATCCGCCCGGCCTATAAATGCCACTGTTCCTTCATACCTGCCAGGAAGGGGGCGACCAGGGTGTCGGGTCCGCTCGAGATCCGCTCAACCTGGCCGGAGGCGCGGTGATGGGCGCGATGCTGCGACGGCACCCCGGCGGCGAGTCGCCCTCTGCAGCGGGTGTTGTCTCCGCCCTGTGACTAACCATGCGGAGAGAGGAGCCGACGGTGCCGAATGAGCCGGACTGGGAGACCGGTGGCGGGGTGATCGACATCCGTGATCCAGCCAAGATCGACGCCGCCTTCGACCGAGGCGAGCGGCATGTGGGCACAGCCGTCATCGGAATGGTGCTGCACGGCGAGGACGTCGCCGTGCTCGCGCCCCAGGTAGAACGCGCGATGCGCTCAACGGATCCCAAGGTGCGCCAGCTGGGATTCGTGGCCGCGGGCGACATGGCCCGCCTGTACACCACGCTCAGCCCAGGGATTTATGCCGCGATGCGCGCGCAAGGGCTCGGCGGTGTGGCCGAAGATGCCATCAGAGACACGCTCACGTTCATCCCCCAGCGGCAGTTGCCATGGTGGATGCGGCGCCTGGTCCTGTGGCTGTCGGTACGCGATACCGTGGAGGGGCGCTTGTCGAGGCTCCACGACCTCATCGAGGACGCGGTGAAGGCACTTCTCGGGAAGGCACGGAGAAGAGGCCACTGACCGCCATCCCCGCATGACGCATAGGCAAGCCAGCCCTGCGAACCTCAACTCCCATGCGTGCCACACCCGCATGGGATTCCGGCCGGAGCCGGGCGACCACGTCGACGACAACGGCGCTCCGGTGCACCGGGATTACGACGGGCCGGAGCTGGATCGGGTGTCGTTCGTACGGGATCTAGGACGGTGACGGGGCGCCAGTAGCAGGTGGTGCGAAGTCGTCTGGTTGGGGCGGAGCGCTCGTGCCCCGGGCTTCGGCGACCCGCAGCAAGTCCGTCAGGCACTCGTTCTGCCTGAGCGCCGCGAAGCGCACGTCGTCCGGGGTCGCGGGCCTCGTGTCGGCCAGCAGTTCGCGGACGAGCCTGACGACGGTCCGTGCGGTGTCGAGCTGTTCCTGTTCCACCTCGTCTGCGAGACGGGACAGCAGGGATCGGCGGTCGTCCGTGGAGAGGTAGGCGGGTTTGCCGTCCGGGCCGTCCCACGGGAGGCGACGAAGGCCGGTCACCAGCCGGCTCCTTCCATGGCGAGGACGTACGGACGGACGACTGCCGTTGCGTCTCCGTCGAAGATCTCGGCCACGGGCCGCCAAGGCCGAACGATGAGCCTCCGCACGGCGGCGGGCTCCGCACGAGTGGGCAGGGGCGCTGTCGGTGTCGTGTCTGCGCGGTGCTTCCCGTGTGCAGGGAAGAGCAGGTTCGCCACGAGTTCTAACAGGCTTCGCATGTGGGCGCTCCAATCAGCGTCAGCGGCACCCCGGGACGATTTCCTCGGCCGGACGCGCTCGGTCTACCGCAGTCTACCGCGGTCGCGCGGTATACGGCGGAGTTCTAGCGTCAACTGCATGAGTCTCGATCTTGACCGCACACGGCCAATCTGGCGGCAGGTGGCGGAGGCGATTGCCACGCGTATCGCTGACGGGACGTACCCCGTGGGTGCCCGGGTCCCCAGCGTGGTCGAGTTGTCCGCCGAGTTCGGTATCGCCGCGTCAACGGCCCAGAAGGCGTTGGCCCACCTCAAGGCAGAGGGTCTGGTCAGGGCCGAGGTGGGCCTGGGATCGTTCGTCGCTGAGCGGCCCGACGAGGCCGCTAACGGCTAAGCCTCCGGCAACACACTCACCAGCGCCTCCAGCACCCCCGCGAACGCATGGTCCGGTGGCCTCCCGTACGCCACGACCAGGGCGTCGCGGGGCGCCGCCGCTACGGCCGGGTCCATGAAACCGCTCAGGCCGTGCAGGGCGAGGCCCTGCCAGTGGGCGGCCTGGAGGATGGACTGTTCGGTGCCGGGTGGGAGTTCGAGGATCGCGTGCAGGCCGGCGGCGATGCCGGAGACGTGGACGTGGGGGGCACGTTCGGCGAGGGCGGCCACGAGCTGGTCGCGGCGGCGGCGGTAGCGCAGGCGCATGCCGCGGAGGTGGCGGTCGTACGCGCCGGAGGAGAGGAATTCGGCGAGGGTGAGCTGGTCGAGCATGCCGGACTGCCATTCGCCGGAGCGTTTGACGGCGAGGACGCGGTCGACGAGGCGGTCCGGGACGACCATCCAGGCCAGTCGCAGGGCGGGGGCGAGGCTCTTGCTGGCGGTGCCCAGGTAGACGACGTGGTCGGGGTCCAGGCCCTGGAGGGCGCCGACCGGCTGGCGGTCGTAGCGGAGTTCGCCGTCGTAGTCGTCCTCCAGGATGTAACCCCCGGTGGAGCGCGCCCAGTTGACGGCGGCGGCGCGGCGGTCGGGGTGCAGCGGGACGCCGGTGGGGAACTGGTGGGCGGGGGTGAGCAGGGCCGCGCGCACGTCGTCGAGGGAGGCCAACTCGCTGGTCTGCGCGCCGTGTTCGTCGACGGTGAGGGGTACGGCGCGCAGGCCGGCGCGGGTGATGACGTTGCGGTGGAAGGGGAGGCCGTAGGACTCGACGGCGATCTGGCCGTCGCCTTGTCGCCAGACTTCGCCGGAGCGGCCCGCACCCGATCCTGCGGGATCCGGCCGTCCCGGGTCGGTCCGCCCCGGGTCCGGCCATCCCGCCGGCCCCCCGCCCTCCCCCCGTAGCGCACGGCTGAGCAGGCCCAGGCCCTGCATGAAGCCGGAGCAGACGACGATCCGGTCCGGGTCGGCGCGTACGCCGCGGGCGCGGGCCAGGTAGTCGGCGAGGACGGTGCGCAGTTCGGGGCGGCCGTTCGGGGGGCCGTAGTCGAAAGCCTCGTTGGGGGCGGCGGTCAGGGCGCGGCGGGCGGCGGCCAGCCAGGCGGTGCGGGGGAAGGAGGAGACGTCGGGGGTGCCGGGGGTGAGGTCGAAGCGGGGCCGGTCGGGCTGCCGGGACGTGCGGCCGGGGGTGCGGCGGGCCGCGGGCGTGGCGCGTGGCAGGGTCCGCTCGGCGACGCGGGTGCCGGAGCCCTGGCGGGCGCTGAGCCAGCCCTCGGCGACCAGCTCGGCGTAGGCGTCGGCGACCGTGTTCCGTGCGATGCCGAGGTCGGCGGCGAGGGAGCGGGAGGACGGCAGACGAGTGCCGGGGGCCAGCCGCCCGCTCCGTACGGCCTCGCGCAGCGCGCGCATCAGGGCGGCCCGCAGCCCGCCGGGGCCGGTGAGGTCCAGGTGCAGGTCACGCCCGAGAGCGGGCCATGAGTCGGCCGACGGGGCAGTCGCCGGACGGGTCCCCTGGTCCGGCCCTGGATTGTCCTTCGAATTGGCCCACGAATCACCCATGGAAATGGACCATACTCCTGCGCCACTGACGCCGTAGCGTCATAGCCATGACGACAGAGACAGCCAAGAACGAGACCCGCGAACACGGACACGAACACGGCCCCCGGATGCTCTGGGCGCAGCATGCGCCCGAGGTGTTCAAGGCGATGATCGCGCTGGACGCGGCGGCGAAGCGGGGGCTGGACCCGGTGCTGGTCGAGCTGGTCAGGATCCGTTCGTCGCAGATCAACCACTGCGCGTTCTGCCTGGACATGCACATCGCGGAGGCGCGGAAGGCCGGGGAGAGTGAGGAACGGATCGCTCTGCTCGCCGCCTGGGAGGAGGCGGCCGGCTTCTACACGGAGAAGGAGCAGGCGGCGCTCGCCCTTACCGAGGCGATCACCGTCCTCACCGAGGGATTCGTTCCCGACGCGGTCTACGACCGGGCCGCCGCGCATTTCGACGACGACGAACTCGCCCAGCTGATCGCCGCGATCACCACCATCAACGCCTGGAACCGCTTCGCCGTGACGACGCGCAAGGCACCGGGGCAGGGCTGACCGATGACCGACCGTATGACCGGCCACATGGCCGACCGCATCCACACCCACCGTATGAAGTTCTGGGGCCGGCAGCAGGCGTTCTACGAGGCCCAGCTGCGGCTGACGATGGCCGCCAAGAAGGGACTGGGCGATCCGGTCCTGAGCGAGCTGGTCGTCCTGCGCGCCTCGCAGCTCAACCGGTGTGCGTTCTGCATCGATATGCACGTCAAGAACCTGCGCGAGGCGGGCGTGCCGCAGCAGCGAATCGATCTGCTGACGGCCTGGGAGGAGGCGGGCGCGCTCTACTCCGAGCGGGAGCGGGCGGCCCTCGCGCTCACCGAGGCCGTCACCCTGCTCACCGAGGGGTTCGTGCCGGACGCGGTCTACGACCGGGCCGCCGCGCACTTCGACGAGCGCGAACTGGCCCACCTCATCGCGGTGATCGTCGCGATCAACAACTGGAACCGGGTCAATGTCGCCATCCGCCAGCCTCCGGGGGTGGAGCTGTGACCGCCGCCGAGACGCTTCGCGCCCTGCACCACGGCCCCGACCTGCCCCTGATCCTCCCGGGGCCATGGGACGCGGGCAGCGCGAAGGTGTTCGCCGACGCCGGGTTCGAGGCCCTCGCCACGCCCAGCGCGGGCATCGCGGCCGCCCTCGGTTACGAGGACGGGAGCACCCCGGCGGACGAGATGTTCGCGGCCGTCGCCCGGATCGTGCGGGCGGTGGAGGTGCCCGTGTCGGCGGATGTGGAGGCCGGGTACGGGCTGTCCGCGAAGGAGTTGGTGGGCCGCCTCGCGGACGCCGGGGCGGTGGGCTGCAACCTGGAGGACAGCGACCCCGTCACCGGTGTGCTGTACGAACCCGCGGCGCAGGCGGACCGGCTGGCCCGGGTACGCGCCGAGGCGGGCGAGGCACTGGTGATCAACGCCCGGATCGATACGTTCCTGCGGGGCGTCGAGGACCCGGAGGAGGCGATCTCGCGCGGCCTGCTGTACGCGGAGGCCGGTGCCGACTGCGTGTACCCGATCCTCGCCCCGCCGTCGTCGCTGGCCGAGATCGCCGGCGCCGTCGGCGTGCCGGTCAATGCCGTGGTCACCCCGGACGGCCCGACTCCCCGCGAGCTGGGCGCCCTGGGCGCCTCCCGCGTCACCTTCGGCCCCGGGCTCCAGCGTCGGGCGATGGCGTCCCTGGCGGAGACGGCCGCGCGGCTCCGGGAGGAGTCGCGCGGGCGGAGCTGAACCACCGGGCCCCGGGGGCGGGCCGCCGCCCCCGGCCCCGGCTCACCGCTCGTCGGTTCCCGGAACCTTCGCCGTGCTGATGGCGATCCGGTTCCAGGTGTTGATCGTGAAGATCAGCGCCAGCAGCTGCGCCAGTTCGCCGTCCTCGAAGTGCCGAGCGGCCCGCTCGTACACCGCGTCCGGCACCCCGCCGTCCGCCACCCGCGTCACGGCCTCGGTGAGCGCCAGCGCCGCCCGCTCCTTCGCCGTGAAGAAGTGCGCCGCCTCCTCCCAGACGGCGACCATGTGCAGCCGCTCCTCGCTCTCGCCGGCCTTCCGGGCGTCCGTGGTGTGCATATGGAGGCAGTACGCACACTTGTTGAGCTGTGAGGAGCGGATCTGGACCAGTTCGACGAGGGCCGGGTCCAGGCCCTCGCGGGCGGCGGCGTCGAGGCCGATGAGCGCCTTGAACGCCTTGGGCGCCGCCTTGGCGAACTCGACCCGGGGGGCCTTGGTGGTGTTCTCGTCGCTGTTGCCGCTGTGCTCTGCGCTGTTCGTCATGTCTCGAATCTAGGAGCTCGGGCGACCGGCTATAGGGTGCATTCCCATGCCGGAATCATGGGTCAATCTTGCGGAGAGGTTGGGTACCGATCTCCATCTGGAGCTCACCGGCCCCGGCAGTCGCCGCGCCGTCCTCATCCGTGCGCTCCGGGAGGCCGTACGGACCGGCCGCCTCGGCCCCGGCACCCGGCTGCCGCCCTACCGCTCGCTCGCCGCCGACCTCGGCATCGCCCGCAACACCGTCGCCGACGCCTACGCCGAACTCGTCGCCGAGGGCTGGCTCACCGCCCGGCAGGGCTCCGGCACCCGCGTCGCGCACCGCGCCGAGCCGCTCGCCCCGGCCCGCCCCGCCGCGCACCGGGCCCCCGCGGGCCGGCCCGCCCACAACCTGCTCCAGGGGCAGCCGGACGCCACGTCCTTCCCCCGCACGGCCTGGCTGGCCGCGGCCCGCCGCGCCCTGGCCGCCGCGCCGCACGACGCCTTCGGCCCCGGCGACCCCCGCGGCCGCCCGGAACTGCGCCGCGCCCTCACCGACTACCTGGCCCGCACCCGAGGCGTCCGTACCGACCCGGACCGCATCGTCATCTGCTCCGGCTTCGCCCACGCCCTGCGGCTCCTCTTCCCCGCCGTGCTCCCCGACCCGCTCGCCGTCGAGTCGTACGGCCTCCCCTTCCACCGCGCCCTGCTGACCACCGCCGGCGTCCGCACCCATCCCCTCCCCGTCGACCAACAGGGCGCCGACACCGCCTGCCTGGCCGGGCTCCGGCAGCGGCACAACGTCCTGCTGACCCCCGCCCACCAGTTCCCCACCGGCGTCCCGCTCCACCCGGACCGGCGCGCCGACGTCGTCAACCGGGCTCGCGCCGAGGGTGGTTACGTCCTGGAGGACGACTACGACGGCGAGTTCCGCTACGACCGCCAACCGGTCGGCGCCCTCCAGGGCCTCGACCCGGACCACGTCATCCATCTCGGCTCCGTCAGCAAGAGCCTGTCCCCCGCCCTGCGCCTGGGCTGGATGGTCCTGCCCGACCGCCTGGTGGACCCCGTACTCGCGGTCAAGGGCGAACGCGAGGCATGGACCGGCGCCACCGACCAGCTGACCCTCGCCGACTTCCTCGCCTCCGGCTCCTACGACCGCCACATCCGCCGGATGCGGCGGCGCTACCGCCGGCGCCGCGACCAACTCGTCGAAGCGGTGGCCGCACACGCCCCGCAGCTGGCCGTCACCGGCATCGCCGCCGGACTGCACGCCGTCCTCCAACTCCCGGACGGCACGGGGGCGTCGGGCGAACGCGCCGCCCTGCGCGCCGCCCACTGGCAGGGCCTGGCCCTGGACGGCCTCTCCGACTACCGCCACCCGGCCGCCACGATGCCGCCTCGCCACGGCCTGGTCGTCGGGTACGCGGCGCCCTCCGACCACGCCTTCCCGGGCGCTCTGGAGGCGCTGTGCCGGGCGCTGCCGCCGGCGGGCTGACGGGTGCGGCCTCCCGCCGTCGGCACGTCTGCGGCAGGGGAGTCGCCCGGTGGGCCTCCGCGCGAAGCGACCCACGCCCCCGGCTCGAAGGTGAGCCGGGGGCGTGGGTCGACGTCCGCGCGTTCGTGCCTACCGGCCGGCGAACTTCCGGCTGATGCCGTCGAAGACGCGCTGCGCCTCCGGGCCCAGGTGCGGGCCGGCCAGCCAGGTCTTGTCGTTGGAGCCGATGGACGTGTTGGACACCAGCGTCAGCTTGCCGCCGCGGCCGACGAACCAGCCGCCGCCCGAGGAACCGCCGGTCATCGTGCAGCCGATGCGGTCCATGACGGGCGTGCCCTGCTGCATGGTGAGGCGGCTGGGGCGGTCCAGGCAGCTCATCATCCGCGCGCCGTCGTACGGCGGGCCCGCCGGGTAGCCGACGGCCTCCATGCCGCTGATGTGCTCGGCGGAGGGGGCATTGAACCAGACCGGCACGGACGTCCCGACGGTCTCCTCCAGCGACTTGCCGCCGCCGTTCTCCGGCTTCACGTGCAGCACGGCGAAGTCGTAGGCGGAACCGCCGTTGCCGACCTCCTGGCTGCCCATGTTCATCCACTCACCGGAGGTGGTGATCCAGTCGGCCCAGAACCGGCCGTACGGGATGATCTGCTGCGCCGGCGTGTTGTTGACCTGGTTCATCGGCACGCCGTTGTCGTTGTACGACGGCACGAACGCGATGTTGCGCATCCAGCCGCCCCGCTTGCCGGAATGCACGCAGTGGCCCGCGGTCCACACCAGGTTGGACTTTCCCGGGTGCGCCGGGTCCGAGACGATCGTGCCGGAGCAGACCCGGGGACCGCTGGGGCTGTCGAAGAAGACCTTGCCGACCGGCGCCCTGTGCAGGTGGTAGGGCCGGGCTATCTGCCGGGCGTCGACCGGCCGCGGCTCGGGGTCGGTGGCGTCGAACTCGCTGCCCGCACCGGTGGCCTTCACGCTGAGGTCGGGGGCGGGCTTCGCCTTGGCCAGCCGTTCCGTCTTCCAGTGGTCCTTGATGACCGGGTTGGCGAAGTCCTCCGCCTTGCGGGCCCACTTGTCCCAGTTCTGCCAGCCGCCGTCCTTCCACTTCTTGAGGCCGTCGATGCTGGTCGGTATGCCCTTGGGCAGCTTCAGGCCGTCGTCGCCCGCGCCCTTCTGGTCGGCGGCGGCCGAGCTGCCGGGCCCGGCGGCGCTGTCGTCGGCGGGGCCGCAGGCGGTCGCGGTGAGGGCGAGCACGGCGGCCAGCGCCGCGGCCGCGGCGGTGGTACGGCGAGTGGATGGCATGGCGCGGAGTCCCCCTGGTACGGACCGGCGCCCGCCCGATGCGCGGCGCCGTATCGACATGCCCCCGGCCGGGGGCGGGCTCTACTATGCCGTCACACCGCGGGCCGTGGAGAGCCAGGGGCCGGACGCACAGGGGCACTGCCCGCGCGGATCGTCCCGAGTGCCCCGCGGGCGACGCCCCCCGGGCCGCCCGACGCCGGCCGGCCGGCCGCTACCGGGCCACTCTGGGGTCCCGGTACGCGGAAAGAGGCTGATGCCGTCTGCCGGACGACCCGTGGCGGAACTCCCCGAGCTGCTTCGCCGTCGGATACCACTTCCGGTCGCACCGATGGCACCACCAACGCCAGTTGTCCCAGTCGGTGTCGGTGGTCGTGGTGTCCTTCCACAGCCAGTCGTCACAGTCCAGGGTCGGGCATTTCGGCGGCAGCGGCATGGCGGCGGGCCCTTCGTCGGCGGCAGGCGGCCCCAGACTGCTGCGCCCTTCGCCGCGCCACGCGGTGGATCGGCGGCCGCCATCCGGACGAGTGACGGCGGCCGCGGGCCGTTCGGCCCCGCTACCAGGGCTCCACCGGACACCCTGTCGTGGCGAGCCGGAGCGCGGTGAACGCGGTGCGGGGCCGGGCTTCGTACTCCTCGAGCCGGGGGAGCCGACGGATCAGGTCGATCACCGCGCCGATGTGCCCGCAGCGCGCCGCGCGCTCGATGAGGAGTTGCGTCGGCTGCATCCGGTAGCTGCGCGGGATCTTCTGCAACTGCGCGTACTCGGCCACGAGTTCGGCGATGTCGGAGTCGGTCGGGGTCGGGGGCGTCAGGTGTGCGGCGGCGGGCCCGGGCGACGCGGTCGCGGTGCGGAGGTCCGCCGGGAGAAGGCGGGCGGAAGCGGGATCCTCGCGCCGGCGCGCGGCGGACTCCTCCCACGCGGCCAGGAACGCGTCGTACAGGGCGCGGCGGCCCGTCCGCGCCAGATAGGTCAGCCACGCCTCGACGGTGGGGCCGTCCGGCTCCGGCTCGGCGTACCACGCGGCGGGCCCCCACAGCGCCCGCGCCTCGTCCTCGCGCCCGCATTCGGTGAGCGCCCAGATGACCGCGAGGCGGTTCTGCCAGGCGCGGGGCTCCGGGGCGATGGTCCGGTGTGCGACGTCGAACCACTCGTCCGCCCGCGCCCGGTCGCCCAGCGCCTCATGGGCCCCGCCCAGCGCCGCCGCCACGAACGCGATCTCGTGGTCCTTGCAGAACAGCACCTCGGCATGCGCCGCGAGATGCTGCTGCGCCACCCGGAAGGCGGCGCGGGCGTCTTCCCGCCGTCCCGCGCCGGCCAGGATCATCGCCACTTCGGCGGACGCGGCCACCTGCTCGCCCCGGGGCAGGATGTCCCTGACCAGTCCGCCGGCCAGGGTGTGCTCGCCGCGCCGCGCGTACAGCCGGGCGGCGTACCGCAGATCCCGGGCGACCCGGCCGTCCCCGTCGCCGGGCAGGTCCGCGCAGGTCTCGACCGCCGTCTTGACCAGGTCCCGGACCGTTGCCGAGCGCCGCGGCGGCCAGCCGGTGGTCCCCCACGGTCGCCCCTCCCTCCGCTCCAGGCTGTAGTTCAGCCACCAGCCGCTGCCGTCCCCGCGCTCGTCGCCGAGCAGCGCGCTCGCGGCCACCGCGTCCGGTACGACATCGAGCTCGCCCCAGCGCACCGGCCAGGCCAGGCGCTTGTGCACCGACCAGGCGAGGACGTCGTCCAGCGACCGGGCCGCCCGGCCGTCCGGGGCGATCACGACGCCCTCGGGGAACGCCGCGCACCACGCCTCGTCGTCGGGCGCGAAGTGACAGGTGTCGAGCCACCAGTCGTCGGGCAGCGCCCGGGGGCCCCCGGGCTCGCGGAGGAAGGTGAAGTCGCCCAGGACGTCGCCCGATCCGGCCCGGAGGAACCGCAAGGTGGTGGGGCTCATCGCGACGAGGACGTCGTCGGCTCCCCACAGCACCACACCGGTCTCGGGCGGCACGTCCAGGGTGCGCTGCCGCCGCGGCGCGTCCCCGTCCAGGGACCACACCTCCACTCGTCCGTCCGCGGTGAGCCAGGCCCCCGCGTCGCCGGACGGGGACCAGGCCCAGGAGTCGGCGAAGACCTGATCGACGTCCACCGGTGCGACGTCGACGCGGTAGCGGAAGCGGTGCCCGTCGTAGACGAAGACGCCGGGTTCGGCACCCGCGGTGTTGCCCGCGCCCACCAGGGCGGCCAGCCGTGGCATGTCGCCGCGCATGCCCCACTGCAGCGCCGATACGCCGCGGTGCCCGGCTCCCTTGGCGCGCGGCCTGCCCGTCGCCGCGTCGAGGAAGCGCAGGCCGTCGTAGTAGTGCGCCAGCAGCCGGTCGTCCGGGCTCCACGCGGCGAGCCCGCCGATGGCGGCCCGCCAGTCCACCTGTCCGGAAGCGACGTCGACGACGAACGCCTTCCGGTAGCCCGGGCCGCCCTCGGCCTGCGCCTGCAGCCGCGTGCCGTCCCGCGACCAGCGGACGTGATCGGCCTGGAGATCGACGGCGCCGTGCCCGCGCACCTGCGCGGGCCGCAGCCGCTCCCGCAGCCGCTCGGCGAGCAGGAAGGGATGCCGGGGCGGCGCCTGACCGGGCGTCCAGTGCAGATCGCCCCGGTCCAGCGGGATGACGCTGCCTCCCACGTCGCACGGTGACGCGGAGGCCACGAAGGCCCGCCTGCCGTCCGGGGCCAGCGCCCAGGCGGGCGGCGCTGCCGCCTCGTCCGCAACCATGGCGAGGGCCAGCGGGGCGACGGCCCAGTTGTTGGAACGCAGGGCGGGGTCGAACGGGTCGAAGACACCGATCCTGTTGCGGTGGTACGCGAGACCGATGCGGCGGCTGTCGTCCGACCACTGGATGCCACCGCCTTCGCCGGGCCGGCCGATCCCGCCGTCCAGGCTGCCGAGGATGTTGACGCAGCGTCCGGTGGCCAGTTCCCAGATCTGCAGGGTGCCGCCGACGGCGCTGTCGTCGCCCCGCCAGGTGCCGGTGGCCAGATAGCGGCCGCAGGGGCTGAGCGCGTAGTCGTTGATCTCCACCTGGTGGCCGTAGGGATGGAGGAGCTGGGCGTCCTCGCCGGCGCGGATCTCGCGGGTGGCGGCGCGGTGCTCCTCCGTGATGCCCTGCTCGCGCTCCAGCTTGAGCAGTCGCGCCCGCAGGGCCACCAGATCCGATTCCGCTCCGGGCTCGCCCTCGTCGTCGGTCGCGTCCGGATCGGCGAGCAGGGCCCGCAGCGCCGACTCGTCGCATATCGGGATGCCGCGCTCGCGTGCCTGCTGGAGGTTCCGTCCCGCCTCGGCGAAGAGGTACTCGGAGAACACCAGATCCGTCCGGTCGGAGACCGTCCCCGTCATCCGGGCGCCCAGCTCCTCCAGCCGCCGCTTCACCTCGCTTCTGCGCAAGCCGTGGAAACGGCCGACGAGCACGATCGTCATTCCTCGTACGTCCATGCTGCGGACCGTATCCGCAGCCACTGACAGGCGCCTTCCAACGCCCTTTCCAGGGTGGGCAGTTGGCCCGCACCGGGGACAGGGGCCTACCGGACCGACCCAGCCTGGTGGGCCAGCAGCGCCGCCTGGACCCGGCTGCCCGTCCCCGTCTTCTCCAGGATGCGGCCGACGTGGGTCTTGACGGTGCCGAGGCCGATGTCGAGGCGGCGGCCGATCTCCTGATTGGCCAGGCCCGCGCCGAGCATCGCCAGGACCTCGTGTTCACGGCCGGTGAGGGCGGCCAGGCGCTGGGCGGGGGTGCCGGTGGCGGCCGGGGAGCCGATGTGGGGTCCGGTGGCCTGGAGCATCCGCTTGATGACGTGGCCGGTGACGCCCGGTGAGAGGACGGCATCGCCGGCGGCCGCGGCCCGTACGGCGTTGATCAGCTCCTGGGGGCCCTCGTCCTTGAGGAGGAAGCCGGTGGCGCCGGCGTGCAGGGCGCGGGTGACGTTCTCCTCGTCGCCGAAGGTGGTGAGCATGACGACCTGCGGTGCGGAATCCAGCCGCACCAGCCGCTCGATGGCAGCGAGGCCGTCGAGGACGGGCATGCGGATGTCGACGAGGGCGACGTCCACCGGCCGGGCCGCGGCCAGTTCGACCGCCTCGGCGCCGTTGGCCGCCTCGGCGACCACCTCGATGTCCTCGGCGTGCCGGAGGATCAGGCGCACGCCGTGCCGGATCATCTCCTCGTCGTCGGCGAGGAGGACCCGGATGCGGCCGTCGTGCGCGGGTCCGTTGCGCGGGCTGTTCGCGTCGGGCGATGGCGTCGTCATCGGGGGCTCCCTGTGGCTGGCGGGGCGGTCGGCGCGGGGGTGGCCGACGGGCCGTGGGGGGCCGTCGGGACCGTGAACTTCTTGATCTCGACGAGGGTGTCGTGGCGGAAGCAGTAGCGGGTGAGGGCCAGGCGGCCGTGCGTCGCGCGGTCCGTCCCGTAGGGGAAGAAGCATGCCGTGCCGGGGGGCCGGGGCGGCTCGCGGCCGGCGGCGGCGGCGCCGGCCAGGTCGCTCTCGAAGCCGACGGCCGCGCGGACGTCCGCCTCGGACATGCCCGTACGCACCGTGCGGTCGGGCACGCTGTCGGCCATCGGTCGGGAGCTCTGCACCAGGGAGAGGCCGAGCAGCAGCATCGTGCCCACTCCGGTCAGCCCCAGCAACGCGGCGGCCACACCCGGCAGATGGCGCAGCGGACGCAGCGGGCGGGGGATGCCCGGGCGGGTGTCGGGGGCCCGGCGTGGCGGCGTCTCGGCGGGCGGGGCGGCGGGGTCCGGCACGGTGGCGGTGGCCGGGTGCCGCGGGAGCGACGCCGTCACCAGGAAGCCGCCGGACGCGGTGGGTTCGGCGCGCAGTTCGCCGCCCAGCAGCCGGAGGCGTTCGCGCAGCCCGGGCAGGCCGCGGCCGGTGCCCAGGCCGGTGGTGGCCTCGGGGGCGACGGGCGGTGCGCCGTTGCGGACCCGGACCCGGATCCGCTCCTCGGTGTGGGTCACCGCCAGTTCGGCGGCGGCGGAGGGGGCGTAGCGGTGGATGTTGGTGAGGGATTCGCGGACGACGCGGTGCACGGCGCGGCGCAGACGCGGCTCCAGGGCGTCCAGGTCGGGGCCGTCCCAGCTGAGGGTGACGGGGATGCCGGCGGCCCGTGACTCCTCGGCGAGGGCGGTGAGGTCGGAGCGGGTGCCGGTGGCGTCGGTGAGCGCGTCGGTGCCGGTGTCGCGACCCAACGGGCCCAGTACGCCGAGCACTTCGCGCAGCTCCCGCATCGCCTCCCGGGTGGCGAGGCGCACCTGGGCGGCGTCTGCCGTCAGCTCGGGCGCCTTGGCGGCGAGGGCCATTTCCAGGCCGCCGGAGTGGAGGGAGATCAGGCTGAGCCGGTGGCCGACGAGGTCGTGCATCTCGGCGGCGATCCGGGCGCGCTCCTCGGCCCGGGAGGCGCTCTCGGCGAGCTGCCGGGCCTGCTCTGCGGTCGCGGCGCGGTCCCGGAGGGCCAGGACCAGGCGTTCCTGCTGGCCCCGGGAGCTGCCGACCAGGCCGGGGATCAGTACACAGACACCGGCCACCAGGAAGCCGAGCGCAGCACCGACCAGCCAGCTGCCGTAGCCGGTGGCCACGGTGCCCAGCACGCTGACGGTCACCGGGAGGGCGGCCGCGACCGACAGCACGGCGGCACGGTGGCGGGGCGCCTCGATGCGGCGGGCCGCGGTGTAGGCGACGACGGCCGTCAGCATGCCGGAGATCGGCAGCGTCCCGGCCACCGCGGCGAGGCCGAGCATCGCCATGATCGGCAGCTTGCGGCGGAGCAGCAGCAGAGCCACGGCGGCGCACGCGAGGGCCGCCTGCGCCTCCGAGGCCAGCAGGTCGAAGAACCCGAGGGAGGCCGACGCGGCACCGGCCATGTAGAGGAGTGCCGCACACAGCTCACCGACGGGTGCCGCCCAGCGGGATGTGGACCTCTTGGGCGTGGCGGCGGTGGCCTCGGTGCGGGACATGCCGTTGATTATCGGCAGGCGGTGGCGGTACCGGGCGGCGCGCCCCCGCGTCCGGTTACGGTCCTCAGATGACAGAGACCCCCACGCGCGTCGACACCGGTCCCCCCGGTGCGGACGCCGACGAGAAGACGACGCTGGTCGCGTTCCTGGACTACGTACGGGAGGCGGTGTTGGCGAAGGCCGCCGGCCTTGCCGAGGCGCAGGGCGCCGCGGCCGGGGTCCCCTCCGGCACCAGCGTGCTCGGGCTCGTGAAGCATCTGACGGCGGCCGAGGTCTACTGGTTCGGCTGGGCCTTCGAGGGGGCCGACGTCCCGCATCCGGACTTCGGGATGGAGCTCGCCGCGACCGACGGTGCCACCGATCTGCTCGCCGCCTACCGGGCTGCTGTCGCACGGTCCGACGACATCATCGGGCGCTGCGACGACCTGGGCCGCCGGTCCGCCCGGCCGGCCGGGAAGGACGACGCGACCCGGTCGCTGCGCTGGATCCTGGTCCACATGATCGAGGAGACGGCCCGGCACGCGGGCCACGCCGACATCCTGCGCGAGCAGGCGGACGGGGTCACCGGCAGGTGAGCCGAACCGCGCAGCGAACGAGGCGGGGGGGGGCCCCCCCCCCGGGGGGGGGCCCCCCCCCCCCCCGGCCCCCCCCCCCGCCCGCCCCCCCCCCCCCAAAAAAAAAAAAACCGGGGGGGTGAACACCCCCCCCAGGGGCCCCCCCCCCCCCCCCCCGGGCGCGCGGGGGGGGCGGCGCCCCGGGGCGGGGCCCCCCCCCCCGCCCCCCCCGGGGGGGGGCGCCCCCCCGCGCGGGGGCGCCCCCCCCCGCCTCAGGACGACGCCCCGGCTACTTCTTCGGCAGCCACTTCTTCCAGACGTCCGGGTGCTTCTCCACCCAGCGCTTGGCCGCCTCGTCCGCGGACAGGCCGTCCGAGGCGATCGTTTCGGAGACCTCGTTCTGGTTGTCCTTGGTCCACTTGAAGTTCTTCAGGAACTTCGCGGCCGCGCCGCCGTGCTGGACGAAGTCCGTGTTGAAGAACTTCTGCAGCGGCGTGGTGGGGTACTCGCAGTCGACGGACTTGGGGTCCTTCGTGCCCTTCTCCGCACAGGCATCGGTGTACTTGGGGAGTTTGACCTCCTCCATCGGCACCTTGTTGAAGAGCCACTGCGGCTCGTACCAATAGGTGAGGAAGGGCTTCTTCTGCTTGGCGAACTGCTGGATCTGAGTGATCTGCGCCGCCTCGGAGCCCGCGAACACCACCTGGTAGTCGAGGCCCAGGTTCTTCACCAGCGCCTCGTCATTGGTGACGTAGGACGGCGAACCGTCCATCAGCTGGCCCTTGTTGCCGCTCTCCGAGGTGCGCAGCTGCTTGGCGAACTTGTTGAGGTTCTTCCAGCTCTTGACCTCGGGGTGCTTGTCGGCCCAGTACTTGGGGACGAACCAGCCGATGTGGCCGGTGACGCCGTTGCCGCCGCCCGCCGTGATCGTCTTCTTGTCCTTGACGTAGCGCGCTTCCTGATCCGGGTGGCCCCAGTCCTCCAGGATCGCGTCGACCCGGCCCTGGCTCAGCGCGTCCCAGGCGGGGATCTCGTCGACCTGCACGGTGTCGACGTGGTAGCCCATCTTGTGTTCGAGGATGTACTTCGCCACCCCCGCGTTGGCCTGTGCGCCGACCCAGGTCTGCACCGAGAGGGTGACGGACTTGGACCCCGCGGCCGCCGCGAACGGCGAGCCCTGCTTGGTCATATCGGCCTTGCCGCAGCCGGAGAGCGACAGCAGCACCGTGCCGGCGGCCAGCGACGCGCCGATGACCTTCAGTCGGGTACGGGTTCGGGTACGGGACATGGTCAGGCTCCCTTCCCCGTAGTGCGGCGTTCCGTCGGCTGGGTGACCCGGTCGAGCATCAGCCCCATGCAGACGATGGCGACGCCCGCGACCAGACCGACGGCCAGGTCGCCGGTGGCGAGGCCCTTGACGACCTCGTAGCCGAGCGCACCGCCGCCGACCAGGCCACCGATGATGATGACGGCGAGGACCAGCACCACGCCCTGGTTGACGGCCAGCAGCAGTGCGGGCCTGGCCAGCGGGAGCTGGACCTGGCGCAGGATCTGCCAGCGGGTGGCACCGAGCGACTCGGCGGACTCCACCGCGGCCGGGTTCACCTGGCGCAGGCCCTGGGTCGTGATGCGGATGACGGCGGGCAGCGCGTAGACGATCGCCGCGGCGGCGGCCGGGGCCCGGCCCACCATGAACAGCGCGACGACCGGGATGAGGTAGACGAACTGCGGCATGGTCTGCATGACGTCCAGGACCGGGCGCAGGATCGCCTCGAGACGCTTGCTGCCGGCCGCCAGGATGCCCACGCCGAAGCCGATCACCAGGGTCACCACGAGCGCGGCGACCACCTGGGACAGGGTGTTCATGGAGGGCTTCCAGACGCCCAGCACACCGGTGGCGGCCATCGCGAGGACGGCGGTCAGCGCGGTGCGCCAGGTGCCGATGATCCAGGCCAGCGCGGCGACGATGAGCAGCACGCCGTACCAGGGCAGCGCGGTCAGGCCGTCACGCAGCGGGGTGAGCACCCAGTCGGTGAAGTGCGCCGCCCAGTCGGCGGTGCCGCCGACGACGGGGACTCCGGTGTAGATGTGGTCGACCATCCACTCCTTGAAGTCGTTGACGGGGCGGGCGATGGCCACGACCCAGCCGGCCGGCCAGACCAGCGAGCCGGTCAGCCGGCCGACGAGGGTGAGCACGGCGGTGATCACGGCGACGCCGACCCAGGCGGGCCAGCCGCGCAGCAGCTTCGGCCCGGTGGGCTCGGAGGTGCCCAGCCGTGCGCCGGCGGCCGCCGTGGTGCGGTCCATGACGATGGCCAGCAGCACGATCGGGATGCCGGCCGCGAGCGCGGCGCCGACGTCCACCGAGCCCAGCGCCTGGTAGACGCGGTCGCCGAGGCCGGCAGCGCCGATCACCGAGGCGATGACGGCCATACCGAGCGCCATCATGATCGTCTGGTTGAGGCCGAGCAGCAGTTCCTTGCGGGCCAGCGGGAGCCGGGCGGTCAGCAGCCGCTGCCGGCCGGTGGCACCGAGCGAGGCGACCGCTTCCAGCACTCCGGCGTCCGCGCCGCGCAGCCCGAGCGCGGTCAGCCGCGCCATCGGCGGGGCGGCGTAGACGACGGTGGCCAGCAGGGCGGCCGGTACACCCATGCCGAAGACCAGCACGACGGGCAGCAGATAGGCGTAGGCCGGCAGCACCTGCATGGTGTCGAGGACCGGCCGCAGGATCCGGAACGCGCGCTCCGACAGACCGGCGGCGAGGCCGATCAGCGCACCGACGACGACCGAGGCGAGGACCGCGATGATCATCAGCGCGAGCGTCTGCATGGTCGGCACCCACATCCCCAGCAGGCCGCTGACCAGGAAGGAGATCAGTGCGGTCGCGGCGATGCGCAGACCGGCGACGCGCCAGGCGATCAGCGTCACACCGGCCGTCACACCGGTCCAGCCGAGCGCGAGCAGCAGCAGGTAGACGCCGCGTACGGAGATCACGACGGCGTTGCTGAGGTGGCCGAGGAAGTAGACGAACAGCGGGTGGCTGTCGCGGTTGTCGATGATCCAGTCGGTCGTCGAGTTGAGCGGCCCGGACAGGTCGACGGTCAGGGCGTGCGGCCAGGCGGCGCCGTACTTGGCCTGGAGCAGCGGGACGATGACCGCCGAGGCGACGGCGAGCAGCAGGAGCTTGGCCAGGCCGCGGCGACGCAGCAGCTGCTGCAACGGGGCGAGCTTGACGGTGTCGAGGTATCTCTGGGAGATCGGGGGCGTACCGAAATAGCTCATGCGCGCCCCCGCTTCACGGTGCCGACCGACACCTGCATCGCGGCGGCGCGCTGGGCCTCGCGCCAGCGGCGCAGCAGGGCGACGCGCAGGCGGGAGCGGCGGGTGGCCACGGGGGCCCGGGAGCTGACGGCGCGGAGCGCGGCGCCACGGTACGGAGCGGCGGCGTACATCAGGCGGTCACCTCGTCGCGCCCGCGGTCGATGCGGGCGACCACGTCGAGCAGGCAGGCGTGGTCGACGATGCCCAGGCAGCGGCCGTCGTCGACGACGCGGGCGGCACCGGAGCGGGCGACCGCCTCGATGGCGTCGGAGATCAGGGTGTCGGGCGTGAGCGCCGGGCCCTGGTCGGCCTCGCCGTCCTCGGCGGGGCGCATCGCACGGCGCACGGTCAGCACCTGCTCGCGGGGGACGTCCCGGACGAAGTCGCGGACGTAGTCGTCGGCCGGGGAGCCGACGATCTCCTCGGGGGTGCCGAGCTGGACGATCTTGCCGTCGCGCATCAGGGCGATCCGGTCGCCGACCAGCAGTGCCTCGGCGAGATCGTGGGTGATGAAGACCATGGTGCGGCCCTCGTCCTGGTGCAGGCGGATGACCTCTTCCTGCATGTCGCGGCGGATGAGGGGGTCGAGGGCGCTGAACGGCTCGTCGAAGAGGAGGACCTCGGGGTCCACGGCGAGCGCGCGGGCCAGACCGACGCGCTGCTGCTGGCCGCCGGAGAGCTGGCCGGGGCGGCGCTTCTCCAGGCCCGCCAGGCCGACCTTCTCCACCACCTCGGCGGCCTTCGCCCGGCGCTCGGCCTTGCCTATGCCCTGGATCTCCAGGCCGTAGGCGACGTTGTCGAGGACGGTGCGGTGCGGCAGCAGGCCGAAGTGCTGGAAGACCATCGAGGCGCGGCGGCGGCGCAGTTCGCGCAGGGTGGCGCCGTCCATGGCGCGCACGTCCTCGCCGTCCATCTCCAGGTCGCCGCTGGTCGGCTCGATCAGCCTGGTCAGGCAGCGTACGAGGGTGGACTTGCCGGAGCCGGACAGGCCCATGACGACGAAGACCTCGCCCTTGTGGACGTCGAAGGAGACGTCGCGGACGGCGGCGGTGCAGCCGGTCTGCTCGCGCAGTTCCTGCGCGGAGAGGTCGGCGACCGAGGCGTCGTCGGGGATGCGTTCGGCCTTGGGCCCGAAGACCTTCCACAGGTGGCGGACGGAGAACACGATCTCACGGGCCGCGTCGGCGGCCTTGTCGGGCGTGGGTATCTCGGATGCGCCGGGGGCTGTGGCAGCCATCACGCATCACCTCCCTGGGTAGGTGCTTCCTGGAGCAGTTCGGCGCACTTCTCCCCCACCATGAGCACGCCCAGCATCGGGTTGACGGCCGGCATCGTCGGGAAGATCGAGGCGTCCGCGATGCGGATGCCCGCCAGCCCGCGGATCTTCAACTGCGGGTCGACCACGGCCAGTCGGTCGTCGGCGGCGCCCATCTTGCAGGTGCCGGCCGGGTGGTAGACGGTGTGCGCGGCCTTGCGGACGAGTTCGCTGATCTCCGCGTCGTCGGTGACGTCGGGGCCGGGGAACACCTCGCGCTTGAGCCACTTGGCGAACGGCTCGGCCTTGGCGACCTTGCGGGCCAGCTTGATGCCGTCGACGAGGGTCCTGCCGTCGTAGTCGCCCTCGTCCTCGAAGTAGCGGAAGTCCAGGGCCGGCTTGGCCTCGGGGTCCGCCGAGGTGAGGTAGAGGCGGCCGCGGGAGCGGGACTTGGGGATGTTCGGGGTCATCGACACGCCGTGCTCGGGGCGCTCGTAGCCCAGTCGCTCCGGGTTGTCGGTGAACGGGATCTGGTAGAAGTGGAACATCAGGTCGGGGCCCTTGTGGTTCGGGTCCCGCTTGACGAACAGACCCGCGTCGGAGTCCATCGCGGAGTTGTCCGGGATCGGCCCGTCGGTCTCCCAGACGATGACCGACTCGGGGTGGTCGATCAGGTTCTCGCCGACGCCCGGCAGATCGAGCACGCACTCCATGCCCAGCGCCTCGAGGTCCTTCCGCGGCCCGATGCCCGAGTGCATCAGCAGCCGGGGGGTGTCCACGGCGCCGGCGCAGACCAGCACCTCGCGGGCGGCCTCGACGTAAACCTCCTCGCCGTCCTTGGTGCGGACGTGGACGCCCTTGGCGGTGGTGCCGTCCAGCTCCAGCTTGTGCGCCCAGGTCTCCAGCATCAGCGTGAGGTTGGGGCGGTCGCCGGCCTCCATGTGCGGGTGGAGGTAGGCGACCGAGGCGGAGGAGCGCTTGTTGTTCTCCGGGTGGTAGGAGAGGTCGAAGAAGCCGACGCCCTCCTCGAAGGGCCGGTCGTTGAAGCCGACGACCTCGGGGACGCCCAGGGCGGTCTTGGTGGCCTCGATCCAGTCCGTGGCGATCTGGTTCTGGTCCTTCTTCGCCACCCGCACGATGTTGTTGCGCAGCTTGCCGAAGTACGGGTCCATCGTCTCGGCGTTCCAGCCCGCGGCACCGGCCTCCTCCCACTCGTCCCAGTCGGACGGCAGCGGCTTGAAGGAGATCAGGGTGTTGTGCGAGGAGCAGCCGCCGAGGACCTTGGCGCGGCTGTGCAGGATGTGCGAGTTGCCGCGGGGCTGCTCGGTGGTCGTGTACTCGTAGTCCAGCTCGCCGCCGAGCAGGCCGAGCCAGCGGCGCAGCGTCAGGACGTCGTCGCGGTCGATGTCGGACGGCCCGCCCTCGATGACGGCGACGGTGACGTCCGGGTCCTCGGTGAGCCGGGAGGCGATGACGGAACCGGCGGTGCCACCGCCGACCACGACGTAGTCGTACACGGGCATGGAGTGCTCCTTACTGCAAAGTGCGTGCGTGCGCGGGTCGGTCGGGGGATCAGCCCGCGAACCAGCGCACCGGCTCCGGCCGGAGGTTTTCGTAAATGTGCTTGCTCTCGCGGTACTCGTCCAGACCCGTGGGGCCCAGTTCCCGGCCTATGCCCGACTTGCCGAAGCCGCCCCACTCCGCCTGCGGGAGGTAGGGGTGGAAGTCGTTGATCCACACGGTGCCGTGCCGCAGGCGGGCGGCCACCCGGCGGGCGCGGGCGGTGTCGCTGGAGAAGACGGCGCCGGCGAGGCCGTATTCGGTGTCGTTGGCGAGCGCGACGGCCTCGTCCTCGGTGGTGAAGGTCTCCACCGTCAGGATCGGTCCGAAGGTCTCCTCCCGGACGACCTTCATCTCGCGGTGGCAGCCGTCCAGCACGGTCGGCGCGTAGAAGTAGCCGGTGGCGGGCCGGACGTCGGAGGGCTTGGGGCGGGCGCCACCGGAGCGCAGCTGGGCGCCCTCGGCCAGGGCGGAGGCGACGTACGCCTCGACCTTGTCGAGCTGCTGCTGGGAGACCAGCGGGCCGCACTCCACGCCGTCCTCGGTGCCGCGGCCGAGCTTGATCTTCTCGGCGCGGCGGGCGAGTTCGGCGACGAAGCGGTCGCGCACCGGCTCCTCGATGATCAGCCGCGCGCCGGCGGAGCAGACCTGGCCGCTGTGGATGAACGCGGCGTTCAGCGCCTGGTCGACGGCGGTGTCGAAGCCCTCTTCCGTGGCGCAGGCGTCGGCGAAGACGACGTTGGGGTTCTTGCCGCCGAGCTCCAGCGCGATCTTCTTGGCGTCGGAGACCGCCGCCGCGCCCGCCTTCGTGCCGCTGACGAGGCCGCCGGTGAAGGAGAAGAGGTCCACGTCCGGGTGCTCGGCCAGCCGCTGGCCGACGGGCAGGCCCGCGCCGGTGACGATGTTGGCGACACCGGCCGGCAGCCCGGCCTCCACCAGCAGCTTCACCAGGTGGACGGTCGAGAGCGGGGTGACCTCGCTGGGCTTGATCACGAAGGTGTTGCCGGCCGCGAGCGCCGGGGCGACCTTCCAGCTGGCCTGCAGCAGCGGGTAGTTCCAGGGCGTGATCAGCGCGCACACGCCGACCGGCTCGTGGACAACGATGCTGTGGATGTCCGGCGATCCGGCGTCGACGACCCGGCCGCCGCTCTCGTTCGTGACCAGATCGGCGAAGTAGCGGAAGGCGTCGGTCACGCAGTCGACGTCGACCCGGCCCTCCTCCAGCGTCTTGCCGGTGTCCCGGCTCTCGATGAGCCCGATCTCCTCGCGGTCGCGCTGCAGGAGATCGGCGACCCGGCGCAGCAGCGCCGCGCGCTCGGCGACGGCCGTACGGGGCCAGACGCCCGCGCCGCCGTCGAAGGCGCGGCGGGCGGCGGCGACGGCGGCGTCCACGTCTTCGGCGCCGCCCTCGGCCACCTTCTGGAGCACTGTCGCATCGGCGGGGTCGAGGACCTCCCGCGTGGCGCCGGACGCGGCGGGGAGCCACACCCCGTCTACGTGAATGGTCTCGATAGCCGACACGTGTGTTCTGCCTTCCGCTCACGAACTTTGTTCCCACTGGTGCAACCAATCGCGCACTCAGCAACGGGGACCCCTCCCCGAAAGCCCCCCACCTATGCCCAAACATTCATAGAAAGTGAGCCGAGTCACTCTGCGTCTACCCGTTCGTCCAATGTGCGCACGAAATTTCCGGAACGTACCCTGAATAGCCGTATGCCCCCAGCCGATACGTCCCTCTCACCGGAGGTGCAGCGATGGCCAGCAGACGCCGCCCCGCGACCGCGATCACCGCCCTGACCTGCGGAACAGCCCTTCTCTCCGGGTCTGCCTGGATGGGCGTCGCGACCGCGGCCACCGCGGGGGACGGCGAGGGCGACCTCGCCGGCAAGTCGGCCCAGCAGGTCTCCGACACCGCCCTCCACGAGCTCACGGGCGCGAAATCCCTGCGCCTGCGCACGCAGTCCACCGCCGACCCGGGCAAGCTCGACCTCACTCTCGACCAGGCGGGCAACTGCACCGGCACCATCAGCAAGGGCAGCTACGGCCGCATCGACCTGGTCAAACGCGGGGACCAGGTGTGGATGAAACCCGACGCCGCATTCTGGAAGACCCAGCTGCCCGGCAAGGCGGGCGACGCCGCCGCCCGGAAGTACCAGGGCCGCTACCTGCACGGCACGGCCGACGACACCTTCCTCAAGAGCCTGGCCACCGCCTGCGACCTGAAGGCCTTCCAGAAGTCCGCGGTCGGCCCCTCCAGCCCGCCGCCCTCCGGCCACCCGACCTCCCACCTGTCCAAGGGCAGGCCGACCGTCCAGGACGGCACCCGGGTGCTGCCCGTCGTCAAGACGACCGACGGCGTCGTCCAGACCCTCTACGTGGCTGTCGACGGCACGCACTACCCCCGCAAGCTCACCGCCCAGGCCAACCACCAGACCGGCACGATCCTGATGAGCGACTACGACCGGCCGGTCTCGTCGAAGACCCCGCCGCCCGGCGACACCGTGGACATCTCCGTACTGGAGGACGCCCTCCAGGGCCAGAACCCGGGCGGGCAGACCACCTGACCGTGCACCGCACGCCGGGGCGGGAAGGGCCGGCCGGCGCGCCGCACGCCGCGGGCGCGCACGGCCGTCCGTCGGCGAGCCGCCGCGTCCCACCGCCGCCACCCGTCGGACAATCCGGGCATGGGTAACAACACCGCGAGCAAGGCAGTGCTGGAAGGCGGCCCGGACGACTTCCCGGGACGTGTGGTGCCGGTCGAGCCCCCGGGGGCGTCCGAGCTGAAGATCCCGCATCTGGCCGGGTACGAGCACTTCCGCGCCACGCAGCGGACGCGGGAGACGGACGAGGGGACGCTGCCGGTCTACGAGTGGTGGGAGCGCACGGAGCTGCCGGGATAGCCGCAGGGCCGGCGGGGGGTGCGCGGCCGGTCCGCCCGTTCTTCCGGGGACCGGCCGCGCATCCGCCTCAGCCCGTCGGGGCGAAGGTCCCCAGCGCGATCCGCTGGATCTCCTCCTGCCGCGGCCACTCGGACTCGGTGCCCCGGACCAACACGGCGAACTGCCGGCCGTCGTCGGCCGTGAACGCGCAGTCGACCACCTTGACGCGCTCCCCCACCTTCTCGCTGTCATAGGCGTAGACCAATTGAACGGCGTCGGCCGCCGGCGCCGGGTCGGCCATCGCGCCGAGGCTGATCTCCTCGTAACGGGGGTTCGCGGCGGACCCGGCCAGCTCCCGGGACGTCGCCTCCAGCGACTGGTGGGGAGTGCTGTCCGGGTCGGCGACCTGCATGATCTGCACCAGGCCGCTCTCGTCCGGCGAGGTGTAGAAGACACCGTTGCTGCGCTCTGTGCGCTCCCAGTCGCCGGGCACCGCCAGGGTGAAGTCCGCCTCGTCCTGGACCAGGCGGAAGCCGTCCGGGACCTCGGTGGCGGCGGAGGTCGTGGTGGCCACCTCGGTGCCGGGGGCGGTGCCGGCGTCGGTGCCGGACGCCGGGGCGGTGGCGCGGTGCGACGCACGGGCAGCCGCCCGATCGTCGCCGCGGCCGCCCCACAGCGCATAGCTGCCGCCCGCGCCCGCCGCCAGCACGGCCACCGTCGCCCCCGCGACCAGCGCCCGGGTCCGGCCGTTGCGTACCGGGCCGGAGGGCTCGGGCGACAGGGGCATATCGGTGACCGGTCCGGGCCCCGGGGCGGACGTCGGCGCGGGGGCGGACGTCGGCCGCGGCGGCGTCGGGCCCGTGTAGGCGGTGGGCGGCGGCCTGCCGTCCGCCCACCGCTGGGCCTCGCTGTCCCAGCGGGCCGCCTCCCCGCCCGGAGCCGTCACCCGCCCACCAGGGCCGCGACGGCTTGACCCACCGCCGTCCCGGACGCCAGCAGGCCGACGACGGCACCGGCGTCGCCGAGCGCAGCGCGCAGCCGGGCGAGGCGGCCGGCGCCCGCCGCGCCGGTGCCGGTGATCTCCGACTCGGTGTCGGTGAGTGCGGTGCTCAACGCGACGACCTGGGGGCTCTGCACCGCCCGGTCCAGATCGGCGCGCAGCTCCCTCACGGCGCGCAGCAGTTCTTTCTGTGCCGCGTCCCCCGGTGGGACGACGACGCCCTCGTTGTGGGTCACCGTGTTGTTGTTGCCGATGGCGACGGCGCCCCGGATGTTGTCGATACGGATGCCGCTGCCACGCTCGTCAGCCGTTGCCACGCTCGTTCCTCCCGTTCGGGGTGGAGCCACGCGGGGTGGCGCCGTTGCTCGTGATCGTGTTGTGGTCGCCGATGCCGACGGCGCCCTGTGCGGACTCGATGTAGACGCCGCCCCCTTCGACATGGACGATCCGCTGCTCGAACTCCTCGGTCCGGTAGCCGGCCTCCCGCAGCGCCGTGGTGACGCCGGCCGCCACCCGCTGCTCGATGGTCTTCAGATAGCGGGCGACGTCCATGTCCTGGAAGAGCGACGACTCGCCGAACGAAGCCAGCTCGCGCACGGCGACGCCGGGGCCCTCGGGCAGCGCGGCGCCGTACCCTCCGGTGGCCAGCCGCCAGGCGGACAGCAGGCCGCGCAGCAGCGTGAGGACGGCCTGCCCGGCGGAGCGCGGGGTACTGACCAGCGCCCACACGGCCTTGCCGAAGTGGTGGTGGTGCCGGTACTGGTGGGCGGTCCGATCGGCGTCCTGGAAGACCTGCCGCAGCGGCCACAGCACATGCGGCGCGACCTCCAGCATCAGCATGCCGCCCTGGGTGTGCACCCGTACGAAGACCGTGGTGACGACGCCCTCGTTCCAGCCGCCGACCCGGATGCGCAGGAAGTGCCGCCGGAGCTCGCCCCCCTCTTCGATCGCCGCGGCCCGGTGTTCCTCGAAGGCCGCCGGTGCGTACGGGGCCGCCGCGCGGGTGGGCAGCCCCTCGGCCGGCAGGAAGACGCACTCCTCGATCTCCAGCGCGCGCAGCCGGTCGCGCACCGCTGCCGCCTTCTCCGGCGAACCGTGCGGGGACGGCACCCGCAGCGCCGCCACCAGGGGCACGATGCGCCCCAGGATGGCGCTGTTGTCCAGCGGCTCGGTCTCGCGGTCGGGGTGCGGTTGCAGCTCCACCGACAGCGACCAGGTCCGGTGCGGGACACCGGCGCCGCAGAAGGGGTTGGCCTCCCGGTACATCACCAGCGGCCCGTGCTGCTCGACGCGCACCCGGTCGCGCAGCCGCCGGAAGCGGAAGCCCTCGGCCTGCTCGGCGGGGTCGGACACGACGTCGGGGAAGCGGCCCGGGGAGAGTTCGCGGGCCAGTGCGCGGGCGAACTGCCCCCGCTGCAGGCCGACCAGTACGGCCACCACCACCGGCAGCAGCAGCGTGACCCAGAGCACGAACATCTCCCCGGCCGCGACCACCTCCCGGCCCGGGAAGCCGGAGTCCACCGGCGGATAGTCCGAACAGCCGCCCCAGCAGAAGTCCGGATCCGAGACCGGCAGGTCGGGCAGCAGCAGGCTCGGGAGGTTGGCGAGCCCGGTGCTGAACACCCCCGCCACCAGCGCCAGCAGGAACACCAGGAGCGAGATCCGGGCGTACCAGCGCAGTGCGAACGCGGCGGGCAGCTTCAGCCACAGGGGGACGGGGGCCCGGCGCACGAAGCGGGCGAGCGCCATCAGGACGACCGGGTAGAGGTAGAGCACCGACAACCCGGCCGACAGCGGCACGGACGCGATCCACAGGAGCAGGATGCCGGCCGCCCAACCCAGTTGGAGGCGGCGGGCGCGCAGCGCGTGGGCGAGCACCCGGGCCGCGTCGATGCCCGAAGAGGGCGCGGCGAACCGCTCCTCATGGACGTACAGCTCGTCGATGACGGCATCGCGGAACGCTTCGTCGAGATAGGTCCCCGCGCACATCAGCCGGGTGGCATCACTGGCCCCGGGAGGGACCACCGACACCGGCGGGGGCGCTTCGGCCGTCGCCGGCTCCTCGGTCGATCGCCCCTGCTCATCGGGGTCTCCGGGCTGCGCGGGCACATCGGTCCGGGTCATCGGCCTCCCTCGAAACGCCAACGAGCCATCGCGGCAACCCAGTTGACGGGGCGTCCGACACGGCCGGAAGCCGCAGCATAGAGGGAAACGGCCGAGCCCGCACGGCCGTTTGGGGACCGTGCGGGCTCGAAGTGGCGGTGCCGCCGGACCGGCGGCCGGAGCGCCGGATCAGCGGGAGTGCTGTCGGATCAGAGGAGGCCGAGACCGCGGACGGCCTCGCGCTCCTCGGCCAGCTCCTTGACGGAGGCGTCGATGCGCTCGCGGGAGAAGTCGTTGATCTCCAGGCCCTGGACGATCTCGTACTTGCCGCCCTTGGTGGTGACGGGGAAGGAGGAGATCAGGCCCTCCGGGACGCCGTAGGAGCCGTCCGAGGGGATGCCCATGGAGGTCCAGTCGCCGTCGGCGGTGCCGTTGACCCAGGTGTGGACGTGGTCGATGGCGGCGTTCGCGGCGGACGCGGCGGAGGACGCGCCACGGGCCTCGATGATCGCCGCACCGCGCTTGGCGACGGTCGGGATGAAGGTGTCGGCCAGCCACTTCTCGTCGTTGACGGTCTCGGCGGCGTTCTTGCCGGCGACCTCGGCGTGGAAGATGTCGGGGTACTGCGTCGCCGAGTGGTTGCCCCAGATCGTCAGCTTGCGGATCTCGGAGACCGGGGTGCCGGTCTTCTTCGAGAGCTGCGAGAGCGCGCGGTTGTGGTCGAGGCGGGTCATCGCGGTGAAGCGCTCGGCCGGTACGTCCGGCGCGGCGGCCTGGGCGATCAGCGCGTTGGTGTTGGCGGGGTTGCCGACGACCAGGACCTTGATGTCGTCCGCGGCATGGTCGTTGATGGCCTTGCCCTGCGGCTTGAAGATGCCGCCGTTGGCCTCGAGGAGGTCGCCGCGCTCCATGCCCTTGGTACGGGGGCGGGCGCCGACGAGCAGCGCGACGTTCGCGCCGTCGAAGGCCACGTTCGGGTCGTCGGAGATGTCGATGCCCTGGAGCAGCGGGAAGGCGCAGTCGTCGAGCTCCATGGCGGTGCCCTCGGCGGCCTTGAGACCCTGCGGGATCTCCAGGAGGCGCAGCTTGACCGGAACATCCGCGCCGAGGAGGTGACCGGAAGCGATGCGGAAGAGGAGGGCGTAACCGATCTGGCCGGCGGCGCCGGTCACGGTGACATTGACGGGAGTGCGGGTCATGGCGATCTCCTGCGCGACGTTTTCTGGGGGCAAGCCCCCGGACCACCATGGGTGGCGGTGGGTGTCCCTGCCCGGTTATCGAGTCTCATCGAGGTCTCTTGGTATCGAGAGACCCGGTCGTCAGGCTATCGGACCCCCGGCCGACGCAGGCGTCGGGCCGGTGTGGGACGCCTCACCGGGTGTCGCGGACCGGACACAGGGGCGGCGGTCGCCCGCTCAGGGAGGGGGGAAGCGGGCGACCGCCGGGGTTGTGCCACACCCGTGGGGGGGTACTCATCGCCTGCCCCTGATCGGGAGGAGCATGCCCCCTTGATTTCGGCCGTCCTGCCAGGAGCGGTGAATCGGCCGGCAGACGGCGGACGGACCGCCCGCGGCGGGCCTTTCGCAGCGCGCCGTCCCGGCCGCGGCGGAACCCGAGGCGGCCGCACCGAGCCTGGTCCCGTACCGCGCAGGGCGGTTCCCCGTGCCACCGGCGCACGGATGCACGGGCGTCCCGTGTCCACACCCGCATGCGCTGGTCGTGCTCCGGGGGTGGCCGGGGTTGACCCCTGCCCGTGGCGGGAATTCAACCGGCCCGGACGGCTCCACCGACGCGAGGAGGCAGTGTGACGGTGTCGGGAAATCCACCGGTTACCGGCAATCCACCGATTCCGGGGCAGCCACCGGCAGCGGGTGGCCCGCCGCCTCCGGGAAGTCCTCCGCCCCCGCAGAATCCGCCCCTGACGGCCGCACAGCAGACCGAGATCATCGCCCTGCTGCTGCGCGAGTACGACACGCTGCGCGCCGAGATCACCCAGCGCATCTCGGCACGCACCCAGATCGCGGGATTCGCCGGCGTGATATCCGCCGTGGTGGCCGGGAGCGGCGGACTGTCCCTCCGCGGACCGAACGTCTACATCGCCTTGGTGATCGTCGCCTTCTCGCTGGTGTGGTGGCGCGACAGCAACCAGGGCATCCTGCGCCTGGGCCGCCATCTGCGGATGCTCGAGGAGCAGGTCAACGCCCTCACCGGGCAGTTGTACGGGCGGCCGGTGCTCTCCTGGGAGGTCAATCGCCAGACGGAACGCCGGGCCGAGCGCCGGGCGTGGCGGCTGATCGGCCGGCTGGGCGGTTGGAACCCCCACTGACCGCACGCCCCTGACCGCACGCCCCCGACCGCATGCCGCCGGCCGCTCCCCCGCACCGCACGCCCTGGCCGGGCCTCCGGGCCGACCGTCCCCGGGTGCGGTCCGCCCTCGCGACCCCATCACCCCTGAGGGGTAACGGCTTTACCGCCCGGTGGCACCCGCCCCCTAGGGTTCCGCCCTATGAGCCGAGTGCTGACCATCGACGTACCGACCGGCGTCACCGCGTACCAGCTGCGCACCGACCGCGGCTCCTTCGCCGTCCTCGACGCGTCGCCGCCCTCCGGAACCCGTCGTGGCACCGCACTCCTCCTGCCCGGGTTCACCGGCAGCAAGGAGGACTTCCTGCCGCTGCTCGCCCCGTTGGCGCGGGCCGGGTTCCGCGCCGTGGCGATCGACGGTCGCGGGCAGTACGAGTCGGCCGGGCCCCGCGAGGAATCCGCCTACGTCCAGCGGGAGTTGGCGCGCGATGTGGCCGCCCAGAGCGCGGCCCTCGCGGACGGCGGACCGCTGCACCTGCTGGGCCACTCGCTGGGCGGCCTGATCGCCCGCGCCGCGGTGCTCGACGCCGCCCCCGCCCCGCTCCCCTGGGACTCGCTGACCCTGATGAACTGCGGCCCGGCCGCGATCGAGGCGGCGCAGCAGGTCCGTACGGGCATGCTGATCGACGCGCTGGGCGGGATGGGCATGGCCGACATCTGGCAGGTGATGCGGTCCATGGAGAAGGACGGGACGGCGACGGACGGGTCGGCGGCGGCGCCCGGCACCGCGGCGGCCGAGGTCGACGCCTTCCACCACCGGCGGTGGATGGCCACGGTCCCGGAACAGCTGATCGTCACCGGGCGGCAGCTGATCGCCGAGCCGGACCGGGTCGACGAGCTCGCGGCGGCTGCGCTGCGCACGCTGGTGGTGTCCGGGGCGGCCGACCCGACCTGGCCGGTGCCCTGGCAGGACGAGATGGCCCGGCGGCTGGGCGCCGAGCGGGTGGTGGTCGAGGGCGGCGGGCACTCCCCGAACGTCCACCGTCCGGCGCAGACGGCCGAGGCACTGGCGGCGTTCTGGTCGCGATAGCCCCGGCCACCGGCACGTCGTCCGCCCCGGGTCCGCGGGGCCAGGCGAAGGCCGGGCCCGGGCCGACGCACCGGCGGGCCCGGAGTGCGCGATCCTGCTACCGCACCGTGAAGTGGACGATGTCGTCCAGGAACGGAATGTGGATCCACGGCTTGGGCTGGACCATCGTCGACAGCATCACGATCACGAAGCCGAGCAGCCCGTAGGTCAGGAGATCGGTGAAGCGGGAGCGGACGGCCAGCATCCCCACCGACGGGAGCGCCCAGCGCAGCGCCGCCCCCGCCAGCAGGGACAGGCCGATCACGAGCGCCCCGACGCGGAACGCGTCCAGCGCCACCAGCAGCAGCCCGGCCGCCACACCGCCCATGACGGTCAGCAGCGGCCACTGCCGCGCGGGCGCCGGATGGCCGCCGGAGACGGCCCGACCGCCGCCTTCCGGCCGGGCGGTGTCCCGGGTCAGCAGCGGAAAGCGGCGCGAGGGACGCTGCGGTTCGGACGCCTGGTCCGCATGCGATTCGGCACCCATGGGGGACCGTCCCTTCGGATCGGGTTCGGGGTCAGCCGGCCGCGCGCTCGGCGGCCTCGACGACGTTGACCAGCAGCTGCGCGCGGGTCATCGGGCCGACGCCGCCCGGGTTCGGGGCGACCCAGCCGGCCACCTCCGCGACGCCCGGATGCACATCGCCGACGATCTTGCCCGCCTCGTCGCGGCTGACGCCGACGTCCAGCACGGCCGCACCGGGCTTGACGTCCTCGGGCTTGATGATGTGCGCCACACCGGCGGCGGCCACGATGATGTCGGCGTTCCGCAGATGCGCGGACAGGTCCCGGGTGCCGGTGTGGCACTGGGTCACCGTCGCGTTCTCCGACTTGCGGGTCAGCACCAGCGGCATCGGGCGGCCGATGGTGATGCCGCGGCCGACGACCACCACGTCGGCGCCCTTGATCTCCACGCCGTGATGGCGCAGCAGCTGGACGATGCCGTACGGGGTGCAGGGCAGCGGGCCCTCGACGCCGAGCACCAGCTTGCCCAGGCTCATCGGGTGCAGGCCGTCGGCGTCCTTGGCCGGATCCATCAGCTCCAGGACGCGGTTGGCGTCGATGCCCTTGGGGAGCGGAAGTTGGACGATGTAGCCGGTGCAGGCCGGGTCGTCGTTCAGCTCCCGGACGACGGCCTCGATCTCTTCCTGGGTCGCCGTCGCGGGCAGTTCACGCTGGATGGAGGCGATGCCGACCTGGGCGCAGTCACGGTGCTTGCCGTTGACGTACCAGCGGCTGCCGGGGTCGTCGCCGACCAGGAGAGTGCCCAGGCCGGGCTGGACGCCCTTGGCCTTCAGCGCCTCAACGCGGGCGACGAGCTCGGACTTGATCGCTGCGGCGGTGGCCTTGCCATCGAGAATCTGGGCAGTCATACCCCCATCCTCCCGGATGAGGCCGCCCGCGTTCCAATCAGGGCACGCGGGACACCGATGGCCGGAATTGATCATTGCACTTGGACAACGCCTGCCGGCCTTGACTGGACAGAGCCGAGCTGCAAATAGAAGGATTGTCGCTCAGTGCCGCAGGCTTCATCGGGGGGTGGCCAGTGCAACCTGTTTTTCCTCCGAGTCACGCCGCGTCGTCCCCCACTGACACAACGGAGGAAAACAGCAGATGAGTTTCGGCGACCCGAACAACCCCTACGGCCAGCAGCAGCCGCCGCAGGGCCCGTACGGTGCCCCGCAGCAGCCGGGCGTGCCCCCGCAGGGCGGGCAGCCGGGCTACGGCTACCCCCAGCAGGCCCCGCCGCAGCAGCCCTACGGCGCCCCGCAGCAGCAGCCGGGCCAGTACGGCTACCCGCAGCAGCAGGCGGCACCGGGCTACGGCTACCCGCAGCAGCCGGGGTACCCGGGGCAGGTCGGCATGCCGGGTGTGCCGTCGGCCTTCGCCAGCTGGGGGGCCCGGGTCGGGGCCACCCTGCTCGACTCCCTGATGGTGTCCGCGGCGCCGATCATCCTGGCCATCATCTCGGGCATCGTCGCCGCCAACTCCGTCCCGGACTGCGCCTACGACGACTACCAGTGCAACGCGGACGCGGCGAACTCGAGTGCGCCCGCCATCGTCTTCATCCTCATGGCGATCGGCTACGTCATCGCGCTCACCCTCAAGATCATCTTCCTGGTCAAGGAAGGCAAGACGGGCCAGACCCCGGGCAAGAAGGCCCTGGGCATCCGGGTCGTCCGCGAGAACAACGGCCAGGTGCTCGGCTTCGGCCTGGCGCTCGGCCGCCAGTTCTGCCACATCCTGGACTTCCCGGTGTGCGGCCTCGGCCTCTGGTGGCCGCTGTGGGACGAAAAGAACCAGACGTTCTCGGACAAGGTCTGCGGCACGGTGGTCGTCCGCGCCCAGTAGTCCGGCGCGCCGGCCCACCGCGGCCGGCCCCAACGCCCCGAAGGCCCCCTCGCATCCGCGCGATCGGGGCCTTTGCGGCGCTTCACCGCCCAAGACGCCTGAAGGACATCGCTCGTGAGCTATCCGCATCAGAACCCCTACGGCCCGCCGCCGGGTCAGCAGCCCGGGTACGGCTACCCCCAGCAGACGCCCCCGCCGGCGCCGTACGGCCCCTACCCGGGCGGCGGCATGCCCGGCGGCGGCATGCCCGGCGGCCCGCTCCAGAACGGGATGCCGGGCAGCGTGAAGGCCGCCCGCATCATGCTGTTCGTGCTCGCCGGACTGAACGTCGTCGGCCTCATCGGCGCGGTGGTCGGCCTGAGCAGCATCAGCAAGGCATCCAAGAACACCTCGGAGTTCGCCACCGAGGACACCACGTCCATGCTGGCCCTCGGCAAGGGCCTGATGATCGCGCTGATCGTGCTCATCGTGATCTTCTCGGTGGTGGCGATCACTTGCGGCGCGCAGTTCGGCAAGGGCGGCAACGGCGTACGCGTCACCACCATCGTCTTCGGCGTCGCCAACACCCTGGCCAGCTTTGCCGTCTTCCCGCTCGGCCTGGTGCACACCGCCCTCGGGATCATGATCATTGTCTTTGTCTCGAAGGACGACGGCAGCGCCTGGTTCAACCGGCCGCGCTACTGACGCAGCCGGCAGCCCGAAGGGCCGCACCCCTCACCGGGGGTGCGGCCCTTCGTGCCGTACGGCGGGTGCGGCTCAGTGGAAGAAGTGCCGCGTCCCCGTGAAGTACATCGTCACGCCGGCCTTCTTGGCGGCCTCGACGACGAGCTCGTCACGCACCGAACCACCGGGCTGGGCCACGGCCTTGACGCCGGCCTCGGCGAGCACCTCGAAGCCGTCGGGGAAGGGGAAGAAGGCGTCCGAGGCGGCGTAGGAGCCGCGCGCCCGCTCCTCGCCCGCGCGCTGCACGGCCAGCTTCGCCGAGTCCACGCGGTTGACCTGCCCCATACCGACGCCGACCGTGGCGCCGCCCTTGGCGAGCAGGATCGCGTTGGACTTCACGGCGCGGCTCGCCCGCCAGGCGAAGGCCAGCTCGGCCAGCTCCTCGGCGGACAGCGCATCGCCGGAGGCCAGCGTCCAGTTGGCCGGGTCGTCGCCCTCGGCCTGGAGGCGGTCGGTGACCTGGAGGAGGGCGCCGCCGTCGATGGCCTTGACCTCGACGGGGTTGGACGGCGCGTCAGGACAGCGCAGCACGCGGATGTTCTTCTTGCGGGACAGCGCCTCCACCGCGCCGTCCTCGTAGCCGGGCGCCACGATGACCTCGGTGAAGATCTCCGCGACCTGCTCCGCCATCGCCGCCGAGACCGGGCGGTTGACGGCGATCACACCGCCGAACGCGGACAGCGGGTCGCACTCGTGGGCCCTGCGGTGGGCCTCGGCGACATCCGCCCCGACCGCGATACCGCAGGGGTTGGCGTGCTTGATGATCGCCACGCACGGCTCGGACTGGTCGTAGGCGGCCCGCCGGGCGGCCTCGGTGTCCGTGAAGTTGTTGTAGGACATCTCCTTGCCGTGCAGCTGCTCGGCGTCGGCGAGGCCGCCGGTGCCGTCGACGTACAGCGCGGCGCCCTGGTGCGGGTTCTCGCCGTAACGCAGGACGTTCGTGCGCGCGTAGGTCGCACCGAGGAAATCGGGGAAGCCGGAGTCGTCCGCCGCCGCGTAGCCCTCGGCGAACCAGGAGGCGACGGCCACGTCGTACGCCGCGGTGTGCTGGAAGGCCTCGGCGGCCAGCCGCTTGCGGGCGCCGAGGTCGAAACCGCCGCCGTTGACGGCCGTCAGGACGTCGGCGTAGCGGGCGGGGTTGACGACGACGGCCACCGACGGGTGGTTCTTGGCGGCGGCGCGGACCATCGAGGGGCCGCCGATGTCGATCTGCTCCACGCACTCGTCGGGGGTGGCGCCGGAGGCGACGGTCTCCCGGAACGGGTAGAGGTTGACGATCACCAGGTCGAACGGCTCCACGCCGAGGTCGGCCAGCTGCTTCTGGTGGTCGGGCAGCCGCAGGTCGGCGAGGATGCCGGCGTGCACCTTGGGGTGCAGGGTCTTGACCCGGCCGTCGAGGCACTCCGGGAAGCCGGTGAGCTCCTCGACCTTGGTGACCGGCACCCCGGCAGCGGCGATCCTGCCGGCCGTCGAGCCGGTGGAGACGAGCTGGACGCCCGCCGCGTGCAGCCCCTGCGCCAGCTCCTCCAGCCCGGACTTGTCATAGACGCTGACCAGTGCGCGGCGGATGGGCCGCGTCGTGCCTTCGGTGGCGGTCACGAGATACGTACCTTTCGTCCCTCAATGCGGTAGCCGTGCCGGGCCAGACGCCCCACGACCTCGACGAGCAGCGTGCGCTCGACTTCCTTGATGCGCTCATGCAGCGCGGATTCGTCGTCCTCGTCCCGGACCTCGACCACGCCCTGGGCGATGATCGGGCCGGTGTCGACGCCGTCGTCGACGAAGTGGACGGTGCAGCCGGTGACCTTCGCGCCGTACGCGAGCGCATCGCGCACGCCGTGGGCACCGGGAAAACTCGGCAGCAGCGCCGGGTGGGTGTTGAGGATCCGGCCGCCGAAGCGGGCCAGGAATTCCTTCCCGAGGATCTTCATGAAGCCGGCCGAGACGATGAGGTCGGGCTCGTGGGCGGCGGTCGCCTCGGTGAGCGCCGCGTCCCATGCCGCACGGCCGTCGTGGTCCTTGACCCGGCAGATGTACGTCGGCAGGCCCGCCTGTTCGGCGCGCTCCAACCCGGCGATCGCACCGCGGTCGGCGCCGACCGCGACGATCTCGGCGCCATAGGCGTCCGGACCCTGCTCGGCGATGGCGTCCAGCAGCGCCTGGAGGTTCGTCCCGGAACCGGACACGAGGACGACGAGGCGCACAGGTCGGACGGGCTGGACGGACTGGACGGGCTGGACAGGGGCTGGGGAGGAGGCCACGGCGGGTCTCTTTCTCGGTCTCGCGTGCGGTGATCACACGCGGCATACGCGGTGTCACGCCTTTTGTGTGGTCGTACAAGGTCGTGGGTACCGCGAATCCGGGGAACCCTACGAAGGCGCCGACCGTCAGCAACGATACCGGCACACCGAGCGGCCCCCGCGGGACGGGGGCGGGCACGGAAGGTAGCGTCAGGCGTAAGACCGCATGCAGTTCGTGGTAACCGGACGCCGGAGCCTGCCGGCCCGCGTACCGACGAGACAAGGGGAAGACGCACTCCAGATGACGGACCGACGCCGCAGCGCGGCCCTCCTGTTCCCCCAGCCCACCACCGCCCCGGGGGCGGTTCTGCTGCGCGAGCGCAAGTCGTCGTCCTCCTCGCCGGACCATCCCTCCCCCGAGTCGTCCGGCTCCCCGCAGCCCTCCGACGACGCGGCCGACGCCCCCGGCGGCAAGCGTCGCCGCGCGCACACCCCGGACCACGACAACCCCTTCGCCGCACCGCCCGCCGACGCCCCCGACCAGGAGTGGCAACCGCGCCGGCCGCACGGCCGACACGACGACGGCGACGGCGACAGCGACGGCGACCAGGAGCAGCAGCCCGGCGAGCAGCCGCAGTCCTGGGGCAGCCAATGGAGCAGCCGGCAGCCCGGACGGCAGAGCGGCGGATTCGGCTCCCGGCCCGGTGGCCGCGGCGGCCAGCAGGGCGGCGGCCAGGGCGGGCCCGGCAGCGGGTCCGGCCCGCTGCGCTGGGACCCCACCGACCCGGCCCAGCGCCGCGCACGCTACGCCCTGCTCTCCGGCATGTGGGCCTTCTTCTTCGTGCTCTTCAGCCTGCCCGAGGTCTCGCTGCTGCTGGGGGCGCTGGCCCTCTACTGGGGCATCAGCGCGCTGCGCGCCAAGCCGGCCGCGGCGAAGGCGGGCTCGGCAACATCCGCGGCGGCGATCACCGCGGCGATGGAGGGCCGCCCGACGCCCCCGGCCGCCCCGGGGCAGCCGCTCGGCGGCCCCACCGCGCCGCCGTCCACCAGGCCGCAGACCACCGCGGCCGTCGCCGGCCTGGTGACCGCCTCGCTGGCACTGGTGATGGTCGCCGCGACGTTCACCGTCCAGTTCGTCTACCGCGACTACTTCACTTGCGTGAACGACGCCCTGACCCAGCAGGCGGGCAAGTCCTGTGAACAACTGCTGCCCAAGGAGCTGCGGCCGCTGCTGAGCACCCAGCAGTAGGCGGGCGCCGGCCTTCTCAGGTGGTGGTGGTCGGATCGAGGTCCCCGGCTTCGGCGGGGGCGGAGCGGGCGGCCGGTACGGACTCGGGGGCCGCCCCGGGCGACGGCTCGCAGGACCGCCCGGGCGCCGCGGGCTGGGGCACCTCGGCCACCGGCACGGGCCTCCCTTCAGGTGCGGGGCCGGCTGCCGGTACGGGCCCGGCCGGTGCCGTCGACAGGGCCGCCCGCCGCAGCCGCCAGGCCCGCAGCCCCACCGCCCCCGGCACCCCGACCAGCAGCGTCCAGCCGGTGGCCGCGAGCCCGGTCAGCCACCAGCTGGGGCCGAAGTCGGCCAGTGCACCGGTGCCCAGCGCGCCGCCCGACACCGCCGCGAGCACGGCCGTCGCCACGCCGCACAGGCTCGCGCCGAGCGCGGCGACGGAGGCGGTGGTCCGCCAGGCCCAGGAACCGCCGGACTCGCCGGGGACGGCGGCCGGCCCGGCCGCGTAGCGCGCGAAGAGCGCCCCCGCGGCCACCGGCACCACGGCCACCACCCAAGTCAGCGCGGAGCCCGCACCCTCCTGGGGCAGGCCGGCGAGCAGCGGGAAGTGCGCCGGGCCCGGCGGGCCGGAGGCTCCCAGCGGCCCGACCGCGGAGCCCGCCCCGACCACGAAGCCCGGCCCCAGCCCGTACGCCGCACCCCAGACGGCCGCGTTCGGCAGCAGCAGCAGGCACAGCAGCAGCACCGTGCCGCGGCCCGCCCAGTCCCGGGCGATCCGGCAGAGGTCCTGGACGGCGGCGCCCGCGTGCAGGGCGAGGCCGAGGAGGGTGAGCAGGACGCCGGAGGCGAGCAGGACGAGGACGGCGGCGACGGCGGCTCGGCACGCGGCGGCGAACCGGGGACCGGCGAGGACCTCGCGCACCCTGTCCGGCAGCTCCGCCGGTAGCCGCCGGACGCGGTCGGGCAGCAGGCGGACGGCGCCTGGGCCGAGGATGCGCCAGGCGGTGCCGGCGAGGACGGCGGCCGCGGCGGCCGGCACCCAGAACAGGGTGCTGAGCGGGGCGGCGCGCAGCGGACCGGCCGAGGCGTAGAGCAGTACGGCTCCGGCCACCGCCAGATAGCCGGCCAGCAGCGCACCGAGCGGTCCGCGGTGCGGGCCCGCCGTCGCCAGGGCGTGGCGGGCGGCCCGGTGCAGCAGCCAGGCGGGGAGGGCGGCGAGCAGCAGCGGGGTGACGGTGAGCGGTGCCGGGATGCCGGAGAGGGTGGTGGCGCGTACGAGGCCGCTGCCGTGGGCGAGCAGCCACAGGTCGGCGGACAGGTGCAGGGCCTGGGAGAGATCGCCGTCGGGGTACGGGGCGGCGACCCAGAGGAGGAGGACGGCGACCGCCAGTGCCCCGAGGCCGAGTCCGGCGGCCAGCGCTCCGCCGGTGAAGGCGGCGCCGAGGGGGGCGGAGGAGCGGTGCGCGATCTGCTGACTCACGGGACCATGCTGCCAACAACACCCGTTTCATCCGAGTAGTGACTCAATGCCCGACGTGTCGTAGTGCATCCGCTTATGTGTATTTTCCACACTGCAGGCATGAGCAAGCGCAAGCCGAAGCCGACCCCCGAGCCCGCGTCCCGACCCGACGCCCCCGAACCCGTCGCCCCCGCCGCCGCCTTCGACGCGCTCTGTACCCGGCACGCCGACACCCTGGTCCGCCAGGCGTACCTGCTCACCGGGCGGCCCCGGCTCGCCCGCCGGGCCGTCGAACGGGCCTTCCAGCAGGCGTGGCAGCGCTGGCCGGAGCTCTCGGCGGACGAGGACCCGGTGGGGTGGGTACGGGCGGCGGCGTACGAGTACGCGCTGTCCCCGTGGCACGGATTCCGCCCGCGGCGCCGGTTGTCCGTCAGGGCCGGCTCCCCCGAGGACCGCGACCTGCTGTGCGCCCTGCTGGAACTACCCGCCTCCTACCGCCGCACGCTGCTGCTGCACGACGGGGTCGGGCTCGACCTGTACGAGACGGCGGCCGAGGTGCAGGCGAGCACGCCCGCGGCGGCGGGGCGGCTGATGCACGCGCGCGACGCGCTCGCCGAGCGGCTGCCGGAACTGGGGCTGGCCGGCCGGCCACCGGTCCGCCAGGGCCAGCTGCTCCAGGCGCGGCTCGCCGAGCTGGCCGCCGCCCACGAGACCAAGGTGCCCGCCCCGCGGACGGTGCGGAGCGCGAGCGCGCGCCATCTGCGGTGGACCACCGGCGCGGCGCTCGGGCTGACCGGTCTGATCACGGCCGCGACCGTGCTCACGCTGTACACCGCCCCGGACCACTACACGCCGCCACCGCAGCAGCGGCCCACCACGCAGGCGTCCGCCTCCGCGCCCGCTCCCGCCGCACAGGCCGGCCCGGACGTCCGCACCGGACCGCGCCCGAGATCCGGGGCCCGCGCGCAGGCCGCGAAGGGCGCCGGCAAGCGGCCCGGCGGCCGCAGCTATCTCCCCGCCGAGGCCCGCCTGGTCCCGGGGCTGCGCTAGGCGGGCCTTCGTCGGGCGGTCCCGGCCCGATCCCGACGAAAGGCCCGGGGCACCAACGGGCGCGGGCCCGTACCCACCAGGGGTACGGGCCCGCGTCCGTGTGCACTGCGCCGCAGGACGGGTCCGGCGGTGCCGGGGGCGCAGTCAGCCGTTGAGGAGCTCGCGGGCCAGCACTGCGGTCTCCGACGGGGTCTTGCCGACCTTGACGCCGGCGGCCTCGAGGGCCTCCTTCTTCGCCTGGGCGGTGCCGGAGGAGCCGGAGACGATGGCGCCGGCGTGGCCCATGGTCTTGCCCTCGGGGGCGGTGAAGCCCGCGACGTAGCCGACGACCGGCTTGGTGACGTGGGCCTTGATGTAGTCGGCCGCACGCTCCTCGGCGTCGCCGCCGATCTCACCGATCATCACGATCAGGTCGGTGTCGGGGTCCGCCTCGAACGCCTCGAGGGCGTCGATGTGCGTGGTGCCGATGACCGGGTCGCCACCGATGCCGACGGCGGACGAGAAGCCGATGTCGCGCAGCTCGTACATCATCTGGTACGTCAGCGTGCCGGACTTCGAGACCAGGCCGATGCGGCCCGGCTTCGTGATGTCGCCCGGGATGATGCCGGCGTTCGACTGGCCCGGCGTGATGAGGCCGGGGCAGTTCGGGCCGATGATGCGGGTCTTGTTGCCCTTGGCCTTCGCGTACGCCCAGAAGGCGGCGGAGTCGTGGACGGCGATGCCCTCGGTGATGACGACCGCGAGGGGGATCTCCGCGTCGATGGCCTCGACGACGGCGGCCTTGGAGAAGGCCGGCGGCACGAAGAGGACGGAGACGTCGGCGCCCGTCTTCTCCATCGCCTCGGCGACGGAGCCGAAGACCGGGACCTCGGTGCCGTCGAAGTCGACGGACGTGCCGGCCTTGCGCGGGTTCACGCCGCCGACGATGTTGGTGCCGTCACCGAGCATGAGCTTGGTGTGCTTCATGCCGGTGGCACCGGTCATGCCCTGGACGATGACCTTGCTGTCCTTGGTGAGGAAGATAGCCATGGTGGTGTCTGACCTCGTCCCTTACTTCGCAGCCGCGAGCTCGGCGGCCTTGTCGGCCGCGCCGTCCATGGTGTCCACGCGCTGCACGAGCGGGTGGTTGGCGTCGCTGAGGATCTGGCGACCCAGCTCCGCGTTGTTGCCGTCGAGGCGCACGACCAGCGGCTTCTCGACCTTCTCGCCCTTGGAGGCGAGCAGCTCGAGGGCCTGGACGATGCCGTTGGCGACCTCGTCGCACGCGGTGATGCCACCGAAGACGTTGACGAAGACCGACTTGACGTCCGGGTCACCGAGGATGATCCCGAGACCGTTCGCCATCACCTCGGCGGAGGCGCCGCCACCGATGTCGAGGAAGTTGGCGGGCTTGACGTTGCCGTGGTGCTCACCGGCGTACGCGACGACGTCCAGCGTCGACATGACCAGACCGGCACCGTTACCGATGATGCCGACCTCGCCCTCGAGCTTGACGTAGTTGAGGCCCTTGGCCTTGGCAGCAGCCTCGAGCGGGTTGGCTGCGTCCTTGTCCTCGAGCGCCTCGTGCTCCGGCTGGCGGAAGTCGGCGTTCTCGTCGAGCGAGACCTTGCCGTCGAGCGCGATGACCTTGCCGGAGGCGACCTTCGCGAGGGGGTTGACCTCGACGAGGAGGGCGTCCTCCTCGATGAAGGTCTTCCACAGGGTCACGAGGATGTCGGCGACCTGGTCGGCGACCTCGGCCGGGAACTTCGCCTGGGCGACGATCTCCTGGGCCTTCTCCTTGGTGACGCCTTCGTTGGCGTTCACCGGCACCTTCGCGAGGGCGTCGGGGTTCTCCTCCGCGACGACCTCGATCTCCACGCCGCCCTGGACGGACGCCATGGCGAGGAAGGTGCGGTTCGTACGGTCGAGGAGGTACGAGACGTAGTACTCCTCGAGGATCTCGGGGGCCGTCTCGGCGATCATCACCTTGTTCACGGTGTGACCCTTGATGTCCATGCCGAGGATGTCGCCGGCGCGGGCGACGGCCTCGTCAGGGGTGGCGGCGAGCTTCACGCCACCGGCCTTGCCTCGGCCTCCGACCTTCACCTGCGCCTTGACGACGGACTTGCCGCCCAGCCGCTCGGTCGCCTCGCGGGCCGCCTCAGGCGTGTCGATGACTTCACCGGCCAGCACCGGTACACCGTGCTTGGCGAAGAGGTCCCTCGCCTGGTACTCGAACAGGTCCACGCGCGTCCGTCCCTTGTCTTCTCAGAATCGCCGTAGTGATCGCGGTTCGTTGTCTGCGATGGGCGTGCCGCGAAGGGCAACGTGACGGCGCTGTCACAGGGGAGGCGTACACGGTGTCCGAATACGCGGCATGTCCGTCTCGCAGGTTATCGCCGCAGGACCTGAGGCCCTAAATCGCAGATCACACTCCGGCGGTGATTACAGTCACAGAGATAACGGTCACAGATCGTTTGGCCGAACGGCCGACGACGCCCGTGCGCCGTTCGAGAACTGCGCCCGCTATCTCCCAGTGTGCACCTTCTCAGGTGATTCCGATGACGCCGGGGACCGGCCCGGCATTCCGCTTGGGAAGAACGCGAGACCAGCGCGCACAACACCCCCGCAAACGGTGTCCGGAAAGCCCCCTTGACCCGTCAACTCGCCGCAGCGGAGGATGCGTTGAGAAGTTGAGCACTTACGCATCAGGAGTCACAAGCCGGAGCCGTGGGCTTCGGGCTTGGTCCCGTGCAGGTCGGTCGGCAGATCGCTCCGCACCGGGTGCAGACGGGGGAACCTTGATGGGTAGTGGGGGGATTGCACGGCCGCGGGCGCGTGCGCGCCGCGGCCGAGGGCTCTTCCACGCCCGCCTTCCCTCCCCCTTCTCTCCCGATTTCTTGGTGTCCTCACACTCGGTGCCTGAAGGGATTGGAGGGGGAATGCCGACACATACGACCTATCCCGGCGTCTATGTCGAAGAGCTTCCCAGCAGCATCCGCAGCATCACCACCGTCACCACATCCGTGACCGCGTTCGTCGGCCACACGCGTCGCGGACCGCTCAACCAACCGGTACGGATCACCAGCTTCGCCGACTTCGAGCGCCGCTTCGGGGGGCTGACCGCCCAGAGTCCGGTCGCGTACGCGGTCCACCAGTTCTTCGGCAACGGCGGCGCGGTCGCCGTGATCGTCCGGGTGGCCAAGGCCGGCAGCGGCAAGGAAGCCCACGTCACCCTGGAGTCCACCGAGGGCCACAGCCAGTGCCCGGTTCTGGAGGTGCACGCCAAGGAGCCCGGCGCCTGGGGCTCGGGGCTGCGGGTGGCCGTCGACCACGACACGCCCACCCGTCACCCGGGATGCGACGAGACCTTCAACCTCCAGGTCCTGGACGCGCACGGCACCGCCCGCGAGTCCTTCTCCGGCCTGTCCATGGATTCCGGCCACGGCAAGTACGCCGAGACGGTGATCAACGCCGGCTCCGCGCTGATCCGTGTGGCGGTCGTCGGCGAGGGCCGCCCGGATCCGTCCGGCACCGTCTCCAAGGCGTTCCACCACGAACTTCCCGACCTCGGCGTCGATCTGACGGTCAAGATCGGCGAGGTGGAGCGCGAGTTCACCCTCTACGACCCGGACTGCGACGGCGCGGCACCCTGCAACGTCACGGAGTTGGCGCTGCTCCTGGAGCACAAGCTGCGCGCGCTGCCGGACGCGCCGGGCAAGCACGCCTTCGCGGGTGCCGAGGTCACCGCGTTCGGCCGCCGTATCCAGGTGGTCGCCGGCTCCCTCGACCCCGACGACACCGTCCGCTTCCTCGGCGAGTGCGCCAACGACCTGGGCCTGGAGGCGTCCGTCAACCCGCCGGTCTTCGCGCTGTGCGACGGCGAGGACGGCGGGGCACCCGGTCCCCGAGACATCGTCGGCAGCGAGGCCCGCAAGAGCGGCCTGCAGGCGCTGCGCGACGTCCACGACGTCAACCTGCTCGCGCTGCCCGAGCTGGCCGCGTACGAGAGCACCGAGGACATCGTCACCGTGCTGTCCGCGGCCGAGCGGCTCTGCCGGGAGCGGCGGATCTTCCTCCTCGTCGACGCCCCCGCCACCTGGGGCAGCGTGGACGCGGCCCGGGCCGGCATCGCCGCCTTCGAACCGGTCCGCGGCAACCACTCCGGGCTGTACTTCCCGCACCTCCGGCTCACCGACCCGCTCAGCGGCCGGCTGCGCTCCTTCCCCCCGTCCGGCGCCGTCGCCGGCGTCATCGCGCGAACGGACGGCGAGCGCGGCGTGTGGAAGGCGCCGGCGGGCACCGAGGCCCGGTTGGCCGGAGTCCACTCGCTCACCGTCAAACTGACGGACCGTGAGAACGGCCTGCTGAACCCCCTCGGCATCAACTGCCTGCGCACCTTCCCCATGGTCGGCCCCCTGATCTGGGGCGCCCGCACCCTGGAGGGTTCGGACGCGCTGGAGAGCGAGTGGAAGTACGTACCGGTGCGGCGGCTGGCGCTGCATGTGGAGGAGAGCCTGCTGCGCGGGCTCCAGTGGGTCGTCTTCGAACCCAACAACGAACAGCTGTGGCAGCAGGTCCGGTTGAACGCCTCCGCCTATCTCCATTCCCTTTTCGAGAAGGGCGCGTTCAAGGGCGGCACGCCGCGCCAGGCGTACTTCGTCAAATGCGACAAGGACACCACGACCGAGGCGGACATCGAGAACGGAATCGTGAACGTCGTGGTCGGCATCGCACCCGTCAAACCGGCGGAATTCGTGATCGTCAAGATCCAGCAGCTGGCCGGCCAATTCGACATCTAGGGACGTGAAGAAACGTACCGGAAGAGGACGTGAAGGAATCCGATGGCTGAGTTTCAGATCAACGCCCATCGCTTCGACCCGTACAAGAACTTCAAGTTCCTGGTCCTGTGGGACGGTCGTACGGTCGCGGGTGTCAGCAAGATCAGCCCGCTGAAGCGCACCACCGAGGTCGTCAAGCACCGCAACGGCGGCGACCCCAGCTCGCCGCGCAAGTCCCCGGGCCGCTCCGAGTTCGAGGGCATCACCCTGGAGCGCGGCGTCACCCACGACCCGGAGTTCGACCGCTGGGCCAACAAGGTCTGGCAGGTCGGCGCGGGGCTCGGCTCCGAGGTCTCGCTGGCCGACTTCCGCAAGGACATCGTCATCCAGGTCCTCAACGAGGCCGGGCAGGTGGCCGTCTCGCACAAGATCTACCGCTCCTGGCCGAGCGAGTACCAGGTCCTGGGCGAGCTGGACGCCAACGCCAACGCCGTCGCCATCCAGAGCCTGAAGCTGGAGTGCGAGGGGTGGGAGCGGGACTACGAGGTGGGCGAACCACAGGAGCCGTCGTTCACGCATCCGGCGTGAGGCGGTCCCTGACCCCACGTACCTGCGTATCTCCGTACCCAACGGCACCTTTCGCGCACCGGACGAGGTGAGGGATGGCGGTCACCGGGCCCGTCGAACTGCTGGCCACCTGGGAGGCCGGGCTGGCCCAGCAGGGCAGCGGACGGGCCCTGCTGCTCCACCGCGCGGCCCGTCCCGGGACGGGCACCGACGCGCTGCTGTCGGTGCCGCTCGGGGAGCGGGCGGCCGATCTGTTCGCGCTGCGCCGGGCGCTGTTCGGCGACCGGATGCAGGTCACGCTCGACTGCGCGGACCCGGACTGCGGCGAGGCGATGGAGTTCGACCTCGACGCCGCGGAGCTGGGCCCCCGGCCCCAGCTGCCCGAGGGCGGTCTGCGGGTGGTGGAGGGCGACTGGGTGGTGCACTTCCGGCTGCCGAGCCCCGCCGACCTCGCCGCGCTCGCGTCCGTGGCCACCGATGCGGAGGACGCCCGGCGGCTGCTGGGCGCCCGCTGTGCGCTGTCGGTACGGCGGGGCGGCCGGGCGGCGGCCGACGGGGAGCCGGTCCGGCTGCCCGAGCCGGTCCTGAAGCGGTTCGCCGAGGCTGCCGAGCAGGCGGACCCGGCGGCCGAGGTGGTGCTGAACATCGCCTGCCCGGAGTGCGGGGCGGCCACCCCGGCGGAGCTGGACATCGCCGCGTACCTGTGGACCGAACTCGACGCCTGGGCCCGCGATGTGCTCCTGGACGTCCATCTGCTCGCCTCGGCCTACGGCTGGAGCGAGCCCCGGATCCTGGCGCTCAGCCCGCTGCGGCGCCGCTACTACCTGGAGCTGTGCGCGGATGCCTGACTACTTCGACCGGCTGCTGGCACGGTATGCGCCGGTGACCGGCGGCGCCTTCCCCGAAGCGGCCGACAGCGGCCGCGCGGACGGGGCCCGCGGCGCGGCGGACGAGGCCCGGCGCACGCTCGTACGGCCCCGCCTACCGGGCCCGTTCGAACGCGTCGAAGCGCTGCGCGACGCGCCCGCAGCGGAGGACGAACCGGCTCCGCTGTATCCGCGGACGCCCCGGACGTCCCCCTCCGCGAGCCAACAGGTCCGATACGAGCGGGAGATCAGCACCACCGAGCGGCAGACGGTCGTGCACACCGAGGCCCCGCGGCCCGGCTCTGGGGACCCGGTCGAGCCGGCGGCGCGGCCTCCGGCACCGCTGCTGCGGCCCGCGGCCGCGGTGGAACCCGGGCCGCGTCCCGCCGCGGCCGCGACCGTACGGCCGCAGCGGGGCGTGCGGGCGCCCGGCGCGGACGGGTCCGCACGGCGGGCGGGCGCCGCGCCGCCCCCGCCGGGCACACCGGTCGCGGCTCCCTCACCGTCCCCGGCGCTGCGGCCACGCACCGACGCCGTGCCCGCGGCCCGCAATGCCGGGCGGGCCGCGGCCGCCGGGCGGCGCGGGCAGCGCGGCGCCGAGCGGGTGGTCCACGTACAGATCGGGCGCCTCGAGGTCAGTGCGGCCGGTGCGGAGCGCCCCGCGGCGGACGGGCGGGCGGCACGTACGGAGCGCCGGGAGCCCTCGCTGAGCCTCGCGGACTATCTGGCGCGCGGGGAGAGGACGAGCTGACGGTGACGCACAGGACGCCTTGGTCGGCGCGGATTTCAGGGGGACGGATCTCATGAGCAACGCACTCGCCGTCGCGACGGTCACCCAGGCCCTTGCGCTGTTGATCGAGCACAATCTGCACCCCGAGGTCGACATGGCCGTCTCGGTGGAGACCCGTAAGCCGCCGGCCGATCCGCCGACCGACCCCACGATCACGGTCTTCCTCTACCAGGTCACGCACAACCCCTCGATGCGCAACAGCGACCTGGTCACCCGCGCCTCCGACGGCACGCTGCTGAAGCGGCCCGCGGCCGCGATCGATCTGCACTTCGTGATCAGCGCGTACGGCGAGGAGACCGAGCTGGTCGGGCAGCGGCTGATCGGGAGCGTGGTGCGCACCCTGCACGAAACCCCGGTGCTGCCCAGGGAGTTGATCGAGGAGGCGGCACAGCGGCCGTATCTGGAGGGCAGCGATCTCGCCGACTCCGTGCAGAAGGTCCGCTTCACACCGACCCAGATGGACGTCGACGAGACCTCCAAGCTCTGGGGGATGCTCAACAACACCCCGTACTCCCTGTCGGTCGTCTATCAGGCATCGCTGGTGCTGCTCGACGGCCACGAGAGGCCGAAGCCGGCGAAGCCGGTACAGCGGCCGGAGGTCACGGTGCTGCCGTTCGGGGCGCCGGGGGCGCCGGAGCGGCCGGAGCTCGGGGGCACGGTGGAGAGCGGCGAGGCCGGGGCGCAGGAGTCCAAGGCCGTGGCGGCGGCGGACCCGGCAGCGGGGGCGGCCGCGCCTGAGGGGCGCGGGGGCCCGGGAGCGGCCGAGGCGCCCAAGGCTCCCGAAGCCCGGACCGCGTCCGGCCGTGGCGCGCGGGCCGCCGCGAAGAAGACGGCGGGCGACGCCACATCGGGTGCCGCACCCGCACGATCCCGCACGCGTACCCGGAAGGCGACCGGTGGACCGTCCGCCGGGCGCAGCAAGGGACGGCCCACGGACGCCGACGGCAACGGCGGCTCCCGCCGTACGGACGACGGCAAGGAGGGCTGACCACAGGTGCGTGGAGCGGGGGGAGTCGACGACATGGGAAGCAGCGGGGTCGGGGAAGCGGGCACGGCGGCCGGCGAGAGGGCTCCCGACGCGAGCGGCGCTGCGCTGACCGCAGCCGTACGGTCCGTCCTGGCGCGCCTGGACGCCCACGCCGCACGGACCCACGGAGACACTGCGGCCGGCGGTACGGCGCCCGAGGCCGACCGGCCCTCGGCCGACGCCGCGCCTTCCGCCCCCGCCCCGGGCGGGCTCCCCTCCCCCGGCCGCCCGCTGCCCGCCCTCCCCACCCTCGACGCGCTGACCGCCTGCTTCGGCCTCAGCCCGTTCGAGCGTGAGCTCGTCCTGCTCGCCGCCGCAGCCGAACTGGACCCGACCACCGGCGCCCGCTGCGCCGCGGCGAGCAGCGACCCGAGCCGTACGTTTCCGACGTTCTCGTTGGCGCTGGCCGCACTCGCCGACCCGCACTGGAGCGCACTCACCCCCGTCGCCCCGCTCCGTCGCTGGCGCCTGATCGACCTGGACGACGAGACCCGCCTGACCACCACCCGGCTCCGCCTGGACGAACGCATCCTGCACTTCCTGGCCGGCTCTCCGTACCTGGACGCCAAGCTGCACGGACTGCTGCGCCGCACCACCGCCCCCGGCGGTCTGCCGCCCTCGTACGACGCGGCCGCCGACCGGGTCGCGGCCGGCTGGGCGGGCGCCGGGTCCGATGCGCCGCTCCGTGTCGAGCTGGTCGGCGGCGATCTCCGCACCCGCGCCGACATCGCCGCCACCGCTGCCCGCCGCTCCGGCCTCGGGCTGTACTCCATGGCCGCCGACGACATACCGGCCGACGCCGCCGAACGCGACCGGCTGGCCCGCCTGTGGCAGCGCGAGGCGATCCTGCTCCCCGCGGCGCTCCTGGTCGAGGTCGGCGAGATGGACCGCGACCAGCACGCCGCGGCGGACTCCTTCATCGCGGGTGCGGCCGTACCGCTGGTCGTCTCCGGCCCGGCCCCACGGCAGGCCGACCGGCCGCGGGGCGAGCGGGTGACCGTACCGAAGCTCTCCGACGAGGAGCAGATCGGCCTGTGGGTGGACGCCTTCGCCGACGTCCCGGACATGACGGACCGCCATCTCCAGGACCTGGTGGCACAGTTCCAGCTGCCGCCGCACGTCGTACGGTCGGCCGCCGCCACCGTACGCCGCGACCTGCCCGGCTCGGACTCCCTGGACGCCGCCGAACTGGCCTGGCAGGCCGGCCTCACCGAGGCCCGGATGGGCCTGGACGAGCTGGGCCGGCGGATCGAGCCACGCGCCGGCTGGGACGACCTGGTCCTCGCCGACCGGCAGCTGCGCATCCTCCAGGAGGTCGTCGCCCACGTACGCCACCGCGGCACCGTCTACCAGGACTGGGGCTTCGCCAAGGCACTGCGCAGCGGCCTCGGCGTCACCGCCCTCTTCGCGGGCGGGTCCGGCACCGGCAAGACCCTGGCCGCCGAGGTCATGGCCAAGGAGCTCGGCCTCGATCTCTTCATCGTCGACCTCTCCCAGGTCGTCAGCAAATACATCGGCGAGACGGAGAAGAACCTCAGCAAGGTCTTCGACGCTGCCGAACGCGGCGGCGCGCTGCTGCTGTTCGACGAGGCGGACGCGCTCTTCGGCAAGCGCAGCGAGGTCAAGGACAGCCACGACCGCTACGCCAACCTGGAGGTCAGCTACCTCCTGATGCGCATGGAGGCGTACCGCGGCCTGGCCGTCCTCACCACCAACATGAAGAAGGCCCTGGACTCCGCCTTCATGCGCCGCATCCGCTTCGTCGTGGACTTCCCCTTCCCGGGTGAGAAGGAACGGTCCGAAATCTGGCGACGGGTGCTGCCGGACCGGGTCCCCATGAAGGGCATCGACCCTCGCCTCCTCGCCCAACTCACCGTCGCAGGCGGCTCGATCCGCAACATCGCCCTCTCGGGGGCCTTCCTCGCCGCCGAGGAGGGCGACCGTCTCCAGATGCGGCACATGCTGGCGGCGGCCCGTACCGAATACCTGAAGCTGGAACGCTCCTTGACGCCGTCGGAGGTCCACGGATGGGTCTGAACGAGGTCAGGAACACCCACCCCACTCGGGAGTCCGCACCGCGGTCCTTCCGTATCGACATCGGCGAACTGGTCCTGGACGGTTTCGACGCCCGGGTGGATCCGGACCGCGTGTCGGCCGCGTTCCAGGCCGAGTTGACGCGTCTGGTGCACGAGCGCGGGGTGCCACTGGCAGCGGCGGACGGCTCGGACGTGGCACTGGACGGCCTCGCCGGGCTGCCGCCACTGCCGACGACCACCTCTCCGGTACGGCTGGGTGAGGCGCTGGCCCGCGCGGTGCACGCCGGGCTGGCAGGACGGGGGGACGCGCGATGAGCACGGCACAGTCCTCGACGCAGAACACCCGGTCGGCCACCGACGACAAGCGCCGCAAGCGCAAGGAGCGGTCCACCACGTCCCGCACCCCGGAGCCGAAGGACATCGTCAGCGGCGCCGGACAGCCCCTCGACCTCAGCGTCCGACGCGAACTGGAGGAGCAGCTCGGCCACGACTTCAGCCAGGTCCGCCTGCACACCGACCGGGACTCCGGGCAGCTGGCCGAGATGATGGGCGCGGACGCCTTCGCCGTCGGCCAGGACATCTTCTTCCGCGAGGGCACGTACCGGCCGGGCACGGCGGACGGGCAGCGTCTGCTGGCCCATGAGCTGCTGCACACCGTCCAGAACCCGCACGGTCTGGGCGCGCTGCGGGCCGGGCGCGACCTGGGGTCGGTGAGCCTGCCGCAGGAGGCGGTCGAGCGGAAGGCGGAGTCGGCGGCGCAGGAGACCGTGCTGGGGGCGCTGTTCGGCTCCGTACGCGACGAGGAGCCGGCCGCGGAGATCGAGCCGGGGCAGGCCACGCCGGGCTGGCTGCGGTACGCGACGGTGGATGCGGACCGCAACCGGGCCGAGCAGATCGATCCGGCGACTCTCCTCGACCGCCTGACGAACTCCGTCGTGCGCTCGCTGCGCGGCGACCCCGAGGACCTGTCGAAGCGCACCCGTACCCAACTGGCGCGGCTGCCCGATGAGTTGCGGGACAACGTGCTCGTACGCCTGGAGCACCGGCTGCTCGGCTCGGAGCACGACCGAGTGCTCGACCTGGTCGAGGAGATCGAGGCGCAGGGCGACCTCGGGGCCGACACCACCGAGTGGGCGGCACAGGATGCCCCGGCGGTGGAGCCCGACGCCGCCGACGAGCTGCGCATCGAGCGGGACAGTGAGCGACGCACGGCGGAGGAGGAGCGGGCCCGGCAGGAGAAGCCCGCCATGGCGCCCGGCCCCGAGAAGGACCGGGCGGAGGCGCCGCCCACACCCGGGAGCACGCCACGGAACGGCGGTACGCCGCAGAGCGGGAGCACTCCGCAGGGCGGCGGCGCGCCGCGCGGCACGCAGGAGTCTGCGGCGGGTGGAGGCAGGGAGGGGGCCTCGTCCGCCGGGAAGGGGCAGTCGGGGTCTGCCGGAGGCTCGGCCTCCGAGGAGAAGGAGCCGTCGTCGGGCGCGGCGACCGCGGGTGGCAAGGAAGACGGTCAGCAGAAAACCGAGGGCGCCCAGGAGGGCAAGAAGGACAGCGCAGGCACGAAGGACGGCGCGGACCGGAAGAGCGGGGACGAAAAGAAGAGCGGAGAGGACAAGAAGGGCGGAGAGGACAAGAAGGGCGCGGCGGGCAAGGAGGAGACCGCCCAGCAGGGCGCGGCGGCCGCGAGCAAGGAGGAGTCCGCGGCGAAGAACCGCCCGGAAGCCGCCGAGCAGCACGTCGCGGGCCGGCAGGTGAAGCAGGAGGACAAGGGCGGCAGGGACACCCCCCAGGGCTCCCCCCGAGCGGCGGGCAGGGACACCGAACTGCCCGGCAGGACCAGCAGGCTCGACGGCGTACGCAACCAGGATCTCGACGGTCCCGAAGAGGCCGCCGACGACGATCCGTTCGGCTCCGGCAGCACGTCGGAGGTGGAGGTCGGCGGCGCCGAGCAGAGCGCCTGGGACTCCAAGCTCCAGCCGGAGGACTTCCTCCCCGAGCAGGACCTCGACGTGTCCGGGGTGCCGACGGCAAAGACACTCGATCCGTCCGCGCCGGCCGACCGGTCGGCGCCCTCCTTCCCCGCTCCCCCGCCGACCAGGGCCGACCAGGTGCAGGCCGAGCGGGACGCGGAGGACGCCGAGGACGAAGCAGCCGAGGCCGAGCCGGAGGAAGCCGAGGCCGAGGCGCCCCTGGAGTCCGCGCCGTCGGTGGAGACCGAGGGCGGGCCCGGCGACGCCTTCTCCGGCGACCCGGACGCGGAAGGCATCGCCGGCTCCCGGCCGGGCGCGGGTGCCGCGTCGAAGGACCCGAAGAGCGGGGACGACCCGAAAGCGGGCCCCGTCGCCGCGCAGAAGGCGGTGCAGGAGTCACCGGGCACGACGGAGGGCGGCGGCGAGGCGAAGGAGCCCGCCGCCAAGGAGGAGAAGGGCGCCGAGGGCGCGGGCGACAAGGCCGGGGGCGCCCAGGAGAAGCAGTCCCAGCAAGCCGCGGGCGGCAAGTCCGCGGCACCGGAGACGGCCGGCAAGGGCGACGAGCCGAAGAAGGACGAGCAGAAGAACGACGGCCGGAAGAAGGCGGAACCGGCCACCGCGGGCCACGGCGACGGCAATACGGCGGAGACCGGTGGCGACAAGGGCCAGGACAGCACGTCGCCGTCACCCGCGCGGGACACGCATGTCTCGGGCGGCTCGAACGCGGATACGCCGGGGGGTGCGAGCAGCCAGGCGTCCTCGGGGGCACAGAGCGGCCCGCCGTCGACGGAGACGGAGACGGCCGGGCAGAGCTCTCCCCCGGGGGGCGCGAACGCCCAGGGGCCGGACTCTCCCGGGGCGAAGGAGTCCACGCCCAGAGAACCGGTGAAGGGGTCCGCGCCCGCGCCGAAGGAGAACCCGCAGCCGTCGAAGGTGCCCAAGGAAGAGCCGGGGGCGAAGGAGGAACCCGGCGCCAAGTCCGCCGCGCCTGACGCCGCCCCCGCGCCCAAGGCGCCTCGCGGCGGCGGAGGCGGCGGAGGCAGCAGCAGCAAGGGCGGCGCGTCGGCCAAGGGGAAGAAGAAGGACTCGGGCCCCGCACCGAACCTCTCACAGATCTCCCCCGAGGCGGGCCTGTCCTCGGCCGCAAAGCTCAAGCCCCACAAGGCACTTGAGGCCATGGGCGGCGTGGGCGGTTCGGTGGACCGCACGGTCGGCGACGAGCACAAGCAGCTCGCCGCCGCACCGCCGAACATGCAGCGCCCGGCGGGCGCGCCCCAGACCCTGGAGGGAAAGCCCAGGGCGGACGCCGCGGCGCAGTACTCCCAGGATCAGGCGAAGAAATCCGACGCGCCCAAGGACGAGAAGGCCGAGGTCAAGGGCGAGAAGAAGCCCGAGGGCCGGATCGAGGCGGAGAAGGCCGAGGAGCCGGGCGGCTGGGACACCTTCAAGATGGCCCTCGGCTTCGGTGTCGGCTGGGTCGCGGAGAAGCTCGGCTTCAAGGTGGACAAGGAGGAGCTGGCCGCCAAGTTCGCGGGGCTCCCGACGAAGGACGAGGCCCTGAAGCAGGCCCAGGCGGGCAACGCGCCGGGCGTGAACATGGAGAGCGCCGCCGACGAGAAGGCCGGTGAGCAGGGCCAGTCGGTCGACGCCAAGGGCCAGGAGACCGTCACGACGGGCCGTGACGACGCCGGGCGCACGATGGGCGAGAACCAGGTCTACCCCAACGCCCCCAAGGAAGAGCTGAAGGGCAAGGTGCCCGGCCGCGAGGGCGGCAAGGGCGGCGTGCGCACGGGCAAGGCGTCGACGGGGGCGGTGCCCGCCGAGGCGGCTTCGACCGTGGCGGAGCACGATCGGAAGCCGCAGTTCCAGCAGAGTTTCAGCAAGGGCCACAAGGAGATGTCCGACGGTCGTCAGACCAAGGACAAGGGCTTCCGCGAGTCGCAGGCGAAGCACAAGCAGCAGGTCGCCGGCGAGGTGGCCAAGAACACCGCGGAGCAGACGGGCGAGCGCGCGAAGGCCCATTCGGAGGTCACGTCGCAGCGCGGCGACTGGCGCAAGAGTCAGGACGAGGAGCTCAAGAAGCTCGGCACAAAGAAGTCGGAAAAGCGCGACAAGGTCCGTAAGGACGTCAAGGACCGGGAAAAGAAGACCGACGACGACACGGAGAAGGAAAAGAAGGACAGCGACAAGAAGATCAAGGACAAGGGCGACAAGGCGGAGACGGACGCCAAGCAGAAGACCGACACCGCGGCCAACGACTCGGGCAACTGGCTCACCAAGGCCTTCGACTGGCTCAAAGAGAAGGTCCGGGAAATCAAGAACGCGATCGTCCGGGTCATCCGGGACGCGCGTGATGCGGTCGTCAACTTCATCAAGAACTTCAAGGAGAACGTCGAGCGCTGGATCAACGAGGCCCGCAAGTTCGTCGTCGACACGATCAAGAACCTGATCAACGACCTGATCGAGTTCGCGAAGAACATGGTCAAAATGATCATCGAACTCGCGCGCCGGATCAGGAAGTTCGTCACGGACCTGATAGCGGCGGCGATAGCCCTGGTCACGAAGCTCGCGACACTCCTCAAGAAAATCATCACCGACCTCCTCAACCGCATCGCCAAGCTCCTCAGCGACATTCTGAACGTCCTGAAGAAGATGCTCATGGACGTCATCAAGGCGGTCGTGGACGCGATCAAAACGGTGCTGGAGTACGCGTCCAAACTCCTCGGCGCCCTGGGCGAGTTCATGATGATCGCGGTCGACTTCATGGACGATCCTGGCGGCTGGCTGAGCGGCGCGAAGAACTCGGCGGTCGACGGCGCGAAGAACCACCTGTTCCGCGAGGTCAAGAACGCGGTCAAGGCATGGTTCCAGTCGAAGATCGAAGAGATCATCGGCATCCCGAAGGCGATCATCGACAAGCTCATCAAGGGCGGCTTCACCCTCGAAAAGATCGTGAAGGAGACCTGGGACGCGATCGTCCCCCAGCTTCCCTTCATCATCGGCGAGATCGTCATCACCAAGGTCATCGCGAAGCTGATCCCCGGCGCGGGCTGGGTGATGGCCGTGATCGACGCGATCCGCACGGCGATCGGCGCCCTCGGCGAGATCCTCCGCGCGATGGGTGCCGTCCTCGACTGGCTCAAGGCGGTACGCCAGGGCGGCGCGGGCGTCCTCTTCGCCAAGGCGGTCGCGGCCGGCATCGTCGCCCTCCTGGAACTGGCCTACGAGGCCCTCCTCAACGGCATCGGCAAGTACCTCGCGAAGGTGGGCCGCCGCCTGAAGTCGGTGGCGGCGAAGCTCGGCAAGGGGGACAAGGGGGGCGGGGGCGGCGGCAGGCAGAACGGCGCAGGGGACGACCAACGGCCCCGCACGGGCGGCAAGAAGGAACAGCCGGCGCCCGACAAGGAAGCCCCCCGCCCGACCTCCACCCTCCCGAAGCCGGGCAAGGGCACCGGCCCGGACACCAGGCCCAACGCGAAGCCGGGCCCCAAGGCCGACCCGAACAAGCCCACGACGAAGACCCCGGACAGGGACACGGACGCGGGCCCGAGCAAGCCGAAGGACCACACCCCCGGCAAACCCAAGACCGACAAGGACGCTCCGAGCAGGTCCAAGAACCAGGCCGGCCCCGACAAGCCCAAGGCCACGGACCAGCCGGGCCGGCCAAGGCTCGACAAGGACACCCCCGTCAAGCAGGACACCCGCCCGACGCCTGCCCCAAAGCCCAAGCCGAAGGCGGAGCCCCAACCGAAGCCGAAACCCGACTTGGACGCGAAGCCGAAGCCGAAGGACAAGCTTCCGGACAAGCCGAAGGACGCCGAGGACGGCCCGGACAAGCCGAAGAGCCAAGACCCCGCCAAACCCAAGGACGCTGACAAGGACGACCCCAACAAGCCCAAGGGCCACGACCCGGCGAAGCCGAAGGACCCGGACGGCAAAGGCACACCTGACAAGCCCAAGGACCGGGACGGCGAAGTAGACGGCGACAAGAAGCCCAGGCCCAAGGACGACAAGGGTGCACCGCGCAGGCCGCGACCCAACGGCGACAAGAAGGCGCCGGGCAATTCCGGGCCTCGCCCCGACAAGCGCCGGCCGGGCAGCCCAGGCAGGCCCAAGTCCAAGCCGGTCAAGGACAGGACGAAAAAGGACGAGAACTCGAGGGATTCCAAGGACGATCGGCTGCGCAAGATCGTGTCCCGCATCCGACCCAGGCTGTACGCGGCGATGCGCGACGGCATTCCCCGCTCGCCCTTCCTCGGCCTCCTGAGGTCAATGAAGCTCTACTACCGACTTACCGGACTCGGTCCTGTCGGCGGCGATCCGTTCACTGTCGTGGCGTCCCTCAACCCGTCACGCCCAGTGCTGGGCGGAGAATATTCCGAGCCCCGATCCGAGCCGTCGGCCTATCCCAATCCGCCCGGGGCACCCGGTGCGGTCGACGACATGCCCAAGCCGAAGTTGCCCAGTTTCCACGGCGGCAGGGCCAACGCGATCAGCGCGGAGTTCCTCAGCGCGCGGCGCGCCACAAAGGGCAGCAAGCCCTACACCAGCCCGCCCGGCTGGGACTACATCACCGACCCCACACGGAGGCTCCAGCAAGGCGGCGCCTGGGTCAGAGCACACCTCCTCCCGGAGCGCCTCGGAGGCAAGGGAACCGAGAACAATCTCGTGCCGGCCCGACGCGCGGTGAACAAGGACCTCGAGCTCGGCATCGAGGAGCCCGCGTGGAAGGCCTTCGGGAACAAATTCCAGGCCCCTATTTGGTACGAGTCCCGCGTGAAGTTCAGCAACACAGGGGCCGTCGCGGACATCCCGACGTACATACGCTCCACCTTTGGCCAGTACAAGAAGGTAAAGGGAACCGGAACGAATCGAAGCGACTGGCAGCGGAAGGGCGCTACGAAGTCTCTCGGCCTTGATCTGGAACCACCCCAGCACGACGAGAAGAGAAAGCTCCATATCAATACTTACGGGGCCACGCAGGTCCGCAAATGGCTCAGGGTCCCGATGTCAGTGGGAGATCACATTGTGGATGAGCGCGCCAAACAGTCCGGACGCCAGTTCACCGGCCTGCGGCACTTCATTACGGCCATGCGGGCACGGCGGGACAGCAGTAGGCCGGGGACGCTCCTCCAGCTCGAGGATGCGATAACCCAGCTGAGAAGGCTCGAGACCGCGGGAAAGATCGGCTGGGCCCCGCTGCACAAGGAAAGGTGAGGACCGAATGTTTCCGTATGATCAGCGTTTGTCCCGGAGTATCAGCGAAGTGCGCGAATCACCGCACTTCGACGTCATGTTCGAGGAAGTGGGGCCGGGCGGTCCGGAACTGGACCCGACGGCGATCTTCGAGCTGATGGCCGAGGAAGGATTTACCCTCACTGAACGGATCAAGGAGGCGTACTTCCCTTACCGGCACAAGGCACTGCACTGGCGTATCGCCGACCCCGATGTTTCGCTTTTCGGCGAATTCAACGTCATGAACATCGATGTCAGCAGTGAAGTAAAGCTACCGGTCCAAGACTTCGCCTGGGAGAAGAGCGACGAAAGACTCCTTTCGGAGTTGTCCATCCTCGACGACATTTCACGAGGCGGCGGAGGACAACTCGCAACCATGAGGTTTCTGCCGGGCGTATCAAGTCCGGAGATCTGGTTCCTCGACAGGTTCCACACCTTCGTCAAACTCGACTTGGACTACTGCGACTACCTCGACAACCTCATCCTCACAAAGGGCGTGACCGGCTGGCAGTACCTCTTTGCCGATGTGCCACTCGGCGCCAGAGAGTACGACTCCACCCTGGAAAGCCTGAGGACGATGCTTCAGGTCCTTCCCGAGCACTTCGCGGACTACGACTACCAGCCTTTGGCGGCCCGCCTGGAGGCCCGACTGTGACCACCTACGCCGACATCCCCAAGCCCATCCGCTCCGGCATGGTCATCGTCGACCCCGAGCGCGGCACCCCCCAGCGCATCATCGTGCTGCAGTTCAACCCGGACACGCTCGAACGCTCGGTCGCACCTCAAGCCGCCGGAGGGGAAGGCGGCGGTGGCGGAGGCGGGAGTGGTGGCGACCGTAACGAGGCGCTACGCCTTAAAGGCCCCGCGCAGGAGACCTGGAAGTTCACCGCCGAGATCGACGCGACAGACCAACTCGACGTCGCCGCGCCCGACGGGATTCATCCCCAACTCGCCGTCCTCGAAATGCTGGTGCAGCCGACCACCGCGCAGCTGCGGGCCGCGTCCAAGCTCAGTCAGAAGGGGACTATTGAGATCAGCCCGATCGAGATGCCGTTGACGCTCTTCACCTGGGGGAGCAAGCGCGTCATGCCGGTCCGGCTGACCGAGCTGTCCGTCAACGAGTCGGCGTTCGACGTGAACCTCAACCCGATACGGGCCTCGCTCAGCATCGGGATGAAGGTGCTGACGGTCAGCGATCTGCCGGCCGGGCATCGTGGTGCCGAGTTGTATCTCGCGCATCTCGCGCAGAAGGAGCAGTTGGCCCGGCGGGCGCGGGGCGGGAGCCTGGCGCAGCTTGGGCTCGGGGGAGGGATCTGAGGCGTGATCGAGCCGTACGAGTGTGCGTTGGACGATGTGCCGGGGGCTCATCCGTATCCGCGGAGCAGTCGGTATCACGACGTGGAGATAGGGGTCCATCGGGCGGCTGACGGCAGTGAAGTGAAGTACGCCAAGCGGAGGTTGTTGCCGCCGATCGAGCACGATGCCGACGAGACCGTGCCGCATGTCGTCAGGGACGGGGAGCGGGCCGATCAGCTCGGGCAGCGGTATTTCGGGGATTCGGGGCAGTGGTGGCGGATCGCGGACGCGAACCCGGTGCTCGACCCGCGCGAATTGACCGATGAGCCCGGCGAGGAGATAGCCGTACCGCTGTCCGGTGGGTTCCCCGGTGGCTTGGGCGGGCCGGGGGTGCGGAATGGCTGATGATCTGCCCGTGGGGGGTGGGCCCATTCATGTGTCGCTGTACATGGGGCCCAAGTTGGCGCGGCTGGTGCCGCAGGAGGTGACGGAGGCGCTGCTGTCGGCGCAGATCACCAGTACGGCGGGTGAGAGGAGCGGCTTTCAGCTCGCCTTTGACCTGACCAAGAAGGGGGCGATCATTCAGCGGCTGCTCCCGGAGGGGTTTTTCGATCCCAAGACGCGGGTGATCCTCACCGTGGCGGTCAAGGGGACGCCCGTGGTGCTGCTGGACGGATTGATCGTGCGGCAGGAGGTGGGGGCCAGTAATCAGCCCGGTCAGACCACGCTGACGGTCACGGGCGAGGACCTCACCCTGCTCATGGACCTTGAGGAGCGGACCGACCGGTATCCGAATCTCGCCCCCTCGCAGCGGGTCGAGCGCATCCTGGCGAAGTACGCGGATTACGGGATCGACGCCCGGATCATTCGGGAGCAGGTGCCGCAGCCGCCGCGGGAGCAGTTGCGGGTCGATTACCAGACGGGGACCGATCTGCAGTATGTGAATGATGTGGCGAGGGCTAACGGCTACACCTTCTACCTCGACCCCGGACCGGTTCCCGGGCGTTCCACCGCGTTCTGGGGGCCGGAGCAGCGGCTCGGGCAGCGGCAGCATGCCTTGAACGTGAATATGGATGTGCATTCGACCGTTGATCAGCTGACGTTTGCTTATGACGGGACGGCCAGGGAGGAGCCGCAGGCGCGGGTTCAGGACCCGGTGACGCGGCAGGCGCCGCTCCTCGCGCAGCCGGACATCAGCCCCCTCAGGCCGCCGCTCGGGCGGCGTGCCTCGCCCGCTCTCAAGCGCAAGACGCTCTCGGGCACCGCGAAGAAGGACGAGGCGCTGGCGAAGGCGGAGGCGTTGGGGCGCGCCGCGACCAGTGCGGATGCGATCAGCGGGTCGGGGCAGTTGGACGTGAACCGGCACGGATATCTGCTGCGGCCGCGGGAGCTGGTCGGGGTGCGGGGTGCGGGGGTCACGTACGACGGCGATTACTACGTGAAGAGCGTGACGCACACTCTCCGGCCGGGGTCCTACCAGCAGAACTTCACGCTGTCGCGGGAGGGGTTGATCGCCCGCAGCGATCGCGTGCGTCCCTAGCCCCTGACCATCCGCCCGCACCTTCTCCGTACCCCGCACCACACGACCAGGAGCAGCTCGTATGGCGCCAGCATCGAACCATCGCTTTCTCGGCAAGTTCCGGGGCCGGGTGGCGAGCAACAACGATCCGATGCGGATCGGCCGGATCACGGCTTACGTGCCGGACGTGCTCGGGGACGAGGCGTCCACCTGGGCCATGCCCTGCTTCCCGTTCACGGGTGCGCAGGCGGGGCAGTACGTGATCCCGAGCGAGGGCGCAGGCGTGTGGATCGAGTTCGAGCAGGGGGATCCCAGCTTCCCGGTGTGGACCGGCTGTTGGTACGGGTCCGAGGCCGAGTTGCCGGTGGACGCGCAGGCCGGGGCGCGGGTCGGGGCCGAGCCGGTGGTCATCGAGACGCAGGGGCATCACAAGATCGTGCTGTCCGATGTGCCGGAGGAAGGGATTCTGCTCCAGGCACCGGGCGGCGCGTATGTGCGGATCAACGCGGCGGGGGTTCAGATCAACAACGGTGCCGGGGCGTCCATTTCACTCGTCGGCGACCAGGTCGACATCAACGAGGGCCGGTTGACGGTGCCGAGGAAGCGCTGAACCGAGAGGCCATGAACCGAGAAGACATGAGCCAGGAAGCGATAGCGGAGACGGGGGAGCGAGAAACGTGGTGACCGGGAATCTCGTCCACGGTGGTGCCGTGATCAGCTGCCCGCACGGCGGCCGCGCGGTGTCCACCGCGGCCGCCGGGAGGGGCGTACGCGTCGACGGTGTGCCCGTGGCCACCGCCGCCGACCTCTTCACGATCAGCGGCTGCCCGCACTCCGTCGGTGGCCGGCCGCAGCCGTGCACCAGCATCCGCTGGACGCCGGCCGGCGACGGTGCCGAGGTACGGATCGACGGGGTGCCGGTCCTGCTGGACACCTCGGCGGCGATGTGTTTCAGCGCCGGGCTGGTGCCGCAGGGCCCGCCGGTCGTGGCGCCCGTCCATCAGGGGGTGTCCAGCCGATGAGGGCTGCGAAGCAGATACGTACCGACGTGGCGTTCCCGTTCCGGGTCGACCGGCGGGGGCGGACCGCGCATGCGGATCACGACGACCATGTGCGGGATCTGATCGAGCAGTTGCTGTTCACCAGCCCTGGCGAGCGGGTGATGCGGCCGGACTTCGGCTGCGGGCTGCTGGATCTCGTCTTCACGCCGAACAGTCCGGAGCTGGCGTCGGCGGTGGAGCTCTCCGTTCAGGCGTCGTTGCAGCGTTGGCTGGGGGATCTCATCGAGGTCGAGTCGCTGGACGTCGTGAGCGAGGAGAACGTCGTACGGGTGTATCTGCGCTATGTGGTGCGCTCCACCGCGATCCGGCGCGATGACGTGTTCGAGGGGCGGGGCGGGATATGAGTGAGCAGCAGCTCATCGGCGGTGCGCCGGTGTGCCGGACCGACCAGCGGCGCGGGCGCATCAGGGCCGCGCGGCTGAACGGCATCGACGCGGTAGAGGTCGCCGACGACGGGGTGACGCTGACCGTCACGTTCCTGGGTAAGGCGCCGCACGGGCTGTGCCCGGAGAACGTACGGATCGACGGCGGGCGCCGCGTCACCGGCATCGAGGCGCTGGAGGTCGGCGTCGAGCGGGAGGAGGACCCCGAGCTGGACGACCGGCTGCATGTGGTCCTGGACCGGACCGGCGACACCTCCCGCTACCGGCTCTCGCTCGTCACCACCGACCCGTACGGCAGGCCTGGCACCGAGCCGTACGAGGGCTTCGACCAGCGGTATTTCGGCGCGGAGTTCCGTTTCCGGGCCGATTGCCCCAGCCCCTTCGACTGCGTCGACGAGGCGGGCGCCGACTGCCCGGACACCTTCCGGCCCGCCCCGGTCATCGACTACACCGCGCGCGACTACGACACGCTGCGGCAGCTGGCCTTGGACCGGCTGCGGCTGACGACGCCGGACTGGGTCGAGCGCAGTCCCGCCGACCTGGGCATGACGCTGGTCGAGTTGCTGGCGTACACGGCCGACCGGATCAGCTATCAGCAGGACGCCGTGGCGACGGAGGCGTACCTCGACACCGCACGGCGGCGGGTCTCGGTACGCCGTCACGTACGGCTCATCGACTACCCGATGCACGACGGGTGCAGCGCGCGGGCGTTCGTCGCCGTCCAGACGGCCGAGGAACTGACGTTGCTGCCGGGCGAGTTCCGGTTCGCCGCCGTCGACGTCCGCACGTACGGACCGCAGGACCGGCCCGAGGTCGGGACCGTCATCGACGACCGGGATCTGGCCGTGCTGGACGAGCGCGGGTCGGTCGAGGTTTTCGAGCCGGTGTCGGACGCGCCGCTGGGACTGCGCCCGGAGCACAACGCCATCCGCCTGTGGACCTGGGGCGACGAGGTGTGCGCGCTTCCGAGGGGCGCGACATCGGCGACGCTGCGGGACGCGTGGACCGACGAGGCGTGCGAGGCCCGTTCCTTGCGGCTCTCCCCCGGTGACCTGCTGCTCTTCGAGGAGGTGAAGGGTCCGCGCACGGGGACGCCCGGCGACCAGGACCCGGGCCACCGCCAGGCCGTCCGGCTGACCTCCGTCACCCCCGGCGTCGACCGGCTCGACAACCAGCCGGTGCTGGAGGTGACCTGGGCGCCGGAGGACGCGTTGACGTTCCCGCTGTGCCTGTCCACGCGGGGCGGCAGCGACTGCCGGCCGGTGGACGACGTGAGCGTCGCGCGCGGCAATGTGGCGCTCGTCGACCACGGGCGGTCGCTGACCTTCGGGGAGTGCCCGGCGGGCGTGCCGGAGGGCGCCTCGGAGGGCGTGCCGGAGACGGTGACGGTGCCGCCCGTACCGGCCGTGGCCGGGTCCTGCGAGCCGCCCGCCTTCGGCTGCGGCGACGTCAAGGACGACGGCAACGCCACCGCACGCACCATCAACACCCTGCTGGAGAAGGCCGGTTGCCATCAGGCGCTGACCGCCGATGACATCCGTGAGCTGTTCACGGTCGTCGGCGAGGCGGAGACCGTACGGGCCGGGCTCGGCCTGGAGCTTGCCGGGCAGCGGCGCGAGAAGGTCGTGCCGGGGACGGTGTACGCGCAGGCCGAGGCGTTGCGGACGCTGCTCGCGCAGTCCGTGTACCCGGGCATCGCGCCGCGCTTCCGCCCCGTCCTGCACCGCTCCCCCGTCGCCCAGACCGTTCCCTTCCCGCAGCCCGCGCAGGTCGCGGCCGGGCAGGCGACCCGACTGGCCGGCATCCGGGAACGGGCGCGGGCGCGGCTGGTGGAGCTGTGGCGCAGCGCCCGCGACCGCGACGGGCTGTCGGACGAGGAGATCGCCGAACTGACGGTGGTCTTCGGCCTCAAGGTCCTGGAGCGGCTGGAGCTGCGCCACCACCCCGTGCGGGCGTTGCGTGAGCTGCTGCACCGCGGCGACCGGCTGCTGGACGCGAAGCTGCGCCGCCTGGACGTGCTGAGCGCACGGGCCCGCGCGGGTGCGGTGCTGGACGGCCGGATCGCCTGGGAGATCGCGCACACCTGGGGCCCCGCGTACGCGGTGGGGCTGCATCCGAACGAGCCGGTGCTGCACGGCCCGGCGTCCGCCCTGCTGCCCGATCCACGGGCCGCGCTCCCGGCCGTACGTCTCCACGACGGGGAAGACACCTGGGTCCCGCGCCGTGACCTGCTCGGCAGCGGCCCCCGGGACCGGCACTTCGTGGGCGAGCTGGAGGACGACGGCCGGATCGCGCTGCGGTTCGGTGACGGCCGCTACGGCGCCCGTCCGGTGCCCGGCAGCCGTCTGACCCTGCACTATCGGCTGGGTGGCGGCACGGCGGGCAACGTCGGCGCCGAGGCGATCAACCATCTGGTGCTCAGCCGTGCTCCGAGGACGTCGGACGCCGGCGTCCCGATGCCGGTGGCGGGCGTACGCAACCCGCTGCCCGCGACCGGCGGCGCCGGGCCCGAGCCGATCGAGCAGGTCCGCCAGCTCGCTCCGCTGGACCTCAAGCGGACCCGGCTGCGCGCGGTGACCGCCGCGGACTACGCGGAGCTGGCCTCGGCGCTGCCCGGGGTGCAGCGGGCCGCCGCGGAGATCCGCTGGACCGGCAGCGTCCAGGAGGCGCATGTCGCCGTCGACGCGGCAGGGTCCGGCGAGCCGACGTCGCAGCTGCTGGACTCCGTCGCGTACGCGCTGGAGAGCTACCGGCGGATCGGACACGACCTGGTGGTCGGGCCGGCCCGCACGGTGCCGCTGGACATCGGGATCGAGGTCTGCGCCGCACCCGGCCACCAACACGGCCGGATCCTGGCGGAGTTGTCGCGGGTGTTGAGCGGACGGCGGCTGTCCGACGGCCGGCTCGGCTTCTTCCATCCGGACGCGCTGACGTTCGGCGAGCCGGTGCGGCTGTCCCGGCTGGTCGCGGTGGCCGCGGCGGTGCCGGGCGTGCGGAGCGTACGGGTGACGAGGCTGCAACGGCTCTTCTCCCAGGAGCGCATCGACAGCGTCGACACCCTCGACGACAGAGCACTGGAGGACGGTGTGCTGCGGCTCGGCCCGCTGGAGATCGCCGTGTGCGACAACGACCCGGACCGGCCGGAGAACGGCCGGCTGGTCATCGAGCTCGGGGGTGCCCGATGAATGCCGGTACGTGCGGATGCGGCTGCGGGGGCGGCACGAGCGATGAGCGACGCGCCCCCGACTCCCTCCACAACCCTCCGGGCCGCACGGCCCTCGACTACCGCGTCGGCGACTACGGCTCGTTCCTGGCCGGGATGCTCGACCGGCTCGCCTCGCCCGCCTATCCGGCGCTGCGCGGCCTGACCGTACGGACCCCGGACGACCCGGCGATCGGCCTGCTCGACGCCTGGGCGGTCCTCGGTGACGTCCTGACGTTCCACTCCGAGCGGATCGCGGACGAGGGCTATCTGCGGACCGCCAACGCACACCGGTCGCTGGCCCTGCTGGGGCGGCTGGTGGGCCACCGGCCGCGGCCGGGCGTCGCCGCCGACACCCATCTCGCGTACACCATGGACAAGGACCCGCGTGCCGAGGACCTGCCGGTGGTCATCCCGCGGGGCGCGCGGAGCCACAGCGTGCCCGCCGCGACCGGCGAGGAGTCGCAGACCTTCGAGACCGGTGAGGACCTCACCGCCCGCTGGGCGTGGAACGAGCTGACGGTGCGCAGGCGCCGCCCGGCCCTGATCACGCCCGAGGATCTGGCCCAGCGCTCGGAGCTGTACGTCTCCGGCACCTCCACCTCCCTGCAGACCGGTGACCAGCTGCTCTTCGACTTCGGGAACAAGCAGCTGCTGCTGCCCGTCGCGAAGGTCCGCACCGACCGGGAGGAGGACCTCACCGCCATCGGGCTGCCGCAGTCCGCGCCGCCCACCCTGAAGGAGCTGGTGGACGAGCTGCGGCAGTGGATCACCGAGCCGGCGGACGGCGGGGACCCCGACGACCCGGACGAGCCCGGACCGCCCACCCCGCAGACCCCGAACCCGCGGCCGGTCAGCAAACTGATCGCCACCTTCGACGCGCAGGTGCTGGCGCCGCTCCGCAAGGACCTGGACGGCATCACGACGCCCGCGGCCTTCGCCGAGCGGCTCGCCGCCCCGCACGAGCGGCTGGCCGAGGCGCAGGTGCTGGCCGAGGCGTACGAGGCGGTGTCGGCCTGGTTCGAGCAGCTGGCGGCGGTGGTCGGTGAACTCCGCGAGCGTGCTTCGGACTTGGCGCCCGCGCGGAGCGTACCTGCCGGGCCGAAGGCGGCGGGGCGGGCACCGGAGACCTCCGCCGCGCTGCGGGCGCTCGGCGCCGTACTGCCCGCGCTGCGCACCAGCGTGGTCCGCCCGCCGTCCGGCGCGCGGGCCGTCTCGCGCGACCCGGGCCGGCTGTTCGGGCCCGGCTCCGACCTGACCGCGCGGCTGCTGTCCGCGCTGGATCCGCGGCTGGCCGACGGGATGTACGCGGCGTGGCGGCAGGCCGCGCCCGAGGTGCCCGCCGCGCTGCGCGCGCTGCTGGCGATGCGGGTGACGTCCGCCCCCTTCGGGTCGACCGCACCGCTCAAGCCCGTGCAGGACGACAAGGGCCGCGTCATCCGGCAGTCCGACTGGCCGCTGACCGGCGGCGTCCTGACGGGCGTGCGGGTCCTGTTCGACACGGCCGGGCGGGTACCGGTGAAGGCGGAGTTCCAGCACACCGAGACCGGCAGTTCGGTGCAGCGCACCGAGAACCTGCCGTCCGACACCGCATTCGACTTCGGCCCGGGGCGGGTGGAGCTGTCCACCCACGTGGCCCAGGACCACGACCTGAGCTGGCTGGGCCGCCGCCCGGCCGACTCGCAGGAGGCCGGGGTCACCGCCCGGCTGCTCTCCGGCCTGCCCGAGCGCACCCTGTTCGTGTCCCGGCCGGACGACAACGGAAGGATCCAGGTCGCGATCCACAACGGCGAGACGAAGGAGTGGCACCTCGCCCCGGGCGAGGCTCGGCAGATCCGGCACGGCGAGTACGAGGTGACCGTGCGCCGCGCCCCGGGCAGCGAACCGCCGTCCGTCGAGATCGGCATCGCGACGGTCCCGCCGCCCGCCAATCGCTATGTGCTGCCGCTGGAGTCGGTCCAGGACGGCATCACGGTCGGCGGCTGGGTCGTGATCCAGCGCCCCCGCAAGGGAGCGGACGGCCCGGACGGCATCCCCGGCGACAAGAAGCTGGCGTTCGTCACGACCCGCGTCACGGCCGTGCGCACCGCCGCGTACACCAACTACGGCATCACCGGCCGGGGCACCGAACTGACCCTGGCCGACCCCTGGCTGGACGCGCACGACGTGACGCTCTCGGCGATCCGCGACACCACCGTGCACGCGGGCGGGCAGCCGCTGCGGATGGCGGAGGAGCCGCTGGGCGAGGACGTGCACGGCAATGAACTCGAACTGGGCCTGCTCTACGACGGATTGCTGCCCGGCCGGCACCTCGTCGTCTCCGGCGAGCGCACCGACATCCCGGGCTCGGCCGGGGTCCGGGGCACCGAGTTGGCGGTGATCGCCGCCGTCGACCAGCGCCTCGATCCCGACCTGCCGGGCGATCACGTCCATACGACGCTCACCCTCACCGCCGACCTCGCCTACCGCTACCGCCGCGACACCGTCCGCATCCAGGGCAACGTCGTGGCCGCCACCCACGGCGAGCTCCGGGACGAGCCGTTGGGCAGCGGCGACGCGAACCGCGCGCACCAGACGTTCGCGCTGTGGCAGTCCCCGCTGACCTGGCTGCCCGCGGACAATCCCCTGGGCGCCACGCCCGAGCTGGAGATCCGGGTGGACGGGCTGCTGTGGCACCCGGTCGACAGCCTGGCCGGGCGCGGCCCGCGCGAGCGGGTGTACGTGCTCGGCGCCGCGGATGGGGGCACCTCCCGGTCGAGCGGAGCCGGGAGCGGGGGAAGCCGTACGACGGTGACCTTCGGCGACGGGACGCACGGCGCCCGGCTGCCCACCGGACACGAGAACGTCCGGGCCCGCTACCGCTTCGGCACCGGGCAGGCCGCCAACGTCCCTGCGCACCGCATCACGCAGGCCATCACCCGGCCGCTGGGCGTCACCGGCGTCACCAACCCGCAGCCGGCGACCGGCGGCGCGGACGCCGACGGCCCCGGCCTGACGCGGCGCACCGTCCCGCTCGCGGTCTCCGCGCTGGACCGGCTGGTCTCGCTGCGCGACTACGAGGACTTCGCGCGCTCCCGGGCGGGCATCGGCCGGGCCTCGGCCCGCGAACTCCACGACGGGCGGCGGAAGGTGCTGCATGTGACGGTCGCGGGGGTGGACGACATTCCGATCGCACCGGACGCGGAGGTGCTGCGGGCGCTGCGGTCCTCGCTCGCCGAGTACGGCGATGCCCGGCTGCCGGTCCGGGTGGACGTACGTGAGCCGGTGGTGCTGCTGTGCGCGGCGCGGGTGAAGGTGGCGCCGGACCACGCCTGGCCGCTGGTCGAACCGCGGGTGCGGCGTGCCCTGCTGGCCCGGCTCGGCTACGACGGTCGGGAGCTGGGGCAGCCGGCGCAGCTGTCGGAGGTGCTGGCCGCGGCCCAGTCCGTAGCGGGGGTCGATTACGTGGATGTGGATGCCTTCACGGGTGTCCCGGCGTCCGTCACCCCGGCCGAGCTCTCCTCTCTGGCGGAGCGGTTCGCCGCACCGCCGAGCGGCTCGGTGGCGTCCCGGCTCGGCCGGTACGAGGAGCGGATCCACGAGGTGACGGCGGACGGCGGCGAGACCCTGTCCGCCGTCGCCGCGCGGTACGGCCTCGCGCTGGCCGAACTCCTGCGCCTGAACCCCGACATCACCGACACCCGGCCGCTGGCCGAGGGACGCGCGGTCTGCGTGTTCCGCGGCATCCGGCCGGCCCAGCTCGCGCTGTTCTCGCCACAGGTCGAGGACACGCTGATCCTCACGGAGGTGACCCGATGAGCACGACCAGGGAGCCGGACGGGCTCGCGGAGCTGCTGCCGCAGTGGCACCGGCTGCGGGACGCCGAGAACGGCGAGCCGCTGCGGGCGCTGCTGGCCGTGATCGCCGAGCAGGTGGACCGGGTCCGCGACGGGGTCGCCCAGCAGTACGACGACTGGTTCGTGGAGAGCGCCGCCGAGTGGGTGCTGCCCTATATCGGTGACCTGGTGGGCTACCGCCCCCTGCCCGGGTACGAGCGGGTGCCGGCGACCGGGCTGCGGGACGGCGGGCTGCCGGACTCCTCGCGGCGGCGGCTGGCCGAGGCGTTGGCGCCCCGCCGGGACGTGGCGGCCACCGTCGGCAACCGGCGGCGCAAGGGCACCCTCGCGCTGCTGGAGGAGCTGTCGGAGTCGGTGGCGGGATGGCCGGCGCGGGCGGTGGAGTTCTCCCGACTTGTCGCGCACCAGCAGCCGGTGAAGCTGTACGGGTCGGGCACCGAGGCCGCGAACGCGCGGCGGCTCGGGCGCGGCAGGCTGGTGGACGTACGGGACGGGGCGGCGCTGGATCTGGCGGACGGGCCGTTCGGGACGGTGCCGCGCACGGTGGACGTGCGACGGGTCGACTCCGCGCGCAGGCAGGGGGGTTACACCCCGGCCGGGGTGGGGCTGTTCGTCTGGCGGCTGAAGCCGTACCCGGTGACCCGGGCGCCCGCGTACTGCATCGACCGGGCCCGCAGCCTCTACACCTTCTCGATCCTGGGCAATGACACGGCGTTGGTGACCCGGCCGGAGCCGGAGCCGTCCGCGTCGCACATCGCCGCGCTCGACAACGTCCCGGCCGCGATCCGGCGCCGCCGGCTGCACGACCGGCTCGCCGACTACTACGGGCCGGGCAAGAGCTTCGTCATCCGCCGGGACGGGCACGACACCCCCGTCCCGCTGTCCGACATCGTCGTCGCCGACCTGAGCGACTGGCGCTACCGGCCCCGGCGCGGACAGATCGCGGTCGATCCGGAGCTGGGCCGGATGGCGTTCGGCTCGCGTTCGGCACCCCGGCAGGGCGTGTGGGTGGACTACCACTACGGGTTCGGGGACGAGCTGGGCGGCGGCGAGTACGCGCGCGAGCGAAGCGGGCGGGAGGTCCCCCCGGTCGAAGGTCGGGGGGAGGTGACGGCCGCGGGTGCGGCCGTGTACCAGGTCGGGCCGGGCCGGCCGTTCCACCGGATCATGGACGCGTACGGCGCCTGGCAGCACGACCGGCGGGCCGGGCGGTGCGGCCCCGAGGGGATCATCGAGATCACCCACAGCGGCGCCTACCAGGAGCAGCTGGACTTCGACCTGGACCCCGGCGACCGGCTGGCGCTGCGTGCCGCCGAGGGCACCCGGCCCGTCATCCGGCTCCTCGACTGGTACAGCAACCGGCCCGATGCGCTCAACATCCGGGCCAGGGAGGCCGACTGCGCACCGGGCGAGCGGCCGCGGATGGTGCTGGACGGGCTGCTGGTGACCGGTCGGGGGCTGAACGTCACCGGCCCGATGGGCTCCCTCGTCCTGCGGCACTGCACGCTGGTGCCGGGCTGGTCGCTGGAGCCGCAGTGCGCGCCGCACTCCCCGGAGGAGCCGAGCCTCGTCCTGGACCGGACGACCGTGTGCGTGGAGATCGACCGGACCGTCCTGGGCACCATCGAGGTGATCGGCGACGAGGTGGGCACCGACCCACTGCCGATCCATCTGCGCGACAGCATCCTGGACGCCACCGGGCACGACCGTGCGGCACTGTCGGCGCCGGACTGCCGACATGCGCACGCGGTGCTGTACGCGCACCGCACGACCGTCATCGGCGAGGTGCACACCCACGCGGTGGAGCTGGCCGAGAACAGCGTCTTCACCGGGCGGCTGCACGTCGCCCGGCGCGGCATCGGCTGCCTGCGGTTCAGTTACGTACCGCCGGGGTCGCGCACCCCACGCCGCCACCGCTGCCAGCCGGACCTGGCGGGGCCCGAGGACGCCGCCCGGGTGCGGCCGCTGCTGCGCGGCGAACGCTACGGGACGCCGTGGTACTGCCAGTTGGCGGCGGGCTGCGCGCAGGAGATCCGGCGGGGCGCGGAGGACGGGGCCGAGATGGGCGCGTACCACGACCTCTACCAGCCGCAGCGGGAGGACAGTCTGCGGGCCCGGCTCGCGGAGTACACCCCGGCGGGTACCGACGCGGGGATCGTGTTCGTGACATGACGCGACGCCGCGCCGAACCGAACCAGCCACCCATGCCCACCGATCACCGCGACATCCCGTACGAGGGGGACCCCTTCCATGCACGCTGATCTCTCGCGCCTCACCCACCGCCCGGAGCGCCACTACTCCGCCGTGATCGCCCAGCAGGGCCGTGTCCAGCTGGATGCCGACGCCAATGAGCAGACCGCGATCCAGCTGTTCCAGGCCCGGACCCTCGCCGCCGATCTGATCGGCGGGCACGGCGGGCCGAGCGGCGCCACCGGCTTCCGGATCGACCTGCGGGGCGGCAGTCGCGAGCTCGACGACCTGGTCATCGGCGGCGGCCGCTACTACGTGGACGGCATCCTGTGCGACGCTACCCGCCCGCAGCCCGGCGTGCCGGTGCCCGCGGCGTCGGGGGCGGGGGCGGCCGAGCAGGACGGCCCGGACGGCGCCGACGACGCGGGCGAGCCGACCGCGGCGCCCGTCACCTGGACGTACTGGGACCAGCCGGACGGTTTCCGCGACCCGGAGCGGCCCGGCGACCGGCTGCCCGCCCAGTTCCCGTACCTCGCCTATCTGAAGGTGTGGGAGCGGTCCGTCACGGCCGCCGAGGACCCGGTGCTGCGCGAGGTGGCGCTGGGCTCGGCCCTGCCGGACACCGCGGCCCGCGCCAAGGTGGTGTGGCAGGTGCTGGCCCTGCCGGGCACCGAACTGGGCCTGGAGGGCGACGACCCGTCGATCGACGAGATCCGGAAGGCGTTCGACGACTGGGCACGGAAGGCGTCCACCCCCGCCTCCCGCCTGGCGGCACGCAGCGAGCGCCCGGACCAGGCGGACGACGACCCGTGCCTGGTCCGCCCGGACGCCCGCTACCGGGGTCCGGAGAACCAGCTCTACCGGGTCGAGGTGCACGACGCGGGCGGTGCGCGGGACGCCACGTTCAAATGGTCCCGGGAGAACGGTTCCGTCACTTTCCCGGTCGATGAACTGGACGGCGCCTGGGCCAAGTTGGCGACACTGGGCAACGACGACAAGCTGGATCTGAACGTCGGGGACCTGGTCGAGTTCGTGGACACCGCCACCGCGAGCCGGGGCGAGGCGCTGCCGCTGCTGCGGGTGGAGGAGCTCGACCTGCCGGGCCGGCGGGTACGCCTCTCGGACGAGCCGGCGCCGGGCGTCGGGCGGCGGCCCGAGCTGCATCCGTATCTGCGCCGCTGGGACCACCGCGAGGGCGGCGCCCGGCAGGCCGGGCGAAGTGGGCGGGGCGGGCGGGGCGGGCGGCTCACGCACGGCGCGCTACCGGTCGAGGAGGGCGGCTGGCTGCCCCTGGAGGACGGCGTCGAGGTCTACTTCGCGGCCGGCGGCACCTACCGGACCGGCGACTTCTGGCTGATCCCGGCCCGTACGGCCACCGGGAGCGTGGAGTGGCCGGCGGACGCGGCGCGCCGCCCGCTGTTGCAGTACCCGGCCGGGGTCGCGGTGCACCACGCGCCGCTGGCCTGGGTGCACGGCGAGCAGGCGATGCCCGATCTGCGGCTGGCGTTCCGGCCGCTGTCGGCGGCCGTCCCGGCGGCCGACGACGCCGCGCTGGAGGCGGAGGCCCGGGCCCGGGACGAGGAGACGTACGACGCCGGGCCGGCGGGTGGGGGAGAGTCCGCGCCGGCGGCGAGCCGCTCACAGACGACCGCCGCGGCCGAAGCCGCGGTCGACGAAGGAGGGCAGGGCTGATGGCCACCCCCCTGACCGCGACCCGGCTCCTGGAAGCGCTGCGCGCGGAGGGCCTGACCGTCCACGAGGTCCGTAGCTGGCGCACGCACAACCGGAATTCCAAGGGCAGCTGGGGCCCGGTGAACGGAGTGATGATCCATCACACCGCGACCGAGGGCACCGACAGCTCCGTGGACCTGTGTTACGACGGCCGCTCCGATCTTCCGGGGCCGCTGTGCCACGGCGTGATCGACAAGCAGGGCGAGGTGCATCTCGTCGGCAACGGCCGGGCCAACCACGCCGGGCTCGGCGACCGCGACGTCCTGGAGGCGGTGGTCGACGAGCGGGAACTGCCGCCCGACAACGCCGCCGACACCGACGGCAACCGCCACTTCTACGGCTTCGAGTGCATCAACCTCGGTGACGGCAAGGATCCGTGGCCGGCGGAACAGCGGCTGGCGATCGAGAAGGTGTCGGCGGCGATCTGCCGGGCGCACGAGTGGAGCGAGCGCTCGGTGATCGGCCACAAGGAGTGGCAGCCGGGGAAGGTCGATCCGCGCGGCTTCACGATGGACGGCCTGCGCGACCGGATCAAGGGACGGCTGGCGAAGGCCCCGGCGGACGTCGAGGGCGACCGCACCGACGGGGACGGCGGCGGCCGGCCGTTGCCGCCGAAGCCGGAGTACCCGCCCTACGAGCCGTTCCCCGGTGGCGGCTTCTTCCGCTCGGGCGAACGCAGCGCGGTGATCGCGGCGATGGGCAAGCGGCTGGCGGACGAGGGCTGCGGCCACTACCGGGGCACGCCCGGCCCGGACTGGAACGAAGCGCACCGCAAGTCGTACGCGGCCTGGCAGCGCAAGCTCGGGTTCTCCGGGAAGGACGCGGACGGGGTGCCGGGCCGGGTCAGCTGGGAGCGGCTGCGGGTGCCCAACTCGTAGCGTCCGCCGCGGGTCCGTCGCGGAACGCCGAAAGCCGGGCGGTTCTCCCCCACAGAGAACCGCCCGGCCGTTCACGGGCGCCGGAGGTGACCGGTGCGATCCGGTGTCGTCCGGCGGGTGGTGAAGTGGCCCGCTCCGTCCGCCTCCGCCGAGGCGGTCGGGGCCGGGCCGCCTACCGGCCGGGGGTTCCGGCCGGAGGGGTTCAGACGCCCTGGACGGGCAGCTTCGGCAGCGCCGGGAGGACCGGGAGCACCGGGAGGGCCGGGATGTTGGCGGCGTCGGTCAGGTCGCCGAGACCGGCGGCCGGGACGGCGGGCACGGCCGGCACGGCGGGAACGGCGGGCACGGCCGGGATGGCGGGAACGGCGGGGACGGCGGGGACGGCGGGGACGGCGGGAACGGTCACCGGGGAGACGCCCTGCGCACCGGCGGCGGCGTCGGTGGCGATGCGCCGTCCGTCGGCCGCGACCACGGTGACCAGGCCCTGCGCGAACGGGGTCGCGTCCGACACGACGCCCTGTGCGAACGGGGTGGCCTGGCTCGTCACACCCTGCACGAGGACCTGCGCACGGGCACCGACGGACACCGTGAACGGGGTGGCCTGCGCGGCCGCGTCGCCGGCGAGCCGACCGGCGCCGCCGACCGTGTTCTGGGCGACCGGGACGACCTTGACGACCACCCGGCGGGCGACGGGCGGCAGCACGTCGGCGGCGGCGTTGTCGACGGTCGGACGGGTGGTGGCCAGCGCGCCCTGAGCCTGCTGCGTCAGCTGCTCGGGACGCACGCCGGCACCGGCGACGGCGGCCAGCAGGTTGCCGGCCGAGCCGGGCACCTTGGGCAGCGCGGGGGCCTTGGGCAGGCCCTTGGTCACGCCGTCGAGGTCGGCGGCGGGGACCCCCGGGGCGGCGGGCAGCGCCGGGACGCCGGACAGGTTCGGGACGGCGGGCAGCGTGACGGCGGGCAGCTGACCGGCCTTGCCGAGGTCGGCAGCCTTCTTGGCGGCCTTCTTGACGGCCTTCTCAGCGGTCTTCGGGGCCTTCTTGACCTCGGCGGCCTTGCGCAGGTCGGCGGTGCCGGCGTCCGGCACACCGGCGCCGCCCACCAGCTTCCGCACGCCGTCGAGCGCGCCGGCCTGCGGCAGCTTGCCGGTGGGCAGCCGGTCGGCGGACACACCGCCGCCGACGACACCGGTCGCCGTGCCGGCTGCCTTCTCGGCCGTCCCGGTGACGGTGCCCGCCGCCTTCTCGGCGGTCCCGGTCACCTTGCCGGCCGGGAGCTGCTTCGCGGCGTCGCTCACCGTGCCGGCGACGGGCAGGTCGCCGGTGGCGGGCAGCTCGGCGGCGTTGGCCGCGACGGAGCCCAGGGCCCACAGACCGGTGGCGGCGGCGGCAACGACGATGGAACGGCGAATGTTCGAGCTCATGGTGAGGAAGTCCTTCGAATTCAGGGGGTGTAAGGGCAGACCTGTCCCGCCCCCGCGCGGCAGGTCGGTGATACAGACGCGGAGCGGTCTGCCCTAGCCGGGGAATTCGAGGATGTCTTCGGCACGCCGACGCGTCGGAGCGCCATCGGCCGTGCGGACGCCACCGGGCAGCAGCCGGAAGCGCGTGGGGTCCGCCGGGGCGGCGGCGTGCAGGCTCCCGCCCCGGGGGTCGTGACCGTCGCCCGCGGTGTGCTGGGCGGGCGCCACGGGGCCCTGCGGGAACTGGCCGGGAAGGCCGTGGTGTCCCTGGTCGCGGTGCTCGTGCAGCGTGGTCCGGGAGTGCTGGACCACCTGCCGCGGGCCGTCGGTGCAGTGCGCCGGGTGCGTCGCCGCGGCGCCGTCGGCCGGGCCGACGGTCCGCGCACCGGTCGGCTGTGCGTGGTGCGGTCGGTTGCCGTGCTCGGGCGTGGTGCCGTTGCCGGGCCGTCCCGACCGCTCCCCGGCGGGGAGGTGCACGGGCAGCGCCTCGCCGACCGCGTCACCGATGTCCCGTACCGCGCCGGACACCGGCGTGGTGATCGGGTCGGTGACCGGAGCGGTCCGCTCGGCGGCGGGCCGTACGGCCCTGGCCACCGTCGCGGAGGCGTCGTGCGTGTGCCGGGTGAGCTCGGCGTCGGCCGCCGAGCCCTGCCGCGCGGCCTCGGCGCGGGATCCGGCCAGCCGGTCCGCGGTGGTCGCCTCGGACGCGGTCCGGGCCGGGGACGACACCCCGGTCAGGGCCTGGGCGTCCGTACGGTCGTCGGCGTGCGCGCCGGTACCGAAGGCGATGCCGAGCGCGACGAACGCCACCAGGAAGAGCCCCGCCAGCAGCGCACGCCGCGCGGCCACCGTGCGCGGCAGGCGCACGGCGGCAGGCGGAACGAGCACAGCGGACAAGGAGGGGACCTTCCCATACGGACGGGGACACCGAGGCGCGCAAAGGCGCGGCCTGGTTGTCACTCTCGTCGCGGGCGATCGAGCGATGGGGCTGATCCTTGCACGACCTGCCAGGTGTCACGCAAGTCCCCGCGGCGCTCCTGTCACCGTTGCTCCGCCATGTCCGGTATGGGCAGCGGACGTTTCTCGATGGCGGCCGCCATCACGTCCGGGAAGAGGTCCGGTGTGCAGGCGAACGCCGGTGCGCCCAGGGCCGCGAGCGCCGCGGCGTGCTCCCGGTCGTAGGCGGGCGCGCCCTCGTCGGAGAGGGCCAGCAGCGTCACGAACTGCACGCCGGCCGCCTTCATCGTGGCGACCCGCTTGAGCATCTCGTCGCGGATACCGCCTTCGTAGAGGTCGCTGATGAGGACGACGACGGTCTCGGCGGGGCGGGTGATGCGGGACTGGCAGTAGGCGAGCGCACGGTTGATGTCCGTGCCGCCGCCGAGCTGGGTCCCGAAGAGGACGTCGACCGGGTCGTCGATCTGGTCCGTCAGATCCACCACCGAGGTGTCGAAGACGACGAGCCGGGTGTCGATGGCCCGCATCGAGGCCAGCACCGCGCCGAACACCGAGGCGTAGACGACCGAGGCGGCCATCGAGCCGGACTGGTCGATGCACAGGACCACCTCCTTCTTGACCGACTGGGCGGCCCGGCCGTAACCGATCAGCCGCTCCGGGACGACCGTGCGGTGCTCGGGGAGGTAGTTCTTGAGGTTGGCCCGGATCGTGCGGTCCCAGTCGATGTCCCGGTGGCGGGGGCGGTTGATCCGCGCCGAGCGGTCCAGCGCCCCGGTCAGGACGGCGCGGGTGCGGGTCGCCAGCCGCTTCTCCAGCTGCTCGACGACCTTCCGGACGACGGCGCGCGCGGTCTCCTTGGTCGTCTCCGGCATGACGCGGTTCAGCGAGAGGAGGGTGCCCACCAGATGCACGTCGGCCTCGACGGCCTCCAGCATCTCCGGCTCCAGCAGCAGGTTGTTCAGGCCGAGCCGGTCGATGGCGTCCCGCTGCATCACCTGCACCACGGAGGAGGGGAAGTACGTGCGGATGTCGCCGAGCCAGCGCGCCACGGAGGGCGCCGAGGCGCCCAGTCCGCCCGAACGGCGACCCGTGTACTCGTCCTTGTCGCTCTGTCCACGGCCGTAGAGCGAGGCGAGTGCCCCGTCCATGGCGGCGTCCCGGCCCCGCAGTTCGCATCCGGTGCCGTCCGCACCGCCGCCCCCGAGCACCAGCCGCCAGCGGCGCAGCCGCTCGGCCTCGGTGCCCGCCGTACCGACCGTGGGCGTATCGGTCGCCGTGGGCGCGTCTCTCGTGGTCACGTCCGTCGTCCCGTCCCTCGTCCCGTCCGTCGTCACCGTGCCCGTCGTCGTACTGGTCATGTCGGCACCCCCGTGAGGTCGTTGTCCGGTCGTCGGGTGGCTCGGCCGGCGGGGCGCGCGGTGTCCCCGAAGGTGTCCGGTCCCGTCCCCAGCAGCAGGCGCAGGGTGGGGAGCACGGCGGCGGCGCGGTCGCGGTCCAGGCCGGGGCCGAACCCGGGGGCCGCGACGTCCGCGGTGCCGCCGGCCGGGTGGCGGGTCGTCCGGGCGGGGCCGCGGCGGACCAGCTCGCCCAGGGTGCGCCGCACCCCGGAGTCGTACTCGGCGAAGGTCCGGCGCAGCAACGGCAGGACGTCCGTGAACGCGGCGTCCGGCACTCCGGTCAGCCAGCCGTCGACGAGCGCGAGCAGCCGTGCGTCGTGGACCAGCAGCATGCCGCCGTCGCCGCCGCCGACAAAGCCCTCGATCCATCCGGCGGCATCGGCGGGCGCGGTGCCCGCCGAGAGGGCGAGGCCCATCAGCCGCTCCGCTCCCCCGTCGTCCAACCGGCCGTCGTCCAGAAGGAGTCGGGTCGCCCGGCCCCGGATCAGCCCGGGCACCGTGTCGCGCCCGCTCACCGCCCGCAGCACCCCGGCCCACCGGGTCCGCAGGTCCGCGGTGCCGTCCTCCGGCCGGGCGTCGCCGTCGTCCGGCCGGCCGAGCAGGCCGACGGCCTGGTGGGTGGCGTCCAGATGGCCGCGCATCTCGGCGGCGCCGTCGGCGTCCAGCCCGGCGCAGGCCGGCGGCAGCCCGACGAAGACCCGCTCGGCCAGACCCAGCGCCACCTCCCGCAGCGTCGCGCCGTCCGTGCCGCGCACATCGCCGTAGCGGACGGACCGGACGAGGGCGGGCAGCGCCTGGGCGAGATGGCCGACGTCCGCGTCCAGCGCCGCGCGGTCCGCGAGGGCCCGCATCACCACGGGCAGGGCGTCGGGGAGTTCGGCGAGCAGGCAGTGCTCGGCGAGCGCCGTCACCTCGGCGAGCGTGCCCGCGCCCACGGCCTCCGACGCCGCCTTGGCCGTGGCCGCCGACACGACGGTGGTGCCCCAGATCCCGGCCTCGGCGACGCGTACGGACAGCTCGGGCTCCCAGCGCAGCAGCCAGGTCTCCCGGAAGGTGCCGGTGCTGCCCCGGGAGCGGGTGGGCTCGCCCCAGGGGATGCCGAGCAGCCTCAGCCGGTGCAGCAGCCTGCTGCGCCCGGCGTCGGTCTCCTTCCGCAGGTCCAGCTCCCTCTCCCGTTCCAGCGCCTCCGGCTTGAGCCGCAACGACCGCTGGCTGCGGGCGAGGTCCCGCTGCAACGGGACCGCCGGGGCGTCCTCGGGCACCTCGCCGAGTACGTCCCCGACCACCAGCCGGTCGTGGATCAGCGAGGACGGGGCGTCGGAGCCGTCCCCCATGACGGCCCGGATCGCGTCATCGGCCTCCGTCAGGCCCGCCAGCGGGCGGCCGCGCACCGTGGCCAGGCCCTCGGCGAGCCGTACCGCCTCGATGACGTGCGCCGACGACACGGCGTAGTCCTCTTCCCGCAGCAGCCCGGCGACCTTGGTCATCCAGCGTTCGATGGGGCGGTCGGGGGAGCTGAAGAGGTGGCCGTACCAGCCGGGCGCGGCGATTCCGGCTCCGTAGCCGCTGCGTCGGGCCAGCCGGCGGTGGGTCCACGGCACCCAGGTGACCGCCGTCCTCGCCTTGGGCAGGCCCTTGAGGAGCCGTCGATCGGCTGCCACGGTGCTGCGGCGGGCCAGCGCGGGGACATGCCAGGCGCCGCACACCACGGCGATGTCGTCGCCGAACTCCCGCCGCGCGGCGTGCAGTCGCAGCCTCATGTGGGCCTCACGCACCGGGTCACGGTCATGTCCGGCGTCGCCGTACACCTCGCGCAGCGCGCCCATCGCCTCGGCCAGCGCCGCGAACGGCGCCAGCGCGTCCGCGCCCGGTCCGCCGGGCCCGCGGTGCTCGACGACGTCCTCCCACCAGCGCTCGGGGTCGTCGTAACCGGCGGTCTCGGCGAGCACGCCGATGGGGTCCACCCGGACGTCGGCGGCATCGACCGGTGGCCCGTCGGCGCCCTCCGCCGCTGCGGTCCCCCTGGCCTCCCCGGCCTTCGCCGCCCGCTCGGCCTCTTCGGCCGCCCGGGCCTTCTCCTCGGCGCGGGCTTCGTCCGCCGCCGCCATGGCCAGGGAGTGCGCAGCGGGCAGATCGATGAAGCGGACCGGGACGTCGTGTTCCAGTGCCCAGCGCAGCGCCACCCACTCGGGGGAGAACTCGGCCAGCGGCCAGAACGCCGCGCGACCGGGGTCGTCCTGGACATGGGCGAGCAGCGCGACCGGCGGTCGCATGTCCTTGCGCAGGGCCAGCGGCACCAGCTCGTCCGCCTCGGGCGGGCCCTCGATCAGCACGGCCCGGGGCGCGGACTGTTCCAGGGCCGCGCGCACCGCCCGCGCGGAGCCGGGGCCGTGGTGCCGGACCCCGAGGAGCACCGGCCCCGCCCCGCTCCCGGAGGTCATGCGCTCACCTCGCGGCAGGCGCGGTAGAAGTCCTTCCAGCCGTCGCGCTCGCGCACCACGGCCTCCAGGTACTCCTGCCATACGACGCGGTCCGCGGCCGGATCGCGGACGACCGCGCCCAGGATGCCCGCAGCCACGTCCCCGGGGCGCAGCACTCCGTCCCCGAAGTGGGTCGCCAGGGCGATCCCGTTGGTCACCACGGAGATGGCCTCGGCCGTGGAGAGCGTGCCGGAGGGCGACTTGACCTTTGTGCGGCCGTCGGCCGTGATGCCGTCGCGGAGTTCACGGAAGACGGTGACGACACGGCGGATCTCGTCCATGCCCTCCGGCCCGGCCGGCAGGTCCAGCGAACGCCCTATCTGCTCGACGCGTCGCGAGACGATGTCGACCTCCTGGTCCGGCGTCGCGGGCAGCGGCAGCACCACGGTGTTGAAGCGGCGGCGCAGGGCGCTGGAGAGGTCGTTGACACCGCGGTCCCGGTCGTTGGCGGTGGCGATCAGGTTGAAGCCGCGGACGGCCTGCACCTCCTGCCCCAACTCCGGGATGGGCAGCGTCTTTTCCGACAGGACGGTGATGAGGGTGTCCTGGACGTCGGCCGGGATACGGGTCAGCTCCTCGACCCGCGCGGTCATGCCCTGCGCCATCGCCCGCATGACGGGGCTGGGCACCAGGGCCTCGCGGCTGGGGCCGTTGGCCAGCAGCTGGGCGTAGTTCCAGCCGTAGCGGATGGCCTCTTCGGGGGTGCCGGCGGTGCCCTGCACCAGCAGGGTGGAGTCGCCGCTGACGGCGGCCGCCAGATGCTCGGAGACCCAGGTCTTGGCCGTGCCGGGCACACCGAGCAGCAGCAGCGCCCGGTCCGTGGCGAGCGTGGTCACCGCGACCTCGACGATCCGCCGCGGGCCGACGTACTTGGGCGTGATGACCGTGCCGTTGGCGAGTGTGCCGCCGAGCAGATAGGTGGCGACCGCCCACGGCGAGAGCCGCCAGCGCTCCGGCCGCGGCCGGTCGTCGGCCGCGGCGAGCGCCCGCAGTTCGTGCGCGAAGGTGTCCTCCGCGTGCGGCCGCAACGCCTCGTCGTGCGCTGTCTGGGTGTGGTTCTCGGACATGGCTCCCCCTCGTCGCGAATGGACGTCGCAAGGTGTGCGGACCGCACCGCGAAACGCGTCGGCCGCTTGCTGGGAACAACCCTGCACCACCCCACTGACAACGCCTCAAAAACCGACCCTGACCTGGCATTTCTCCATGCACAACGGTCGTTGTCAGTGGCGGCCCGTAGCGTCGGGGACATGAATCCGCAGGGGGAACGCTGGACGACGGATCAGGTGCTCGCGCTGGCGCCTGACGATGCCTCACGCAAGGCCGGCGGCAAGCTCGCCGCGCCCGGCCCGTGGTCGGAGTCGGGCACGGACGGGGGCGCGGTCTGGGGCCTGTGCAAGGGCAGCGGCAAGAAGCCCTACCAAGCCGTCATCGACACCGAGAGCCCCGCCTTCAAGTGCAGTTGCCCGAGCCGCAAGTTCCCGTGCAAGCACGCACTGGGACTGCTGCTGCTCTGGGCGGGCGAGGGGGAGGCCGGGAGCGGCGCCGGCACGGTGGCGGCCGGGGAGCCGCCGCCGTGGGCGGACGAGTGGCTGGCGGGCCGCCGGCAGAAGGCCGCCCGGGTCGCGGGCGCACCGTCCGGCGAGGGCGCCGCTTCGCGCGCGCCGGCCGACCCGGCGGCCGCCGCCCGGCGCGCGGAGCGCCGCCTGCAGCGGATCGGTGCCGGCGCCACGGAGCTGGAGCAGCGCCTGGAGGACCTGCTGCGTACGGGCCTGGCCGCGGCCGAGGGCACCGGATACGGCCACTGGGACGAAACCGCCGCGCGCATGGTCGACGCCCAGGCTCCCGGGCTCGCCTCCCGGGTACGGGAGTTGGGGTCGGTGGTCGGTTCCGGGGCGGACTGGCCGGCCCGCCTGCTGGCGGAGTGCGCGCTGCTCCACCTCCTCGACCAGGGCTTCCTGGGCCTGGAGCGGCTGCCGGGCCCGCTCGCCGCGACGGTGCGCTCACGCGTCGGGCTGACGACGGAGGCTGCCGACCTGCTGGCCGGGCCCGACGCCACGACGGTCCGGGACCGCTGGCTGGTGCTCGCCCAGCAGGACACCGAGGACGGCAAGCTGACCAGCCGCCGGATCTTCCTGCGGGGCGAGCGGACGGGCCGGATGGCGTTGCATCTCTCCTTCGGCGGCGCGGGGCGCCTCCTGGAGCCGGCCCTGCCACCCGGCCTGGTTCTCGACGCGGACCTGGCCTACTACCCGGGCGCCCGGCCGCTGCGCGCGGCCCTGGGCGAGCGGCACACCCCGGCGGTTCCCGGCCCGGTGCCGCCGGGCTGCGGCATCGACGCCGCCCTGGCCGCGTACGGCGACGCGCTGCGCGACGACCCCTGGCTGGACTCCTGGCCGGTGGTGCTCGCCGATGTCACCCCCGTCCCGCCGGGGGCCGGCGTGGGCTGGCAACTCGCCGACGCCGACGGGGAGCCGGCGCTCCCCCTCGATCCCCGGTGTCTGGGCCGTACGGGCCTGTGGCAGCTGGCGGCCATATCGGGCGGCGCGCCGGTCACGGTCTTCGGCGAGTGCGGTCACCGCGGCTTCCTGCCGCTGACCGCCTGGGACCCCGCGCCGGTGTCCCTGTGACCGCCGGGCCGGCCGCGCCGCCGACCTCCCCCGTATCCCGCCGCCCGACCTCTGGAGAGACCCCATGACGAGCACCCCGCCGACGACGCAGGCCCCCGCCGCCTGGGAAGACCTGGTGAGCGCCGCCCTGCTCGGCACGGAGCGGCGCACGCCCCCGGTGGCGCCGTCGGCCGGGCGGAGCCCGGCGGCCGCGCTGCTGGACGCGGCTGCCGTGAGCACGGTCCGCCGCCGCGCCGCGCTGCGCCCCGCCCTGGCCGGCGAGCGGCCCGCCGTGGCCGCTGCCGACCCGCGGCCCGCGCTGCCGGCCGCCGCGCGGCGCCGGCTGTCCCTGCTGCTCGCGGACCGCGGCGACACCGGCGGCGGCCGTCGCGGCACCGCCCCCGATCTCACGGAGCTGCTGCCCCAGTGGCTCACCGCCGCGCAGGAGCACGGCTATCGCGCCCCGGGGGCACTGCTGCCCGCGCTGCTGGACGCCGCCCGCGCCCGTACGGACCTGCGGCCCGCCGCGCTCGCCCTGGCGGGTCCGCGCGCCCTGTGGCTGGCCCGGCTCAACGACGACTGGAAGTTCGCCCTCCGGGGCACCGGCGGGCCCGCGGCCGTGCCCGGCCCCGATGACCCCGAGGGCGTGCGGCGCCTGTGGGAGGAGGGCCTGTTCGCGGAGCGGGTCACCCTACTCACCGGACTGCGCCGCCGGGACCCGGCCGCCGGTCTCGCGCTCCTGGGCACCACCTGGGCCACGGAGCGCGCCGAGGACCGGCTGATGTTCCTCGACGCGCTGCGCGAGGGCCTCTCCGCGGCCGACGAACCCTTCCTCGAAGAGGCGCTGTCCGACCGCAGCCGCAATGTCCGCGCCACGGCCGCCGTGCTGCTCTCCGCGCTGCCCGGCTCGGCGCTCGCCGCCCGGATGGCGGCGCGCGCCCGCGCCCACCTCGGCCTGGACCGCACCGGTGGACCGGTGATCACCGTCGCGGCGCCGCAGGAGTGCGATGCGGGGATGCTGCGGGACGGCGTGGTGCTCAAGCCGCCGTCCGGGCGGGGCCAGGGGGCCTGGTGGCTGAGCCAGTTGCTGGAGGCGGCGCCGCTGAAGAGCTGGCGCGCGGAGTTCGGCGCCCGCACCCCGGCGGAGATCGTGGCCCTGCCGGTGGCCGACAACTGGCGGTCGGAGCTGCACGATGCCTGGTGCCGGGCCGCCGTGCGCCAGCGGGACGCCGACTGGGCGCGGGCGCTGCTGGGCGCGCCCGCCGCACCGGCCCAGGCCACCGAGGTGGCCTCCGCCGGTTCGTCGCGGGATCCGGCCAGACTGCTGACCGTGCTCCCCGGGGACGAACGCGCCGCCTGGGTGGCGGAGTTCATCGCCGCGCACGGCCTCTCCGACGCCTTCCGGATGCTCGGCGTCTGCGCCGTTCCCTGGTCCGGGCCGCTGGGCCGCGCGGTCGTCGACGCTCTCGACATCGCCCGGGACGCGGGCAGTTACCCCTGGAGCTTCAGCGGGGTGATGGGCCTGGCGGAGCGCTGTCTCGACCCGGCCGCCGCAGATCGCCTGGACATGCTCACCGCCGTCGCGGACGAGCCGGAGGGCGCCTCCCCGGGCTCCGGCGGTTACTGGTCCGAAGCCTTCCAGCGCCTGGTCGGCACGCTGCGCCTGCGCGCCGTCATGCATGCCGAACTCACCGGGCCCGACCCGGACGCCCGGGGCGGCGCGACCGCCCCCGCCCCGTCATGACAGCGGCACGGGGCCCGCACCACCCCGCGGGCCCCGTATGCCGTCCGCTCGTCGCCGGTTCAGGCCGCCGAGGGCCGGACGTTCGCGTTCACCCACTCCACGATGGAGGCGGTGGTGGCCCCCGGGGTGAAGATCTCCGCGACGCCCTGCGCCTTGAGCGGGGCGATGTCGGCCTCCGGGATGATGCCGCCGCCGAAGACCTTGATGTCCGCGGCGTCGCGCTCCTCCAGCAGGGCGATCACCTTCGCGAACAGCGTGTTGTGCGCGCCGGAGAGGATCGACAGCCCGATCGCGTCGGCGTCCTCCTGGATGGCGGTGCCGACGATCTGCTCCGGGGTCTGGTGCAGGCCGGTGTAGATGACCTCCATGCCGGCGTCGCGCAGCGCCCGCGCGATCACCTTGGCGCCCCGGTCGTGACCGTCCAGCCCCGGCTTGGCCACCACGACCCGGATCGGCCCCGACCGGCCCACGGTGCCCTGGCTCTCCGCTTGCGCTCCGTCCTGCCGAGCCACACTCATCACTGCCTCCAAGCCAAGTACGGCACTCGCCGGACGGTGCCGTCGAGCCGACAATCGATCGCGCGGCCACGATCGGCGGCCACGAGCGTGAACGAACGTTATCCCCAGCATCCCGTACCCAGCCGTTTCGTGACATCCGGCGAGGGGGAAATCACACAAGGGACACGTTCACCACACGCCGCGTCCCGCGTGTCGCACAGAGCCACGGGACGGCGGAGTGCAGCCGCGGACGGGCGCTCCAGTAGCCGCAGCCGGGCCACCGCGCCGTTTGGCGCGCCTCCCGTATGCCCTTCGGGAGGTCGACCATGCAGACCCCCACCCGTCACTCCAACCTGCCCCTCCTCCTCCGCAGCGCCGTCGTGGACCTGGCGGTCCTCGCCGGCCATCTCCTCCTCTACCCCACCGGCATCTCCCAGGAACAGCCCGTCCAGCCCCCCGCCACCGCCGAGGGCGCCCCGCCCCTGCTGCCGACCGAGGGCCGCACCCACCCGCCCGTCGTACTGCTCCACGGCTTCGTCGACAACCGCTCGGTGTTCGTGCTGCTGCGCCGCACACTGCACCGGCACGGCTGGCGCCATCTCGAGGCACTCAACCACTCCCCGCTGACCTGCGATCTGCGCAAGGCCGCCGAGCTGCTCGGCCGCCATGTGGAAGGCGTGTGCGCCCGGACCGGCCACCGCCGGGTGGACATCGTGGGCCACAGCCTCGGCGGACTGATCGCTCGCTATTACGTCCAGCGGCTGGGCGGCGACGCCCGCGTGCGCACGGTCATCACGCTCGGCACCCCGCACTCCGGCACCCGCGTCGCACCCCTGATGTCGGCGCATCCGCTCGTCCGGCAACTGCGGCCGGATTCTCCGGTGATAGCGGAGTTGGCGCTGCCTGCGCCGAATTGCCGGACGCGGTTCGTCGCTTTCTGGAGCGACGCCGATCAGATCATGGTGCCGGCCCGGACGGCCCGAATCGATCACCCGGATTTGATCGCGTACAACGTGCATGTCGCCGGTGTCGGACATCTCGCGCTACCGGTCAACGGCACCGTAGCGGCCGGAATACGTGAGGCATTGACGGCGGGGTGGTGCGCAGAGGGCACAGAAAACGTCATTTCGGTGGCCTGAATGCATCGCACACCTCGCCGCAACGGCGCCCGATTGCGATCCGATCTTGAAGTTTCTTCGAACAAACTTCGAACGAGGCGCCAAGAACGTGCATGTGGGCTCCCGAAAGGCGGCCAAATGCCCGGTCTCGCCGAGTCGGAAACCTGTGGAAGATTGTCGCCGTCACGTACCGCCGGGTACAGTCGCCGCTAATTCTCCTGCTGCCGAGGCGAAAGAGAAGTTGGTGAACAACCGTCACCCATCGGGCTACCCGGCCTATGACTCTTACGGGCAGCAGCACTCCGCGTCCGGCTACGGCGAGTACGGCGACGGCGACCCCCTTTTCGGCTCGCTCCCGGGCTCGTACGAAACGGGCCAGTACGACGCCGGCGGCTACGGCAGCGGCAGCGGCAGCTACGACACCGGCGCCTACGACGCGCACTCCTACGACCCGAACACCTACGGCACCGGCGGCTACGACACCGGCGGGCCGCACGGCGACGGGTACGGCACACCCACCTACGGCACCGGCACCTGGGAGACGGGCGCCTACGACGGCGCCGGATACGGCACCGCAGGTTACGCAACCACGGGCACCTACAGCGCAGATGGCCAAGCGGCCGGCGGGTACGACGCCGTCGCGTACGCCACCGGTACGTACGAGTCCGGCGCCTATGAGACCGGCGCTCACGAAACCGGTGCTTACGAAACCGGCACGTACGAGGGCTACGACCCCTACGCCCACACCGCATACGGGCACGCCGGCCACGATCCGTACCCGCAGCAGCACCAGGAGCAGGAGCAGTACCAGGAGCAGTACCAGGAGTACGCGCAGTACGAGCCGTACGGGGCGGAAGCTCCGGTGGCACACGATGCCGAGGCTTTCGGTGGCGGGCACGTCACCGACGGCCATGAGGCCACCGCGATCTGGAGCACCACGGACCAGGGTCTGATCGCCGGGATCCCCGCCCAGGCCGGCCCGTCGTCGTACGAGACCACCGAGTTCGACGCCTCGGAGTTCCGGACCGAGGAGTTCCGGGCCGAGGAGGTCCGCGCCGCCGGCCCCGAGGCCGCCGCCTCCGAGACCGCCGAGTTCGGGGCCGTCGGTTTCGAGGCCGATGCCCCGGTCGGGCCGGAGGTCACCGACGAAGCCGCCGCGGTCGCCGACGCGATGACGCAGGCCATGCCGGTCACCGCCCCGGCACCGTCCCCGCGGCGGGTCGCCGGCCCGGCGCCGGGGAAGCCCGTCCGCGGTCGGGGCCGCCGCCGTACGGCCAAGCGCTCGGCGCTGCTGACCGTCGCGGTCCCCTCGGTGGCCGTCATGGGGGTGTGCGCGGCCGCGGCCGCCTCCGTCACCGGGTTCGTCGGGGACGACAAGAACGACGAAGCGACCGCCAAGGCCGCCGCGGACACCGGGTCGGTCAAGGCGGCCACCGCCAACAAGAAGCTCGATACCCAGCTGGCCGGACTCAGCGCCGACGCGCGGGACTTCGGCGACCGGGCGAACCGCACCCAGGAGCGCATCGACCTCAAGGAGCGCCAGGCCCTGGAGAAGAAGCGCGCCGCGGCGGAGGCGGCCCGCAAGGAGGCCCTGCGGCCGAAGTTCGTGCTGCCGGTCACCCAGCACGGCCTGAGCGCACTCTTCGGGCAGGCGGGCGTGAACTGGATGTCCGTCCACACCGGCATCGACTTCCCGGTCAGTTACGGCACGCCCGTCATGGCCGCCACCGACGGCACCGTGCGTACCCAGTGGAACTCCGCCTACGGCAACATGGCGATCGTGACCGCGCCCGACGGCACCGAGACCTGGTACTGCCACCTCAGCAGCACCAAGATCCGCTCCGGGTCGGTCAAGGCCGGTGACCAGATCGCCTATTCGGGCAACTCGGGCAACTCCACGGGCCCGCATCTGCACTTCGAGGTACGGCCCGGCGGGGACGCCGCGATAAATCCGCTTCCGTGGCTGCGCAGCCACGGCCTCGACCCGGACTGAGCGCCCGCGCCGCTCGCACCCCTCCCGGACCCACGCCCCCTCCCGGACCCACGCCCTCTCCCGGCGGCCGTACCGCCGGGAGGGCCTGGAGAGCCGGGAGAACCCGCCGTACCCCTACTTCGCGGACACGTACTAGAGCTTCTCCACCGGCGCGTACCGCAGCAGCAGCCGCTTGGGCTTCTCGCCGCCGAAGTCGATGGTCGCCTCGGCGTTGTCACCGCTGCCCTTGACGCCGACGACGGTGCCCAGCCCGAAACTGTCGTGGGTCACGCGGTCGCCGACCGTCAGCGAGACCACCTGGCGGTCCGAGGTGCGGCGCGTCGCGAAGCCGCTCGGGCCCTTGGCGCGCGCCGACGACAGCGTGGACCCGATACCCCCGCCGAGGCCGCCACCGCCGCCGCGCGACGACAGCCCGCCCATCGAGGCGGACGGCGTCGCGGGCCCCCTCCGCTTCCACTCGACGTAGTTTTCCGGGATCTCCTCCAGGAACCGGGAGGGCGGGTTGTACGAGGGCTGGCCCCATGCGCTGCGCATCGTGGAGCGGGTGACGTAGAGCCGCTCGCGGGCGCGCGTGATGCCGACATAGGCGAGTCGGCGCTCCTCCTCCAGCTCCTTGGTCTGGCCCAGGGAGCGCATGTGGGGGAAGACGCCGTCCTCCAGGCCGGTGAGGAAGACGGTCGGGAATTCCAGGCCCTTGGCGGTGTGCAGGGTCATCAGCGTGATGACGCCGGCGCCGTCCTCCTCCTCGTCGGGGATCTGGTCGGAGTCGGCTACCAGCGCGACCTGTTCCAGGAAGTCGGAGAGGGTGCCCGGATTCTCCTCACCGCGGTCCTGCTCGAACTCCAGGGCCACCGAGGCGAGTTCCTGGAGGTTCTCGATCCGGGTCTCGTCCTGGGGGTCGGTGGAGGACTGGAGCTCGGCGAGATAGCCGGTGCGCTCCAGGACGGCTTCCAGCACGGTGGCGGGTCCGGCGCCGGACTCGACGATCGTGCGCAGCTCCTCCATGAGGACGTTGAAGCGTTTGACGGCGTTGGCCGAGCGGGCGGCCATGCCGTACGCCTCGTCGACCCGGCGCAGGGCCTGCGGGAAGGTGATCTTCTCGCGGGAGGAAAGGGCGTCGATCATCGCCTCGGCGCGGTCACCGATGCCGCGCTTGGGGACGTTGAGGATGCGGCGCAGCGGGACGGTGTCCTCGGGGTTGGCGAGGACCCGCAGGTAGGCGAGGACGTCGCGGACCTCCTTGCGCTCGTAGAAGCGCACGCCGCCGACGACCTTGTACGGGAGCCCGACCCGGATGAAGATCTCTTCGAAGACACGGGACTGGGCGTTGGTGCGGTAGAAGACGGCGACGTCGCCGGCCTTGGCGTCGCCCGCGTCCGTCAGCCGGTCGATCTCGTCGGCGACGAACTGCGCCTCGTCGTGCTCGGTGTCCGCGACATAGCCGGTGATCCGGGGGCCGGCGCCGGCGTCCGTCCAGAGGTTCTTGGGGCGGCGGTTCTCGTTGCGCTCGATGACGGCGTTGGCGGCGGAGAGGATCGTCTGGCTGGAGCGGTAGTTCTGCTCCAGGAGGATCGTGGTCGCGTCCGGGTAGTCCTCCTCGAACTGGAGGATGTTGCGGATCGTGGCGCCGCGGAAGGCGTAGATCGACTGGTCGGCGTCGCCGACGACGCACAGCTCGGCGGCGGGCATCTCGGCCGTGCCGGGGCCGACCAGTTCGCGCACGAGGGTGTACTGGGCGTGGTTGGTGTCCTGGTACTCGTCGACGAGGACGTGCCGGAAGCGGCGGCGGTAGTGCTCGGCGACGTCCGGGAACGCCTGGAGGAGGTTGACGGTCGTCATGATGATGTCGTCGAAGTCCAGGGCGTTGGCCTCGCGCAGCCGCGACTGGTACATCGCATACGCCTCGGCCAGCGTCTTCTCGAAACCGTCGGCGGCCGTCCCGGCGAAGGTCTCCTCGTCGATGAGCTCGTTCTTGAGGTTGGAGATCTTGGCGCTGAAGGACTTGGGCGGGAAGCGCTTGGGGTCCAGATCCAGATCGCGGCAGACCAGGGCCATCAGGCGCTTGGAGTCGGCGGCGTCGTAGATCGAGAAGGAGGAGGTGAAGCCGAGCTTCTTGGACTCGCGGCGCAGGATGCGTACGCAGGCGCTGTGGAAGGTGGAGACCCACATGGCGTTGGCGCGCGGGCCGACCAGCTCCTCGACGCGCTCCTTCATCTCGCCGGCGGCCTTGTTGGTGAAGGTGATCGCGAGTATCTGGCCGGGGTGGACGTGCCGCTCGGCCAGCAGGTGGGCGATGCGGTGGGTGAGCACCCGGGTCTTGCCGGAGCCGGCGCCGGCGACGATCAGCAGCGGGCCGCCGGTGTGCACCACGGCGGCCCGCTGCTCGTCGTTGAGCCCCTCCAGGAGCGCCGCCGGGTCGATGGCCGGGCGGGCGGCGCCGTCGCGGTAGTACGCCTCGCGCGGCGCGGGCGCGTCGAACTTCCCGTCGAAGAGATCGGCGGGGATCTCCTCCGGGGCCGGGCCGTGGTCGTCCTCGGGCGGCGGCGGGGGCTCTTCGCCCTTGGGGCCGAGGTCCGCCAGGAAGCTGTCGTCAAAGAGGCTGCTCATCGCCCACCGAGTCTAGGCCGCCGCACTGACAGCCCGCCCCCACCTCACCCGATCCGATGCCGGACGACCGGCCCGGCAACTGTGAGATCGCTTTCAGGTCACGAAAAGGTTTCGGGCAAATCGAACATCAGCCTTCACAGGAGCCACACGAGTTGGCTACCGTGCCTGCTCGGGCAGCTCGCCTCCCCGTGGACGACAGTGTCCGCACGGGCTGCCCACGCCGAGTCCGGCCCTGCCCTCAGGCACCCGGAGCCGGGGACCCACCAGCACCACCGGGGTGAATCGACCGGTGCGGCCGCCAGCGGCGGACGCACCGACCGTAGGGCAAGCCTTCCGTCAGCGACACCGCCCGAACCCGACAGCTAACCCGGTAGGCGGTCCACGGAAGGAGTCGCCGGCCTTGGCGTCGCATCGCAAGCCGCGCACCCGCGTCCTCACCTCGTCCGGAAGCCGTACGGCGGCCGGGCTCACCACCGCAGCCCTGGCATCGGTCACCCTGCTCTCGCAGTCCGCCGACGCCGCCCCCAGGGCGCCCAGGCCCAGCATCGAAGAGGTCAAGCAGAAGGTCGACGGGCTCTACCGTCAGGCCGAGGTGGCCACCCAGAAGTACAACGCCGCCAAGGAGGGCGCGGACCGCCAGCGTGCCACCGTCAACGGCCTGCTGGACGCCGCCGCCCACCGCGCGGAGAAGATGAACGAGTCCCGGCGCGAGCTGGGCACGTTCGCCTCCGCGCAGTACCGCACCGGCGGCATGAACCCGACGGCGCAGCTGATGCTCGCCCGGGACCCGCAGGACTTCTTCGACCGTACGCACCTGATGGAGCGGCTGACCGGTCGGCAGAAGCAGGCGGTCACCGACTACCAGGACCAACAGGCGGCCGCCGCCCGGCAACGGGCGAAGGCCGCGGAGAGCCTGGACCGGCTCCAGACCTCGCAGGAATCGCTCAAGGAGTCCAAGCGCTCCGTCCAGAACAAGCTGGCCGAGACCCGGCAGCTGCTCTCCCGGCTGACCGCGCAGGAGAAGGAGCGGCTGGCGGCGCTGGAGCGCAAGAAGGAGGCGGCGGCCAAGCGCCGGGCCGAGGAGCTGGCGCGGCAGCAGGCCGAGAAGGAGCGGCAGCAGCACGACGACGACGGCGGCTCGACGGGCGGGCAGACCGGTGGTGGGAAGACCGGTGGCGGGACGGCCGACGACGGCTCGTACGCGACCAAGGCCGACAAGGCGCTTGCCTTCGCCCGCTCGCAGATGGGCAAGCCGTACGTCTGGGGCGCCACCGGCCCGAACTCCTACGACTGCTCGGGACTGACCCGGGCCGCGTGGAAGGCGGCCGGGGTCGATCTGCCGCGCACCACCTGGGATCAGGTCAAGGTCGGCCAGCGGGTGGCGACCGGCGATCTCAAGCCCGGTGACCTGGTGTTCTTCTACGACGACATCAGCCACGTCGGGATGTACATAGGCGACGGCAAGATGATCCACGCACCGCACCCGGGCGCCAACGTCCGGGAGGAGTCGATCTACTACATGCCGATCTACGGGAGCGTCCGCCCGGCGTGACCCGCCCCGGCGTGACCCGCTCCCCCTGAAGGCCACCCCCCACGGCCACCCCCCACACGCCACCGCGCGGTCGTCCCCTCAGGGACGGCCGCGCGGTGAGTCGTCTTTTGCGGGCGCCGGGCCTCAGGTCCAGAGCACCGCGATGAAGATGTTGGCCACGGTGAGCGCGCCGACGGCGCCGAAGAGCGGCTTGGCGATCTTCTCCTCGTCCCGCTTGACGTAGACCAGCGCCAGGATCACCACCAGGACGGCCATCTTGATGCCGATCTTGATGTTGTTGAGGGTGTGGTCCTGGGCCTCGTTCAGGCCGACCAGCACGATGCCGGTGACCAGCATCGTCAGCGCGCCGTGCAGCATGGCCGGCACGAAGCGGGCGGTCCCGGCACTCATCGCCTTCATCTGGGTCAGGAAGCCGCCCAGCAGGGAGGCGATGCCGATGATGTGCAGGCCGACGAAGATATTGGTTACTACGTCCATAGTGCGGGATCGTATCCGCCGCATAGCACGCGCCTTCCGGCAGGGCGCCGGTAATCGCGGCTTCGGTCACGGCGGGCCCCTCTCGGCACCGGGTGCGGTGGGGCTCGCTCATCACCCCGCCATTCATGATCGAATCCGACCAGTTCCGGGCAACCGGCGGCCACGCCGTGACGTGCGCGTTTAGCGTCCTCCCCGAGAAGGCCGAGGGACCCACGGCCGGTACGGAAGGAAGTGACGGCCGCAGTGGCCTCGCACCGCAGGACCAAGCAGCCCCCGGTGGCCCGTACGGCCGTCATCCTGGCCCTCGCGGGCGCGGTGTGCGCCGCCCTCGACGGCACCGGCCAGGCCGCCCCACGCCCCACCCCCGCCCAGGTCAAGGGACGGGTCGACGCGCTGTACCAGGAGGCAGAGGTGGCCACCCAGCACTACAACGGCGCCAGGGAGCAGGCAGGTGCCGCACGCGCGGCGCTGGCCGCACTCCAGGACGAGGCCGCCCGCCGGACCGGCAGGCTGAACGCCGCCAAGGCCGAACTGGGCGCGATGGCCGCGCGCCAGTACCGCTCGGGCGGCGTGGCCCCGACCGTACGGCTGATGATGTCGACCGACCCGCAACGCTATCTGGACGGCGCCACCGTCCTGGAACGCGCGGGCAGTCACCAGGCGAACGCGGTGGCCGGTTACGCACGCCGGCTCGGCAGCGTCCGGCAGGTCCGCGACCGCGCGGAGGCCGCCGCGGAGCGGCTGGAGCACACCGAGGGGGTGCTGCGGCAGCAGCGCGTCACGATCGTGCGGAAGCTGGACTCCGCCGAGGTCCTGCTCGACCGGCTGACCGCGGAGCAGCGGCGGCGGGTGGCCCGGGAGGACGAGCCGGCCGCCGCGCCGCCCGCACCGCCCGCGCCGTCGGCGCCCGTCGGCTCCCGTGCCGCCCGCGCCGTGTCCTTCGCCCACGGGGCGCTCGGCAAGCCGTACGTCTGGGGCGCCACCGGCCCCTCCGCGTTCGACTGCTCGGGGCTGACCCAGGCCGCCTGGAAGGCCGCCGGAGTCTCGCTGCCCCGTACGACCTACACCCAGATCGCCTCCGGGCCACGGATCGACAGGGCCCATCTCGCCCCGGGGGACCTGGTGTTCTTCTACTCCGGCATCAGCCACGTCGGCCTCTACATCGGCGGCGGCAAGATGATCCACGCCCCGCACCCGGGGGCACCGGTGCGTATCGCCCCCCTCGGCCAGATGCCGTTCGCGGCGGCGACCCGGCCCGCGTAGGGCCCGACCCGCACAGGCCGCGGCCCGCGCGGGCCGGGCGCCGGGCGGTCAGGCTCTGACCTGGCCGCCCAGCCAACGGAAGATCTCGGGCACCTGGTTGCGCCACACCGGCGTGGTGTGGCCGCCCGCGTCGGCCGCGATCGGCCGCACGGTCACCGTGGTCGGCCGCTGCGCGAACTGCCGCAGGGCGAGGCCCGTCTGGTAGCCGTCGCCCGGCGCGCCCGAGACGTACAGAGCGGTACGCGGCGGCCGTCCGGCGGTGTTGGCGGCCTTCAGGATGTGCAGGGGGTTGGACGCGACGCGCAGCGCGGGATCCTTGCCGGCCAGGGAGTCGGGCTCCAGCGCCGGGTCGTTGTAGCCGGACATGGCGACGGCGGCGCGGTAGCGGTCCGGGTGGGACAGCGCGAGCTTGGCGGCGCAGTGCGCACCCGCCGAATAGCCCGCGAGCGACCAGGAGTCGGGGGCGCTGCCGGCCCGGAAGTTGTCGATGACCATCTTCCGTACGTCGACGGTCAGCCAGCTGTCGGCGTTGGCCTTGCCGGGGAGGTTGACGCAGCCGGTGTCGGCGCCGGTGAGGATGTTCGTCCGCGGCGCCACCAGGATGAACGGCTTGATCTCGCCGCGTTGCATCATCGGCCGGAGCTGCTCACCGACGTTCAGCGACCCGAACCAGGCCTTCGCCGAACCGGGGTAGCCGGGCAGCAGCTCGACCACGGGGAACTTCTTGTTCCGGTACGCCGGGTCGTCGTACTGCGGGGGCAGCCAGACGTAGACCTCTCCGCTGACGCCGGAGATCCGGCCGGTGAGGTCGGTCATCCGGACGCCGGAGCCCATTCTGGGGTCCTCCGCGGGGCGGAAGCGTTGGAGCTGCCGGGGCTCGTTCTTGATCTGCCGGCCGCCCATTCCGTCCGGCCCGAGGTCCTGGGCCGCCTGGACATGGCTGTCGGTGCCGAGCAGATCGCCCCAGGTGTCGTAGAGGTTGTTGGCGTTGTTGACCAGGACGAACACCACGGTGATGGCGGTGATCTGGGCGAACAGCAGCATCGTCAGCCGGGCGGCGCCGCGTATCAGGGGTGGCCCCGGTATGCGGCCCCACAGGGCGAGCGGCAGGACGACGGCGAGGATGACGAGTGCGAGGGAGGTGAGGAAGAAGGGCGTGCCCGTCAGGCTCATCGGGATCTCGCTTCCAGGACATGTACGCGAAGGACGTGGGGTGTGGTTCTGGCCCCGCCTTCGGCAACGAGCCTCTCCGCGCCCTTAGATGGCGATTCGCGTGGTCCTGGTTGCCCGTCTTCTGCCGTTCTTTACGACACGTCTCTCTCTTTGCGACACGTTCCTTCCTGCTTCCGGACGCGGTCCCTTCCGTACGGCACGTCCCCGGCGTCACCGGTGCCGCCGCCCCGGTGCGACGGCGCCGCTCAGACCAGCCGCCGCGCCGCCGCCCAGCGCGTCAGCTCGTGCCGGTTGGACAGCTGGAGCTTGCGGAGCACCGCCGAGACATGCGATTCGACGGTCTTCACCGAGATGAACAGCTGCTTGGCGATCTCCTTGTACGCGTAGCCGCGCGCGATCAGCCGCAGCACCTCGCGCTCGCGCTGGGTGAGGCGGTCCATGTCCTCGTCGATGGGCGGGGCGTCCGTGGAAGCGAAGGCGTCCAGGACGAAGCCGGCCAGCCGCGGGGAGAAGACCGCGTCGCCGTCGGCGACCCGGAAGACGGCGTCGACCAGGTCCGTGCCGGTGATGGTCTTCGTGACGTAGCCGCGGGCGCCGCCGCGGATGACGCCGATGACGTCCTCGGCGGCGTCGGAGACGGAGAGCGCGAGGAAGCGGACCGGGCGCTCGGCGTCGGCCATCATCGCGGCGCTGCGGCGCAGCACCTCGACGCCGCCGCCACCGGGGAGGTGGACGTCCAGGAGGACGACCTCGGGGCGGGTGGCGGTGATGACCGTGATCGCCTGGTCGACGTCGGCGGCCTCGCCGACCACCTCGACGCGGGTGCGCTCGGTCTCGCCGATCTCGGCCTGGACGCCCGTGCGGAACATCCGGTGGTCGTCCACGAGCACGACCCGTACCGTCCGGCTCCCGGCCGCTCCGCCGCCGGCCTCGGCCTGCTCTGCGCCGCCCTGATCCGCGCCGCCCTGCTGGGCGTCGTCGCTGCTCATGTCGTCCGTCCGTCCCTCGGTGTCTGATCCGTCATGACCTGTCATGACCCGTCCTGACCGTCATGGTCCCGTGTCCCGGCCCGCCGTGTCGCCACCGGGCCCGGTCCTCCGGCGCGGGGCCCGGTCCTCCGGCACGGGGCCGGCCGCTCACTGTGTGCGTTCCATCTCCAGCTCGACGACGGTGCCGCCCTCCGGCGCGGCGCGCAGCCGGGCGGTGCCGCCGTGGCGTTCCATCCTGCCGATGATGGATTCCCGTACGCCCATCCGGTCGGCGGGGACCGCGTCCAGGTCGAAGCCGGGGCCGCGGTCGCGCACCGAGACGAAGACCGTGCGGCCCTCCACCTCGGCGTACACCTGCGCGCCGCCCTCGCCGCCGTACTTGGCGGCGTTGACCATCGCCTCGCGTGCGGCCTGCATCTGGGCGCCGAGCGCCTCGTCCAGCGGGCAGTCTCCGACGATCACGACCTCGATGGGAACGCCGTGGTGGTCCTCGACCTCGGCGGCGGCCCGGCGCACCGCCTCCGCCAGGGTCTGCGGTTCCTCGTCCTCCTCCTTGCCCCGACCCTCGGGCTTGTAGAGCCAGGCCCGCAGCTCACGCTCCTGGGCGCGGGCGAGCCGGGCCACCTCCCGGGGGTCGTCGGCGCTGCGCTGAATCAGCGTGAGGGTGTGCAGGACGGAGTCGTGGACGTGGGCGGCGACCTCGGCTCGCTCCTGGGCGCGGATCCGCATCAGCCGTTCCTCGGAGAGGTCCTGGGTGATCCGTACGAGATAGGGGCCGGCCAGCAGCGCGATGCCGACGACGACGGCGAGCGCGGCCTGGAGCACGGAGCCGAGATGGCGCACCGAGCCCTGGAGCACGACGATGCCGGTCACGCCGACGCCGACCAGCGCCACTCCGGCCGCGCCGCGCAGCACGGGCAGCACGCCCTTGCGGCGGCCGAGCTCCAGCCACTGGGCACGGCGGGAGTTGTCGGCCTGCCGCCACACGAGGGCGACGCCGGCGCCGATCAGCAGCACCGGCCAGAGATAGCCGTCGGCGCGGCCCAGCTGGAATCTGGAGGCGACGACGGAGGCGCCTGCCAGCAGCGCGACCAGCGCGACGACCTGGCCCTTGTCGGGTCTGCGGGACAGCAGCCGCCGTTTGTCGTCGGCGGCCGGGGCGCGCGGGGTCTCCACCCCGCCGACGCCGAGCGGCACGAAGAACCAGAACGCGGCATAGAGCAGGGCGCCCATGCCCTCGGCCATGAAGAGCGCCACGAACACGATCCGCACCCAGGAGACCGGCAGCCCCAGATGGCCCGCGAGCCCGCGGGCGACGCCGCCGAGGAGCCTCCCGTCGGCGCTGCGGTAGAGCTTGCGCAGGGGCGGGTCGTCGGGGTCCGGCGGCGGCGAGTGGTCCGGCTCGACGCGGGGCGGCGCGGTGGTCATGTGTCCGATGTTCACACGCCGCACGGGCCCGGGACATCAGGGTCGACCCTGACCGTTCCCGGAGTTCGGCATCAGGGGACGGGCCCCGAGCGGGCCCCGAGCGGGTGCCGAGCGGGCCCCGAGCGCTCGGGCGAAGGGCGGACGCCGCACGGCACGGTGGGGCGAGGGGGCGGTGACGCGGTGGCGCGGTGGGGCGGTGGCGCGGTGGCGCTACTTGTAGCTGAACCCGTCCCGCGCCACGTTGAACACCGGCTCGTACTTCGGCCAGTCGGCGGCGGGCGCGGACAGGTAGATCGCGTATTCCTTGGCGCCCTCGCGCCCGAATCCGAGGTCCACGGCGCGCCACTTACGGGCGGTGCCCTGGAACCGGAACTCCCAGATGGCCGCGGGCTCGCCCCGGAAGGTGGTGTCCTGGAGCCGCATCCGGTGGTAGCCGGGCAGGCCCACCTGCGATTCGAGCTGCTCGAAGTGCTTGACGTTGTCCGAGCTCGCGAAGCTCAGGACGCTGATCTTCAGGGCGACGAGCTTCGAGGGGTCGATGTAGTTGACCTCGTTGTCCGCCGCCTTGAACTCGCGGGTCCACCCGTCGGGGACGGGAACGGAGATGCCGAACGCCCGCTCGGTGACCAGGTGGTAGCCGTCCGGGACGGGCGGCAGCTTGGTCGGCGACGAGTTGGGATTCGGCGTCCCGGCGGTGTTGGGCTGCTCGGGTTTCTGGGTCCCCGACGCCTGGTCCGTCGACGGGCCCAGATAGCCGGTCGCGTAGAGGGCACCGCCCGCTACGGCCATGGCGGCGAAGGCACCGAGGACGGCCCATGCCACCGCGTGGCGGCGGCGGCCTTCGGTGCGGGGCACGGCGACGGCCTCGGTGCGGGACTCCGGTACGGCCGCCGTGCCGGGGGCCGGTGTGGTCGCGGGCGCCCACGACACGTGGTGGGTCGCCGCTCGCGTCCCGTCGCCCGACGTCACCTTCCCGCTGGTGGTGGTCGCGTCGCTCGGGTACAGCGCGCTGCGGCGCAGCTGCGTCGTGGTCGAATCCGCCTCCGCCGCGCGCAGCGCCTGCTCGACGACCTCAGCCGTCGGCCGGTCCTCCGGCTCCTTCGCGAGCAGCGCCTCGATCAGCGAGGTCAGCGGCCCGGCACTGCCCGGCGGCTCCAGCGGGTCCATGGCAATGGAATACGCCGTCTCCACCGCGGTGTTCTTACGGAACGGGGGCCGCCCCTCGACGGCCTGATAGAGCGTCGCCCCCAGCGCCCACAGGTCGGACGCGGGCCCCGGGGTGCCGCCCTTGACCCGCTCGGGCGCCAAGTAGTCGATGGAGCCCACCAGCTCGCCGGTCTTGGTGAGCGTGGAGGTCCCGGAGGCGACGGCGATCCCGAAGTCGGTGAGCACGACGCGGCCGTCCTTGCCGAGCAGCACGTTGCCCGGTTTGACGTCGCGGTGGAGCACACCGGCGGAGTGCGCGGCCCGGAGCGCGGCGATCATGCCGCGTCCGATGCGTGCGGCCTCCCGCGGGGTGAGGCAACGCCCCGACCGCGCCTCCTCCTTGATGGCGTCGCCGAGCGTCGAGGACGGCACGTACTCCATGACGATGCACGGCAGCCCGGCGTCGTCGACGACGTCGTGCACCCCCACCACATTGGGGTGGTTGATGCGGGCGGCGGACTGCGCCTCCCGGGTGGTGCGCTCGTGGCGGGTGGCGAGTTCCTCTTCCTCCAGCTGCGGCGACACGTGCAGACGCTTGACCGCGACCTCGCGCCCGAGGACTTCGTCCCGGGCACGCCAGACGGTGCCCATACCGCCTTGGCCTATCCGTTCGACCAGGCGATACCGCCCGACGACCAGTCGCCCCTCGTCCGTCACCGCACGCCCCTCCGGAAACCCGTACGTATCCAGGACGCAACGATAGTCTCCAGCATCGACTTATCGGCCCCCGGCCACCGCCCGTCGGCCCTTCAATTTCAGGCCGCTGGGCGGTCTCGGGGGAAAATCCGGATATGACCTGCGACCGCGCGACGCCGGAACCGACCCGGGAGACGGAGAATCCGCTGCTGGGACGGCGGAACCGGCCGCGGGGTCAGCTGCCGGTCACCGGACGCGTCTCAGGGCCGATCTCAGGGATCTGCCAGGGTTCCCACTGATGCCGGGACTCCGTCGCGCTTGTCACCATGGGTCCATGAACGATGCAGACCCCGTCGAGGAGTCGGCGCCCCCGGGTCCCGCCGGCACCGCCCCGCCGCATCCGCCGCTGCGCCGCAGCCGGCGGCACAAGGTCGTGGCCGGGGTCTGCGGCGGCCTGGGCCGGCAGTGGGATCTCGATCCGGTGATCTTCCGGATCGTGCTGGCCGTCCTCGCCCTCTCCGGCGGCGTCGGCCTGATCGCCTATGGCTTCGCCTGGCTGATCGTCCCGCTCGACGGCGAGGAGGAGAACGAAGGCCGCAGGCTGCTGTCGGGCCGCGTCGAGGGCTCCGCGCTGACGGCCCTGCTGTTCGCGCTGGTGGGATGCGCGCTGTTCCTGACGACCCTCGGCAAGGGCCGCGTGCTGTCGTTCGCCATCATGCTGACGCTGGCCGTGGCCGGTTCGGCGTACTGGTCGCGCCAGCGCCGCAGGGCGCAGGCCGAGGGCCTGGAGTCGGTGGACCCCGCGACCGCCCAGGCGGTAGCCGACGCCCCGCCCGAGACACAGGCGCCGCCCGCGCCGAACAGCCCGTCGTGGTGGCGGGATCCGCGCTCCAAGGAGTTCCCGGCCGGCCTGGACTACCTGTGGGGCCCCGACACGGCGCGCCTCGACATCACCTACGACTTCACGCACGGCCGGCCCCGCCCGGCCCCGCCCTCCCCCGCCCGGGCCCCGCGCCGCCGGGACCGCACGGGGCGGTCCATCGGCGGCTGGACGTTCCTGCTCGCGGTGCTCGCCGGGGCCGGCACGGCGTTGGCGGTCTCCCGGCACGACGCCCTCGCACCCTCGCTGCAAGCGGGGCTGAGCTGTGCGCTGGTGGTCTTCGGCCTGGGGCTGGTGCTCAGCGCCTGGCTCGGCCGGACGGGCGGCGGCACGGTGTTCATGGTCGTGGTGACGGCCCTGCTGCTGGCGGGCGCCACGGTCCTCCCCGACACCATCACCGCCGACTGGCAGCGGCGCACGTGGTCGCCCACGAGCGTCGCCGCCGTCCAACGGCACTACGCCCTCGGCTCCGGGGACGGCCGGCTGGACCTCGGCGGCCTCCCGGTGAAGGACGGCCGTACGGTCCGCACGAGCGCAGAGGTCGGGGCCGGCCGACTCCAGGTGACGCTGCCGCGAGGCGTCACCACGACCGTCCATGTCTCGCTCGGCATGGGTGATCTCCAGCTGCCCGGCGACGCCCCGGACGATGTGGACATCTCGGCGGGCGGTCGGCAGCGGACGGTCACCCTGCCCGCCACCGGCCTCAAGAAGGGCGAGAAGCCGCACGGCAGGCTGGTCCTCCACCTCAGGGTCGGCGCCGGCCAGGTCGATCTCCGCGCCGCCCCGGCCGCCGTCCCGTCCGTGGCCCCGACCACCCCTCAGGGAGCCGCGTCATGAAGCGTCACCCCTTCGAGCCCGCCCGGCTGGTCTCGGGCGTCAGCGCGATCGCCGTAGGGGCGGGCTACGGCCTCGATGCCGTCGGCGTCTGGCGCGCCCCCGGCCCCTGGCTCCTCTTCGCCGTCCCGGCGGGCCTGGCCCTCTCCGGTGTCACCGCCGCCGTCTGGGCCGCCGCCCGCCGCCATCTCTCCTCCAGGCCCTGACGGCACTCCACCGCCGGGCCCGTCACCGCCGCCGGGCACTCCACCACCGAGCACTCCACCGCCGGGCCCACGGCGTCGTGGGCGCCGCTCCGGGCCGCCCGGCTCAGCCGAACAGCTGGGCGCCCTGCCGGCGGCGCCGGTTGCGCAGCGCCGCGTCCAGGGAGAACTTCGGCGCGCCCGCCATCACCAGCGGGATCCAGGCCATCAGATAGGCGAGGTCGTTGCCGTAGTAGTACGGCTCGGTCGCCCAGCTCACCGTGAGCCAGAGCGTCAGCGATATCAGCGCGCCGCCGAACGCCGCGAGCCTCCCCAGCAGTCCGACGAGCGTTCCGACGCCCACCGCCAGCTCGCCGACGGCGATGGCGTAGCCGAAACCGACCGGGCTCTTCTGCGCCAGGTCCACGAGCACCGGCAGCGCCGCCGTGTCGTGGACCTGACTCAGCAGCGCGCCGAGCGACCCCGTACCGCGGGCCGCCAGGAACCCGGAGTCCAGCAGCTTGTCGAGTCCGGCGTAGACGAAGGTGGCGCCCAGGAAGAGGCGCAAGGGAAGCAGCGCATGGCGCGCGAGCGTCGCCCGCATCCCGGTGGCGGGGCCACCGGCTCCCGTCCCGGCCAAGTCGCCACCGGCCATCCGATTCGCGTGCACCATGAGCTCCGCCTCTCCGTTGCCACCCGGGGCAGACGATTGTGCCTGCGCCCGCGCCTCATGGGGAGGTACGTACTCACATATGTATCGAGTTCAACCATCCGATGCCGGCGGGCCACCGGTCGGCCGCACGCCGGGCAGCTGGGCAGCCGGGCGACGGAGGGGCTCGCCGGTGCTCCGGCCGCGGGCCGTCCGGCTACTCCTGGACGTCGATGGGATACCCGTCGGTCGCCACACCCGCCGCCGTGACCACCCGGACCTCCACCCGTCCCGGTTCCACATCGACCGGCACCGGCACGGTCAGCACGTCGTCGGCCGGATTGGCGAAGCCGCCCGGCACCGGAACCAGGGGGACCGGGACGTGCACCGCCCCGATCCGCACCACGGTGCGGGCCAGCCGGTGCGGCGTCCCGGCACCCGGCGGGACGAAGCCGGTGCCGCGGATCTCGATGTCGTCGCCGGTACGGATCGGCGCGGCGAGATCGCCCAGCTCCCGCGAGCGGACGACCGACAGGATGACCGGACGGCCGCCGGCCACCGCCTTCCCGGCCAGGTACGTGGCGCCGGAGAGCAGCACCAGGACCACCAACCCCCAGGGGAGGTGCGGGAGTTGACCGGGGCGCCGGGCCAGACACACCAGCGCGTACCCGACCACGGCCGCGTTCACCAGCACGTACTGCACATCGGGGAAGCTGCCGCGGCCCGCGTCGTCCGCCAGCAGGTCGACGGCGCGCGGCCGTTCGGCGGGGATCTTCTGCAGCCGCCCCGCCCGGACCCGGACGGCCACCAGGGCGTGCGCGCACACCGCCACCGCGCAGCCGACGAACAGCGCCGCGAGCAGCGGGCCGGAGGAGGGCAGTGCCGGGCCGGCCAGGAGGCGGCGCCGCGCACCGGGTCCCGCAGAAGCCAGTTGGACGGCCGCCGTCACGACCGCGTACAGCACGGCGGCCACCCATCCCGCCGCGACCGCGCGCGAGGTGGACAGCCGCCCGTCCTCCCCGAGGAGCGGGGCCAGCACGCCGCCGTGCGCGGCATGCCACCGCGCCGCCGCCGTCAGGGCGAGCGCGAGCGCGACGGCCGCGATCAGTCCCGCCGTGCGCGCCGCGGTCCAGCCTGCGCCGACGGCGGTCAGCGCCTGCCCCAGCAGCAGGGCCGCGACCGCGGCCCACACCGTCGGGAGGGTGCGCCGCCGCACGGCGGCCAGCCAGGTGACGCCTTCGGCGGTGGAACGCTCGGCCAGTGTCCGGGCGGACAGGGCGAGTTCGTCGGAGACCCACTGCCGGGCGGCTCCGACGGAGTGCGCGAGACCCGCCGGCAGGCCCCGGCCGGCGGCGAAGTCGTCGCGCAGCGCGATGAACGCGGCGACCGCCCGCCGATGTCCCGTGCGGGCGCCGTGCGGACACCGACCGCACAGGCATGCGCCACCGCCCTCCGGCTCGCCCGTTCCGGCCGCCCTGCCCGCCGCCTCAACCGACACGTCCGCTACCGCCCCGCACCCTTGTCGCGATGGCCCCGATTGCGCCGCGCGCACCGCGTTCGCCATCAACTTGTCTTTTCTGCACGGGAATTGTGCCTCAGATGATGGGCCGCCCCGCCAACCGGCCAGCTCGCACGGGGTGGCGCGGCCCGCGCGAGGTTGACACGGCGGCGACGGGACGCCCCGCGGACGCACCCCGACGCCAAGTACGCCCGGCAATGCGTCACTTACCACCTTCGGGGGAAACGTCGGGGTACGGCGGCTGAGCGGCTCCCCGTCTGTGCAGGATCTCCGGCGTGTGGGAAATAGAGAGATCACACCGGATCGCGGCGTGCCTGGCGGCCGCCGCCTTCACCGTGCCCTTCGGGATCGCCGCGCTGGCGCTCCCGGCCGCCTCAGCGTCCGCTCACAACCGCCTCACCGACCACGGCGCCCCTCACCACGGCGCGCCTCACCACAGCACCACGCACCACGGCGCCCCTCATCACGGCCCCGCCGCGCACCATGGCGCTCCTCACCACAGCGCCACCGTTCACCAGAGCGCCCTCACCGCCACCAGCGGCGACAACTGCGCCTACGCCGGGACGAGCCCGCCCGTCGACGTGCCGACGGAGTTCCCGATGCCGCACGGCTGGCACTTTCCCTGTACGTCGGCCACCCCGACGCCCCGTCCGCACCCCCCGGCACCGCCGCCCCGGCCGCGGATCGCCACGCCCGCGAAGCCGACGCCGCCCCCGCCTCCGCCGCCCACCCCGCGGCCGAAGCCCCCGCCGCCCCGGCACATCGAGCCGCCCACCCCACCCACCCCGAAGGCCACCCCGCAAAAGCCCCCGGCGCCCCGGGTGCACCTGGCGCACAGCCGTCCCCCGGTCGCCCACAAGCCCCGCGCCGGGCGCTCCATGGTGACCAGGACACTGCTGGTCACGGCCCCGGCCGTGCTGGCCGGCGCCGCGCTCCGTCCCCGTTCGAGCTCCTCGTCCGGTTCCGCCGGGCGCCGTTCCTCGTAGGAGGTTTCCATGTCGCAATGGCTGGTGCTGACCATCGCCATGGCCGCTGCCTGTGGCGTCGTCCTGGCCATCACGGTCCTCAAGCAACGCCGGATCGGCGACGACGACGATCCGTCCGAAACGCCCGATGTCATCGAGTACATGACGATGATGGTGGGGGTGGTTTACGCCATCGTCCTGGGCCTGGCCATCGCCGGCGTCTGGGAGGCCCGGAGCGCGGCCGAGGACACCGTACGGACCGAGGCGCAGGCGCTGCACGAGGTCACCGTGCGGGCGGCGGCCTATCCGGCTCCGGAGCGCGCCCGGATCCGCGCCGACGTCGACGCCTATGTCAGCTATGTCGTCCACAAGGAATGGCCGGTGATGACCGAGCAGCAACAGGTCACCGGGCGCGGCGCGGACCTGTTGGCCAAGGTCCGTGCCGATGTCATCGACTACCACCCGCGCAACGACTACGAGGGCCAGTCCTACCAGCCGCTCGTCGACCAGGTCGGGGTGGCCGACGACGCCCGCAACAGCCGTGCCGACGCGGCCGGTTCGACGCTGCCGGGGGTGGTGTGGTTCGGGCTGATCGGCGGGGCCGCCGTCACCATCGGCCTCATCTTCACCCTGCAGATCCGGCGTTCGGCGCGTGAACTGCTGATGGCCGGGCTCTTCAGCGCGCTGATCGCCTTCCTGCTGTTCCTGGTGTGGGACTTCGACGCGCCGTTCAGCCGGGGCATCTCCGCCGGCTCCGGGGCCTTCGTGGACCTGTTCCCGCACCTGTGAGCGGGTTCCGCTCCTGATCCGGTGCCCTGCGGGCCGCTCTCCCGGCCCGCAGGGCACCCACACCGTCCGGCGCGGCGTCAGGTGAAGAGGTCCGGCTCGCTCCGTGCGATCTGCTGGTACAGCGGCTGGTAGTTGATCCACGCCACCAGGTCGTTGCCGAGCTGTTCGCGGGTGTGCACGGCATTGGCGTGGTCGATCGGCACGGGTTTGCCGGCCGCCTTGGCGGTCAGCTGGACCTGACAGGACCGCTCCATCGTGATGAACCACCAGGCCGCCGCGTCCACCGAGTCACCGACCGTCAGCAGCCCATGGTTCCGCAGGATCACGGCCTTGTGCGGGCCGAGCGCCGCCGCGATCCGACGCCCTTCCTCCTCGTCCACGACGACGCCCGTGTAGTCGTCGAAGAGCGCGTGGTCCTCGTAGAAGGCGCAGACGTCCTGGGTGATGGGCTCCAGCAGCTCGCCCAACGACGACAGCGCCCGGCCGTAGGTGGAGTGGCTGTGGGCCGCGGCGACCACCTCCGGGCGCGCCCGGTGGACCTGCGAATGGATCGCGAACGCGGCCTGGTTGACGTGGTGGCGGCCCTCGACGACCTTGCCGTCGTGGTTGACCAGGATCAGATCGCTCACGGTGATGTGCTGGAAGGACATCCCGAAGGGGTTGACCCAGAAGCAGTCGGTGAACTCCGGGTCGCGGGCGGTGATGTGGCCCGCCACGCCCTCCTCGAAACCGAACCGACCGAACAGGCGCAGCGCCGCGACCAGACGCTCCTTGCGGTATCGCCGCTCGCCGTCGGTGGTCTCGTGCGTCGGCGGCATGGCGAACTGCAGCAGCTCGGTGGGTATGGGCGTCGGTTCGGGCATCGCGGCTCTCCTCCTGCGCGTACGGCTCACAGTGCTCCCCTCGATCGGAAGCTACCCTCCGGTACGACAGAGGGCCAGGGCCGTGCCGGGCTTCCCTGCCCGGAGCTGCATGATGGCCGCCCGGCACCCTCGACGAACGCCCGGCATCGAAGGAGCACGCCATGAGGTCCATAGCGGTCGGCAGGGACATCGCCGCCACCCCGCAGCAGCTCTTCGCGGTGCTGCGGAACCCCGCCCGGCACGCCGAGCTGGACGGCTCGGGGATGCTGCGCGGCCGGCCGGACGGCCCGTCGCCGCTGGGCCCCGGCGACCGGTTCAGCATGGGGATGCGGCAGGGGCGGATCGCGTACCGCTCGGTGAATGTCGTGGTGGAGTACGAGCAGGACCGGCTGATCGCCTGGGAGACGTGGGGCGAGTTCCGGGGGCGGCGGTTCGTCGGCGGCCAGCGGTGGCGTTACGAACTGACCGCCGGCGACGGCGCGGGCACCACCCGGGTCACGCACACCTACGACTGGTCCCGCGCCCGCCTCCCACGGCTGGTCGTCGAACTCCCCGGCTATCCGAAGCGGATGGCCCCGGCGATGGCGGCGACGCTGGAGCGTCTGGACGCCGCGGTCCGGGCCTGAGTGCGTTACTCCGGGGCGTAGCCGCTCAGCAGCTCCACGCCGCGCAGCAGCGCCGAGTGGTCGAGGGCGCCGTCGCCGCGGGCCACGGCGGAGGCGATGAGCTGGGCCGCAGCGGCGCCGACCGGGAGCGGGGCGCCGACCGTGCGGGCGGCGTCGGTGACGATGCCCATGTCCTTGTGGTGCAGTTCCAGCTTGAAGCCGGGGGTGAAGTCGCGGGCGAGGAGGCCGTCCTTCTTGCGGGCGAGCACGGCGGATCCGGCGAGGCCGCCGCCCAGGACCTCCAGCGCCGCGGCGAGGTCGACGCCGGACTTCTCCAGGAAGACGACGGCCTCCGCGACGGCCTGGAGGTTGACGGCGACGATCAGCTGGTTGGCGGCCTTGACGGTCTGTCCGGCCCCGTGCGGGCCGCAGTGCACGACGGTCTTGCCGACGGCCTCGAAGACCGGGCGTGCGGCGTCGAAGTCCGCCCGCTCGCCGCCGACCATGATCGACAGCACTCCTTCGACGGCGCCCGCCTCACCGCCCGACACGGGGGCGTCCAGCACCCGGATCCCCTTGTCCGCGGCGGCCGCGGCCAGGTCGACGGAGGTCTGCGGGGTGATGGAGGAGTGGTCGATCAGGAGGGCGCCCGACCGGGCGTTCGCCAGGATCCCGTCGGGGCCGTAGGCGACGGCCTCGACCTGCGGCGACGCCGGGACCATGGTGATGACGACATCCGCGTCCCGCACCGCGTCCGCGAGGGACGCCGCCTCCTTGCCGCCGGCCGCGACCAGCGCTTCCGCCCGCCCGGGGCTACGGTTCCAGCCGAGCACGGTGTGCCCGGCCCTGGCGAGGTTGACCGCCATGGGGCTGCCCATGATGCCGAGGCCGATGAAACCGATGGTGCTCATTGCGCCACACCCACTTACTTTCACAACACGGAATTTCTATATCGCTATCCGGAATCCATGATGTGCGGTTCGGCATGGCAGGTCAACCGTCGCAGCTCACCGGCGGCGGCCCCGGCAAGCGGCCGGCCGCGACCGGGACACCGCGCCGAAACGGCCGCGCCGCCGCCCCCGGTGACAGGGGCGGCGGCGCGGCCGTCGGCTCAGCGGGAGGCGATGCTCACTCCCACTCGATCGTCCCCGGCGGCTTGCTGGTCACGTCCAGCACCACGCGGTTCACATCGGCGACCTCGTTGGTGATACGCGTCGAGATACGGCCCAGGACGTCGTACGGCATCCGCGTCCAGTCCGCCGTCATCGCGTCCTCGGAGGAGACCGGGCGGAGCACGATGGGGTGACCGTAGGTGCGGCCGTCGCCCTGGACGCCCACCGAGCGGACGTCGGCGAGCAGCACCACGGGGCACTGCCAGATCTCGCGGTCCAGCCCGGCCGCGGTGAGCTCCTCGCGGGCGATGGCGTCGGCCTCGCGCAGCAGGTCCAGGCGCTCCCTGGTGACCTCGCCGACGATACGGATGCCCAGGCCGGGGCCGGGGAACGGCTGGCGGTGGACGATCTCGTCCGGCAGGCCGAGTTCGGAGCCGACCATCCGGACCTCGTCCTTGAACAGCTGGCGCAGCGGCTCGACGAGCTCGAACTCGATGTCGTCGGGCAGGCCGCCGACGTTGTGGTGCGACTTGATGTTGGCCGTGCCCGTGCCGCCACCGGACTCGACGATGTCCGGGTAGAGCGTGCCCTGGACCAGGAACGCGACGGGGTGGTCGTTCGGGGCCTCGGCCACGATCTCGGCCTGGGCCTGCTCGAAGACGCGGATGAACTCGCGGCCGATGATCTTCCGCTTGGCCTCGGGGTCGGACACCCCGGCCAGCGCGTTCAGGAACCGCTCCTGCGCGTCGACGACCTTCAACTGGACGCCGGTGGCGGCCACGAAGTCCTTCTCGACCTGCTCGGACTCGCCCTTGCGCATCAGCCCGTGGTCGACGTAGACACAGGTCAGCTGGTCGCCGATGGCCTTCTGCACGAGGGCGGCGGCCACCGCGGAGTCCACGCCGCCGGACAGCCCGCAGATCGCCCGCTTGCCGCCGACCTGCTCGCGGATCGCGGCGACCTGCTCCTCGACCACGCTGGTGGTGGTCCAGTTCGGCTCGATGCCCGCGCCGCGGTAGAGGAAGTGCTCCAGCACCTGCTGGCCGTGCGTGGAGTGCAGCACCTCGGGGTGGTACTGGACGCCGTACAGCTTCTTCTCGTCGTTCTCGAAGGCGGCGACCGGGACCACGTCCGTGGACGCGGTGACCGCGAAGCCCTCGGGGGCGGCGGAGCAGGCGTCACCGTGCGACATCCACACGGACTGCTCGGCCGGGGTGCCCTCGAAGAGGGTCGAGGCGGGCCTGGAGACCGTCAGCGCGGTCCGGCCGTACTCACGGGCACCGGTGTTGTCGACCGTGCCGCCGAGGGTGGTGGCCATCAGCTGGAAGCCGTAGCACATGCCGAAGACCGGGACACCGGCCTCGAACAGCGCGCGGTCCAGGCTGGGGGCGTTTTCGGCGTAGACCGACGAGGGGCCACCGGAGAGGATGATCGCCTTCGGGTTCTTGGCGAGCATCTCGGCCACCGGCATGGTGGACGGCACGATCTCGCTGTAGACCCTGGCCTCGCGGACGCGGCGGGCGATGAGCTGGGCGTACTGCGCTCCGAAGTCGACTACGAGGACGACGTCCGGGGCGGCGGCAGGGGGTCCTGATGACACTTCGGCGGCCTTCCGGCGGTGGAACGAGGGGTTGGACTTTCGATTCTAACGGGCTCATACTTGGGCCCGTGAACAAGCAGATGACCTTCGTCTTTACCTATGGCACCGGCCCGTCCGGCTGCCATGGTCGTGCTGCTTGATCCACTGACAAGCGACTTCCCAGGCGCCCCGGGCCGACAAGGCCCGGGGCGTCTGCGTTTCGGGACCACGTCGGCTCCGGGGCCCGCACCCCAGGAGATACGGATATGAGCACCGAGACCGCGACCGCCGCCCCCGACACCGGCGCCCACACCCCCGCGGCGGCCGGGCTGATCACCGATGCGCGCAGCCGGATCGATGATCTCGACGGCCGGATCATCGGCCTCGTCCAGGAACGGATGGCCGTCTCCGCCGTCATCCAGCGCGAGCGCATCACCTCCGGCGGCCGCCGGGTGAACCTCTCCCGGGAGATGGAGATCCTGGCGCACTACCGCGCCCAGCTCGGCAAGCCGGGCACCGCGCTGGCGATGACCCTGCTGGAGCTGTCGCGGGGACAGATCTGAGGCATGGCCGGATCCGATCGGCGTCCGGGGTGCGCGGTGCGGGCGTGTGACGGCAGGGTCCGCGCCCGGCGCAGCGGCCGCATCTGAGTTCGGTTGCCGACTCACCCGTACGGCGCGTGACCGGCCGCCGAGAGGCTTCGTTGTTCCCGGTGCCACGCCAGCCAGGCGCGGCCTGCAGGACTACGCGTAGACGCCGCCCCACGGGCGGAATGCCGGAGCGATGAGACGCCGGCCGCTTGCAGCGGCCCGTGTCGTGGGACCTCGTTCCGGTGCCGTGGCCGGTCAGCAGGGGACAGCAGCCCGGTCACATCCGATGGGGTGGTCGGTCCTGGGGACGCCCGGGACCGACCGCATCCGGTCGAAACGGTTGCGCCAGGTGAGGCGCATCCACCACGATGCTCGACGAAGCACTTTCCGCGCCCGGCGGACCCCGGATCGCCATGGAGCCGCCGGCGCGCGAACCCGCACCATCACGCACCACCCCATAGCCAGCGGCGCTACCCCCCCCCCAGCGCCGCCCGTCGGTGCCGGCGCTGCCCTGACGCCGGCACCGAAAGCCAAGGGCCCCGTGGCCGTCCGCACCCCCCTCGCGGATGGCGTCTCGGGGCCCTTCGCTGTGCCCGATCCGTGCGGCGCCCGTGCACTGTCCGTGAGCCGGCCCCGCGGCCCCTGTGTGGCGCCTGTGTGCAGCCTGTGCAGCTGTGACCGGCATCACTGCGGCGTGCCGGCTGCGCGGGCACCCCTTTTTCGGCCATGGCTGGTCATGCACCTGTGCGCGCACGGCGACGAGGGGCCGCACCCGGTGGTGCGGCCCCTCGTCGTCAGCCCGCCGGCTTCTTCGGCGGCACCGGAGGGACCGCCAGGAACGGCAGATCGAGGGCGCCGAACGCCTTCTCCGGGACGGCCGGGCTGACGGGCGCGACCGGCGTCAGCCGCTCGTAGGCGCGGCCGGGTGCGGGGCGAGGGTCCGCCTCGCCCTTGTTCGGCCACAGGGACATCGCGCGCTCGGCCTGCGCCGTGATCGTCAGGGACGGGTTGACTCCCAGGTTGGCGGAGACCGCGGCGCCGTCCACCACCGAGATGCCTGGGTGGCCGTACAGCCGGTGGTAGGGGTCGATGACGCCGTGGTCCGAGTCTTCGCCGATCGGGCAGCCGCCCAGGAAGTGCGCGGTCAGCGGCGTCCCCATCAGCTCGCCGACGTTGCTGCCCGCGAAGCCGTTGATCTCCTGCGCGAGGAGGGTGGCCGCCTCGGTCGCCTCGGGGATCTGGTCGGGGTTCGGCGCACCGTGGCCCTGGCGCGCGGTGAGCAGGCCCTTTCCGACGCCGCCCGTTTTGCGGTACGTCGTCAGGGAGTTGTCCAGCGACTGCATCACCAGGCCGATGATGGTCCGCTCGGACCAGCGGCGGTTGGAGAGCGAGCGGAGCATGAGCAGCGGGTGGCGGGCGGCGTTGCCCAGCCAGCCCACGGCCCTGGGGACGCGCTTGCTGAGGGGCACCTGGAGGATGGTGAGGCTGCCCATCGCGTTGGAGCCCCTGCCGTAACGGACCGGCTCGATATGGGTGTGGGCGTCGGGGTGGATCGAGGAGGTGATGGCCACCCCTCGGGTGAAGTCGACCCGGGGCTCGCCGTGCGCCTTGCGGTAGCGGCGGTTGTCGGTCTGCGCGCCCACCAGGGCCTCGGAGTTGGTGCGGGTCAGCTCGCCGAGCCGGGCGGAGATGCCGGGCAGCAGCCCACTGTCCTTCATCTTGTGCAGCAGGGTCTGGGTGCCGTACGTGCCGGCGGCGATCACGACCCGGCGGGCGGTGAAGGTGCGGCCGTTGCCCTTGCGCTTGTTGTCGGTGGGCAGGGTGGCGACGGCGAAGCCGCCGCGCGCGTCCTCGGTGACGGTGACGACGGAGGTCATCGGGTGGATGACCGCGCCGGCCCGTTCCGCCAGGTGGAGATAGTTCTCGTTGAGGGTGTTCTTGGCGCCGTGCCGGCACCCGGTCATGCACTCCCCGCACTGTGTGCAGGCCCGGCGGGCGGGGCCCTTGCCGCCGAAGTACGGGTCCGGCACCTCCTCGCCCGGCGCCGCCCCGGCGCCGCCGCCGGCGTCCTCGCCGTCCCCGAAGAAGACCCCGACGGGCGCCATGTGGAACGACTCCCCCACGCCCATCTTCTCGGCCGTGGCCTTGAGATGGACGTCGGACGGGGTCATCGTCGGGTTGAGCCGCACGCCGAGCATCCGCTTGGCCTGCTCGTAGTACGGCTTCAGCTCCTCCTGCCAGTCGGTGATGTGACCCCATTGCTGGTCGTCGAAGAACTGCTGGGGCGGTACGTAGAGGGTGTTGGCGTAGTTGAGGGAGCCGCCGCCGACGCCCGCGCCGGCCAGCACCATCACCTTGCCCAGCAGGTGGACGCGCTGGATGCCGTAGCAGCCGAGGGCCGGGGCCCACAGGTAGTTGCGGAGGTCCCAGGAGTTCTTCGGCAGGGTCTCGCGGGTGAAGCGCCGGCCCGCCTCGAGGACGCCGACGCGGTAGCCCTTCTCGGTCAGGCGGAGCGCGGAGACGGACCCGCCGAAGCCGGAGCCGACGACGAGCACGTCGTAGTCGTAGCCCTCGTCCGTCTCCGGGTCCTGGTTTTGGGCAGAGTTCTCCTGGGGCACTGGCTCTCCCTGGTCTTTTGTGGTGTTACCGGAGTCGGAACGCCTTCATCGCGCGCAGGCTGCGGGTCATGAACTGCGCGTACTTCTCGTCGTTCATCCCGAAGGACGGGGCGAGGGGCATGATCCGCTGGTGGGCGACGGTCTGTGCCTCGGTGTACTTGAGGATGCCCTCGGAGCCGTGCCGGCGGCCGAGCCCGGAGTCGCCCATGCCGCCCATCGGGGACTGCACGCTGCCGTAGCCCGCGGCGTAGGACTCGTTGACGTTGACCGTGCCGGTGCGCAGCTTGGCGGCGACCGCACGACCGCGGCGGCCGTCCTTGGTCCAGACGCTGGAATTCAGGCCGTAGGGCGTGGCGTTGGCGAGCGCGACCGCCTCGTCCTCGTCGCTGAAGCGATAGATGGACACGACCGGGCCGAAGGTCTCCTCGCCGCAGACGGCCATCGGGGCCTCGACGCCGTCCAGGATGGTCGGCTCGTAGAAGAGGGGGCCGATGTCGGGACGCGGGCGGCCGCCGGCGACGAGCTTGGCGCCCTTGGCGACGGCCTCCTCGACGTGCCGGGTGACGGTCTCCAGCTGCCGCTCGCCCACCAGGGAGCCCATGTCGGCGCCGTAGGCGAGGGCGTTGCCCAGCCGCATGGCCTTCGTGCGGGCGGCGAAGCGCTGGAGGAAGTCGTCGGCGAGGGACTCGTGGACGTACAGCCGCTCGATGGAGATGCACAGCTGGCCCGCGGAGGAGAAGCAGCCGCGGACCGCACCGGAGGCGGCCTTCTCCACATCCGCGTCGTGCAGCACCAGCATGGCGTTCTTGCCGCCGAGTTCGAGCGAGCAGCCGACCAGGCGGGCCGCGGCGCCCTGGGCGACCTCGCGGCCGGTGCGGGTGGAGCCGGTGAAGGAGACATAGTCGGCGTGCTTGACGACCTCGGGGCCGACGACCGGGCCGTCACCGATGACGACCTGCCACACCTCCGGCGGCAGCCCGGCCTCGATGAGCTGCTCGCGCGCCCACAGTGCGGTCAGCGCGGTCTCCGTGTCGGGCTTCATGACGACGGCGTTGCCCGCGACGAAGGCCGGCAGGGCGTCGCCGACGGAGAGTTCGAAGGGGTAGTTCCAGGGGGCTATCTGGCCCACCACGCCTCGGGGCTGGCGGAGTTCGGTGACCTTGGTCAGGGTCGGCACGACGCCGGTGTGTCCCTTGGGCCTCAGGTACGAGGACGCCTTGCGGCCGTAGTGGCGGGCGGCGACGGCCACCGCCTGCACCTCTTCGTGGGCGTGCAGCCGGGCCTTGCCGGTCTCCAGCTGGATGAGGTCGAGGACCTCGGCCTGGCGCTGGAGGACGAGGTCGTGGAAGCGGATCAGGACGGCGGCGCGCCGCTTGACCGGGACCCGCGCCCAGCTCTCCTGGGCGGCGCGGGCGCGCTCGAAGGCGGCGGCGACGTCCTCGGGGGTGGACTCGGGCAGGTCCGCGAGCTTCTCGCCGGTGAACGGCGTGTGGTTGGCGGTCCGGCCGCTGCCGACCACGCCACGGGTCAGGCGGGCGACCACCTCGGGAGTGACCACGTCGGCGGCGGTACGGGTGCCGGCGGCGGCGGACGCCACGGGGTTCCCGGCACTCCCGGCCCCCTCGGCGGGCGCTGCCGCGGTGTCCTGGAGGGCGTCCTTGGTGTCCTGCGAGTCCGTCATGCGGGCGAGCGTATTCCTCCCGGGGCACTTTGTGTACCCGGGAGTAATGAGTTTTCACGCGGCACCCACAAACGCGCCAGTGATTGCTGGCCGTAAAGGCTCTGGTCAGCGACGACGGGCTCAGTCGCCGGTGGCCAGCCGGAAGGCGTCCAATGCGGTGTCGAAGTGGCGCCGGGCCTCGGTGCGCGAGCCGATCGGCGACGAGATCCAGACATCGATCATCTTGCCGCGCTCGTTCCAGCTCAGGTCGTAGGTGTACCGGGAGCCGCCGTCCTTGGCGCCGCCGTCCCAGGCGAACTCCCAGAGCCCGGCCTGGAGTCCGTTGTGCGTCGTCTCGGTGACCTGGCCCGCGCGGTAGCCCCGGTAGTCGTCGGGGCCCTCCACGTCCGCCTTCCGCATCGCGCCGAGCGGCCCCTCCGGCACCGGCTTCTGCAGCTGGATGCCGATCCGGAACCGCTTGCCCTGGGAGTAGTAGTAGACCCGGCCCTTCTCGTAGGAGCGGCTGAAGCCGTCCGGGACGGCGAGCGCGAAGCCGGCCGGGTCGCGGGCGAAGCGGTATCCGGAGGGGATCCTGGGGGCGTCGCCCCCGGTGGGCCGCGGCGCGCCCGTGCCCGACGGGCCGGGCCGGGACGTGCCGCCGCCGCCCGAGGGCCCGGACGGCTTCGAGGTGTGCCGGGGCGCGCCGGACGTCGCGCTCCCCTTGCCCTGGTTGCCGGCGTCGTCGTTCCCGTTCATGACCAGGGCCGTGATGCCCGCTCCCGCGCCGCCCAGGACGACCACCGCCAACGCGACGAGCAGGGCGGTGCGGGTGCGGCCGGTGTGCGGGCGGGCGGCGGCGGCCAGCGCCCGGTCGTCGAGCGCATCAGGGATCGGCATGCCGGGGGTGCGGGGGCGGTCGGCGGCGGTCGCCCGGCCGCCGGAGTACCCGGTGACGGCGACGGGGGTGCCGCCGGGCAACGGCCGGCCGGCCGCGGCCGGCTCGTCACCGGGCGGGTGCTCGCCGGGGAGGTCACCGGGGAGGTCGTCACCGGGACCGTCGAGGAAGGGGTCGTGGGCCTCGGGGGCCGGTGGCCGCGGCGCGCTCGCGGCGGCCGCCTCGCCAAGGCCGGCACCGCCGCCGACGGGCCCTCGCCCCCGGTACGGCCCCGCGCCCCGCTCCGGGGCGCGCCCCGTCCGCAGATACCCGCGCAGCAGCCGCTCCGTCTCCTCGACGGCCAGCCGGCGCTCCGGATCCCGCTGGAGCAGCCCGTCGATCACGGCGAGCAGCGGGCGGGCCGCCTCGGGGATCTCGATCTCGTCGTACACCACGGCGTGCAGGACGCCGCCCAGCGAGTCCCGGCGGAAGGGCGACGCGCCGCTCAGCGCGGCGCACATCAGCACCCCGAGGGACCACAGGTCCGCCTCGGGGCCCGTGCCGCGCCCGGCCATCCGCTCCGGTGCGGTGTACTCCGGCGAGCCGACGAAGCTGCCCGTCTCCGTCAGCGTCGTCGTGCCCGGCACCTGGGCGATCCCGAAGTCGGTGAGCACCACGCGGTTCGTGCCCGACTCCATCAGGACGTTGGCGGGTTTGATGTCCCGGTGCAGCACCCCGCGGGCGTGCGCGGCCCGCAGCGCCCCCAGCAGCGCGACCGCGATCCGGGCCGCCTCCCGCGGGGACAGCGGCCCGCCGCCGTAGAGCCGGTCCGCCAGCGAGGGACCGTCCACCAGCTCCATCACGATCCAGGGCCGGCCGCCCTGCTCGACCACGTCGTGGACGACGATCACATTCGGGTGCTTGACCTGGGCGACCGTTCGCGCCTCCCGCATGGCGCGCTCCCGCTGGACCCGCGTCTCGGGCTCGGCCGTCGCCTCGTCGAAGTGCAGTTCCTTGACCGCGACCTGGCGCCCGAGCAGCTCATCGGTGGCCCGCCAGACCGTTCCCATTCCGCCGCGGCCCAGCCGTATGTCCAGGCGATAGCGGCCACCTACCAGTTGGCCCTCGCCCCCGAAGATCCCCATGAGGCCATCTTGCCCCACGGCGGCGGCCCCGGAAGGGGCGGCACCCCTTCCCTCGGCCCGAACAGGCGGCCGCCGTCGCGGAGTTCGTCGGACCGGCCCCCTGAACTGCGCCCCTGTGGTGCACTGCCGTCATGGAGGCAGTTGTTGCGAGCGTCGTGGCCGTGGTCGGCACCCTGCTGGGAGCCGGCGTCACCCAGCTCTTCCAGACCCGCGCGACCGAGCGCAGCGAGCGGATCGCCCGCGAGGAGCGGCTCCGCCAGGAACGCATCGACGCGTACTGCGCCTACGCGGGCGCGCTCCTGGACTACCGCAGGGTCCTGGTCCACCGCTGGTTCGTCGTGCACGAGGACGACCGCTGCGACGAGGACTCCCCCGCGCTGCGCGAGGAGGTGTACAAGACCCGCTATACGGCCCAAGAGGCCATGTTCCGGGCGCAGATGGTGACCGACGACGCGCAGGTGCTCACCCGCAGCGAACAGGTGATGGCCGACGTCACCGAGCTCCACTGGGCCGCGGACCGCGACACGCTGACCGCCCTGCGGGCCACCACCCGGCAGGGGATCCGCGACTTCATCGCGGCCACCGCCCCGCGCGTGCGCTGACCGACGTGCCACGACACGGGGTGGAACCTCCACCGCCCCTCCGGCCGTCCTTGACACAGTGAGGTCCACTAGGCCGGGGTACCGGGACGACGCCCGGTACGGCGGTCGATACCACGGCCGATACGGCGGAGCGGGGGGTCGGTCATGATGATGCAGGACGGCGGAACGGTGGATGTCCGCCCGGACCCCGACCCGGGCCGGGCGGCCCCCGAGCACAGCGGCGCCTATCTGGCCACCGGCCTGTGCCTGACGCTCTACGGCTGCGCGATGCTCGCCTGGACGGCCTACGGCATCTCCCAGGGCGACGGCTCCGCATGGGACTTCGTCGAGGGTCTGTTCAACCCGGGCGCCTCCTCAGCGGCCCAGGTGCTCGGCCCCTACGAATGGGCCTTCATGGTCGCCTTCCTGGCCGTCGCCGGGCTGTGCCTGGCGCAGCGCCGGGTGGCCCGTAGCGCCGCGCTGCTGTGCGGCTTCTTCCTGCTGGCCGTCTCGCTGCGCGAGGGCATCGGCCTGTTCGACGCCGCCTACCGCGACCAGTACAGCAACGACCCGCTGGGCGGCTGGGTGCTCGCCACCCGCGGCCTGGGCCTCATGACGGCGCTGGTCGTCCTGGCCTCGCTCGTCCCGGCCACGGAACGGCGCTCCGGCCCCGCGGCCGCCCCCGAGGCCCCCGAAGCGCGCTGGCGCCGCCTCTCGCGCATCTGCGGCGTGCTGTTCCTCATCACGGCCGTGGCCCGCATCGGCTGGACGGTGCGCGACCTGGCATCCAGCGGCCTGGACGCGGCCCGCTATCTGCGCGGCGTGGTCGACGGCTCGGTCATGGGCACCCTCGACCTCTCCGCGTCCACCGAGTTCATCACCGCCGTCTCGGTGCTCGGCCTCCTCGTCCTCGGCGTGACCGCCTTCCGCGGCAACCGCGACATCCGCGGCGCACTCCTCGTGTTCGCGGCGGTGGAGCTGTACGTGACGGTGCGCACGGTGGTGTGGCTGACCGTGACGGACTTCTTCAACCTCGCCTCCGAAACACCGGAGGGGGCACTGTCGATGGCGTCGACGGCGTACGCGCTGGCGGCGATGACGTCGGTGGTGGTGCTGGCCACGGGGCGGGGGGTCGGGCCGTACGGCGTGCGGACTTCCGTGGGATCGCGGGTCACCACTTCCGAGTGAGCCGCCCCGCGCTCCTGCGGGCCCGCCTCGCGCGGCTGGCCACCCTCAACGCGCCGGCCAGAGCCCTGGATGTCGAGCCTTCCGCACTCGTCGGGCAGCCGGCGACCTTCGAGGTGCGCGGCGCGGGCGAGCGGCCGTCCGTGCTGGCTCTGCGGCAGGCGATCTCGCCGGTCTCCGACTTCCTGGGTGGCGAACAGGACCCCGAGGATCCGCCCACCATCGAGGCGCTGCGGTCCTCGCTGCGATCGACGGAACGCATCCGCCGCGACGGCCGGATGGCGGAGATCGGCGTGCTGCTACCGCAGTTGATCGACGACGCGAAGGCCGTGGCCCGCACCGCCGGAGCCGTCCAGGCCGCTGCGGCCCATGCGGTTCTCGCCGAGGCTTATCAGGTCGCCGCGACCACACTGACGGCGCTCGGCAAGGAGGATGCCGCACTCGTCTGGAGCGCCGGGACACCGTGCGCGAGTTCCTCGCCCTGTCGGGAGCGGCCACGGCACGGATCGGCAGCGACCGTCTCGACTACGCAACGCCGTTCGGCCCCACCAACATGGGCGTGGCAAAGGTCAACTTCCAGGTGGAGATGGGCGACAGCGCGGAAGCCCTGCGCACCGCCCGCACCATTCCCGAACTGCACACCCTGCCCCCGACATGGCGGGCACGCTTCCACGTCGACCGCGCCCTGGCCCTTGCCGACCTGAACAAGGAAGACGTCGCGCTGAGCGCCCTGCTCACGGCCGAACGCACCGCGCCGGAGTGGATGCGCTACCACTCCACGAGCCGGCGCCTGGTGGCAGCCGCCACGAACGGCTCGGGGGCATGGACAACCTGACGAAAGCAGGTCGACGTGCCACACCGTATCGCCCACCCGTTCGGGGTGCTCCGGACATGCTCGCCGAGGTTGCCGCTGACCGCGCCCGGCCGACCCCACAAGCGCGGGCCGGAGACGGGGCACCGCACCGCGCGCGTGTCCGTGGAGGCGGTGGCCGGCCGACGAGCGAAGTCCGCCCCCTCCTCTGGACCACCCCCGACGACAAGCCCTGTTACCTCCTCACGGACGGCGACGGCGGCTTCCTGTCCGACCGGGCCGACGAAATGGAGGCCGTACAGCTTCACATGGGGGCGCGGCTGGTGGATCATGCGCAGGACCTGGTCGACGACCCGGCGGCCGACGCCCGGCAACTGCGGTTCCTGGCGGTGCAGCTCGGGGCGGCGCTGCGGGATGCCGTGCGGATCGCGCGGAGCCGGGGCGGGTGCGCGGGCGGCTGACGGGCCCGGGGCGGCCGTGCGGGGGAGATCCCCCTCCGAACCGCCCCCGCAGGCCAAAGGCGGCCGTCGCGTGTGGGGGTCGCGGCGGCCGCCGATGTGAACTGCAACGCGTCTGGGGCTTGTGACCTCTTCAGTGGTGCAGCATAAGAACCACTCTGCCCGTGGGGGACCCTCCACGGCATCGTTCGTAGGTCGCGGGATCACCCCCGCCGGTCGGCGGGGGTGCGGGGCCGCCTCGGGGCGGGTCCCGGTGACAGGAGGACGGAGTCGCGCAGCGCCGGGTGGTTCCGTGGGCTCGGATGGGTGCGGAAGAAAGGGGCGGCCGGTGATCCGTGTCGCTGTGGTGGACGACGAGCGGCTCGTCAGGTCCGGACTGCGGATGATTCTGGGGACCGCCCCGGACATCGAGATGGTCGCGGACTGCAGTGGCGCGGAAGCGGTGGACACCGTGCTGCGGAGCGGCGCGGAGGTGGTGCTGCTCGACATCCGTATGCCGGATGTCGACGGGCTGACCGTGCTGCGGCGGCTGCGGGCCGTGCCGAAACCGCCCGCCGTGGCGATGCTGACGACCTTCGACGGCCAGGAGTACCTGACCGCGGCGCTGCGCGAAGGGGCGGCCGGCTTCCTGCTCAAGGACTCCGATCCGGAGCAGCTGTTGCGAGCCGTGCGGACGTTGGCGGAGGGCGGGAGCGTGCTGGACCCCGGGGTCACACGGGCCGTCATCGGTGGCTATCTGACGGCCGAGGACCAGGCCGCGGCGACGCGGGCGGTCAGCGGGCTGACGCCGCGGGAGTCGCAGGTGCTGGCGCTGCTCGGCGAAGGGCTCGGCAACGCCGCGATAGCGGAGCGGATGGGGCTGGCGCCCAGCACGGTCAAGGACCATGTGCGGGCACTGCTGGGCAAGTTGGGCGGTATCAACCGTGTCCAGGCGGCGATCGTCGCCGACCGGGCCGGGCTGGTGGCCGGCGATCCTCGGGGGGCGTGGTGAGCGCCTCGGGGAGGGCGGCGCGCCTCCGGGCACGGGCGCGGGCGCTCGTGCGGGGGAAGTGGGCGCTGCGGGTGCGCGCGATCACCCCGGTGGTGGTTCCCGTACTGCTGGGCGTCGCGGACGCATTCCTGGTCAACGGCCTCGAACTCGCCCTGGAGCTGGGCGTCTCGGTGGTCGCCGCGACGGCCCTGCTGCTGCGCCGCCGCTTCCCGCTGCTCGTCTATCTCTTCACGCTGCCCGGTCTCTACATCGGCTACATCTGGTTCGCCCCGATGATCGGGCTGTACACGCTGGCGGTGCGGCGGCCCGGCCGTGCGCGGCTCGGGATCTGCGCGGTGCTGCTGATCGCCGCGCACTTCCTGCCCTATCCGATCTCGGACTTCGAACCGACGGACTACCGGGAGAACGCCCTGGTGCTGATCGATGCGTGCGTGACCTCCGCCGCGCCGATCGCCATGGGGTTGCTGGTGCGTACGCGACGGGAACTGGCCGTGCGCGTGGAGGATCTGACCCGGAGTCTTCGCCGCGAGGACCGGCTGCTCGCGGACCGGGTGAAGACCACCGAACGGGCCCGGCTCGCCCGGGAGATGCATGACGTGGTGGCCCATCAGGTCAGCCTGATCAGCCTGCAGGCGGGGGCGGTGCAGGTCAGCACGGAGGACGAGACGGCGCGGTCGGGGGCGCGCACGATACGGGAGTTGTCGGTGCGGACGCTGGAGGAGCTGCGGCACATGGTGGGGGTGCTGCGGGCGGACGGCGGGGACGCGGCGGAGGCCCACCGCCTCGCACCGCAGCCCGATCTGGAGGAGCTGCCGCGGCTGATCGAGATGAGCGCGCTGGATGTGACGTACGAGGGCGGTGCGGTGGCCGGGGCGGGCGGCGCGAAGACGGTGGAGCGGGCGGCCTTTCGGACGGTGCAGGAAGCGCTCACCAATGTGCGCAAGCACGCCCCGGGGGCGCGGGTGCGGGTCCGGGTCGGGGCCGACGGCTCCGGGGAGCAGGAGAGCCTGTGCGTCGAGATACGCAACGGGCCACCGGACGCGACGGCCACGGCGCCCGCACTTCCTGGTGGCGGACACGGCCTGGTGGGACTGCGCGAGCGGGCACAGAGCCTCGGGGGGACGCTGGAGGCGCGTCACACCGCGGACGGCGGCTTCGTCGTCCGGGCGGAATTCCCTTACGAGGCGGGCTGAATACGGGTCGGTGCGGCGGGATACCGCGGCGAGTGCGGCGCGTTGCCCCGCTGCGGGTGCGTCGCCCGCCGCGGGCGCCGGGGCGGCGCTCGGGCCGGCAGCGGTGCCTGCGCGGCTCAGGCCGACAGCGGTGCCGCCGCCTCGTCCACGGCCGTGTGCAGGTCCGGGTAGACCTCGAAGAGCCGGCGGACGCCCAGCGCCGCCAGTACGCGATTGACGTGGGAGCCGTCGACGGCGCCCTGTGCGGGGAGGATCAGCCGCAGCCGCCCCTGACAGGAGCGCATCAGTCTGCGGGCGGCGATCAGGACGCCGACACCACTGGAATCACAGAACCGGACCTCGGAGAGATCGAGGACCACACTTCGTCGGCCGTCGGCCACCGCATCGTGTACATGCTGGCGCACTGCGGGCGACGTGACCAGGTCCATTTCACCGGAAACCTGGAGCACGGCCCATCGGCCCTGTTCGCCCTCTGCCACCTTCAACGACACGCGCTCGAAGCCTTTCGCTCGCTTTGGGACCGGATGCGCTCCGGAACTGTCCGGAACAAACCCTTCCCCGGCTCGACTGCCCGGCCTCTCTCCCCTGAAACTCTTCCGAATCCTTAGCGCAACAGGCCGTTCCTGCCCAAGGCTATGCCCAATGGGAGACGCCTTTTCCCCGGCATACGGTCACACACGGATAACACATCGGCCGATACAGCCACGAACACCGCCCGCCGTTCCGGCAGACGATCGCTTTTGATCCGCTTCGATCGGGGGATACCACCCCATAGTGACAACTCCCTTACCATCCGCGTCCTCCGAGGGGCTTGGTTTGCGGCAAAGAAGGGTGTGATGTCAGACCCTCGCACTACATTCGATGGGGGCGATACGAGTCCGGTGCCCGGAGGCGGACCGGCGAATGCGGTATCGGCACCGGCGGTATCGGCACAGGTGTGAGCACGACGGCGACGGACAGGGATAGGGGTCCGATGGGAAACGACGCACCCCCGCGCTGGGACAGGCGGATGCAGCAGCGGCTGGCCCGCGGCGAGGCTGCCGCGCTCGGCGAGCTCTACGACCGCTTCGCCTCCCTCGTGCACAGCCTCGCCCACCGCGTCCTGGACGACGAGGGCGCCGCCGACCGCATCACCCGCGAGGTGTTCGGCTACATCTGGGAGAACCCCCACTCCTACGACCCCAAGCAGAGTTCGCTGCGGTCCTGGGTCGCCGCGGTCACCCGCCACCAAGCCGTCCAGCGGCTGCGCCAGACCGAGGCCGCCTCGGCACGGGACTGCGGCCCGGACGCGCCCGCGCCGGCCGAGATAGAGCAGAAGATCCGCGAGGCCTCCACGGCCGCCCGCGCCGACTACATCGTCACGTCCATGCCCACCCCGCTCCGCGCCGCCCTGGAGCTCGCCTACTTCCAGCGCCGGGACTACCGCCAGACCGCCGCCGACCTGGGTGTCACGGAGGACGAGGCACGGCGCCGGCTCCGGCTGGGGCTCCAGCTGCTGTCCACCGCCCGCCACCACCCGGCCCTGCCGCCCACCGCGCCCCGCTCGTCCCGGCCGCCCCACACCGCATCCGGTCCCCGGACGCCCTCGCACGCGCCCCAGCCGCCGCACGGCCACCACGGCACCCGCACACCGCAGGCGCCGCGGCATTCCGGCCCGCACCCGGGCCCCGGAAACGCACCGCCCGGCCCAGGGCACGGACGGCCCCTGTGAACGGCCCGGACGAATGGGAGGGCCCCGACCGGGTCGGCGGGCCGGGTGAGCGGCCACGGATACCGGCGCCGCGCACCGCCCCCGAGGACCGAGGCCCGCTGCCGGACATCCGGCCCGAGCCGGAAACGGAAACGGAACCGGAGCCCATGACCGACACCACCGGGGCCGGCACGGGCCGCGGACATCCCTCGGCCCCAGAGTCCGGGGCCGAGGCACCGGCGCTGGCCGCCCCGCCCCACACGGTCCTCAAGTCGCTCCTCGGCGCCTGGGCGCTGGCCGCCTGCAGCGCCGAGGAAACCGCCGCCGTCGAGGCGCATCTGACCGACTGCGCCTCCTGCGCGGACGAGGCGCTGCGGCTGCGCGAGGCCGTCGACCTGCTGCATCCCGCCGACAGCCTCGACCTCGATCCGCTGCTGCGCTCCCGCGTGCTGGAGGGCTGCCTGGGCCGCCGCCCGGCCCGTATCCCGGTGCCGGAGTGGGCGACCCCGTACGACGCGGAGACCGCGAAGCTCGATGCGCTGCTCCATGACATGGGTGAGGCGGAGTGGCGTGCCCCGGTGCGGCTGCGCTGGTTCGACGGCGAGCGGCCGGTGGAGCGCGAGACCACCGTCGCCGGTGTCATCGGCCATCTGATGGCGGTCGACGGCCTGGTGGCGACGGCACTGGGCCTGCCCGATCCGCTCGGGGCCGCCGCCCCGTCGGACACCCGGGGACCGACGTTCCGTACGGAGGCGTACTGGGACAGCACGGGCGCGCAGCCGGGCCGCCTCGCCACCCACGGGCCGTGGCGCGAGCAGAGCTACGCGCTGATAAGGACGGTCTCGTTCGCCGGCGGCGGGGTCGGCGAACTCACCGTGCCCTACGGCAGGTTGAGACTCCCGATGGGCGATTCCTTCCTGGACCGCGCCTTCGAGTGCTGGGTGCACGCCGGCGACATCGCGGACGCGGTGGACTATCCGTACGAGCCCCCGGCCGCCGGTCATGTCCACCGGCTGGTCGACCTCGCCGCCCGGCTGCTGCCCAGCGCCCTGGCCGACCGCCGCCGGGCCGGGCTCGCCGCACCGCCGCAGAGGCTGACCGAGGCCGGCGCGCCGGGCCGCACCCTCCACCTGGAGGTCGAGGGCAGCGGCGGCGGTCACTGGTACATACCGCTGGACTCCCCGGCCGCCCTCGGCGCGAAGGAGCACACCGTCGCGCACATCGCCCTGGACAGTACGGAGTTCTGCCAGCTGGCCGCCGGGCACGTCGCCCCGCAGGAGGCCGCCGCCGGTCAGCACGGCGAGCGCGACGCGATCCGCGATGTCCTCTTCGCGACCGCGTCGCTGTCCCGTCTCTGAACGGCAGCCGGCCCGCGGGCCAGGGTGACCTCTAGGCGAAGACGACCGTCCGGCTGCCGTTCAGCAGCACCCGGTGCTCGCTGTGCCACTTCACGGCGCGCGCCAGCGCCTGGCACTCCACGTCCCGGCCGAGCGCCACGAGCTGGTCGGGCGTGACGTCGTGCCCGACGCGCTCGACCTCCTGCTCGATGATCGGGCCCTCGTCGAGGTCCGCGGTCACGTAGTGGGCGGTGGCCCCGATGAGCTTCACACCCCGCGCATGCGCCTGGTGGTAGGGCTTGGCGCCCTTGAAGCTCGGGAGGAAGGAGTGGTGGATGTTGATGATCCGCCCGGAGAGCGCCTTGCACAGATCGTCGGAGAGGACCTGCATGTAGCGGGCGAGCACCACCAGCTCGACCCGCTCCGCGCGCACCAGCTCCAGCAGCTGCGCCTCGGCCTCGGCCTTGTTGTCGCGGCGTACCGGGATGTGGTGGAAGGGGACGTCGTACGAGCCGACCAGCTCGGCGAATTCGGTGTGGTTGGAGACCACGGCCGCGATCTCGACCGGCAGCGCCCCGATCCGGGAGCGGAAGAGGAGGTCGTTGAGGCAGTGCCCGAACTTGGACACCATCAGGACGACCCGCATCTTCTCGTCGGCCCGGTGGAGCTGCCAGTCCATCTGGAAGGAGTCGCCCACCGCCGCGAAGCTGGCCCGCAGCTTCTCCAGGCTCACCGACGCGTCCGCGCTGAAGTGGACCCGCATGAAGAACAGTCCGGTGTCGCGGTCGCCGAACTGCTGACTGTCCTCGATGTTGCAGCCGGTGATGAAGAGGTAACTGGAGACGGCGTGCACGATCCCCGGCTTGTCCGGGCAGGACAGCGTGAGGATGTACTGATCCGCCCGGTCGTGGTGGCCGGGCTGCGGGGGCTGGGACTCGCTCATGACCTCATAGGGTCGCACACCCGCCGGGCTGCTCAGGCCGGTGCGTCCGTCGCGCCGGTCATGATCGCCAGGACCTCCAGCGAACGCGGCGGCACATCGGGGTCCTCGCCGTCCGCCGTCGCCAGCCGGACATGCGCCTCACGGGCCGCCCGTACGGCCTCCGGCCAGGCGTGGTGCTCCACGTACGCGGTCACCGGGGCGTCCGCGCCGACCTGGTGCATGATCCTCAGCACCCGCAGTACGGCGAGGTCGACCAGCTGCGTCTCCTGCGTGTCGCGGAAGACCGTGCCGATGTACTTGTCGGCGGACCAGTTGTCCAGCCAGGTGTCCTCGACGAGGCGGTAGACGGCGTCGGTCACGTCTCCGTATCCGGGGCGGCCGGCCAGCCAGGTCTCCTGCTGGAAGGCGGGGTCGGAGAGCATGTGCAGCGCGGAGCGCACATTGCTGCGCCAGCGCCACCACGGCATGTCATTGAGCGGCATGCCGCCCATGGTGGTGGAGCGGTGGCCGCGACGGGAAGACTTCTCCGAACCTTGCACAGTATTCGATCGTACGTTCCTCGATGATGATCTCCCGCAGGCCCCCGGAGTTCACCGCCGCGTCACCATCCGTTGCCCCGACGTCACTCACCCGTTGTCGGCGGAACGGAAGGCTTGTGCGCCATGACCGGACGGCGACGCTCCTCCCCCCGCCCCTACTCCTCCGCCCCTGCGGTCGCGATCGCCTCGGCGGTGGCATGTGCGGCGGTCATCGCGTCGCTGCTCTCGGGCTGCGGCACTCTCCCCGGGGCCTCGGGGGACTCCGGGGAGAAGACGCCGATCACGGTCATGACCTGGGCCCCCGAGGGCACCAAGGCCACCAACATGCCGGGCATGCCGGCCATGGCCCAGACGTACGCCCGGTGGGTCAACTCCCACGGCGGCCTCCGCGGCCACCGGCTGAAGGTCCTGACCTGCAACGACCACAACGACTCGGTGGGTGCCGCGCAGTGCGCACAGCGCGCGGTGGACCGGGGCGCGGTCGCGGTCGTCGGCTCCTACAGCCAGTTCGGCCGCTCGTTCATGTCTCCGCTGGAGGTCGCGGGCGTCCCCTTCATCGGCGGCTACGGCGCCTCCGACGAGGAGTTCGCCAGCCCCCTCTCGTACCCGGTCAACGGCGGCCAGGCGTCCCTTCTCGCCGGAAACGGGCGCCAGTTGGCGCGCAGCTGCAAGCGCGTCGCGCTGGTACGGCCCGACACCATCCAGGGCGACCAGATGCCCTCCCTGCTCAACTCCGGCCTGCACAACGGCCACCGGAGCGCGGCCGAGGACATCAAGGCGCCCGAGGACGGCACCGACTACTCGAACGAGGTGACCCGCGCCCTGGACGGCGTGGGTGCGGACCCGGCCGTCTTCGGTGCGGCGAGGAACGGCGGCCGGGCGACGGGATCCTGTGTGACCGCTTCGCTCGGCGACCACACGGACGCGTTCTTCGACTCCTTCCGGCGGCTCCAGGAGGACAGCCCGCGCGTGCACGTCGCCTCCGTCCTGGGCAGCGTCGGCCAGGCACTGGTGAACCGCACCGGCGGTCACGCGGGCCCGCTGGAAGGGGCCTACCTCACCGGCTGGTACCCGGTCGCGAGCGACCCCCGCTGGAAGCCGATGCGCGCCGTCCTCGACGACTTCGCCTTCGGCGACAACCGCATCGACCCCACCGACCAGGGCGTCCAGACGACCTGGATCGCCTATACGGTGCTGCGCGCGCTGGTCGAGCAGCTCGACGACGCGGGCGTCGAGAAGATCACGCCACACGCCCTGCAGACGACGCTGGACGACGGCGACCGCGCCATCGACACCGGCGGCCTGACCCCGAAGCTGCGCTGGCGCGAGGCCGACCTCCTGGCCGTGCAGGACCTGCCGCGCATCGTGAACGGGACGGTGACCTATCAGGTCGTCCGCGGCGGGCAGCTGATCGCCGCGCAGGACGGCTTCGTGAACGTCGCCAAGACGCTGGAGCGGCGGGACACGGATCAGGACGGCTGACCGTCCGCGACGGTCCCGCGCTCCGTCACAGCGCCTCGGGGCGCCGCTCCGTCAGGCCGTACTTCTTGGCGATCGGGTTCCACAGCTGCGCCGCCTGCTGCTTGGCCTTGGTCGCCTGGGTGCTGGCCGCACCCGCCTGCACGGTCTGCTTGGTGCCCCTGGCCCGGCCCTTGTGGCAGCCCTTCTTCCCGCCGACCTGACCCGCCCACGCCGCGAAGTGGTTGTCCGCGGCGGCCGAGGACTGCCACGCCTTGGTCAGCGCGGCGGTCAGCTGCGCGTGATCGGGGATCTCGTCGACCGGCAGCCGCTTGAGCCGGGTCACCAGGTCGTTGCGCTGCCCGGCCGCGGCCCGCAGGTCCTTGGCCGCGGCGCCGAGCTTGTCGCAGGACTTGATGTGCTGGACGGCGCTCACCACGGACGTACGGCTGTCGCCGCTGTCGCCGAGCAGCGCGTCCAGGCCCTTGGCCTGCGCCTCGGCCGGGTCGGCGGACGGCTTCGGCTGCTCCTGCTCCTTGGTCGCCTGGCCGGCGCCGGCGCCGGCGGCGGGGGTCTTCTTCTTGGCCGGGGTGTCGTCACCGCCGCCGCTGAGCATCCAGCCGAGGCCGAGACCGGCGCCCGCCAGGACCACCACGACGATGCCGATGATCGCGGCGGCGGGCAGGCCCCGGCGGCGGGGGCCCTGGTCGTCGTCGTAGGGCTGCTGGTGGTCCTGCCCGCCGAACCCCTGCCCTCCGTAGCCCTGCCCCCCGTAGCCCTGGTGCTGCTGGGCGTACGGCGGCGGGCCCGGGTCCTCGAAGCGCGGCAGCTGCGCGGTGGCGTCCGGCGCCCCGGGCGCGGCCGGCGCACCCGGCCCGTCGCGGAAGAGCCCCTCGAACTCGGCGGGGGTCGCGCGGTCCCCGGGCGCGCCCGGACGGACGCCGTACGGCGCGCCGGGCGGCGGGGCCGGCACGCCCGCACCGACCGGAGAGATCAGCTGGGTGGCCTCGGAGTCGCCCGATGGGGCGGCACCGGGCATCGGCTGGGACGGCGGCATGGGCTGGGCCCCGCCGGCCTGGGGCCGGCCCTGACCGGGCTTGATCACGCGCAGCATCGTCGTGGACTCGCCGGGCGACTCGGCCTGCCCGGCGGACTCGCGCGGCAGCGGCGCGGCACCGGGGGCGCCTGCGCCGTCGGCTATCGGGGGTATCAACGCCGTCGCCTCCGCGTCGCCCGTGGTGGGCGGCAGCGGGGCGCCGGCCTGCGGGGTCGCGCGCACCAGCTCGCCGGTCCGCTCGGGCTGCGGCTGCGGCGGCTGCTGCCGGTAGGGCTCCGGGTGGGGCGGCTGCGGCTGCTGGGCGTACGGGTCGGGCTGGGGCTGCGCCTGCGGCGGCAGGCCGTACGGGTCGGGCTGCGGCTGCTGGGGCAGGCCGTATGCCGGCGGCTGACCGGCACCGTACGGCCGGCCGTCGGACGGCGGCCCGGCGGCGGGGGGCTGCGGCGCGGGCTGCTGCGGCGGCAGAGGCGGCACCGGTGGCTGCCCCTGGGGCGGCGGGAATCCCTGGCCCTGCGGCGGCAGTGCCTGCTGCGGCATCGGGGGCCGGTCGGCGGGCCGGGCCGGGTCCTGGGGCGCATAGCCCTGTGCCCCCTGTGCCTGGGCCTGGGCCTGCGGGTAACCCGGCGCCGGCGGCTGGCCGTAACTCTGCGACGGGGTGGGCGGTTGACCGTAGCCCGGCGACTGGGCGGGCGGCCGGCCGTAGCCCGGCGACTGAGCAGGCGGTTGGCCGGCCTGCTGGTCGGGGCCCCAGGGCTGCCCCCACGGCTGACCGGCCGACGGCGCGGCCTGGTGATCGGGCACCCACGGCTCACCGTTTGCGGGCAGCACAATGCCCTCGCGCGCGGGGCCGGCCGCGGAATTCTGCGGGTCGTGACCCTGTCCGCTCTGCGTCACCGGGACTCCTAGCATCGTGCAACCTACGGGACCGTCGGCTCACGCTACCGGGTCGCAGCAACGTTCGACCACGAGCCCTGGTCACCGACCCCGCCCGCCCCTTGGGGGCGCCGGGCGGGGTGGAATATCCGCCCCGCCCGGCGACGAAGGACATGTCCGCCCTTCTCCGATCCCGGTGACTTCGTCCCGGGCCCCGCTACGCCGCCGCGGCCCGCAGCTCCAGCCGTGCGCCGAACTCCCGTACGACCGGTTCCTCCCGGTACGGCTCCAGGCGCAGCTGGAAGTCCTCCAGATACTCCGCGCCCCGGCCCGAGCGCAGCCGGCCGAGCAACTCCACGGCCTGGGTGCCCGTATGGCAGGCCAGCTCGATCTCACGCTGCTGCACCTGCGCGCCCGCCAGCAGCACCAGCCCGATGGCGCGCCGCCGCGCCCGGCCCTCCGGATGCCCGTCCAGCGCCTCCTGTGCGCGCTGCGCGGCCGGGCCGGGCTGGCCCAGGTCCCGGTGGCAGTGGGCGAGTTCGTCGGCAAGGTACGCGGCATCGAAGTGCCCGATCCAGGCCGGGTCGTCGCCCGCGTCGCTCGCGGCCTCCGCGCGCTCCATCGCCGCGAGCGCACGGCCCGCCACGGCCTGGAAGGCCCGGCCGTCGCCCATCAGGGCGTGCCCGCGCGCCTCCGCCGCGAAGAACATCGCCTCCGCCCGCGGCGTGACCTGCCCGCGCGCCCCTTCCTGTGCGGCCCGCGCGAGCTGTGCGATCTCCCGCGGATTGCCGAGCGAGGCGGCGAGATGGCTCATGCCGGCGGCCAGCACATAGCCGCCGTAACCGCGGTCGCCCGCCGCCTGGGCCAGCCGCAGCGCCTGGATGTAGTAGCGCTGGGCCAGGCCCGGCTGCCCGGTGTCGACGGCCATGTAGCCGCCCAGCTCCGTCAACCGGGCGACGGCCGCGAAGAGTTCACGTCCCACCGGTTCGCGGTACGAGCCCGCGAGCAGACCGGAGACGACGCTGTTGAGGTAGTGCACGACGACCGGGCGGACATGCCCCGCCCCGAAGCGGTGGTCGAGTTCGCTGAGCGCCGTCGTCGTGGCGCGCACCGCCTCGACGTCCGCCATCCCGACCCGGGCCCCCGCGCTCCGGGCCACCTGGGTGTCGGCCCCGGTGATCAGCCAGTCGCGGCTCGGCTCCACCAGGGCCGAGGCGGCCACCGTGGACCCGCTGAGGAAGTCGCGCCGCCCGACATCGCTGCGCCACAGTTCGCAGACCTGCTCGATCGCCCCGAGCACCGTCGGGGAGAACTGGAGCCCCACCCCGGACGCCAGGTTCTTGCCGTCGGCCATCCCGATCTCGTCGATGGTGACCGTGCGCCCCAGTTTCCGGCCCAGCGCCTCCGCGATGACGGCCGGGGCGCGGCCGCGCGGCTGCTGCCCACGCAGCCACCGGGCCACGGAGGTCTTGTCGTACCGCAGGTCGAGTCCGTGCTCGGCACCGCACATGTTGACGCGGCGGGCGAGCCCCGCGTTGGAGCAGGCGGCTTCCTGGATGAGCGCCTGCAGCCGCTCATTGGGCTGCCGCGCGACGAGTGGCCTGGCGGCCATGTGTACCCCCAACTACTGCTGCGCGTTCACCGTCGAACGCCGTTCTCCGTGATCGATGCCCCGCACATATGCCGGATATCCGAGACATCCCGGATACGCGAAATACGAACCATGTGACGCGTCCAGGTGGTACGGGCGCGGTCCGGTGCGTCCTGGTGCGCGGTGCGAGGCGCCGGTCCACGAAGTGGGCCGGGCCGGTCCGGTGAGGGGTCCGGGTCCGGTGCATGCGACCGGCCACGGACCACGCCGGAGCGGTACGGAAAGGAGAACGGTGGCGCGCGGTGCCCGTGCTCAGTTCGCGGCCGCCGCCATGGCCCCGGGATCTCCGGTGACGCACCGCGGGCTGCCGCGCGGGCGGCCTTTCCGCCCATCAGCGAGGTGGCTACCCGCTTCCCGGACCACGCCCGCATACGCGCCCCCGCCGATGCATCCATGCGCCCCAGGTGCAAGAACGATGCGCCGGGGGTGTCCCCCGTTCGGCCGTAACCCTTGGTGACACGCGAAGTTGTCCTGAGCGTGGAAAAGACCATCGGAGTCACAGGAGCCTCACAGATCCCGCAGCAGCGCGGCGAGCAGCTGCTCGAGACCGCGGTGCGTTACGCGGAGGAGCGGCATTGGGACGTGTTCCCCGGCGCATGGCTGGAGTACGGCGGTGAGACACCCCGCTGCTCGTGCGACGCCGACGACTGCGCCGCCCCTGGCGCACACCCCACCGGCCCCGGGTGGGCCGGGCAGGCCAGCGGCAGCGCGACGGCCGTCCGCCGGATGTGGACCAAGCACCCGGGCGCCTCGATCCTGCTGCCGACGGGCCGCACGTTCGAGGCCATCGAGGTGCCCGAGACCGCGGGCTGCCTGGCGCTGGCCCGGATGGAGCGGATGGAACTGCCACTCGGTCCGGTCACCCGCACCCCCGGCCGCCGGATGCTCTTCCTCGTCCTGCCCGGCGCCTCGGTGAAGATCCCGGACCTGGTGCGCGGCCTGGGCTGGCCGCCGGCCGCGCTGGACCTGATCTGCCGAGGCGAGGGCGAGTACATCGCCGCGCCGCCGACCCGGATGGGACCGCACGGCTCCGTGCAGTGGGCCCGCCGCCCCACCGCCACCAACCGCTGGTTGCCGGACGTCGAGGAGCTGATCAGCCCGCTGGCCTACGCGTGCGGGCGGGACGCGGCGGCGGGTCGGGGGCGCTGAACGCGCTGCCCGGGGAGGCCGTGCCGACGGCCGCCCGTATCGTGGGCCCCATCGGACGGGGGCCGCATCGGGGCCCCTGCGGGGACGTCGGAGGACAGTGCCGGTGGGCAACGAACAGGAAGACAGCGGACCGGAGGACAACGGCCCGGAAGGCCGCGACGAGCCGGCCGTCGGGCGGGCTCCGGTCCCCGGCGACACCGGCGACACCGGCAACACCGGCGGCCCGCCGCCCGCCGCCCGCATTCAGGGACTCTGGAAGAAATTCGGCGAGCAGACCGCCGTCTCCGGCATCGACCTGACCCTCCCCGCGGGCCGCTTCATCGGCCTGGTCGGCCCCAACGGCGCGGGCAAGACCACCACCCTGTCCATGGTGACGGGGCTGCTGCGGCCCGACGCCGGTCAGGTCGAGATCGCCGGGCACGACGTCTGGCGGGACCCGGTGTCGGTCAAGTCCCGGATCGGCGTACTGCCCGAGGGGCTGCGCCTCTTCGAGCGGCTGTCCGGCCGCGAACTCCTCGGCTACACCGGCCGGTTGCGCGGCCTGCCCGGCGACGAGGTGGACAAACGGGCCGGCCAGCTGCTGGAGGTGCTGGACCTCTCCGGAGCCCAGAACAAACTGGTCGTCGACTACTCCACCGGCATGCGCAAGAAGATCGGCCTGGCCGCCGCGCTGCTCCACAACCCCGAGGTCCTCTTCCTCGACGAGCCCTTCGAGGGCGTCGACCCGGTGTCGGCCCAGACCATCCGCGGCGTCCTTGAGCGCTACACCGCCTCCGGCGCGACGGTCGTCTTCTCCAGCCACGTCATGGAACTGGTGGAGTCGCTGTGCGACTGGGTCGCGGTGATGGCGGCCGGACGGATCCGCGCGCAGGGCCCGCTCGCCCAGGTACGCGGCGAGGCGTCCTCCCTGCAGAACGCCTTCCTCGAACTCGTCGGCGCGCACGACCGCGGCGCGGGCCAGAACCTCGACTGGCTGGGCGGCGGCGCCCGATGACCGCCGAATCGGCCGCGGCCCCGTCCCTGACCTCCGTCTTCGTCAAGCTGAAGCTGTCGCTGCTGCGCAACGGCCTCCGCCAGTCGACGGGCCGCACACTCGCCTACATCGCCTCCGTCGTGGTCGGCCTGCTGTGTGCGGCCGGCGTCGTCATCGCCCTCGTCGCGCTGCGCGGGAACCCCCACGCCGGCGCCGTGGCGGTGCTGCTGACCGGCATCCTCACCCTCGGCTGGGCGGTGATGCCGCTGTTCTTCCCCACCGGCGACGAGACCCTGGACCCGACCCGGCTGGTCATGCTGCCGCTCCGGCCGGGACCACTGATCGGCTCGCTCCTGGTGACCTCGCTGGTCGGTATCGGCCCGGTCTTCACGCTCGCCCTCGTGACCGGTTCGGTGATCGCGGTGGCCCACGGCGCCGCCGCCGCACTGGTCGGCGTCGTGGCCGCCGTCCTGGCGCTGCTGGTGTGCGTCTCCCTGGCCCGCGCGGTGGCCACCGCATCGGTGCGGCTGCTGACCAGCCGCCGCGGCCGCGATCTCGCAGTGCTGAGCGGCCTGTTCATCGCGATCGGCGCGCAGGGCGTGAACATCGCCGCCCAGAGGCTGGGCCGCCCGGACGGCCTGTCCGTACTGGAGCCGCTCGGCGACGTCCTTCGCTGGGTTCCGCCGGCCTCCGCGATAGGCGCCGTGGACGACGCCGGCCGGGGCGCCTACGGGCGGGCGGCGGCGGGACTGGCCCTGACGGCGCTGGCGCTGGCCCTCCTGCTGTGGTGGTGGCAGCGCACGCTGACCACCCTGATGACCGCCCCCGATTCCTCCACCCTCCAGGCCGTCGAGAAGGACAGCGCGCGGGCGGCGGGTTCCGGCGAACGCGGCCTCACCCGCCTGCTGCCGGGCGGACGCACGGGCACGGTCATGCTTCGTGCGCTGCGCTACGCCTGGCGTGACCCGAAGTCCAAGATGTCCTGGGCCACCGCGCTCGGCGTCGGCATCCTGGTGCCGGTCGTGTCGTCCGTCCAGGGCAACGGCACCATATACACCGCCTTTTCGGCGTCCGCGCTGCTCGGCATGCAGATGTACAACCAGTTCGGCCAGGACACCTCGGCCTTCTGGATGGTCGCCTCGACCATCGCCACGCCCCGGGACGCGTACCAGGAACTGCGGGCCCGCGCGCTGACGCTGGCCATGGTGGCCGTCCCGTACGTCACCCTGGTCGTCATCGGCACCGCCGCCTTCATCGGCCCCTGGTCGGACTTCCTCGAGGTCTACGGCCTCTCCCTGGCGGTCCTGGGAGCCCTGCTGGCCACCGGGGCGCTGTCCTCCGCGCTCTTCCCGTACTCGATTCCCTCGGAGGGCAACAAGAACGTCGCACCGGGCCAGGGCGCGATCGCCTGGTTCAGCCTCTTCGGCGGCTTCCTGGCGGGCACCGTGCTGTGCGCGCCACTGCTGGGGCTGACGATCTGGCTCCATGTGGCGGGACTGCACGGGCTGTTGTGGGTGCTGCTGCCGGTCGGCGCGGCCTACGGGCTGGGCGTCGCGGAACTGGGGCTGCGGCTGGCGGCCCCCCGGGTGGCGAGGCGGCTGCCGGAGATTCTGACCGCGGTCAGCAAGGGGTGAGGGCGCTCCGGCCCTGAAGACGATGCAGCGTGGCCGCCGCCCGGATCTGCGGGCGGCGGCCACTTCGGTGAGCGAGGGCCGCATCCGGTTGGAGCGAAGGCCGCATCGGGGAGCGGCGGCCGGACGGCGGGCCGAGGGTCACACCTTGGTGAAGCACCAGGTGGTGCCGGCACCCAGGCGCGGCTGACGATGCACGCTCTTGGTGTACTGAGGCCCACAGCGCTCGTCGCCGCTGATGACCTCACCCGTCTTGTAGCCCGCCGCAGAGGAGTCGCAGTCGACGACCTCCATCGCCACGTCGTCGTCAGAGCCAGTGATCTTGACGCAGTTGCCGACCTTCGGGTTGTACTTCCTGTCGTTCTCCTTGATCTCGGCCTTCTGCGCCGCCTCTTTCTTGGCCTTGCCGCCGTGGGGATTGGTGTTGTAGTCCCACACGTACCAGCCGATGCCGCCGAAGAGTGCCAGCATGATGACGGCGGTGATCAGCCCGCGCAGCGGACTGCGCTGCGGCTGCCGAGGGCCGCGGGGCTGCTGGGGCGACTGGGGCTGCTGACCGTACTGCGGCTGCTGCGGTTGCCCGTAGGGCTGCTGCGGCTGCTGCCCGTACTGCGGCTGGGGCTGTTGGGGCTGTTGGGGATACCCGTACGGCTGCTGCGGCGGCTGGTTCTGGTAGGGCGGCGGCGGTGCGGACATGGCTGAAATCCCCCATGGTTGGCTGCGCTGAGCAGGTCAGCGTGACGGTGACCCGGTGCAGATTACCTTTCGGCCCGGGGCCGGCGAATGCCCGTCCTGTCGGGCCGGAGCGCGGGCGACAGGACGGGCGACAGGACGGGAGGACATTGCTCCTTGATGAGATGTCGCGTACCGGCCGAGGCCGCAACGACCCGCCTGTTCCGGCCATTCCAGCCATTCCGGCCATCGGGTCGCTGCGCAGCCCGGCCGACGGTTCGTCCGCACCACAAGCCCGCCAGCATCCCGAACACCGTGAACGCCAGAACCCCTCCGAGCACCCCGATCCCTGCGAACACTTCGAGCACCTCGAACACCTCGAGCACCTCGAGCACCTCGAGCACCCGAGCACCCGAGCACCCGAGCACCCGAGCACCCGAGCACCCGAGCACCCGAGCACCCGAGCACCCGAGCACAATGAAGCACCTGAATGCCCTGAATGCCCCCGGGGGCCCCGAGCCCGTACGCCCCGAACGCCCCCGGGGCCCCGAGCCTTCTCGCCCCTGCGCGGCACGGGGCGGCACCCGCGCTGCGCGCCCCCCGCCCCTCCCCCTCTCCCCCGTAGGGGGAGGGGCGGGGGTGGGGTTCGGGGGTGGGGGGAGCAGCGAGCACGCGAGATCCGCCGAAGCCTCGGCGGCGCACCCGCTCTGCGGTGGCTCACCCCGCTCCGCAGAGCCCCGCCGTTCCGGCACCGTCCGGCCCCGCCTTCCCAGCGGCCATTGGGCCCCGCCGCTCCAGCCCCGGCCTTGCCGCACCGGCTCGGCGGGCGCCGGCTCTACGGCGCCGGCTCTGCCCGGAAGTTATCCACAGGCGTCCGCGCGGGGGATGGCGGAGCGGTAGCGTCATGGAACGGACGAACGAGAGGCGGTGGGGACGGTGCTGCGGACCGGATTGGTGCTGGTGGCCGGGTGGTTGGCGGTGTTGTGTGCCGCCGGCGTGGGGCAGGCCGCGGACGCGGGCGGCGACGCCCCGGCCCGGGTCGCGTATCTCGGCGAGCGGTTGGGGGCGGAGCCGGTTCTTCCGACCGGTCAGCTGCCGTATGCCAAGGCCGCCGCGGATCCGGACGGCCCTGCCACCCCCGCCGCCAAACCCGAGCCGTCGGGCTCCCCGCTCCCCCGGTTCCTGGCCTTCGCCCTCGGTCCGGTCCTGCTGCTGGCGGCCGCGGGGCTGCTGCTGCGCCGCCGGTCCCGGCTGCGCGGCGAGCTCGCCACCCCGTTCGCGCTGCCCCACTCCGTTTTCGCCGCTGCCCGCCGCGCCGACGAGTCAGGGCTCCGGGAGCGCGCCGCCGAAGAGGTGGTACGACTCGGCGAGGAGGCCCGCGCCGCCCAGGGAGGCCCGGCGTCCGTCGAGGGCGCCCTGGCCGCCTACGCCGCCGCAGGCACGGTCCTGGACAACGCCCGTGGAATCCCGGACCTGGCGGGCGTGTTCGCGCTGATCGCCGAGGGGCGCGCGGCCCTCTCCGGCGCCGCCCCGGCCGCCCTGCCGCTGTGCTTCTTCCACCCGCTGCACGGCCCCGCCGCGCGCCGCATACCCTGGCGCCCCCTCGGCCGCGGGGAGCAGGTGCGGGTGGCCGCGTGCGAGCCCTGCATACGGGCCCTCCGTGCCCGCCGGGAGCCGGAGGTTCTCACCGACCGGCAGGACGGCCGCCCGGTTCCGTACTTCGAGGTCCCGGCCGCGGACAGCCTCTGGGCGGCCACCGGCTACGGCTCACTGCTCGGTGGTGACTCCCTCGCCGGGCGCGTCCAACGCGGCGACTTCACCCGTACGTTGACCTAGCGGACCGGGAGCCGGGGTCTCACACCGCCGGCAGGCCGTAGATCTCGTCCCCGTGGGTGACCAGCAGCCGCTGCCCCGAAGCGGTGACATGCCACTGCTCCAGGTTCTCGGTGTTGTCGTTGTAGTGCCAACGGGCCTTGCCGGTCTTGGGGTCGAGGGCGAAGACGCCGCCCTCGTCGTCGTAGGACGCGCCGTAGAGGGTCTCTCCGACGAGGACGAACTCCGTAGGCGCCCAGCGGGCGCCGGGGTCCTCGCACAGCCACAGCTTCTTGCCGTGCAGCGGGTCCACGGCCCAGACGCCGCCGCTGTGGTCCGCGGCGTAGAGCACGCCGCCGACGATCATCGGCTGGTAGAAGCTGCGGCGTCCGCCGGAGGACAGCGACCAGTCGGGCTTGCCGGTGTCGACGTGCACCGAGCGCAGTCGGTCGCCGCCCAGGAAGATGCGCTTGGCGTGGACTGCCGGGCGCCAGGCGATGTCGTCGCCGATCTTCTTGGTCCACAGCTGCCGGCCGGTCGCCGCATCGCGCACCGTGACGTTGCGGCGGCCGTCGGCGTAGACGAGGCGGCCGTCCGCCGCGACGCCGTCGAGGTCGTAGTCGTGGGTGCCCTTGTCCCGCGGCTTCTGCCATTGCGGCCTGCCGGTTCGGATGTTGATGGCGGCGATGGCGGTGAGGTGGACGGTGGTGTCCTCGGTGGTCACCGAGGCGATGACGTAGAGGCGTTCCTCGTCGGCGGCGAGGATGTGCTCGACCTTCAGATCGCCGTTCAGCCGGCTGCGCCAGGACTCCTTGCCGGTGTCCGGGTCGAGGCCGACGACGTCGCCGTCGTACTCCGTGCTGACGAGGAAGAGCCTGCCGGCCGCGAGGGTCAGCGGGGCGCCCGGGGAGGCGACGCCCTTGCGGGTCCACTTCGCCTTGCCGGTGACAGCGTGTCGGGCCACCAGCGGATCACCGCTGATCAGCAGCAGGCCGTTGTGGGCCAGCAGCGGCCGGTCACTGCTGATGCTGTCCGTCTGTGCGGTGCGGTGCCACAGGACCTGCGGTGCGGTGCCGGGAGGCGGGGTGCGGAACTTCTCCCGGTCCGGTCCGCCGGGCGCCGTGCCACCCGCCTTGCCTCCCGCCTTGCCTCCCCCGCCCTCGGTGCCGCCTCGGTGCTGCTTGTCCTTGCCCCCGAACGCCCAGACCCCGGCGCCGCCGACGGCCGCGACGCCGACCGCGGTGCCCGCCGCCAGCCCGAAGAAGCGGCGGCGGGAGGGGCCGGCGGATGCGGCGCCGGTGCCGGGTATGCCCGCAACGGTGGGCTCCGTACCGCCGGTCGGAACGATCCCGCCCGGAGTGGCTCCCCCCGGAGCGGCCCCCGCCGGAGTGGCTCCCGCCGGAGCGGCCCCCGGGTTCGCCGTGCCGGAGAGCACATACGTCGGCGCGGTGCCGAACCCGCCCGGCGCGGCCCCCGGCGCGGCGCCGGGCGCAGCGGGCGTCGCCGGCGTGCCGGCCGCGCCGGTGGCGCCGGTCTCCGTGACAGCGGGCGTCCCGTGCTCGGGTGTCTCCAGGTCCAGGATGCGCGTCGCGTGGGTGGCGATGGTCGAAGCGACGGCTCCCGGGAGCCAGTTGGCGAACACCGCTCCCGTCCCCTGCGGTGCCAGCGTCTCCAGCACCTGCTGCGGCGAGGGCCGTTGCCCGGGTTCCCGGTCGAGGCAGGCCGCAATGAGGCCGTGCAGCCGCTCGGGGACGCCGGACAGGTCGGGCTCGCCGTGGACGACCTGGTAGAGGACGGCGGCCGGGGTGGTGTCGCCGTAAGCCGGGTGGCCGGTGGCGGCACAGGTGAGGACGGCGCCGAGCGCGAAGACGTCGCCCGCCGTGCCGACCTGCTGCCCCAACGCCTGCTCCGGCGGGATGTAGCCGGGCGAGCCGACGACCATGCCGGTCTGGGTCATCCGGTCGCCGTCGACGGCACGCGCGATCCCGAAGTCGATCACCCTGGGGCCGTCCGCGGCCAGCAGCACGTTGGACGGTTTGAGGTCGCGGTGCACCAGGCCCACGGCGTGGATCTCGGTGAGGGCGGCGGCCAGACCCGCCCCGAGGGCGCGCACGCTGTGTTCGGGCAGCGCCCCGTGCCCGTCGACCACCTCGGTCAGCGAGGGCCCGAGGACGAAGGCGGTGGCGAGCCAGGGCAGCGCGGCATCGGTGTCGGCGTCGACGACGGGTGCCGTGTAGCGGCCGGACACCGCCCGCGCTATCTCGACCTCCTGCCGGAACCGCCCCCGGAATGCCGAGTCCTGCGCCAGGTCCGGCCGGACGACCTTGACCGCGACGGTTCGGCCGCCGGTGGACCGTGCCAGATATACCCGTCCCATTCCGCCGGCCCCGATCCGGCCCAGCAGACGGTACGGCCCGAGGGCCTGCGGGTCGTCCGGAAGCAACGGGTCCATCTCGGTCTCCCCCAAAGAGCGAACGTGGCACGACGCACCGCGCACCGCGCGAAATGCGGGCCGCCACGCCGGGAGAGTGCATCGTAGCGCCGCGCCCCGAAGGCCACTTGCCGAGGTTCCCGTAGGCGGCGCGCGCTTTATTGCGGAATTTCCGCGGGAATGCCAATGCTGCCGAATTCGCACGTATGGGGAGCCCGCCGACCCGTCGAATCCACAACTACCCAAGGAGAATTACCGCGAATCATGCAGCCGCCGGGGAACGACCTCGACAACGCCGAAAGGCGGCTTCTATGCTCCGCCCACAGCCGTTCGCAGCCACACGGGTAGACGCCAACTGTGCGTTGTGACGGGGGAATCCGCGAGGAGTGACGTTTTGCTGCACACCAAGACCGCCTGGCTGCGTGCCGCCGCGCCCATTGCCGTACTGTCTCTGGCGCTGACCGCCTGCGGCGGCGGCAAGGACGCGTCCGACGCGAAGGACGACGGGAAGAAGAGCGCCAAGGCCGGCGCCGACTCCCCGGCGAAGTCGGAGCAGGAGACGCAGGATCCGGCGCCGTCCGGCGAGCTGAAGCCCGGTGCCGGTGGGACGCGGAAGTTCAAGGAAGACTCCGGGAAAACCACCATCACCTACGAGATCGCCGCGCAGAAGATTCATGTGGGAACCGAGGCCGAGGCCAAGAAACTGGTCTCGGACCCCAAGCGGGTCAAGGGTCTCGTTGCCGCGACCGCGTATGTGAAGTACACGAACAAGGGCGGCGGCGTGGTCAAGGGCCTGCCCGATGTGGACAACAACGCGGAAATCTATGCGGACGGGCGTCGCGGCGGTCTGCTCATCGGTGCCGCCGAGAACCTTCCCGGCTGCGAGGACCCGATCGATATCGACAGCTGGAAGACGGGCCAGAGCCACGTCATCTGCCAGACGTACATGATCCCCACGGACGCGAAGGCCGTGGAGGTCCACTGGGCGAACGACGACGACAAGGACCTGCTGGTCTGGAAGTTCCCGCACGCCGGCTGACGCTCCCGGGCGCCGGCACCGCCCGCCGGCGCCGCGCGCCACGCCCCCTCGAAGGGCCGTGGCGCGCGGCACCCGTCTCTCAGTCCGGTGCCGTGGCCGTGGCCGTGCTCAGGAACGGCTCGACGGCCTGGCACCAGGCGTCGGGCTGCTCCCAGGGGAGCAGGTGTCCCGCGTCGGGGATCTCGGCGTACGCGCCGCGCGGCAGCACCCGGACCATCTCCTGCGCCTCGGCGCGACCGAGTTCGGCGTCCAGCCCCCGGACCACCAGGGTCGGGCACCGCACCTGCGCCAGTTCCTCCCAGTGCGCGTCGTAGACCCAGGTCTCGCGCGCCCGGAGCATCTGCCGGCGGGAGAAGACCGGCCGCCAGCCGTCGGCGCGCTCCGCCATCACCTCGGCGAAGAACTCGCCACGGGTCGGTTTGGGCCGCTCCAGCGTCGGGTCGTCCTCGCCGAACCACTTGCGGACGTCCGCGAGCGTCGCGAACGGCACCGGCCAGGAACGGAACCACTCCGTCCACTCCTGCTGCGAGGCCGCGCCCAGCGCCGAGGCCCGCATGTCGCAGATGACCAGCGCGCTCACCAGATCCGGCCGCCGGGCCGCCACCTGCCACGCCGTCAGGGCCCCCATGGCGTGCCCGATCAGCGCGACCGGGGCCAGCCCGAGCTGCTCGATGGCCGCGATGGCGTCATCGACATAGGCGTCGCGGCCGAACGGACCGTCTCCGGGCTTCTCGCTGCGGCCGTGGCCGCGCTGGTCCAGCCCCACCGGGCGATGTCGCGCGCTCAGCCGGCGGGCGGTGTCCGCCCAGTGCGCCGCGCGGCCCATCAGGCCGTGGAGCATCAGCACGTCCGGGCCGCGCGCTGCCTCCGCCCCGCCGCCGTGCTTGGGCGGATCGGTGAATTCCCAGGCCGCGAGCCGTACGCCGCCGGCCCCTGTCACATCGATGCGCCGCACCACGTGCCCCGGCACCCCCAATCGTCCTTGGCCTGCCCCACACCCACACTATCGAACCTCTATTCGAACGCGCCGTTCTCGCGCCCAATACCCCTCGTTCGAGTGACCTCGCCCCAGGATTGACCGCGCCCGCCAAGGGGAGACATCTGCCGGGAGGCGGGCCCTACCGGGAAGGGGGCCCGCAGGGGAAGACCCTGGGAGCTCGGGGCTCCGGGTCTTGGCGGGGGACATGGGGAGGCGGGGCCCCGGCTGCTCGCAGCGCCGGGGCCCCGGCCGTCCACAAACACATTCACCGGACGCACCCGAGCCCCCTCCCCACCCCGGAGAGCCGACACCCCGCACCTGCGCGACATGCCTCGTGCCGACATATGCCAATGCGTCTGCGCCAGCGTGGCACGACACCGGCCGAATCGCACGGGTTCCCACAAGTTCGTTCAACGCACAAACAGTTGACGAGCCCGCCGAGCGGCGCATCGGCGCAGCTCAGCGGGCTCGCGGAAAAACAGAGGAACGCGGCGAAAAGGAGTGCGGAACGGGCGCGGGGGCCCGCTCACTCAGCGCTTGGCGACGAACACGTGCGTGGCGATGTCGGCATGCAGCTCGGCGGCCTCGCCACTGCTGCCGACCAGCACCCCGGCCGGCGACTCCGTCACGCTCACCACGGCGCCCGGCTGCACACCGGCCCGCCGCAGGGTGTACATGAGCTGCGCGTCGGCCTGAATCGGCTCGCCGATCCGGCGCACCACGACCGTCTTGCCGTCGGACCCGGGATCCAGGTCCATCAGGCTCACCATGCCGGCGTCCAGGAACGGGTCGGCCTCGGCCTTCTCGCCCAGCTCCTCCAGGCCCGGGATGGGGTTGCCGTACGGCGACTCCGTCGGGTGCCGCAGCAGTTCGAGGACGCGGCGCTCGACCGCCTCGCTCATCACGTGCTCCCAGCGACACGCCTCGGCGTGCACCTGCTCCCACTCCAGCCCGATGACGTCGACCAGCAGGCACTCCGCGAGGCGGTGCTTGCGCATCACCCGCGTCGCGAGGCGCCGGCCCTCCTCCGTCAGCTCGAGGTGACGGTCGCCGGCGACCGTCAGCAGGCCGTCTCGCTCCATGCGCGCCACCGTCTGGCTGACCGTCGGGCCGCTCTGTTCGAGCCGCTCCGCGATGCGGGCGCGCATGGGGACCACACCTTCCTCTTCCAGTTCGAGGATGGTGCGGAGATACATCTCCGTGGTGTCGATCAGTCCGGACATGCGTGCCCCTCGATGTGTCGTGCGGTGGCCCTGAACTCAATTCTGACGCATCCCGACGACAACGGGGCCGCCTCGTCCGCACACCGGACCCCCGCGCGCGGCCGCAGCCGTATTGACAGGGCACTGGTCCAGACCGCAACGTGATCCGCGCCACGACTGATCCCCGCTTCCACGAGACCCGACGAGAGGGCCCGCGGCGATGCCTGAGAGCGACCAGAGCGACCAACTGGCCGGGAAGTACTTCGACGCCGCGATCGACCTGCTGCGGCGGGTGCGGGACGAGGCCGGCGGGCAGATCACCGCCGCCGGACGCCTGATCGCGGACACCGTCGAGGCCGGCGGCCGGGTGTTCTCCTTCGGCGCCGGGCACTCCTCCCTCCCCGCCCAGGACACCGTCTACCGTGCGGGCGGACTGGCGGTCATGAACCTGCTGTCCGTCCCCGGTGTCGTCGGCGTGGACGTCCGGCCCGCGACGCTCGGCAGCGCCCTGGAGCGGGTCGACGGGCTCGCCGCGGCCGTTCTGGACACCAGTCCGCTGGAGTCCGGCGACGTCCTGGTGATCATCTCGCTGTCCGGGCGCAACGCGCTGCCGGTGGAGATGGCGGTGAACGCCCGGGCGCTCGGCATCAAGGTCATCGGCGTGACGTCGGTGGCGTACGCGACCGAGACCAGGTCCCGGCACGCCTCGGGCAGCTACCTCAAGGACCACTGCGACATCGTCCTGGACAGTGCGATCGCGGTCGGCGACGCCGAGCTGACCCTGCCGGGCACCGACGCGCCGTTCGCGCCCGCTTCCACCGTCGTCACCAGCGCGATCATGCAGGCCGTGGTGGCGACCGCCGCGGGCACGCTCGCCGAGCGGGGCATCGACCCGCCGTTGCTGCGCTCCGGGAACGTCGACGGCGGCCACGACTGGAACGCGCGGGTGATGAGCACCTACGCGGACCGGATCTTCTACCGGCACTGACGGGGCCGCGGGCGACGCCTTCAGCCGCCCGCCGCCCCCGCGAGGTCCAGCGCCGCCGCGATGCGGGCCGCGACCTCCTCGGCGTAGTCCGCGTCCGCCCGGTCGAAGGGGCGGCGCGAGGGCACTCGTAGGAAGGTGGCGACGCCCAGCGTGCGGCCGCGGCTGCGCAGCACCACGCAGAGGCCGTGGACGGTGCCGTCCGGCCACTTCCGGGCCGCCGCCCAGCCCTCGGCCGCGTCCGGGCCCGCGCTGGTGCGCACCGACCCCCGCCGCTGGTACGCCTGCGCCGCGGGATGCCCCGGGGGGTAGGCCACCGGGATGCCGGTCGCGGGGAACGCCTCGGCGGGACCCGGCGCCCCCGCCGGGGAGGCCAGCGCCCGCACCAGCCGCGGCGCCCGCGCCCGCCCGGGCCGTGGGGCGGCTGCCAGGTCCGCGGCCCACCCGGCGCCGGCGTCGCCGTCCTCCCCGTCCTCCTCGTCCACGGCGCCGTACGGGGCCGGGGCGGGGGCCGGGGCGAGGTCCACCAGGCCGTGGTCGGCGAACCCGGCCAGGGCGAAGTCCAGGTGGAGGGCGGCCGCCTCGGCCGGGTCCGGGCACTCCGCGGCCGCGCGCCCGGCGCGGTGCAGCTGATGCGCCCGGAAGCGCAGCAGGGAGCCGTCCTGTTCGGCCCGCTTGGCGTCCGTCACGTCCTGGAAGAGCCAGGCGACGCCGAGCGGCACCGGCTCCTCGGCCAGCGGCGAGGCCAGCCGGACGAAGCCGCTGCGCCAGCATCGCCGTGGATGGTCGGCCTCCTCGGAGCGCAGCGTCACCCACAGCTCCGCCGCGGCCGGCGGCGCGCCCTCGGCGAGGACGTGCTGGAGCGCGCCCTCCAGTTCCTCCACGCCCTGCGTCAGCAGATCGCCCAGGGGGCAGCCCAGGCGGGCCGTGCGGCCCACGCCGAGGGCGCGGGCGGCGGGGGTGTTCAGAACGGCGAGCCGCAGATCGGCGTCGACCAGGGCGACGCCCCAGGTCCCGTCGTCGAACAGCGCCTCGCTGAGCGCGATGGCCCGCTCCAGGTCGAGCTGGGCGTGCACCTCGCTGAAGGCGCAGTACACCCCGCCGGCCCGGCCTCCGGGGCCGCGGACCGCGGAGACCTGGGTACGGACCAGGACGCGCCGGCCGTCCTTGGTCAGCAGGGCGAATTCCTGCACCTGGCGGCCCGGGGCCCGCCGCGCGGCGGTGAGCACCGCCGCGATCTCGTCGGCGTCCTCCGGGCGGGCCGCCCAGCCCGCCAGGCCCCGGCGGCCGACCGCCTCGGCCGTCGTCCAGCCCAGGATGCGTTCGGCCTCACGGTTCCAGTGGGTCACCGCGCCGTCGGCCCCGAAGGCGGCGAGGGCGGCATCCATACCGTCCAGGAGCGCGGTGAGCAGGGCGGAGTCGTCGGGCCCTGCCTCCCCGTCGGTCCCGGGGGCGGCACGGCGCCCCGAGCCCGGGGAGGCCGAGGCGGAAGACGCCGCGGACGAGGCAGATGAAGCTGACGAAGCAGTCACTGGCACCCCTTAAGAACACGGCCGCACGTGCTGCACCTCGCCTTATTCAACTGGAACGTGACTCAGCACACACCCGATTCACGGAAATCGTTGCATCAGGGAAATTCGCTTGTCCGGCGCCGGGCGGCTGCCTACCGTGTTGAGCACACGAGAAGGGAGGTGGTTCGGCAGATGATTTCGCACCGGACGCGTGAGGTGGCTGCGGGCTAGCGGCCCGTCGCTTCACCGAAGTGCAGCGCCGGACCAGCGCATTCTGCAGATGCGCAGCCGGCCAATTCCCAGCAGTCACCCGACCCGCGGGCTGCCGGTTCGTCCGACCGGCCCTTCGCGCCACCGAGCGCGGAGGAGGCAGCCCGCGGGTCGTCTGCGTGACGGGCGGTCACGGGGCGTGGCCGCCGATGACCTGCCGTGCCGAGCGGCGTGCCGTCAGGGCGCCAGCCGCTCGACCCGCCAGCCGTCCGCCGGCCCGTCGTGGACGTAGCGCAACCGGTCGTGCAGCCGGTTGTGGCGGCCCTGCCAGAACTCCACCGACTCGGCAGTGACGCGATAGCCGCCCCAGTGCGGCGGCGCCGGGACCTGCTCACCCTCCGGGTAGCGGGCCGCCAACTCCGCGTAGGACCGCTCCAGTTCCTCGCGCGAGCCGACGACCGCCGACTGGTCGCTGGCCCAGGCGCCCAGCTGGGAGCCGTGCGGGCGGGTGCGGAAGTAGGCGGCCGTCTCGTCGCGGCCGATGCGGGCCGCGGTGCCGTTCACGATGACCTGGCGGGCCAGCGGGTGCCAGGGGAACAGCAGCGAGACCGCGGAGTTCTCGGCCAGTTCGCGGCCTTTGCGGCTGGTGTAGTTGGTGTAGAAGACGAACCCGCAGTCGTCGAAAGCCTTGAGCAGTACGGTCCGTGAGCTCGGCCGGCCGGCCGCGTCCGCCGTCGAGACGACCATCGCGTTCGGCTCGTGCAGGCCCGCCGCGACCGCTTCCTTGAACCACCTGGCGAACTGCTCGTACGGGCCGGCCGCGAGGTCGGTCTCGGCGAGTCCCTCGGCGCGGTAGTGCGCGCGCATGGACGACGGGTCGGGATTTTCGGCGAAGGGCGCGTCGGCAGGGTGCACGGCCTCATCTTGCAGCATCGGGTGAGCCCGGGTCAGCCGGAAGGGGCGGAAGTCTGCCCGCCGTCGACCGGACGTAACCCTTCCGTCGGCGAATCGACCAGTGTGCCGGATGTCACGCCGTCCCGCAGGTGACGAACCCGCCAAAATCACGGGCCTGCCCACTGTGGCCTGTGAACATCGGAAGCTATCGTGGCCGGCCTGAAGGGACGCATCATGTGCGCCCTGAGGAGGCCCGTCACCACACGCACCACATCGCACCGTGCCCGCCCGCGGCCCCGACCCACCGTGGGCGGAACCCGTCGCGTGACCCATGCCCTGGCGGGGCATCACCCGGGTGACCGCTGCGGACCGCGAGCTGCCCCCGCGCAGCCGTGTAATCGCAGCGGCGCCCGTACCAGACTCGACTGCACGGCATCCGGCCCCGGGCCGTGTGCCGTCCCCATCATGAGGAGCCGCCTGATGTCCGACTTCGTACCCGGACTTGAGGGAGTCGTCGCGTTCGAGACGGAGATCGCCGAACCGGACAAGGAAGGCGGCGCCCTGCGCTATCGCGGCGTCGACATCGAGGACCTCGTCGGTCAGGTGTCCTTCGGGAACGTCTGGGGGCTGCTGGTCGACGGCGCGTTCAACCCCGGTCTGCCGCCCGCCGAGCCGTTCCCGATTCCCGTGCACTCGGGTGACATCCGGGTCGATGTGCAGTCCGCGCTGGCCATGCTCGCGCCGGTGTGGGGCCTGAAACCACTGCTGGACATCGACGAGGCGGAGGCCCGCGACAACCTCGCGCGCGCCGCCGTCATGGCGCTGTCGTACGTCGCCCAGTCGGCGCGCGGGCAGGGCCTGCCGATGGTGCCGCAGAAGGAGATCGACACGGCGGAGACCGTCGTGGAGCGCTTCATGAAGCGCTGGCGCGGCGAGCCCGACCCCAAGCACGTCAAGGCCGTCGACGCCTACTGGACGTCGGCCGCCGAGCACGGCATGAACGCCTCCACCTTCACCGCCCGGGTCATCGCCTCCACCGGCGCCGATGTGGCGGCGGCGCTGTCCGGTGCGGTCGGCGCGATGTCCGGTCCGCTGCACGGCGGCGCGCCCTCGCGCGTCCTGGGCATGATCGAGGAGATCGAGCGGACCGGCGACGCCACCGCCTACGTCAAGCAGGCCCTGGACCGCGGCGAGCGGCTGATGGGCTTCGGCCACCGCGTCTACCGCGCCGAGGACCCGCGCGCCCGCGTGCTGCGCCGCACGGCGAAGGAGCTGGGCGCACCGCGCTTCGAGGTCGCCGAGGCGCTGGAGAAGGCCGCGTTGGAGGAGCTGCACAATCGCCGCCCGGACCGGGTGCTGGCCACCAACGTCGAGTTCTGGGCGGCCATCACCCTGGACTTCGCGGAGGTCCCGGCGCACATGTTCACGTCGATGTTCACCTGCGCCCGGACGGCCGGCTGGAGCGCCCACATCCTGGAGCAGAAGCGCACCGGCCGCCTCGTCCGCCCCTCGGCCCGCTATGTCGGTCCGCCGTCGCGCAGCCCGCGCGAGATCGCGGGCCACCAGGACATCGCGGGCTGAGCCCCGGCCCGCGCCTTCGGCGGACCGTGGAGCTCGACGGCGCCCGGGGCAGCGTCCTCGGGGCCCGCCCTCGAGCTCCACGGTGCGGTTGCGTCGGGTGGCGTCCCCGGTCCGGCGGTCGCTCCGGATCCCCGCTACGTCCCCGGCCCGGGGATCGCTCCGGGCCCCCGCTGCGTCCCGGGACCCACCGAGTTCAGCACATCGTCGATGATCTTCGCCCACTGGGCCACCACCCGGTCGCGCCGGGTCGTGTCGTCGGTCAGCAGATTGGCGAGCCCGAGGCCACGGGCCATGTCCAGCAGCCCCTGCACCGTCTCCCGTACGCCCGCGACGCTCTCGTCGGCCGCCAGTAGTGCCACCGCCGTCCGGTGGGCCTCGCGGCCGACCCGGGCCTCCAGTGCGGTGACCCGCTCGCGCAGCTGGTCCTCGTCGGAGGCCGCCACCCACAGATGGAGCGCGGCGCGGAAGAGCGGGCCCGTGTAGAGGCCGACCAGCTCCTCGACGATGATCCAGGTGCGGGCGATGGAGCCGGCCGGCGGCAGATTGTGCGCGACCGCCTTCAGGGCGCCCTGCCGCTTCTCGGCGACGTGCTCGACGGCGGCCGTGAACAGGTCCTCGCGGGTGCGGAAGTGATGCTGGGCGGCGCCCCGGGAGACGCCCGCCCGCTCGGCCACGACGGAGACCGTGCTGCCGCTCCAGCCGCGTTCCGCCAGGCAGGAGATGGCCGCTTCCAGGAGCCTGAGCCGGGTGGCCCGGCTGCGTTCCTGCTGCGGCTGCTTGGGACCGCGGGACGGGGTCAGCGGGCCCATGTCGGGGCCCGTCGCTCCAGGAAGGCGGTCATGCCCTCGCGGGCCTCGGCGGAGCCGAAGAGCCTCGCGGACTGCTCCGCGAGCGCCTCGGTGTCGCGGTCGAAGGCGCGCAACACCTCGGCCGTGACCAGCTTCTTCGATGCGGCCAGCCCCTGCGGTGAGCCCTTGCGCAGCCCCTCCAGTACGGGCGCGAGGCCGGCGTCCACGTCGTCCGCTGCCAGTGTCACCAGCCCGATCCGGGCCGCCTCCGCGGCGCCGAACTTCTCCCCGGTGAGGTAGTAGCGGCCCGCGGCCCGCGGGTCGAGGCGCGGCAGCAGCGGCATCGAGATCACGGCGGGCGCGAGGCCGAGCCGGGCCTCGGTGAAGGCGAACGTGGCGTCCGGGCCGGCCGCGGAGATGTCGCAGGCGCCGAGCAGCCCCAGCCCCCCGGCCCGGACGTGACCGGTGACCCGCGCGACGACCGGTCTGGGCAGCTCCACCAGCGCGCGCAGCAGCCGGGCCAGCCCCAGCGGGCCGTCCTGCGCCGCCCCCGACGTCGCTTCGGACAGGTCAGCGCCGGCGCAGAACGTCCCGCCCGTGTGGGTGAGCACGACGGCGCGGGTGGCGTCGTCGGCCGCGGCGTCGGCGAGCGCCTGATGGAGTTCGGCCACCAGCCGGGCGGAGAGCGCGTTGCGGTTGTGCGGTGAGTCCAGGGTGAGGGTGGTGATGCCGCGCTCGTGGGAGCGCACAACGAGGGGTGTCGTGGGTGCGTCGGTCATCAGGCCGTCGAGCTCCTTTCCCTGGCGCGCAGTTCGCGCCGCAGGATCTTGCCGGTGGTGGCGCGCGGCACGCTGTCGAGGAACTCCACGCGGCGCACTCTCTTGTACGGGGCGACCCGCTCGGCAACGTACGCGATGACGTCCTCCGCGCTCAGCGCGGCCCCCCGCTGCCGTACGACGAACGCCTTGGGCACCTCGTTGCCGTCCGCGCCGTCGACTCCTATGACGGCGGCGTCGGCGATGGCCTCGTGGGTGAGCAGCAGTGCCTCCAGGTCGGCGGGGGCGACCTGGTACCCCTTGTACTTGATCAGTTCCTTGACGCGGTCGACGACGTACAGCCAGCCGTCCTCGTCCACCCGCCCGACGTCACCGGTGTGCAGCCAGCCGTCGGGGCCGATCATCGCGTCCGTCTCGGCGGGCCGTCCCAGATAGCCCTTCATCACCTGCGGGCCGCGGATGACGATCTCGCCGCTCGCGCCCGCGGCCAGGTCCTCGCCGGCCTCCAGGCCGACGATGCGCAGTTCGGTGCTGGGGACCAGCTTGCCGACGGCGCCCGGCGGCGGGGCCGGCTCGTCCAGCGGTACGGCATGGGTGCCGGGCGAGAGCTCCGTCATCCCGTACGCCTGCCGGACGGTCGGCAGGCCGAGCCGCCGGGAGCAGGCCCCGGCGAGTTCGGCGTCCAGCGGGGCGGCCGCGCAGACGATGTGCCGGAGGGAGGAGAGGTCGTAGTCGTCGACCAGGGGGTGTTTGGCGAGGGCCAGCACGATGGGCGGTGCGACATAGACGGCCGTGATGCGGTGCCGGTCGATCGCGGCCAGGAACTGCCGCAGGTCGAAGCGGGGCAGCACGACGACGGTGGAGCCGTTGCGGAGCGGGGCGTTCATCAGGGCGGTGAGGCCGTAGATGTGGAAGAACGGCAGCACCGCCAGGATGCGGTCGTCGGGGCCGCTGGTGACCAGGGGGTCCAGCTGGGCGAGGTTGGTGGCGATGTTGCGGTGGGTGAGCATCACGCCTTTGGGGCTTCCGGTGGTGCCGGAGGAGTAGGGCAGCACGGCCAGGTCGTCGGCCGGGTCGAGGGGGACGGACGGTTCGGGGTCGGTGGAGTCCAGCAGGCCGAGGACCGAGCGGTGGCCCTCGGCCTGATCGCAGACGAAGATCTCGGCGACGGCGTCCCCGCGCCCGGCGGCGGCGCGGGCGGTCTCCAGCAGCGCCGCCACGGTGACGATCCAGCGGGCCCCGGAGTCCCGTATCTGGGTGGCGAACTCGCCCTCGGTGGCGAGGGGATGGACGGTGGTGACCGCCGCCCCGCAGCGCGAGGCGGCGTAGAAGACCGCGGGGAAGAGCACCGTGTTGGGGCTGTGCAGCGCCAGGACATCGCCCTTGGCCACCCCGGCCGCCGCGAACGCGGCCGCGATCCGGCGGCTGTGGCGGTCCAGCTGGGCGTGGCTGACGGTGGTGCCGTCGACTCCGTCGATCAGTGCCGGCCGGTCGCCGTACTCCGCGGCCCGCCCCAGCACGGCCTCGTGGATCGGCAGCTCCACGGGCGCGACGTCCTCGTACTCACTGCGGAACACCTGGAACACCATGGCGTGGTCCTCCCCTTCGACGGCTTCGTCGGTGTGCGTACGTCTCGCCGGTGACCGGCGAGGTGCCGGTCACCGTTCCGGGCGGCGTGCTCAGTACGACTTGGGCAGTCCCAGGGACTGGTGGGAGACGAAGTTGAGGATCATCTCCCGGCTGACCGGGGCGATCCGCGCCACCCGGGCGGCCGTGATCATCGAGGCGAGCCCGTACTCCTGGGTGAGGCCGTTGCCGCCGAGGGTGTGGACGGACTGGTCGACGGAGCGCACCGCCGCCTCGGCCGCCGCGTACTTGGCCATGTTGGCGGCCTCTCCGGCGCCCATGTCGTCGCCGAGGTCGTAGAGGTGGGCGGCCTTCTGCATCATCAGCCGGGCCAGCTCCAGCTCGATATGGGCCTGGGCGAGCGGGTGCGCGATGGCCTGGTGGCTGCCGATGGGCTCCTTCCAGACCTGCCGGGTGCGGGCGTAGTCGACGGCCCGGTCGAGGGCGTAGCGGCCCATGCCGAGGGCGAAGGCGGCGGTCATGATGCGCTCGGGGTTGAGGCCGGCGAAGAGCTGGAGGAGCCCGGCGTCCTCTCCCCCACGGCTGGACGCGTGGGTGGGGGCACCCCCAGCGGTAGCTGGGGGAGTGCCCCCACCGACGAGCGCGTCGGCGGGCAGCCGTACCTCGTCCAGGGTCAGCTCGAACTGCTTCTCGGGGGCGGCGAGTTCCATGGCGATCGGGCTGCGGCCGAAGCCGGGGGCGTCGCGCGGGACGATGAAGAGGCAGGGCTTGAGCCGGCCGGTCCGCGCGTCCTCGGTCCGGCCGACGATCAGCGTCGCGTCGGCGATGTCGACGCCCGAGATGAACACCTTCCGGCCGTTGAGGACCCAATCGGCGCCGTCCCGCCGGGCGGTGGTGGTGATGCGGTGCGAGTTGGATCCGGCGTCCGGCTCGGTGATGCCGAACGCCATCTTGCGGGAGCCGTCGGCCAGGCCCGGCAGCCAGGTCTGCTTCTGCTCGTCGGTGCCGAACCGTGCGATCACCGTCCCGCAGATCGCCGGCGAGACGACCATCATCAGCAACGGACAGCCGGCGGCACCCAACTCCTCCAGCACGATGGAGAGTTCGGTGATGCCACCGCCTCCGCCGCCGTACTCCTCGGGGAGGTTGACGCCGAGGTAGCCGAGCTTTGCGGCCTCCGCCCACAGTGCGTCGGTGTGCCGGCCCTCGGCGACGACCCGGGCGAAGTACTCGCGGCCGTAGCGCTTGCCGAGCGCCGCGACGGCGGCCCGCAGGTCGCGGTGTTCCTCGGTCTCGATCACAGGGTTGCTCATGACGGCTCCTTGTGTGGAGTGGATGAGGGGCGTTACGGAGGCGGGAGAGGGCGTGGCGGGGGGTGGAAGAGGGCGTGGCTCAGTCCGCGACGACGGCCAGCAGCGCGCCCACCTCGACCTGCTGTCCGGTGCGGGCGGGCAGGGAGGTGAGAGTGCCGGCGGCCGGTGCGGTGATCGTGTGTTCCATCTTCATCGCCTCCAGCCACAGCAGCGTCTGCCCGGCCTCGACGCGGTCCCCTTCGGCGAGCCCGGCGGCGATCCGGACGACCGTGCCGGGCATCGGCGCGAGCAGCGAGCCGGGTTCGGTGCGGGCGGCCGGGTCGGGGAATCGGGGCAGTGCGGTGAGGGTGCGGGCGCCGGCCGCCGAGTCGACGTGGACCTGTTCGCCGTAGCGGGAGACCGTGAACCGCCGGCGCAGGCCGTCCACTTCGAGTACGACGGCGTCGGCCGCGAGGCCGGCCAGGCGGACGCCGGGGAGGTCCTCGGCGAGCAGCCCGTCGCGCGCCAGCCGGTAGCGGATCCGGTACTCGGTCTCCGCGCAGCGGTAGGTCTTGGTCTGCGGCCCCGACGGCACGTTGCGAAAGCCGCCGAAGCGGGAGCGGCCGGCGGCGTCGGCGAGGGCGGCGGCGAGCGCGAAGACCTCGGTGCCGGCCGCTTCGGCCGTGGTCAGCGCGGCGAGGTGGCGGTCGTAGAAACCGGTGTCGAGTCCGGTGGCGTCGGCGAATTCCGGGTGCCGCAGGGATCGTACGAGCAGGTCGCGGTTGGTGAGCGGGCCGTGGATCCGGGTTCGCTCCAGGGCGCCCGCCAGCTTGCGTACGGCTTCGTCGCGGGTCGGGGCCCAGGCGATGACCTTGGCGAGCATCGGGTCGTAGTGGACGCCGATGGTGTCGCCGTCGGTCACGCCGGAGTCGAGCCGCACGCCGTCGGGCACGGCGAGGTGGTGCAGGGTGCCGGTCTGCGGGCGCCAGTCGGCCGCCGGGTCCTCGGCGTAGAGGCGGGCTTCGACGGCGTGCCCGGAGCAGGCGGGCGCCTCGGCCTCCAGGGCCCGGCCCTCGGCAACGCGTAGCTGGAGGGCGACGAGGTCGAGGCGGTAGATCTCCTCGGTGACCGGGTGTTCCACCTGGAGGCGGGTGTTCATCTCCAGGAAGTACGCCCGCCCGTCGGACACCAGGAATTCCACCGTGCCCGCGCCGCGGTAGTCGATGGCGCGGGCCGCCTGTGCGGCGGCTTCGTGCAGGGTGTCGCGCAGCGCGTCGGGGAGCCCGGGCGCCGGGGCCTCCTCGATGACCTTCTGGTGGCGGCGCTGGAGGGAGCAGTCGCGGGTGCCGAGCGTGTGGACCGTCCCATGGGCGTCGGCGAGGATCTGCACCTCGACGTGGCGGCCGCCGACGACATACGGCTCGACGAACACCTCGCCGTCGCCGAAGGCGGCCGCCGCCTCGGCCTCGGCGGCCTTCAACTCGTCGGTCAGTCGGTCCAGTTCGGTGACCACCCGCATGCCTCTGCCGCCGCCGCCGGACGCCGCCTTCACCAGCAGCGGCAGGTCGGCCTCGGTGGCCGTGGCCGGGTCGACGGGCGCCAGCAGCGGCACCCCGGCCGCCGCCATCAGTTCCTTGGCCCGGGTCTTGGAGGCCATCGCCTCGATGGCGGCGGGTGGCGGCCCGATCCAGGTCAGGCCCGCGTCGGCCACCGCGGCCGCGAATCCCGGGTTCTCGGAGAGGAAGCCGTAGCCGGGGTGGACGGCGTCTGCGCCGGCGGCCAGCGCGGCCCGGACGATCAGGTCGGCGCGGAGGTAGGTGTCGGCGGGGGCGTCGCCCGTCAGGCGGACCGCCACATCCGCCTCGCGGACGTGCGGCGCCCCGGCGTCCGCGTCCGAGTGCACGGCGACGGTGGAGATGCCCAGCTCACGGCAGGTACGGAACACCCGGCGGGCGATCTCGCCCCGGTTGGCGACGAGTACGGAACGGATCACTTCTTGCCTCACATCCGGAAGACGCCGAAGCCGCCCCGCGCGCCCTCGACCGGCGCGGTGTGGAGGGCGGACAGACACAGGCCGAGGACGGTACGGGTGTCGCGCGGGTCGATGACGCCGTCGTCGTAGAGCCGCCCGGACAGGAACATCGGCAGCGACTCCGACTCGATCTGCTGCTCCACCATGGCGCGGAGCCCGGCGTCCGCCTCGTCGTCGTAGGGCCGGCCCTTGGCCGCGGCCGAGGCGCGGGCGACGATCGACAGGACACCCGCGAGCTGCTGCGGCCCCATGACGGCGGACTTGGCGCTCGGCCAGGCGAAGAGGAAGCGGGGGTCGTAGGCCCGGCCGCACATCCCGTAGTGCCCGGCGCCGTAGGAGGCGCCCATGAGGACGGAGAGGTGGGGGACCTTCGAATTCGACACCGCGTTGATCATCATCGCGCCGTGCTTGATGATGCCGCCCTGCTCGTACTCCTTGCCGACCATGTAGCCGGTGGTGTTGTGGAGGAAGAGCAGCGGGATGTCGCGCTGGTTGGCCAACTGGATGAACTGCGCGGCCTTTTGGGACTCGGCGCTGAAGAGCACGCCCTGTGCGTTGGCGAGGATGCCCACCGGGTAGCCGTGCAGCTCGGCCCAGCCGGTGGCCAGGCTCGGCCCGTACAGCGGTTTGAACTCGTCGAAGTCGGAGCCGTCCACGATCCGCGCGATGACCTCGCGGGGGTCGAACGGGGCCTTGAGGTCGCCGGGGACGATGCCCAGCAGCTCGTCCTCGTCGTACCGGGGCGGCGCGGCCGGGGCCGGATCGGCGTGCGCCTTGCGCCAGTTGAGGCGGGCGACCACCCGGCGCGCCTGGCGCAGCGCATCCGGCTCGTCCAGCGCGAAGTAGTCCGCGAGGCCGGAGGTGCGGGCATGCATCTCGGCGCCGCCCAGCGACTCGTCGTCGCTCTCCTCGCCGGTCGCCATCTTGACCAGCGGCGGCCCGCCCAGGAAGACCTTGGCCCGCTCCTTGACCATGACGACGTGGTCGGACATGCCGGGGACGTAGGCGCCGCCGGCCGTGGAATTGCCGAAGACGACGGCCACGGTCGGGATTCCGGCCGCCGAGAGCCGGGTGAGGTCCTTGAACAGCGCCCCGCCCGGAATGAAGATCTCCTTCTGGCTGGGCAGGTCCGCGCCGCCCGATTCCACCAGCGAGACGACCGGCAGGCGGTTGGCCTGGGCGATCTCGTTCGCCCGCAGCGCCTTCTTCAGCGTCCAGGGGTTGCTGGCGCCGCCGCGTACGGTCGGGTCGTTGGCGGTCACCAGGCATTCGACGCCCTCGACCACGCCGATGCCGGTGACCAGCGACGCCCCCACCGCGTAGTCGCTGCCCCAGGCCGCGAGCGGGGAGAGTTCGAGGAAGGGCGTGTCGGGGTCCAGGAGGAGTTCGATGCGCTCGCGGGCGAGCAGCTTGCCGCGCTCCCGATGGCGGTCGACGTACTTCTCGCCGCCGCCCGCGACCGCCTTGCCGTGTTCGGCCTCGATCTCCGACAGCTTTCCGAGCATCGCCGCGCGACGCTCGCGGTACTCGGCACTCGCCGGGTCCAGCCCCGTTCCGAGCACGGTCACCACAACACCTCCGGTATGTCCATGTGCCGCGAGCGCAGCCACTCCCCCACGGCCTTGGCCTGCGGATCGAACCGGGCCTGCGCCGCGACGCCCTCCCCGAGCAGCCCGTCGACGACGAAGTTCAGTGCGCGCAGGCCGGGCAGGAGATGGCGGTCGACCGGCAGATCCGCGCATTCGGGGAGGAGTTCGCGCAGCCGGTCGGTGGTCAGGGAGTGGGCCAGCCAGCGCCACGCCCGGTCGGTACGGGCCCAGACGCCGATGTTCGCCGAGCCGCCCTTGTCGCCGCTGCGGGCACCGGCGACCAGCCCCAGGGGGGCGCGGCGGGTGGGCAGCGCGGGGTCGAGTGGTTCGGGGAGCTCCGGGTCGGCGAGCCGCTCCCACTCCCTCACTTCGGAAGGGGGTGGGATGGGCACGCGGGTGCCGTCGGGCAGGACGGCCGTGTGCGGGACCTCGGCCGCGGGCACCGCCACCGCCTCGAAGACGCCGTACGGCGTGCCCTTGCCGGGCGGCGCGGTGACGTGGAAGCCGGGATAGCTGGCGAGCGCCAGCTCGATCGCCGCGCCGCTGACCACCCGGCCCACCGCGTCCTGGTCGGCGTCCCGCACCACCAGCCGCAGCAGCGCGCTCGCCTCCTCCTGGACGTCGGCGTCCTGCCGGTCGGTACGGGCGAGCGTCCAGCGCACCTCGGCCGGGCGGTGGCCTCCGGCGTCGAAGGCCGCCTCCATCTGCCGGCGCACCAGCTCGGCCTTGGCCGGCACCGCCAGTCCCGTCAGGACGAAGGTGACTTCGTTGCGCCAGCCGCCCAGGCGGGTCAGCCCTGCCTTGAGGGTCGGCGGCGGCGCCTCACCCCGTACGCCCGCGATCCGGACCCGGTCCGGCCCGTCCTCCGTGAGCCGTACGGTGTCGAGCCGGGCCGTCACGTCCGGGCCGGCGTAGCGCGCACCGGCCGTCTCGTACAGCAGTTGGGCGGTGACCGTCCCGGTCGAGACCGTGCCGCCGGTCCCCGGGTGTTTGGTGATCACCGCGCTGCCGTCGGCGGCGATCTCGGCGAGCGGGAAGCCGGGGTGCAGTGGGGCGGGCGCGCCGTCGGCGTCGAAGAAGGAGTAGTTCCCGCCGGTGGCCTGGGTGCCGCACTCCAGCACGTGCCCGGCGACGACGGCGCCGGCCAGCGGGTCGAGGTCCTGCGGCCGCCAGCCGAAGTGCGCGGCGGCGGCACCGCTGACCAGCGCCGCGTCGGTGACCCGCCCGGTCACCACCACATCGGCCCCGGCCCGCAGGCACTCCGCGATACCCCCGCCGCCGAGATAGGCGTTGGCGGTCAGCACGCCCTCGCCCCAGCTCCGCCGGCCGGTCAGGTCGTCGCCCTCGACGTGGGCCACCCGCACGCGGACGCCGACCTTCTGCGCCAACTCCCGTACGGCGTCCGCGAGTCCGGCCGGATTCAGGCCGCCGGCGTTGGTGACGATCCGGACCCCGCGGTCGGTGGCGAGCCCCAGCCCCTCCTCCAGCTGCCGCAGAAAGGTCCTGGCCCAGCCGCGCCCGGGGTCCTTGAGGCGGTCCCGGCCGAGGATGAGCATGGTCAGCTCGGCGAGGTAGTCGCCGGTCAGCACGTCGAGGGGGCCGCCGGTGAGCATCTCGCGGACGGCGTCGAAGCGGTCGCCGTAGAAGCCGGAGGCGTTGCCGACGCGGAGGACGGCGGGGTCGGCGCCGAGCGGCCGGACCGGGCCACCGGTCATCGCGGGCCGCCCTCCGCCTGGGGTGTGCGGCCCTTCCCGGGCGGGCCCGCGAAAGCCTGCGCGATCTCCAGCCACCGCTCCGCGTCCGCCCCCTGGGCCCGTAGGGTCGGCAGGTCGGTGCGGTGCGCCCGCTGCGTCACCAGCAGGCAGAACTCCAGCGCGTCGCCGGTCACCCGCTGCGCCGCGTCCGGCGGCCCGTAGTCCCAGACCGTCTGCCGGTCCGGGGCCCGCAGTTCGACCCGGAACTCCTCGTCGGGCGGGGCGAGCCGGTGGACGGAGTAGGCGAAGTTGCGGGTGCGTACGCCGATCCGGGCGATGTGGCGCAGCCGGGCGGTCGGGGTGCGGGTGACCCCCAGTGCGTCCGCGACGTCCTGGCCGTGCGCCCAGGTCTCCATCAGCCGCGCGGTCGCCATCGAGGCGACGCTCATCGGCGGGCCGTACCACGGGAGTTTGTCGCCCGCCGGCCATGTGGCGAGCGCCCGATCCAGCGCGGCACGGCCGGTGCGCCAGCCGTCGAGCAGCTGCGCGGGCGGTTCCTTCGCCCCCGCCTCGGCCCCCTCGTCCACAAAGGTCAGCGGCGAGGCGAGCGCCTCCGGCACGGCCTCCTGCGCGAAGCGGTCCGGGTCGGTGGCCGCGAGCAGCGCCTTCTGGTCGGTCCAGGCGAGGTGGGCGATCTGGTGGGCGACGGTCCAGCCCGCGGCGGGTGTCGGTGTCGCCCACCGCTCGGCCGGGAGGCCGGCGACCAGGGCGTCCAGCTCCTCGCTCTCCTGCCTGAGGTCCGCCATGACGGCGGCGGGATCGGACACGCGACACTCACTCCCTCACCACCCCGGCTGCGGTGCAGGCAGGGCATGTTGGCGTCGGCGGGACGGCATACGGGTGCCGTGCGACGCGGTACGGGTTCGGCTGGTGCTGGTGCGCTCCGAGCGTGGCAGCGGCGCACAAAACAATCAAGCACGCCTGCATGATTTTCTGCCGTACCGGCGGGCGGTCGCGCCGAGTTGTCGGGGCCCGGCGCATCCGCCGGGTCCCGGGCCGTCCGCTCAGCCGTGTGCCGCGGCCGGCGGTCCGCTCAGCCGTGTGCCGCGGACCCCGCGCTCCGTACCGCGCCCACGCTCGCGACCACGACCAGCCCGATCGCCGCCACCTCGGCCCAGCCCAGCGCCTGGTGCAGGACCAGGAATCCGGCGGTGGCCGCCGCGGCCGGCTCCAGGCTCATCATGACCGCGAATCCGGAGGCCGGGAGCTTGCGCAGGGCGAGCAGTTCCAGGGTGTAGGGCAGCACGGAGGACATCAGGGCGACCGCGGCGCCCAGCCCCACGGTGACGGGGTCGAGCAGCGCCCCGCCCGCGCCGGCGATGCCGAGGGGCAGGCTGAGCAGCGCGGCGACGGTCATCGCCAGCGCCAGGCCGTCCGCCTGCGGGAAACGCTGTCCCGTACGGGCCGAGAGCAGGATGTACGCGGCCCACAGCCCGCCGGCCGCCAGCGCGCACGCCGCACCGGTGAGGTTGAGACCGTCGAATCCCTCGCGCCCGAGCAGGACCACGCCGCCGAGCGCCAGCGCCGCCCACACCACGCTCAGCAGGCGGCGCGAGGTGGCCACCGAAAGGATCAGCGGCCCGAGGAACTCCAGGGTGACGGCCGCGCCCAGCGGGATGCGGTCGATCGCCTGGTAGAAGAGGGAGTTCATGCCGGCCAGCGCCACACCGAAGGCGAGGACCGTGCTCCAGTCGCCCCGCGTGTACCCGCGCAGCTTCGGCCGGCAGACGAGCAGCAGCACCAGCGACGCGACGACCAGCCGCAGCGTGACGACGCCGAGCGCACCGGCGCGCGGAAAGAGCAGCACCGCCACCGACGAGCCGAACTGCAGCGAGACGATCCCGCCGATCACCAGCGCCACCGACGCGAGCCGTCCGCGCGCCCCGCCGGCGCCGCCCGCCCCGGCCTCGGCCTCTGCCGTCAGCACCTCCGGCGACGCCGGTACCGGGTGCGGGATCCCGCCGTCCTGCGGCACTCCGGAGACGGCCGTGGAGCCGCCGGTGCCGGACACCGGCGCGGCGGACGAAGCGGAACCGGCCGATATCGGGCCGTCGGAAGGGGTGGGCGCAGGATTCACATCCCCCACGCTAAGGCCCGCCCTTCCGGTCCGTGAAATGCCGTTTCCCCTGTTGTTATGCTCCGCACGCATGAGCATCGAGCTGCGTCATTTCCGCTGCTTTCTCGCCATCGCCGACACACTCAGCGTGACCCGCGCCGCCGAGCGCCTGCATCTGACCCAGCCGGCCGTCTCGCGCACCCTGCGCCAGCTGGAACAGGAGCTGGGCCTGCGCCTCGTCGACCGCTCGACCCACCACCTGGCGCTCACCCCCGACGGTCTCACCTTCCGCGACCGGGCGGCCGTCGCCGTCACCGCCTTCGACCGCGCCCTCGGCCACGCCCACGGCGCCGCCTGGCCGCTACGACTGGGCCACGCCTGGTCGGCCGCCGGCACGTACACCACCGCACTGCTGCGCCGCTGGCACGAGGAGCACCCCGACACCCCGCTCGAGCTCCTGCGCATCGACGACCGCACCGCCGGCCTGGCCCGTGGCGACGTGGACGCGGCCCTGCTCCGCGGCGACGTACGGGCCCCGGGGCTGGTCACCGAACAGCTCACCACCGAGCCCCGGGTCGCCGGGCTCCCCGCCGACGACCCGCTCGCCCGCCGCCCCGCCCTCTCCCTCGCCGAGCTCGCCGACCGCACCATCGCCCTGAACACGGTCTCCGGCACCACCACCCTCGACCTCTGGCCCGCCGCGGCCCGCCCCGCCGCCACGATCACCATCGGCAACACCGACGACTGGATCGCCGCCATCACCGGCGGCCGCGCCGTCGGCGTCACCACCTCCGCCACCGCCGGCATGCACCCCCACCCGGCGATGGCCTACGTCCCCCTCATCGACGCCCCGCCCGTCCCCGTGGTCCTGGCCTGGCGCGACGGCCCCGCGCACCCTCGCGTCCCGGACCTGATCGCGCTGGCCCACGAGGTACTCGGTCGGCCGGGGGGCGGCCCGCCCGACGGCTGAGGCCGGCTGCTCCACTCACGGCTCCCTCACTCCCCGGCGGGTGGGACTCCGCCTAGTCCACCAGCGCCTCCGCCAGCACCTCCGCCAGATGGCGCCCCGGGCGGCCCCCCAGCTGGTCGAGCTGGGTCCGGCAGGAGAAGCCGTCGGCGAGGATCTCGGTGTCGGGCCCCGACTCTCGTACCACAGGCAGGAGTTGGTCCTCGGCGCAGGCGACGGAGACGTCGTAGTGGCCGCGTTCGAAGCCGAAGTTGCCGGCCAGTCCGCAGCAACCGCCGCTCAGCTCCCCGGTGAGGCCGGCCTGTTCGCGCAGTCGGCGGTCGGCGGTGTCGCCCAGGACCGCGTGCTGGTGGCAGTGGGTCTGGCCGGCGACCGGGCGGTCGATCCGGGGCGGCTGCCAGTCGGGGGCCAGGGTCACCAGGGCCTCGGCGAACGTCGTCACGGAGGCGGCGAGGCGGGCCGCGCGGGGGTCGCCCGAGAGGAGTTCGGGCAGGTCCGTGCGGAGGGCCGCGGCGCAGCTGGGCTCCAGCACGACCAGCGGGCGCCCGGCCGCGAGCAGTGGGCTCAGGACGTCGACGGTCCGGCGCATCACGGCGCGCGCCTGGTCGAGCTGGCCGGTGGAGACATAGGTCAGGCCGCAGCACAGCGGGCGGTGGCGGCGGCGCAGGGTGCTCACCGCCCCCGGTGGTGCGGTCGGCGGGAGGAGGGGGCGCAGGCCCGCCGCTTCCAGGACCTTGACCGCGGCGTGGCCCACCTGCGGGGAGAGGAAGTTGGTGAAGGTGTCGGGCCACAGGACGACGGTCCGTCCGGCGGGGCGGACGGTCCCGGCCTTGCGGCGGCGCCACCACCAGCGGGTGAAGGGTTCGGCGGCCAGGTGCGGGATGGTGCGCTCGGGCGCGATCCCGCCGAGGCGTTTGGCGACGGCGGCCAGCGGGGTGCGGGCGAGGGCGTTCAGTGCGGGCGCGGCCGGGGCGGCGGCGTGGAGCCACTGCGGCAGGCGGCCCATCGCGTAGTGCGCGGCGGGGCGGATCCGGCCCGCGTAGTGGTGGTGGAGGAATTCCGCCTTGTACGTGGCCATGTCGACGCCCACCGGGCAGTCGCTGCGGCAGCCCTTGCAGGAGAGGCACAGATCGAGGGCGTCGCGTACCTCGGGCGAGCGCCAGCCGTCCGTGATGACCTCGCCGGCCAGCATCTCGTGCAGCAGGCGGGCCCGGCCGCGGGTCGAGTGCGCCTCCTCCCCGGTGGCGCGGAAGGAGGGGCACATGACGTCGGGCGAACCGGGTCCCGTCGATGCGACACGGCATTTGGCCACGCCCACGCACCTGCGCACGGCCGCCGAGAAGTCACCGTCGTCGTGCGGATAGCCGAACTCCACCGGGACCGGGCGCTTGGGCAGGACGTCGAAGCGCAGGTTCTCGTCGAGGCGGGCGGGGCGGACGAGCATCCCGGGGTTGAGGCCGGCCGCCGGGTCCCACAGGTCCTTGAACCGCCCGAAGAGGCCGACCAGTTCCGGGCCGTACATCTTCGGCAGGAGTTCGGCGCGGGCCTGGCCGTCACCGTGTTCGCCGGAGAGGGAGCCGCCGTGCGAGACCACCAGTTCGCCCAGGTCGTAGGAGAACTCGCGGAAGCGGCGGATTCCGGGGTCGGTCAGCAGGTCGAAGTCGATGCGGACGTGGATGCAGCCGTCGCCGAAGTGGCCGTAGGGCGTGCCGCGCAGGCCGTACTGGGCGAGCAGGGCGCGGAAGTCCCGCAGATAGGGCCCCAGTCGGGCGGGCGGGACGGCACAGTCCTCCCAGCCCGGCCACGCCTCGCTCCCGTCGGGCATGCGGGTGGCCGTGCCCGAGGCGTCCTCGCGGATGCGCCACAGCGCGCGCTGGCCTGCCGGGTCGGCGACGACGGTGTGGGCCGTGGTGCCGGCGGCCGCCGCCCGGCACAGGTCACCGGCCCGTGCCGTCGCCTCGGCCGGGCTCGCACCGCCCATCTCCACGAAGAGCCAGGCGCCGCCCTTGGGCAGCCCCTCCGCGCTGCCGACCAGGTCGGCGGCCATGCCCTCGACGGTCAGCGGGTGGTGCGGGAGGAGGGTGTGCGCGGCTTCGGCGGCCGCGCTCTCGTCCGGGTAGCCGAGGACGGCCAGCGCCCGCGCGGCCGGGGTCTCCACGAGCCGTACGGTCGCCTCGGTCAGCACGCCGAGGGTGCCCTCGCTGCCGGTCAGGGCGCGGGCCAGGTCGGTGCCCGACTCCGGCAGCAGGGCGTCCAGGGCGTAACCGGAGATACGGCGCGGCAGGCCGCCCGGATAGCCGGTGCGCAGCAGGGCCAACTCCCGGTCCACCAGCGCCTTGACGCCGTCGCGGAGGCGCGGCGGCAGGCCGACCGGTGCGCCCGAGGCGTCCGTGCCGCGCCCCGCCCGCACCCGCTCGCCGCCGTACGTCAGCAGCTCCAACTCGTGGACGCTGTCGGCGGTGGTGCCCCAGGCCACCGAGTGCGACCCGCAGGAGTTGTTGCCGATCATGCCGCCGAGGGTGCAGCGGCTGTGGGTGGAGGGGTCGGGGCCGAAGGTCAGGCCGTGCGGGGCGGCGGCCGACCGCAGATCGTCCAGGATGACGCCCGGCTGGACGACGGCGGTGCGGGCCTCGGGATCCAGCGACACGATGCGGCGCAGGTGGCGGGTGAAGTCGAGGACCACACCGACGCCGGTCGCCTGCCCGGCGATGCTGGTCCCGGCGCCGCGCGGCACCACCGGCACGCCGTGCTCCCGGCACACCCGCAGCGCCGCGGCGACGTCCTCGGCGTCCCGGGGTGCGACCACCGCCCGGGGCACGCGGCGGTAGTTGGACGCGTCCATCGTCATCAGCGCCCGGTCCGCCGCGGTGAACGAGACCTCCCCTCGCACCGCGGCCGACAGCTCCCTCTCCAGGTCCCGTTCCGGCCCTGGTGCCAGGTCCGGCTTCTCGGTATCCGACGTCTGCGCACGATCAGCCATGCCCCCAGCCTGCCCGTCATCGGGCGGCGGATGTGTCGATCGTCGCCTCCTCGAACGGGTGGTCCCGGCCTCTGAGCTCGCCGAGCGGCTGGAGGTCTCCACCCGGACCGTCTACCGCGACGTCGAGTCGCTGTCGGCGGCCGGGGTGCCGGTCTACGCCGAGCGCGGGCGGCACGGCGGCATCGCGCTGCTGCCCGGCTTCCGTACGGATGTGACGGGGCTGACGACCGACGAGGCGCGGGCGCTGTTCATCATGGCGACGCAGGGCACGCACTCCGCCCTCGGACTGGCCGACGCGCTCGGTTCCGCACTGCGCAAGGTGATGGTGGCGCTGCCCGCGTCGCACCGCCCGGCCGCCGAGGTGACGAGCCGCCGGATCCTCGTCGATCCGGACAGGTGGCGCAGCGGCCCGCGGGCGGCCGTCGCGCTGGACGAGCTGAACGGCGCCGTCTTCCGCGACGTCCGGCTGCGCATCCGCTACCGCCACGGCGGCGAGACCCGCCTGCGGACCTACACCGTCGATCCGTACGGGCTGGTGGTCAAGGCGGGCACCTGGTATCTGGTGGCCGACCGGCGCGGCCGGCCGCGGCTGTTCCGTGCCGACCGGGTGGCGGCGGCGGTCGAGACGGACGTCCCGGTGCGGCGGCGGGCGGGGGTGGAGCTGGCCCAGGTGTGGGAGGAGCTGCGGCGCGGGGTGGAGGAACGGCCCGCGGGGGTGCGGGTGACCGCCCGGATCCGCCGGGATCGGCTGGATCTGGCCGAGCGCATCCTGGGGCCGGCGCTGACCGGGCCGCCGCGGACGGGGGCAGCGGACGACCCTTGGGCCGTCATCGAGCTGGCGTACCCGGTGGTCGAGGCCGTGCGCCAGCTGCTGCAGTTCGGCGACACCCTGGAGGTGCTGGATCCGCCGGCGGCCAGGCGGGTGCTGGCGCGGGCCGCGGCCGACATCGGTGCGGTGTACGCCGGGGACCCGGCGGCGCGGCCGCCGGATGATCGTCCGAGCCGCTGACCGGGGGCGCCCTGTCTCACCGCACGACTCGCCGCCATCTCATCCGGTGGACGCACCGCCGGACGCCCCGTCGGGACGGATTAGGCTTCCTCCGTGGCTGATATCCAGATTCCCGCTGACATCAAGCCCGCCGACGGACGCTTCGGCGCGGGCCCCTCCAAGGTGCGTACGGAGGCGCTCGGCGCCCTGGCCGCCACCGGTACCTCTCTCCTCGGTACGTCACACCGCCAGCCCCCGGTCAAGAACCTGGTCGGCAAGGTGCGTGACGGCGTACGCGACCTCTTCCAGTTCCCCGAGGGCTACGAAGTCGTGCTCGGCAACGGCGGTTCCACCGCGTTCTGGGACATCGCGACGCACGGTCTGATCGAGAACAAGTCCCAGCACCTCTCCTTCGGCGAGTTCTCCTCGAAGTTCGCCAAGGCCGCCAAGCTGGCGCCGTGGCTGGCGGAGCCCACCGTCATCTCCGCCGACCCGGGCAGCCACCCGGACCCGCAGGCCGAACAGGGCGTCGACGTCTACGCCTTCACCCACAACGAGACCTCCACCGGCGTCGCCGCCCCCATCAAGCGGGTCGCGGGCGCGGACGACGGCGCGCTGGTCCTGGTCGACGCCACCTCCGGCGCCGGCGGCCTGCCCGTGGACATCGCCGAGACCGACGTCTACTACTTCGCCCCGCAGAAGTCCTTCGCCTCCGACGGCGGCCTGTGGCTGGCGGCGTTCTCCCCGGCCGCCCTGGAGCGCGCCCGCGCCGTCCACGCGTCCGGCCGGCACATCCCGGAGTTCTTCTCGCTGCCCACGGCGATCGACAACTCCCTCAAGAACCAGACGTACAACACCCCTGCGCTGTCCACCCTCTTCCTGCTCAACGAGCAACTGGAGTGGCTCAACGGCCAGGGCGGTCTGGACTGGGCGGTCCGCCGCACGGCCACCTCCGCCCGCACCCTCTACGGCTGGGCCGAGGAGTCCAAGTACGCCACCCCGTTCGTCGTCGACCCGGCCAAGCGGTCCGCGGTCATCGGCACGATCGACTTCAACGACGACATCGACGCGTCCGCCGTCGCCAAGACGCTGCGTGCCAACGGCATCGTCGACACCGAGCCGTACCGCAAGCTGGGCCGCAACCAGTTGCGGGTCGCGATGTTCCCGGCCATCGAGCCGTCGGACGTCGAGGCGCTGACGGCCTGCATCGACTACGTCATCGACAAGCTGTAACGGGCACGCCCTTCGCGCATTCCCGGGCCCCGGCGGGCGACGACCGCCGGGGCCCACGTCGTTGCCCCGGCGAGGCGCCGACACTCCCGGCGACGTGCGACGTGCGACCGACGGTCCGCCGAGGGCGAGGTTGCCGAGTTCCCGCCACCGGCGTCGGCCGGGCTCCTCGTCGAGGTCGAACCCCGCCTCATCGCGAGCACGGTGAAGCTGCTGCCCAGCGCCGGATCGACGATCCGTACGAGACGGCCCCAGCAGCCGACCGCGACGAGATCGAGGTCGGCCCGCACCTCCGGCTCCGGCAGGTCCTCCCAGCTACGGTCAGGCAGCTGCTCCAGGACCTTCTCAACGGTCCCCAACGACTCGACGATCTGGGTCCATTGCAGGGTCGCCCGCCCCGGCCCCCGGCCCGCCCCGACTTCCCGGCCCCGACCCCGCCCCGCCCGAACGGACCCGCGAAGGGACGCCCGTACGGACGCATCGCGGAACGCGACCCTCGCGCGGAGTGACGAAACGGGCGGGATGTGCCTGTATGGACGCATGACGACTCCACCAGGCCCCGGCCTCGCCGAGTTCGAACGCCAGGGGACGATCCTGCTCACCACGTACAAGCGGGACGGCACCGGCGTCGGCACCCCGGTCAACCTCGCTGTCGACGGCGACCACGCCTATTTCCGCACCTACGGCAGCGCCTGGAAGGCCAAGCGGATGCGGAACTTCCCCGACGTGGAGATCTGCGCGTCCACCTGGCGCGGCCGGCCGACCGGCCCCCCGTACCCGGCGCGGGTGCGGATGCTCGACCCGCAGACCCGCGAGTACCGGCGCGCCGAGCGCTCCCTGACCCGTAAGTACCCGCTGATCCACGGGCTGCTGGTGCCGCTGCTGCACCGCCTCAAGAAGGAGAAGACGCTGCATTACGAGCTGCGCCTGGCGGAGGGCGCGGGCGGCGGCGCAGGCACCCCGGGCGGCACCGCCGGCGGCGCGGACACCCCTTAGTCCGGCCGGGGCTACCGCTTGCGCAGCATCCGCCGCACCCCGACCACCACCACCGTGGCCAGCGCGAGCACCAGCGCCCCCTTCACGAAGCCGGGCCCGTCTGCGCCGGGCTTCCCCGAACCGCCCTGCCCGTCGGCCCGGCCGTCCCCCGTGTCCCCCTCCACCGGCCCTTCCCCCTTGGCCGACTCCGGCAGCTGCCGGCCGCTCAGCCCGACCGGCTCGACCTCGCTGTCGCCGCCCTCCGACCCGTAGAGCAGCGTCCGCCCGTCGCGGGTGAACGTCACCGACTCCCCCTGCTGCTGGATCGGCACGCCCACGCTGCCGATGTCCTTCGGCCGCCCGTCCTGCCAGCGGTACATCCGGGCCCCGAAATAGCTGCGCAGCGCCAGCCGCGAACCGTCCGGGGAGAACGCCCCGTCGGTCACCCACAGATCGATCGGCGCCACCTTGCGGAAGGTGTTGGTACCGGTGGTCGACAGTCGCTGCGGGCCCGCGTAGAGCGCGCCGCCGCCGTCCTGCTTCTTGCTGGCGATATAGACCCGGCCGGTCCGGGGATGCACCATCAGCGCCTCGGCGTCGCGCGGCCCGTCCGCGTACTTCACGGTGAACTGGGCGGCGGTGACGGTGGCGTCGCGCAGCCGCTTCGGCTCGGGGAAGCGGTAGATCCAGACGTGGCTCCAGGTGCCGCCGAGGTTGTCGCCGATGTCACCGACGTAGACGTTCCCGTCCGGGCCGACCGAGATCGCCTCGACGTCGCGCGGCGAGCCGATGCCGCGCAGCGTGATCCGGGCGACCGTACGGCCGGACTTCCCGTCGACGGCGTAGACGTACGGGCCGTCGTCGCTGTCGTTGTGGGTCCAGTAGATGCCGGGGTGCGCGCGGCTGGCGGCCAGACCGCTGGACTCGGTGATCCGGGAGTCGCCGATGGTGAAACCGTCGGTTTCGGCGGCGGCGGCCGGCGCGACCGCCGCCACCGCCAGGATCCCCGCGGCACCGGCCGCGCACAGAAGCGAACGCATGGGGACAGAGTGCCATCCCGGCCCGTCGGAGGTGGGGCGTGGCCGGCGTCACGTACCGAGGAGTAAGGCTTCTCGGCCATGATTGTCGGATGAGGATCATGTGCGTCGGTGACTCGATGACCATCGGCACCGTCGGCGATTTCACCTGGCGCTATCGCCTCTGGCAGCACCTGGACGCGAGCTTCGGCGGCCCCTACCGCATCGTCGGACCGCGCCGCACGCTGCACGACACCCTCCAGGACGCCGCCACCTCCCTCGCCTACGCGGACCCGGACTTTCCCGAGGAGGCGCGCGGGCATCTCGCCGGCTGGGGCGAGGGCTGGCTGCACATGGCACCGCTGATCGAGGACGCGGTGCGCCGGCACGAGGCCGACACGCTGCTCGTCTCCCTCGGGCTGATAGACCTCGGGTTCTATACGAACGCCGAGCAGACCGCGGAGAACGTGCGGCGCTTCGTGGCTGGGGCGCGGGCGGCGGCGCCGCACATCCGGGTGGTGCTGATGCCCGTGATACGCAATGTGCGGGCCGCGACGGACGCCGCGTTCGCCGCGGAGCGCGAGCGGTTCAACGAACTGCTCGCGAAGGCCGTCGCCGATCTCTCCCTGCCCGGCTCGCCGTTGCTGCTGGCCTCCGAGCCGGCCGACTGGGAAATCGACAGCGCCACCTATGACGGGACGCACCCCTCGGCCCTGGGGGAGCATCTGCTGGCGGGGGCGTTCGCCGATGCGATGCACCAGGGCTGGGGGGTCGGGGAGCCGTACGCCCCCGACCGGCGGGCGGCCTGAACCTCCCCGCCCGGCCACGACCCGCCACCCTGCCGCGCCGCGGCTACGCGGCTACGCGCCCGCCCAGGAGTCGGCCAGCGCACACAGCTCCGCCAGCGCGGCCTCCGTGCGCTCGCGGTCGCCCGTCACCAGGAAGTCGGTCCGGAGGCCCGCGTAGGCGCTGTTGAGGAAGGTGGCGTGCACCCGGGCCGCAGCGGGCGACAGACCGCGGGCCTCCAGGGCGCCGGCCACGAACTCGGCGCGGTCCGCGAGGAATTTGGCTCCTCACCCTGACCCTGTGCGCCTTCGCCCTGCAGACCGACGGCTTCGTGGTCGTCGGTCCCTGCGTCCGACTCAACACGCCGCCCTGGCACCGCTGTTGTCGTTCCGGTCGGCGGGACGGGCCCGGGCCGTCCCGCCGGCCGTGCAGGCCCGGGTGCTCGCCCTGGCGGGGCCGGGAACCGGACCCCAGGCGCTCGCCCTGACGGCCCGGCAGCGGGGCCGACGGAACGCCTGCTTGAATCAAGTGCACTCCAAGGCGTTGGCTGGGCGACCATGAAGTACACACAGCTCGGACGCACCGGACTCGAGGTCAGCCGACTGGTCCTCGGCACCATGAACTTCGGCCCTCAGACGGACGAGGCCGACAGTCACGCGATCATGGACGCCGCTCTCGAAGCGGGCGTCAACCTCATCGACACCGCCAACGTCTACGGCTGGGGCGCGAACAAGGGCCGCACGGAGGAAATCGTCGGCTCCTGGTTCGCCAAGGGCGGCGGCCGCCGCGAGAGGACCGTGCTGGCCACCAAGGTCTACGGGAACATGGGGACCGGGGACGGCCCGGTCTGGCCCAACTTCCACAAGCTCTCCGCGCTCAACATCCGGCGCGCGGTCGACGCCAGCCTCAAGCGCCTGGGCACCGACTACATCGACCTCTACCAGTTCCACCACGTCGACCGGAACACGCCCTGGGAAGAGATCTGGCAGGCCATCGACATCCTCGTCCAGCAGGGCAAGATCCTCTACGCCGGCTCCTCCAACCACGCCGGCTGGGACATCGCCCGCGCCAACGAGACGGCCGCCCGCCGCGGTTCGCTGGGCCTGGTCAGCGAGCAGTGCCTGTACAACCTCGCCGAGCGGCGCGCCGAGATGGAGGTCATCCCGGCCGCCGAGGGATACGGCCTCGGAGTCATCCCCTGGTCGCCGCTGCACGCCGGGCTGCTCGGCGGCGCCCTCCGCAAGGAACGGGAGGGCGGCACGGCCCGGACGAACTCCGGGCGCTCCGCCGACGCACTGGCCGACTCCCCGATCCGCGCGCAGGTCCAGGCGTACGAGGACCTGGCCGACAAGCACGGCATGCGGCCCGGCGAGGTCGCGCTGGCGTGGCTGCTCACCCGCCCCGCGGTGACGGGCCCGATCGTCGGCCCGCGCACCACCGAACAGCTCGCCTCCGCGCTGCGCGCCGTCGAGCTGACACTGCCGGAGGAGCTGCTGGCGTCCCTCGACGAGATCTTCCCGGGCCCCGGGCCGTCCCCGGAGGCCTTCGCCTGGTGAGCGGAGGCCGCGGGGGCACCCGGTAGCGAGCCGCCCGGCGGCCGGACGGGACCGGCTGCCGGGTGTCACCGGACTCTCGTCCAGGGATGGCGCGACGGCCCTCATCGCATGGCGGCCGCCACGATCACCACGACGAGCAGCACACCAAGAAGTCCGGACATGATCCGGTTACGGGTTTTGGGATCCACCCGATGAGCGTAACCGGACTCGATCCGGACTCTTCGGTGGCCCGGGCTGCTCAGTGGCCCAGGGGCCAGGAGGACAGCTTCTCGTAGTGCGGCTGCCGGCCCGCGATGCCCGGCACGGGCGGGCGGCTGTGCATCAGCGTGAGCTCCCGGACGGTCCAGGGCGTGCCCTCGAAACCGTCCATCGCCTCCGTGAACGGGGCGAGATCCTGGTCGCTGCGGTTCCGGGCGAGCGTGAGATGCGGGTGGTAGGGGCGGTACGTGCGGTGACCGTCCCGGGTCACACCGGCGCGGCGGCCGGCCGCCTCCACCGAGTCGGCCAGCTTCCGCATGACGGCCAGCTCACCCTCGGCGCCCGCCCAGACCACCCGGTCGTCGAACCGGCCGCCGCCGGCGATCCGCAGCTCGTACGGTGCGTGCCGGCGCGCCGCCCGCGCCAGCCGCTCCGCCAGCTCGGGCAGCACCTCGTCCGCCACCTCCCCGTAGAACGCCAGCGTGAAGTGCCAGCCGTCCCGGCCGGTCCAGCGCAGCCGGTCCGCGCCCGGCAGGGCCGTCAACCGCGCCACCGCACCGGTGAGTTCGGTGACCACGGGGCCGGGCGGCAGCACGGCGGCAAAGAGTCTCATGCCGTCCAGTCTCGCCCGGCGGACGGGCGGACGGCGACGTTTCGGCCCGACCGGCCGGCCCGGCGCCACGCACCGTGACGTCTCATACCCGCATGGCGATCCGCTGCGCCTCGGGGTCTTCGGCGTCCCCGTCGGCCCCCGTGGAGTCGGCGCGGCCGGCGGGCTTCGCGGCGCCGCCCATCCCGGGTGCGGCCTCGGCGCCCTCGCCCGGCACTCCTCGCGCCACGAACGCCACATGCTGCCGTCCGCGCCGCAGGTCTATCTTCAGCCGCAGTCCGCCGACCCGGGCGAGGATCAGCCCGATGGCGGCCGCGGCCCCGGCGGAGACGACACCGCCCGCGACGAAGCCGATCCGGGCGCCGAAGGTGTCCGTGACCCAGCCCACCAGCGGGGCCCCGAGCGGTGTGCCGCCCATGAACACCATCATGAACAGACTCATCACCCGGCCGCGCATCAGCGGGTCGGTGGCCATCTGCACGCTGGAGTTGGCCGTGACGTTGATCGTCAGGCCGACCATGCCGATGGGGGCGAGCAGCGCCGCGAAGATCCAGAACGACGGGGCGAGCGCGGCCGCGACCTCCAGGGTGCCGAAGATCAGCGCCGCGCCGACCAGCAGCCGCAGCCGGGAGCCGATGCGCCGGGCCGCGAGCAGCGCGCCGATCAGCGAGCCGGCCGCCATCAGGCCGTTGAACAGGGCATACGTGCCCGCGCCCGCGTGGTAGACGTGGTAGACGAAGGCGGTCAGCCAGATCGGGAAGTTGAAGCCGAAGGTGCCGATGAAGCCGACGAGCACGATCGGCCAGACCAGCTCGGGGCGCCCGGACACATAGCGCAGGCCCTCCCGCAGCTGGCCCTTGCCGCGGGCGACGGGCGTGACCTTGTGCAGCTCGGACGTACGCATCATCAGCAGGCCGATGACCGGCGCGGCGAAGGACAGGCCGTTGAACAGGAAGGCCCAGCCGCTGCCGAGGGCAGTGATCAGCACGCCCGCGACGGCCGGGCCGATCAGCCGGGCGGACTGGAAGTTGGCGGAGTTGAGGCTGACGGCGTTGCGCAGATCCTCCTGGCCGACCATCTCGGAGACGAATGCCTGCCGGGAGGGGTTGTCGATGACGGTGACCAGGCCGAGGAGGAAGGCGACGAGGTAGACGTGCCAGACCTGCACCTGCCCGCTGAGTGTGAGCACGGCGAGGGCCAGGCCGGTCAGTCCCATCGCGGACTGCGTGAGCAGCAGCAGCTTCCGCTTGGCGAAGCGGTCGGCGAGCACGCCGCCGTACAGGCCGAAGAGCAGCATCGGCAGGAACTGCAGCGCGGTGGTGATGCCGACGGCGGCCGACGAGCCGGTCAGGCTGAGCACCAGCCAGTCCTGGGCGATGCGCTGCATCCAGGTGCCGGTGTTGGACACCACCTGGCCGGTGGCGAAGAGGCGGTAGTTGCGGATCCTCAGCGAACTGAACGTGCCCTTGCGCGGTGTGGCGGCGGGGCCGGCGGCGACACCCGGGGCGGTGCCCGGTGCAGTCGCGGTCGCGTCGTCGGAAACCGTGTCGTGGTCGGAGTTCGGTGCGGGGGCGGAGTGTGCTCCGGATCCCGTACTCAAAGTGGGTTCGCCTCCTCGGCCTCGGGTTCTACAGCTGTGCGAGTTTCTCCAGCACGGGAGCTGCGGCCCGTACCTTCGCCCACTCGTCATCGTCCAGCCCGGAGGCCAGCTCTGCGAGCCAGGCATTGCGCTTGCGGCGGCTCTCTTCGAGCATCGCCTCGGCCTGCTCCGTCTGCGTGACGACCTTCTGGCGACGGTCGTCGGGGTGCGGCTCCAGCCGGACCAGCCCCTTGGCCTCCAGCATGGCCACGATGCGGGTCATCGACGGCGGCTGCACATGCTCCTTGCGGGCCAGCTCGCCAGGCGTGGCGTGGCCGCACCGGGCGAGGGTGCCGAGCACCGACATCTCGGTGGGGCTCAGCGATTCGTCGACCCGCTGATGCTTGAGGCGGCGGGACAGACGCATCACTGCGGACCGCAGAGCGTTCACGGCGGCTACGTCGTCGCCGCTGGACAGTTCCGGCATGGTCGTTAGCATAACTCATTACCTTTTCTAAGTAAAGCTCGCGGGCCCCTGCCCAGGGCGCGCCCCCGGCATCCCCGCGCTCACCCATATGGGTGAGGACGCAGCCGAAATCGACCCACCTGAGCGGTCGGTACCGGGACGGTGTCCTTATGGGATCGAGAGTGCTCAGCCTGCGCGTGGACGGGGAGCTGCTGGAGCGCATTCGGCAGCACGCCGCAAAACGCGGAATGAGCGTCCAGGACTACGTGGTCCGGACGCTCATCCGCGATGACTTCGACGAACGCTTCCAGACGTCGGTCGACGAGACGGAGCGGTTCTACGAAGCTCCGCCGCTGTGAGGCGGTACGCCGTCGGTCACCTGACGCCCAGCGCCTGCTCGATGGGGTGCAGCAGGAAGTAGACGAGGAAGCAGAGCCCGACCGCGTTCAGTAGCCACGGGATCTGCTGGAACCGGCCGGTCGCGGTGCGCAGCAGGATGAACGCCAGCACGCCGATGCCGATGCCGTTGGTGATGCTGTACGTGAACGGCATCGAGATCATCGTCAGGAACGCCGGGATGCCGACGGTGTAGTCGCCCCAGTCGATGTCCCGGATGTTCGCGGCCAGGATCAGGAAGCCGACGACGAGCAGAGCGGGCGTCGCGGCCTGCGACGGGACCACCGTCGCCAGCGGCGTGAAGATGAGCGCGAGCAGAAAGAGCCCGCCGGTCATCAGGTTGGCCAGGCCGGTGCGCGCGCCCTCGCCCACGCCGGCCGTGGACTCCACGAAGCAGGTGTTGGCGGAGGCGGAGCCCGCGCCGCCGGCCGCGACCGCGATGCCGTCGACCATCAGGATCCGGCCCATGTTCGGCAGGTTGCCGGTCTCGTTGTCCAGCAGCCCGGCCTCCTCGCCGACGCCGATGATGGTGCCCATCGCGTCGAAGAAGCCGGAGAGCAGCACCGTGAAGACGAACAGGCAGCCGGTCAGCACGCCGACTTCCTTGAAGCCGCCGAAGAGGCTGATGTGGCCGATCAGCCCGAAGTCGGGGGTGTCGATGATCTTCTCGGGGACGTTCGGGACCGCCAGCCCCCAGGCCGCGTCCGGGATGGTGGCGACGGCGTTGATGATGATCGCCACGACCGCCATCGTGACCATGCCGATGAGGATCGCGCCCTTGGTCTTCCGCACGGTCAGCACGAACATCAGCACCAGGCCGAGGACGAAGACCAGCACCGGCCAGCCCTGCAGCTGACCGCCCTGGCCCAGGCCCATCGGCACGGTGGTGTGCGCGGCGTCCGGGTTGCGGGTGACGAAGCCCGCGTCGACCAGGCCGACCAGCGAGATGAACAGGCCGATGCCGATGGCGATGGCCCGGCGCAGCCCGTTGGGGATCGCGTCCATCACCCGCTGCCGCAGGCCCGAGGCGACCAGGATCATCAGCACCAGACCGGCGAGGACGACCATGCCCATCGCGTCCGGCCAGCTCATCTTGGGCGCGAGCTGGAGGGAGACGACGGCATTGATGCCGAGGCCGGCGGCGATGGCGATCGGGACGTTGCCCAGCACGCCCATCAGCACCGTGCTCAGCCCGGCCATCAGGGCGGTGGCGGTGACCAGCTGGCCGTTGTCCAGGTGGTGGCCGAACTTGTCGACGCCGGCGCCGAGGATGATCGGGTTCAGCACGATGATGTAGGCCATCGCGAAGAACGTCGCCAGCCCGCCGCGGAGTTCGCGGCCGACCGTCGACCCCCGCTCGGAGATCTTGAAGAAGCGGTCGAAGCCGTTCTTGGGCGGCTTCGGAGCCGGGTTCTTGAGGGCGTCGACCGGCGTGGTGGCCGAGGGGGACATTGTGGGACCTCAGTCGGACGGGCCTTGGAGCAGGCGCAGGGCCCAGGGCCCAGGGACACGGAATCACAATCAACCGGATCAGATTGGATGAATCAACGATCCATACCAGTCAGATTCAGAAAGGTTCAGTATGAATAAACAATTCGTTGATCGCTATCTCCGCGCGTAGACCCTTGCGGCGCGCGGCCCCCACAGCGGCGGCGACACCGTCGGCACCCGCCTTCGGCCGTCCCCGTAAGCTGGTCCGCATGTGGAAGAAGTCCGAACTGCGCGAGGCGCCGGCGCCCTTCGAAGGCCCCGTCGTCGGCACGATCACCGGCGGCACCATCATCTGGTTCGTGCTCTTCCTCGGCCAGCTCCCCTTCTACGGCTGGTACGCCGACCACGGTCACACCCGGCTGATCTGGATCTGCCTGGCCGGCGGCGCCCTCGGCCTGCTCGGTATCTGGTACGTACGCAAACGCGACGCCGCCATCAAGCGGGACGCCGCCCTCAAGCGGGCGGCCGCGGCCGACGCCGCCTGAACCGCCACGCGAACCGCCGCTCGAACCGCCGCCGGAACGGCCGACCGGACCGCCGCCGGAACTCCGGCAGGTGATCCGGACATTCCCCCCGTACCGTCGGGAGCATGACGCATCGGGCGACAGCCGAGACCGGCGGACCCGACGACGGCACCGGACCGGGTGACGGATCGGCCGGCGGCCGGGCCCCCGTCCGCCGGCCCGCCCCCGAAACGTCCCGCACCGGCCTGAGCACCGCCGAGGTCGCCGAGCGGGTGGCCCGGGGCGAGGTCAACGACGTCCCCGTCCGCTCCTCGCGCTCGACCGCGGAGATCGTCCGGGCCAATGTCCTCACCCGCTTCAACGCCATCATCGGCGTCCTCTTCGCGATCATCCTGGTGATCGGCCCGATCCAGGACGGCCTCTTCGGCTTCGTCATCGTCGCCAACACCGGCATCGGCATCGTCCAGGAGCTGCGCGCCAAGAAGACCCTGGACAGGCTGGCGGTCATCGGCGAGGCCCGCCCGACCGTCCGCCGCGACGGCGCCGCCGTGGAGATCCCCACCGGGGAGGTGGTGCTCGACGACGTCATCGAGGTCGGTTCCGGCGACAAGATCATCGTCGACGGCGAGGCCCTGGAAGCCGACGGGCTGGAGATCGACGAGTCGCTGCTGACCGGCGAGGCCGACCCGGTCCTGAAGAAACCCGGCGACCCGGTGATGTCCGGCAGCTTCGTCGTCGCGGGCAGCGGCGCCTTCACCGCCACCAAGGTCGGCCGCGAGGCCTACGCCGCCCGGCTCGCCGAGGAGGCCAGCCGGTTCACCCTCGTCCACTCCGAACTGCGCACCGGCATCAGCCGGATCCTCAAATACGTGACCTGGATGATGGTCCCGACCGCCCTCGGGCTCATCCTCAGCCATCTGCTGACCCTCCGGCTGCCGATCGACGAGGCCATCCGCCGCATGGTCGCCGGCATCGTCCCGATGATCCCCGAGGGCCTGGTCCTGCTGACGTCGGTGGCCTTCGCCATCGGCGTCATCCGGCTCGGCCGCAAGCAGTGCCTGGTCCAGGAACTGCCCGCCATCGAGGGCCTGGCCCGGGTCGACGTGGTCTGCCTCGACAAGACCGGCACCCTCACCGAGGGCGGTATGGACGTTCGCGAACTGCGCCCCCTCCCCGGCACCGAGGAAGCGCACGTCCGCCGGGTGCTGGCCGCGCTGGCCGCCGGCGACCCCCGCCCCAACGCGTCCCTCCAGGCGATCGTCGACGCCTTCCCCGCCACCGACACCGCCTGGCGGACGGCGGCGTTCCTGCCGTTCTCCTCCGCCCGCAAATACAGCGGCGGCGTCCTCACCGCCCCGGACGGCGCCCCCGCCACCTGGCTGCTGGGCGCCCCCGATGTCCTGCTCCCGTCCGGCGACCGGCACCTGGCCGAGATCGACGCCCTCAACGCCCAGGGCCTGCGCGTCCTGCTGCTCGCCGCCACCGACCGCGACCTGGAGGACCCCGAGGTCGCCCGGCAGGTCCGCCCCACCGCCCTCGTCGTCCTGGAGCAGCGACTGCGGCCCGACGCCGCCGACACCCTGCGCTACTTCGCCGACCAGGGCGTCCAGGCCAAGGTCATCTCCGGCGACAACGCGGTCTCGGTGGGCGCGGTGGCGGCCACGCTCGGCCTGCCCGGCGCCGACGCCCCCGTGGACGCCCGCGAACTGCCCGCCGATCCGGCCGCGATGGCCACCGCCCTCGATTCCGGCTCGGTCTTCGGCCGCGTCACCCCCGGCCAGAAGCGCGACATGGTCACCGCCCTGCAGTCCGGGGGCCACAACGTCGCGATGACCGGCGACGGCGTCAACGACGTCCTCGCCCTCAAGGACGCGGACATCGGGGTGGCGATGGGCGCCGGGTCCGAGGCGACCCGTGCCGTGGCCCAGATCGTCCTGCTCGACAACAGCTTCGCCACCCTGCCCTCCGTCGTCGCCGAGGGCCGCCGCGTCATCGGCAACATCACCCGGGTGGCGACGCTCTTCCTGACCAAGACCGTCTACTCGGTGCTCCTGGCCATCCTGGTCGCCTGCTGGCAGATCCCGTATCCCTACCTCCCGCGCCACCTCACGCTGCTGTCCACCCTCACCATCGGCGTCCCGGCCTTCTTCCTCGCCCTGGCCCCCAACTCGGAACGCGCCCGCCCGCACTTCGTCCGCCGTGTGATGCGCTACGCCATCCCCTCCGGCCTCATCACCGGCACCGCCGCGTTCGCCACATACCTCCTGGCCCGCAGTTACTACACCGGCCCCGACGCCCTCCCCGCCGAGACCAGCGCCGCCACCCTGACCCTCTTCCTCGCCGCCCTCTGGGTCCTGGCGATCATCGCCCGCCCCTACACCTGGTGGCGCGTCGCCCTGGTCCTGGTCATGGCCCTGGGCTTCCTGGTCGTGCTGGTCACGCCGTGGCTCCAGCGCTTCTTCGACCTGCGCCTGGTCGGCACCGCGATGCCCTGGGCCGCCGTCGCCGTCGCCGCCGTCGCCGCCGTGCTCCTGGAGGTCACCTGGCGCTGGGTCGGCCGCCGCTTCCCCGCCTGAGGGGTTGGCGCGCCTGCCGTTCGCCCCCTAGGGTCCGTCCCCATGAAGCTCATTTCGGGGGACCTCGGTGTCGAAATCCTGGCGCGCGGCCACCACTACCACCATCACTACAGCAACAACTCCGGGAGCGGCGACGGTGTCATCGACTGGTGGGAGTGGCTGATCATCGCCGTCGGCGTGGTCGCCATCGTCTGGGGCCTGGTGAAGAAGTTCAGCTCGGACTGACCGGCCGCACCGGCTGCCGCCGCCCCGCGGCAGCCGCTCCGGCACGGCCCGGCCGGTCGGAGCCTCAGTCGAACCAGCGCGCCTCGGCCAGCTCTTCGCCCCGCTCGGGGTCCTCCAGCAGCGCCGCGACCTCGAACCTGCGGGGCCACTGTGCGGTGGCCCAGGAGAGGCCGGCGGCGACGCCCTCCAGGGTGGCCGCGTGGAGCGTGGCGTCCGGCGTCCAGCGCCAGTCGAGTTCGGTGCCGTCGGTCAGGGTGAGCGACCCGTGCTCGCGATACGTGGCGGGGGTGGCCGGGCCGAGCAGCACCCGTACCGCCTCCGGGACCTCGTGGCGGGTGCCGTCCGAGGAGACCTCGGCGGTGACGGCCTCGCTCAGGCGGCGGACCTGGAGGAGTTCCGCGAGTTCGGCGGCGCGGGACGGGCGGACCGGCAGCAGGGGAAGGCCGGCGGCGAGGGGCATCAGATCGGGGGCGTCCGCGACGACCGCGTCGCCGGCGTCCACCACCCGCAGCTCGCCGTCGACGACGGCCCGCAGCTCGTCGGGGAGGGTGACGCCGTCCGGGTCCAGGTCCGTCAACGCACCGTAGAGCACGTGGAGTTGAGCGGTTCCGACGGTCACGTCGGGGTCTGCCAGCCGGGCCAGGAGCTCCGCGGCGCCACCCGGTTCGTCCAGGAGGGCGGCGACGGAGGTACGGACCCCGAGGGCCCGCAGGACCTGGGCGTCGACGTCGCCGGCGTCGGCGGACTCGTACAGCCCGGCCAGCAGCGGGTCACCGCCGGCCGAACGGAGGCCGGCCGGTCGGCGGCCGTCCAGCACCGGGTGACCACGCAGCCACCAGGCGGTGTACGGGCGCACCGACTCCGTGGTGCCGTCGGGGAGCAGGACGCGTACCGGTGCGGTGAGCGCATCGCGCAGCGGCGGCTGGGAGAGCATGGCCAGGACCTGCGGCCAGGCGTCCTCGTCGACGAGGTCGAGGTCGCGCACCGCCACCAGTTCCGTGACGACCGGCGGCACGGGGGTTTCCGGCAGCGTGTCGAGGATGTCCTCGCACCAGACGTCCACCGCGTCGAGCAGACCGGGGTCGTCGGGCTCGGCGTAGTCGCTGTCGCGAGGTTCGAGTTCGTCCGGGTCCAGGACGACGTCGGTGGCCCGCACCAGCGCGAAGGCTGCCAGCACGCCGACCGCGGTGAGCGGCTGTTCGCCCCAGCGGGCGACCAGCTCGGCGTCGCAGGCGGGCAGTTCACCCTCGCGGATGACGCGCTCGAAGGGGCTGCCGGGAAGGACGAGCTCGCCGGCCGGGGCCAGTTCGCCGTCCTCGTCGGGAAGGGCGAGGGCGGCCAGCCAGGGCTCGTCGCCGGGTGAGAGGTCGGCGTCGCGGACCAGGGCCAGGACCGCCTCGGCCAGCTCCTCTGCGCCGAGCGGGGCCCCGAGGCCGCCGCCGAGCTCGTCCGCGAAGACGTCGTAGGCGTCCTCGTCGGCGTCGAGGGAGTTCTGCACCGCCGCCCGCACCTGGGGCGTGGTGAGGACCGCGCGCGGGGAGGCCGGGGTGGCGCCCAGCTTCTCCAGCAGCGGATGGACGGCGTCGGGGTGGGCGACCTTGAGGCCGAGGCGGGCGAGGGTGCGGTGGCGGGCCTCACTGTCGCCGTTCTCGTACGGGCCGCCGTCGGGCAGCGGCAACAGGACCTGGCGCGGACCGATCGTGGTCCGCACGGTGCCCGTCCCCTGCCCGGCAGCGGCGCCCGGTTCCCGCCCGCCCGACCCTGCGAGTGGCACCGGCAGTCCGCTCAGCCGGTCCGGGTCCGTGCCGGCCAGCGCGTCGTAGAGGCGCCACCACCAGCCGGGGGCCCGCTCGATGCCCGCAAGCCGGTCGACCATCTCACCGAGCGGCACCCGTGCCACGCCCAACGCCCGCAGCTCCGGGCGCCGTTCGAGGCCGGCCGGCAGCAGGCTGGGGAACAGCTCGGCGAGCACCGCGACCGTGGCCGCGCCCGCGCCCTCCACGACCTCGGCCTCCACCGGCCGCAGCACGAAGCGCGACGCGGCGCCCCCGTCCTCGTCCCACTCGTCCTCGGGTGCGCTCTCCGGCTCGGCGCCGGCGGGGGTGCCCGCGCTCGGGAGGAAACGCACCCGGGGGAGCATGTCCAGCACCCGGCGGCGCAGTTCACCGTCCAGGCTGCCCTTGCCCAGGGGGCCGGGCACCAGGTCGAGGGTGCCGACGGAGACGGGCTGCCAGTCGCGGAGCAGCGAGGCGTAGGTCACGGCGGCCTGTTCCACCAGGAAGTCGGCCAGCGGACCCGGCGCGACGTGGCGCCGGGTGGGCTCCAGGGGGAACGACGCGATCAGCAGGGCGGGCAGATCCAGGGGCTCGTCCGTGGGGGTGGGGGCGTGCACCACCGCGGCGGTCGCCGGACGTGCCGGGGCGCCCTCCGCATCGACCGGAACCGCCCAGGTCACCGACCAGACGGGGCGCAGCCGCTCCTCGATGGGGCGGTCGGCGAGCAGCGCCGGTTCCAGCGGGCCGCCGTCCGTGGCCACCCGCCACCGGGTGGCACCGCGCTCGCTGTCCTCGATCAGGACGTGGTCGCCGTCCTGACGTCGGTTCAGCTCCCGTCCGCCCTCGGGGGTCTCGATCACGACCTCGGCCAGGCCCGGCAGGGTCAGCAGCAGCGCCGCGTCGATCCCGGCCAGCAGCCGTTCGGCGAGGTCCTGGGCGGCGCCGTCGCGCAACGGCAGCACGACGGCGGTGTCGTAGCCCTCCGGCGCGCCGCCCTCCGCGGGCAGCGGGAGGCGCAGCAGCGGTACGTGGCCGTCGCGGCGGCGCAGCTCGCCGCCCAGGCCGGGGCTGTGCGCGGCCACTTCCCGGCTCAGCTCGCGGGCCTCGGCGAGCGACCAGCGGACGCCGCCGGTACGGCCCACCAGCGCGGGCTCGTCGCTGACGGACAGCACCGCGGCGAACCCGACGCCGAACCGGCCGACCGCGCCGCCCGCGGCACTGGCCTCCCGCTTCGCGGAGGCCCGCAGCGTGGACAGCGATTCGACGCCGGTGGCGTCGAGCGGTGCACCGGTGTTGGACGCGACGAGAACGGCCGAGCCGGTGTCGTCGGCCGAATGCAGGGTCAGCCGGAGCCGGCCGGGGACGCCGGCGCGGGCCGCCGCGTCCGCCGCGTTCTGCGCCAGCTCCACGACGAGGCGGTCGCGATAGCCGCCCAACGCGAGATCTTCTTCGGCGTTGGCGTCCTCCCGGAACCGGGCGGGCGACGCGGCCCAGGCGTCCAGTACGCCACGGCGCAGCCGGGCGGTTCCGAACGGGTCGGTGCCTTCGGCTGCGCCTCGCACCCACGACCTACCAGCCACGTGTCCGTCTCCCTTGAGGTGGTCCTGGTCCTGACGTTACCGCCCACGTTGCCGAGTACCGCGCCGTGGCTCTTCTGTTGTTCCGCCCCCTGGCATCGGCGGGAGGCGGGGAAAGCCTTCGGGGTTGCCCGCCGGCCCGTGTGCCGGGCCAGGGGACGGTGCCGCACACCGCACCCCGGCCGCAGCCGGCGGCCGGCATGCGGGCGGGAGCGCTGGGCGGGGAGGACGTACCGGGTGGGCTCCTGTGGCGCCGCACGGGCGACGCGGGGGCCGTCGGCCGGCTAGCTGTGGCCCAGCTCCTCGCCGGGGCCGGCCTCGGAGACGGAGCCGCCCGGCTCGGGCCGCAGGGACAGCGGGTCGATGATGGTCTCGTCGACGACCGGCATGGCCGGCCGCGGCGGTGCCGGCATCACGGCGGCCTCGGAGTGGGCGCCGCAGCCGTAGGAGAGGGAGACGACCCGGCCGTCCGCCGGGGAGAACTCGTTGGCGCAGACGCCGAAGGCCTGGCGCAGCGAGCCGGGGAGCGGGGTGAGGAAGCCGCAGGTCATGCAGCTGGCGGGGGCCGCCTGGGCCATCGGGGTCTTGGCGCCGTACGCCTCTTCCCAGCGGTCGGCGGCGGCGTGCAGGCCGTAGCGGGACAGGACGCGGGCGCGGCGCAGGCCGAGCTCTTCGGCGATGTCGGCGATGCCGCCGCGTGCCGGGAGGGGCTGGACGGCGGGCGAGCCGGGGACGACGTCCGCCTCCTCGGAGTCGGCGACGTCGGCGGCCATGCCCTCGGCGACCGCGGAGTTCGGCGGTGGGCTGTCCTCGCCGGTGTAGCCGGGCTCCAGGCGCAGGTCGTCGGCGTCGGTGGGCAGCAGGTCGCCGGGGCCCATGTCGCCGGGGCGCAGCCGCTCGCTCCAGGGGACCCACTCGGGGGCCAGCAGCGCGTCGGGGCCGGGCAGGAGGACCGACTCGTCGAGGGTGACGATCTTGGCGCGGGAGGCCCTGGCGACCGTCACGGCCCAGCGCCAGCCCCGGTACCCGACTTCGTTGCAGGCGAAGAGATGGGTGACGACGCGGTCTCCGTCGGCGACGGCATCGATGTGCTCGCCGACCATGCCGGGAAGCGCGGTCTCCTCCGCCGCCGCCCGCGCGAGGTCGATTGCCTCGGCGCACAGGCGGTCAGGGGTACGGCTTCGCATCGCAGCACTCACAAGAATCGATTCTCTCTTCCACGCCGTCTCACGAGTGCGCCAGCCAAGGCTGTCCTGTCTGTCCGGACGACCGGCGGGGCCGGGGCGGGCGGAGCGGACCAGGGGACCGCGTCGACGTCCGCGCCCGATCGGTTTCGGTCGAGCGCACCTCTTACGTCCCATTCTGAGGGATAGCAACGAGGCACGCGGCCAAAAACGACCGCCGGTGGCGCGCTACACACGCTACCCCTTCAACGGTGTACGACCCCTCGGTGGGAGCGGCAAAAGTGAGCGGCGGCCCCTGACGGCCGTCGCGGCCCGCGCGGCGAGGCGGAGAAAGTGCCGTCGGCTGGGCGAGTTGGGGCACTATGGCCGGGTGGCTGCCGCTAGGCCGAGGGTGCCGAAGACATCGCGGAAGTCGTTCCGCAGGACATCGCGGACGTCTTCACAGGTGTCGCGGGCATCGAGCAGAGGCGGGGACTCAGGCAACCGGGCCCGCCGGGCGGGCCGGGCGGCCGGCCGTGTGCTGCGCGCACCGTTCACCGGCGCGGCTCGCGGCCTGCGCCGCGCGACCCGTGCGCACGGCGCGGGCGAGTCGGGCCTGAGCAAGCTGATCGAGCTGCATGCGGTGAACTCCGCCGGCGACATGATGATCACGATCGCGCTGGCCTCGACGGTGTTCTTCTCGGTGCCCACGGATCAGGCACGCGGCCGGGTGGCGCTGTATCTCGCGGTCACGATGGCGCCGTTCGCGCTGCTCGCGCCGGTGATCGGGCCGCTGCTCGACCGGGTGCCGCACGGCCGCCGGGCGGCGATGGCGGGCGCGATGCTGGCGCGGGCGCTGCTGGCGCTGACCATGTCGGGGGCCGTGGCGACCGGCGGGCTGGAGCTGTACCCGGCGGCGCTGGGCGTACTGGTGGCGTCGAAGGCGTACGGCGTGGTGCGCAGCGCGGTGGTACCGAGGCTGCTGCCCCCGCGGATCTCGCTGGTCAAGGCCAATTCGCGGGTGACGCTGGCCGGGCTGCTGGCGACCGGCGTGGCGGCGCCGGCCGGTGCCGGGCTGCATCTGATCGGGTCGAGCTGGCCGCTGTACGGGGCGTTCGTGGTGTTTGCGGCCGGTACGTTCCTGTCGTTCACGCTGCCGCACAAGGTCGACTCGGCCAAGGGCGAGGGTCGCGCCCGGCTGGCGTCCCGGGACGCGGCGGCGGCCTCGGGGGACGCCAGGCCGCCGAAGCCGGGGCTGCGCACCGTCGGGCCGTCGGTGCTGCACGGCCTCCAGGCCAACGCCTGCCTGCGGGCGCTCTCCGGCTTTCTGACGTTCTTCCTGGCGTTCATACTGCGCGAGCATCCGCTCGGCGGGCTGGGCCCGGCGACGTCGCTGGGGCTGGTGGCGGTCGCGGCCGGTACGGGGAACGCGCTGGGTACCGCGGTCGGTGCCTGGCTGAAGGCGCGCGGGCCGGAAGCGATCATCGCGGCGATGCTGGGCCTGGCGCTGGGCGCGACCGTCCTCGCGGCGGTCTTCTACAACGTGATCGCGATCGTCGTCGTGACCGCCGCGGCGGCCACCGCGGGCCTGTGTCAGGCGCTGGCGAAGCTGTCGCTGGACGCGATGATCCAGCGCGATGTGCCCGAGGCGGTGCGGACGTCGGCGTTCGCCCGGTCGGAGACGGCGCTGCAGATGTCCTGGGTGGTCGGCGGCGCCATCGGCATCTCGCTGCCGCTGATCGGCATGGTGGGCATGGCGGTGGCCGCCGCCCTGGTGGCCGTCGGGGTGCTGTTGTCCGCACGGGGACTGCTCGGCGCGGCCCGGCACGGCGGCGCCTCGCGTGCCCGTGTGGCCTGACCCGCGCGGCACGCCGCACCCGCGCGTGGCGCGGGCCGGAGCGCCCGATAGCCTGCGCGTATGACCGCTGCGTTGATCTCCCGGGGCAAGGGCCGCCGTGCCGCTGCCGCCATTGGTGCCGTGTCCCTGGGTCTCGTCACCCTCTCCGCCTGTGAGAAGCCGACCGAGCTCGCGACCGTGACGGCCGGCTCCTCGACGGTGTCCGCCGAGGCCACACCCGGTTGCGACGGTGGCGGCAAGGCGCTCGACAAGGTGAAGTTCACGGCCTGCATCTCCAAGCAGGGCGGCAAGACGATCACCGTGAGCCCCGGCGAGAAGGTCCGCATCGGCGTCGAGCCGGACATCGCCGAGCGCGGCTGGCTGGCCTTCGCGGGCGACAGCGGCCAGGGCGTGTCGAAGACCCACCAGACCTACCGCACGCTCGACAGCAGCCAGCTGTTCGTGAAGCAGGACCCCCAGACCCGGCAGACCATGAACGTCGACGAGGTCACCCTCCAGGTCGCCGAGTATCCCAAGGACGGCGGCCAGCTCCCCGCGTCCATCTTCCACTTCACGCTGAAGCAGAAGGACTGAACGGCGCTGACCGGCACCGGTCGCCCACCCCGCACCGTGCGGAGCGTCTGATGCGCGTCCTGGTCGTCACGGCGGTGGCCGCCGAGCGCGACGCGGTGTGTGCCGCGCTCGGGCCGCACGACGTGGTGGCGCTGCCCGGCGGCCACGGCCTGCACCGCACGCGGCGGCCCGTCGCCGCGGCGCCCGACGCCCTCGCCGTCGATGTCCTCGCCGCCGGGGTCGGCCCCGCCGGCGCGGCCGCCGGTACGGCCACCGCGCTGACCGCCGCCGCGCTCGCCGACGAGCCGTACGGACTGGTCGTCTCGGCCGGTATCGGCGGCGGCTTCGCGCCGCATGCGCCGCTGGGCTCGGTCGTCGTCGCGGCGCAGATCGTCGCCGCCGACCTCGGCGCCGAGACCCCCGACGGCTTCGCCCCGGTCACCGAGCTCGGCTTCGGGACCGTCGTCCACCACCCCGATCCCGCGCTGGTGAAGGCCGTCGCCGCGGCGGCCGGCGGCCTGGCGGGCACCGTGGTGACCGTCTCCACCGCCACCGGCACCGCCGCCCGCCGCGCCGAGCTGGCGGCCCGTCATCCCGGGGTGCTGGCCGAGGCGATGGAGGGCTTCGGCGTCGCCGAGGCGGCCGCCGCGCACGGCGTGCCGGTGCTGGAGATCCGCACGGTCTCCAATGCCGTCGGGCCCCGCGACCGCGCCGCCTGGCGGATCGGCGAGGCACTCGCCGCCCTGACCGACGCCTTCCGCGCGCTGCCCGCAGCGCTCGCACCCACTTCGAGGAGGACCTCGTGACCGTGACCCGGCCGCTGGACATCGCGTACTCGCCGTGCCCGAACGACACCTTCGTCTTCGACGCGCTGGCGCACGGCCGGGTCCCGGACGCCCCGGAGCTCGCGGTCACCTTCGCCGACATCGACATCACCAACGGCATGGCCGAGCGCGGTGAGTTCGATGTGCTCAAGGTGTCGTACGCGGTGCTGCCGTGGGTTCTTCAGGAGTACGCCCTGCTGCCGTGCGGCGGGGCGCTGGGGCGGGGTTGCGGGCCCCTGGTGCTCACCAGGGAGCAGGGCACGGGTGGGGGTACCCCCCTGCTCGAGCGGAGTCGAGAGCTTGGGGGAGGTCTGAAGGGCAGGACCGTCGCGGTGCCCAGCGAGCGCTCCACCGCGTATCTGCTGTTCCGGCTGTGGGCGGCGGCCGAAGTGCCGGGCGGCGTGGGCGAGATCGTGGTGCTGCCGTTCCACGAGATCATGCCGGCGGTGCGCGACGGCAGGGTGGACGCGGGCCTGGTCATCCACGAGGCGCGCTTCACCTACCAGGACTACGGGCTGACGTGCCTGGCCGACATGGGCGAGCACTGGGAGAGCACCACCGGCCTGCCGATCCCGCTCGGCGCGATCATCGCCAAGCGGTCGCTGGGCGAGGAGGCGCTGCGCACGCTCGCGGCCTCGATCCGCGACTCCGTGCACCGGGCGTGGCAGGACCCCGAGGTCTCACGGCCGTATGTCCTGGCGCACGCCCAGGAGATGGACCCGGCCGTCGCCGACCAGCACATCGGGCTGTACGTCAACGAATTCACCGCCGACCTCGGCGCGGACGGCTATGCCGCGGTGCGCGGGCTGCTCACCCGCGCCGCGGCCGAGGGGCTGGTGCCGCCCCTCGGCCGCGCTGCGCTCGATTTTGTGGCTGCTCCGTAGCGGAGAGTGGTGGGGGCCTTCGCAGGAACGTCCCCCGGGGTGCGTCAGACGTCCAGCTGGTCGGCCACCGCGCGCAGCATTCCGGCGATCTTCGCGCCGTGCACCTTCTCGGGGTAACGGCCGCGCTCCAGCTGCTGGGTGACGTTCTCCAGAAGTGTGGTGAGGTCCTGCACGATCGACGCGAGTTCGTCGGGCTTACGGCGCTGGGCGGCGGCGACGGAGGGGGCGGGGTCGAGGAGCGTGACGGTCAGGGCCTGGTCGCCGCGCTGTCCGGCGACCACACCGAATTCGACACGCTGGCCGGGCTTGAGTGCATCCACGCCGTCGGGCAGTACCGACGAATGGACAAAGACGTCGCCGCCGTCGTCGCGGGAGAGAAAGCCGAAGCCCTTCTCGCTGTTGAACCACTTGACCTTGCCGGTAGGCACGTCTGTCCTCGTCCTCGTACTCGTCGGAACATGCGGGGAAAAATTACTCGGGAAAGGGCGGGGCCGGTCCGCTGCGGAATCTGCGGAAGAAACGGGTCTGGAGAGCAGTGCAGCGGGCCACAGGACCCGCCACCACCAAGGCTAATGGTCCGGTGCCCGGTGACAAGACGTCGCAGGGGGGATCCTCGGTGCTTCTGGCCCGGACTTACCCTGGTCAGGTGTCTGACGAAACGCCCCAGGCCGGGGATCTGCTGGTCCGAATCGGCGCGATCATGTTCCTAGTTGGCGCAGTGGCCACTCTCGCCACGGTGATGCCACTGTTCCTCGGGACCGATCCGCTGCCGTCCGTCTTCTATTGGGTGTGCATGCTGATGGGCGCCGGCTTCGCCGTCGCCGCGGTGGGCGTGGTCCGGTCCGCGAGGTCGCAGCGGCGTCAGACGGACGCGGCCGCCCCCGCGCCGTCCGCCCCTTCCGCCACATAGCGATCCAGCCACGCCGGGAACTGCGTCAGGTCGTCGAGCAGCACCTCGGCCCCGGCGGCGCGCAGCTCCTCGGCGTCGCACGGGCCGGTGGCGACGGCGACCGACAGTGCGCCCGCAGTGCGCGCTCCGCGGACGTCCCCGGTGTGGTCGCCGACGTAGACGCCCGCGCCGTGCTCGCGCAGCGCCTCGGCCTTGGCCTCCGCCCACAGCGAGCCGATGACGGCGTCCGCTTCGATGCCCAGGTGCGCCAGGTGCAGCTTGGCGTTGGGCTCGAACTTGGCGGTGACGACGATGGCGCGCCCGCCCGCCGCGCGGACGGCGGCGATGGCCGCACGGGCACCGGGCATCGCGGGCGTCGGCACAATGGCGTGATCCGGGTACAGCCCCCGGTAGACGTCGCTGATCTCGGCCACCCGCTCCTGCGGGAACCAACGGCTGATCTCCTGCTCCAGCGGCGGCCCCAGCCGCGTGACGGCCTCGTCGGCGTCGACGTGCGTGCCGGTCCGTGCGGTCAGCTCGTGGTACGTGGCCTTGATACCGGGGCGGGAGTCGATCAGCGTCATGTCGAGGTCGAATCCGACGGTCAGGGAGTGCGCAGCCATGGGTGCCATTGTGCCCGCGGCGCCGGCGGCCACGACGGCGGGGCGCCGGCCCCCGGGCGGGGCGGCTCGGAAAGCGGGGCGGCTCGGGCGCGGCGGAGCCGCCCGCCTCACCGGGGCCGTCGCCGCATCCGCCACACCAGGAAGACCGCGGAGGCGCCCGCCGCGATCCGGGCCGCCACCGGGAGCCCGTCGAGCAGTTCCTGCCCCAGCCGGGCCTGCGCGATCGGCTCGCCCCAGCGCCCGTCGGCACGCCCCCACAGCCACACCAGCAGCGCGCCGGCCGCCGTCCCCGGCATGCCCAGCGCCGCGAACTTGGCCTCCCCCCGGGTCAGCCGCCGCGACACGTACGCCAGCCCCCACCCGGCGCCGAGCGCGAGCCAGGATCCGGCGACGGCGCCGGCGAGCAGCAGCACCACGGCCAGCGCCGGCACGGGGCTGAGCCACGCCCACGAGGACCCCACGGCCTCCTCGGCGGCTTCCCCGGGCTCCACGGCCCCGGGCGTCTCCTCCGGCGCCGCCTCCTCCTCCGGGGCGCGCCGTCGGCCGAGGGCCCGGCGCAGCGTCCGGGGCAGCGGCCGCTTCAGGCCCCACCCGCTCCCGGCCCGCTCCGCCTCCAGCTCGTCCTGCTCGTCCTGCTCGTCCTCGGGCCGGTCCCAGATCTCCGGGATCTCGATCCCGCCGATGAAGCCGTGCAGGGGCTCCTCCGCGCCGTACGGACCGGCCGGCTCGACCGGTCCGCTCGGGCCGGCCGGCTCGACCCGCCACCAGTCGGGCGGATCGTCGGCCTCCCCCAGCTCATCGATGCCCGCCAGATGCGGCGGCGCGGCGGCGGTCTCCGTCTCCGGTGCGGCCGGCCGGGCCGCCTTCCGCAGGAACCCGGGGCGCGCCGGACCCGCCGCCTCCCGCGGCGGGGGCACCTTGCCCAGCAGGCCGCGACGGCCGTCGTCGCCGCGCTGCGGGGACCACGTCGGGGGCGCGTCCCCGCTCCGCGCGGCCGTCACCACCTCTTCCGGTGTGCCCAGCCGCGACAGCACCCGCTTCACGCCGGGCACCGTGTCGGCCTTCCGGGCGTCGATCTCCGCCCGCAACCCGGCCACCAGCTGCATCCGGGTGGCGGCCGGCAGCCCACGCTGTTGGGCCAGGTCGCCCACCCGGCTCAGATAGTCAAAGACGAGCTGATCGCTCTCGATCCCCACGAAATCCCCTGCGGCGTCCGCTGGTTGCTGCTCCGACCGTACCGCCCGCCCAGGCGGCACGGGATACGGGCGGACGCGCCGGGTGCGCGCTCCAGGGCGCCGGGGGGTCCGAACGGTGCCCTGGGATCCGCGGCCCCGCTAACGTAAGACGAATGACCGATACACCCCGCACACTCGCCGAGGAGCTCCGGACCCGCACCGACAGCGGGCTCGTCGGTCTGCTGCGGACCCGGCCCGACCTGCTCAATCCCGTGCCGGGAGATGTCACCCAGCTCGCCACCAGGGCCGGCACCCGGGGCTCGGTCGTGCGCGCCGTGGAGCGGCTCGACCGGTTCGCGCTGCAGACCGCCGAGGCGCTGGCGGTGGCGCCGGATCCGTGCCCGTACGAGGCGCTCGACGCGCTGATGGGCGGGGACGCGGGGGACACCGCGGTCGCCGCGGAGCTGCCCCGGGCGCTGGCGGCGCTGCGGGCGCAGGCGCTGGTGTGGGGCCCGGACGACCGGCTGCGACTGGTCCGCACGGCCCGCGAGCTGCTCACGCCGAGCGCCACGCACCCGTCGCCCACCGGCCTGGGCCCGACCGTGGCCGAGGCGGCGGCCGGGATGTCACCGGGGCGGCTGCAGGAGATCATCGCCGCGGCCGGGCTGCCCGCCACCCACGACCCGGTCACCGCGATCGCCGCCCTCACGGCGCTCTTCAGCGACCGCGTCCGGATGGCGGCCCTCCTCGACGCCGCCCCCGCGGAGTCCGTCGCGGTCCTCGACCGGCTGCTCTGGGGCCCTCCCTACGGCGGCATCACCGACCGCCCGGCCGTGCACCTGCAGTGGCTGCTCGACCGGGGCCTGCTGATCCCGGCGGGCGGGCGCAACGTCGTCCTGCCCCGGGAGGCGGCCCTGCACCTGCGGGCCGGGCGCGCCCACCACGCCCCCGAGCCCCTGCCGCCGTCCCTCTCCCCCGTGACGGAACGCGATCCACAGCTTGTGGACAACGCCGCCGCCGGCCAGGCCTTCACCGCGCTCGCAACCGTCGAGGAGCTGCTCAAGGAGTGGGACCTGGGCGGACCGTCGGTGCTGCGCGCCGGAGGCATGAGCGTCCGCGACCTCAAGCGGACCGCCACCGCCCTGGACACCACCGAGCAGTTGGCCGCCTTCTGGCTCGAACTCGCCTACGGAGCGGGGCTGATCGCCTCCGACGGCGAGGCCGACGAGCGGTACGCCGCCACGCCGGCCGCCGAGGAGTGGCTACAGCTTCCCGACCCCCAGCGCTGGGCCGTGCTCGCGGCCGCCTGGCTGTCCGCGACCCGCACCGCCGGCCTGGTCGGCACCGCCGACCCGAAGGGCCGCGCCCTGGCCGCCCTCGGCTCGAATCTGGACCGCTCCCCGGCCCCCGAGGTCCGCCACCGCGCCCTCGCCCTCCTTGCCACCCTCCCGCCCGGCACGTCCGTGCCCCCGACGGCGGTCCTCTCCCGCCTCCACTGGGAGCGGCCGCTGCGCGGCGGCGCGGCCGCCGCCGGGCCGGCACGGGCCGCGGCCGCACCGGAGGGCACTCCCGGCCCGTCCGGTTCGCCCGCCCCGCGCGAGGCCGACCTCCGCTCCCGGCTCGCCCAATGGGCGCTCCAGGAGGCCGAGTTGATCGGCGTCACCGGCCGCGGTGCGCTCGCCCGCCACGCCCGCGAGCTGCTCGCCACCGCGCACGACGCGCCCACCCCCGCCGAGGCCGACACCGCCGCGGCCCGCGCGGCGGCCCTGCTCGCCCCCCTCCTGCCCGAGCCTCTCGACCACGTCCTCCTCCAGGCGGACCTGACCGCCGTCGCCCCGGGCCCGCTCAACCGCCCGCTCGCCGAGGTGCTCGACGTACTGGCCGACGTCGAGTCCAAGGGCGGCGCCACGGTCTACCGCTTCACCCCCGCCTCGGTCCGCCGCGCCCTGGACGCCGGCCGCTCCGCCGCCGAACTCCGCGAGTTCCTCACCACCCACTCCCGCACCCCGGTGCCCCAGCCGCTCGCCTACCTCATCGACGACGTGGCCCGCCGGCACGGCCAGCTGAGAATCGGGGCGGCCGCCGCGTACGTCCGCTGCGACGACGACTCGCTGCTCGCCGAGATCCTCGCCGACCGCCGCGCGGCCGGCCTCCGGCTGCGCCGCCTGGCCCCGACCGTCCTGGCCGCGCAGACCAGCCCGGACCAGCTCCTCGACGGCCTGCGGTCCATGGGCTACGCCCCCGCCGCCGAGTCCGCCAGCGGCGACGTCCTGATCGCCCGCGCCGACTCCTACCGCACCCCGCCGCGGACCGCCCCCGCCCCCGTCCCCGAGGGCCCGCCCGCCCCCGACGCCACGCTCCTCGAAGCCGCCGTGCGCGCCATCCGCGCCGGCGACCTGGCCGCCACCGCCGAACGCAAGCCCCTCCACGCCGCCGCTCCGGTCGCCGGCGCCCTCCCCCGCACCACCTCCGCGGAGACCCTGGCCACCATGCAGGCCGCCGTCCTCACCAGCTCCGCCCTGTGGATCGGCTACGTCAACGCCGAAGGCTCCGCCAGCCAGCGCGTGATCGCGCCCGTCCGCGTCGAGGGCGGTTTCGTCACGGCCTACGACCACACGGCGGACGAGGTACGGACCTATCCCCTGCACCGGATCACGGGAGTGGCGGAGCTCGCCGACGACGCGGTCTGAGGCGGCCGGCCGCCGCTCGGTCCCGGGCCGGCCGCCGGGAGCGCCCGGCGCGGCTCAGCCGCCCCCGCGCCGGTCGCCGCCCTTGCCCACCCGGCGCCAGAGCAGCGTCATGCCGAGCGCCAGCAGGACGACGGCGACGAGGACGATGACGGCCTTGACCGCGAGATCCGCCAGGAGGTGCGGGACGAGGTCGGCCGAGGTCATGGCGAGGTTCGATGCCTCGGTGCCGGTCATCGCCGGCCGCCCCGCCGGGCCGGTCCGCCGGGGCCCTCCTCCAGCCGCCTGCGGCCGGCCCGCAGCGCCGCCCGCAGCGCGGGATCCGCGTACCGGCGGACCTGATCGAGCCTGCCGCGCCGCTTGAGGGCCAGGGCGGCGGCGAAGACCACCAGGGCCAGCACCACAAGTCCCCCCGCGATCAGACCGAACCTGACGAGCATGAGATTGAGATAGGTCTCCACGACTGCTCCTTGCCTGCTCCTTTTTATCACGTCCGTGATACAAAACAATTTATCACGTCCGTGATACAAAGAGTCCATGCCGAAGCACGTGGACCCGGACGCCCGCCGCCGCGAGGTCGTCGACGCCCTCTTCCGGGTCGCCGTCCGCGACGGCCTGCAACGGGCCTCACTGCGGGCCGTGGCCGAGGAGGCCGCCCTCAACATCGGCTCGGTACGGCACTACTTCGCCGGCCAGCAGGAGCTGATGCGGTTCGCGATGCAGTCGATGCTCGACCGGGTCGGGGGCCGCCTCCTCCGACGCGTCGAGGAGATCGGCACGCTCGCCGACCACGCCCCCGCGGAACAGTTCCGGCTCGCGGCCGGGCTGCTGGAGGAGCTCCTGCCGCTCACCGAGAGCCGCCGGGCCGAGGTCATCGTGTTCCTGGAGTTCAGCGCCGCCGCCCGCACCCACCCCGCCTTCGCCGATCTCGCGGAACAGGCCGCCACCGGCACCCGAAGTCTCCTCCGCCGCATCCTGGGGCGCCTGGCCGAAACCGGCGCCCTGGGTGCCGGCCGCGACCTCTCCGTCGAGACGGAACGCCTGGCCGCCCTCCTGGACGGCCTGGGTCTCGGCGCCGCACTGCACCCGCACGTCGTCGCCCCCCACACCGCCACCGAGGCCCTGCGCACCCACCTCGCCGACCTCGCCGCCCCCGCTCCCCGGCACCCCGGTGCGGAGGGCTGACGCCCCTGGCCACCGCCCACCGCGCCCGCCCGATGCGGCACACTGGAGATTTGGCCGTACGGGACGATCCCGCGCGGACCGTACGGGAACCTCCCCTACGGCTACGGCCTGCCGGTGACCGGAAAGGGCGAGGCGCGTGAACGGACCTCTCATCGTCCAGAGCGACAAAACGCTGCTGCTGGAGGTGGACCACGAGCTGGCGGACGCCTGCCGCCGGGCCATTGCGCCCTTCGCGGAGCTGGAGCGGGCGCCGGAGCACATTCACACCTACCGGGTGACGCCGCTGGGCCTGTGGAACGCGCGGGCGGCAGGCCACGACGCCGAGCAGGTCGTGGACGCGCTGGTGCAGTTCTCGCGGTATCCGGTGCCGCATGCGCTGCTGGTGGACATCGCGGAGACGATGTCGCGGTACGGGCGGCTCACGCTCACCAAGCACCCCGCGCACGGCCTGGTGCTGACCAGCACGGACCGGCCGGTGCTGGAGGAGATCCTGCGGTCGAAGAAGGTGCAGCCGCTGGTGGGCGCGCGGCTCGACCCCGACAGCGTGGTGGTCCACCCCTCCGAGCGCGGACAGATCAAGCAGACGCTGCTCAAGCTGGGCTGGCCCGCCGAGGACCTGGCCGGTTATGTCGACGGGGAGGCGCACCCGATCGAGCTGGACGAGAACGGCTGGGCGTTGCGGCCGTATCAGCAGCAGGCCGTCGAAGGGTTCTGGCACGGCGGTTCGGGCGTGGTCGTCCTGCCCTGTGGTGCGGGAAAGACGCTGGTGGGGGCCGGTGCCATGGCCCAGGCGAAGGCGACGACGCTGATCCTGGTGACGAATACGGTCTCGGCCCGGCAGTGGAAGCACGAGCTGGTGAAGCGGACCTCGCTGACCGAGGAGGAGATCGGCGAGTACAGCGGCACGAGGAAGGAGATCCGGCCGGTCACGATCGCCACGTACCAGGTGCTGACGACCAAGCGGAAGGGCGTCTATCCGCATCTGGAGCTGTTCGACTCCCGGGACTGGGGCCTGATCCTCTACGACGAGGTGCATCTGCTGCCCGCTCCGGTCTTCAAGTTCACCGCCGATCTGCAGGCGCGGCGGCGGCTGGGGCTGACGGCGACGCTGGTGCGGGAGGACGGGCGGGAGTCGGACGTCTTCTCGCTGATCGGGCCGAAGCGGTTCGACGCTCCGTGGAAGGAGATCGAGGCGCAGGGGTACATCGCCCCGGCCGACTGCGTCGAGGTGCGGGTCAATCTGAGCGAGTCGGAGCGGCTGGCGTACGCGACGGCGGAGACCGAGGAGAAGTACCGCTTCTGTGCGACGACCGGCAGCAAGCAGCGGGTGACGGAGGCGCTGGTGCGCAAGCATCAGGGCGAGCAGACGCTGGTGATCGGGCAGTACATCGACCAGCTGGACGAGCTGGGCGCGCATCTGGACGCACCGGTGATCAAGGGCGAGACCACCAACGCGCAGCGGGAGAAGCTCTTCGGCGCGTTCCGGGAGGGGGAGATCTCGGTGCTCGTGGTGTCCAAGGTGGCGAACTTCTCCATCGACCTGCCGGAGGCCACGGTCGCGATCCAGGTGTCGGGCACCTTCGGCTCGCGGCAGGAGGAGGCGCAGCGGCTGGGGCGGGTGCTGCGTCCCAAGGCGGACGGGCACGAGGCGCGGTTCTACTCCGTCGTCGCCCGGGACACCATCGACCAGGACTTCGCGGCACACCGCCAGCGCTTCCTGGCCGAGCAGGGGTACGCCTACCGGATCGTGGACGCGGACGAACTGCTGGCGGCGGACGAGGAGCTCTGAGCAGGAGCCCTGGGCGGGCGGCCGCCTCCGGGCTCAGCCCGTACGGGAGGCCGGGCCCAGCCGCTCGGCGGCGCGGGGCAGGGGGATCCGGCCGGGGTCCGCGGGGCGTCCCGCGGTGCTGCGCGTCCACCACAGCAGCGCGGCCGGCAGCACCAGCCCGAGCAGCGGATACGGCGCGGCGAGCGGCTGCTGCCACCAGGGAAGTCGCAGGTCGAGGTCGCCGGTGTGCGGCACGATCCACATGGTGCGGGCGGTGAAGGCGAGGGTGACGGCGGCGAGCAGCGCTCGGCGCCAGGGGATGCCGCGGGTGTGCGCGGCGAGCGTGGCCAGCAGCGGTACGCACCACACCCAGTGGTGCGACCAGCTGATCGGGGAGACCAGCAGCGCCGTCACGGACGTGACGAGCACACCCCAGGTGTCCAGGCCGCGCCGCAGATAGACGCGGCGGGCGGCGCAGAGCCCGACGGCGGCGGTCAGCAGCGCGACCGCCGCCCACAGGAGGCCTGGTTCTGGGGTGTGCAGGGCGCGGGCGATCAGGCCCTGGAGGGACTGGTTGTCGACGATCCATGCCTTGCCGACCCGGCCTGTCTCGAACATCCGCCGCGTCCAGAACTCGACGCTGGCGTGGGGCAGGAACACCACGCCGACCAGCACCGACACCGCGAATCCGGCGAGGGCGGTGCAGGCGGCCTTCACCCGGCCGGTGATCAGGAGGTAGACGGCGAAGAGCGCAGGGGTGAGTTTGACGCCTGCCGCGATGCCGGTGGCGAAGCCCTTGAAGCGGGCGCCGTCGGGACGGGAGAGGTCCCACAGGACGAGGCAGGCGAGGGCGAGGTTGACCTGGCCGAAGACGAAGGTCTGGAAGACCGGTTCGAGCCAGAGGCCCAGGGCGGTGGCGGCGAGGAGGGTGGGCGCGGCGTAAGCGGCCTTGCGCAGGCCGGCGGCCTTGCAGGAGAGGTGGATCAGCAGGGCGAGGAGGGCGGCGTTGAGGAAGACGCAGACGACCTTGAGGGTGGCGAGCGAGATCCAGGTCGTGGGGATGAAGAGCAGGGCGGCGAAGGGCGGGTAGGTGGCCGGAAGGTGCCACTTGGTGACCGTGAAGCCGTAGAGGTCACCGCCGGTCGCGGCGGCTTCGCCCTCGGCGCGGTAGACGACTATGTCGGACATCGGGAGCGGCTGGACCGCGTACAGCACCCACAGCCCCACGAAGGAGGCCAGGAGCAGCGCTGCCGCGACCACCAGCCGGCGGGGGGCGGCGATGTTCTGCGCCCAGGTGCGTCTCCATGTCCAGGTCCCCCTACCGTCGGCGGCAGACACCCCGTGACCCCTCCCTGATCGCCCTGAACTGCGCTCTCTGCGGCGACGCTAGTGGATCGAGAGGGACGGTCCGTAACGGTTTCCGGTCATCCGGATGTCGCTGCGGGGCGGGGGCCCTGCGCCCGATGGTGCGGGGTCCGGGCGGATGCGGACGCGGGTCGGGCGGGTCGGGTGCGGGCGCGTCGGGGGCGGGTGGCGCGCATACGGGTGGCACGCATGCGGGGCGGCCGGGCGGGCCGTCCGGGCGGAGGGCGTCCGCGCTCAGTGACTTCGGGGCCTCGGGCTTGGGGTTGGGGCTGGGGCTTGTGGGGCGTCAATCCTCGGAGTACTCCCCCATCACGACGACACTGAAGGCCGCTGCGACGTAGACCTTGACCGCGCGAAGGGCGTTGCCGATCACATGGTGGCTCTCGTGGAGGTGTTCCGTGCCACGGGCCGGGTCGGAGCCAAGGGCGGTGGCGCCCTTGACCGGGTTGAGGGAGAGGGGGTGGACGGATGCGGAGTGAAGGCTTGCGCTGCTCATAGCTCCATGATGGATTTCACGCGATTGCCCGCACATCGGCCCAAGGGTCCATTCTTCGCGGGCCGGGCGTCCGTCTCCGGTGCTATGCCGACCCCTACGGGATATGTACAGGTCGAGGGGGTCTCCCTCCCCGTCCGTAGGCGCCCTGCCACGTCCCGTGCCCGCGGAATTCCGGTGGCGCCCCTGATGGGTGCTGACTAGAATCGCGCGTCTGCCCTGCCTCCCGTCGCGGAGTGCCGCCGGCCGGACGGAAACCGGCCTGCCTCGCCGTGCCCGCTCTCCGCGGCATGCGCCCGCTGTACTTCCACCGGACACTTCCCACCGGAGGCAACGCCGTGCCCTCGCCCGCCCACAGCCTCGACCCGTCGCCCGGCCCCGGCCCCGGCCCCGGCCCGTCAACGACGGCGCTGGACACCGAACGCGCGCATCTGGCCGCCTCCCGCGCCGCGCTGCGCGCCATGCGTGCGGACGCCGAGGCGCTCAACATCGCCGACGTCACCGCGAACTGGGTCAGCGCCGAGGTGCTCCAGGGCGAGATCGACGCCCGGATCAAGGCGCTCGCCGACCTCGCCCACACCCCGCTCTTCTTCGGCCGCCTGGACTATCTGCACGCCCCGGGGGTCGACGCCGCCGAGGGCGCGGCGGGAGAGAACTTCTACGTCGGGCGTCGGCACGTCCACGACGCCGACGGCGACCCGATGGTCATCGACTGGCGGGCCCCCGTCTCCCAGCCGTTCTACCGGGCCTCCAAGAAGGACCCGATGGATCTCCGACTGCGCCGCCGATTCGGTTACACAGGGGGTGAGTTGACCGCCTACGAGGACGAGCACCTCACCGACCCCGCCGAGGCCGAGCGGACCAGCCGGCTGCTCCAGTCGGAGATCGAGCGGCCTCGCGTGGGCCCCATGCGCGACATCGTCGCCACGATCCAGCCGGAGCAGGACGAGATCGTGCGTGCGGGCATCGGCGGTTCGGTCTGCGTGCAGGGGGCCCCGGGCACCGGCAAGACGGCCGTCGGCCTGCACCGTGTCGCCTATCTCCTCTACGCACACCGGGAGCGGCTGGCCCGCTCCGGCACCCTCGTCATCGGCCCGAACCGCTCCTTCCTGCACTACATCGAGCAGGTGCTGCCCGCGCTGGGCGAGCTGGAGGTCAAGCAGGCCACCGTCGAGGACCTGGTGGCGCATGTGGAGGTCCGCGGTACGGACGAGGCGGCCACCGCGACGGTCAAGGGCGACGCCCGGATGGCGGAGGTGCTGCGGCGGGCCGTCCGCGCGGGGATCACCATGCCGCAGGAGCCCTGTGTGGTCGTCCGCGGCTCCCGGCGCTGGCGGGTGCCGGCGTATGAGATCGAGGAGATCGTCCGGGAGTTGATGGGCCGGGAGATGCGCTACGGCGCGGCGCGCGAGGCGCTGCCGCAGCGGATCGCGCACGCCGTCCTGGTGCGGATGGAGCAGGCGGGTGAGGCGCCCGACGACCGGGTCCAGGACGCGGTGGCCCGGAACGCCGCGGTGAAGGCGGCGGTCAAGGCGGTCTGGCCGCCGGTCGATCCGGCCAAGCTGGTGCTGCGCCTGCTGGGCGACGCGGAGTTCCTCGCCGAGCAGGCGGAGGGCGTCCTGACGCCCGAGGAGCAGAAGGCGATCCTGTGGGGCCGGCCGCCCCGGAGCGTGCGGAGCGCCAAGTGGTCGTCGGCGGACGCGGTACTGATCGACGAGGCGACGGACCTGGTGGCGCGCACCCACTCCCTGGGCCATGTGGTCCTGGACGAGGCGCAGGACCTCTCCCCGATGCAGTACCGCGCGGTGGGCCGCCGGTGCTCGACGGGGTCGGCGACGATCCTCGGCGACATCGCGCAGGGCACGACCCCGTGGGCGACCGGCACCTGGGAGGAGGCCCTGTCCCACCTGGGCAAGCCGGGTGCGGCGGTCGAGGAGCTGACCCAGGGTTTCCGCGTGCCGCGTGCGGTCATCGCCTACGCCTCCCGGCTGCTGCCGGCCATCGCCCCCGATCTGACGGAGGCGACGTCGATCCGCGAGGCAGCGGGGGACTTCGAGGTGCGCCGGGTCGCGGCGACGGAAAGGGACGCGGCCGTTCTGGCGGCGTGCGACCGGGCGCTGGCGAAGGAGGGGTCGATCGGGCTGATCGCGGCGCAGGCCCGGGTTCCGGTGTTGCGTGCGGCCCTGGCGGCAGCGGGCGTGAGCTGCCTGGCTCCGGGCGAGGAGACCTCCGCCGAGGCCCGTCTCACCCTGGTGCCCGCCACCCTCGCCAAGGGGCTGGAGTACGACCACGTGGTGCTGGACGAACCCGCGGCGATCATCGACGGTGAGCCGGACGAGCGGACGGGGCTGCGTCGGCTGTACGTGTGCCTGACCCGCGCGGTGTCCGGACTTGAGGTCGTGCACGCCGCGGGGCTGCCGGACCAACTGACCGCCGGATCCTGACGCGCGTTTCCGACCGATCCTGACGTCCGCCGACGCGCCCTCGGCCGCGCCTGCCCGCGCGTGTTTCCCACGGGATCAGGACATCGCCCGGGTCGTCCGGCGGAGGAGCAGGGTGACGAATCCGAGTGTGCTCCGGTAGGGGTGCTGACGTGCCCGTGGACGGGGGTCCAGCCGTCGGCCACGACGCGGTCGGCCGTGGTGGCGAGGCCGTCGTGGTCATCGGCGGTGAAGCCGGAGTCGAGGGTTGTCCGGTCGGGTTCGCGTTCCCAGAAGCATGCGCCGAGGAGGACGCTGCCGCCCGGGCGAGTGCCTGCCGCCCGCTTCCAGGGTGGGGAGCAGGCCGCCGACAGCGTGTGTGGCGCCGGTGCCGAGGACCAGGCCGTAGAGGTGTGGGGAGGTGAACGCACCAACCAGGTGCCTGATCCGCATCCGAGGTCGAGGATTCGTGCGTCGCCGCGCGGGAGGGCCCGGTCGAGGAGCACGCGTACCGAGCCGTCGCCGAGCGGGGCGGAGATGGGGTGGCCGGTGTGGGCGATGCCGCTGATCCGCTGACGGTCCACGGCGGCATCGTGCCTGCGGTCTGCCCCGTGGGTCTCTCGGCCAACCCGCGCTCAGGGCCTGCCGTCGGCCTGCCGTCGGCCTGCCGTCTGGATCAGGCCCTTGCGGACACCCTCTAGACACCCACGCCGTCGAGGACCCCGTCGAGCGCGTCCCGCCATGCGCGTACCGCGGTCGCGTCCACCGGGGCGGCCCAGCCGGCGGGGCGCGCCGCGCCGCCGATGTGGAAGGCGTCCAGGCCCGCCGCACGCAGCCGGGGCAGGTGTCCGAGGGTGAGTCCGCCGCCCACCAGGATCCGCGGCGCGTATCCGGGCTCGCCCCTCGCCGTACGCGCCTGTTCGGCGACGAGCGTCGCCAGCCCGTCCTCGACCCCCTGGACGGAGCCGGCCGTCAGGTAGGTGTCGGGACGGGCCGCTCCGGGGAGGCTTGCCAGCTCCCGACGCAGGGTGTCCCGGTCGGCGGCGTGGTCGATGGCCCGGTGGAAGGTCCAGCGGCAGCCGTCGATCTCCGCGGCGACGGCGCGTACGGCGGCGAGGTCCGGTCGGCCGTCGGGGGTCAGGAAGCCCAGGACGAACTCGTCGGCGCCCGCCGCCCGCAGTGCCGCGGCGTCCGCGCGCAGGGCCGCCGTGTCCCCGGCGGCGAAGCCGTCGGCGGCGCGCAGCATCACCCGCAGCGGGATGTCGACGGCCGCCCGGATCGCGGCGAAGACGGCCCGGGGCGGGGTGAGCCCGTCGGCCGCCATGTCGGTGACCAGTTCCAGGCGGTCGGCCCCACCGGCCTGGGCGGCGATCGCGTCCTCCGGGCCGAGCGCGATCACCTCCAGGAGCGCGCGCTTGTTCATATGACCCCAATCCGGGCAACGTCAGGTCTACAGCGGGTCCAGGGCACTCCAGGGCACCCACAACAGGTCTAGTCCAATACCCAGCGTACGCCCGACCGACTCCGCCGGGGCACTCCCCCGCCGGACGCACCCGGAATCCGCCCCTCGACCACCCGTACGGCCACCCCCGCGCACCCGGCGCCCGGCCACCCACGCATCTGGCGGCAAATCCGGCCCGAAACCCCTCAATGGTGCGGGTGTGGATCAGCCCCCACAGGGGTAACACGCCTTTCCGATAGGGCCGTTGCGGCGTGGCGCCGGTGATCGACGAGATGGCCTTGTCCGCCGAGCGTGGGGAGAGCCGGATGTCCGACCTGGCAACCGTGTCCGCCGAGATCGCGCCCTATCTCGCCCTGGCCGCGAACAGCCTGGGCACCTCCGTGGTCTCCGCTGCCCAGCAGCGGATCGCCGACCGTACCGTGACCGCCGGGGAGGGCTTCTTCCGCCGGCTGCTGCACCGCGGCGACGGCCCCCTCGGCGACGGCGACGGCCGGCCGCTTCTCGACCTCCGCCGCGCGGACGCCCTCGACGAGCTGCTCGCGGCCCTCGACGACCGGGAGCGGCAGCTCCTGTCCGCCGCCGTGACGGCCTGGCTGCACGCCCCCGCCGACCGTCGCGACGCTTCTCACCTGCTGGAACAGATAGCCCGGCGCGCCTCGCCGGAGGGCGCGCGCACCGTCCACAACACTCCGACGGCGACCGGCCAGGGCTCCATCGCGGCCGTCGAGATCCACGGCACCATCCACATGGGGGGCGGCAACGGCGCCCAGGGCGGCTCATGACCCGCCAGGGGGGCCAGGGCGACGGCGACGTCCACAACAGCGCGGCGGCGCACGGCGACCACTCCATCGCGGCCAACGACATCAAGAACGTGATCATCAAGTGGGTGATGCACCCCAGCGCACGCTGGGTGCCCCTCCTGTTGGCCTGCACCGGCCTGGTGATCGCCGGCAGCACCTGGCCGGACGGCCCCGCGAGCCAGTACACCCTGTGGGGCGTCCTCGCCGGGCTGGCCGTCGCCACGGCCGCCGCCCGTGTGCTCAACCGAAGGCCGCGCGACGCCCGGGTGGTCGGCGCTCTCTCCCTCGTCTCCGTCCTGGCGGCGGTCGGCGCCTGGCTGGCGTTCCAGAACGTCCTCACCCACGGCGAGATCGATGTGACCGGTCAGATCCGCACCGAGGGCACCCAGCCCCTCGACGACACCACCCACCGCTCCCTCTCCCTCCTCCTGGACGCCTCGGCCCTGAAGGAACCGCGCAACGCCCTGCGTCTGACGCTGGCCATCGACGACCACATCACGGCCGGCCCGACCTGCCTGCCGGACACCCACGCCACCGTCTCGCTCCTCACCTCGGGCGTCGCCGCGCAGACCACGGCCGTCCGCCCCGGGGGAACCGTCGACTTCGACCTCGGAGCGCGGGCCGGCTCCGTGCGGATCGGCCTGACGCTGCACACCGGCCGCGGCTGCCGGATGGACGTACGGGCGACGGACGCCGTGCTGCACGACAGATGAGCCGGGCGCCGACGAGGAGCCGGCGCCGAAGAGACGCCGGCTCCTGAGCAACGGCCGCGCCGAAGCAGCTCGGGCACCGAAGAGGCTCGGGCACCGAAGAAGCCGCACCACCGATGACGAACGACGAGAACGGGGACCCTCATGACCATCGGGGCAGCACGCTCGACAGCCACCAGACCGGGCCGGCGCGACGGCCGCCGCGCCGGCGCCGTAGTGGCGCTCCTCGCCCTGACCGCTCTGGCCACCGCCTGCGGCGCCGACGAGCCGCCGTCCCTCTTCGCGGACGGCCGGGTCCAGGTCGGCACCAAGAACGACCAGCCCGGCACCGCCGTGGTCGACAACTACAAGTTCTCCGGCTTCGACACCGTCGTGGCCCGGCAGGTCCTCAAGGGCGTCGGCGCCACGCCGGACTTCGGGATCGTCCCGTCGGAGGACCGCCGCGCGGTGCTCACCGACAAGACGAAGGACCTGGTCGTCGCGACGTTCTCGATCACCGTCGACCGGATGAAGGACCTGGACTTCGTGGGGCCGTACGCGACCACGTACCAGGGGGTCATGGTCCGCAGGAACGACCACGAGATCAAGAAGCCCGACGACATGGTGGGCAAGCGCGTCTGCACCTGGCCGGGGACCACCTCCGCCACCACCCTGGAGGGCCCGGAGTACGACCGGATGGTGGTCTACGAGCAGCCGGACGCCTCCACCTGCATCGAGGACCTCAAGGTGAAGAAGGTGGCCGACGCCGTCTCGACCGACCAGATGATCCTCTACGGCTTCACCCAGGTGAACCCGGACCTCAAGGTCGTCCCCGACATCACCTACGGCTCGGCCAATCAGTACGGCATCGCCATGGCCAAGGGGCACCGCCAGGACTGCCGAAAGCTGCGCGACGCCCTGCGGGACTACCTCGGCGACAACAACTGGACCCAGGACTTCGCGACCTCCCTGCCCTCGATACCCAAGGCCGACCCCACCTGGGAGACCAACTTCAAGCCGCGCATGGAGACCGTCGACTCGCTCTCCTGCCGCGACCGGCCCCGTACCTGACGGGGCGGCACCCACGAGACCTGACAGTGGACCAGGAACCAGCGGATCAGGAACCAGGGGCTCAGGTCTCAGCGGCTCAGGGACTCAGGGGCTCAGGGACTCGGGGGCTCAGGGGCTCAGGGACTCGGGGGCTCAGGGGCGGCACGCACCGGCGGAGCTTGACCCCGCCGGGCACAATGACTGCCATGACCTCCGAGTCCCGTATGGCGCACCCCACCGCCGCTGCGGAGCTGATCCGCCGCTGGGCCGACACCGTGACCGCCGCCCGCGACGCGCACGGCGTCGAGGCCCCCGACCCGGCCCCCTACGCGGACAACCTCCTCACCCGGTGGGCCGAACCCCAGCGCCGCTATCACACCGTCGCCCACCTGACCGCCGTACTGGAGCGCATCGACGAGCTGGCCGGGCACGCCGACGATCTGCCCGTCGTCCAGCTGGCGGCCTGGTTCCACGACGCGGTCTACCGCCCCGACCGCTCCGAGAACGAGGAGCGCAGCGCCGCCCTCGCCGAGCGCGCCCTGCCCGAACTGGGCGTCGGCCCGGCCCGTACCGCCGAGGTGGCCCGCCTGGTGCGGCTCACCATCACGCACGACCCGTCACCGGACGATCCCGACGGCGAGGTGCTGTGCGACGCCGATCTGGCGGTCCTGGCCGGTTCGCCGGAGGAGTACGCGGCCTACGCGGCCACCGTCCGTGAGGAGTACGGCTTCGTCCCCGACGCCGACTTCCGTGCGGGCCGCGCCGCGGTCCTGCGCCAACTCCTCGCCCTGCCACGCCTGTTCAGGTCCCCGCCGGCCTACGACCGGTGGGAGCACACGGCACGCCGCAACCTCACCACGGAACTGGATCTGCTGAGCGGCTGACCTGCGACCACCGGGCGGGCCGCTGGTGGACGGGCGGCTGCCGGGCGGACGACGGGCGGACGGGCGACGGGCGGGCAGCCGGGCGGGCCGCTACTCCGCGCGCCGCCGCACCCTCGGCAGCCCGTCCGCCTCCAGCACGACCCGCGCCTCGTCCTCGCTCACGCTCGCCCGCCGGTCGCCTCGCAGGACACCGTGCGCGGGGCACGGGCACCGGTCGAACAGCGGGTCCGGGCAGTTCGCGAGCCCCTGCCGCAGCCGGTCGAGATCCTCCGGCTCCAGCCGCCACGTCCAGTCCATGTCCCACGGCTCGTCGGTCTGCCACGGTTCGAGATAGCAGTCGTGGCTGACCTTGTGGAGCACGCCGTGGCCGCAGCCGGGGCACTCCAGCACCCGCGCATGGTCGTAGACCTGGCCATGCTCCGCACCGGCCTCGTGCGGCACCCCACGCTCATGGATCTCGGCCACCGGCCGCCGTACCGCCCCGCACCGCTCGCACTCCGGCTTCAGCCCCATGTACGGCAGCCTAGGAGCGGGGCCCACCCGGCGGACATCGGGTGGGGTGCGGAGGTGGTGCGGAGGTGGTGCGGATGTGCGGAACGTCGCACGCCGGAATCCCGCGCGGCGGGAATGTCAGGTGTCCTATGGCTGTTAGTACCTGTCATGCCAGCTCCATCCGATCGCGCCCGAATGCCCGTCGCCGTCTACGTCCTGGGCCTGTCCGTCTTCGCCCTGGGGACGTCCGAATTCATGCTCTCCGGCATCCTCCAACCGCTCGCCCGCGATCTGGAGGTCTCCATCCCGCAGGCCGGGCTGCTGGTCTCCGCGTTCGCGATCGGCATGGTGGTGGGTGCGCCCGTCCTCGCCGCGGCGACTCTGCGACTGCCGCGCCGTACAACCCTGATAGCCCTGCTCGCTCTGTTCGGGCTGGGCCAGGTGGCCGGCGCCTTGGCGCCGACATACGGCGTGCTGTTCGCCTCACGAGTGGTGAGCGCGCTGGCCTGCGCCGGTTTCTGGGCGGTCGGCGCGGCCGTCGCGGTCTCGCTGGTTCCGGTGACCGCGCGGGCCCGGGCAATGGCCGTCATGGTCGGCGGGCTGAGCATCGCGAACATCGCAGGCGTCCCGGCGGGCGCGCTGCTCGGGCAGCACGCCGGCTGGCGGTCGGCTTTCTGGGCGGTGGCCGCACTGTCCGCGATCGGGCTGATCGGCGTGATCGCGCTGGTGCCGCGTACGGCCGTGCCCACCGGTGACGACCGCCCCCAGCTGCGCCGCGAGCTGACCATCTACAAGGACAAGCAGGTCTGGCTGGCGCTGACCGCGACGGCCATGAACGGCGCGGCCGTCTTCGCCCTCTTCTCCTACCTCTCGCCGTTGCTGACCGACACCGCCGGGCTCGCCGAGAGCTGGGTGCCGACAGTGCTCGCGCTCTTCGGCGTCGGCGCGCTGATCGGCACGTTCATCGGCGGCCGGATCGCCGATGCCCACCTCTTCGGGACGCTGTTCGCCGGCATATCCGCCTCCACGGTCGTACTGGCCGTCCTGGCGCTGACCGCACACAACCCGATTGCCGCGGTCGCGCTCTCGCTGATGCTCGGCGTGACGGCCTTCACCACGGCCCCGGCGCTCAACGCCCGGATGTTCAATGTGGCCAACGCCGCGCCGACGCTCGCGGGCGCCACCACCACCGCCGCCTTCAACATCGGCAACACCCTCGGCCCCTGGCTCGGCGGCCTGGTCATCGGCGCCCACTGGGGCTACCCGTCCGTGGCATGGACCGGCGCGGCGCTGGCCGCGGTGGCCGTCATCGTGACGGCCGTCGCCTTCCGGCTGCACCGGTCGGCCGACCACCGCTCCAAGCTCGTCGCCTCCTCGGCCTCGCGCACCGCGGCTGCGCAGAACACGCCCGCCAAGCAGCTCTGAGGCAGTCGGGGGCCGGGCCGGCCGGACCGGGCCGCCCCCGGGCCCCGCCCCCGACTCGCTCGTCCCGCCTCACACGCCGCTGTCGAACCGCCACCGCGTCTGGCTGTACGTCTCGCCGCGCCCGAAGCCGAACGCGGTGACCGGCTCGACCCGGAAGACCACAGCCCGTTCACCCTCCCGGTGGAACGCGCCGTCCCTGACCTCGAAGCGCCAATCGTCGCCGTACTTCGCGGCGTAGAGGTCGGCCAGCCCGAGCAGGGTCGTCGGGTCCTCGACCCGGACCGCGTCGCCCTCGACGACCACGTCCAGGCCGACCTGCAGATCATTGCCGCCGACCGTCGACGTCGTGAGCACGCAGTGCGGGCTGACCTCCAGATTCCTGGCCTTGCGCTCATCGGCGCCGGTGGCGAAATGCAGCGCACCGTCCGCCCACACCGCCAGCAGCGGCGTGACGTGCGGGCGGCCGTCGGGCCGGACGGTGCTGAGCCAGAAGATCTCCGCCTCGGTCATCCCGCCGACCGCCGCGCGCCATTCCGTGGCCGTGGCTCCCTCACTGCTGTAGCCCGGGTGAAGCTCGGTGGCCGGCTCCCTGGCTGCCATGACAGTCCCCTCTCGCTTCGGCTCGTCCTTCGCTGCACGGCTCGTCCTTCGCTGCACTGCCCGTCCTTCGCTGCACTGCCCGTTCGCGACGGTGCGCCGCCGAGCCCATGCTGCGGGCCCGGCCACCCGCCGGTCCGACGCGCCCTACCGCGTCTCCTCCGCCCCCGGTGCCGTCCGGCGCTTGGGCCGCCGCAGCCCGGCGGCCGTCAGCCGGCGCAGCAGTTCCTTGCAGCCGACCTCGACGGCTCCGGCGCGTACCGCGTCGGCGTACCGCTCGGCGGGCAGGTCGTAGTGATCGCGCTCGAAGGCCCGCCGCGGCACGCCGATACCGGCCGCGAACCGGTGCAGTTCGTCGAACGAGACGTCGCTGACCAGGTGCGACCACATCCGGCCGTGCCCAGGCCAGGTGGGCGGATCGACGTAGATCGCCACCTCAGCTCTCCAGGGGAGCGCGCAGCCTGCCGACCGGTGCCACCTCGACCGCCGTCTTGGGGCACACCCAGTGCGGATCGGGCCCCAACTCGGGCTCGACATCGAGGGCGTGAGGGTCGCCGGACGTGGTGCACACCGGGCACAGCGGCCAGCGGCCGTAGCGTTCGAGCAGCGCGTCCTGCACGTCCTGAGCTATCAGCCCCGCGACGAAGTCCACGCCTTCAGGCCACTGCTCCACCCACCATCGGCGGTGCGCGACCGCATCCTCGACGAGCGAGACGATGTCGGCGTCGGCGACCTCGTCGGCGATCAGGTCGGCGAGCACCAGCGCCCGCGCGGCATGCAATGCCTGTTCCAGCTCCATACCGCCCATTGTCGCGCGGACGGTCGGCGCGGACCGCTCGTCCTCCACAGGCCGATCGAGCCGTGCGGCTTTTCCACAACCCGGCACGGCGAGTGTTGACGCGGCACGTCGATGAAATTACTTTTCACACGTGAGCAGCAGCATGAAGGAAACTTTCAAAGGCGCGGCGAAGGACGTCGCGAAGGAGATGGCCGTCGAGACCCGACCGGCCCCGACCCCACCCGCCCCCGCGGCCCTGGCCGCCAAGGTCCGCACCCTCGGCCCGACGATGACCCGCTCCATGCAGCGGGTCGCGGAAGCCGTCGCCGGCGACCCCGCCGGCTGCGCCGCCCTGACCGTCACCGGCCTCGCGGAGCGCACCGGCACCAGTGAGGCCACCGTCGTCCGCACCTCCCGCCTGCTCGGCTATCCGGGCTACCGCGACCTGCGCCTCGCTCTGGCCGCGCTCGCCGCGCAGCAGGCGGCCGGTGGAGCGCCCGCCGTGACCGCGGACATAGCGGTCGACGATTCGCTGACCGAGGTCATCACCAAGCTCGCGCACGAAGAGCAGCAGTGCCTGGCCGACACCGCGGACGGTCTGGACGTCAGCCAGCTGGAGGCGGCCGTCGCTGCGCTCTGTGGAGCCCGCCGGATCGATGTGTACGGCATCGGCGCCTCCAATCTCGTCGGCCAGGACCTCGCGCAGAAGCTGCTGCGCATCGGGCTGATCGCGCACGCACACAGCGATCCGCACCTGGCGGTGACGAACGCCGTCCAGATGCGCACCGGCGACGTCGCCATCGCGATCACGCACTCCGGTCGGACCACCGACGTCATCGAGCCACTGCGGGTGGCCTTCGACAACGGCGCGACGACCATCGCGATCACCGGTCGCCCGGACGGCGAGGTCGCCGCGTACGCCGATCACATCCTCACCACCTCCACGGCCCGCGAGAGCGAGCTGCGGCCGGCCGCGATGTCGTCGCGGACGAGTCAACTTCTGGTCGTGGACTGCCTGTTCATAGGAGTTGCCCAGCGCACGTACGAGACCGCGGCACCCGCGCTGTCCGCCTCCTACGAAGCCCTCGCGCACCGCCACCAGCCCTGACCGCCGCCGTGGGGACCAGCCGCCCGACCCTGGAGAGAGCCTGCACACCATGACCTCCACCGCCGACTACGCCCACCTGCGCGCCCAGCTGGACACCCTCACCACCGAGGCGTTCCGCCCCGAGCTCGCCGATATCGATCGCCGCTCCACGCTGGAGATCGCCCGCACCATGAACGGCGAGGACGCCACCGTCCCCGCCGCCGTCGCCACCCAGCTCCCGCAGATCGCCGCCGCCATCGACGCCACGGCCGCACGGATGGCCGGCGGCGGCCGGCTGATCTACGCCGGGGCCGGCACCGCCGGGCGGCTCGGCGTGCTGGACGCCAGCGAGTGCCCGCCGACGTTCAACACCGACCCCGCCGATGTCCTCGGGCTGATCGCGGGCGGCCCGTCGGCCATGGTCACCGCCGTCGAGGGCGCCGAGGACAGCAAGGAATTCGCCGCCGAGGATCTGGCCACGATCCGGCTGACCGCCCAGGACACCGTCGTCGGCATCTCCGCCTCCGGCCGCACGCCGTACGCCATCGGGGCGGTCGAGCACGCCCGCGCCCTGGGCGCACTCACCATCGGCCTGTCCTGCAATGCCGGTTCCGCGCTGGCCGCGGCCGCCGAACACGGCATCGAGGTCGTCGTGGGCCCCGAGTTGCTGACCGGCTCCACCCGGCTCAAGGCCGGCACGGCCCAGAAGCTCGTGCTCAACATGCTCTCGACCATCACCATGGTCCGCCTGGGCAAGACCTACGGGAATCTGATGGTCGACGTCCGCGCCTCCAACGACAAGCTGCGGGCCCGCTCGCGCCGCATCGTCGCGCTGGCCACCGGCGCCTCCGACCACGAGATCGAGGCCGCCCTCGGCGCGACGGACGGTGAGGTCAAGAACGCCATCCTCACCCTTCTCGGCAAGGTCGACGGGCCCACCGCGGCCCGCCTGCTGGAGACCTCGAACGGCCACCTCCGCACCGCCCTCGAAGCCACCGCGGCCACCGAAGCCCCCTGACCCGACGACTCGGCCCACTCCCTCCCCTCCCCTCGCCCCCTCTCCTCCGTCCTCGTTGTCCGCACAGCAAGGCACCCCATATGTCCGAAGACAAGAACCGTGCCATCGCCGCCGCGATCCTTCCCCTCGTCGGCGGCGCCGCGAACGTCACCTCCGTCGCCCACTGCATGACCCGGCTCCGGCTCGGCGTCCAGGACCGCTCACTGGTCCAGGGCGACGCGCTCCGGGCGGTGCCGGAGGTGCTGGGCGTGGTCGAGGACGACACGTACCAGATCGTGCTGGGCCCCGGGGTCGCCCGGATCGCGCCCGAATTCGAGCGCCTGGTCGAGGAGGCCCGCACCACCACTCCCGAGGCGCCCGCCCGGGAAGCGGCCCCGGAGGCCGGACCGGACGTGAAGCCCGCCGCCGCGCCGGCCGTCCCCACGACCACGGCCGTCCCCACGACCGCGGCCGACCTCGCCGCGCAGGGCGCCGCCCTCAGAGCGGGCCGGAAGGCGAAGAACGCCACCCCCGCCAAGCTCTTCCTCCGCCGGATCGCCAACATCTTCGTCCCGCTGATCCCGGCGCTCATCGGCTGCGGCATCGTCGCGGGCATCAACGGCCTGCTCACCAACCTCGGCTGGCTGCCTTCGGCCGTCCCGGCGCTGGGCGCCATCGCCTCCGGCTTCATGTCGCTGATCGCCGTCTTCGTCGGCTACAACACCGCCAAGGAATTCGGCGGCACCCCGATTCTGGGCGGCGCGGTCGCTGCGGTCATCGTCTTCCCCGGCATCGCCGACATCACCGCCTTCGGCCAGAAGCTCGCCCCCGGCCAGGGCGGCGTCCTCGGCGCGTTGGCCGCCGCTCTGCTCGCGGTGCAGGTGGAGAAGCACTGCCGCAAGGTGGTCCCCCAGGCGCTGGACGTCCTCGTCACCCCCACCCTCACGGTCCTGGTCACCGGCCTGGTCACCGTCTTCGGCCTGATGTACGCCGCCGGGGAGGTCTCCACCGCCATCGGCGCCTTCGCCAACTGGCTGCTCGCCCACGGCGGCGCGGCCGCCGGCTTCGTCCTGGGCGGCCTCTTCCTCCCGCTGGTCATGCTGGGCCTCCATCAGGCCCTCATCCCCATCCACACCACCCTGATCGAGCAGCAGGGCTATACGGTCCTGCTGCCCATCCTCGCCATGGCCGGGGCGGGCCAGGTCGGCGCGGCGATCGCCGTCTACCTCCGCCTCCCCCGCAACGGCTCGATCCGGACGACCATCAGGTCCGCCCTCCCCGCGGGCTTCCTGGGCGTCGGCGAGCCCCTCATCTACGGCGTCTCGCTCCCCCTCGGCCGCCCCTTCGTCACCGCCTGCATCGGCGGTGCCTTCGGCGGCGGCTTCGTCGGCCTGTTCAACCAGCTCGGCGACACCGTCGGCTCCACCGCCATCGGCCCGTCCGGCTGGGCCCTCTTCCCCCTGGTCAAGGGCAACCAGGGCATCGGCGCCACGATCGCCGTCTACGCCCTGGGCCTGGTCGTCGGCTATGTCGTCGGCTTCCTCGCCACCTACTTCTTCGGCTTCAGCAAACAGATGCTCACCGATCTGAACGCGGCGCCCGAAGCCACCACCGCCACCGCCCCGGCCCCCGCGCCCGCACCCGCACCCGCCACGGCCCCGGAGGGCCCGGCACCCGACGGCCCGGCGCCCGACGACTCACCGCCGGACAAGGAGCCGGTCTCCGCCTGAGCCGGACAGCAACGGTCCGCTGTCGAGCCGAGCCCCGCGCTCGCCTCGCATCCGCCGCAGCACGGTGCCGGTCCGCGCGCCCGGCACCGTGCCCGCTCACGGCAGCCTGCTCGCCTGGTTCGCCTCGGCCACCCGCGCCCGCAGCGCATCCCGGCTCCCGGCGGGCCGCACCGCATCCGGCGGGCAGTCCCACTCCCGCCCACCCCCGGGCGGCCTGAGCTACACATACGGCCCCTCCTGGCCCATGACCTTGCCGAGCCGCCCATCCCGCACGTCCACGACGTAACCGCCGCACACCACCCTCACGGCCGCCGCCCGGCCAGCACCTCCAGGAGCCGCCGCGCGGTGCCGAGGTTGCACCGCCCCAGCTCCACCAGCGGCTGCATCGTCCGGCTCGCATCCGACACCGGATCCACGCACAGCGACGGCAGCACCACACCCAACGCCCCTAGCGCGCCCTCCAGTTCCGCCACGATCTCGTCGGCGTCCCGCGCCTCGTCCCCTGCGGTTCCCACGCTCTCCACTGCCGCCTCACCTTTCACGCTGGGTTGTCATTACGTACCCAGCGTGGCCACTGCGCGGCTAGCCTGGACAGAGGCGCAGGCCAACAACCGCACGTGTTCAGCCTGGGAGCTGCGATGTCAGGACCCAAAGCTCTCGACCCCTCCTCATCACCGCGCGCCATGCTCGGCGCCGAGTTACGCCACCGCCGCGAGGCCGCCGGAATGACCCAGGAAGAGCTGGGTGCGCCCCTCTTCGTCAGCGGCTCGTTCATCGGCCAACTGGAGGCCGGTACGCGGCGCATGCAGCGGGATTTCGCCGCGAAGATAGACGAAGTCCTGCGCACCGACGGCTACTTCCTCCGCAACTGCGTGGCAGCGGCCAAGTCCAAATACCCGGATCACTTCGCGGAAGCGGCGGAGGCGGAGGCCGTCGCGCTGGCCATCCGCGAGTACGCACCGCTGCTGATCCCGGGCCTGGTGCAGACGGGGGCGTATGCGCGGGCCGTCTTCCGCGCGTACCAGCCGACGGCGACCGAGGACGTCATCGACCGGCTGGTGGAGGCGCGGCTCGAACGGTCCCAGGTCCTGAGCAATCCAACACAGCCGTTGTTTTGGGTCGTACTGGACGAGGCGGCCCTCCGCCGGGAGACCGGCGGCCGGGGGGGTGATGGCGGAGGCGTTGCGGCACGTCGCGGAGTTGATCCGACGGCATCGGATCATCGTGCAGGTGTTGCCGTTCAAGGCTGGGGCACATGCGGCCATGATTGGCGCCCTCAAGCTGATGACCTTCGAGGACGCACCTCCGCTCACCTACATCGAAGGTCCTGAAGCAGGGCGGCTGGAGGACAATCCAGCAACGGTGACCCGCCACGAGCTGACCTACGATCTGCTCAGGGCCTCGGCACTGGCGCCGAAAGAATCCCTGGCCCTGATCGAATCAGTGGCGGAGGATTACGCACATGAGGACGAGCCCTGAGTACGACCTGAGTGCGGCCAGTTGGCACAAGTCCAGCCACAGCGGCGGCAGCGGCGGCAACTGCCTCGAAGTGGCTCGCGACTTCCCCGGCGCCGCCCGCTGGCACAAGTCGACGTACAGCGGCGGCGAGGGAGGTAACTGCCTTGAGGTCGCCCGGGACTTCCCCGGCGCCGCCCGCTGGCGCAAGTCCTCGTACAGCGGCGGCGACGGCGGCAACTGCCTCGAAGTGGCCGACGACTACGCACCCGAGGGCCTCGTCCCCGTCCGCGACTCCAAGAACCCGAACGGCCCGGGGCTCGTATTCCGGGCCCCGGCATGGTCGACGTTCATCGCCGCCCTCACGTCGGACGGCACCGTTCCGGCCCCCTGACCGCCCCTCCGCGGCCCGGGCTCAAGCTCCGGGCTTCGAGCTCTCTTTCCAAGGAACGGACGGGAAAGAACTCCCCACCCACCCTCCCAACCCCCGCGCGTACCAGCGAACATGACGTTCCGTGATCGGCTTGCCACGACACGTCGCATCGGTCTAGCGTGCCTCGCAACGACAACCGCAAACGCCGCAACGACAACCGCAAACGCGACGACCCCGACAGGCGCTACCAACACCGGCCGGGGTCTGACCAACAAGATCGAAAGCAGCGATCTCATGGCTTCGGACGACTTTAGCGCTGCCCTGCCTGCGCACGCAGCCCGCCCTCCCCACCCCGCCGCGAAACCCGGCTACGGAAAACGCAGCGCCCCCGGCCAACACCCCTGCCGCGCGACCGACTTCGCGCACCTCGCTCCCCGCGAGGCGTCAGTGGCCGCCTACCTCGACCGGCTGCCCGACGGGGCGGACATCTCCGTAAAGACGCTGGCCAAGGTGTTACCGACGTACGGCCAGTGCGCGCTGCGCACCGCACTCCGCCGCTTGTCCGAGGCCGGTCACCTCCGCCGCATCACCGAGACCCTGACGGGTGACGGCGGCAGCCCGGTCTGGGTGACGCGCACGTACTTCTCCCGTACGGCTCGCGGCGACGCCTGGTGGGCCGCCTTCCGCGCCGGGAACGTCCCCGAACCCGCTTCCCCCGCTCCGGCGCCCCAGGAACACGAGCCGCCCCCCACCACAGCACCCCCACCCCCACGGCAACGCCCACAACCACGCCCACTCCCACTCCCGGGCCTACGACCTCCTCGCCTCCCTCGCCCGCGCCGAACCCCGTATGACGCTCTCGGCTGCCGACTGCGCCGCCCTGGAAGCGCTCGCCGAGGAATGGCTCACGCGCGGCGCCACGCCGGACCATCTCCTGCGAGCCCTGACCGCGGGACTCCCACCGGAAGGGGTCCACCACCCGGGCCACTTCGCCCGCGCTCGCCTCCTCGCCAAGATGCCGCCTCCCGCGCCGCAAGCCCCATCCGACGCGGGCCCGCCGCCCCCACGCCCGCCCCTGCGCATCCTCGAATGCACCGTCTGCCGCACGCCGGGTCGCCCCGAGGCCCTCCCCGGCAGCATCTGCGCCCCCTGCCGGGGCCAATCCCCGCCCGCTACGCGCCACCAGGCAACCGCCGACGCCGTCCGCGCCCGCGTCCGCGCGCTGCGGCACGCGGCCCGCGCCCCCGAACACCGCCTCGAGGGCGTCGAGGCGGTTGCAGGCGTCAGTAAGGCGTCAGTAAGGCGTCACCACGTCAATAGCCCTGCCGGGCAACGTACTTCCCGCACCGCCGACACCGTCCGGCCGGCCTCCGGGCCGGGAGCGGACGGACCGGCAGACAGTCGAACGCAATGAGCCCGCGCCCCGGAACCACGTGTCCGGAGAGCGCAGGCGCACGCATACCGCGTGGGCTTCCACTGCATGGTCCAGGCCGACGGCAATACGTACCTCACCCCGGTCTACTAGGCCGCCTCACCGGACCCACCGGCTCCCACCGGACCCACCGGCTCCCACCGAACCCACCGGCTCCCACCGGACCCACCGGACCCACCGGCCACCGGCACCGCCGTTGCGAAACAGGCCACCGGCACCGCCGTTGCGGCAGGCCCCGGACACCCCGTCGGGGGCCTGCCGCACGTCCGAACGGGACCCCACCGCACCGATCCGCCCCGAACCGACCCGGCCCGAGCCCACCCGGGCCCCGCACCAACCCGGCCCGCCGACCCGGCCCCGACCCGACCGAACCGGGCACAGGAAGTCGGGTCCGGCAGTATCGCTCCTCCCTAACGTGAGTGACCAGAAGGGAAGGAGACCGGAGTGCTGGAGCGGCTGAACGAAGCCATGGAGCACATCGAGCAGCACCTCGACCAGCGGATCGAGGTGCCCGAACTGGCACGGATCGCGACGACGTCGGAGTACCACTTCCGGCGCCTGTTCTCCGCGCTGGCGGGCCTTCCGCTGTCGGAGTACATCCGGCGCCGGCGGCTGACCGTCGCGGGCGCCGAGGTGCTGTCCGGCGAGCGGACGCTGCTGGAGATCGCGGTGCGCTACGGCTACGGATCGGGCGAGGCGTTCGCCCGCGCGTTCCGAGCGATGCACGGCGTGGGCCCCGGCGATGCCAGGCGGACGGGTGCGGCACTGCACTCCCAGCCCCGGATGTCCTTCCGCCTCATCATCGAAGGGAGCAGCACCATGCGATATCGGATCGTGGAAAAGGAAGAGTTCCGGGTGGCCGGAAGGAAGGCACGGGTCCCGCTCGTCCACGCGGGCGTGAATCCGGCGATCGCCGAGTTCATCCGGTCCCTCGACCAGAAGGACATACGACGCATCGCCGCACTGTCCGACCAGGATCCCGACGGGATCGTCTCAGTGACCGACGACCTGGACACCGCCCGCGCCGAGGGCACCGAACTCGACTACTACCACGGCGTGGTGACGAGCACGCCCGCCCCCGAGGACCTGGACACCCTCATCGTCCCCGCCGGAATCTGGGCGGTCTTCGAGGACTCCGGGCCGTTCCCGCAGTCGCTCCAGTACCTCTGGCGGGACGTCTACACGCAGTGGTTCCCGTCCAACCCGTACCGCAGCCGTCCGGGACCGGAGATCCTGCGTACCCGACTGTCGGAGGACGGCGCCCGGGCGGACGCGGCACTGTGGATCCCGGTGGAACCGGCACATTGACCTCTTCCTGCGTGCCCCACCCGGCACCCCGCCCCGCCCTCTCCCCGGCCGGGCCGACACGCCGCCATCCCACGGGCTAGCCTGGTGCCCGGACTATCCAGCAGTGGGGTCGTGGGGGAGATTGCGCACCTGTGGACTACACGTCGGGGGACCTCGGGCGGGAGCTGCGGCAGCTGCATGCCGCCGCCGGAAGTCCCTTACTGGAAAAGCTGGTTGAGCTGTCCCACGGCAGGCTGCCGCCGGGCCACCGGCTGACCGTCTTCACCGTCCACGGCTGGCTGCACGACGGCGCGGCGCCCAACTCCTGCGCGGTGCTGCTGGCGTTCGTCGGGCTCCTCGACGAACTGGCCGGACAGGCGGACGGCGAGGGCCACCGAACCCGGCCGCCGGCGTGGTGGGAGGGGCTGTGGCACCAGGCCACCCGGCCGCCGGCCCCGCCGCAGGCACCGCCCTCGGCCCCGCCGGAACTGGAGGACCTCTCCTTCAGCGGCACGACCGGCAACGTCATCGACGGCCACTCCCGCATCACCGGCCCGACCGTACAGGCCGGTTCGATCAACGGCGGCCTGCACGTCCACCCGCCCGCCGAACCGGCCGCCCCACCCTCACCCGCCGTGCCGCAGCAACGGGACGCCCGCGTCGTCATCCGCGTCGAGCGGGCCGGCGAGACGATCGAGTTCTACGACGAGGGCCTGGCACGTATCTGGATCACCGCGGTACTCGATCAACGCAACAACTCTGCAGAGGGGGCGGAATCATGACCGGCGACAGAACGACCGGAGCCGAAGTGACCGGAGCCGCCGGCCACGAGATCGATACCGCCACCGCATTGCACGCAGCCGAAATCCTGGAATCACCACACGGTTTCCGCTCCAGCCTCGAGCAGGTCGACGACGCCATCGACACCCTGAGCAAGGTCCTTTCCGCCACTCCCCCCGGCCCGCTGCGCATCACGATCCTTTCCAACCTCGGCCTGATCCGTATGGTGCGCTTTCAGCTCACCGCGTCCCTGACCGAGCTGGACTCCGCCATTTCCTGTTTCAAGGAAGCGCATTCCGCCCATGCCGCGCAGCCGCCGCAGGACAGCCGCCCCGAACTGAGCGCGACCATCCCCAATCTGATCAGCGCCCTGCACACCAGGGCCGAAGTCACCGGTGACTGGGACGACCTCGACGAAGCGATCGCCTGGGGCCGTGAGGCGGTCGTCCGGATGCCGCCCGGCCTTTCCCAGCGAGCGGCGGCGCTGGCCAGCCTGAGCAGCGCCCTGCGCATTCGCTATGAGCGGTCGCAATACGAGGGCGATCTCACCGAAGCCATCGATCTGGGACGGCAGGCAACCGTCGACCTGCCGGAGCACCACCCGCGGCAGGGTTCCGTCCTGTCCAATCTCGGCAGCGCTTTGATGGCGGCGGGCCTGGCGGAGGAATCCGTAGCCGTATACGAAAAGGCCGTCGCCGAATTCGCCACGTCCGGAAACCGGCACGGCCGGGCCCGCACCCTCAACAACCTCGCCGGCGCCCTCATCCAGACCGGCCGGGTGGACGCGGCCGCGGAGACCTACCGCGCGGCGTTGCGGGAGTTCCAGGAGGTCGGGGACCAGGCGGGCGAGGACCGGGTCAGGAAGAACCTCGCGGCGTCCGCGGCGATGGTGAAGGGCGCCGGCGCCGACGCCTCGGGAGCCCGGGGGGACGCCGGCTGAGCGCGTGACCGACGGGCGGACGCACCCGGGGACGCCCCAACGACGCCGATGAGCGGACTCACCTCGGGGCACAGGCCGCCCCGGCGGACCCCGCCCCGAAACGCCGCCGGGGCGGCACCCTTGGGAGAAGGGTGCCGCCCCGACGAACGTGTGGACCTGCGATCCGGGAGGACCGGCAGTCTGATCCGAAGGATCAGAAGTCCATGTCACCGCCCGGCATGCCGCCGCCGGCCGGGGCAGCGCCCGCCTTCTCCGGCTTGTCGGCGATGACGGCCTCGGTGGTGAGGAACAGCGCGGCGATGGAGGCGGCGTTCTGCAGCGCAGAGCGGGTCACCTTCGCCGGGTCGAGGATGCCCTCGGCGATCATGTCGACGTACTCGCCGGTGGCGGCGTTCAGACCGTGGCCGACGGCCAGGTTGCGCACCTTCTCCACGACGACGCCACCCTCGAGACCACCGTTGACGGCGATCTGCTTGAGCGGGGCCTCCAGGGCGAGCTTCACGGCGTTGGCGCCGGTCGCCTCGTCACCCTCGAGCTCCAGCTTCTCGAACACCGCGGAGGCCTGCAGCAGGGCCACGCCACCACCGGCGACGATGCCCTCCTCGACGGCCGCCTTCGCGTTGCGAACGGCGTCCTCGATGCGGTGCTTGCGCTCCTTGAGCTCGACCTCGGTCGCGGCACCGGCCTTGATGACCGCAACACCGCCGGCGAGCTTCGCCAGGCGCTCCTGCAGCTTCTCGCGGTCGTAGTCGCTGTCCGAGTTCTCGATCTCGGCGCGGATCTGGTTGACGCGGCCCTGGACCTGGTCGCTGTCACCGGAGCCGTCGACGATCGTCGTCTCGTCCTTGGTGATGACGACCTTGCGGGCGCGGCCGAGCAGGTCGAGACCGGCGTTCTCGAGCTTGAGGCCGACCTCCTCGGAGACAACGGTGCCACCGGTGAGGATGGCGATGTCGCCGAGCATGGCCTTGCGGCGGTCACCGAAGCCCGGGGCCTTGACGGCAACGGACTTGAAGGTGCCACGGATCTTGTTGACGACCAGGGTCGACAGGGCCTCGCCCTCGACGTCCTCGGCGATGATCAGCAGCGGCTTGCCGGACTGCATGACCTTCTCGAGCAGCGGAAGGAGGTCCTTCACGTTGCCGATCTTCGAGTTGACGATCAGGATGTACGGGTCGTCGAGCGACGCCTCCATACGCTCCATGTCGGTGGCGAAGTACGCCGAGATGTAGCCCTTGTCGAAGCGCATACCCTCGGTGAGCTCCAGCTCCAGACCGAAGGTCTGGGACTCCTCGACGGTGATGACGCCTTCCTTGCCGACCTTGTCCATCGCCTCGGCGATGAGCTCGCCGATCTGGGTGTCGGCGGCGGAGATGGAGGCGGTGGAGGCGATCTGCTCCTTGGTCTCCACGTCCTTCGCCTGCTCCAGCAGGGCGGCGGAGACAGCCTCGACGGCGCGCTCGATGCCGCGCTTCAGCGCCATCGGGTTGGCACCCGCGGCGACGTTGCGCAGGCCCTCGCGGACCAGAGCCTGGGCCAGGACGGTCGCGGTCGTCGTGCCGTCACCGGCGACGTCGTCCGTCTTCTTCGCGACCTCCTTGACCAGCTCGGCGCCGATCTTCTCGTACGGGTCCTCGAGCTCGATCTCCTTGGCGATGGACACACCATCGTTGGTGATCGTGGGGGCGCCCCACTTCTTCTCGAGGACGACGTTGCGGCCCTTGGGGCCGAGGGTGACCTTGACGGCGTCGGCGAGCTGGTTCATCCCGCGCTCGAGACCGCGCCGTGCCTCCTCGTCGAACGCGATGATCTTGGCCATGTGAAGTGGTCCTCCCGGACATCGGGGTGGATTGCTCCGGACCGCGCTGGCGCCCGCGACGGACGGTCTGCTTGCCGTGTGGTTCCTTGCCCCACCCGGCCCGCGGACCTCGCCGACCCGATCCTTGGTTATCACTCTCAACCGGAGAGTGCTAACGCCAATGATTAGCACTCGACCCCCGAGAGTGCAAGCGGCTCCGGCAGGAGCCTCCCTCCGGGGCGGTGGTCGGGCGACGGGCGGGCGCAAGCGGCTCCGGCAGGAGCCTCCACGGGGTGGCCCGCCCGGGCGGGGACGGGGCCCGGCACGTCAGAAGGTCCGCACCCCTTCAGGGGTGCGGACCTTCACGACGCTGCAGTCGGTCGGCGCCTCAGCCGGCCACCCGGACCATGTCCGCCTGCGGCCCCTTCTGGCCCTGCGAGATCTCGAACTCGACCCGCTGACCTTCCTCAAGGGTGCGGTAGCCGTCCATCTGAATCGCGCTGTAGTGGACGAATACATCCGCACCACCGTCGACCGCGATGAAGCCGTACCCCTTCTCCGCGTTGAACCACTTGACGGTGCCCTGAGCCATGCCTAACTCCCCTATTACTGGCCCTTGCGCAGGACCGCACTCCGCGGACCCGGGTCAGACCTCACCCCGCGAAAGGCTTGTGGGGTGTGCGCCGGAACGCGTCGACCGCCGCTGAATGTATCTGCACAGATGCCCAGCGCAACAGGTCAATCGGACGAGAATTCTGGCGCTGGAGAACCGGTAATTATGCGGCGAAGTCCCATTACGGCGGGGCAAGTCGGGCCGGGCATAGTTCGCGTATCCGACAATTGCTGCACACAGTTTGGGCACAACTCGGGGCGATCACATATGCGTTGGGCACGCGCGCAGAGCGGTACGAGGGTCGTACGGGGGTTGTACGAGGGCTCGTACGGCGGCGATCACGCCAATGGTATCGCCTTTCGCAACATGGAATTGCCCCATCCGCTTTTGGGCGGATGGGGCAATTCCAGTCATGCACGACGAGATATGGCGCAAAACAGCGCCCGGTGGTCAGCCGTTCAGCAACCGCCGGCCACCGCGGGAATGATGGAGATGCCCGCGCCCTCCGGAGTGGGCGTCTCCAGGCCCTGCTCGAAGCGGACGTCGTCGTCGTTGACGTAGACGTTCACGAACCGGCGCAGCTTGCCCGCGTCGTCCAGCACACGGGCCGCGATGCCGGTGTGGTTCTTCTCCAGGTCGGAGATCACCTCGGCGAGGGTCGCGCCCTCGGCGGCGACCTCGGCCTGGCCCTCGGTGTACGTGCGGAGGATGGTGGGGATGCGGACCTTGACGCTCATGGGTTCTGCCTTCCAGCGACTGCGGGATACGGGTTCGAAGGTACGGACCGGGGCTCAGCCGGCCAGGCCGGCGGCGCGGAACGCGTCCAGGTCGGGCCGGATGGTGGCCGTGGGCCCGGTGGCGACGGCGTCCAGGGTCTTGAGGCCGTCACCCGTGTTGAGGACGACGGTGGTCAGGGCCGGGTCGAGCAGGCCGTCCTCGATGAGCTTCTTGGTGACGCCGACGGTCACGCCACCCGCGGTCTCCGCGAAGATCCCTTCCGTCCGTGCCAGCAGCTTGATGGCGTCGACGACCTGCTCGTCGTTGACATCCTCCACCGCACCGCCCGTACGGCGCGCGATGTCCAGCACATACGGCCCGTCGGCCGGGTTGCCGATGGCCAGCGACTTGGCGATGGTGTTCGGCTTCTGCGGGCGGACGACGTCGTGCCCGGCCTTGAAGGCGGTGGAGACCGGCGAGCAGCCCTCCGCCTGGGCGCCGAAGATCTTGTACGGCTTGTCCTCGACCAGGCCGAGGGCGATCAGCTCCTTGAGCCCCTTGTCGATCTTCGTGAGCTGCGAGCCCGAGGCCACCGGGATCACGATCTGGTCCGGCAGCTGCCAACCCAGCTGCTCGCAGATCTCGTACGACAGCGTCTTGGAACCCTCGCCGTAGTAGGGGCGCAGGTTGACGTTCACAAAGCCCCAGCCCTCGCCGAGCGGGTCGCCGATGAGCTCGGAGCAGAAGCGGTTGACGTCGTCGTAGTTGCCCTCGATGCCGACCAGGTCGCCGCCGTAGACCGCGGCCATGACGACCTTGCCGGCCTCCAGGTCGTGCGGGATGAAGACGCAGGACTTGAATCCGGCGCGGCGGGCCGCGGCGCCGACGGCGCCCGCGAGGTTGCCGGTGGAGGAGCAGGAGAGCGTGGTGAAGCCGAAGGCGCGGGCGGCCTCGACGGCGATCGCCACGACCCGGTCCTTGAAGGAGTGCGTCGGGTTGCCGGAGTCGTCCTTGACGTACAGGCCGCCGGTGACGCCCAGCTCGGCGGCGAGCCGGTCGGCCTTGACCAGCTTGGTGAAGCCGGGGTTGAGGTTCGGCTTGTCGGCGACGTCGGCGGGGACGGGCAGCAGCGGGGCGTAGCGCCAGATGTTGTTCGGACCGGCCTCGATCCGCTTCCTCAGCGCCTCGGGGTCGCCGCTCGGCAGTTCGTACGCCACTTCGATCGGCCCGAAACATTCCTGGCACGCGAAGATCGGGCCGAGATCGAAACGCTGCCCGCACTCGCGGCAGGAGAGCCCGACGGCCGGTCCCAGAGCGACGGTGGAGGCGTTTACGGCGGTTTCGGTGACTTGCACAGCCATGGAGGCGAGGCCCTTTCTCCTCATCTTCCTCGCGACGCATCTCGTCACGAGACGGATTTGGCACCTTCCCTAGCCGGGAGCCTCGCGCGCGGGACGTCAGCGTCCTGGCGGCAAGACCGGCTGGAGGGTTGCCGGGGCTTCAACGGGCCGTATCCCTCTGCCCCTCTGGATGAGCGGTATGGCGCTGGATCGAAACCCAGGCGTTTGTGGCGGTGACCCCGGCATGCGACGGTCATCCGCGTTGTTCAAGACTGTAACCGAAGGCACTGACGGTTGAGATAGTCGTCCGAACCGCGAGATGGATCACAGCGGGTCGCTGATCCGGCGGCCACCGAGGAGTCGTAGACGTGCTGGAAGAGGTGGAGCGCTGGCTCAGCAGCCGCTCCTGGTCCGCGGCGGACCGTCCGCTGGGGCGACTGCTGGAGGCGAAGCGCCAGACCGGCCGCACGGTCAGCGTAGTGCTGCCCGCCCTTGACGAGGAGGCGACGGTCGGCGCGATCGTCACAGCCATCCGCCGGGATCTGATGACCGACTCCGTCCCGCTGGTCGACGAGCTGGTGGTGCTGGACTCGGGGTCCACCGACCGGACGGCCGAGGTCGCGGCGGCGGCGGGCGCCCGCGTCGTCCACCGCGACAGCGTGCTGCCCCGGCTTCCCGCCCTCCCCGGCAAGGGCGAGGTCCTGTGGCGCTCCCTGCTCGCCACCACCGGCGACATCATCTGCTTCATCGACGCCGACCTGCGGGAATTCTCGGCCACCTTTGTCTCCGGGATCCTCGGCCCGCTGCTGACGGACCCCGACATCGACTTCGTCAAGGCGATGTACGACCGCCCCCTGGAAGCGGGCGGCGAAGGGGCCGGCGCCGGCCAGGGCGGTCGCGTCACGGAGCTGGTCGCCCGGCCGCTGCTCAACCTCCACTGGCCCCAGCTGGCCGGCTTCGTCCAGCCGCTGGGCGGCGAGTACGCGGCCCGCCGCTCCCTCCTGGAACGCCTGCCCTTCCCGGTCGGCTACGGCGTCGAGCTCGGCCTGCTGGTCGACGCCCTGCACACGGTGGGCCTGGACGGTCTCGCCCAGGTGGACGTGGGGGTGCGCAAGCATCGCCACCAGGACGGCCAGGCCCTGGGCCGGATGGCGGCCGCCATCTACCGCACCGCCCAGCTCCGCCTCGCCCGCGGCCACCTGGTCCGCCCCCGGCTGACCCAGTTCGACCGCGGGGAGCGCGGGTTCGTCCCGCGCACGTCGGACGTGGACACCGAGGAACGCCCCCCGATGGCCGATATTCCGGAGTACGCGGAGCGGCGGGCGGCCTGAGCGGCGGACCCGGCCGGTTTCCGTACGTTTGCGCGGATCCACTGCGGGTTAGTGTCGCGACATGGTTTCCGAGCGCAGTGCGGTCCAGCCGGGTGCCGAGGTCCTCGTCGCCTCCAATCGCGGTCCGGTCTCCTATGCCCTGGGGGAGGACGGCGCCCTGACCGCCAAGCGCGGCGGCGGCGGCCTGGTCTCCGGGCTGTCGGCCATCGGTCCGGACACGGACGCGGTGTGGGTGTGCGCGGCGCTCGGTGCGGGTGACCGCGAGGCCGTGCGGCGGAGCGGTGGCGCGCTGGATCCGGCGGACACCGGCGGGCAGCGGGTCCGGATGCTGGACATTCCGGCGGAAGTCCATGCGGACGCCTACAACGGAATCGCCAACTCCGTGCTGTGGTTCGTCCATCACATGCTGTATCAGACGCCGCTGGAGCCGGCGTTCGACACGGAGTTCCGCACACAGTGGGCGTCGTACGAGACGTACAACGCCGCCTTCGCCGAGGCGCTGGCGGAGGCCGCGGCGCCCGGGGCGGCCGTTCTCGTGCAGGACTACCACCTCGCGCTGGTGCCCAAGATGCTCCGCGATCTCCGCCCCGACCTGCGGATCGCGCATTTCTCGCACACACCGTGGGCGCCCGCCGAGTACTTCGCGATGCTGCCGGACGACATCCAGCGCAAGCTGGCGGCGGGCATCCTCGGTGCCGACCGGGCCAATTTCCTGACCGAGCGGTGGGCGCGGGCGTTCATGGGCTGCTGTCAGCAGGCGCTGGGAGCGGACTGCGAGGCGCACCGGCCGGACGACGGGGCGCCGTACCTCACGTCGACGGGGCCCGCGCCGCACACGACCCGGATCGGGGTGTACGGACTCGGCGCCGACGCGGAGTTCCTGCGGGAGCGGGCGCACCGTCCGGATGTCGAGGAGCGGCTCGCGGCGCTGCGCGAGCAGATCGGCGGTCCGGACCGCAAGACCATCGTGCGGGTGGACCGCACCGAGCTGTCGAAGAACATCGTGCGCGGTCTGCTCGCCTACCGACGGCTGCTCGCGGACCGGCCCGAGTGGCGCGAGCGGGTGGTGCACATCGCCTTCGCCTATCCCTCGCGCCAGGACCTGGCCGTCTACCGCGACTACACCGCACAGGTCGGACGGCTGGCCGAGGAGATCAACTCCGAGTACGGCACGGCGGGTTGGCAGCCGGTGGTGCTGCACGTCAAGGACGACTTCGCCCGCTCTCTCGCCGCCTACCGGCTCGCGGACGTGGCACTCGTCAACCCGATCCGGGACGGGATGAATCTGGTCGCCAAGGAGATTCCGGTGGTCTCCGAGCGCGGCTGTGCGCTGGTGCTCTCCCGGGAGGCGGGCGCCCACCAGGAGTTGGGCGAGGACGCGATCGGCGTCAATCCGTACGACATCAACGCCACGGCCGAGGCCCTGCACGAGGCCCTGTCGATGGACGACGCGGAGCGGGCCGCGCGCTGCGGCCGGCTGGCCGCGGCCGCCACCGCGCTGCCGCCGGCCCGGTGGTTCCTGGACCAGCTGCGCGCGTTGACGGCCTGAGCGGGGTCAGTCTCCGGCCAGGCTCTCGGCGAGCGCGTCCAGCAGCCCGACCACGCCCGCCGGTCCGTCGACCACCAGGTCGGCCCGCTCGGCCAGTTCGGTGACCTCGTTGCTGCCGCTGCACACCAGAAGCCCGGCCAGGCCCTCGGCGCGGAGTTTGTCGACGGCGGCGAAGGCGGCCAGATCGCCGAGGTCGTCGCCGGCGTAGACGACGGTGGCGGCGCCGGTCTCCTGGATCCAGTCGGCCAGGGCCACGCCTTTGTCCATGCCCGGCGGGCGGATTTCCAGGACCAGGCGGCCCGGCTCGACGATCAGGCCGTGGCGTTCGGCGAGGGCGGCGAGCGGGGCGCGGAGGGTGTCGAAGGCTCCCTGGGGGTCCGTGGCGCGGCGGGTGTGGATGGCGACGGCGCGGCCGCCCTTGCGCTCGATGGCGGTCTCCACCCAGGTGCCGTGCCAGACGCCGGAGCGGTCCAATACGCCGGGGAGTTCGGCCTGTATGGCGGCGATGCCGGGGTGCGGGGCGGGAGCCTGGACGGTGCCGGTGGCCGCTTCCCAGCGCTCGGCGCCGTAGTGGCCGAGGACGGTGAGGTGGTCCAGGCCGGGCACGGCGTCGAAGCCGCCGAGGCGGACCGCGAGGGTGGCCGGGCGGCCGGTGATCACGGCTGCGGCGCGCAGATGCGGGACGAGGCGGCCCAGGGCGGCGGTGGCGCCGGCGTGGGCGCGGGCCTTTTCCGGGTCGGGGACGATCTCGGCGAGGGTGCCGTCGAAGTCGAGGGCGATGACGGCGCGTTCGGGAGCGGCCAGGAGGGCGGCGAGCCCTTCGCGGCCGGCGTCGGTCTGCGGTGTCGGGAGGGGATGCGGCGCGTTCGGGGGACTGCCCATGGCGCCGACCCTACCGGCGGGGTGCGGGCGCATGCCGGGTGCACGGGGGCACAGGGTGTCGGCGGCTCGGTCGGCGCCCTGCCCGGTGGTGCGCGGGCGACGGGAGGTCGCGCGGGTCAGCGGCGGGCACGGCGGGCGTCGCGTACCCGGCGCAGGCGGTTGACGGTGACGGGGTCGTGGGCGAGGGCGCGCGGGTCGTCCAACAGGGCGTTCAGGGCCTGGTAGTAGCGGGTCGGGGAGATGCCGAGCCGCTCGCGGATGACCCGCTCCTTGGCGCCGGGGCCGGGCCAGGAGCGGCGCTCGACGGAGAGCACCGCTTCGTCCTGGGAGGAGAGGGGGGCGGCCGCGCGCTCTTCGCCGCTGCCGCCCGACGTGTCCGTGCCGCCCGTCATCACATTCCCACGATAAGCCCACGGTCGGACAGTGCCCGGCCGGGTGCCCCCACTTCCGCGCCCGGCCTCACTCGGCGGCGTTGTCGGCCGCGTCCGCCGTGTTCTGGATGTCGCTGAGCACGGCGGACGGATTGCCGCCGGGCCCGACGGCGCCGCCCATCTTGGCCTTGACGGTCTTGGAGACCAGCGGCCAGGAGATCTTGTCGGCCGGGTAGAACTCGGCGCTGCCGAGCTGCTTGAGGAAGCTGTGCAGGTTGCTGTACTTGTCGTCGGCCATCATCGCCTGGGAGGCGGAGGCGGTGACCGGCAGCAGTCCGTACGAACCGGAGAACTTCAGCATGTTCTTGTCGCTGTAGACGAAGTCGAGGAACTTGCCGACCTGCGAGCGGTGGCCGTTCTGCTTGAAGGCCATCATCCAGTCGGCGACGCCCATGGTGGCCTTGGCCTTGCCGTTGATGCCGGGCAGTTCGGTGGTGCCGTAGTCGATGCCCTTGGCCGCGGCCTGCTTCATCAGGGTGGGGTGGCCGTTGAGCATGCCCACGTCACCGTCGGCGAAGCCCTGGAAGGCGTCGGCGCGGTCGACCTTGGCGGGCTCGGTGCCGGTCAGGCCCTTGCCGACCAGGTTCTTCTGGACCCACTCGAAGGTCTTGACGTTCTCCGGCGAGTCGATCGTGTACTTGCCGATGCTGTCGGTGTAGTTGCCGCCGCCGCTGAGCATCCACATCAGCGTCTCGGCCTGCGTCTCCTCCGAGCCGAGCGGGAGCGCGAACGGCGTCTTCACGCCGTGGTTCTTCAGCAGCTGCGCGTCGTGGGCGATGTCGGCCCAGGTGGTCGGCGGGTCGGTGATACCCGCCTCGGCGAACAGCTTCTTGTTGTAGAAGAGGCGCCGGGTGCTGGCACCGAAGGGCATGCCGTACTGCACCCGGTTGTATTCGCCGGCGTCCGCGAGGGCCGGGGTGAAGTCGGCCTGGGTGGGTATGGAGAGCAGCTGGTCGGCGCTGTAGAGCTTGTTGTGGGCGGCGTAGTCGGCGTATGCGCCGATCTGCGCCATGTCCGGAGCCTTGCCCGCCTCGACCAGGTCCTCGACCTTCTTGTCGACGTCGGTCCAGCTGTAGACGTCGACGTCCACCTTGATGCCCGGGTGCTTCTTCTCGAAGTCCCCGGTGAGCTCGTCCCAGTAGCGCTGGGTGCTGTGGGATCCGCTGTCGCCGTAGTCCGCCGCGATGAGCTTGAGCGTGACATCGCCGTCGTCCGCGCCGCTTCCGCAGCCGGTGAGAGTCAGGATCATGCCGGAGGCGATTCCCGCCGCCGTCAGGCTCAAGTACCGCCGCTGCACCGTTCTTTACCGCCCTGTCCCGAATTCTTTGCTGCCGGGTCCATCTCGGCGTCGGGGGTCTCCCTCCACCGGCATGAACTGCGAGTGTCACTCGCGCGTCTCCACAAGGTCTACACCACCGGAAGTCTCACTTCGATATCGCCCTCCCCACGCCAAGATCACAAGACTGGGCGCCGACCAGGCCGAACGGGCACAAGAGACCATTCGTACGGTGAGTGGACTAGACCTTTTATGCCGGAGCGCGCAAAACTGGAGCCGTGAAAAACGTCATCGCCCTCGACGTGGGCGGCACCGGAATGAAAGCCGCCCTGGCAGGGGCGGACGGCACCTTGCTCTACGAGGCGCGGCGGCCCACCGGCCGCGAGCGCGGGCCCGAGGCGGTCGTCGAGGCGATCCTCGGCTTCGCCGCCGAGCTGCGGGACATCGGCCGGGCGCGGTACGGCGCCGCGGCGCTGGCCGCCGGCGTCGCGGTCCCCGGCATCGTCGACGAGGCGTCGGGCACCGCCGTCTACGCCGCCAACCTCGGCTGGCGGGACGTGCCGATGCGGGCGCTGCTGTCCGAACGGCTCGACGGGGTGCCGGTCGCGCTCGGGCACGACGTACGCACCGGCGGTCTGGCCGAGGGCCGGATCGGCGCCGGCAAGGACGCCGACCGGTTCCTGTTCGTTCCGCTGGGCACCGGGATCGCCGGCGCCATCGGCATCGACGGCCGGATCGAGGCGGGCGCGCACGGCAGCGCCGGCGAGATCGGCCACATCGTCGTGCGACCCGGCGGCCGCGAGTGCGGCTGCGGCCGGCGCGGCTGCCTGGAGACGCTGGCCTCGGCCGCCGCGGTCGGCCGGGACTGGGCGGCGGCCTGCGGCGATCCGCAGGCCGGCGCGGCGGACGCGGCCAAGGCCGTGGAGTCGGGCGACGCGCGCGCCCTCGCCGTCTGGCACAGCGCCGTGGACGCCCTGGCCGACGGCCTGGTCACCGGGCTCACCCTGCTCGACCCGCAGCTGCTGATCATCGGCGGCGGGCTCGCCGAGGCGGGCGACACGCTGTTCGTCCCTCTGCGCGAGGCGGTTCACCGGCGCGTTACCTTCCAGCCGGTCCCCTCGATCGTTCCGGCGGCCCTCGGGGATGCGGCCGGTTGCCTGGGCGCAGGACTGCTCGCCTGGGATCTTCTCTCCACGGAGGTAACCGCCTGATGGCAGCTCAGCGTTCCGCCGACCGGCCCTCGGCCCCCCGGCGCACCATCCTGGCGGGCGCCCGGATCGCCCGGCCGTCCGGCGTCGTCGACGGCGGACGGATCACGGTCGAGGGCACCCGGATCACCGACATCCGCAGCCGCGGCCTCGACGAGGACGGGCCCGGCGCGCCCGGCCGGGACACCGAGGTCCTCGACCTGCCGGGCCATCTCGTCGTGCCCGGCTTCGTCGACATGCACGTCCATGGCGGCGGTGGTGGCTCCTTCTCGTCCGCCGACCCGGAGGAGTGCCTGCGGGTCGCCGCCACCCACCGGCGGCACGGCACCACCTCCATGGTCGCCTCCACCGTCACCGGCGCCCTGGACGACCTCGCCCGGCAGGCCGCGGTGCTGGCCGAGCTCGTCCAGCAGGGCGAACTGGCCGGCATCCACTTCGAGGGGCCGTTCATCTCCCCCGGCCGCTGCGGCGCCCACCAGCCCGACCTGCTGCGCGAACCGGACCCGGCCGCGGTCCGCAAGCTGGTCGACGCCGCGCACGGCACCGCCCGGATGATGACCGTCGCCCCCGAACTGCCCGGCGGACTGGCGTCGGTGCGCCTGCTCGCCGACGCCGGGGTGATCGCGGCCGTCGGCCACACCGACGCCACCTACGACGCCACCCGCGAGGCCGTCGACGCGGGCGCGACGGTGGCCACCCACCTCTTCAACGCGATGCCGGGCCTGGGCCACCGCGCGCCCGGCCCGATCGGGGCCCTCCTGGAGGACGAGCGGATCACCGTCGAGCTGATCAACGACGGCACCCACCTGCACCCCGCCATCCTCCGGATGGCCGTCCGGGACGTGGGCGCCGAACGTGTCGCGTTCATCACGGACGCGATGGGGGCGGCGGGCATGAGCGACGGGATGTACCCGCTCGGCCCGATGCGGGTCGAGGTCAAGGACGGCGTCGCGCGGATCAGCGAGGGGCCGACGGCGGGGTCCATCGCCGGCTCCACCCTCACCCTGGACCGCGCCTTCAAACGGGCCGTCACCCTCGACGACCTGACGGTTGATCAGGCTGTCCGGGCACTTTCGGCCAACCCGGCCCGGCTGCTCGGCATCGACGACCGGGTGGGCTCCCTGGCCGCCGGCAAGGACGCCGACCTGGTGGTGCTGGACGCCGGCTACGACCTGGTCGGCGTGATGCGCCGAGGCACCTGGCTGGTACGCCCCGAGGGGGTCCGGCCGCCCGCCCCGCAGGGCCCCGGCCGCCGGGGGTGACTGCACGGCGGCCGGCCACCCGCCCCCTGGGTGGCCGGATTTCCGCCGGATGGCGGTTGACCTGGGTCTGGGCCAACCGCCTTGACGATGGCATGATCGCTCGCGCACTTGTCCGCATGCCACCGCCGAACGCGGTCGCCAGACTCCGGCCGTACGGCCGGCAACTGCCCGGCCAACGGCTGCCGCCCACCGGCACCAGCCGTCCGAGCACGGTGCGGGAGGGGGAACCATGATCCTCACGGTCACGCTGAACGCCGCCCTGGACATCACCTACCGGCTGCCCCGGCTCCGTCCGCACAGCACGAACCGGATCACCGAGGCCGTCGAACGCCCCGGCGGCAAGGGGCTGAACGTCGCCCGCGTCCTGGCTGCGCTCGGTCACCGCACGGTCGCCACCGGCTTCGCGGGCGGCGGCACCGGTGAGGCGCTGCGCGCCCTGCTCACCCAGGAGAGCGAGGTCACCGACGCCCTGGTCCCGGTCGGCGGCGCCACCCGCCGCACCATCGCCGTCGTCGACGAGAGCTCCGGCGACACCACCCAGCTCAACGAACCGGGCCCGTCCGTCTCCCCCGCCGAGTGGGACGCCTTCCTCGGCACCTACCGCGAACTCCTCGGCGACGCGCGGGCGGTGGCCCTGTGCGGCAGCCTGCCCCCGGGCGTCCCGGTGGATGTCTACGCCCGGCTGACCCGGGCCGCCCGCACCGCCGGAGTGCCGGTACTCCTGGACACCAGCGGCGAACCGCTGCGCCGCGGCCTCGCCGCCCGACCCGACCTCGCCAAGCCCAACGCGGACGAACTCGCCGCCCTCACCGGCAGCACCGAGCCGCTGCGCGCCGCCCGCGACGCCCGCCGTCGGGGCGCCCACGCGGTGGCCGCCTCCCTGGGCGCGAAGGGGATACTCGCGGTCACCGCGGACGGCGCCTGGCAGGCCACCCCGCCGCGGCACATCGCGGGCAACCCGACCGGAGCCGGTGACTCGGCCGTGGCCGGACTGCTCTCGGGCCTGGTGGAGGGCCTGCCGTGGCCGGAGCGGCTGACCCGCGCGGTCGCCCTGTCGGCGGCCACCGTACGGGCCCCGGCCGCGGGCGAGTTCGATCCGGCGACCTACGAAGAGCTGCTGCCGCGGGTCGTGGTGACGGACCGTCCGTCGGCGGCGTGAGCGGCCGGGCCTGACGGGCCGCAGCCGGCGGCTACTTCTGCTTCAGCCAGACCCGGTCGAGGTTGACGTCGCACTGGTTGCCGCTCTCGCAGGACAACTTGACGGTGTTGGTGCCCTTGTTGAGCTGCACGATCGACCAGGTCTCGGTCCAGCCCTTGTCCCAGGCGCCCTCCTGGGCTCCCGCGAAGTTCTTCATCGAGATCGGCCGAGGGTCGGCCTTGTCGTTCACGGTCAACGTGAGGTTGGCGTCCTTGCCGGGCACGCCGTAGTCGACGTAGAGCTTGTAGGCGCCGGCCTTGGGGGCGTCCACGCTCCAGCTGGCGGACGCTCCGGGGGTGTTCATCCCGGCGACGTAGGTGCCGTTCGCCGAGCGCGCGCCGGGTATGTCCTTGGCGGTGGTGGCGCCGCCGTCCAGCCGCAGGCTGCCCGCGTCCTGCTTGGGGAGCTCGCCCTGGCTGGGCTTGGGGGCGGGCGACCGGCCGGGGTCCTGCGAGCCGCCGGCCGTCGGGCCGGGGTCGTTCGCGGCGCCGCTGGTGTCGTCCTTGGTGTTGGTGAGCATCGCGACGCCGATGCCTATGCAGACCACCGCGACCACCGCGACGGCGCCGATCAGCAGCCCGTTGCGGCTGCGGCGCGGCTCCTGGTAGTCCGGGACCGGGGCGGAGCGGGTCCGCTCATTGCCGGGCAGGGTCTCCGGGGCGGCGTAGTGCGCGTTCTGCTTGCCGTACGCCGGCTGGGCCTGCTGGCCGCCGTACTGCCGCTCGCCGACCGCGCGCACCTGGTTGTAGGAGGTCCTCGGGACACCCGGCTGACGCGCGGTCCCGCCACCGGCCGCCGAGCCCGGAGCGCCGCCCTCGCCGCCGTCCGAGCGGTAGAGGTAGGCGAACGGGTCGTCGTTCTCCGGCGTGTCCGCGCCGTTGTTACCGGCCGTCATTCCGTGTCACTCCCAAGCGATGTGTACGCGTCTGTCTGCGTCGGTACGCGTCCGCGCCATCTGTGCGAACTGTCTCTTTCGGGCCCCCGTCGGCAGCACGCCGCATCGGCGCAGCCTACCCCTTGTAGCCGTCCGCACGCCGGGTCCGGACGGCTACAAGATCGCTACAGATCGATGAACGGCTGGTGGGCCGGGGTGCGGTGCGGCGGGTGTGAGATACGCGGCAGCGGGCTGCGCGCCGGCACTCAGCCCGCCCTGCGGTTCGCCTTCGAGCGGGACCGCTTCTCGACGTACATCCGCTGATCGGCCGAGGCCAGCACCTCCTCTGCGGTCATTCCGCAGCTCGCCCAGCCGATCCCGAAGCTGGCGCCGACCCGGACCGCCCGGCCGTCCACCCGTATCGGCGGGATGATGGCGTTCCGCAACCGCACCGCGAGGTCCTGGGCGTCGGCGGTGCCCAGGCCGTCCGCGAGCACCACGAATTCGTCGCCGCCGAGCCGGGCGACCGTATCGCCGTCCCGGACGCCGCTGGTCAGCCTGCGGGCGACCTCTATCAGCACCGCGTCGCCGGTGTGATGCCCGAAGCGGTCGTTGATCGACTTGAAGCCGTCGAGGTCGCAGAAGAGGACCGCGAGCCCCTTGGAACCGTCGTCCGCGACCCCTTCGGGGGGCGCGACGGCGTGCGCGTGGTGGTCGAAGGGGGCTGCCCCCTTGCCGCCGAGACCCTCGAACGGCTCCTTGCCGTCCAGGAAGCCGCCCGGGTCCACCGCGGCGGTGGCCGAGGAGGCGTACGCGTCGGCCGCGGAGCCCGCCGGGCGGGAGCACAGCCGCGCGCCGAGCCGGGCCCGCAGCTCGGCGCTGTTGGGCAGGCCGGTGAGCGAGTCGTGGCTGGCGCGGTGCGCGAGCTGCAGCTCGTGGCGCTTGCGCTCCTCGATGTCCTCGACGTGGGTGAGCAGGAACCGGGGGCCGTCGGTGGTGTCGGCGACGACGGAGTTGCGCAGCGAGACCCAGACGTAGGTGCCGTCGCGGCGGGCCAGGCGCAGCTCGGCGCGGCCCCCCTCGGCGGAGGTGCGCAGGAGGGTGCCGATGTCCTCGGGGTGGACGAGATCGGAGAAGGAGTAGCGGCGCATCGCGGCGGCCGGGCGGCCCAGCAGCCGGCACAGTGCGTCGTTGGTGCGCAGCAGGCGCCCGTGCTGGTCGCCGCCCATTTCGGCGACGGCCATACCGCTCGGCGCGTATTCGAAGGCCTGCCGGAAGCTCTCCTCGCTGGCGCGCAGGGCCTGCTGCTCGCGCTCCAGGCGGACCAGGGCGCGCTGCATGTTGGCGCGCAGCCGGGCGTTGCCGATGGCGATGGCGGCCTGGAACGCGAACATCTGCAGCGCCTCCTGCCCCCAGGGGCCGGGGCGGCGGCCGTTGCGCGGGCGGTCGACGGAGATGACGCCGAGGAGCTCACCGCTGCCGTTGGCCGCGGCGTACATCGGCGCGAACAGCCGGTCCATGGGATGCCACTCGTCGGGGAAGCGCGGTGCGGGCCCGGCCGTGTGCCACTGCGGGACGTCGTCGTCGTCCAGCACCCAGCCCTCGGTGTACGGGATGAAGCACAGCTCGCCCCAGCGTTCCCCCATCGACAGCCGGCGGTCCCAGGAGGTCCGGGAGCCGACCCGGCCGGCCATCAGTGCCTCGGCGCCCGGGCTGCCGGCCACGGCAGCGACGACGAGGTCGCCGTCAGGGCGGACGAGATTGACGGCCGCCAGCTCATAGCCGAGCCCGGCGATGGCGCCGTCGGCAACCGACTGCAGGGTGTCCGCAAGGCTGCGGGCGGTGTTCAGTTCGGCGACCACTTGGTGCAGCTGCCGCAGGGTCGCAAGACGGACGTATGGCTCCGACTCGGTCTCCATCGCTCGCTCTCCCTGAGACCTCGACAGCAACTCCAGGATTCTTCGATCGTCCGATTCCACGCTCTCCGATACTCGCTCACTGAATCACAGTGAGCTGTTCACTCGGTACACAGGGTCAACAATTAGCGCGCGCTGTGACTCAAGTCACAAGCGAAAAAGGCTCGTTGGTGATCTTCTCGCGGGGCCTTCGGGCCGCCGGCCCGCCTCCGCCGCGCACCGGACTTGCTCTTACGGAACGCAAATCCGGGCCGCCCGCACCGCCGATCACGGCACCCACCTGCGACGCTGCCCCGGCCTCCGCCGCCGGACCTAGGACGTGCATGGTCCCGCGGCCCGATGCGGGCCGGGCCCGGGCGGCGTTAGCGTTCATGGCGTGTTCACGAAAACCCTTGCCGATTCGACGGCCTCCGGAGCCGCAGCCCAAGCCACGCCCGTCGTCGCCCTCGCCTCCGTACCGGGCGAGGCGCCGGTCCCGCATGCTGTGGGGGTGAGTGACGACGAATTCCGCGCCGCCCTGTCCCGCCTCGCCGCCGGCGTGGTGCTGATCACCGCCCACGATCCGGACGGCGGGCCGCACGGCGAGGACGCCGGCATGACCGCCACCGCCTTCCTCTCCGTCTCGCTCGAACCGCCGCTGGTGATGGTGAGCGTTCGCAACGACTCCCGCATGGACGATCTGCTGGCGCTCCAGCCGCTGTGGGCCGTCTCGGTGCTGGCGGAGAGCCAGCGGCACATTGCGGGACGATTCGCGATGAAGGGTCGGATCAGCGACCGGCTGCTCTTCGAGGACATTGCCCATGTACGGGGCGAAGCGGCCGGGGCCCCGCTCATCGGCGGGGCGCTGGCGACGCTGGAGTGCCGCACCGAGCAGCGGGTGGTGGCCGGCGATCACACCCTTGTCATCGGGCGCGTACTGGCCGCCTCGGCCCCGGGCGAGGACGCGGGACCGCTCACGTACTTCCGGGGGAAGTACCGGAACCTGGGGTGAGGGCGGCGGGGCCCCAGGGCCCGGCGGGGCTCAGCCCCAATCGCGACCGGAACGGCCGCGCTTGGTGTCGCCGCGCTGCTTCTTCTCGCGCAGCCGCCGTTCGTTGATGCCGCGTGGGATCCGTGACTTACGGCGGGCCTTGGGCGGCGGCGCGGTGGCCTCGGCGAGCAGTGCGGCCAGCCGGACGGCGGCGGTCTCGCGGTTGCGCCATTGGGAGCGGTGCTCGGAGGCGCGCACGGACAGCACGCCGTCGTTCAGCCGGCTCGCCAGCCGCTCCAGGGCACGCTCCTTCCACACCTCGGGCAGCACCTGGGTCTTGGCGAGGTCGAAGCGCAGCTCCACCTGGCTGTCGCTGGTGTTGACGTGCTGGCCGCCCGGACCGGAGGACCGCGAGAATCGCCACACGAGCTCGGCCTCTGGAAGGACGACCGAACCGCGGATGACATAGGGCCCGGACATGCGTCCTATGATCCCGCGCTTTCCGGGACCCCGTCACCCGCTTTTCCGACTCGGCCCGGGGTGTCCGCATCAGGATTCGGCAAAGTAGGTAAAGGGAGCTGGAACCCGTGGTCCCCTGACGGCGTTGTGGTGGGTGACGGTAGCTTCGTCCGCAGTGCGGAGCCCGACGCTTCGACGAGTCGACAAGGAAAGGGACTTCCCATGGCTGTAAGCCTGTCCAAGGGCGGCAACGTCTCCCTCACCAAGGAGGCACCGGGCCTGACCGCCGTCACGGTCGGCCTCGGCTGGGACGTCCGCACCACCACCGGCACGGACTTCGACCTCGACGCCAGCGCCATCGCGGTCAACCCGAGCGGCAAGGTCTACTCCGACCAGCACTTCGTGTTCTTCAACAACAAGGTGACGCCGGACCAGTCCATCGAGCACACCGGCGACAACGTCACCGGCCAGGGCGAGGGCGACGACGAGCAGATCAAGGTCAACCTGGCGGGCCTGCCGGCCGACGTCGAGAAGATCGTCTTCCCGGTCTCGATCTACGACGCCGAGAACCGCAGCCAGAACTTCGGCCAGGTGCGGAACGCCTTCATCCGCATCGTCAACCAGGCCGGCGGCGCCGAGATCGCCCGCTACGACCTGAGCGAGGACGCGGCGACCGAGACCGCCATGGTCTTCGGCGAGCTCTACCGCAACGGCGCCGAGTGGAAGTTCCGCGCCGTCGGCCAGGGGTACGCCTCGGGCCTGGTGGGCATCGCGCAGGACTTCGGCGTCAACGTCTGAGCTCCGCTGAGAACCACCGGTCATCCGTGACCGGCGGAGGGCCGGCTCCCCTTGGGGGGCCGGCCCTCCGTGCTTTCCGGGCGATGCCTTCAGGCGACCGCTCCCCCACGGCTTCGGGCGATGCCTTCAGGCGACCGCCTCCGCCACGGCTTCGGGCGGCACGGCCAGCACCGCCACCTCGTCCAGCGACAGTCCGAGCGTGCCGGCCAGCGCGGCGACGGTGAAGAAGGCCGGGGTCGGCGCCCGACCGGTCTCGATCTTTCGCAGCGTCTCGGCGGACAGTCCCGCCGCCGCAGCGATCTCGACCATGCTGCGCTCGCCGCGCGCCGTGCGCAGCAGGGCGCCCAGCCGCTCGCCGCGCTCGCGTTCCCAGGGGGTCAGTGGAGTTCGCACCATGCCCGTGATACTAATACCGGTAAACAAATACCGGTATTAGTTTACCGCTACTGGAGGCGCCGGGGCATCCCCACCGGCGCCGGGAGGACGTCACTCATGGTGGAGCTCAAAACGGACGCATCGCTGGACGCGATGCGAGTGGCCGGCCGCGTGGTCGCCGACGCGCTGGCGGCGGTGCAGGCCGCGGCGGCCCCCGGGGTGCGGCTGCTGGACCTCGACGAGATCGCACGCACCGTCCTGCGCGAAGCCGGGGCCACCTCGCCGTTCCTCGGCTACCGCCCGTCCTTCGCCGCCACCCCGTTCCCCGCCGTCATCTGCGCCTCCGTCAACGACGCGATCGTGCACGGCGTCCCGGACGCCTACCGGCTGCGGGACGGCGACCTGGTGAGCATCGACTGCGGGGCGATCGTGGACGGCTGGGCGGGCGACGCGGCCGTCAGCTTCACCGTCGGCACGCCCCGTCCCGAGGACGTACGGCTGATGGAGACCACCCGCCGGGCGCTCGCCGCGGGCATCGAGGCGGCTGTGGTGGGCGCCCGCATCGGCGATATCGCGCATGCCGTCGGCAGCATCGGCCGGGCGGCCGGCTACGGCATCCCCGAGGACTTCGGCGGGCACGGCATCGGCCGCCGGATGCACGAGGACCCGCCGGTGCCCAACGACGGCCGCCCCGGCCGCGGCCTTCGCCTGCGCCACGGCCTCGTCCTCGCCATCGAGCCGATGCTGCTCGCCGGCGGCCGCAACACGTACTACGTGGCGGACGACGGCTGGACGCTGCGCACCTCCGACGCCGGCCGGGCCGCCCACTTCGAGCACACCGTCGCGATCACGCACGACGGGCCCCGGGTGCTGACGATGCCGTAGCGGCGCCGCACGCCGGGCCGCCGGGCGGCGGGAGCGGGCACGGCGGGCCCGCGGGGGGCTACTTGTCGAGTGCCCGCACACCGGCCTGCGCGAACTGCTCGTCGGTGGCGCCGCTGGGCGCGCCCGCCACGCCGATCGCGGCGATCGGCGCGCCCTGCGACCGCACGGGGGCGCCGCCCGCCAGGAAGAGGGTGCCGGGGATGTCCTTGAGGGTGGGGGCCTGGTCCAGCCGCTTGACCAGCTCGGACGTCGGGGCGTTCCAGGACACGGCGGTGTACGCCTTCTTCTCCGCCGACGCGGCCGACTGCGGACCGGCGCCGTCGCCCCGCAGCTGGACGAGCGTGTTGCCGTTCCGGTCCACGACGGCGACCGAGACCTTCTCGCCCGCCTTCCCGGCCGCGTCCACGGCGGCCTGCGCGGCCTTGGTGGCGGCGGCGAGGGTCAGATGGGTCGAGTGGGTGAGGTGCCCGCCGGCGGCGCCGGTGGCCGCCGCGGGGGCAGCTGCCGGCGACGGGGCGGCGGACGCGGACACGGCGCCGAAGGTGCCCGCGCCGGCCAGGACGACGAGGGCGGCACCGGCGACGACGCGGGCACGGAAGGACGGCTTCTGCATGATCTGAGCTCCTCGGGACGGGGAAATCGGTGGTGTGCCCTCATCCTCGGAGCGGCCCGGCCCCGCCGGCGTCGGCGTACCGGCTGTCCCTTCCGTGCATGATGGTGGAGACCGGTGTCAGCCGATCGGTTGATGCGCGGCGCTCTCCACCCGGGTTACGACTACGAGGAACGACCACGGGAGAGCCCCCTCAGGAGATCCAGATCCACGTGCACCCCGCGCACCCCGCCCAGCAGCCCGCGCCGCCGGACCCGAACCCCGACGCCCGCTGGCTGGGCCCCGTCATGCACACGGCGTTCTTCCTGCTGCTGGGCGCCTCACTCGCACGCTTCCTGATCCGGCATCCGGGCGAGCCCCGCACCCCCTGGGTCATCGCCCTCGGCCTGGCCCTCGCCCTCCTCTACGTCCTCGGTCCGGCGCTCGGCCCCCGGACCGGCGACCGGCGTCGCCCCACCGTGCGCCGCCTGCTCTGGCTGGGTGCGGTCGTCGCGGTCTGGGTCGTCCTGGTCCTGCTCGCGCCGAGCTTCGCGTGGTGCGCGGTACCGCTCTTCTACACCGGGCTGCGCACCCTGCCCGCCGGCGCGGCGTCGCTGCTGGTCGGCTTGCTCACCGTCTTCGTCGTCGTCGCCCAGCTGCGGCTGGCCACCGGCTTCGACCCGAATCTGGTGCTCGCGCCGCCGGCCGTCGCCGCCCTCGCCACCGCCGTCTTCGTCCACATGGAGCGCCAGGCCGCCCGGCAACGAGCGCTGATCGACGATCTGCTGCGCACCCGCCGCGAACTGGCCGCCACGGAACGGCGCGAGGGCACGCTCGCCGAGCGGCAGCGCCTGTCGATGGAGATCCACGACACCCTCGCCCAGGGGCTGTCGAGCCAGCAGATGCTGCTGCAGGCCGCCGAGCGCACCTGGGACACGGCACCGGACACCGCCCGCGGCCATGTCCGCACGGCCACCGGGATCACCGCCCGCAACCTCGCCGAGGCGCGCCGCTTCGTCCACGACCTGGCCCCGGCGGACCTCGCCGACGGAGCCTCGCTGCCCGAGGCCCTGCGCGAGCTCGCCGCCCGCACCGACGAGCCGGGCTCCGGGTCCGGTCCCCTCGCCGTACGCCTCCACCTGGACGGCACCCCCGCGCCGCTCCCCGACCGCGTCCAGTCCGCCCTGCTGCGGATCGCCCAGGGCGCCCTGGCCAACGTCCGCGAACATGCGGCCGCGTCCACCGCCGCCCTGACCCTCAGCTACCTCGGCGACCAGATCGTCCTGGACATCGCCGACGACGGCCGGGGCTTCACCCCCGCCGACCCGGCCGCACCCGCCCCCGGTCACCGGCGAGGCCACGGCCTGCCCGCCATGCATGCCCGGGTGCGCCAGCTGGGCGGCACCCTCACCGTCGAATCCGCGCCGGGCGAGGGCACCGTCCTGTCCGCCGCCGTGCCCCTGGAGCCCGCCCCATGACCGGCACCGACACCACCGGCCCCGACACCACCGGCCCCGCGCCCGTACGGATCCTGCTCTGCGACGACCATGCCGTCGTGCGCGCCGGTCTGCGCGCCCTGCTCGCCAGCGCATCCGGAATCGAGGTCGTCGGCGAGGTCGGGACCGGCGAAGAGGCCGTGGCGACGGCCGCCGTACTCCACCCCGACGTCGTCCTGATGGATCTGCAACTCGGCCCCGGCATCGACGGCATCGAGGCCACCCGCCGGATTTCCGGGCTCCGGCCCGCGCCCCACGTCCTCGTCCTCACCACCTACGACACCGACGCCGACATCACCCGCGCCATCGAGGCCGGCGCCACCGGCTACCTCCTCAAGGCCGAGCGGCCCGACGAGCTCTTCGCCGCCATCCACGCCGCCGCCCGGGGCCGCAGCACCCTCTCCGCACCCGTCGCCCATCGCGTACTGGCCCGGCTGCGCAGCCCCCGCCCCACGCTGACCGACCGGGAACGCGACATCCTCGGCCAGCTCGCGCGCGGCCTGGGCAACCGCGAGATCGCCCGCGCCCTCTTCATCAGCGAGGCCACCGTCAAAACCCACCTGGGCCGCATCTACGGCAAGCTCGGCGTGGACACCCGGGCGGGCGCGGTCGCGGTCGCCAAGGAACAGCGGCTGCTGCCGTGAGCCGCACGGCCGCGGGTCGGTGTGACTGCTCGGCCGCGGGCCGGGGTGATGGCTCGGCCGCCGCCCGCCGTGGGCCGGGCCGTCCCGCCACCGCCCCGGCGTGACACCATCTAGAGGTGATCGACCTCGGCTACTCGCTCTCCCGCCGCTTCCCGGATCCCTCGCAGCTGGACTACCGGAGCGCAGACGTGCGCACCCTGCGCCACGACCTGTTCTGCGGTGACGTCTACCTCGCCGACACCAAGGCGGACCGCGAGCTGTCCACTGCCTGGGGATGGGTGCCGGTCCTCGACTTCGCCTGGGCGCTGTGCGACATCGTCGAGCAGTTGGACCGCGATCCCCGCGGCAACCGCTCGGCCCGCACCATCCACGCCGAACTGGACTTCACCGAATCCAGCGACCGGATGCTCTTCGAGCGCCGTTTCGGGTGGGTGGACGTCGCTGCCGACTGGATGCCGGCCGACGAGGCGCCACTCACCTTCAACCACTCCGCGCTGCGCCGCGAGGCCCGCGACTTCCTGCACGATCTGATCGCCGACCTCACCGACATGCACGACGGCCTCGGCGACAACCCCGTCATCTGGGACCTCCAGGCCCGCTTCCCCCGCGTCTGACCGGCATCCGCCCGACGGCCGACCGACGCCCGACGGGGCCGGCGCCTCACTCGACCCGCACCCCTACCTGTGCGGCGAACGCCGGGGCCAGATCGAGGAGTTGGGACGCGCTGATCACCGCGCCCGACAGCCGGTCGATCCCCCGCGCGATGTCCACCGCGGCCGCGCCCCGCAGATCGACGTCCTTCATCCGCGCCTCGCTGAAGTCCGCCCGCGCCAGCGTGCAGTCGTCGAACGTCACCCGCTCCAGCACCGCACCCGAGAAGTCCGCCTCGACCAGCACGCACCCCTCGAAGGCGACGTCCCGCAGCTTCGCCTGACGCAGGTTCGGGAAGTCGATCTTTCCGCCGCGCACCACGACCCGCTCCAGCACCGCGCCGTGCAACTGCGTCCCGCCGAGCCGGGCGTCCGTCACCTCCACATCGCGCAGCGACGCCTGCGAGAGGTCCGTCCCGACCCCGCGCACACCGCTCAGCACGCTGTCGATGATCCGGGCCCGGCTCAGCACCGTCTCGTCCAGCCCGCAGCGGCGCACCGCGCAATCCATGAACCGCGCTCCGTACGCCGCCTGCCCCACCCAGTCGGCATCCGTGAACTCCAGCCCGTCGTAATCCCCTTCGGGCTCCAGCTCGCCGCCGTCGTACGGCCGCAGCTCCGGCAGCCGCACCTCGGGCCGCCGTACCGCCCGCACCGTCTCCTTGCCGCGCCCTGCCACGCGATCACCGCCTTCCACCGCTACCCGCTACGTATCCGCTCCCGCACAGAACCGGCCGGAAAGCCCGAGAACCGGCCGCACACCGGCCGCATACGCCACCCGCCCGGCCGGCGTCCACGCGCCCGCCCTGCACCACCCATCCTGAACCACCCCACTGACATCGCCGGGGCGAGCGTCCTAACGACCCACCCGGCGGCTCTCACGGGTGCCACCGCTCCGGCCGCCCCGGCCCGTCAACAGCGCCCCGCCCACCAGTGCCGCCCCGGCCCCGGCCCCGCCCTCGAGGACCAGGGATCCGACGCCGTTCTGCCGGTGCCGCCGGCGGTCGGCCGCGCCGTCCGCGGGCCCGCCCCGGGACGAGACGCCCGCGTCGGCGGAGTCCTCCCCGGCCCCACCCCCGCGCGGCTCGGCTCCCGCGCTCGCGCTCGCGACCACCGTCCGCCCGCTCGCCCCTGCGTGCTCGTGGGCGGGCGCGGCCCCGGCGAGTGGAATCACCACGCCCACGGCAGCGGCGGCGGCAACGGTCACAGCGGCCACGATCCCGGTGCGGGAGGGCTTCCTCGGCATGGCGGTCCCCCTTCCGGTTCGGTGGATGCTCCGGCGGGTGCGCGGTGGACGTTCCGGCGGCTGCGCGCTGGACGTTCCGGCGGGTGTCGGTGCCCGGAGGCCCCGGACTCCTCACGCTACGCAGCACCCACCCCGCCGGCTCCGGTCCGAAAGTCCCTTCCGTACCGGCAGAAGTACGGGACCCGGCCCCCGCCGCGAGGGACCGACGTCCCCCGCGGCCAGGGCCCAAGGTCCCGCCCCACGGCCCGACGTCCCGCCGCGCCGGCGCACCGCCGCACCGCCCCTACCGCACCAGCGCCATCTCCCGCTCCGTCTCGTTCAGCCGCCGCCCGCCCGAGTCCGTGCACGTCACGATGTCCTCGATCCGCACCCCGAACCGCCCCGGCAGATAGATGCCCGGTTCGATCGAGAAGCACATGCCCGGCACCAGTGGCAGATGCTCGCCCTCGACCAGATACGGCGGCTCGTGCGTGGTCACTCCGATCCCGTGCCCGGTCCGGTGGATGAAGTACTCCCCGTAACCCGCCGCCTTGATGACCCGCCGCGCCACCCGGTCGATGTCCTGGCACGCGACGCCGGGCCGTACCGCATCGAAGGCCGCCTGCTGCGCCTCCCGCACAATGTCGTGCACCTTGAGCTCCTCCGCGCCCGGTTCCCCGACGTGCACGGTCCGCGAGGTGTCCGACCCGTAGCCGTCCTTCAGCCCACCGAAGTCGAGCACCACCATGTCGCCGTCCTGGATGACCCGCTCACCCGCCTCATGGTGCGGATCGGCGCCATTGGGGCCGGACCCCACCACCGTGAAGTCCACCTGGCTGTGGCCGTGCTCGCGCAGCAGCCGCGCCAGGTCCGCCGCCACGTCGAACTCCCGGCGCCCGGCGAACCGTACGTCGAGGATCTCCTCGTACGCCGCGTCCGCGGCCGCCCCGGCCGCCGCCAGTCGCGCCACCTCATGCGCGTCCTTGACGGCACGGAGCATCGGCAGCGCCTCCGTCAGCGCACCGTACGCACTCCCCGGCAGCGACCGCTGGAGCCCCAGCAGATGCATCGCCCAGGTCGAGTCCGACATCCCGTAACGTCCTTGCGGATCCAGCCACTTGGCGAGTTCCACGTACGGGTCGGCACCGTCCGTCCAACCCGCCACGTCCATCGCCGCGGCCCCGGCCGACCGCACCGCATCGGACTGTTCGAGCGCCGGCACCAACAGCCGCGGCCGCCGCCCCTGCGCGATCACCAGGGCGGTCAGCCGCTCGGTGGCCGCCGGGGGCCGGTAGCCGCACAGCCACACCAGATCCGGCCCAGGCGTCACGATCAGCCCGGCCAGACCGACATCGGCGGCGGCCTGCCCCGCCCGCGCCATGCGCTGCTCATAGTCGTCGCGCGTCATCGAAGTCACCATGCCGGCGAATCTACGCCGCCGCCTCCCCCGAAACCCGGCAAAATCCCCCGGCCGACGCCCCTTCGCCACCTGTCACCCGAGCGCCGAGCGCCCCTCCCCCTGCGCAGCCCGGCCCCCCGAGGCCGGCCCGCCCCGAACCGGAAGGCCGGCACGGCGGCCGGCCCGGCCCCGACCGCCCCGATCACCGGCCCGGAGCGACCGCCCCCGTCGATTTCACCCGCAGACTCCGGAAGCCCCAGGCCGTCACCGACCCGGGGGCTTCTCCCCCGTCCCTCAGCCGGTCGCCCCGGCCCCGTCGCCCTGGAGATCGAGCTGGTACTCGAATGACGTGTGCGTCGGCGCATAGCCGAGCGCGTCGTTGATGTGCCTCATGTACGGGTTGTTGTCGGCGGTGTCGGTCAGCAGACCGCCGAGGCCCGGGTGCCGCTCCAGGGTCTGCAGAATCGAGGCGGCCTTCATCCACCGTCCGAGGCCGCGCCCGCGGTGCTCCGGCAGGACGCCGGTGCCGTAGTGCCGGCCATCGCCCTTGCCCTCACCAGGGACGACCAGTTCGGTGAAGCCGACGATCGAGCCGTCCGACTCGTCGATGGCGGCGACGGTGTGCAGCAGGTCGCCACGCTTTTCGACGGCCGCCACTGCGGCCCGGACCCGTTCCAGGTCCCAGACCACCGTGCCGAAGTCGGTGTCGCCCATCGGCATGTCGTCCATGGCATGGCGCGACGCGACGAACGCCTCGGCGAGGTCGCCGGAGACCGTTCCCTCCCACGACGCCAGCCGATAGCCGGGATGCGGCCGTTCGGTGATCTCGGTGAGCGCGGCGATGTCCACCTCTGCCAGGGCAAGCCGGGTGTAGATCAGGGTCAGGACCTTGCGGAAGCCGCAGGCCGGCAGGAACCGGTCGCCCGGAGAGCCGGCCTCGGCCTGGGTGATGACACTGCGCCGGCCCTCGTGGCGCGCGGCGGCCACCGCCGCGTCCAGGAGCCGGGAGCCGGTGCGGTTGCGCCGCTCGGCCGGATGAACGTGGAGCTCCAGTGCGGCGAGGTGGTCCTGCCCGGTTGCGGTGTGAAGACGCAGGAACGCCGACCCGACGGGGGTTCCGTCGGAGTCGGATGCCAGCCACGCCAGGCGGCGGCCGGCGGGATTGATGTCGGGGTCGGTCAGCGCAGTGATGCGAACGGACAAGGTGTCTCCGTCGTAGAGAGGTGGAAGCTGTCAGGACCTGGGTTCGACTGCTGACCGGTCGTGCGCATGTGCTGCACACCTCCTTGGCGACGGCGTCGGCCCGGGCGTCCGACGGCCCGCAGAAGATAGCCGCCCCCTCCGGAAGCGGCAAAGGGTTATCGGTGCCGCCGGCGCCCCTGGCGACCTGGGCGGTCCACACCGCTCGACCACCCGGCCCGCCGCCACGAGGCGCAGGAGCAGGAGCAGGCACAGGAGCAGGCGCAGGCACAGGCACAGGCACAGGCACAGGCGGATGCTCGACCGACGACCGCCCTGGGCGGCCACCCAGGCCAATAAAGCCGACGGCCGGTCATCCGTGTACCACCGGCGCCCGGCGTTCGCACCGCAAGGGCAGTGGACCGCTCACGCAGCCGGGATCACGTCCCGCCGGGAGCCCCAGTGGTCACCCCAGACCTCAGCTGTTGAGGCATGCGAAGCAGTCAGCGCCGTGATCGCGCCAAACCCCGACATCAACGCCGCGCCCCTGAGGAGCAGTTGTGCATCACCCGAACCCGCTCTACCGCCATGACCTCGGGTTTACGTCCCTTCAGGGTCAGCTGAAAAACGTCCGGCGGGGGCAAACTCACGTTTAGAGGCACCTTGATCACTTAATGTAGCTGCAATGTTGCTGCAACATACTGCCAATTGGCTGCTCAGACCCCTACAGGGGGCGACACACTGTGAAATTGGAGACGTGAACTCCGCTTCGTGCCGGGCGGAACGACGCTGGCCCGTGGGTGTATCGGTCGCCTAGCATCCTCAATGTCTGCCAGCCCGCCAGTGACCGCGGCGGGATAAGCGGACCGCAACTCCATTGAGCGGGCGCCGTGAAGTCCCCGGAATTCACAGCGACGTGTAGCGCCCGAGCATCCCCTCTCGATCACCTCCGGTCATTACCGACAGGGAGAAGCATGTCCGCATTAGCCACGCCGCAAGTACCGGAGCAGTCGGCTCGGTTCGCTGAGATCCTCAAGCGACTCATCGACAAGTCGGTGGACGGCTACTACAACCCGTACCGCGAGTTCGACTGGCCTGATTCGCTGCCCGAGCAGATGTCGTGGATGAGCGACGACCTCATGTCCACCTACGGAACTGAAGTCGCCAAGGAGCTGACGACCGAAGAGGCGCAGCGGCTGTCCCGCTGGGAGAGCATCAACTTCTACAGCCTCAACGTAGAAGGAATCCGCGAGCTGCTGATCGAGGTCATCAAGCGTATCCACACAGCGGGTTTCGAGCTGCCGTCGGACTTTTTCCACCACTTCATCGGCGAAGAGAACGAACACATGTGGTTCTTCGCCGAGTTCTGCCTCCGGTACGGCGACAAGATCTACACCGGGCCGAAACTCAACTCCATTCCGCATGACAACGCCCAGGTGGAAAACTTCCTGGTCTTCTCCAGGATTCTGCTCTTCGAGGAGATCGTCGACTTCTACAACATGCGGATGGCCGCCGACGACTCCCTCCACGAGACCGTCCGCAAGGTCAACCGGGTGCACCACGAGGACGAGTCCCGGCACATCGCGTTCGGCCGCGAGCTGGTCTCGATGCTCTACTCCGAGCTGGCGAAGACCATGACCGACCAGCAGCGCCAGGAGATCGAGCAGTACCTGAAGCGATACATCGTCTTCAGCCTCCGCTCCTTCTACAACCCGCAGGTCTACCGGGACGCCGGGATCGACAAGCCGCTGGAGTTCCGCGAGCGAGTGGTCTCCGACCCGGCCCGCCGCGACCTGGAGCGCAAGGTGGTGCGCAAGCCGATGTCCTTCATGGTCAAGTCGGGGATCTTCGCCGACGACCAGCTGCCGGCCATCTGAGCCGGGCGAAGGAGGTCGGAATGGAAGCGAACGGTCTCGCCTACCTGCCAACCGGCGAAGCACAACTCCTGCGGCATCTGGACGACATGTTCGAGCGGTGGGGCATCGGGGACGGCGCCGAACCGGTCATCGGACCACCGCTGCTGCCGGTGGCCAAGCTGGCGAAACTCGATTACTACCAGAACTTCCCGCACCAGGCGCTCGTGGTCAACGCGCTGGACCTGGAGCGCCGCCCGCAGGGCCAGGACGCCACCACCATCGAGGCGTTCCCACCGGAGCAACTGCAGAGCGCCGAGGTCGCCCTGCCGTCGGCCACCTGCTACGCGGTCTACCTGGGGCTGGAGGGAACCAGCCTGCCGGGCAACACCCTGCTCACCCTGGTCGGCCGGTGCTTCCGCCGGGAGGAGCGGTACACCGGGCTGCGCAGGCTCCTCGGCTTCCACATGCGGGAGATCGTGGCCCTGGGCGACCAGGAGTTCGTCGAGGAACACGTCAACCGCTTCTCGTCGCGCATCCTGCGGTTCGCCGAGGTGCTGGACCTGCCGTTGCGCAAGGAGGCAGCGACCGACCCGTTCTTCGACGGCGAGGGCCCGCGCGCACTGCTGCAGCGCATCGCACCGGTCAAGTACGAGTTCCTGGCCGGAGAGCTCGCCATCGCCTCGGTGAACAAGCACCGCAACTTCTTCGGCGATCGCTGCGCCATCCAACTGGCCGACAGCGGGCGGCCGGTGTTCACCAGCTGCGTCGCGTTCGGCCTGGAGCGGTGGCTCGCCGTGCTGCACGACCGCTACGGCGACTGGGCGGCGGCCGACGAAGCCGTCGCGAAGGCAGACCAGGCACTGGCATCAGACGCAACTACCGAAGGAACGTCACATGCACTCTGAACCGGAACAGCTCAAGCAGTGGATCCTGGCCCGTCACCCGGAGACACCCGACATAGACCCGGATCTCGACATCCTGGAGAACCGGCTCATCGACTCCCTCGCCTTCGTCGAGTTCATGCTTCTGGTCTCCCGGCTCAGCGGCGAGGAGATCGACATGGAGACCCTGGACATCGACGACTTCCGCACCCTGCGGCGGATCGAGGAGCGGTACTTCCGGGCGGGCGTGGCGTGACCGCACCTGCCGTCGAGACCGGCCCCGAGCGGTTGCTGCGGGCCGAGCGCGAGACCCTGGTGCCCACGCTGCGCGACCTGCCGTCAGGCATGTTCGAGCGGGGCACCGTGTGCCCCGCGTGGACGGTGCGCGACGTGGTGGCGCACTGTGCGGCGGCACTGGTGGGACTCACCGCCGGCGCGGCGTACCAGGCGAGCCACGACCAGAACCAGCGGGATGTCGAGGAACGCCGGGACTGGCCGTTCGCCGACGTGCTGGACGAGTTCGAGCACGGTCTGACGGTGGCCGGCCCCGCGATCCGCGAGGCCGGTGGCGCCAAGGATCTCGCGGCCCTGGGCACGTGGATCCACGGCGGCGACGTCCGGGATGCGCTGGGGATGTCCGACGCGTACCGGAGCGTGGGGGCGCCGGAGGCGCTGGAGTCGCTCGCCGGATGCGCCCGGGTGGTCGCCACCCCCCGGGTGCACGTCACGCTCGACGACCGAGAACTGGCCCTCGGCTCACCGGTCGAGGACCGGGAACCGGCGCGGCTCCACACCGATGTCCCCACCCTCTTCCGGCTCTACACCGGGCGGCCGGCCGCCCCGGAACGGTACCGGCTGGCCGGAGCCCGGCCGGAGGAACTCATCAGCGCGGAATGGTAGGTCGGTTCGGCAAAATGCTCTACCTAGAAGATTTTCACGTGGGGGACGTGTTCGAGCTGGGTCAGGTCGAGGTCACCGAGCAGGAGATCCTCAGCTTCGGCCGCGCCTACGACCCGCAGGCCTTCCACACCGACGTGGAGCAGGCCCGGGAATCCGCCTTCGGCGGGTTGGTGGCCAGCGGCTGGCTGACGGCCTCGCTGTTCATGCGGCAGTACGTCGAGGAGCTCCTGAACCGGTCCGCCGGGGAGGGCTCTCCCGGGGTGGACGAGATGCGTTTCCACCATCCGGTGCGGCCCGGGGACGTACTGCGGGCCCGGTTGACGGTGCTGGGGATCGCCCCGGTGCTCGGCCGCCGCGGCTCCGGCATCGTCCGCCCCCGCTGCGAACTGCTCGACCCGCAGGGATCCGCTGTCTTCAGCATGGTCCTGCACAGCATCTTCCGACGCCGGGATGTCTGACCACACCCGGGCACAACCTCGAAAGACGGGGAGCACTGACGCATGGAATCGGTGAATCAGGCCATGGAACCCGTGTCCAAGACCGCGCAGTGGACCGCCGCCGCCCGCGCGGTGGAGTCCGAACGGCCGGACCGCATCTTCCACGACCCCTACGCACGGCTGGTCGCCGACGAGACCGGCTTCGAACTGCTCGAACGCTACGCCGGTTCCGCGGTCGTCCCGTTCGTGCTGGTGCGCACCCGGTACATGGACGACGCCATCGTGCGCACCGTCCAGGAGCGCGGCATCCGCCAGGTGGTGCTGATGGCCGCCGGGATGGACATGCGGGCGGTCCGGCTGACCTGGCCCGAGGGTGTCACGCTCTACGAACTGGACCGGCCGGCGCTGCTGGAGACCAAGGCTGCCCTGCTGGCCGAGAACCCGCCGCAGCGTTCGGAGGGAGCCGTCGACAGCTGCCGGGCGGTGGCGGTCGACCTGGCCGCCGGGTGGCAGGACGAGCTGAGCGCCGCGGGCTTCGACGCCGGGCAGCCGACCCTGTGGGTGGCCGAGGGACTGTTCTTCTTCCTGCCCGAGGACGTGGTACGCAGCCTGTTGGGTTCATTGTGCGCGCTGTCCGCGCCCGGGTCCGCTCTGATCGGCGACATGACCAGTCGGGCCACCCTCAAGAATCCGCTCGCCAAGGGCTTCATGCGGGTGCTGATGGAGGACGGCAACCCCTGGCTGTTCGGCACCGACGAGCCGGAGGAGTTCTTGGAGTCCTGCGGCTGGGCGACCGAGGAACTGCTCCAGCCCGGGGAGGAGGGTGCCGCCTTCGACCGCTGGCCGCACCCGGTGCCGCCGCGCTCGATGCCCAACGTGCCGCGGTCCTTCCTGTTCACCGCCGGGGTGAAGCCCGCGTGACGTACGCCGGACCCGCGCAGCCCCCGTTCGGCCGGCTGGACCGGGTGCTGGCGATCGCCGCGCACCCGGACGACACGGACTTCAAGGCGGGCGGGACCCTCGCGCACTGGACCGCGGCGGGCACCGAGGTGACCTATCTGGTGCTGACCGACGGGGCGGCCGGGGGCGAGGACCCGGCCGTTCCCCGCGCGGAACTGGCCGCGGTCCGGGAGGCGGAACAGCGAGCCGCCGCCGACGCCCTCGGTGTCAAGGAGGTCGTCTTCCTCGGCCTGCCCGACGGGGAGTTGACGGCCGGCCTGGAACTGCGGCGGGAGATCACCCGCGTGATCCGGCGGGTCCGCCCGCAGCGGGCGCTGATCCAGAGCCCGGAGATCAACTGGGACTTCCTGCCGGACGTCCATCCCGACCACCGCGCCGCAGGAGAGGCCGCGCTGGCGGCGCTCTACCCGGACGCCCGCAACCCGCGCGCCTACCCGGAACTGCTGCTGTCCGAGGGGCTGCGTCCGTGCGTCGTCCCGGAGATCTGGGTGATGACCTCACCGCGCCCCGACACCTGGGTCGACGTCACCGACGTGTTCGACCGCAAGCTCGCCGCACTGCGCGCCCACACGTCGCAGACCGCCCACCGTGCGAACCTGGCCGATGACATACGTTCCAGGTTGAGTGGGCAGGCCGCGGCGGGCGGTCTGGCGGACGGCCGCCTGGCCGAGGCGTTCCAGGTGATACGTACCGAACCGGCTGCCCAGCCTGTCGACAACACCCGTTGAGGAGGGCTCCTTGCCTTTATCGAAGCTTCTGGGCGGCATTCTGGTGATGGTGATCTGGGGGGTCAACTTCGCCATCATCGACATCGGACTACGGTCGTTCGACCCCTATCTCCTGGCCTCACTGCGGTTCCTGCTGGCGGCCGTACCGGCGGTGTTCTTCTTCAAACGCCCCCAAGTGCCATGGCGCTACATCGCCTCGTACGGGGTGTTCTTCGGCATCGGGCAGTTCGGGCTGCTCTTCGCCGGGATGCACTTCGGGTTCTCCGCCGGGCTCGCCTCGGTGGTGATGCAACTCCAGGCGTTCTGGACCATCGGGCTGGCGGCGGCGATGCTGCGCGAGCGGGTCGTTCCGCGTCAGCTGACCGGCGTGGTGGTGGCGGCCGTCGGGATCGCATTGATCATCGGGATCACCGACGGGTCGGTCACCGCCGTCGGCACGATGCTGGTGATCGGCGCGTCGTTGTCGTGGGCGATGGCCAACATCGTCATCAAGAAGGCACACCCGAGCGACGCGCTGTCGTTCACGGTGTGGGCGAGCCTCATCCCGCCGATCCCGATGTTCCTGCTCTCGCTGGGCATCAACGGCTGGGGTTCGATCACCCACTCCTTCGACCACATGGGCTGGGCGGGCATCGGTTCGCTGGCCTACATGGTGTACCCGACGATCCTCTTCGGCTTCACCCTGTGGGGTCATCTGCTGCGCAACTACAAGACCTCCCATGTGGCCCCGCTGTCGCTGCTCGTGCCGGTCTTCGGGATGGCCTCCTCGATGCTGATCCTCGGCGAGCCGCTGGGCGCGCTGAAGGCCGGCGCGATCGTGCTGGTCATCCTGGGGCTGGTCATCAACCAGTTCGACCTGGTCGGCCGGTTGAAGACACGTTGGCAGGCCGCGCCGGCCGTGCCCGCGGAAAGCGAAGCAACCAGCGGCGAGGCGGCCGCCAGCACCACGAAAGCGAGTTGACCCAGATGCACAGCCGCAGGCTGACCGATGACTCACCCCGGATGTACGCCGTCGTCTTCGACCAGGACGAGGACGTGCTGCCCGGACTGGAGGAGTTCGCCACCGCCCACTCGGTGGCCGGGGCGTCGTTCGTCGGGATCGGCGCCTTCCGCGACGCCGCGCTCTCGCTCTTCGACCCGGAGAGCAGGACGCACGTCCCGATCCCGGTCACCGAGCACACCGAGGTGCTCAGCCTGACCGGCAACATCGCGCTCAAGGACGGGCGGCCCTCCGTCCACATGCACGCGGTGCTCGGCCGCCGGGACGGCTCGACCGTCGGCGGCCACGTCCAACGCGCCACCGTGCGGCCGACGTTGGAGGTCATGGTCACCGAGTTCCCGAGCCCGTTGACCAGGCGCCTGGACGAGGCGCGCGGGTTGCCCGTCATCGATCTGGACGCGGACCGCTAGAGCAGGACGGCGGCGGGGGGATACGCAATGCGTGTGGCGGTGATCGGTGGTGGAGCGGCGGCAGTCAGTCTGCTGGACAGCATGCTGCGCCGTTTCGAGGGCGAGGAGATGTGCTGTGACATCACCGTGTACGAGGGATCGGCCAATCTGGCCACCGGCCGCGCCTACCGCCCGGACCTGGACTGCGCCCTGGTCAACCGGGAGGCCGGGTACATGTCGGTGCGGTGCGCGGAGCGGGACCACTTCCTGCGCTGGCTGCACCGTGAACCGCGCTACCGGAACACCCCCTACGCGTCGCAGCCGGTGGACTCCTACGTCCCACGGCGAGTCTATGGCGAGTACCTGACAGCCCATCTGGAGTCCAGCCGTGCCGACGCCGAGCGGCGCGGCTGGACGGTGGGGGTGGTGCCGGAGTTCGCCGTCGAGGCGAAGGCGACCGCCACCGACGTCATGATCCGCAGCGCCCGAGGCGTCAGCCACTTCGACCGGGTGGTGCTGTGCCTGGGGACCGGCGAGCCCACCGACCCCTATCTGCTGACCGGCGCCCCCGGCTTCCACCCGGACCCCTATCCGCTGCGCTCGGTACTGCCCGAGATAGCCTCCGACGCCCACGTCCTGGTGCTGGGCACCGGCCTGTCCGGGGTGGACGTCGCCCTCGGACTGCTGCGTTCCGGACACCGCGGGCTGATCACCATGACCTCTCGGCACGGTCTGCTGCCGGGAGTACGTGCCACCCAACGCCCGTTCCAGTTGCGCCATATGACACCGGAGGCGGTGCGGCGCCGGGTGACGCACGACGGGACCCTGCGAATGCGGGACACCTGGCGGCTGCTGCGCGACGAGCTGACGGCGGCCGGGGTGGACGTCCGCGCGCTCGGCGCGGACCGCCCCGCGGCGGAGCGGCTGCGCGAGGACCTCTCGCGGCTGGACCACAACGCCTGCCAGGCGGTGGTGGCGGCGATGATGCACCAGGCGCGAGAACCCGTCTGGTGCGCCATGCCGGACACCGAGCGGCGGCGGTTCCTGAACCGGTTCCACCCCTTCGGCAAACCGCTGTACAACCCGATGCCGCCGCCCACCGCCAGGGCACTGCTGGACGCCATGGACAGCGGCCAGTTGACGGTACGGCCCCGAACGACCGCCGTCACCGCGCGCGCGGGCGGCGGGTTCACCCTGGAGGACGGCGGTGGACGGCTGACCGGGGTGGACACGGTGGTCGACGCCACCCGCTCCGGGCTGGCCGGTACCGGTAGCCGGGCGGAGCCCTTCATCGACTCCCTCACCGGGTCCGGCCTGGCCGTCCGCAACCCCCTCGGCGGAATGCGCATCGACGTCGCCAGCAACGCCCTGCGTTCCGCCGTCCCCGAGGACGTCCCCCGGTTCTTCGCCCTGGGCGACATCGCCTCCGGCGATCTCTTCTACGCGGGCAGCATGTTCATGCTCAACGCACGCGCCGAGCTGATCACCCGCGCCCTCGCCCATGGCGCGAGCGGCAGGCGGTAAGGGAGCAGGCACCTCCACCGATGGCGGCTGACGGACATTCGACCGCCCCCGTCGACGCCACCCTTGGACGCCAGAAGCCCCAGGCCATTCCCAGCCGGGGCTTCGTCCCTGTTCCCGCTCAGAGCCCCCTGCTTGTCACCCGTCGCGCGCCGACTGCGTCACGCTCCACGCCTGCCACCATTCGCGGACTTGCCAATCATCGCCCATGCTGGTATTAGGGCGCCCCTGGCTTCAGGAACTGGTCGCCCCGAGAGGGACCGGGCCGGGGCACCGGAGAGGTAGTCATGCGCACACGACGACTGCTCGGCCTCGCTCTTGCCACCGCAACCCTCGCTGGCGCGAGCGCCCTTGGTGCCGCCACCGCCCAGGCAGCGGCATCCCCGACCCTCACGTCACATGAGTGCACGGCTCAGGGCGGAACGGTCCACAGCACCCCCTACGCCGGATACTCGTGCGTGCTGCCCGACGGGAGCAAGGTAAATATCAGCTGATCGCGCCCTGGTGGTGCGGCACCATCGAGGTGTGAACGCCGGCTCCACCAACGGTTGATCGGGGTCTCGTGGACGATCTCGCACAATGCAGCAGGGACGACGATGTCCGCCGTCCCCACGGGCCGGCCTTCGTCGCTGCAGTACGTCCGCCGTCGCCGTAGTACGTCCGCCGTCGCCGTAGTACGTCCGCCGTCGCCGTAGTACGTCCGCCGGATGTGCGTCACCAGGGCGGCCTTCCGAATGCCGAGCAGCGATGCCCCCTCGGCATTCACCCGCCGCGGCTCCGGCTGCTCCACCGCGGACGTCTGCACGCCTCTCCCCGCACGTCGCCCAGGACACCCTTCAGGAACCGATCAGCCACCTGGACCGGCTCCTGAAACGGCGGCTCGACCGAGACCGGTCGCGGCTGACGGCGATCCGACCGCCCCGTTGATGTCACCCATGGACGCCAGAAGCCCCAGGCCACCACCGGCCCGGGGCTTCCTCCCTGTTCGAGCTGAGAGCCCCCTGTCGGATTCGAACCGACGACCTTCGCTTTACAAGTTCGACCCGGGTGCGGCCACGGCCTCTGCCCGGGCGACCGATAAGGCCGTCCAGGCTCGCTCAGCACTGGCACTGTTCGCCGACGTTGATGTCAGCCTCGGATGTCAGCGACCTTGCCCGACTGGCTCGATGACATCGGCCCACTCACGAGTTGACCAGGGGTTTCCACCCACCCCAAGCCGCGCAGCCACTACGTCATCAAGGAAGCGTGCGTTGGAGATCTCCAGGACCTCATGCGGCCACCAGAGGGAGTCACATTCAGTGCACAGCGAGAACGTAGAACCGTCGTCCTTGAACCGGTACGGATGAATCCAGTCCTGATCGCAGCGCGGACACTGTGGAAGCTGTGTGGGCATACACGTCGCCGTTCAGATCGAGCGGAAGGCGCTCGGGTCGGTTTCCGGCGGAAGGCTCCTGGTCATGTTGACGTAGACCGGACCGGACGGAGTGGCGGTCTGCCACGCCTCCCACTGATCCAGATCATGGGCGCAGAACCTCTTCAAGAAGCTGACGAACTCCTTGAACTCATCGTCCGACAGCCGGCCGTTCTCCACGTGATCCATGCGCCGAGGGTAGGTGACAGTCCCAGGGCAGGAGCAGGTTCCCAAGCTCTCTCGCTTGCGAGGCTGCGGCTTGGTCGGGCTCGACTGACCGTGCTTCCCCGCTGTTCCCTGCTTGATCTAGTGCGCTTGTGGTACGCCCTGTCCCCATCCACTACTCGGCGGCACCTACCGCTTCTGAGCTCTGTAGCGCTTCATGAGAGCAGTGATCCGCGCCTGGTTCCCCTGGCCGTTGAGCTCGGCAAGGAGATCGTCAGGGCACAACTCGTAGAAGTCGCCCCACCAGCGACGTCCCCGGTTGTCCCAGATCCGATAGCCACCCGGTACACCCCTGGCAACGTAGCGTCTCCTGCTCACGGTCCTCCTACCTTCCGGTACGGCCCGTTCCAGCGTCCCCCAACACATGACCGTACGCAGACTGGTGCCGCCCGACGAGGCAATAAGCAGCTGCCGCCTACATGCTTTCCAAGTCTGTTGGTGGGTGTGGATGAGTTGCCTGGGACCACTCACCAGCGTTCACGGTCGGCAGGCCCATGGGGTGAGCCACCCTTTGAAACCCATCGGAACACCCGGCTCCGCTAACGGCTCACGGGGATCTCGTAGACGATCTCACAGAGCGCGGCGGGGACGACGATGTCAGCCGTCTCCACGGGCCGCCCTTGGTCGCTGTAATACGTCCGCCGGATGTGCGTTACCAAGCCGCCCTTCTGGATACCGAGGAGCGACGCCTCCTCGGCATTCGCTTGCCGCGGCTCCGGCTGCTCCACGGCGTGGCTGACCGTGATGCCGATCTCGGCCATGCGGTTCACCACACCTGCCCCTGCATGCGGCCCTCCCTCCGGGAGGACGACGACGGTGCCGGCGGTGAGGTCGTACGGCTCCCAGCTCGTCGACAGCTGCACCGGCTTGCCGTCGGCGAGGAACTCGTACACGGTGCGGACGCACAGGTCGCCCTGGGCGATACCGAGGCGCGACGCGATCTCGGCCGACGCCGGCACCTTCGCCTCGGTCCGGCTTTCCCAATCCCCCAGCTTGCCCACGGCCTTCATGTCCGCGCGAAACGGGGAGCCGTCAGGCTGCTCGCGCGCCGAGGAACGGACCATGCGTACGCGCTGACGAGGGGCGGCAACGTACGTGCCGGACCCGGCACGGCCTTCCAGCACCCCCTGAGAGATCAGTAGCTCTTGCGCACGACGAATCACGTTCTCGCCCACGCCGCACTCCTGGGCGATCTGGGCCCGTGACGGGAGCCGGTCTCCCGGCGTCCACTCATGCTCCGCGATCCGTCGCCGGAGCTCGTCAGCGATGCGGAGATACGGCGGCTGCTCAGGCATATGGAAAATCTAGTCCACTAGCTCTAATCTAGTTAACTAGCTTTACTCCAGGTGATCACCCGACGACGGAGGCTGCCCTGTGCCTGCTTCGGAAGTAAGCGCCGAAGGCATCGCAGCCCGGTTGTCCGCCGTCGGACTCACCCCACGTGTGGAACGGCGCGCCCAGCTCACGTCGATCGAAGTGGAGGTACCGGAATCGCTCTCCGCCGAGTCGTGGCGGGAGGTCCTGGAAGCAGTGGCAGAGGCCGATCGATTCGGGCTCCTCGCCAACAGCTTGAACGGCCGCACCTTATGGGCCGCCGTACGCACAGCAGCCCCCGCGACGGGCGATGTCCGAGGGCTTGGCCGTCAGCGATAGGAGCTGATCAACATGTTCAACCGTATCCGCCATACCGTCTCGCATACCGATGAGCGGTGCGTCCCGATGAGCCGGCGCCATCGATCGCTGGTGTCCGTCGGGCCGGCTGTCGCCCCTCCCGATCGCCCTGCGCACCACCGGTTCGCGACGGCGGAGGTCCTCTGATGCCTCCCCACCAGCCGTCTCGCGTGAGCCAGACGAAGGCTGTCGCCTACCAGTCGAGTTCCTGCCGGATCGGTAGGCACGGTGAGTGCGCGCATTCCTCTCCCACTACCGCACCGGTCGGCATTCCCGTGGTCTACGAGGCATGCGTTTGCTCCTGCCACACGGTGGCCGACGGTGGCATTCGAACGGACGGCACCAGGTGAGGGGCTGGGCACCGGGTGGCGGACCGGTCAGCCCTGTCGAGGTCACCGCTGACACCGCGCAGCGCGGCGATGTCATCCAGATCGGAGGGCGCCCGTGTCGCGTCACCGACCTCCAGCTTCCCGGCGGAGCAAAGCGCTTGTGGTTCGAGTCCGGCGAACTGCTCACCATGTACTCCCGGACTCGGCTCGTAGCCGTACGCATGCTGAGCAGGTGGTGATGCTGTCCGTGCCCTCTCGCCGCCATGCCATCGCCGACGACATTCGGACCAAGATCTCGACCGGTCGGATCAAGGCCGGCGAACGGCTCCCCTCCGAGGCACAGCTCGCTTCCGGCTACGCGGTCAGCACTGCGACGCTGCGAAGCGCCCTTGCGCTCCTCAACGGTGAGGGACTCGTCGAGAAGGTCCATGGCAAGGGAAACTTCGTCCGCTACCCCCTCCACAGAGTCACGTACATCGGCGGTGGTCGCACACCCGGAACGGGGCTCTCGGCCGACTCGGCGTTACGCATCAGCGTCCGCACCACCAACCTCCACGCGCACGGTCAACTGACCTGCCTGCTGGGGGTGTCGGCGAACAGCCCACTTACCGAATTCCTTTGCCTCAGCCGCCAGGGAAATTCGCCGCACAGCCTCGCTCGCATCTACGTACCTCGCGACCTGTCGCCGACCGACGTTCCCTCCGAATCGCACTGCTACGAGGGTGTAGAGGCGAAGCTGGCAGAGCTCCGCCCGCCACTGGCCGAGGTCCGGGAACGAGTCAGTGCTCGACCTCCGACACCAGAGGAAGCGGCGACCTTGCGGATCAGCTCGGCCCTGGCCGTGCTCGCGATCACACGCGTGGCGGTCGACAGCACGGGCCGCGTGGTTGAGGCCGCGCTCCTGGTGCTTCCCGGCGACCGCGCCGACGCAGTCTTCACCACCCACCACATGACCGACGAGAGGACAAGCTGAGGATGACGACCTACAACGAGCTGCGGCTCCTCCCGTGGTCAGGACCCGAGGGCAACCCTTGCTACCTGAGTACCGAGGGCAGCGGCGGCTACCTATCGCGCTTGGCTGACAACACCGAAGCGGTGCAGCTAGAGATGGCTAGCGAACTCTTGGAGCACGCGGTCGAAGTACTTGGCGACGGGGAGGCGGAGCCAAACGAGCTGCGGCTCTTGGCGATGGACATGGCTGAATCCCTGCGTGACGTGCGTCGTGTAGCGATCAGCCGCGGTCACCGCCTGCCGTTAACAGATCCGCCCGCTGGCGAAGAAGGCGATGAGGGCCCTCAACTGCCGGCGGCGGCCTTCGGGTAGCGGCAACACATGGAACAGTAGGGGAGCCCCACACTCAATCTGGGGCTCCCCTACTGTTCGATCCGGCCCTCCGGCAAGGACTCTTCGTGCGGGCGAGCGTCTGAGCTTGCGCAGCGGCGACCGCTACCGGATCTCGTGGCTTACATCCTGCTGTGGGCATGCTTTCCAGGTAGGCAGTAGCCATTTCTACCGCTACAGCTCGACGCCACCAGCGTCAACCTCCGCTCCAAACCACTTCTGGACCGGTAGTACCATCGGTGAGAATTTTTTTACCTTTTGTCCAGTTTGGCCCTGTAGTGGGCAAGCAGGCTTGAGCCTTAAGCTCCCGTAGCACAGATGACTTAGCGGAGGAATCTTGGACGCATCGTTAGTCGCCTTGGCCTCTTCAGGCGCAACCGCACTGGTTCAATTGTTGGTGACCGACGCATGGGTGGGCGTTCGCCAACGGTTCAGCACGCTCGTGGCCGCCTCTCAGCGAGGCACGGAAGGCAGGGTGTCTGAGCGACTGGAACGCGTACGAGCGGAATTGCTCCAAGCGCGTGACCAAGGGGACGAAGGTCTGATCAACGACATCACGGTTGAGCTGCGGACATGGCTGCGTCGCCTGCTCGAAGACCACCCAGAACTCGCAGAAGGAATTTCGGAGTTCACGGGCGATGCCGATCAGTTCGGCGAGGTCAGCAAAATTGACATCCGAGAAAACACGTTTCAAGGCCCTTCTGCAGTGCAAGGGAAAGGGACCCAGGTCAACCGATTCGGGATCTAAATAGTGAAAAGCAACAGCGATCAAAACTCTCCACCGATCCACGGCAACTATTTTGCAGGCCCAGCGGCCATTCAGGGCAGCGGATTGCAGATAAACATATCGCCTACTTTGGAGGGGCATGAATTAGACTTCAATAAATTGCCGCGTGTGGAGAATATGCAGCCCCTGGAGATGGGGGTGCATCGCACTAGGAGTGTCCCTTCAGGGAGTGTACTGCCGGAATACGTCGAACGTGACACAGATGAATCGCTTCGAAACCAACTGAGCCATGCAGCAAATTCGGGCGGATTTGTGCTTCTGGTTGGCCCTTCGGCATCAGGTAAGACACGATCAGCTTTCGAGGCAATCAAGAGTTGCGTCCCAAGAAATTCTCGCGTGTTTGCCCCTAACCCTGGGGAGAACCTGGGCCGGAACGTGCGAATCTTGGCAGAACAGGAAGAGGGTACAGTTCTCTGGCTCGACGATCTGGACCGCTTCATTCGGGCGGGAGATATCTACGCCTCACTCCTGGGCGACCTAACCAGGCGGAAGGTCGCAGTTGTTGCAACTCTGCGTTACGAAGCTTACGCGCAATTCCGAAGTGGGTTTGGGGCGTTAGCTGATGGGGAATCAAGCGATAGCACCACTCAGGCGGTATATAACGGGGCTCGCCTTTTGGATATGGTGGAGCCAATTGAGGTTCCGCGGACATGGAGTGATAACGAGGTTTCAAAAGCCTCTGAGGCTTCGGATTCAAGGATCACCCAAGCCTTACAGCACCGCGGCCCAGCCAGGATTTCGCAGTATCTTGCCGCGGCCCCAGAACTTTGGCGTGTCTATCTCCATGCGCTTCGCACAGGCGGCAATCTGCGCGGAGCAGCAATCGTAAAATCCGCGATCGACTTGGTGCGAACTGGCCTCAGTGGCCCGTTTCCGAGTCATCTATTGGAGCGCACACACACGGCCTATCTTGTACATGAAACAAATCAGACCGTTTCTGAGGCATTTGAGTGGGCCTCGCGCGTTCTACACGAGACAACCCCTCTTCTTGAGGAAACGGGAGATGGCCAGTGGGTTCCTTTTGATTATCTCGTAGATGCAACATCTCGGGCGCATGAAAAAATCCCTCGCGAGGTATGGGATGCAGCCTTGGATCATGCAGGTGAGCGCGAAGCCTTCGCCGTTGGGTGGACTGCTTATCTACATAACGAATTTGATATTTCGATGAAAGTGATGACCGAGCTAGCCAAATCCGGGAATGCGCTAGCGATGGCGAACCTCGGAATCCTTTACCATCAACAGAAACAGGTGGATACAGCAGAAACCTGGTACGCCAGGTCGGCTGCGCAAAGGCACCCTGCCGGCATGTTCAACCTCGGTTTGCTCAATTATGAACGGGGGGAGCTTAGGTCAGCGGAGTCTCTCTGGGTTGACGCTGCCCAGGGTGGAGAAATTTTGGCGATGCAGGCTCTTGGAATCATGCTCCACCAGCAGTCTCGACTAAGTGACGCCGAGGATTGGTGGAGGAAGGCAGCGAATGCAGGTGATCTAGAATCGGCCTATTTCCTAGGTAAGCTCGCCGCCCAGCAGGGGCGCAAGGAGGAAGCGGAGGCTTGGTGGCGTCAGGCTGCACTTGGAGGGCATCCGACCTCGTGTATTCGCGTTGCTAATTCACTGGCCATGCGGGGGAAAAAGGCCCAGGCGACTGAGTGGTGGCACCGTGCTGAGAAAGTCGGAGTAAGCGATGCGGCTGGTATTCAGTTCACGGCACTAAGCGGCAACCGAACCGGCCTGCGCGAGATCGCGACAAATCGGCAAATCCGGGAGCGTTTAGGCGCTGAAGGGCTTGAACAAGTCTGCAGCTCGTTGTGGCCAGTGGACTGCAGGGGATGCGGAAAAGCGCTTGGCGAGACGACACCGAGCCTCGTTATCGCAGACTTTATGTTGTACGGGTTCGCTGTGCTCCATCACCTGCAGTGCCGAATCCCGAAATGGGAAAATAATCCGGGGATCAATAAGAGTGAGACGGTTTCGTGGGAGTCGCGAGCCTTCAATGGTCTTCTGAGCGCGTCGGACGACGAGGGCGGCATGCCATGTTTCTTGGTGAATCCAGACCTCGAAGGTACGTACCTCAAGCCATCGGATAACGGTGACTGGCGTGCAGATCCGCTTGCTCCATTTCGCATGAACGGATTCCGATATGCTGGCGCTGATTTCGTGGTGGACCAACCTGTTCAGGGGGGACATCGTTCCCTATATGATCCGTATTGCTCAATAAATGGAAATGATATCGCAGTCCACGTAAGCCCAGGTCAATCCTGGGACTGCGGAATGGCCCCTGACGTTGAGTCGAATGTGCGCTCTAGTGGCGGGATCTTGGTCATAGTTTGTTCGCACCTTCGACCTAACCAGGCACTCTCTCATGGGGACCTGATTAACGCCATGCAGAATAGAGAGGCGGTATTGGGATGGTTGCCTCTATCGAACGATGGCCAGCCTCTCCCACGCCAGTCATCTCAGAAAATCTTGAAGGATCAGTACTGCGCGTTTCACGCCGACGGAGAAGCAAATATAGGTAGGGTTATCGGCTCGGTTTCGCTAGCCTTGTCGCTGGAGCAAGCAAAAGCTTGGGCAGTGGATCAGATTGACATTGAGAGTGGTGCTCTAATTCCATGGAGTTCAGGAAGTAGTAGCCGCTGCTGGTACACAATTGATGCGCTTTCTGCAAAACAGTTTGCTCTCTACAGGCGAGTCGATTCGTGGGTTCTTTGTGAGCTCTTGGTTCGCCATGGCGGAGTGGAGATACTGACCTCCCGTGGACTTCAGAAATGGGGTGACAAAATCATGGACGTTCATTTGAAAGTTCAGGCGCAGGAATGGCGCGACAAGAGCACCGGCGACGGTGCGCTTATTTGCGTAACAGGAAAAGCGGCCACTGAGGACTGACTTCCGTGTCTCAAATTGCCCTGAAACGTGCCGCTGGGTGGCAGAACTCTGAGGTCGGCTCCGCGGGTTTGGCCGGTGTCCTGCCCGGTTTGGGGTCGAGCATGATCAGGGGGCCGTACGCTTTCCGGCAACTCGGGCAGGCTTGTGAGCTGCCCGGAATTTGAACGAGTGGCCCCCTGGTCTTGCTCGACGCGGGACCCGAACCGGGGAGGTGGGTAAAGCCGTGGAGCCGACCGTCCCCACCCCCGGCCTGGTCTTTCGCCCCTTGTGGGCGCGGGCGTCGACGCCGCGCGGCCCCGGCGGCGGAGACGAGGAGGGAGCCGTGCGGCGGCGACGGCCGGCGCCGCCGCGCTGTGCGCGGCACCTCTGATCTGTGATCTGACTGCTTGCAGTTCCAGGAGGCCGGGAACGTCAGCGCTCCTGCGCCAATGTGTGGTGTGCTCCTGAACTGCCCCTACCCCGGGGCCGGGTAGCGAGCGAAGCGAGCCTTGATGAAGTAGGGAAAGTTCTATCGCGCGGGAGTCAGCCGCTTGCCGTCATGGCTCCGTACGTGAGGGCCTGCCCCGTCCAGGGCGTCCAGGAGCCGGATCGAGTAGACCTCGGACATGGACTCCGCCACCTCCTCGGGCGTGAACCAGGTGACCGCCGTCGACTCGCCGGAGGTGCGCTCCTCGCCGCCGACCGGCTTGCAGCGGAAGACCAGGGCGACGATGCCTCGTGTCGTGTTCTTGTAGACCCCGGTGAGCTCGTCGACCTCGACGTGGATGCCCGTCTCTTCCCAGACCTCGCGCCGTACGCCGGCCTCCGGGGTCTCTTCGAGTTCGAGCACCCCGCCCGGGAGTTCCCAAGCGCCGTTGTCGGCTCGCCGGATCGTCAGGAGCTTGCCGTCCTCGCGGACCACCACTCCGGCCACGGACACGGAGTGCAGTGGCGTTGACTGGGCTTCCAAGGCGCTGTTACTCATGTACAGGAGCATAGGAGGATGGGAAGAGCTATGGGAACCACGGTAGGAGGGGGTAAGGCCGTACCTCGATACGTGCAGATCGCCGACGAGATCGTGCAGCAGATCAGGGCTGGGGTCCTTAAGCCCGGCGAGATGGTGCCGAGTGAATCTGAGCTGGTCGAGCGCTACGGCGTCGCGGGCGGCACGATCCGGAAGGCGATGGTGGAGGTCCGTGCGAGCGGCCTGGTGGAGACCCGCCACGGCAAGGGTTCGATCGTGAAGGACCGGCCGCCGGTGCGGCACCGCTCTTCCGACCGCTTCCGTCGCTCGCACCGGCAGGGTGGCAAGGCTGCGTATCTTGCGGAGTCCGCGCAGTCGGGAGCCACGGCCAAGGTCAGCGTTCTGTACATCGGTCCCATGGAGGTCCCGGACGACGTGGCCGATCGCCTCGGGGTCGAGCCCGGCACTCAGGTCCTCGCCCGCCGACGGCTCTACTTCCGTAACGGCACTCCGGTCGAGACGGCCAGCTCGTACCTGCCGTGGGACGTGGTGAAGGACATCCCCGAGCTCTTCGCCGAGAACCCCGGCGGTGGCGGCATCTACGCCCGACTCGAAGACAACGGGCATGAGTTCGCCGAGTTCGTAGAGACCTTGCAAGCCCGGTCGGCCTCGAAGGCTGAGGCGTCCGAGCTGGCGCTCAGCCCTGGTTCCCCCGTCGTGCATCTCGTCCGTGAGGCGCTGACGACCGAGGGCCGTGTGGTGGAGGTCTGCGACACCCTCATGGCCGCTGACCAGTTCGTTTTCAGCTACCGCATCCCCGCCACGGACTGACGCCCGCTCAACTCTCCTCAACCCGCCCCGACTTCTTTGTCGCGGCGGGTTGACTCATGTACAGGAGTCGGGCACTCTTCTTCATGTCACTCATGTACATGAGTGGCGGAGTTCGGCACCTATAGAGGAGTGATCCGTAGTGCGTCAGATCCCCGTCGACACCTCCGCCGCGACCGTGATGGTCGCGAAGCAGCCGCAGATCAAGGTCAAGGACCGCCGTACCGGTGAGGTCGCACTCGACGTCGAGACCGGGGCGAAGCTGATGACCGTGGACGTGATGTTCGCCGCCAACGATGCGGTGGAGATCCTGTCCGTCACCGTCCCCGAGAGCGGGGTCTCCGGTGAGCTGGGCATGGGCACGCCGGTGGCGCTGACCGGTCTGATCGCCCGTCCCTGGGAGAACGAGTTCAACGGGCAGAAGCGGCACGGCATCGCCTTCCGCGCCGTGGCGGTCACCTCGCTCGCCGCCGGTGGCTCGCAGGCTGAGGCGGCCTGATCATGGCCCGCCTCTCGGTCGTACTGTTGCTGGTCGTCGCCACCGCTCTCGTTCTGCGGTGGCGGCGTCCCGCCTGGTACTGGATGACCTTCGGGGTCGTCCTCGCCGCGCTGCGGGTCTTAGTCCGGTACGCCTCGGTCATGGACGCGTGCAGTCTGACGGTCCCGCCCGCGCGCTGGCGGCTCGCACTTGCCCGCATGACCGACCGCCCGGCCCCTGAGCCGCGCGCCCCGCGCATCCTCCGTCTTCGGCCGACCCGTACCGGGCTGGTCCTGCGGCTCAAACTCCGGCCCGGCCAGGACGCTTTCGATGTTTCCGCTGCCACCGATCGGCTGCGGCACTCCTTCGGGATGTACGGCGTCACTGCCCGGGAGATCCGCTCCAGTGTCGTCGAACTGCGGATGACGGGCTACGACGTGCTCAAGCGCGTGCAGATGCCCGTCAAGATCGACCGCGCTCCGATGCGTGTGCCCGTCGCACTGCGCGAGGACGGATCGGTCCACTACCGCGATTACCGGATCGTCCCGCACGGGCTCACGATCGGGGCCACCGAATCGGGCAAGTCCGTCTACCAGCGCAACCTGGTGGCCGGCCTCGCCGCTCAAGACGTCGCCCTCGTCGGTATCGACTGCAAGCAGGGCGTCGAGCTGTTCCCGCTCGCTCGCCGGTTCTCCGCCCTCGCCGACAACCAGGACACCGCTCTCGATCTGCTAGAAGCCCTGGTCTCGCACATGGAGTCCGTCTATCAACTCGTCCGCGAGGAACAGCGCATCAGCGTGAACGTCCCCGATGCGGAGATCGCCGCTGATATCTGGGATCTGGCCGAGGACCTGCGTCCCACGCCCATCGTGGTCCTGGTGGACGAGGTGTCGGAACTCGCGCTCTTCGCCTCCAAGGAGGAGGAGAGGCGCCGGGACCGGATCATCACCGCGCTCGTCCGTCTGGCCCAGCTCGGCCGCGCTGCCGGCATCTACCTGGAGATCTGCGGCCAGCGCTTCGGCTCCGAACTCGGTAAGGGCATCACGATGCTCCGGGCCCAGCTCACCGGCCGTACCGTGCACCGCGTCAACGACGAGACCAGCGCCAACATGGCCTTCGGCGACATCTCCCCTGACGCCGTACTGGCCGCCATCCAGATACCCGCAGACGCCCCCGGCATTGCGGTCGCCGGTGACTCGACCGGTGGCTGGTCACGCATCCGCGCCCCGCACACCTCGCTGCGCGAAGCGGTCAATCTCTGCAACAAGCACGCTGACCGCACGCCGGATCTGCCCGCGCTCGCGCCCTTCCGGCCCGTCATCACCTCGGCGGAAACGGGTGCTCTGACGCTCAGCAAGGCGTCTACCGCGACTGCTTGACCCTCTCGCTCACAGGTCGGCGCTACCTCGACGCGCCAGGCCCCTACCCCCTCCATGCCAGATTCCGGAAGGAGAACCGTCATGGGACGCATCCGCCCGGACGCCGTCCTCGTACAAGCCGTCATCGCCGGAGCGCTCTCCTTCGCCCACCTCCACGACTTGGCCGCCGCTGCCGGACAGGACGGCTGGAAGGCGTGGGCCTACCCGATCAGCGTCGACCTGTTGCTGGTCGCGGCCTGGCGGCGACTCCGCAACGCCGGCCCGTCCCGGCTCGCCTGGTGCTGGTTCGTGATCGCACTGGTGGCTTCGCTCGGCGCCAACGTCGCGACCGCCGGATTCCTCGACCTCCGGCACCCGCCCGCCTGGCTCCGCTTCGGCATCGCCGGGTGGCCGGCGCTGGCCTTCCTCGGCGGGACCCTGCTGGCCCATACGCGGAGTGAGGCCGAACCCGCCAATGCCGTCCCGCCGGCTGACGGGACTCCGGCGCCCGCTCCCGTACCCACCCCGGTCCCAACAGCTGAGCCTTCCCCCAGCCCGCCTGAGTTGGACGCCGCTGACCTCCCCGCGGCTGAACCGCCCACCGAACCGTCCCGGCCGGTGCCCGCACCTGCGCCCGTCCCGGCCGCGCTCGTCGCCCACGCCCGCAAGGTCGCCGACGAGCACCTGGCCCGGACCGGAGACCCGATCGACACGGACACCCTGCGGACCCGCCTCAGCGTCCCGCCCCAGCTCGCCGAATCCATCGCCGCCCAACTCACCTGACCAGCAAGGAGAACCCCCATGCCTGCCCGCGACCACTTCCACTCCGTCATGCGGATCGGCCCCGTACAGATCGGCACCTACCGCGACCGGCACGGCCGCACCAAGCACGCCGCCGTCTGCACCGCCGACCGCTGCGGCTGGTCCGCCGACTTCTCCAGCCGCTCAGCCGCCCAGCTCGCCGCCCGCACCCACCGCTGCACCGTCCGCTGACCGACTGAGGAGACCCCCATGGACGTCCCCCTCTGGCTCGCCCTGATCGCCGTCGGCTACCTCGGCATGAAGCTCATCCGCCCGCCCTGGTGGCTCGTGGCCGTGTTCCTGCTGGGCGGCTATCTCCTCGCCCACAGCCTCCTTGCACCCGTCATCGACTCCGCCGTCAAGTAACGCCCACGGAAGGGAGATCCGCCATGTTCCGTCCCAAGGTCCCGACCAACCCGGCGCCCACCGGACTCGTCATCCCTCCCACCATCGAGCCGACCGCCACCGTGCGGCACGACCCGCCGCCGGCCCCAGTCGCTCAGTCCTCGACCCGCCCCGCGGTTCAACTCACCCCCGGCACCGCGCTCGCCCTCGTCGGCAGCGGCACGGCCGTGGTCCTGATCGTCGGCGCCGTCCTGGTCTCGATGCTCCTGGCGGTCGCCATCAGCGGGGTGTCCGTCGCCGTCTGCGCGGTCGTCCTCCGCTCCCTGCTCGCCTCCGAGCGCACGCACCGCTGACCGGCCCCCGGGCGGCCTCAACCGCCAAGTCTCCGCCGCCCGGGAGCCGTGCCCCTGTCCGAACCTCAGATCCGGAAGGAAGCCCCATCATGACCGACCGCACCCGCGTACGTGGGAGGTTGCCCGTGCCGGACACGCTTCTCGATCCGACCATCCTCGGCGACCTGCTGAGGGTGGCCTCGGCTCCCGATTACGACCGCTGGGAAGACCAGATCCGCCGCACCGGCGGCTGCTCCGACCCGATCCACCTCACCGGCTGGGCCCTCACCAAGGACCGCATGTCGGGCGAGACCCTGCACCACTACTCGACCGCTGCCGAGCCCGGCGGACGACTCCGTCTCGCCTGCGGCAACCGCCGTGCCTCCCGTTGCCCAGCCTGCGCCTGGACGTATGCCGGGGACACGTACCACCTCATCCGCGCCGGCCTGGCCGGAGACGATCGCCGCGACGTCCCCGCCACCGTCCGAGACCACCCCCGCGTCTTCACCACCCTCACCGCGCCCTCCTTCGGCCCCGTGCACAACCGGCCCGACCAAGGCGCCTGCCGCTGCGGCACACAGCACCGCACGGATGATCCGGCGCTCGGCACCGCCCTGGACCCCGAGACGTACGACTACGCCGCCGCCGTCCTGTTCAACAACCACGCGGGCGACCTCTGGCAACGATTCACCACGCGACTCCGCCGCGAACTGGCCACCCGCGCCGGCCTCACCCAACGCGACCTCAAGGAATCCGCCCGCCTCTCCTACGGCAAGGTCGCCGAGTTCCAGAAGCGCGGCGCCCTCCACTTCCATGCTGTGATCCGCATCGACGGACCGGACGGCCCCGGAACACCGCCGCCGTCCTGGGCGAGCGTCGACCTACTCACCGACGCGATCCGCGCCGCCGCCGCGCACCCCTACACCTCGGTCACGGCCCCGGCTGCCGGCGACCAGCCCACCCGGACCTTCCGCTGGGGCACGCAAGTGGACGTGCGGCCGGTCAAGGCGTTCGACGACGGCTCCGACATCACCGAACAGGCCGTGGCCTCCTACGTGGCGAAGTACGCGACCAAGGCCGCCGAGACCACCGGCACCCTCGACCGCCGCATCGGCGAACTCGCCGAACTGGACCGCCACCAGGTCCCCGACCACACCCGCCGCCTGATCACCGCGTGCAAAGCCCTGGATCCGCTCTACCCGGACCGCCGCCTCTGGGCATGGGCCCACATGCTCGGCTTCCGCGGCCACTTCTCCTCCAAGTCCCGCCGCTACTCGACCACCCTCGGCGAGCTGCGCACGGCCCGCGCCGACTTCCGCGCCGCCCAGGAACGCGAAGCCCTCGGCCTCGAACCCCCGGAGCCGGACACCGTCCTCGTCCTGACCGACTGGCAGTACGCCGGCCACGGCCACACCCCCGGCGAATCCGCCCTCGCCGACACCATCGCCCGCGACATCCAGACCAACCGCGAAACCTCACGCGAAGCCCGCGCCGAACTCGAAGCCAAAGAAGGAGACGACTGGACATGACCACCGCCACCGGCCAACTGCTGACCGTGCCCGAGGTCATGGCACGGCTCAAGTTCGGACGCTCCAAGGTCTACGACCTGATGCGCTCCAAGCGCCTCATCTCCATCACCGAGGGTCGCGCCCGCCGCATCCCCGAGAACGCACTCCAGGACTACATCCGCGACCGGATCGAGGAGGCGGCCTGATGGCACAGCAGCGCAAGCGCAACCCCAACGGCGCCGGCACCATCACCAAACGCAAGGACGGCCGCTACCAGTGCGCCGTCTACGTCCTCCAGCCCGACGGCACCCGCGCCCGCAAGTTCGCCTACGGCAAGACCTGGGCCGAGTGCGACACCAAACGCCGCGAACTCCTCGCCAAGGTCGACAGCGGCGTCCCCGTCCCCACCCGCTCGGCCAAGCTCGCCGAGTGGCTGCCGTACTGGCTGGACAACGTGATCAAGCCCAACCGGAAGCGCAGCACGTACAGCAAGTACGCGATGCACGTACGGCTCTACCTCGTGCCCCTGCTCGGCACGAAGCGACTGGAGAACCTCGGCCCGCGCCACGTCCGGGTGTTCCTCGCCGACGTGGCCCGTAAGTCCTCCGCGGCAACGGCCAAAGAAGCTCACCGCGTGCTCCGTACGGCCCTGACAGCAGCCACCCGGGAGGAGTTGGTCACGCGCAACGTCGCATCGCTCGTAGAAGCCCCCAAGGTCGTCAGCCGCGAGACCACACCCTGGTCGCTGGACGAGACGCTGACGTTCCTCGAAGAGGCCCGCCGCGATCCGCTCTACGCAGCCTTCGTCCTCGCCATCGCCATGGGTCTCCGCCGTGGTGAGGTCCTCGGCCTGCGCTGGTCGGACGTGGACCTGGACAGCCGCGTGATCCGCATCAGCAACCAAGTGCAGCGCATCGGTGGCGAGCTGTACCAGGACACCACCAAGACCGGGAAGATCCGCCCCGTACCGCTCCCCCTGATCTGCCTGGCGGCTCTCCGCTGGCACCGGCTCCGCCAGGTCCACGACGCGGAGAAGCGCGGGACCGAGCTGGACCCTGCCGGCCTCGTCTTCACCACCCGTTCCGGTCGTCCGATCGAGCCGCGGAACCTGAACCGGTCCTTCTCCCGGCTCACCGCCTCGGCCAGCCTCCGCCCGATCCGTTTGCACGACGCCCGGCACGGCTGCGCCACCCTGCTCACCGCGGCCGGCGTCGCCCCTCGCGTGCTGATGGAGATCCTCGGCCACAGCCAGATCAGCATGACCATGGACGTCTATACCCACGTCGCCCAGGACACCCAGCGGGAAGCGATCAGCCACATGGATCGACTGCTGAAGCGGCGGATCGCTCGTGAGTGATCACTGACGGCGTTGATGTCACCCGTAGATGTCAGAAGCCCCAGGCCATTCCCGGCCCGGGGCTTCGTCCCTGTTCAAGCTGAGAGCCCCCTGTCGGATTCGAACCGACGACCTTCGCTTTACAAGAGCGGTGCTCTGGCCAGCTGAGCTAAGGGGGCGTGCGTGATGAAGTGTACCCAGGCGTGCCGGATGCCGGTCCCCATATCCCGGTGACGCCGGAGCCGGGATTTTCGTGACCGTAGGGCTACTGACACGGGGGCTCGCCGCGGGTAGCGTCACGGCGGGTCCACCACGGTGGACTACACCACTCCTTTTACTCGGATCGTCCGGCACGTTCCTGCCGGTGAGGGGATACATCACCATGGCTACGGTCACGTACGACCAGGCAACCCGCGTCTACCCGGGTTCCGACAAGCCCGCCGTCGACAAGCTCGACATCGCCATCGAGGACGGCGAGTTCCTCGTTCTCGTCGGCCCGTCCGGGTGTGGCAAGTCCACCTCGCTGCGGATGCTGGCGGGGCTGGAGGACGTCGACGGCGGCGCCATCCGCATCGGGGACCGCGACGTCACCCACCTTCCGCCCAAGGACCGGGACATCGCGATGGTGTTCCAGAACTACGCGCTCTACCCGCACATGTCGGTCGCCGACAACATGGGCTTCGCGCTCAAGATCGCCGGCGTGCCGAAGGCCGAGATCCGGCAGAAGGTCGAGGACGCGGCGAAGATCCTGGACCTCACGGAGTACCTGGGGCGCAAGCCCAAGGCCCTCTCCGGCGGCCAGCGGCAGCGCGTCGCGATGGGCCGGGCGATCGTCCGGGAGCCGCAGGTGTTCCTGATGGACGAGCCGCTGTCCAACCTGGACGCCAAGCTCCGCGTCCAGACCCGTACGCAGATCGCCGGCCTCCAGCGGCGCCTCGGGATCACGACGGTTTACGTCACCCACGACCAGGTCGAGGCCATGACGATGGGCGACCGGGTGGCCGTCCTCAAGGACGGCCTGCTGCAGCAGATCGACTCGCCGCGGAACATGTACGACCGGCCGGCGAACCTCTTCGTGGCCGGGTTCATCGGCTCGCCCGCGATGAACCTGGTCGAGGTGCCGATCACGGACGGCGGCGTGAAGTTCGGCAACAGCGTCGTGCCGGTGAACCGCGAGGCGCTGACCGCGGCGAGCGAGAAGGGCGATCGCACGGTGACCGTGGGCGTGCGGCCCGAGCACTTCGAGATCGTCGAGCAGAACGGCGCCGCCGCGAAGTCGCTGTCCAAGGAGAGCGCGGACGCACCGGCCGGCCTGGCCGTCACGGTCAACGTCGTCGAGGAGCTCGGCGCCGACGGATACGTCTACGGCACCGCGGAGGTCGGCGGCGAGGTCAAGGACCTGGTCGTCCGGGTCAACGGCCGCCAGGTCCCGGCGAAGGGCACCCAGCTGCACGTCGTGCCCACGCCGGGTGAGACGCATGTGTTCTCGACGTCGTCGGGTGAGCGGCTCAGCGACTGACGGGAGCGCATGGCGCGGCTTCCCTTGCGGCGGTGGTGCCGGGGTTCGCCCCTGGCACCACCGCCGTCGTCGTTCCGCCCCAGCACGACGCCCCGGCACGGCCGCCGCCGGCACACGGAGCGGGCCGCGGCACACGGAGCGGGCCGCGGCGCACGGAACGGGCCGCGGCGCACGGAACGGCCGGCGCCGCAGGGGCCGGCACGAGGCGAGCCGCGAGCCGCCGCCCATGCCCACCGGTCGCGCCGCCCACACCCGGCCCTCCCGGAACTGCCGACAAATACCCCGGCAGAACCGGCTTTTCGTACCGATGCGTCAACCTCATAACCGCACCGACGAGCCATTCGTCCCCCGATAAGGTGACCAAATGTCGCCAAATCATCACCCCTCGCTACCATCACCACCGTGAACTCCGCAGCCCGCCGCATCGGCCGAACCCTCGCCCTCGTCCTGCCTGTCGTCCTCGTGCTCTCCGGGACTCTCGCGGTCACCCGCGTCCCGTGGGCTTCGAAGGCCGCCGAATCGCAGATGCTCACCGCATCCGCCGGGAAGGCCCCCCAGGCCGGCCCGCAGGCCCCCCGCGCCCCCCAGGACCTCCTCCGGGACCGACTCATGCTCGAACTCCAGGAGAAGAACCCCGGCGTCGCCCTCACCCACCTCCAGAAGGAGATGAACGAGCGGCCCTCGCTGGCCAAGCACTGCGCCTCCATCGCCCGCTCCCTCGGCCGCGCCGCGGTCGCCAAGTACGGTGCCGCACACCGCGCCCAGGCCTTCTCCCGCCCGGTCTGCGACACCTCCTTCGCCACCGGCGTCGCCGCCGCCCAGTGACCCCGGAACGCACCGCATAAGGTGCGAACCATGGCAGACGCCCCACTTCCGTATCCCACGCAGGCCGTGGTCCTGGCCGGCGGCCAGGGCTCACGTCTCCGCCCGTACACCGACGACCGGCCCAAGCCGATGGTCGAGATCCCGGGGACCGGGACCCCGATCATCGGCCACCAGCTGAACTGGCTGGCCGAAGAGGGCGTCACCGACGCCGTCATCTCCTGCGGCCACCTCGCCGAGGTGCTCCAGGACTGGCTCGACCGTGCCCAACTGCCCTTGCGCGTCACGACCGTCGTCGAGACCGAACCGCTGGGCCGCGGCGGCGGACTCAAGTACGCCGCCGCCTCCCTCCCCCGCCCGGACGAGCCCTGGTACGCCACCAACGGCGACATCTGGACCCGCTTCCCGCTTCGCGAGATGGCCGCCTTCCATCACGAGCGCGACGCCGAGGCCACCCTCGCGCTGGCCCGCCCGCGGATCCCCTGGGGCGTCGTCGAGACCGACGCGTTCGGACACGTCCTGGACTTCATCGAGTCCCCGCCCTCGCCGTACCTCATCAACGCGGGCGTCTACGCCTTCTCCGCGGCCTTCAAGGACCTGCTGCCCGCCCGGGGCGACCACGAGCGCACCACCTTCCCGCGCCTGGCCCGCGAGCGCCGGCTGGCCGGCTACCCGCTCCCGCACGGGTCCTACTGGCGCGCCATCGACACCGCCAAGGACCTGAACGAGGCAGCCAAGGAGCTGGGCACACAGGGCCGTTGAGCCCGGGCGCGCCGCGCCTCCGTCCGGCCCGGCACCCCACGACGCTCCGACGCCTCCCCCCCGTCACACAGCTGTCCCCGGCCACCTCTGCGGTGGTCGGGGACAGCTGCGCATGTCTCCAGGTGCGGTCGGCCCGGGCGGGTCAGCCCAGGAGGCCGCCCAGTGTGCTGCCGCGGCCGGAGTCGCCGGAGCCCGAGGAGCCGTCGCCCGTACCGCCACCGGTGGTGCCGCCGCCCGTGCCGCCGGAGCTCGGCGTCGCGTGGCTGGGCACCGGGACCCGGGACGGGGCGACCCGCTGCGGCGGCCCACTGGTGGTCGCACCGCCGGGCTGGGTGGCGCCGCTGGTCGTGCCCGCGGTGGGCGCGGTCGAGACGGACGGACGGTGCCGCTTGGCGCGGTGCGAGGCGTCCGCGGACGGCGTGCCGCGGAGCCGCGGCGCGCTGATGCCGGAGTGGCGCTGGCCGGGCCGGGTGGCCGTCCTGCCGGGGCGGGGCAGCGGGGAGCCGGGCAGGTTGTTGATCGCGGGCTCACCGGGCCGCGGTACGGGCGCGACCGTCGCGGACCGTACGGCGCCGCCGAGCAGCGACCCGACGAGCAGCGTCAGTCCGGCCACCATCGCGGTCATCACGGCACCGCGGCGCAGCACCCGGCGCCGCAGCTCGCCGACCTCGACGCGCGGGCCGAGCCGCCGCCATGCCTCGCCGGCCAGTCGCCCGTCCATGGAGTAGACCGGGGCGCCCGCGATGATCAGCGGGCTCCAGGTGGCGAGGTAGATGATGTCGGGCGCGTCGTAGGCGGGGACCGTGCGCCAGCTGACGGTCATCAGCAGGGCCGCGGAGAGCAGCGCGCCGATGGACGCGGCGAGCCGCTGCCAGAGTCCGCAGATGGTCAGTACGCCGACGACGACCTGCAGGAAGGCGACGGTCAGGCCCGCGCCCACCGGGTGCGAGACGGCGAAGTCGCGCAGCGGCACGGCCAGGGCCCAGGGGTCCAGCGACAGCAGCCACTTGACCATCGAGCCCCGCTCGCCGCCGTCGAAGTACACGGGGTCGCAGAGCTTGCCCATGCCGGCGTAGACGGAGATCAGGCCGAGGAAGATGCGCAGCGGCAGCAGGACGACGCCGAGGTTCATCCGGCGGCCGGGGTAGTACGCGTGCCGTACGGAGTCGCCGGCGCGCCGCTTGCCGTCGTAGCTGTCCCGGGCCTCGAAGCGGTCGTCGTCGTAGCCGTCGTCGGCACGGCCACCTCGGCCGTAGGCGTTGTCGCCGTAGGCGCTGCCCACCGGGCGTACGCCGCGCAGCAGGGTCGTGTCGGAGTCGATGGGGCCGCGCTGGCCGACCACGGTCGAGGCGGGGGCGCCGTCGAGGCGGAGCCGGGGCAGGACCTGGGTGGTCCCGACCTCCTCGCCCTGGCCGCCGTCCAGGCCGATGCCCGCGTTGCGTACCGCGTGCAGGAGCTGGGTGGTGGCGCCGGCCGTGCCGCCCGGTGTCGTCCGGCCGCTCCACACCACCGGCGCCCGCCGTCTGGCAGGGGCGGACGACCCCCGGATGACGGGGATGCGCGTGGTGTCGGCCATGGTGCTGACCACGGGCGCGGCGAGCTGCACACGGAAACTGGCATGGTTGACAATGACCTGCGCGGGATCGCACGGCACCTTGACCGAGCTCAGGATGGGCTCGTCATCGAAGCCCGGCGAGCGTCCCCCCGTAGGCGTGCGGGGTGTTCTGGTGTCCACGCTCATCTAACCGAGTGACCCGCGGTTAAGACACTGCCTTGACCGGCCCGAACTGTCCGAGACCCGTCAAAAGATCGGGGGATACGAGGAAGAGGGACGGAGCGTCAGGCTTTGCCCCGGGCTGCGGCATACCGCCTTCCGGCCCGGGGCGCCCGTCACTCAGGCGCGGCGGCGCGCCGCCTCCCACAGGACCACACCGGCCGCGACACCGGCGTTCAGCGACTCGGCGCCGCCCGGCATCGGGATCCGCACGCGGACGTCACAGGTCTCGCCGACCAGCCGCGACAGGCCCTTGCCCTCGCTGCCGACCACGATGACGACCGGGCCGTCCAGCGCCTCGACGTCCTGCAGCTCCAGCTCGCCGTCCGCGGCCAGGCCGACGACCGTCAGGCCCGCCTTCTGGTACGACTCCAGGGTCCGGGTCAAGTTGGTGGCGCGCGCGACCGGCGTACGGGCCGCGGTGCCCGCCGAGGTCTTCCACGCACCGGCCGTCATCCCGGCCGCCCGGCGCTCCGGCACGACCACGCCGTGGCCGCCGAAGGCGCACACGGAGCGGACGACCGCACCGAGGTTGCGCGGGTCGGTGACGCCGTCGAGCGCGACGATCAGCGGGTCGACGCCGTCGTCGAACGCGGCCGCCGCCAGGTCCTCGGGGTGCGCGTAGTCGTACGGCGGCACCTGCAGGACCAGGCCCTGGTGGTTGAGGCCGTTGGTCATCCGGTCCAGCTCGGGGCGCGGGGCCTCCATCAGGTTGATGGTGCCGCGGTCCGCGGCGAGCTGGAGCGCCTCGCGCACCCGCTCGTCGGAGTCGATGAACTGCTGGACGTAGAGGTTCGTCGCGGGCACGCCGTCCCGGATCGCCTCGAAGACCGGGTTGCGGCCGACGACCAGCTCCGCGGTGCCCTTGGCGCCGCCCCGGCGCGGGGCCGGGCGCTTGGACTCCTGCTTCGCCTTGGCATTGGCGACGCGGTTCTTGACGTGGCCCTTGCGTGCGGAGGCGGGCGGGGTCGGGCCCTTGCCCTCCAGGCTCCGGCGCCGCTTACCGCCACTGCCGACCTGGGCGCCCTTCTTGTTGGACGTGCGGCGGTTCCTGCGCTGGCTGTTGCCGGCCATGGGTCACCTGTTTCTTCACTGCTCTCGACGTCTCGCGACGTGGAGTGGGTACGTACGTATGGATTGAGTGTCGCCCGCGGCCGCCGGGAAGGGCGAATCCGGCTGGTCGCCGGGGGTCGTGACAGGCTTCGGGACGGCGTTCGGGGCGGCAGTCAGGACAGCGACCAGCGCGGGCCGGACGGGGTGTCCTCGATGGCGAGGCCGGACTGCTGGAGCTGGTCGCGGATGGCGTCGGCGGTGGCGTAGTCCTTGCGCGCGCGGGCCGACTGCCGCTGGTCGAGAACGAGGCGTACGAGAGAGTCCACGACGCCGTGCAGATCCTCGCCGCGGTCCGCCGTGCCGCCGGACCAGCGCTCGTCGAGCGGGTCCAGGCCGAGCACCCCGAGCATCGCCCGCAGCTCGGCGAGCCGGGCCACGGCCGACTCCTTGTCGTCGGCGGTCAGCGCGGAGTTGCCCTGCCGGACGGTGGTGTGCACGATCGCGAGCGCCTGCGGCACGCCCAGGTCGTCGTCCATCGCCTCGGCGAACGCCGGCGGCACGTCGGGCGCGGGCTCGACGGTCCCGACCTTCTCGACGACCCGCTGGACGAAGCCCTCGATCCGGGCGAACGCCGACTCCGCCTCGCGCAGTGCTTCCTCGCTGTACTCGATCATGGAGCGGTAGTGCGGGGTGCCCAGGTAGTACCGCAGCACGATGGGCCGCCAGCGCTTGACCATCTCCGACACGAGCACGGAGTTGCCCAGCGACTTGGACATCTTCTCGCCGCTCATGGTCACCCAGGCGTTGTGCGACCAGTACGCGGCAAAGTCGTCGCCGAAGCCCTTGGCCTGCGCGATTTCGTTCTCGTGGTGCGGGAAGACGAGATCGACGCCGCCGCCGTGGATGTCGAAGCTCGAACCCAGGTACTTGTGCGCCATCGCCGAGCACTCCAGGTGCCAGCCGGGGCGCCCGCGGCCCCAAGGGGTCTCCCAGCTGGGCTCGCCCTCCTTGGCCGCCTTCCACATGGCGAAGTCGCGCGGGTCGCGCTTACCCGTCTCGCCGTCGCCGGACGGCTGCTTGAGGTGGTCCAAGTCCTGGTTGGACAGCTGCAGATAACCGGGGAAGGACTTCACGTCGAAGTAGACGTCGCCGTCGACGGCATAGGCGTGGCCGCGCTCGATCAGCCCGCGCATCATCTCGATCATCTCCGGGACGTGCCCGGTCGCCCGCGGCTCGTACGTCGGGCGCAGGCAGCCGAGGGTGTCGTACGCCGTGTTGAAGGCGACCTCGTTCTCGTACCCGATCGACCACCACGGGCGACCCTGCTCGGCCGACTTCTGGATGATCTTGTCGTCGATGTCCGTCACATTGCGCACGAACGTGACGTCGTAGCCGCGGTAGTCGAACCAGCGGCGCATGATGTCGAAGTTCAGCCCCGACCGGATGTGCCCGATGTGCGGGGCGGCCTGCACGGTGGCACCACACAGGTAGATCGAGACACAGCCCGGCGTGAGCGGGGTGAAATCGCGAATCTGCCGGGCGCTGGTGTCGTACAGGCGAATCGTCACGGAACCAGGGTAGTCGGAACGGGACGGTGCCCCGTGCCCCCTCGGCCACCGGGTCACACAACCGTGACACTCGCCCGATTCACCCGGAATGCCGGGGCGCTCGGATGGTCAGACGCGGCCGACCACCTTGCGCGGGGTGATCCGGACGACGACCCGCTCGGCGTCGTCTCCCGCCGCCGGGTTGAACTCCGCGTACGGCTTGCCGGTGTACTTCCGGGACAGCTCGTCGATCAGCTCCTGGCCGCCCTCGGTGGTCAGCGAGGCGGACCCGCGGACCTCGGCATAGGTGTACGGGGCGTCGAAGGGCTGCACGACGACCGATACGCGCGGATCGCGGCGGAGATTGGCCTCCTTGCGGCGCCCGACGGTCGTCGAGATCAGCAGATCGTCGCCGTCCCGCTTCACCCAGACCGGGGAGACCTGGGGGCTGCCGTCGGGCTGGATCGTCGCCACGTTCACGAAGACGGGAGAGTCGAGGAGCTGCTTGAGGTCGTCGGAGAGGGATGCAGTCACGAGCGGGTCCTTCCTGCGAGCCGATCCGGTCGTCCCGGGATCCGGCGGCCGGCCGGATCCGGGTGGTTCGTGTACTCCGTAGCTGATCAACACCCTTACGGGGCGCGGCATTCCCCTGCCGGGCCGGAGATTTCCGGGCCGGCGGACGCCGGCCACGCGCCGCACCGCGCGTCAGGCCGTACGGACCACCAGCGCCGTGGCCACCGCCGCCAGACCCTCGGCGCGCCCGGTCAGCCCCAGGCCGTCGGATGTCGTGCCGGACACCGAGACCGGCGCCCCGACCGCCGCCGACAGCGCCTTCTGCGCCTCGTCCCGCCGCTTGCCGACCTTCGGGCGGACGCCGATGACCTGCACCGCGACATTGCCGATCGCGAAGCCCTCGGCCCGCACGATCCGCGCGGCCTCGGCCAGCAGCGTCACCCCGGAGGCGCCGGACCACTCGGGGCGGCCGGTGCCGAAGTGCGCGCCGAGGTCGCCGACCCCCGCGGCCGAGAACAGCGCGTCGCAGGCGGCGTGCGCGGCGACGTCCCCGTCGCTGTGCCCGGCCAGGCCGTATCCGTCGCTCTCGGCGGCGTCCCACAGCAGACCGGCGCACCACAGCTCACGGCCCTGCTCGAAGGCGTGCACATCCGTGCCGATGCCGACGAGGGGGATGCCGGGAAGACCGTCGGCCTCGGCGGCCGGCTCAGACGTAACCATCGGTGGCCCTCCTACGGGCGAGTACGGCCTCGGCCAGGACCAGGTCCAGCGGCCGGGTCACCTTGAACGCTTCCTCGTGCCCGGGGACGACCACGACCGGCTGCCCGAGCCGCTCGACCAGCCCGGCGTCGTCGGTGGCGCCCTCGCCCTCGACGAGGGTGTCGTGCGCCTTGCGCAGGGTCGCCAGGTCAAAGCCCTGCGGCGTCTGCACGGCGCGCAGCAGAGCGCGCTCCGGGGTGCCGACGACCGGCTCCGGGGCGCCCTCGTCCCGCGGCTCGACCTGCTTGACGGTGTCGGCGAGCGGCAACGCCGGGACGACCGCCGGGGCGCCGGCCCGCACCGCGGCGACCACCGCGTCGACCGTCTCGACGGGCACCAGCGGGCGGGCGGCGTCATGGACCAGCACCACGTCGACGGCGTCCGGCAGCGCGGCCAGCCCGAGCCGCACGGACTCCTGACGGGTCTCGCCACCGGGGACGACCAGCAGGTCGGTGCGGTCGCTGAGCGGGTGTTCGTCGAGGAGACTGCGGACCTCGCGGGCTCCGTCGGGCGGGGCGACCACGACGACCACGGAGACCGCGCGCGAGGCGGCCATCGCGCGGACGGCGTGCACCAGCATGGGAGTGCCGCCCAGCGCGCGCAGCGCCTTCGGGGCGCCGGGACCGAGGCGGACGCCGCGGCCGGCCGCGGGGATCACGGCGGCGGTGCGGATCGGACGGGAAGGATCTGGCATCAAGGGCTCCGGAGTCCGGGGCGAGCCCGGAATTGGCGCAGACAGGTTTGTTTCCTCGGCCGAGGTGGGTATGGCCTGGAGGGACCCCCTGCTTGCAGAGCTTGGGGGGTGCCGGGCGCAACGCTCGACCGGACCCTTCCGTGACATCGGTCGAAGCAGCTGCCCCAGCCCGGCACACCACAGGTACGTGGGGCCGGGTCTCCGTCACTTCTGGCCCGGTTCATACGTCGCAGATATGCCGCAGCGCCCGGCAACAGACCCCTCCCTCGGGAGGCGGTCGTCGCTCGGGCACCGCGGCATCGCTACGTCGATCACGTCATATCAAGCTTGGACCCACCATGACGTCTCGCGTGACTGGCTTGATTGACGCACTGACGTGATGAACGCACTGACTTGCTCGACGCTGGGGCGTCGTCAGGACGCGAGGACCTCGTCGAGCAGGGCCTCGGCCTTGTCTTCGTTGGTGTTCTCCGCGAGGGCGAGCTCGCTCACCAGGATCTGGCGCGCCTTGGCGAGCATCCTCTTCTCACCGGCGGAGAGTCCGCGCTCGCGCTCACGACGCCACAGGTCGCGAACTACCTCGGCGACCTTGATCACGTCGCCCGACGCGAGCTTCTCGAGATTTGCCTTGTAGCGACGGGACCAGTTCGTCGGCTCTTCGGCATACGGTGCTCGGAGCACCTCGAAGACCCGGTCCAGCCCGTCCTGACCAACCACGTCGCGCACGCCGACGAACTCCGCATTGTCCGCTGGCACACGAACAGTCAAGTCGCCCTGGGCGACCTTCAGCACCAAGTAGGTCTTGTCCACGCCTTTGATCTGGCGAGTTTCGATGGCCTCGATCAGCGCGGCCCCGTGATGGGGATAGACCACGGTGTCGCCAACCTTGAACGTCATGTGACAGGTACCCCTTCCGTGGCTATCCATGCTAACACGGGAACGGACCGTTCTGAATGGCGTTTTCGCAGGTCAGGGCATATCTCGGGGCTTGACAACAGCGGCCGGAACGTGCTGCGAGGGGGCCTTCTGTGCGGGTATTCGCAGGTGGGAGGGGCTTCACAGGTGAGCGGAAACCCGCCCGCCACACACCCGGAACCCGACGATCAGCGTGTCGAACATCCCGTTTTGCGGCGATCCGTATGAGCGACTTCAGTTACTCCGTTCGGTTGCTCGCGGGCGGCTCGGACGGGATTCCGGAATTGATCACCGGACGCCGGCCGGGCGTGGTGATCAATTCCCCGAGGCGTCCGCATTCCCTGCGAATACCGCTTTTCACCGGGGGAAACACCCCGGCCGACCCGACCGTCGTCCGGCCTCCTCCTTCAGAACACCTGAGAACACTTGAGAACATCCTGGGGATTATTCAGGGACGTTCTCGGGACACGCCGGGAAGGCATCCGGATCCGGCCTGCGACCCTTCGTGTGATCCTTCCCGGATCGTTCACCGGTGTCTTCCGGGTGGGGATCCGGGGAACTGCCGCGCTGGGAGGAGCGCGGGAACGGTTCCCGGAGGGCTTCGGGGCGGACTCCGCGGCGGGCGCCGGCGCGCCCCGCGGGGAGCGTGATCGCGCTGGGGGCGGGTCGGGTGCGGCGGCGCGAAGGCGGCTCGGTAACCTAGCGGCGCTGACACACCCTTAGGGCGGCTTTACGTGCCCGTCTTCATGACGCGTACGCACTGCCGCCCCAGCCGCCCATCCGCGACCGGGCACCACGTTCGGCCGCCGTAGCTCGTCTAGGAGATGCCGCCGCCGTGAGCCGCAGCCTTCGACGCGGCGTCCTCGCCGCCACCGTCCTCTCGCTGTCCGCCTTCACGCTCTCCGCGTGCGGGGCCGGTAGCGACGCGCAGACGCTGCAGGTCAAGCCGGACAACGCCGCGACCGCCGTCGGCGACATCAAGATCCAGAACGCCAATGTGATCACCCAGCCCGACCTGAACGCCAAGGGCCCGGCCGTGATCAGCGCGACGCTGTTCAACGGCGGGCGCACGGACCAGAAGCTGACCGCGATCTCGGTGGACGGCACCGGCATGTCGGCGAAGCTGACGCCCGCCAAGGGTGCCGCGGGCCCGATCACCGTGCCGGCCGGCGGGTCCGTCGTGCTCGGCGGCAAGGGCAACCCCACGGCCGTCCTGTCGAGCGGCCGCGAGGCGGTCAAGGACGGCAACCTCCAGCCCCTGACGTTCTCCTTGAGCTCCACCGGCAAGGTGCAGCTCGGCGCCTACGTCGTCCCGGCGAAGAACTACTTCCAGGGCTTCGGCCCCGACCGGCTGCCGCAGCCCTCCGCCTCGCCCTCCACCAGCGCGAGCCCGTCCGGGACGGGCAAGCCCTCGGAGTCCACCGAGCCGTCGGGGTCCAGCACGCCGACCGGCGCGGCCTCCACGTCGGCGCACGCCGGCCACTGAGCCGCGGCGGCTCGCCGGCGCCCCCTCGGGAGCCGAGCCGGCCGCCACGGCCCGCAGCAGCGTTCAGGGCGCCTCTCCGGTCCGGAGGGGCGCCCTGAGGCGTGCACGGCGCAGACCTGTACGGCGCGGACGTGCACAGGCGTGAGCGGCTGACCGGTCGTCGCCGGGCACGGCTTACGGCTCGAACTTGTAGCCCAGGCCGCGGACCGTCACGAGGAAGCGCGGCGCGCCCGGGTCGGGCTCGATCTTGGCGCGCAGCCGCTTGACGTGCACGTCCAGGGTCTTGGTGTCGCCCACGTAGTCGGCGCCCCACACCCGGTCGATGAGCTGCATCCGGGTCAGCACCCGGCCGGCGTTGCGCAGCAGCATCTCCAGGAGGTCGAACTCCTTCAGGGGCAGGTCCACCTTGCCGCCGGAGACCGTGACGACGTGGCGGTCCACATCCATCCGGACCGGTCCGGCCTCCAGGGCCTGCGGGGCGACCTCCTCCGGCTCGCCCCGGCGGCGGAGCACCGCGCGGATGCGGGCGACCAGCTCACGGGAGGAGAAGGGCTTGGTGACGTAGTCGTCGGCTCCTATTTCCAGGCCGACGACCTTGTCGATCTCGCTGTCCTTGGCGGTCACCATGATGACCGGGACGTTGGAACGGCCACGCAGCTGGCGGCAGACCTCGGTGCCGGGCAGGCCCGGCAGCATCAGGTCCAGCAGGACCAGGTCGGCGCCGTTGCGCTCGAACTCGTCCAGTCCGTCGGGGCCCGTAGCCGCGATGGCGACCTCGAAACCCTCCTTGCGGAGCATGTACGACAGTGCGTCGCTGAACGATTCCTCGTCCTCGACGACAAGCACTCGGGTCACGGAAGGACCTCCGGGGCGGGGTGAGCTGGAAGTGGATCGTTGAAGGTCTCGTACGGGCGGTCCTCGTCGTCGAGGCCCTCCGCGGTGAGGTCGGCGGGCCGTTCGCGGTCGCGTACGGCACCGGCTTCCGGGAGACGCAGGGTGAAGGTGGAGCCCTGTCCCTCGGCGCTCCACACCGTGACCTCTCCGCCGTGGGAGGCGGCCACGTGCTTGACGATGGCGAGACCCAGTCCGGTCCCGCCGGTGGCGCGCGAACGCGCCGGGTCCACGCGGTAGAACCGCTCGAAGACACGGTCCCGGTCCTTTTCGGAGATCCCGATGCCCTGGTCGGTCACCGCGATCTCGATCAGGTCTCCCCCGGGCGCCGTCACATGGCGGCCGGCGATACCGACCCGGGTCCGGGCCGGGGAGTAGTTGACGGCGTTCTCGACGAGATTGCCCAGGGCGGCCGCGAGCTGGCCGCGATTGCCCCATACATGCAGGTCGGCGGCGCCACCGGCGGCCATGGTGATCTGCTTCGTGCCGGCCTGCTGGCGGCAGCGGTCCATCGCCTCGGCGACCAGTTCGTCCACCCGGACGGGCTCGGCGTCCTCCAGCGGATCGTCGTTCTGCACCCGGGAGAGGTCGATGAGCTCCTGGACGAGGTTGGTCAGGCGGGTGGCTTCGTTCTGCATCCGGCCGGCGAAGCGGGTGACCGCCTCGGGGTCGTCGCTGGCGTCCATCACGGCCTCGGAGAGGAGGGAGAGGGCGCCGACGGGGGTCTTGAGCTCATGGCTGACGTTCGCGACGAAGTCCCGGCGGACCGCTTCTATGCGCCGGGCCTCGGTCAGGTCCTCGACCAGCAGCAGGACGAGCCGGGAGCCGAGCGGGGCGACCCGGGCGGAGACCGCGAGCGCGTCGCCGCGGCCCGTGCCGCGGCGCGGCAGGTCCAGCTCGACCTGGCGTATCTCGCCGTCCCGGCGGGTGTCGCGGGCCATCTGCATCATCGGTTCGACGGCGAGCTTGCCGCCGCGGACCAGCCCGAGGGCGTAGGCGGCGGAGCTGGCCTTGACGACGGAATCGGCCTCGTCCAGGACGACGGCTGAGGAGCGGAGCACCGAGAGCACGGTGTCCACGCCGGGTGGCAGCACGGCGTCGGTGTGCAGGGACATCCGCGTGGGCTTGGCCTGGTCCCGCTCGCTCCAACGGAAGGCCAGCATGGCGAAGACGCCGGTGCACAACCCGGCGATCGCTGCCACTGCGGCAACGGCCGCGTCCACGTTCATGGCTCCAGCGTATGCGGCACGTCGGACACTTCCCCAGCCGTGCGGGCGTCTGCTCGAACACCCGTCGCCCAGAGTTCACCGTGACGTCGGTGCGGATTCACTCCGGAGGGCCGGAGAGGGCGCGCGGAGGTCCCCAGGCGGCCCTTGGGGAAGCGAGTGCGACGGTCCTCCTCGCGCCGGGCGGCGCCGGGGAAGCGGTCGGCCCGCCCCGGGGCAGCGGTCATGTCGCCCAGAGTTCACCTTCATGTCGGTGGCGGTTCACTCCGGGTGGGACGGCAGGTCGCGATCTGCCCGCACGGTGAGGGGGTGGGTGACGGAGCCTACGGGCCCGGGCCGGCTTCCCGGAGTACGGGCCACCCGGACACGGGGCGTGGGAGCGTGGGAACCACCGGACATCCGCCCATCCCCCACCACCACCCGATGCCACTCGATGCGAGAGAAGGTCACTGATGCGGGACGCGTACCACGAGGAGCTGGATTCGATCGGCGAGGGCCTGGTCGAAATGGCCCGGCTCGTCGGCTCCGCGATCGGGCGCGCCACCACGGCGATACTCGATGCGGACCTCAAGCTGGCCGAGAGCGTGATCGCCGCCGACGAGAAGGTCGACGACCTCCAGCGCGACCTGGAGGCGCGGGCCATCGCCCTCCTGGCCCGGCAGCAGCCGGTCGCCACCGACCTGCGGATCGTCGTCACGTCGCTGCGGATGAGCGCCGACCTCGAGCGCTCGGGCGACCTGGCCCAGCATGTGGCCAAGCTGGCGCGGCTGCGCTTCCCGGAGACCGCGGTACCGCGCGATCTGCATGCCACCATCCTGGAGATGGGGCAGCTGGCGCAGCGCCTGATGGCCAAGGCCGGCGAGGTCATCATCACCAAGGACGTCGACCTGGCCCTCCAGCTGGAGCAGGACGACGACGCGATGGACCTGCTGCACCGCGCCCTCTTCCAGCACCTGATGGACGACCGCTGGAAGCACGGCATCGAGACGGCCGTGGACGTGACCCTGCTGGGCCGCTACTACGAGCGCTTCGCGGACCACGCGGTCTCGGTGGCCAAGCGGGTCGTCTACCTGGTCACCGGTGAGCACGCCGACGAGATCGCCCCGCCGACGCAGGTCGAGGGCGCATAGCGGCCGCACCGGGCCACCGTTCGCCACCGCACGCCATTGACGTGTGCCTCCACGCGCCGTTGACGCGCCTCGCCGGCTGGGCTTGCAATGGGCACCAAGGTGACCCCTAGGAGGCAATACATGGCACTCACGGCGGATTCGCCCAACCTCATCCCGCTGCACGGCGCCCCGACGGCCGCCGTGCACCCGCCGCTCCCGTTGCGCGGCAGCTGCAGCTGCGGTCCCGGCTGCAGCTGCGGCTGCCAGTCCGGCGGCTCCTGCCAGTGCGGCGGTGGCTGCGGCTGACCACCACGAAGCGTGACGCGGCCCCGACCGGCGAATGTGCCGGTCGGGGCCGCTGCGTCGTCCGCGGCGCCGGCCGGCGCCACCCATCGGGCGAAACATCGCTTTCGGTCCCTTTTGTCACAAATGCATCCCGAAACCGCAGGTCCCCATAGCGGCCGGCCGCCCCGAAGCGTTGGCCCACGCATGAACCCCTCGAAGAAATCGCAGCCCGGACAGGACTCCTCGCAGGCACCGCCCACCCACGACGAGTACCGCGCGGGCGTCAACCCCGAGCTCCTCGGCGCCTACTGGCTCGACACCCCCGGCGGCGACCACCCGGCGGACGACTGCCCCTGGTGCCGCGAGCTCGCGGACTCCGAAACGGGCCGCGGCGCGGCGGGCGACCCGCACCCCAGGAGACGCGACGGTTGAGGAGTCCGGGCGCCTCCCGGCCCGTCGGCGCGGCAGGGCCGGAAGACAGGGCCGGAAGGCAGGGCCGGAAGGCAGGGCCGGAAGGCAGGGCTTCCTTCTTCTCGCTCGGGCACGGGCACGGGCATATGGCAGGCGGGGCGATGACGTGTCGGCCGTCGAGGCAGCGAGTCGTGCATCGAAGGGACAGTGTCGGCACTCCCCGCGCAGGGTTATCGTGCCGCCGTGACCCACGCAGTGGAGCGCCCCCTCCTCTTCCTCGACGTCGACGGACCCCTCATCCCGTTCGGGTCGTCGCCCGGCCGGCTTCAGAGCCCTGCCGCCGGCCCCGAAGTGCCCCCTGACCAGAGGAACCCCCTGCTCGGGCGGCTCGACCGCGCCGTCGGGCCGCGCCTGTTGGCGCTCGGGTGCGACCTGGTGTGGGCGTCGACGTGGGGGGAGGAGGCCAACGAGTCCGTCGCCCCGCGGATCGGGCTGCCCAGGCTGCCTGTGGTGGGGTGGCCCGAAGCCTCCGCCGACGACGGCCCGCGCGGCCTGCACTGGAAGACCCGCCCCCTCGTGGAGTGGGCCGGCCATCACCCGTTCATCTGGGTCGACGACGAGATCAGCGGTATGGATCGACTCTGGGTCGCTGCGCAGCACCAGGGACCCTCGCTGCTTCACCGTGTCGACCCGGCCGAGGGCCTCACCGAGGACGACTTCTCCGTGCTTGCCGATTGGCTCCGTACCGCCGCGCCGAGCCTCACCTCGGGAACAGGTGCCCGAGGTGAGGGCGGGACGGGGCCCGGCGCTTCGGCCTGACGGGTCGTGCCGCGCCGGGATCGACTGCCGACGCCGACGCCGCTGGCGGAGGGCGAGGTCGCAGCGCGCGGTGTGGGGTCGCGGCCGTACGCCGTCGTCGATGTCAGGTGGATGTCAGGCGGGCCTGGGCACGATGCTCACGGCGCGGTAGTCGTACCCGTCCTGCTTGAAGCCGGGTGCCTCCCACGTGAGGTCGACTCGCTGTCCGGGCGACAGTGTGCGGAAGCCGGTCATCCGGATGTCGGAGAAGTGGCCGAAGCAACCCCCGGGCGTCTCGGGGGAGTCGAGCACTCCCCACCCTTCCTCGTCGCGCCACTCGCGGACAGTCGCCGTCACCATGGGCGAAACCCTACGGGCTGTGCCTGCGCCCGCGCGTAGCCGCCGATACGTCAGCTCGGGAGCTCGGGAGCTCGGGAGCTCGGGAGCTCGGGAGTCAGGCTCGGTCAGAGGGTGAGCGGCGTCCCGAAGACCTGTGGGACCTGTGGCCACCGCCTTCGACCCGACCTCGCCGAGCGGCTGACGGCCCAACGACGCCCCCAGAGCAGCGTCAAGCCCCCTACCAGCGGAAGAACCGCAGGCAGGGGGCTTGATCCGGGCGTGTTACTTCTTCTTGCCCTGGTTCTTCACGGCCTCGATGGCGGCCTTGGCGGCCTCCGGGTCGAGGTACGTGCCGCCGGGCTTGACCGGGCGGAAGTCGGCGTCCAGCTCGTAGGCGAGGGGGATGCCGGTGGGGATGTTCAGGCCGGCGATGTCCGCGTCGGAGACGCCGTCGAGGTGCTTGACCAGGGCGCGCAGGCTGTTGCCGTGGGCGGCGACCAGGACCGTGCGGCCGGCGACGAGGTCCGGGACGATGCCGTCGTACCAGTACGGCAGCATGCGGGTGACGACGTCCTTGAGGCACTCCGTGCGCGGGCGCAGCTCGCTGGGGATGTCGGCGTAGCGCGGGTCGTCGCTCTGCGAGAACTCCGAGCCGTCCTCCAGGGCGGGCGGCGGGGTGTCGTACGAACGGCGCCAGAGCATGAACTGCTCCTCGCCGAACTCGGCGAGCGTCTGCGCCTTGTCCTTGCCCTGGAGCGCACCGTAGTGGCGCTCGTTCAGCCGCCAGCTGCGGTGGACCGGGATCCAGTGGCGGTCGGCGGCCTCCAGGGCCAGCTGCGCGGTGCGGATGGCGCGCTTCTGGAGGGAGGTGTGCAGCACGTCGGGGAGCAGACCGGCGTCCTTGAGCAGCTCTCCGCCGCGGACCGCCTCCTTCTCGCCCTTCTCGTTGAGGTTCACGTCCACCCAGCCGGTGAACAGGTTCTTCGCGTTCCACTCGCTCTCGCCATGGCGGAGGAGGATCAGCTTGTACGGTGCGTCGGCCATGGCCTCGAGCGTAATCGAATCCCGGTGACGACCTTGCGGGGGTCCGGGACGTGGGCGGCTCGGCGACATGTGACGGTTCCCGTCAACTCGCTGGCGGTGGGAGCGATGCGATCGGTAAGATACGAACTGCTTCTGCACCACTTACACAACCCGCTCGCGCACCGGCCTCTCGCGGACCGGCCTCGCGCACCACCGGCACCACCGGCACCGCGCGCCCACACCACCCGCCCATCCGCCACCACCCATCCGCCCACCGCACCAAACGTCACGCGTCACCGTCACGGGGGAACTGTCATGTCCACATCCATCACTCGCCCACCGGCCCTGGCCCGCCTGCGGCAGGCCGCCGTGGAGAGCGTCTCCGGGCTCCCGCGCCAGTTCTGGTGGCTGTGGACCAGCACCCTGATCAACCGGCTGGGCGCCTTCGTCGCCACCTTCCTGGCGCTCTATCTGACCGTCGAGCGCGGCTACTCGGCGTCCTACGCGGGCCTGGTCGGCGCGCTCTACGGCCTCGGCGGCGTCGTGTCGTCGATCGGCGCCGGGGTGTTGACCGACCGGCTCGGCCGCCGGCCCACGATGTTGATCGCGCAGTTGTCGACGGCGGCCTCCGTGGCGTTGCTCGGCTTCATGGAGGACCCGGTCGCCATCGCGGCGGTGGCGGGCGTCGTCGGCATGGCGACCAACGCCTCCCGACCCGCCGTCCAGGCGATGATGGCGGACATCGTCGCCCCCGAGGACCGGGTGCGGGCCTTCTCCCTCAACTACTGGGCCATCAACCTCGGGTTCGCGATCTCCTCCACGGCCGCCGGACTCATCGCCGAACACGGCTATCTGGCCCTCTTCCTGGGCGAGTCCGCGCTGGTCCTGACCTGTGCCCTGGTCGTCTTCCTCAAGCTCCCCGAGTCCCGCCCGCAGGCGGCCCCGCCGTCCGCCGGCGACGCGGCCCCGGACTCGGCCCCCGCCCCGGTCTCCATGCTGACCGTCCTGCGCGACGGCCGTTTCATGACCGTCGTCGGCCTCAATCTCCTCCTCGCCCTCCTCTTCCAGCAGGCGTACGTCTCCATGCCGGTGTCGATGGGTCAGGACGGCTTCTCCAGCACGGACTTCGGCGTGGTGATCGCGGTGAACGGCGTGCTGGTCGTGCTGCTGCAGATCCCGGTCACCCGCTTCATCGAGCACCGCAGCCCGGCGATGCTGCTGATCGGCTCGTCCCTGCTGGCCGGCTACGGATTCGGGCTCACCGCCCTGGCCGGCTCGGTCGCCATGTACGCGGTCGCGGTGACCGTCTGGACGCTCGGCGAGATCATCAACTCGCCCACCCAGATGGGCCTGGTGGTGCGCCTGTCCCCGCTCCACGGCCGCGGCCGCTACCAGGGCATGTACGCCCTGTCCTGGTCCATCGCCTCCCTGACGGCCCCGCTGCTCGGCGGCGTCGTCATCGACCGCTTCGGCGCCGATGCCCTGTGGGCGGGCTGCGCGGTCGTCGGCACGGTGGCGGCCCTCGGGTACGGGGTGCTGCTGCGGCGGGTGCCGGGGGCGGCGGGCGCGCGGCCGGTGGCCGGCCGGCAGCCGACGTCCCCGGTCACGGGCACGGCTTCGGGTGGCGACGTACCGGCGGAGGCGGCAGCGCCGGCTGCGCCGGTGGCCTGACGCGGGCCCCCACTCCCCCGGCGGGTCCGACCCGCCGCCGCCTCGCCCCGGAGAACCGGGCGCGGGGCTACTGCGACGCCCGCCCCGTCAGATGCGCGAACGCCGCCAGATTGCGGGTGGACTCGCCGCGGGACACCCGCCAGGCGTACTCCTTGCGGATGGCCGTCGCGAAGCCCATCTCGAGCAGGGTGTTGAAGCTGCCGTCGGCGTTCTCCAGGACCGTGCCGAGGATGCGGTCCAGTTCGTCGGGGGTCACCGCCGCGAGCGGGAGCTTGCCGACGAGGTAGATGTCGCCGAGCTTGTCGATCGCATAACTGACGCCGTAGAGGCGGGTGTTGCGTTCGAGGAGCCAGCGGTGCACGGCCTCGTGGTTCTCGTCCGGGTGGCGGACGACGAAGGCGTTGATGGAGAGGGAGTGCCTGCCCACGATCAGCGAGCAGGTCGTGGAGAGCTTGCGGGTGCCGGGGAGGGTGACGACATAGCTGCCGTCGGCCGGCGAGTCCCACTCCAGCTCGGCGTCCCGCAGGGTGCGCTCGATGACCTCGGTCGGGGTCACCGCCCCGCCCGCCGCACCGCTTTCCGCACCCGCGCCATCCGTCATCTCACCCATGCAGGGATCGTAGGTGACGCCGGCGTTCCTGAATGGCGGCGGTGTAGACGTCACCGGTCGCCGCGGCGGCGGTGTCCCAGCCGAACGACTGGGCGTGCCGGGCGGCCTCGGTGCCCATCCGCGTCGCCAGCGCCGGGTCCGCGACGAAGCGGCCGAGTGCGCGGGCGTAGTCGGCCGGGTCGTGACCGGAGACGAGGAAGCCGCTGCTGCCGTCGCGGACGGCCACCGGGAGACCGCCGACCGAGGCCGCGACGACCGGGGTGCCGCAAGCCTGGGCCTCTATGGCGACCAGCCCGAACGACTCGCTGTACGACGGCATGACCAGCACCGATGCCGCGCGGTACCAGTCGGCGAGCTGCTCCTGGCCGACCGGCGGCCGGAACTGCACGATGTCCGCGACACCGAGCCGGGCGGCCAGCTTCTGCAGCCCCTCCGGCTTGGCCAGGCCGCTGCCACTGGGGCCACCGACCACCGGGACGACCAGGCGGGAGCGCAGCGAGGGGTCCTCGTCCAGGAGGGCGGCGGTCGCGCGCAGCAGGATGTCCGGGGCCTTGAGGGGTTGTATCCGGCCGGCGAAGAGCGGAATCACCGCGTCCTGCGGCAGGCCGAGGCGGGCGCGGGCGGCGGCGCGGCTGGCGGCGACGTCGGAGCCGTCGGCCGCCCCGGGGGCCATCGGGCGGAAGCGCTCCAGATTGACGCCGGGGTGCACCACGGCGACCTTGCCGGGCTCGGCGTCGTAGTGCCGTGCGAGCTCGTCCGCCTCCTCGGCGGTGTTCGCTATCAGGCGGTCCGCGGCGCGGACGATCTGCGTCTCGCCGATCACCCGGGCCGCGGGCTCCGGGGCGTCACCGGTGGCGAGGGCGGCGTTCTTGACCTTGGCCATGGTGTGCATGGCGTGCACCAGCGGGACGCCCCAGCGCTCCGCGGCCAGCCAGCCGACGTGGCCGGAGAGCCAGTAGTGGGAGTGCACGAGGTCGTAGTGGCCGGGGCGCTGGCCGGCCCACGCCTGCATCACGCCGTGGGTGAAGGCGCAGAGCTGGGCGGGCAGCTCCTCCTTGGCCAGGCCCTCGTACGGGCCCGCGTCGACGTGCCGCACGAGCACGCCGGGCGCCAGCTCGACGGTGGGCGGCAGGGTGCCCGTCGTGGCGCGCGTGAAGATCTCGACCTCGATGTTGATGGCCGCGAGCTTCTTGGCGAGCTCGACGATGTAGACGTTCATCCCGCCCGCGTCGCCGGTGCCGGGCTGGTGCAGCGGGGAGGTGTGCACGCTGAGCATCGCCACGCGGCGCGGCCGGCGCGGAACGCCGGGCAGCCGCAGCCTCGCCTGCCCCGCGAACTGGCCGGGGGGACGGCCGCGGAGCCGGGATACGTATTGGCTCACTGCGAGCTACCTCCTAGGGCCTGGCGGTCCACACGCCTCCGACCCCCTCCAACAACGGAGGTCGCCCATGCATTTCCGTCCGGCGCCCTCTCCCGCCACTTTGCCAAAGCGTGACCTGAGGGCCGGGCGGGTGTCCCCCGGCCCGTACTCTCGATGCCATGGCCCGCCGCTCCTCCGTCCCTGCCACGCCTTCCCGCCCCGTCGGCACGGTCACCCGCGGCACCACCAACCCCAACCGGCTGCGCCGCATGGACCGCTGGATAGCCGCCGAACACGGTGCCGAGCTGCGCCGCACCGCCGACCCCGTCGCCGTCGACCTCGGCTACGGCGCCGCGCCCTGGACCGCGGTGGAGCTGCTGGGCAGGCTGCGGACGGTCCGGCCGGACGCGCGGGTGGTCGGCGTCGAGATCGAACCGGCGCGGGTGGCGGCCGCCCAGCCGTACGAGCGGCCGGGGCTGGACTTCGTCCACGGCGGCTTCGAGGTGCCGCTGCCCGGCGGGCCGGGGCGCGCTCCGGTGCTGATCAGGGCCGCGAATGTGCTGCGGCAGTACGACGAGGACGCGGTGGCCGCCGTATGGCAGCGGCTGTGCGCACGGCTGGCGCCCGACGGGCTGCTGGTCGAGGGCACCTGCGACGAGATCGGGCGGCGCCACGTGTGGGTCGCGCTGGGGCCCGAGGGTCCGCGCACGGTCACCTTCGCCACCCGGCTCGGCTCCCTCCACGCCCCCTCCGACCTGGCCGAACGGCTGCCGAAGGCGCTGATCCACCGCAATGTGCCGGGCGAGCCCGTCCATGCCTTCCTGCGTGACTTCGACCGCGCCTGGGCTGCCGCGGCCCCGCTGGGCGCCCTGGGTGCCCGGCAGCGCTGGCTCGCCGCCGTCCGCACCCTGGCGACGGACTGGCCGCTCACCGGCGACCACCGGCGTCGGCGCCAGGGAGAGGTCACCGTGCGCTGGGAGGCGCTGGCGCCCCGGGGCTGAGCCCCGCCGGGCGGCCCACGGTGCACGTGCCGGGCCCCACCGTGCACGCGCCGGGAGCCGGACCGGGTCCCGGGTCCGCCCGACTGTCCGGCATGCACACGCCAGGGGCCGCTACGCCGCCCCGACCCGCTGCCTGCCGCGCGCCACCACGCCCGCCAGCTCCCGCAGCCGCTCTTCGGTGACCGACCCGCGAGGCGCGCTGTACGTCAGCAGCGCCTGGTCCGCGTCGGTGCTCAGCCGGAAGCTCTCGAACGTCACCAGCAGCTCACCGACCAGCGGATTGACGATCCGCTTCGTCCCGCGCAGGCACTCGCTCACCGCCTGCGCCTCCCACAACCGCCGGAAGTCGGCACTGCGCTCGAGGAGTTCGGTGACGACCGCGCAGACCCGGGGGTCGTCGGGCCAGCGGCCGCTCTCGGCCCGCAGATTGCCGACCACCTCGTCGGCGAGCCGCTGCCAGTCCGGGTGCAGCTCGCGGGCCGTGGGGTCCAGGAAGACCAGCAGCGCCGAATTGCGGCGGCCGGGCTCCAGGGCATCGAGCTCGAAGCCGACCCGGCCGCCCGGCGCGTTCCAGGCGAGAATGTCCATGCCCCGCCCGACGATCATGGCCGGGACGGTGTCCGCCATCGCGTCCAGCAGCTGCCGGATCTCCGGCCGTACGGTCTGACCGGGCACGGCCGCCCCCGGCACGCACACGGCGGCCGTCGCGTCCCGCCGCCGCGGCACGGCGACGTTCCGCAGATAGGTCACTTCCCCGTCCGTCAGCCGCAGCGCCCGCGCGATCGCATCCAGCACGGAATCCGAGATCGCGTGCGCCCGTCCCTGCTCGATCCGGGTGTAGTAGTCCACGCTGATGCCGGCGAGCTGCGCGACCTCCTCGCGCCGCAGCCCGCGCACCCGGCGTCGGTTGAGCCCGCCGGGCAGGCCGAGTCCGGCCGGGTCGAGCGCCGCCCGGTGCGCCTTGAGGAACGAACCGATCTCGACTTCTGCATGCAGCATCCCTCCAGTATGCGACGCACCGCCGGATGGGTGGTTCCGCCGGACCCAGGCTGTGACGGACCTGGTGCGCTCCGTACCGGCGGCGCAAGGTGGTGCCCAGCGGCGGGTGCGGCCCGCCGCGGCACCCGCGGTCCCGCGGTGTCCGTTCCGCTGCGCACCCGCGGTTCCGCATCCGCACCGCCGCCCCGGCGTCCGTGCAGCGGCATCCCCGTACCGGCACAAGGAGCGGTTCATGAAGCGCAGGATCCTCGGCGCCACCGGCATCTCGGTCAGCGAGTACGCGCTCGGCGCGATGATGCTCGGCGCCTGGGGCAACACCGACCACGACGACTGCGTGCGGATCGTGCACCGTGCGCTGGACGCCGGGATCAACTTCGTCGACACCGCGGACGTCTACGCCGCGGGCGAGTCCGAGGAGATCGTCGGCAAGGCGCTCAAGGGGCGCCGCGAGGACGTCGTGCTCGCCACGAAGGCCGTCAGCCCGATGGGCGACGACCCCAACCACCGCGGCAGCTCCCGGCGTTGGCTCGTCCGCGCGGTGGAGGACAGCCTGCGCCGACTGGACACCGACTACCTCGACCTCTACCAGATGCACCGCCCCGACCCCGCCACGGACATCGACGAGACGCTGGGCGCGCTCTCCGATCTCGTGCGGTCCGGCAAGGTGCGCGCGGTCGGCTGCTCGACCTTCCCCGCCGAGCAGATCGTCGAGGCGCAGTGGGCGTCCGAGCGGCGCGGCCACGTCCGGTTCCGCAGCGAGCAGCCGCCCTACTCGATGCTGGCCCGCAGCGTGGAGAACGCGGTGCTGCCGACCGCACAGCGCCACGGCATGGGCGTGCTGACCTGGGGTCCGCTGAGTGCGGGCTGGCTCTCCGGCCGCGACCTGTCGGCCAGCTCCCGGGCCGGTCTCGAAACCCAGAAGTTCGACCTCTCCGTCCCCGAGAACGCCCGCAAGGCCGAGGCGGTCGGCGCCCTGACCAAGGTCGCCGACGAGGCCGGGCTCACCCTCCCGCACCTCGCGACCGCCTTCGTCCGCGCGCACCCCGCGGTCACCTCGGTCATCATCGGCCCCCGCACCCTCGACCAGCTCAACAGCCTGCTGGACGGCTCCGAGATCACGCTGAGCGCCGACGTCCTCGACCGCATCGACGCCATCGTCCCGCCCGGTACGGACCTCAACCGCGCGGACAGCTATTACGTCCCGCCGGCCGTGGCGGACGCGTCGCTGCGGCGGCGCTGAACACCCGAGGGGCTACGGCATCCCGCCCTGGAGCACGGTCGGGCATATCAAGAAAAAAGATGTTTGACCATCCCAGGGCGCGGTGCCTACGCTTTGCATGAGGCATCTGATCGAGGTTGCCGCCTTGAGTTGCCGCCTTGCGAGGGCAACGGTGCCAGCGAAGCAGGGTCGAGTCCTGCGAAGTCGCCCCGCCCGGTGCGCCGGGCCCTCCCGCGTCAGCGGCGCGCAGCGGTGAGGCCAGGAGAACTCCCCCGGAGAACTCCACAGTGATACGCCGAGGAATCGGCAACCCATCAGCCCCGAGAGGGGACGATCATGCGCGCGAAGACCAGGACCCACCGCATAGCCGCAGCACTGTGTGCCGTGCCCTTCCTCGTACTGGCCGGTGCCGGCGCAGCAAGCGCGGCCCCCGCCACCGCGCCGGCGGCCGCGCCCACCCACGCCGCCTCCCACGGGTGGAGCTGCGACGACGACTGGAACTACGGCCCGGACTGCTACGACGGCGGATACGGGCAGTACGGCGGCGTCGTCGTCTTTGTGTACGGCCTCGGCCTCGGCTGAGCCCGGCCCACGGATACGGCGGCGGATTCGACCGATCGGCCCGTCCGCGAAACTCCCGGACCCTCCCCACCCCAGGGGTCTGCCCGCAGGGGCGGGCCCCTGCGGCGGCGGCGCCCCCCTCGCCTCGCCGTTCGAGTAGGAGGGTGGCTAGGGTTGCGGCCGTGACGCAGAACTCGGTTCCCCAAGGCTGGTACCAGGACCCATACGGCACACCGGCTTTGCGCTGGTGGGACGGCTCCCGCTGGACCGAGCACACCCAGCCGCACCCGGCCCAGGCCGCACCCGCTCCGGCGCAGGCCGCGGTGCCGCCGCAGCAGAGCTACCAGCAGGCGCCCGCCCAGCAGGCCCACCAGCAGGCGCCCGCCCAGCAGGCCCACCCGCAGGCCCAGCAGCAGCACGCTCAGGCCGCGCAGCCGTACCCGCAGGCGCAGCAGCCGTACCCGCAGGACCAACAGCCTTACCCCCAGGCCCAACAGCCCTACCCCCAGGCGCAGCAGCCTTATCCCCAGGCGCCCCAGCAGCAGCCCCCACAGCAGTTCCAGCAGCCCCAGCAGCAGCCCCACCCGCAGATGGGCGGCGGCCCCGGCCCCGGGGCACTGCTCGCGGCCGATCTACTGCTGGTCGAGCAGGACTTCAAGTGGGTGGACATCACCACGAGTTACGCGGTCCGCGACCGCAACGGCACCGAGGTCGGCTCGGTCGCCGAGACCGGTCAGAACGCCGCGCGCAAGGCGCTGCGGTTCGTCAGCACCATGGACCGCTACCTCTCACGCCGCTTCGAGGTCCGCGATCCCGCCGGCGTCCCCTTCCTGGTGCTGCGCCGGGGCACCAAGGTGATCAAGTCCCGGGTGAACGTCGAACGCCCGGACGGGACGCCGATCGGCGAGATCGTCCAGGATTCGGTGATCGGACACGTCAGCTTCGACCTGATCGCGGGCGGCCAGACACTCGGGCAGATCAAGGCGGAGGGCTGGTACGCCTTCACGTTCACGATCACCGACCACACCGGCGCCGAGGTGGCCCGGATCGGCCGCGGCGCGCTGGACATCGTCCTGGACATCATCGGCGGCTCGGACTACTACCACCTCCAGGTCCTGCGCCCGCTGCCGGAGCCGCTGCGCACCCTGGTCATGGCGGCCGCCCTCACGGTGAACACCATGCTCCGGCCGGACAAGGACGGCAACGCCTGAAGCCGCATGCCGCCGGGGCGCCGGGCGCCGGGCGCCGGGCGCCGGGCGACGCCTGTGCGATGCCGATACGTTGCGCCATGCCCAGGGCATCGTCGAGACCGGACCTCGCGGGCTGCGGCTGTTCCCGCACGTACAGCCGTACGCCCCACCACGGCCCCCGCCGCCGCGCACACCTGCACCGACGCAACCACCGCAGCCACCGGACCGGGTCGTCCCCGAAATGATCGACTCCATCACCCGGCGCCCCTTGCCCACCTAGACTCGTGCACCCCCGCCGCACCGGCCGGGGGCTACCCGAGCAGGAGAAGGAAACGTGGAAGAAACAGCGCGAGAGGCTCCGAGAACGCGGGCCGAGATAGTCGCGGACAACATCGGAGCATCCCCTGCCTTCTTCATCTTCCTCGCGTTCCTCGGCTTCTTCTTCGCCGAAACGCAGGACGGCGAACACAAGGCGTGGGGCGCGTACTTGGCCGGCTGGGTACCGTCGATCGTCATGCTCGCCAAGGCGGCCATCACGCGGAAGAAGCCCGAAATGGGCACCCTCGTGGGAGTAACGATGCTCGTCGTATTCGGCCTTCTGTTCTCGTTCACCCACCGGGATTCGTTCCCGTTCTGAAGGCACCGCGGAGCATGGCCGAAAGACCCATGCCCGACCATCCGGTACCGCAACACCACGGAACACAGAAAGCGCGTCCCTGGGGGTCCGGCCTTTGTCCGGGTGTGGCGGTTCGCAGAGCCGATCCGTGAACCGCCGCCGCGCATACCGCCGCTGAAGGGCTGCAGGCCCTTCAGCAAATGGGCACGTCCCCCCAGCCCAACAATCCGGTCCGCGTCGTCGTCCTGGCGGCAACTGCCGTCACAGGCCCTCCCCGGTCGCGTGCAGGGCGCTGAGCAGGGCGGTGACGAGCTCCCGGTCCCGCTCCTGGGTGAGACAGCGGCAGGCCGCGGCGGGCGGGAGCCACCGCAGGCGGTCGACCTCCTTGTTCACTGCGAACGAGCCGCCGGTGGCCTCGGCCGCCCAGTAGCGGACCTCCTTGGGGCGGGCGTCGACCAGATAGCGGACGCCGGGGAGTTCGGGACCGGGGGCGCAGGTCATGCCGGTTTCCTCCGCCACCTCGCGCATCGCGCCGGACAGCGCGTCCTCGCCCCGTTTCAGCTTGCCCTTGGGGTGTGACCAGTCGTCGTACTTGGGCCGGTGAACCAGCGCGAGCTCGATCCCCTCGCCCGAGCCCGACCGCCGCCACAGCACGCAGCCCGCAGCCCGGATCACCGACTGCTCAGCCATGTGCCGCGCCTCCCCCGGCGTGCGGCAGCCAGGCCCGGCCGAAGGCGAAGCGGGCCGCCTCCACCTCGTGGCGCTGGTCGGCATGCAGAACGCCCAGGGCGTAGGCCGTGGCGGGAGCGATGCGGGGGGTGCGGGCGGCGCCGGCGGCGGCGGTGGCGGCCTCCGCGGCGTCCCGGTGGCGTTCCAGGGCGCGGTCGGCGCCGGCCAGCCGGGGGTCGTCGTAGCCCGGTGCGATCACTTCCTGGGCGTACCGGCTCAGCCGCACCAGCATCCGCACCTGGTGCCAGGGGGCGTCCTGGCGGTGGTCGGCGGTCAGCGCGTCGGCGTTGTACGGGTGGCCGGCGCGGGACAGCGGGAGGGCGGAGACGGCTTCCGCCAGGCGCCGGTGGGCCCCCTCGACGAGCTGCGGCAGCGCCTCGGCGGCCGGCACCTCGGCGACCGCGCGGGCCAGCTGTGCCTCCGAGGCGAGCACCGCCACGGAGTCGGCGACGGCGTGGAAGCGGGACGAGCCCAGGGCCTGCAACGCGGCGGAGTGCGCGCGGGTGCGGGCGAGGGTGAGCTGGCGGTCCAGCAGCGCCCCGGCGCGCGCGGCCCCGACCGACAGCGCGCTCTCGGCGTCCGGATCGGGGGCCGGGGCGCCGGCGGCGGGAGACGTCAGCCGCTGCAGGGCCGTCATCAGGCGCTCGCGGCGAGCCGCGCAGGCGTGCTCGCGGGCCAGCGTGCCGGACAACCAACCCAGTTCGGCGCGGAGCTGGTCGGCCCAGGTCTCGTCGGTCAGCGGCTGGAAGGTGTAGAGGGTGGCGCTGATCCGGCGGGCGGCGCCGCGCAGCAGCCCGGCCGCCTCGCCCGCGCCCTGGGCGTCCGAGCCGCTCTCGCGGTGCAGGCGCAGACTGCGCAGGAAGTCCGCGGCCCGGCGGTGGAGATAGCCGGACAGCACCTCGCCGGAGGTGCGCCCGCTCAGCGCCGGTCCGGCCGTCCCCCCGGAGTCCGGCGGCTGCGCCGTTCCCACCGGCTCCCCCGAGCCGGCCGGGCTCTCCCCGTCCTCCATGTCCCCCGTGTCCCCCGTGTTCGCCCTGTCCCCCGGTGCTCCCGGCGTCCCCGGCCCGGCGTCCCCGTACGGATCGAACAGGCTCCCCTCGGGCCCGTCCACCACCGCGGCCCGGGCTCCGGGGACACCGCCGAGGTCGTATCCGATACCGATGAGACCGGACGTCCCCCCGGCCGACTGGTCATGTCGCTGGGCCACGCCGGCGCCTCCGCGCGTCAATGAGCATTTCCTGTACGTTGCGCAGCGGCGCGCCGTCCGCGTCCACCGCATGCCGGGTCCAGTCGCCGTCCGGGCCCAGGTGCCAGGAGGACGTGGAGTCCGAAGTCCCGTTCTCCAGAAGCCGGTTGAGGGAGGCGCGGTGCGCCGGGTCGGCGACCCGCACCAGTGCCTCGATCCGCCGGTCCAGGTTCCGGTGCATCATGTCGGCGCTGCCCAGCCACACCTCGGGCTCGCCGCCGTTGCCGAAGGCGAAGACCCGGGAGTGCTCCAGGAAGCGGCCGAGGATGCTGCGGACGCGGATGTTCTCGCTCAGGCCGGAAACTCCCGGGCGCAGCGCGCAGATGCCGCGTACCCAGATGTCGACCTGGACCCCTGCCTGGGAGGCGCGGTAGAGGGCGTCGATGACAGCCTCGTCGACCATGGAGTTGACCTTGATACGGACGTAGGCGGAGTGGCCGGCCCGCTGGTGCGCGGTCTCCTTGGTGATGCGCTGTATCAGGCCGTCCCGCAGGGACTTGGGGGCGACCAGGAGCCGGCGGTAGGTCTCTCGGCGCGAGTAGCCGGACAGCCGGTTGAAGAGGTCGGAGAGGTCGGCTCCGACCTGCGGATCGGCGGTCAGCAGCCCCAGGTCCTCGTACAGCCGGGCCGTCTTGGGGTGGTAGTTGCCGGTCCCCACATGGGAGTAGCGGCGCAGCATCTCGCCTTCCTGGCGGACGACGAGCGAGAGTTTGCAGTGCGTCTTGAGGCCGACCAGGCCGTAGACCACATGGCAGCCGGACTCCTCCAGCTTGCGCGCCCACTTGATGTTGGCCTGTTCGTCGAAACGGGCCTTGATCTCCACGAGGACGAGGACCTGCTTGCCGGATTCCGCGGCGTCTATCAGGGCGTCGACGATCGGGGAGTCGCCGGAGGTGCGGTAGAGCGTCTGCTTGATGGCGAGGACGTCCGGGTCGGCGGCGGCCTGTTCCAGGAACGCCTGCACGGAGGTGGAGAAGGAGTCGTACGGGTGGTGCAGCAGGACGTCGCGGGCGCGCAGCGCGGCGAAGATGTCGGGCGCGGTCGCCGACTCCACCTCCGCCAGGTCGCGGTGGGTGCCGGCCACGAACTTGGGGTACTTCAGCTCCGGCCGGTCCAGTGCCCCGATGCCGAAGAGGCCGGTCAGGTCGAGCGGGCCGGGCAGCGGGTAGACCTCGGCCTCGGAGATCTTCAGTTCCTGGACGAGCAGGTCGAGGACCGCCGGGTCGATGGACTCCTCGACCTCCAGGCGGACCGGCGGGCCGAACCGCCGCCGCATGAGCTCCTTCTCCAGCGCCTGGAGGAGGTTCTCCGCGTCGTCCTCCTCCACCTCCAGGTCTTCGTTGCGGGTCACCCGGAACATGTGGTGCGCCCGTACTTCCATCCCCGGGAAGAGCTCCTCCAGGTGGGCGGCGATGACGTCCTCGATGGGGACGTAGCGCTGCGGTGACGCCTCCAGAAAGCGGGAGAGCAGCGGCGGCACCTTGACCCGCGCGAAGTGGTCGTGGCCGCTGACCGGGTTGCGGACGACGACGGCGAGGTTCAGCGACAGGCCGGAGATGTACGGGAAGGGGTGCGCCGGGTCGACCGCCAGTGGGGTGAGCACCGGGAAGATCTGCTGGCGGAAGAGGGTGAACAGGCGGGCCTGCTCCTTCTCGGTCAGCTCCGGCCAGCGGATCAGGTGAACGCCCTGCTCGGCGAGCTCGGGGGCGATGTCCTGCTGGAAGCAGGCGGCGTGCCGGGCCATGAGCTCACGCGAGCGCGTCCAGATCAGGTCCAGCACCTCGCGGGGCTGGAGGCCGGACGCGGAGCGGGTGGCGACTCCGGTGGCTATCCGCCGCTTGAGGCCGGCGACCCGGACCATGAAGAACTCGTCCAGGTTGCCGGCGAAGATCGCCAGGAAGTTCGCCCGTTCGAGGAGCGGGGTCGCCGGGTCCTCGGCCAGCTCCAGGACCCGCTCGTTGAACGCCAGCCAGCTGCGCTCCCGGTCCAGGAAGCGGCCGCTGGGCAGTTCCTCGCCGTCCGCGCCGGGCACACCCGTCTCCTCGTACGAGTCGAGGTCGGCGTCCATCTCGGGCTCCAGCTCCGGAAGCGCGCTGCGGACCGCGTGCGGGCGGTGGGCGGCGATGGAGCCCACCGACGGCTGGACCGAGGGGCCCGCAGCCTCGGGTGCGGCAGGCGAGGGCTTCGAGGACTGCGTCTCGGGCTGGACCCGGGCCTGCGCGCGCGGCTGCTGGTTCATGTTCTCATTCTTCCGCGCTCCGGCGATTCCAGGCGCGTCGGACGGAGGCGGCGCGACACGGAGCCTCGGGGTCGGGACGTTCGGCACAGCGGGCTGCATTCAGCGATGCTCGCAAGCGATATTGAATCGCCGGTAACGCGGATGTGGCGGACAGGCAAGCGGGGCGCTACCCCCAGGGTTCGGGGGCCGGCCGGGCAGCCGGCGCCGGAGCGTCGCCGCCGCGGGGAGGGGCACACCTGGCGTAAGGCTCGCATAAAGAATCTCGTTATGCATGAGAAATACCCTCATCCTTAATTAAGCAAGACCTCATGGAAAACGGCCGAGTGGACTCGGTTTTCTGGCGTAGCGTTTCCTCTGTCGCCACCGGGAGCAACTCGATGGCGGCGAGAAATGCCTATTCAATTCATCGAGCAACGGAGAAATCCATGAGCTTCCGCAAGATTGTTCCCGCCCTTCCGGCCCACCGCTGCGAGCCGGCCCACCGGGGCGTCCCCGCGCACCACGGCGGCCACGTCACCACCCGCCCGAACCCGGCCGACACCGTCGTCGTGCGCCGCGCCCGCCGGGTGATCGGGGGCTGACGCCCACACCCTCCGGAGGCGGGTCCCGGTGTGGGGCCGGGACCCGCCTCCGGGCCTGCCCGTACGGATGCAGGGATGCAGGGATGCACGGATGCAGGGATGCACGATCCACGGAGGGGAGGCTGCGGCGCATGGCTGCGTACGACGACCGGGTGACGGTGCGGCTGCGGGCCATCGACCCCGCACCGGCAGTCCCGGCACCGACGCTCCCCGCACCGGACATTCCGGTCGCGGAATGCACGCCGGGGAGGGAAAAGGCGGAATCCGATACCGAAAGGGGAGGCGGGGCGGACGACGCACCGCCGCAGAGCACGACCGCGCGGCAGGCATTCCGCAGTTTCTGGCCGCTGGTAAAAGGCGACCGGCGGTGGCTGGTCCTGATATGCGTCTGCATTGTGATCGCCGCCCTCGCGGAGACCGCCGCCATTCTGCTCTTCGGTGAATTGACCGACCACGCCCTGCAGAAAGGGTCGCTCGACGCGTTCTGGGTGCCCGCCGCGAAGTGGCTGGGGGTGGCGGCCTTCGGGGCCGTCGTCGGTTACCTGGGGAACTCCACGGCCGTTTGGGTGGCGGAGCGGTTCGTCATGCGGCTGCGGGCCCGCGTCTTCGGCCACGTCCAGGACCTGCCGCCGCACTTCTTCCAGCAGCACCGGCAAGGGGATCTCGTCGAGCGCCTCACCGGAGACGTCGAGGCCATCGAGCAGCTCGTCGTCTCCGGTGTGGTCCGCACCGTCTCGGCCGTCTTCAGCACGGTCTTCTTCTTCACCGCCGCGCTCCTGCTGCGCTGGGAACTGGCCCTGGCGACGTTCGTCCTGGCGCCCCTGTTCTGGCTGGCCGCCCGGCAGTTCGCCGGCCGTATCAAGGCCGCGGCCCGGCAGGAGCGCGTCGCCGACGGGGCGATCACCTCGGTCGTCGAGGAGTCGCTGGGCAATGTCGTGCTCACCCAGGCGTACCACCGGCGGCGCGCCGAGGAGCAGCGGCTGGACACCGAGGCCCGTGCCTGGATGCGCGCTTCGGTGCGCGGGGCCCGGCTGAGCGAGCTGTACACCCAGCTCGTCGAGGTGATCGAGACGGTGTGCGTGCTGGCCGTCATCGGGCTCGGTGCCTGGGAGATCTCCCAGGGCCGGATGACCCTCGGGCAGCTGCTCGCCTTCGCGGCCTTCCTCGGCTACCTCTATCCGCCGGTCCGGGCCCTGGGCCAGCTCGGGCTGACCGTCACCGCGGCCACCGCGGGCGCCGAACGCCTCCTGGAGATCCTCGCCGCCCGCCCCGCCGTCATCGGGCCGCCGACGCCGACGCCGACGCCGCCCGGCCCGGTCCGCGGCGTCATCGAGGCCGACCACGTCTGGTTCCGCTACCCGGGCACCGGGCGGGAAGCCGCCCCCGCCCTCCGCGACCTCACCTTCACCGCCCGCCCCGGGGAGCTGGTGCTCGTCACCGGCCCCAGCGGAGCCGGCAAATCGACGCTGGCCACGCTCCTGCCCCGCTTCTACGACCCGGCCGCCGGCCGCATCCGGCTCGACGGCACCCCCATCGCCGCCTTCCCGCTGGAGTTCCTGCGCGCGCACATCACGCTGCTGCCGCAGGAGACGCTCGTCCTGCACGGCACGATCCACGAGAACATCGCCTGCGGGCGGCCCGGCGCGACCGACGCCGAGGTGGTCCGGGCGGCCCGGAACGCCGCCGCGCACGAGTTCATCGGCGCGCTCCCCGACGGCTACGCCACCCCGGTCTCTCCCGGCACCGCCCGGCTGTCCGGCGGCCAGCTCCAGCGCATCGCCATCGCCCGCGCCCTGCTGCGCGACGCCCCGGTCCTCGTCCTCGACGAGCCGACCGCCGGCCTCGACGCGGTCGCCGCCCGCCGGGTGATCGCGCCGCTGCGCCGCCTGATGTCCGGCCGCACGACGCTGCTGATCACGCACGACCTGCACCTGGCCCCGGACGCCGACCGCATCCTCGTCCTCGACCGGGGCCGCCTGGTGGAGTCCGGCCGCCATGCCGAACTGCTGGCCCGCGGCGGTACGTACGCCCGGCTGCACGGCCACGCGACCGCCGCGGAACCGGCCGTCCGGTCATGAACGGCCCGCGCCGCGGCGGGCCGGGCGCGGCGGGCCGGGGGGGCTGCGGACCGGGGCGCCGCGGCGGGCCGGGGGCCCGGCCGGCGAAAGAACTCGGCTGCGGACCTCAACTCCCCTTTGTACGCTGCCCGCGTGCCCCCCTCCGAGACCTCGGCCGCACGGCCGTCACCGCTTCCGTACACCGCCCACCCCCTGCGCACCGAGCGGCTGGATCTGCGCCCGGTACACGCCGACGACTTCGCGGCGATCCACGCCTACCAACGGCTCCCCGAGGTCTGCCGCTACCTCTACTGGGGCCCGTTCGACGAAGCGCAGTCACGCGACTCCGTCGCCACCAAGGCGACCCGTACGACGCTGCACCAGGACGGCGACGTCCTGCAGCTCGCCGTCATCGTCCGGGAGACGGGAACGCTGATCGGCGACGTCACCTTCTTCTGGAAGAGCACCGAACACCGCCAGGGCGGCATCGGCTATGTCTTCCACCCCGGCCACGGCGGCCACGGCTACGCCACCGAGGCGAGCCGCGCCCTGCTGAAGCTGGGCTTCGAGGACCTCCGACTGCACCGCATCCAGGCCGAGCTGGACGGCCGGAACACCGCCTCGGCCCGGCTCCTGGAGCGTCTGGGGATGCGCCGGGAGGGCCATCTGCGGGAGAACGAATTCCTCGACGGGGAATGGAGCGACGAGGTCGTCTACGCGATGCTGGCGCGGGAGTGGCGGGCGCAGCGGGACGCCGCGCGACCGACGGCCTGACGCCCCGCCGACGTCCCGGGTCCGCGGCCCGAGCCCCGCCCGACGCCCCGGACCACCCGCGGCGGCTCAGGTCTCCGAGCGGTACATCAGGTCCGTCTCGTGCGTGACGAACCCCAGCCGTTCGTACACGTTCACCGCCGCCACGTTGTCCGCGTCCACGTACAGCATCGCGGTCGGCAGGCCCTGGGCCGCCAGGTGCCGCAGCCCGATCGCGGTGAGCGCCTTGCCGAGGCCGCCGCCCTGGGCGCCCGGCCGCACCCCCAGCACATAGACCTCGCCGAGGCCGTCCTCGGCGTGCACCTTGGTCCAGTGGAAGCCGATCAGTCGGCCGTCCCGCTCCGCGAGGAAGAAGCCCTTCGGGTCGAACCAGCCCTCCGCCTTGCGGTCGTCCAGGTCCCGCTGGGCCAGCGCGCCCTGTTCGGGGTGGTGGGCGAAGGCGGCCGCATTCAGCTCCAGCCAGGCCGCGTCGTCGGTGCCCGGCTGGAAGGTCCGGACCGACACGCCCTCCGCCAGGACCGGCTCCGGCAGCACCAGGTCGCCCAGCGAGCGGCGCATCTGCCGCAGCTCCCGGAACATCGTCAGACCGAGGGTCTGTGCGAGGTGCCGGGCGGCCGGATGCCCGCCGTGCGCCCACACCCGCAGTCGGCGGCCGGACTGCGCCAGCAGCTCCGTGCCGAGCGCCCGGCCGTGCCCGCGGCCGCGGTGGCCGGGGTGCACGACCAGCTCGGCGGCGGGCGCCTCCACCGGGTCGGTGTCCTCCAGCTGCCCATAGGCGACCAGCTGTTCCTCGCCCTCCGTGCCCGAGCGGACGAGCACATGCCGCACGCCCTCCCGACGCCCGCCCCGCAGCTGCAGCCGTCCCTGCTCGGACACGGCGGGCTGCCCGTCACTCCGCGCGGCCCGCTCGATCAACTCGAGAACGGCCTCGGCCAGCTCCGCCGTCAGCTCGTCGGCCACTTGAATCCTGCGGCCGGAACGGCCCATCTCCTGTGCAGCGTCAGTCATGTTTGAAGCGTACGGCCCTCCCCGGCCCGGGGGCCGTACGGTCCGCCGCGAGAGAACGCACCGGGGTGACCTCCCGGCGTGCCCGACGACGTCGCACCACTGTGCGAGGAGGCCCGCCGAAGGGGCGCTGGGCGGCCTCGCGGGCCGGGTCGCAGGAGGGGCCGATCAGCCCGCCGTGTCCGAGCAGGGACGGCCGAGGAGCGCAGCCGGGCGCGAACGGGCGGCGGGGCAGAGGATTCGCCGGACCGTAACCCGTCCCCCCTGTCGCGCTACGCGCGTGGACTCTAAGCTGCCGTCCGCTCAGGACCATCCAGGAGGGGAATCCATGCCACCCACACCTCAACGCCGCAGACTCGCCCGCAGCGTGACGGCCGGGGCCGCCGCGCTGGCCGCCGCCGCCGGAATCGCCGTCACCGCGCTGCCGGCCGGGGCCGAGAGCGCGCCTCCGCGGGCCGGGCGCACGGTCGATGTCCAGCTCCTCTCCTTCAACGACTTCCACGGCAACCTGGAACCGCCGCAGGGCTCCTCCGGGACGGTCGAGGAGATCCAGCCGGACGGCAGCAAGAAGAGCATCGCGGCGGGCGGCGTCGCATACCTCGCACAGTCCCTGCGGACGGCGCGCAAGGGGCATCCGTACTCCGTCACCGCCGCGGCCGGCGACATGGTCGGCGCCAGCCCGCTGCTGTCCGGGCTCTTCCACGACGAGCCGACCGTCGAGGCCATGAACGGTCTCGGCCTGGACGTCACCTCGGTCGGCAACCATGAATTCGACGAGGGTCGGGCGGAGTTGACGCGCCTTCAGCGGGGCGGATGCCACCCGAAGGACGGCTGCTACGAGAAGGGCAAGAAGTTCCGGGGTGCCGACTTCCCCTATCTCGCGGCCAATGTCACGGACGACCGGACCGGCCGGCCGCTGCTCAAGCCGTACACGGTCTGGAAGCACAAGGGCGTCAAGATCGGCTTCATCGGCGTGACCCTGGAGGGCACCCCGGACGTCGTCACCGCCGACGGCGTCAAGGGCCTGAAGTTCCACGACGAGGTCGAGACGATCAACAAGTACGCCAAGGTCCTCAACAGGCAGGGCGTGAAGTCGATCGTCGCGCTGATCCACGAGGGTGGGCTGCCGGCCTCCACGTCCTACAACTACGACTGCGACAGCCCCGGCCCAGGAGGGGGGTCCTCCCAGGCCTCGAGCTCTGGGGGAGGCATCTCCGGCCCGATCACCGACATCGCCAAGCACGTCACCCCGCAGGTCGACGCGCTCGTCACCGGCCACACCCACCAGGCCTACGCGTGCACGATCCCGGACCCCTCCGGGACGCCCCGTACGGTCACGTCCGCGGCCTCCTTCGGCAAGCTGTACACCGAGACGCACCTGACGTACGACCGGCGCACCCACGACATCGTGCGCACCAGCGTCAAGGGGCCGGGCGCGGTCAACCACGTCGTGAACCGCGACCAGTCCAAGGCGGCGGACATGACGTCGCTGATCGCCCGCTGGAACAAGCTCGCCGCGCCGGTCGCGAACCGTCCCGTGGGCCACATCTCCGCCGACATCGCGGGCCGCGGCGCGAACGCCCCCGAATCACCGCTGGGCGACATCGTCTCCGACGCGCAACTGGAGGCCACGAAGGCCGCCGACAAGGGCGGCGCCCAGCTCGCCCTGATGAACCCGGGCGGCATCCGCTCCGACCTCGCCTACAAGGCGTCCGGGCCGGAGGGGGACGGCGTCGTCACCTACGGCGAGGCGTTCACCGTCCAGCCGTTCACCAACATGACCAACGTCGTCGACCTCACCGGCGCCCAGCTCCTCACCGCACTCCAGCAGCAGGTCAGCGGGCCGAACCAGAGCTCTCCGAAAATCCTCCAGGTCTCCGAGGGCCTGACCTACACCCTGGACATGACCAAGTCCGGCGCCGACCGCGTCGTCAAGAACTCGGTCAGGCTGGACGGCGCGGCCATCGACCCCGCCAAGACCTACCGCGTTGCCATGAACGAGTTCCTGGCCGGCGGCGGCGACGGCTTCCCCGTCCTCAAGGACGGCAAGAACAAGTACGTCGGCCCGTCCGATCTGGACGCCTTCACCGCCTACCTCACCGCCCACTCCTCGGCGTCCGGCCCGCTGGACCCGCCGAAGGCGGACCGGATCACCGTGGTGAAGTAGGAGGGCGCAACAAGCCGTAACGGCGGCAGGGTGGTTCAGCCGCCGTACGGGTTGCCCTGCTGCGGCGGGCCCTGGTGGTAGCCGGGCTGCTGCGGCGGAGCCTGCGGGTGGCCCGGCTGCTGCGGCTGACCGGGCTGCTGAGCCGGCGGGTAGCCGTACTGACCGGGCTGCGGCTGGCCGGGCTGCTGGGCGGGCGGGTAGCCGTACTGACCGGGCTGCGGCTGGCTGGGCTGGCCGGGCTGGCCGGGCTGCTGCTGCGGCGGAGCCTGCTGGTACTGCGGCTGCTGCTGCGGAGCCTGCTGATAACCCGGCTGCGGGGCCTGCTGGTAGCCCGGCTGCGGCGCCTGCTGCTGGTACCCGGGCTGCTGCTGCGGCGGCGCGTAACCCTGCTGCGGCGCAGCCATCCCCGGCTGCTGCTGGGCCGGCGGCATACCGGGCTGCTGGCCCGCGAAGCCCTGCTGCGCCGCAGCGCCGCCGACCGTGGCCAGCAGCTGCTCCAGCTCACCCCGCCACATCCGGTGGACGTTCAGCCGTACCGGTGCCGCCTCGCCGGGGAGCGCCAGCCGGACCGAGCTCCACAGCGGGTTCAGGGTGACGTCGGAGAACGCCGCCTGGGCCTGATCGCGCGGAATCGCGTGGGTGATCTCCTGCGGGCGCTGGTTGATCCGGTGCATCCGGTGCAGCACGATCGCCTGCTCCGTCACCGTGACGAAGTAGTACTTGACCAGCATCTGCCCGATGAACCCCAACGCCCCCGTCAGCCACGGGGTGGGCCCCGTGATCGAGACGAAGGTGACCAATGCCCGGTCCCCCGGGGCCTGCTGGGCTATCGCCTCGGAGACCTGTTCCTTCATCGTGCCCTTGCGCATCGCCATTGCGGCTGTTCCCCAATTCCGTGACAGTGGACCGCCCAGCGTATCCACAAGACCTGTGGCCCCATGATGACGGCGGACGACGGCCCTCGTCCCCACCCTCCTCACCCGGCACACCTTCTCCGCAAAAGTCCCGGCCCGCCGAGGACGCGCGGGCGCCCGGATCAGGAGAAGTCGGCGGCGTGCTCCCGCGCCCACTGGGCGAACGTCCGCGCCGGGTGGCCGGTGACCCGCTCCACCGCGTCCGAGACGGGGAAGACGGGTGCGTCGACCGACCGGCCGAAGAGCCTGACCAGTTCGAGGGCGGCCTCCTTGGGAAGGTGCGGACCGGCCATCGCCTCGACGGCCTCCTCCTCGGAGATCTGCTCGACCCGGGTCCCGCGGCCGACGGCCCGCCCGATCTCGGCCACCTGCTCGGCCACGGTCAGCGGCTCCGGGCCCGTGACCGTATAGGCACAGCCCAAGTGGGCACCGGTGCGGTCCAGAAGCGCGACGGCGGCGACATCGGCGAGGTCGGCCTCGTGGACCGGGACGCCCTGTGCGCCCGGGTGCGGATCGCGCACCACGCCCGACTCACGGATCGCGGCGGCCCAGGCGAGGGAGTTGGTGGCGTAGTTGGCGCCGCGCACGAAGGTCCACTCCAGGCCGGAGTCGCGTACCGCGCGTTCCGCGGCGGCGTGCACCCGGGCGATGAAGTTCGTCTCGTCGGCGGGGGTGCCGGTGGTCGCCATGGAGGAGTTGAGGACGACCCGGCGCACCCCGGCCTTCGCCGCGACGTCCAGGACGGCGGTCGCGGCCTGCTCGCCGCCCGCGGCGAGGTTGAGGAACAGGGCGTCGGCACCGGACAGCAGCGGCACGAGCGCGGCGGCGTCGGTGAGATCCGCGCGGACCGTCTCGGCCTCGGCCGGGAGACCGGCACGGGCCGGATCGCGGGTCAGCGCACGGACGGCCGCGCCCTCCGCGAGAAGCCGGCTGACGAGGCTGCGGCCGATGTTGCCGGTGGCACCGGTGACGACGATCAGGGGAGATGCATTCATGGAGAACAGACACCTTTACTGGAGAATGCCGGTTTTTCGGAAGCTTTCGTACCCGACCACGCGACGCCGTCACACCGGCGTCCGACCACGAAACACCCTCACTCTGCGGCTTTCTTCCCGTCCCCGCATGCCTTTTCTCGTCCCCCGACACAAGTCCGGAACATACGAAATGACGGGAGAAGAAAGGAAGGGCACGAGAAGGCGCGAAAGTCCGCGTCGAAGCGTGACGGCACGCACCGAAGGCGGATCGGAACGGATCAAGAGCGACAAGCGGCATGACGTCACCTCAGGGCGGCAATCGCCGTGACGATGGTTCAGTTCGTCCGCTAAGCGTGACAAAAATTCGCCAAGCGTCCGCGACATCTTTCGTGTATCTCACATACTGCCGGTAAGACTTGCGTTCACGGGTCCCGCTCGTGGTGGGATGTGCGGATGCGAACCCCCACACGCATATCTTCACCTTCGCAGTCGTCCGGCGCTGAGCCGCACCCGCAGTCGCCCGCACCGGGTGCGCCGGACGACCGCTCCGGCGGCGACACCCACAAGCTGGAGAAGGTCAATCCGTACGCGGACCTGGCCGCCCTCGCCGACCCCGAGCCGGCACCCGAGCCGGAGCCGGAGTACGCCGCCGCGCCGCTCCGCCGCACGTACCTCAACGAACGCGACGACAGCGACGATCCGCTGGGCCTGGGGCTGCGTTCGGAGGAGGACGAGGACGCGTGGACCCCGCCGAACCACCGGCGTACGAAGCGGGGGATCAGCCGCTTCGCCGCCGTGCCGCTCACCGTCAAACTGCTGGTGGCGGTCCTCGTGTGCACCGCGTTCCTCGCTCTTTTCGACCGGTTCGCCGTGCTCTACGCGCAGGACAAGACCGAGGAGAAGCTCAAGGATTCGCTGCATCTGACGGCGAAGCCGGAAGTCGACATCAAGGGCTTCCCCTTCCTCACCCAGGTTCTCGACAAGCGCCTCGACCAGGTGGACGTCACCATTCCGGATGTCGCCGCCGACCGGGTTTCCCTGGCGAAATTCTCGGCGACCGCGAACGACATCCGGATCGACGGCGACCTGCCCGACTCCATCAAGGGCGCCACCATCGGCCGGATGCACGGCAGCGTGCTGCTCGCCTTCGACGACATGAACCGTGAGCTGGGCGCCTCCCAGGTGAAATTCAGCGAAATGGGCCCCAACGCGGTGCGCGCCGTCGGCCAGCTGCCGATCGCCGGCCACCAGCTGCGCGTACGCGCCGAGGCGCGGATCCACCGGGCGGGTGACCGCGGGGTCTCCACCGACATCAGCCGGATGCGCCTGGACATCGGCGATGTCGCGGTCTACCGCCCCGGCACCGGCAAGGAGGAGGGCCTCCGGCTGACCCGCAAGACCGCCGCCGAGCTCAGCCGGCAGGCCGCCAAGGTGAAGGCGATGCTGAGCATTCCGGCGATCGCGGACCGCATCGGCATCCCCAAGGAGTACATCGGCCAGGCGCTGCGCAGCGAGGAGAAGCTGCACGAGCTGACCGGCTCGCCGCGGTTCGTCGAGAAGCTGATGAAGGTCAATCTCGTGGATGTGGTGGTGGACCACCCCTGGCTGCTGGAGAAGGTCGGCATCGACCCGAAGGTGCTCGGCACCCTCACCGGTCTGACCAAGCCGCAGCTCGCCGACCAGCTCTCGCTCTCCTTCCGCCTGCCGAAGATGCCCGGCGATGTCCGGCTGCGCCACATCTCCGTCGAATCGGACGGCATCCGGGCCGACCTGTCGGGAGCGAACCTGCCGTTCGGGGACGCGGCGAAGAAGCAGCCGAAGAAGAACTAGCGCGGGCTACGTCGCCGGCGGCTCCGGCAACTGCGGCGGCGGGGTGGCCGCCCCGGGCAGGGTCAGTACCGCCTCCGTGCCGCCGAGGTCCGCGGACCGCAGCCGTACGGCACCCCCGGCCTGCTCGGCCGTACGCGCCACGATCGACAGGCCCAGGCCGCTGCCGGGCAGGCTGCGCGCGGACGGAGAGCGCCAGAACCGCTCGAAGACATGCGGGAGTTCGTCCTGGGGGATGCCGGGGCCGTGGTCGCGCACGGTCAGCTCGCCGTCGGCCAGGGAGACCTCGACGGAGCCGCCGGGCGGGCTGAACTTCACCGCGTTGTCCAGGAGGTTGACCACCGCGCGCTCCAGCCCGGCGCGCTCGGCGCGCACGTACCAGGGGCCGAGGTCCGCCGTGACGGTCAGGGACGGGCCGCGCAGCCGGGCGCGCGCCAGGGCCGATTCGACGATGTCGTGCAGGGCGACCACCTCGACGGCGCCGTGACCGCGCGCCGGGCGGGAGAGTTCCTGGAGGTCGCCGATGAGCGCCGCCAGCTCCCCCATCTGGGCCTTCACCGACTCCAGCAGCGCCGCCTTGTCGGCGGCGGGGATCGGACGGCCGGCCTGTTCGCTGCGGACCAGCAGATCGATGTTGGTACGCAGCGAGGTCAGCGGCGTCCGCAGCTCATGGCCGGCGTCGGCGATCAGCTGCTGTTGGAGGTCGCGGGAGGCGGCCAGCGCGGTGGTCATCGAGTTGAAGGAGCGGGAAAGGCGGGCGATCTCGTCCTCGCCCTCCACCGGGATGCGGACGGCCAGATCCTCCGTGCGGGCGACGTGTTCGACGGTGTCGGTGAGGCGGTCGACGGGTTTCAGGCCCGTACGGGCGACCCAGAGTCCGGCGCTCGCGGCGCCGAGCACCCCGGCCCCGGCGACGAACAGCAGTACCAGGGCGAGCTGGTTGAGCGGCTGGGTGACCTGGTCCATCGGGGTGGCCACGGAGATCGCGAGCGGATTGCCCGACGAGTCGGTGTACGAGCCGGGAGCGGGCACGGTCGCCACCCGCATCTCGGTACCGTCCTTGGCCCGGGTGGTGTGCAGCGTGTTGTCCAGCCGACGCCCGGCCACCAGGAGATCCGCCTGCTGCACCGGGATCTTGGCCTTGTCGGGGGCGGTGCAGACATAGCCACTCGATGACACCAGGCGGACGGTGTACGGAGTGGGCTGGATGCCGGGAAGGGGCTGGCCGGTGCAGTAGGTGATCAGGTCCCGCACAGAGCTGTCGTTCATCTTGACGCTGCTCAGCGTGTCGTCCAGCTGCTGGGTGAGCCGGTCCCGGGTGACCAGCCAGCACGCCGCGGCCGAGGCCGCGACCGCGACCGCCACGGCCACCGCCACCAACATCGCCAGCCGGGAGCGCAGCGGCAGCCTGCCGTACCAGCGCGTCATTCCGCGCCGCCCTCCGCCCGCAGCACATAGCCGACGCCGCGCACGGTGTGCACCAGCCGCGGTTCGCCGCCCGCCTCCGTCTTGCGGCGCAGATACATGACGTACACGTCGAGGGAGTTGGAGGTGGGCTCGAAGTCGAAGCCCCACACGGCCTTGAGGATCTGTTCGCGGGTCAGGACCTGCCGCGGGTGCGCCAGGAACATCTCCAGCAGCGTGAATTCGGTACGGGTCAGCTCGACCGGACGCGCGCCCCGGGTCACCTCGCGGGTCGCCAGGTCCATCCGCAGATCGGCGAAGGCCAGCGTCTCGCCCTCCTCCGGCTGCACACCGGCGGCCGCCGCGTACGAACTGCGGCGCAGCAGTGCACGGATCCGGGCCAGCAGCTCGTCCAGCTCGAACGGCTTGACCAGGTAGTCGTCGGCGCCGGCGTCGAGCCCGGTGACCCGGTCGCCCACCGTGTCCCGCGCGGTGAGCATCAGGATCGGGACGGTGACCCCGCTCGCCCGCAGCCGGCGGGCGGCCGTCAGCCCGTCCATCCGCGGCATCAGGACGTCCAGCACGATCAGTTCGGGGGCGTACGCGGCGACCTTCTCGACCGCGTCCAGACCGTCGACCGCCTGTTCCGTCCCGTAGCCCTCGAAGGCGAGCGAGCGCTGCAGCGCCTCGCGGACGGCCGGCTCGTCGTCGACGATCAGGATGCGGGCGGGCTGATCACCGTGCTCGGCGGGGCTCATGTGCGTGGATACCTCGGAGGGGATGACGGATCGGACGGCAGGCGCTCAAGCCTTGCACGGCGGCGGCGATCCAGGAGCGGTGACGCGGAACGTCTCGTGCCGGGTGGTGGCGGTGTGGGGCACCTCCCAGCGGTAGCTGAGGGAGGGTGGGCGGTCAGACGCCGGAGTTGCCGCCCCCGCTCCCGCCGCCCCGTAGCGAGTCGAGGTCGGCCTTGACAGTGTTGATCGGGATGGCGAAGCCGAGCCCGACGCTGCCGGCCGTGCTGCTCGTCGCCGAACTCGGCGAGTACATCGCGGAGTTGATGCCGACGATCTGGCCCTGCATGTTGATCAGGGCGCCGCCGGAGTTGCCCGGGTTGAGCGAGGCGTCGGTCTGTATGGCCTTGTACGAGGTCTTCGACGAGCCGGTGTCGCCGTTGTACTGGTTGCCGCCGAACTCGAACGGCCAGCCGCCGCGGGCGCCCGGATCCTGCTGCCCCTGCCCTGGCCCCTGGCCCTGGCCCTCGTCCTTGGGGACGGTGACATCACGGTTGAGGGCGGAGACGATGCCGCTGGTCACCGAGCCGGTGAGGCCCTCCGGCGAGCCGATCGCCACCACGCCGTCGCCGACCGCGATCTTGTCGGAGTCGCCGAGCGTGGCGTGTGTCAGCCCCTTGGCGCCCTGCACCTTGATCAGCGCCAGGTCCTTGTCGGGGTCGGTCCCCATCACCTTGGCGGTCTTCCTGCTGCCGTCGCTGAAGGTGACGGCGACCGTGCGCGCACCGGCCACCACATGGTTGTTGGTGACGATCTCGCCGCCGCCGGTGATGACCACTCCGGACCCGGTGGACTCCCCGCTCCCGGTCCGCGCCTTGATCTCCACTATCGCGGGGCTGACCGCCTTGGCCACCCCCGAGACGCCACTGCCGCCGCGCTGCCCGGCGTTGACCAGCGGAGTGCCGGTGCCGCCTGCGTCGGACTGCCGGGTGCTACCGGCCAGCAGCGCCGCGCTACCGCCGCCTATCAGCCCCGATGCCAGCGCCACCGCCGCGATCAGCGCGACCGGCCCCCGCACTCGGCGGCGCGCTGCGCGGGGAGCGGGGTCCGGTGCGTACGGGGGCGGCGGCGGCACCGCCGGCCCGTGGTCGGCGCCGTAGGCGTACGGCCGGTCCTGTGGCATCTCGTCGCCGCTTCGGCGGTAGCTGTCGGTCATGGCTTCGACTGTGCTGTGCGTCCATGAGAAACGTCTGAGAACGTCCTGAGAGACCCGACAGAAGTGGGTATGCCCGGTATAAAGAAGCCCCGAAGGAAGCCCTCCGGGCTTCCTTCGGCGGGCGTCAGCCCCCGCAGCCGCAGGACCGCCGGACCACCAGTCGCGACGGGAACTGCCGCAGCCGCTCGCGGCGCGAGCCGACCACCCGCAGCCCGTCGTCCAGGACGAGGTCGACGGCCGCGCGGGCCATCGCCTGGCGGTCCGACGCGACGGTGGTCAACGGCGGATCGGTCAGGCCCGCTTCCTTGACGTCGTCGAAGCCCGCCACCGCCAGCTCTCCCGGCACATCGATCCGCAGCTCCCGGGCGGCCCGCAGCACCCCGATCGCCTGGTCGTCCGTGGCGCACATGATGGCCGGCGGCCGGTCCGGGCCGGCCAGCAGCCCCAGCGCGGTCTGATAGGCGTCATAGCGGTTGTAGGGCGCCTGGAAGTAGCGCCCCTCGGGCGTCTTGCCCGACTCCAGCATGGCCCGCCGCCAGCCCTCGACGTGGTCGGTGACCGGGTCGCCGGACTTCGGGGTCTCCTCGGTGCCGCCGAGGAAGGCGACGTAGGGGTGGCCGTGCTCCAGCAGGTGCCGGGTGGCCAGCTGGGCGCCCCAGATGTCGTCCGTCATCACCGCGACGTCGTCGATGGCGTCCGGCCGGCGGTGCAGCAGCACCACCCGGGCGTCCCAGGCGTCGATCTCGGCGGCGGCGTGCTCGCTGGGGCCCTGGCTGATCAGGATCAGCCCGGACACCCGCATGCCGAGGAAGGCGCGCAGATAGTGCACCTCGCGCTCGTCGAGGTAGTTGGCGTTGCCGACCAGCACCATCTTTCCGCGCTCGGCGGCGGCCTGTTCGACGGCGTGCGCCATCTCCGCGAAGAACGGCTGCCGGGTGTCCGGCACGATCAGACCTATGAGGTCCGTTCGGCGGGACGCCATCGCCTGCGCGACCCGGTCCGGCCGGTAGCCGAGCTCCTTGATCGCGGCGAGTACCCGCTCGCGCGTGGCCGGGGCGACCGGCCTTGGTCCGTTGTTGATGACGTAACTGACCACGGCGGTGGAGGTACCCGCCAGCCTCGCCACATCATCCCGCGTCACCTTGGCCACGCGCGGCAGTCTACGCGGGTCGCTCTACCGTGGGGCAGGGCGTCCGGCACCGGATTCGGCGCGGGCCGGGACGGCCTTGGCCGCGCCTTCGCCCTGAGCCTGCTCCTTGGCCGCCACTTCGTTCGCCTCGGCCTTGGCCTGGGCCTTCGCCTGCGCGTCGGCCGCCCGCTCCGACTTCTCCGGGGTCACGAAGCGGTAGCCGACGTTGCGGACCGTCCCGATCAGCGACTCGTGCTCGGGGCCGAGCTTCGCGCGCAGCCGCCGTACGTGCACATCGACCGTCCGAGTACCGCCGAAGTAGTCGTAGCCCCACACCTCCTGGAGGAGCTGGGCGCGGGTGAAGACCCGGCCCGGGTGCTGCGCCAGGTACTTCAGCAGCTCGAACTCCTTGAAGGTCAGATCCAGTATCCGGCCCTTGAGCTTCGCGCTGTACGTCGCCTCGTCCACCGAGAGATCACCGTTGCGGATCTCCGTCGGACCGTCGTCGCTGGTGATCTGCTGGCGGCCCATCGCCAGTCGCAGGCGTGCCTCCACCTCGGCGGGGCCCGCCGTGTCCAGCAGGACGTCGTCGATGCCCCAGTCGGCGGTGACGGCGGCCAGGCCGCCCTCCGTCACCACCAGTACCAGCGGGCAGCCGGGTCCGGTGGACCGCAGCAGCTGGCACAGGGACCGCACATGGGGGAGATCACGGCGGCCGTCGATCAGTATGACGTCGGCCCCGGGGGTGTCGATCAGGGCCGGGCCCTCGGCGGGGGCCACCCGCACGCTGTGCAGCAGCAGGCCGAGCGCCGGGAGCACCTCCGTCGACGGCTGGAGTGCGTTGGTCAGCAGCAGAAGCGAACTCACTTCCGACCACCTGCCCGGTTCACGGCGCGTTCGGTACGGTCCGCGTGGTGCGTCCTGTGCGGCTCACTGTCCGGCTTGCTTCGCTTGCCCATGACGTCTGGTTCCTCCTCGGTCCCTGCGACGGGGGCACCACCCGGCCGGGGCCGGGGGAGTCTGCGGCACTGCTTCGTACGGTGCTCTCACTCACGCTTCGCATGCCCGCTTCACGTGTGTGAAAGCACAAAAGGACCCGGGGGCTACGCTGCCCGGATCCTTCTTGCCCAGCAGAATAGCTCACCTGGCTTCCGGACCCGAGGCGGATTTTGCACGTTCTTGTGTTCCGTCGATCACTTCGAGTGGTCATCGCGCGGCATCGTTGACGGATGACGGCCTGCCGACCGAGGCCGCCCGCATCCCGCATCCGGCCCGTTCCAGGGGGATTTCGGAAGCCGCCGCGGCGTTCCGCGAACCCTCCTCCGGCGTCCTCGCCCACGGGTTCACCGGTGCCCGGAAACGCCCCGCGAGCCGCCGCGCCGCCGTCGTGTCTTCCCAGCATGTGGACGTGATCACGTCCTCGTCCCGCGGGCCGGCGGCACCCGCGGCCGCGCCCCCCTCGGCGGCCGCGAGGTGCACGCGAGGCGCCGGCCCTCGACGCCGCCGTCCGGTGGACCCGCGTCCCGGGGTACCGCCGGGTCGCCACGGTCGGGTGCGCCATGGGCGGGTCGTTCGTCCTGCGCGGTGCGGCCCCTCAGGACCGGGGGGAGCACGCGGGGCGCACGGATGCGCACGGCGGGGCCATCCTGCTGAACGCCTCGGCCGGAGCGCTGCCGCTCGCCCCGCGGCGCCTCACTCCGGCTCCGCCACCGCCTCCGCGAACTGCGCCGCGTAGAGCCGCGCATAGGCCCCCTCGGCGGCCAACAGCGATTCATGGGTGCCCTGCTCGACGATCGAGCCCGCCTCCATGACGAGGATCAGATCCGCGTCCCGGATCGTCGACAGTCGGTGGGCGATGACAAAGCTGGTACGGCCGGCGCGCAGCTGGGCCATGGCCTGCTGGATGAGGACCTCGGTGCGGGTGTCGACCGAGCTGGTGGCCTCGTCCAGGACGAGGATGGCCGGTTCGGCGAGGAACGCGCGGGCGATGGTGATCAGCTGCTTCTCGCCGACGGAGACATTGCCGCCCTCGTCGTCGATCACCGTGTCGTAGCCCTCGGGCAGGGTACGGACGAAGCGGTCGACGTGGGTGGCCCGGGCGGCCTCGACGACCTTGTCGGGGGAGGTGCCCTCGGGGGCGCCGTAGGCGATGTTCTCGGCGATGGTGCCGCCGAAGAGCCAGGTGTCCTGGAGCACCATGCCGATGTGGGCGCGCAGCTCCTCGCGGGACATCCCGGCGATGTCGGCGCCGTCCAGGGTGATCCGGCCGCCGCGCACTTCGTAGAACCGCATCAGGAGGTTGACCAGGGTGGTCTTGCCGGCGCCGGTCGGGCCGACGATCGCCACGGTCTGGCCCGGGTGGACGCTCAGCGACAGGTCCTCGATGAGCGGCTTGCCCTCGTCGTAGCGGAACGAGACGTTCTCGAAGGCGACCCGGCCGGTGACGTGCCCGGAGCCTTCGGTGGCGGCGGCGGCGTCGGCCGGCGGGTGGGCGTCCGGCTCCTGCTCCCGGGCGTCGAGGAGTTCGAAGACCCGCTCGGCGGAGGCCACACCGGACTGGACGAGGTTGGCCATGGACGCCACCTGGGTCAGCGGCTGGCTGAACTGGCGGGAGTACTGGATGAAGGCCTGCACATCGCCGATGGACAGGGCGCCGGAGGCGACCCGCAGGCCGCCGACGACGGCCACCAGGACGTAGTTCAGGTTGCCGATGAACATCATCGCGGGCTGGATGATGCCGGATATGAACTGGGCCTTGAACCCCGCGGCGTAGAGCGCGTCGTTCTGCTCCCGGAAGAGCGCGGCGGACTCCTTCTGCCGGCCGAAGACCTTGACCAGGGAGTGGCCGGTGTACATCTCCTCGATGTGCGCGTTGAGCCTGCCGGTCGTCTTCCACTGCTGGACGAACTGCGGCTGGGCGCGCTTGCCGACCTTGGTGGCCACCAGGACGGAGACCGGAACGGTGAGCAGGGCGACCAGGGCCAGCAGCGGCGAGATCCAGAACATCATCGCGAGGACGCCGACGATGGTCAGCAGCGACGTCACGATCTGGCTGAGGGTCTGCTGCAGCGTCTGCTGGATGTTGTCGATGTCGTTGGTCGCCCGGGAGAGCACCTCGCCGCGCTGCTGCTTGTCGAAGTAGCTCAGCGGCAGCCGGGCGAGCTTCTCCTCGACCTGCTCGCGCATCCGGAAGACGGCCCGCTGCACGACGCGGGTGGCGATCCGGGCCTGGACGAAGCCGAAGGCCGAGGCTCCCGCATAGATCAGCGTGGTCCAGAGCAGGACCGTGCCCACCGCGCCGAAGTCGATGCCGTGGCCGGGGACGACCGGCATGGTGTCGAGCATGTCGGCGAGCCCGCCCTGGCCGTGGGCGCGCAGCTGGGCGGCGGCCTGGGCCCTGGTGATGCCCTCGGGCAGCCGGCGGCCGACGATGCCCGCCACGATCAGGTCGGTGGCGTGGCCGAGGATCTTGGGGGCGGTCACGGTCAGCGCCACGCTCAGCAGGCCGAGCAGCAGCCCCACACCGATGACACCGCGCTCGGGCCGCATCTGGCCCAGCAGCCGCTTGCCCGAGCCCTTGAAGTCCATCGACTTCTCGGTGGGCTGGCCGCCCATCATCCGGCCGGGCCCGGCCATCGGGGCGGGCCCGCGTCGGGGCGCCTGCCCCGCCTCCGGGGCGTCCGCCTTTCTGTCCGCGGTGGTCACGCCGCCTCCTGCTCGGTGAGCTGGGAGAGCACGATCTCCCGGTAGGTTTCATTGCCGGCCATCAGCTCGGCGTGGGTGCCGGAGCCCACCACCCGGCCCTCGTCCAGGACGACGATCCGGTCGGCGCCCCGGATCGTCGAGACCCGCTGCGCGACGATCACCACCGTCGCCCGGTCGGTCTCGCGGGAGAGCGCCGCCCGCAACGCCGCGTCGGTCGCGTAGTCGAGGGCGGAGAAGGAGTCGTCGAAGAGGTAGATCTCGGGCTTGCGCACCAGGGCCCGCGCGATGGCCAGCCGCTGCCGCTGCCCGCCGGAGACATTGGAGCCGCCCTGCGCGACGGGGGCGTCCAGGCCGCCCTCCATCCGCTCGACGAACTCGCGTGCCTGGGCGATGTCGAGGGCGTGCCACAGTTCGTCGTCGGTGGCGGCCGGATTGCCGTAGCGGAGGTTGGTGGCGACCGTGCCGGAGAAGAGGTACGGCTTCTGGGGGACCAGGCCGATGGCCTCGGCCAGGGTCTCCTCGTCGAGGGTGCGGACGTCCTCGCCGTCCACCAGGACCGTGCCGCCGGTGGCGTCGAACAGCCGGGGGACGAGCCCGAGGAGGGTGGACTTGCCGGCGCCGGTCGAGCCGATGACGGCGGTGGTCTGCCCGGGGCGGGCGGTCAGCGAGATGTCCTTGAGAACCGGCTCCTCGGCCCCCGGGAAGCGGAACTCGACGTTGCGGAGTTCCAGTTCGCCCCGGCGGAGCAGCGTGGTGACCGGGTTCCGGGGCGGGGTGACGCTGGAGTCGGTGCCCAGCACCTCCTGGATGCGCTCGGCACAGACCTCGGCGCGCGGCAGCATCATCACCATGAACGTCGCCATCATGATCGACATCAGGATGTACATCAGATAGCTGAGGAAGGCCGTCAGCGCGCCGATCTGCATGTCGCCGCTGTCGATGCGCAGCCCGCCGAACCAGACGACGGCCACGCTGGAGAGGTTCACTATCAGCATGACCAGCGGGAACATCATCGACATCAGCCGCCCGGCGCGCAGCGAGACGTCGTAGAGGCCGGTGTTGGCGCGGGCGAACCGCTCGCGCTCGTACCGGTCGCGGACGAAGGCGCGGATGACGCGGATGCCCGTGATCTGCTCGCGCAGTACGCGGTTGACGGTGTCGATGCGCTCCTGCACACCGCGGAAGAGCGGGCGCATCCGGCGCACGATGAGCGAGACGAGGATCCCGAGGACCGGGACGATGACCAGGAGCGTGCCGGACAGCGTCACGTCCTGGTTCAGCGCCATGACCACGCCGCCGACGCACATGATCGGCGCCGACACCATCATCGTGAACGTCATCAGCACCAGCATCTGGACCTGCTGCACGTCGTTGGTGGTGCGGGTGATCAGCGACGGCGCGCCGAACGTGCCCACCTCGCGGGCGGAGAAGGACTGCACCCGGTCGAAGACGGCGGCGCGGATGTCGCGGCCCAGGGCCATGGCCGTACGGGCGCCGAAGTAGACCGCGCCGATGGCGCACACGATCTGCAGCACCGTCACCGCGATCATGACGGCGCCCAGGCCGAGGATGTAGCCCGTGTCCCCCTTCACGACACCGTTGTCGATGATGTCGGCGTTGAGGGTGGGGAGGTAGAGGTTTGCCAGCGTCTGGATCAGCTGGAGCAGCACGATCAGGGATATCGAGCGCCTGTGGGGCCGCAGATGCGCCCGCGCTAGTCGGACCAACACGGACTGAGCCTAGGCGAAAAATAGCCTTCGGCAACCGAATATCCGGCTTCAGGGGCCGCCCCGCGAACCGCCGCCGGGCGCTTGGCCGAGAGGGGCCCGACCGCCACCGACAGCGCAGCGGACTCCGCCGCTTCGCCGATCCGCCTCGGGCCCGGTTCCGCGCCGGCCGGAGCCGGTGGTCCTCTCGAAAGAAGGCATCATGGTGGCGACAACGATGACGACCGGCTCGACGAACCGAACCCTGAAGAGGCCGCCGTGACAACAACTGGCACCGTGCGCTACTGGGCCGCGGCCAAAGCCGCCGCCGGCACGGCCGAGGAGCCCTACGCGGCGGCGACGCTCGCCGAAGCGCTGGACGCGGCGCGCGCCACGCACGCCACGAACCCCGAGTTCTCGCGGGTCCTGCTGCGCTGCTCCTTCCTGGTGGACGGCGACCCGGTCGGCACCCGCGACCACGCGGCGGTGCCGCTGGCCCAGGGCGGCACCGTGGAGGTCCTGCCCCCGTTCGCCGGAGGGTGAGCACACGAACATGAGCGACAACCAGCCTCAGCAGTACCCCGGGTACCAGCCGCAGGACCCGTACGGCCCCCCGTACGGCCACCAGCAGGCGCCGCAGCAGGCCCCGCAGCCGTACGACCACGCCGCGCACCAGCAGTACGACCCCTCGGTCCAGCAGCCGTACGGCTACGGACCCGCCGACCCGTACGGCACCCCGCCGCCCGCCGGGACCGCCCCCCTCCCCACCCAGCACCACCAGGCCGGTGTCGCGTCCCAGGAGCCGGGCGCCCGACAGCACCCGCAGCCGGTGACCCGCTCCGACGCCCCGCCCGCGCCCGCGTCCACCGCGCACCTGGCCCCCAACCAGCGCGCCCGCGCCGAGGGCCGGTCGCCGATCATCGCGCCCGGCATGCAGCCCGCCGTGCTGACCGCCGTACTCGCCGTGCTGCTCGCGCTGACCGCGCCGCTGGCCCGCCCGGCACTCTTCGTGCCGGTGGCGGTGCTGCAGGCGGTCACGGCGGCCGGCTGGTTCCGGCTGAACGGCATGTGGCCCGCCCGTCAGGGCATCGCGCTGGCGTTCCTGGCCGGGCTGACCACCGATGTGGCGCTGCTGGCCACCGACCGCGCGGACGCGCCCCTGGTGGGCATCGGCACGCTGGGCGTGTGGTGCCTCCTCGTCCTCGTCCTCCAGCTCCGCAACCGCAGCAGCGCGGACGAGCGGATGTACGCGCTGACCGCCGGCCTCGCCTCGAGTGCGCTCGCGGTGCTCGCCGCCGGTCACCTGGCCGCCGCCCCGCACGCCGTCACGGTCGGCGCCGCCGCGGTCGCGGTGGCGACGCTCGCGCGGGCACTGCCGCTGCCCTCGGTCGCCTCGGTGGCCGTCGCCCTTCTGGCCGGCGCCGGCGCCGGCATCGGGGCCGGCCAGCTCACCGGCTACGGCGCGTCCGGCGCCCTGCTGGGCCTGGCGGCCGGCGGCTGCGCGCTGATCGGCCTGCGGGTGGCCAGCTACGACTACCCGTCGCGGTTCGTGCACATGACGGCCGGGGTGGCCCTGCCGCTCGCGCTCGCCGCGCCCGCCGTGTACGTCCTCGGCCGCACCCTGGGGTGAGCCGGACGCCACCGGGGAGATCACGCCTCCCGGTGGCCTTCGGGCACAGTCGCCGCGTGTCCTCGTCTAGGCTCCCCGGAGCGCAGGCCGGGGGCCTGCGCCGATTGCACCGATGACACGGCCGGGCGTCCGGCCCTTGTGTGGGGGTAGTGGTTCGATGCGTGCACTGCGAGTGCTGCTGTTCATCGTCGTCATACTTGGCGTGCTGTTTGTGATCGGCGACCGCGTCGCGGTCAGTTACGCCGAAAGCATGGCAGCGGACAAGATCCGCAGCAGCCAGGGGCTGGACAAGTCCCCGGAGGTCTCGATCAAGGGGTTCCCGTTCCTGACCCAGATCGCGGGCCGCAGTCTGACCGAGGTGGACGCCGAGCTCGGCGGGATGTCGGCCAGCGCCGAGGGTCGCACGCTGCGGGTGAGCAAGCTGAGCGCGCAGTTCCACGACGTCACGCTGGGCAGCGACTACACCTCCATCCAGAGCGCCGCCTCGGCCACCGGTAAGGCCGCGATCTCCTACGCGGACCTGACCAAGGCGGCCGGCGGCGACGTCAAGATCAGCTACGGCGGTGAGAAGAACGGCCGCAGCCAGGTCAAGATCTCGCCGAACGTCCCGCTCCTCAACTCCCTGACGGTGACCGGCTCGCTCACCGTCAGCGGCAACACCGTCAAGCTGCGCGCCGACGAGATCCCGGCGATGTGCCGGGCCATCCCGAGCTGCCAGTCGACCGTGCGGGCGCAGACGGACCACGAGTGGAAGCTGACCCAGCTGCCCGGCAATCTCCAGCTGGACAAGGTGACGACGACGGCGCACGGCATCTCCGTCTCCGCCTCCGGAACGGACGTCAAGCTTCCCGGCTGATCCGGCCGGTCGGGCCCCACGGCCGGGCTCCCAGGGCGGACCGCCCCACCGGTCCGCTCGGCCGCCCCGCCCCATGTCCATCCACTGAGACGTCGTCGTCCGCACCACAGACCCCCACCCGCGGACCCGGCGTCGCACACCTTTTCGCACCGCCCCTTCGGGCCGTCGTATCCCACATCGCGGACAATCACGTCTCGGCATTCGACACACCGGTGACATGCCGGGTCGTCCGTCCCTACGATCGGTGCCATGCAGAGCGCATTGAGCGGTCTCCGTCCACGGAGGCAGGCGGTACTGACGAAGCGGCGGGCAGTCGACCTGTGCCGCGTCGCCGCCATGCTCTGTCGCCCTGCCTGACGGGCCCTCCGCGCCCCGTCTCCCGGCCCGGCCACTCGGGCCGTCCCCGCAGGTCCCGCGCAGCGCCGCGCGCATCACCCCCTCGCGCAGACCCCCGTCTGCGCAGGTGCCGTAACGCGTGGACGGCGCACCCGCGTGCAACTCTGCCATTGCCCCCGCAACTGCCCCGGAGGAGAAGAACATGAGCCGTAGCGACGTCCTCGTAGACGCCGACTGGGTCGAGAACCACCTCGAGGACCCGAAGGTCGTGATCGTCGAGGTCGACGAGGACACCTCGGCCTACGACAAGAACCACATCAAGAACGCGGTCCGCATCGACTGGAAGCAGGACCTCCAGGACCCGGTGCGCCGCGACTTCGTCGACCAGGCGGGCTTCGAGAAGCTGCTGTCGGCCAAGGGCATCGCCAACGACGACCTCGTCGTGCTCTACGGCGGCAACAACAACTGGTTCGCGTCCTACGCGTACTGGTACTTCAAGCTGTACGGCCACCAGAGCGTCAAACTGCTCGACGGCGGCCGCAAGAAGTGGGAGCTGGACTCCCGCGACCTGGTCGACGGTGCGCAGGTCCCCCAGCGCCCGGCCACCGAGTACAAGGCGAAGGCCCAGGACACCTCCATCCGCGCCTTCCGTGACGACGTCGTCGCCGCGATCGACAACCTCAACCTGGTCGACGTGCGCTCCCCCGACGAGTTCAGCGGCAAGCTGCTCGCCCCCGCGCACCTGCCGCAGGAGCAGTCGCAGCGCCCCGGCCACGTGCCCAGCGCCCGCAACATCCCGTGGTCGAAGAACGCCAACGACGACGGCACCTTCAAGTCGGACGACGAGCTCAAGGCCCTCTACGAGGCCGAGTCCGTCGACCTCTCCAAGGACACCGTCGCCTACTGCCGCATCGGTGAGCGCTCCGCGCTCACCTGGTTCGTGCTGCACGAGCTGCTCGGCCAGGCCAACGTCAAGAACTACGACGGCTCCTGGACCGAGTACGGCTCGCTGGTCGGCGTGCCGATCGAGCTCGGCGCCGGCAAGTAAGCAAGCACGCTTCTCCCTCGACCCCTCAAGGAAGTACCCCTATGTGTGGAGCACAGGCCGGCGGCCCCGACGCCTCGACCATCAAGCCCGGTGAGACCACCATCCAGGGCAGCGTGACCCGCGACGGCCAGCCCGTCACCGGTTACGTCCGCCTCCTGGACAGCACCGGCGAGTTCACCGCCGAGGTCCCCACCTCGGCGACCGGGCAGTTCCGTTTCTACGCGGCGGAGGGCACCTGGACGCTGCGTGCGCTCGTCCCGGGCGGCAGCGCCGACCGCACCGTCGTCGCCCAGCAGGGCGGCCTGGCGGAGGTCGCCATCGCCGTCTGACGGCGCCGACTTCCGTAGGGCCGAAGGGCCGCACCCCGGGGTTTGGACACCTTGTGGGGGTGCGGCCCTTCGCGCTGCCCGCCCGACTTCTCTCCGGTCACCCGCGGATTTACCGTGGAGTCATGTACACGCACCGTCGGCTGCCGGCGCCGCGTCGCCGGCATCGCAGGTACTTCGTCCTGATGGGCGTATGCCTGGTGCTGTTCGTCCTGGCGTGGAGTGTGGTGCGCCTGTGGTCCGTGCCGGCCGCGGTGGCGATGTGCGTCGTCGCCATGGTCATCCCGCCCGTGGCGGCGATCATCGGCAACCGCCGCGAGCCCGGCGAACGCTGGTGGGACGAATCCGGCGACCCGGAGTCCGACCGCTGGTGGCGCGAGCTCGACGACCGCGACGACGAACAGCACCGGCAGTAGGCCGCCGGCCCGGCCGGGTCAGTACACCAGCGCCTGCACGCCCTCCGGCATGATCTCGCTGACGAAGACCTGGGCGCCGGCGATGCCCGCCTTGTCGATGAGGTCCTTCTGCTCGATGCCGCGGCGGGCCGCGCACTGGGTGCACACCGTGATCGCCCCGCCGCCCGCGAGGATGCCGTCGATCAGCTCCGGCAGGGGCGCCGCGTGCGGCAGCTCGAACTCGGCCGCCCGGCCCGGCAGCGCGAACCACGTCGATTCCCCGGTCAGCCACAGCGACACCTCCACGCCGCTGGCCACCGCCACCGCCGCCACCGTGAACGCCTGCGAACACCGCTCGGGCGCGTCCGCACCCGCCGTCACCTTGATCACGAGCTTCTTCGCCATACGGCAAGAGTAGGCCGCCGGCCCACAGCGGAGGACCTCACAGCGCCGCCGCCACAGGCGGCGACTAGACTCGCAGGCGGTCCGTTACACCACACTCCGCCCAAGGAGCGCGCTCGTGCTTGAGGCTTTCTTCACCACTCTGCTCGTGCTGGTCGTCGTCGGCGTGCTCGCCTTCGCCGGCCTGACCTGGAAGAAGCTGTACCAGGGCCAGCGCTGACCGTCGACCACCACACCGCCAAGGACCGCTCCGCGCGTCCCTGGCGCTCCCACCCCTCCCTAGAGATCGTCTGAGCTCTCATGATCGAGATCCCGTCCGACCTGAATCCGGCCCTGGTGCCGCTCGCCTTCCTCCTCGGCAACTGGGAGGGCGCCGGCGTCGCCGACTTCCCGGGCACCGAGAAGTGCAACTTCGGGCAGGAGGTCACCTTCCGCCACGACGGCCGTGACTTCCTCGAATACACCTCGCACAGCTGGGTGCTCGACGGCGAGGGCAAGAAGGTGCGCCCGCTGGAGACCGAGAGCGGCTACTGGCGCATCGACAAGGACCGCAAGGTCGAGATCGTGATGATCCGCGACCAGGGCGTGGCGGAGGTCTGGTACGGCGAGCTGGCCGACCAGAAGCCGCAGATCGACCTGGCCACCGACGCGGTCGCGCGCACCGCCGAGGCCGGCCCGTACAGCGGCGGAAAGCGGCTCTACGGCTACGTCAACAGCGACCTGATGTGGGTCGGCGAGAAGGCCACCCCCGACGTGCCGCTGCGCCCGTACATGTCGGCACACCTGAAGAAGGTCGCCGACCTGCAGGAGTGGGCCGAGAGCCTGCCCGACGACATGCCCGACGGGGTGTCCTTCTTCAACCCCGACGGCACGCCGTACAACGGCTGACCAGCACCCCACAGCATGACGCGCCCCGCGGGGGAAGTCCGGTGAGAGTCCGGCGCTGACCCGCAACGGTAGACGGAAGCCCCTTCCGTGAGCCCGATCGCCCGCGGCGGCGCCCGATCCTGACAACTCGCCGTGGACTGCGAGGGGACGCCGCCGCTGCCGCACGCTCCGGGCCGCCGCTCCTCACCGTCACGACGCGGCCCGAGCCGAAGGCGTGCGCCCTCTTGGCCAGCCCCGCCCGTACCAGGCCCCTGGTGGCCGTGCTCTGCGCCGTCCTCGCCGGCTCCCTCCTGTGCGGCGTCGGCCTCGGCGCCGCCGGGGTGGGCTGGGCGCAGGTGCTGCGCTATCTGGGCGCGGGGCTGACCGGCGGCACCATCGCGCCCGACGAGGTCCCCGCGTACACCATCGTCTGGGAGCTGCGCCTCCCGCGGGCCGTACTGGCGGCCGTCGTCGGTGCCGGCCTCTCGGCGATCGGTGTCGCCGTCCAGGCCCTGGTCCGCAACGCCCTGGCCGACCCCTTCGTCCTCGGCATCTCCTCCGGCGCGGCCGTCGGCGCCAATGCCGTCCTCCTGTTCGGGGTGCTCGGCGCGCTGGGCGTCTGGGCGCTGTCGGTGTCGGCTTTCGTCTCGGCGCTGATAGCCATGGCCCTGGTCTACGCGGCGGCCCGTACCTCCTACGGCCTCACCCCGCTGCGGCTCGTGCTGACCGGCACCGCGATGTACTACGGCTTCTCCGCGATCACCACGCTGATGGTGTTCACCGCCGACCGCGGCGAGGCGGCCCGCTCGGCGATGATGTGGCTGCTGGGCAGCCTGAGCGGGGTCGGCTGGGGCTCGGTGCCGATCGCCGCGGCGGTGGTGGCCGCCGCGCTGGTCCACCTCCTGCTGTCGGCCGGCCGGCTGAACGCGCTGGCCATGGGCGACGGGACCGCCGCCGCCCTCGGCGTGGACGCCCGGCGGCTGCGCCGCGAGCTCTTCGTCGTCGCCGCCGGGGTCACCGGGGCGGTGGTCGCGGTCAGCGGCGCGATCGGCTTCGTCGGGCTGATGGTGCCCCATGTGACGCGGATGCTGGTGGGCGCCGACCACCGCCGGGTGCTGGCCGTCGCGCCGCTGCTGGGCGCGGTGCTGCTGGTGTGGGTGGATCTGCTGTCGCGGGTGCTGCTGGCCCCCGTGGAACTGCCGGTCGGCGTGCTCACCGCCGTCATCGGCGTGCCCTGTTTCGTGCTGCTGATGCGGCGGCGCGGCTACACCTTCGGAGGCGGCGCCTGATGCGGATCGACATCGCGGACCTGTCCGTGGACGTGGCCGGGCGGCGACTGGTCCACGACATCGCGCTGCAGGCGGGCAGCGGGCGGCTGGTCGGGCTCGTCGGCCCGAACGGCAGCGGGAAGTCCACCCTGCTGCGCTGCGTCTACCGTGCGCTGCGGCCGACCGCCGGGACCGTCCGACTGGACGGCGACGACCTGCACGCCATGGACGCGCGCGCGGGCGCCCGGCTGCTGGCCGCGCTGCCGCAGGAGGCGAGCACGGAGTTCGACTTCACGGTGGCCGAGGTCGTGGCGATGGGGCGGCTGCCGCATCAGCGCGGCTCGGGCCGGGCGAGCGCCGCCGACACCGAGGTGTGCGGGCGCGCGCTGTCCCGGGTGGGCGCGGACCATCTGGCCGACCGCGGCTTCCTCAGCCTCTCCGGCGGCGAGAAGCAGCGGGTGCTGATCGCCCGCGCGCTGTCCCAGGAGCCGCGGGTGCTCGTCCTCGACGAACCCACCAACCACCTCGACATCGCACAGCAGTTGGAGGTGCTGGCGCTGGTCCGCGACAGCCGGCTGACCGTGCTGACCGCGCTGCACGACCTCAATCTGGCCGCCGTGCACTGCGACGAGCTCCATGTCATCGCCCACGGCCGGATCGTCGCCTCGGGACCGCCGTACGACGTCCTCACCGCCGAGCTGCTGGCCGAGGTCTTCGGTGTCCGCGCCCACCGCGTACGGCACCCCGAAACGGGGGCGCCCCAGCTGCTGTTCGACCGCCTGTCCCCGTCCCCGCCCGCCTCATGAGGAGCGCCCCGACCATGCGCCGTCCCGCCACCCTGCTCACCGTCCTCGCCCTCGCGCTCACCGGCTGCGGCGCGCAGGTGGCCACCGACGGCAAGGAGGCCGCCGACCGCGCCTCGGGCCACGGCCCGGTCACCCTGGACAACTGCGGCAGCCCCGTCACCTACCCGCGGCCGCCGCGCCGCGTCGTCACCAACGACGTCGGCATCACCGAGATCATGTTCGCGCTGGGGCTGGAGAACCGGATGGCCGGCTACGCGATGCCCGACGACAAGGGCAGCCTCGACGCCGTTCCGTGGAAGGCCGCGTACGACAAGGTCCCCTGGCTCTCCAAGAAGGCCCTCACCAAGGAGATGACCCTGGACGCCAGGGCCGATCTGGTCTTCGCGGGCTGGAACTACGGCTTCGGCGAGGACAACGGCCTCACCCCGGCCTCCCTCAGGAAGGTCGGCATCGGCAGTTACGTCCTGACCGAGTCCTGCCACCACGGCCGGGGCGACGACGCCCGCGGCGTGATGCCACCTCTCGAGGCGCTCTACACCGACCTGGAGAACCTCGGGAAGCTCTTCGGCGTCGAGGGCCGCGCCGACGCCCTGGTGAAGAAGTACAAGAAGCAGGTCGCCGAGGCCGCCGCCAAGGCCCCCGCCCCCTCCCGCCGCCCCTCCGTCTTCCTCTACGACGACGGCCGCGACAAGCCGATGACCTCGGGAAAGTACGCCGGGCCGCACGACATCATCACCAAGGCCGGCGGCGACCACGTCATGAAGGACCTCAAGGACTCCTGGACGACCGTCGGCTGGGAGACGGTGGTCGCCCGCAACCCCGATGTCATCGTCATCAACAACTACGGCAGCACTTCGGCGGCCCGCAAAAGGGCCTTCCTCAAGTCCTACGCGCCGCTCGCCGGCGTCTCCGCGATCAAGCACGACCGGATCTACGTCATGGACTACGCGGAACTCGTCGAGAGCCCCCGCAACCCCGCCGCGATCAGCGACCTGGCCCGCTATCTGCGCGGCGTACGGACCGGTGGCTGATACGGCGCGGACAGGCCGCGCCGGTCCTCCTACACTGGCTGTGTGGTGACCACCGACTGGCAGAGCGACCTCCGCAGGCGCGGATACCGCCTGACCCCACAGCGCCAGCTCGTCCTGGAGGCCGTGGACAGGCTGGAGCACGCCACCCCCGACGACATCCTCACCGAGGTCCGCAAGACGGCGGGCAGCGTGAACATCTCCACGGTCTACCGGACGCTGGAGCTGCTGGAGGAACTCGGCCTGGTCAGCCACGCGCACCTCGGGCACGGCTCGCCGACGTACCACCTCGCCGACCGCCACCACCACATCCATCTGGTGTGCCGGGACTGCACGGACGTGATCGAGGCGGACCTCTCGGTGGCCGAGCCCTTCACCACCCAACTGCGGCGTCAGTTCGGCTTCGAGACGGATATGAAGCACTTCGCGATCTTCGGGCGGTGTGCGGCGTGCACGGAGAAGGCCACGCGGAAACGGGGTTAGGGCCTGCCGTGCGGATCAGGTCGGGCTCGCGGGGTCTGTCTCACACATCTGATCCGACCCGATCCGAACGACGGGCCCTGGGACCGCCGTAGGCTGGTGCCATGAAGAGCCCTCTGCTGTCGCTGCCCGGTGCCGTCCCCGCCGAGGCCCCCGACGAAGGCGTCGCCGCGCATTACGGCGATCTCTTCCGGGAGCAACGCGCCCTCGCCGACGGCTCCGGCTTCGTGGACCTCTCGCACCGCGGTGTGGTCACCGTCACCGGCGCCGAGCGGCTCAGCTGGCTGCACCTGCTGCTCACCCAGCACGTCAGCGAGCTGCCGCCCGGCCAGGCCACCGAGGCGCTGATCCTCTCCGCGCACGGCCACATCGAGCACGCCGTCTCGCTGGTGGACGACGGCACGACGACGTGGCTGCACACCGAGCCGGGCACCCAGGAGGCGCTGATCGCCTACCTGGAGAGCATGAAGTTCTTCTACCGCGTGGAGGTCACCGACCGCACCGAGGAGATCGCCGTCGTGCACCTCCCGGCCGGCTCCATCTCCGAGGTGCCCGAGAGCGCCGTGGTGCGCGAGACCCCGCAGGGCCGGGATCTCTTCCTGCCCCGCGCCGAGCTGGAGTCCTTCGCCGCCGCGCACGGCCCGGCGATCGGCATCCTGGCGCTGGAGGCACTGCGCGTCGAGGCGCACCGCCCGCGCCTGGGCCGGGAGACCGACCACCGCACCATCCCGCACGAGCTGGGCTGGATCGGCTCCGCCGTCCACCTGCAGAAGGGCTGCTACCGCGGCCAGGAGACCGTCGCCCGCGTCCACAACCTGGGCAAGCCGCCGCGCCGTTTGGTCTTCCTCCACCTGGACGGCAGCGAGGTCCACCTCCCCCCGCACGGCACCCCCGTACGCCTGGCCTCGGACGGCGAGGAGGGCCGCCAGCTCGGCTTCGTCACCACCTCCGCCCGGCATCACGAACTCGGTCCGATCGCCCTGGCCCTGGTCAAGCGGAACGTCCCGGTGGACGCGGAGCTGATGGCCGGGGGGACGGCCGCGGCGCAGGAGGTCGTGGTCGCGCCGTAGGGCCTGTCGTTCGGATCAGGTCGGATCGGGGAGCGGGGTCCGGTGCCCGGCCGGGGTCAGACCTCGACCAGCACCGTGAACGGCCCGTCGTTCGTCAGCGACACCTTCATGTCCGCGCCGAAGCGCCCGGTCTCCACCCGGGCGCCCAGCGCCCGCAGTTGCGCGACGACCTCGTCGACGAGGGGCTCGGCGACCGGGCCCGGGGCAGCCGCGTTCCAGGTGGGGCGGCGGCCCTTGCGGGCGTCACCGTAGAGAGTGAACTGGCTGATCACCAGGAGCGGCGCCCCGTTGTCCGAACAGGACTTCTCGTCCTGCAGGATCCGCACCGACCACAGCTTGCGGGCGAGCTGTGCCGCCTTCTCCCGGGTGTCCTCGTGCGTGACCCCGACCAGCACGCACAGCCCTTCTCCGACGATCTCGCCGACCGTCTCGCCCGCCACCTCGACGCGTGCGCCGTTCACCCTCTGCACCACAGCTCGCATACGCGCCATCATGCCCCGCGCCCTTCGGCGTTCGGACGGCCGTACCCCCGCTGGGGCCGTTCGGGTGCCCTTGCCCTGCACACGGACCGCCCAGAGTGGCACGATGCGTGCACGTGGTGCGTTACATGGACAACATGCCCTGGACGCCCCACCGGATGAGGGGACGGAACGCTTCATGACCACTGCCGGCTCCGGGCAGACACCCGGTCCCGTACCAGCCGCCCGTACGACCCCGGCCGCACCGCCGGCCGGCCGTACGATCCAGACGACCCCGGAGAAACCCACCCCTCTGACGCCGCCCACCGCCCTGACGACCACGGCGACGGCTCGCGTCGAGCCCGCCCGCACCGAGGATGGCCCCATGCCCCAGGCAGGCCAGGCGCAGCACCCCCGCCCGCCGCAGCAGCGCGACCGCTTCCGCCCCGTCGCCCCGCCGGATCTGTCCGGTCTGAGCCTGCCCGAGCTGCGGGTGGTGCGGCGGGACTCGCAGCAGGAGGAGGCCGACCTGAGCTATCTGCGGCGGCTGCTGCAGGGCCGGATCGACATTCTGCGGGCCGAGATCGCCCGCCGGACCGCGTCGCATTCACCGCTGCTGGACCGCCTCCCGGAGATCCTGACGGACGTCCCCTCGCGGCACCGCTCGTCGGCCCGGCATGTGACGCTGGGCACGCCGCACAGCGAGGAGAACCGTCAGCTGGCCGAGGAGGTGCTCGGCGAGGTGGAGCTGTCCGACCTCGGGGCGCGGACGGACGAGGAGCTGCACACGGCGATGGCCCGGCTGATCCGCTTCGAGCGGCAGATCTCGCGGCGCCGTCAGTCGCTGCAGCGGACGGCGGACGATTGCAGTGGGGAGATTGCCCGCAGGTACCGTGAAGGAGAAGCGCAAGTCGACGACCTGCTGTCCTGACCGGGGCCACAAGCCCCCGGGGGCGCGGGTCCACTCCTCCGGAAGGCCGCCGATGACCTCGCCCACCCCGATAGTCGCGACGCCGTCCCCGCAAGCTCCCGCGTCCCCCGTCCTTGCCGAGGTCGTCCGCTCCGGCTTCGTCGAGGGCCGCCACCGCGGTTCGCTGGTGGTGCTGGCCGCCGACGGCAGCGTGGAGTGGTCGCTCGGCGATGTCGCCGCCCCGGTCTTCCCCCGGTCGACGAACAAGCCGATGCAGGCCGCGGCCGTGCTGCGGGCCGGCCTGGATCTGGCGGGCGAGCGGCTGGCGCTGACCGCCGCGAGCCACTCCGGTGAGCCCTTCCATCTCGATCTCGTGCGCACCATGCTCGCCGAGTACGGCCTGACCGCCGAGCAGCTGCAGACGCCGCCCGATCTGCCGCTGGACCCGGCGGAGGCGGAGATCTACCTCGCGTCGGGCCTGGTCCGCGACCCGCTCACGATGAACTGCTCCGGCAAGCACACCGCGATGCTGGCCGCCAGCGCCCTGAACGGCTGGTCGCTGGACTCCTACCTGGACCCGGAGCACCCGCTCCAGCAGCTGATCCTGACGGGCGTACAGGAGGCGAGCGGCGAGGACGTCGCCCATATCGGCACGGACGGCTGCGGCGCGCCCCTGATGTCCCTGTCGCTGACCGGCCTGGCCCGCGCCTTCCGGTACTTCGTGGGCGCCGCGCCCGGCACCCCCGAGCGCCGGGTCGCGGACGCGATGCGCGCTCACCCCGAGTACGTCGCCGGCACCCGCCGCCCCGACACCTGGCTGATGCGGGCGCTGCCGGGCACCCTGTCCAAGATGGGCGCCGAGGCCGTCCAGGCGCTCGCCCTGCCCGATGGGCGGGCGCTGGCCTTCAAGATCGACGATGGTGCGACCCGTACCCTGGGCCCGATCCTGGCCCGTGTCCTGCGCCGGATGGGCATCGACGACCCGGTGCTGGCGCGGATCGAGGACGTTCCGCTGCTGGGCGGCGCCGCGCGGGTGGGGGAGATCCGGGCGGTGTTCTGACGACGCGGGCGCTGCGGCCCCGACTGACGTCGGCGGCACGGGAGTTGGGGAAAAGGGCGCGCCGTTTCCGGCGCCGCGTGACTACCGTGCCGTCATGAGCCTCGAGATCCGTACGGTCGGCGACGACGACATCCACGGCTGGGTCGTGGCCGTGGCGACCGCGTTTCTGCAACCGCCCGTGGCCACCGAAGCGGACGTCGCGTACCGGAGGGCGGACCACGACCCCGACCGGACGTGGGGCGCCTATGACGGCGGCCGCTGTGTGGCGACGTTCCGCAGTTTCGCGCAGGAGCTCACGGTGGTGGGCGGCGCCACCGTCCCCTCCGATGCCGTCTCCGCCGTGACGGTGGCGCCCACCCACCGCCGCCGCGGCCTGCTGAGCCGGATCATGGCGAAGGACCTGCGGGCCGCCAAGGAGCGCGGCGATGCCGTCTCCAGCCTGATCGCCGCCGAGTACCCGATCTACGGGCGGTTCGGCTACGGCCCCGCGACGTGGGCGACGACCTGGCGCATCGACACCGCCCGGGCGCTGCTCGATCCCCGGCTCGCCCTCCCGGAGAGCGAGGGCCGGATCGATCTCGCCTCCCCGGCGGAGGTCCGGGAGTTCGGCCCCGGCCTCCACGACCGGTTCCGCGCCCTGGTGCCCGGCGCGGTCTCCCGTGGTGAAGTGTGGTGGCAGCGGGCCACCGGGGAGATCGACCTGAGCATCGAGCCGGGGACGGCGAACCGGCACCACGCCGTCTACCGCTCCCCGTCCGGCGAGATCGAGGGCCTGGCCACGTACACGTACGAGGCGCACTGGGAGGCCAACCGGCCGGAGAACACCGCGCACGTCCAGCGCCTGATCGCGACCTCGCCCGCCGCCGAACGGGCCCTGTGGCAGTTTCTGTGCTCCATCGACTGGGTGCGGCACGTCCACACCGGACGCCGCGCGCCCGACGACCTGCTGCCGCACTTCCTGGGCGATCCGCGGGCGGCGGCCGTCGACGAGCACTCCGACTACCTGTGGCTGCGTCCGCTGGACGTTCCCCGCCTTCTCCGGGCCCGTACGTACCCGGTGTCCGGCTCTCTCGTCATGGAGGTCGAGGACCGCGCGGGGCTGGCCGGCGGCCGCTTCCTGCTGGAGGCGACGCCGACCGGCGCCACCTGCACGAGTACCACCCGCTCCGCGGACCTCACCCTGGACGTGGCCGAGTTGGGCTCGCTGTATCTGGGCGACGAGGCCGCCTCCCGGCGGGCGGCGCTCGGCCGGGTCCGCGAGGAGCGGCCGGGTGCGCTCGCCACCGCCGACGCGCTGCTGCACACGGCGCGGCGGCCGTGGTGCCCGGACATGTTCTGACCGACGGCGCGGGGCGCGGCGCATCGATGCTCCGGGCATCGGCGCTCCGGGCATCGGCGCTCCGGGTCCTGCCGCGGCGGGATCGCCCCGGGTCGCGGCCGTGACCACTGCCCCGCGGCCCCTGGCCTGCATATGGTGGCGAGGACAGACCACACAGTGCACGAGTGCGGAGACGCGCCGGTGCACCACTCACCACAACAGGAGGCCGGCGACCATGAGCGACGCGAATTCCGAGCCGCAGGGGCCCGAGGCGATCGAGCACGCGCACGACCCCGAGGTGCTGCAGCTCGCGGCCAAGGTGTTCGACCTGGCGCGGCACGGTGACACCGACACCGTCGCCGCGTACGTGGACGCGGGCGTGCCCGCCAACCTGACGAACGACAAGGGCGACTCCCTGGTGATGCTGGCCGCCTACCACGGCCACGCGGACACCGTGGAGGCGCTGCTGCAGCGCGGCGCCGACGCCGACCGTCCCAACGACCGGGGCCAGACGCCGCTGGCCGGCGCGGTCTTCAAGGGGGAGGACGAGGTCATCAAGGCCCTGGTCGCACACGGCGCGGACCCGGCGGCGGGGACGCCGTCGGCGGTGGAGACGGCCCGGATGTTCGAGAAGAAGGAGCTGCTGGAGCTGTTCGGCGAGCAGTGACGCCACGAAACGCTTGACCTCAAGATTGCTTGAGGTTCTAGCGTCGGGGCCCTGACGGCAGCACCGCCGCGCGCGCTGCCCCGCAGCGCACTCCCGCAACGAAGGGCCCCCATGTCCGAGCAGCGCCACACCCTGGCCGTGATCGTCGGCAGCACCCGGGAGGGCCGGTTCGCGCCCGTCATCGCGAACTGGTTCACCCGGCACGCCGAGTCCCACGCCCACATCGACGTCGACGTCATCGACCTGGACGCCGTCCGCCCGTACGAGCTGCGCCCCGACACCGAGGCGTACGCCGCCTTCGCGAAGCGGGTCGACGAGGCGGATGCGTTCGTCGTGATCACCCCGGAGTACAACCACTCCTTCCCGGCCCCGCTCAAGCACGCCATCGACCTGCTGCGCCCCCAGTGGCAGGCCAAGCCGGTGGGCTTCGTCTCGTACGGGGGGATCTCGGGCGGGCTCCGCGCCGTCGAGCAACTCCGCCTGGTCTTCGCCGAGTTGCACGCGACCACGGTGCGCGAGACGGTCAGCTTCGCGCTCGCCGGCCAGCTCTTCGACGACCGGGGCGAGCTGCACGATCCGGCTCCCGCGGCACGGGCCGCGGACGCCCTGCTCCGGCAGCTGTCCTGGTGGGCGACGGCCCTCCGGCAGGCCCGGCTCGCGCGGCCCTACGCGGCGTGACCACCCGGCCTGCCGGCTACTCGCCCTCCGGGCCGATCGTCCGGTCGACGAGGGCGGAGATCAGCTCTTCCGTCCCCTCGGCCGGCACCACGCCCGGCAGTGTGAGCTGCTCCAGCATCAGCCCGGTCATCGCGAGATAGATCAGCGTGACGGCGGTGCGGTCGCCCGGCAGCCCGCCCTCCAGGTGGCAGCGGATGTCCTCGTCGAGCGTCTCGCGGATGACCCGGGTCAGCTCCGCACGAAGCTCGGGCCGCCGGGTCGCCTCCAGGCGCAGCTCCAGCATCGCCAGATAGCCGGTGCGGCTCTCCGTCGCCCGGCGGTTGATCCAGCGCATCATCTCGGCCACCAGCTCCCGGCTCGGGGGCTGGTCCATCGCGGCGGTGAACTCGTCCGGGTCGGGGGCGATGCTCCGGTGGATACGCCCGGTGACCTGGGCGAGCAGGTCGTCGCGGCTGGAGAAGTAGTCGGCGGTGGTGCCCTCCGGCACCGCCGCGGCCGCGTCGACGGCCCGGAAGGTCAGCCCCCGCGCACCGTCCCGCGCCAACACCTCGATCGCGGCGTCCACCAGGGCCGTGCGCTGCTCAGGATTACCCACCATCCGAACGTCCTCCCCTCTCCCGTTTCCCGGAAACCCCTTGTCACCACGTCGAGCGACGGGCGGCCTCCGCGTGCACCGTCCACGACCCCCGAATCGGCGGCCACACCCCGGCCGGCCGCGTCACCGACCCGTCCGAACAGCACCCGAAAGGCCCTGCGCCCCCGCACTCGAAAGGTCCTATGCCCTCGCGGCCGGCCGCTCCTGCAACGCCCAGCCGTTGCCGTCCGGATCGCTGAAGTAGACGAAGGAGTTCCACGGCTCGCCGGGGCCGTCCGCCATCTCCCCGCCCTCCACATGCTGCACGGGGCCGGCCGCCACCCCGCGCTCCACCAGCTGGGCACGGGCCGCCGCGAGGTCGGGGACGACGATCTGCAGCCCCTGCACGGTCCCCGGCTGCGACGTCGTCACGCCGGTGCCCGCGGCGATGACGATGGAACAGCCCGACCCGGGCGGCGTCAGCTGCACGACGCGCACGTCGTCGCCGACGCGGGTGTCGTGATCGACGACGAAACCCATCTGCTCGTTGTAGAAGCGCTTCGCCCGGTCGATGTCGGACACCGGAACCGGCACCAGTTCGAGCTTCCAGTCCATGACCATGATGCGTCGCCCTTCCTTCGTCACAGCAGACAAAAGTCTAGATACGGGGCACGGGACGTGCTTGCGTCCGGATACGTCGGCCGAAAAAGGCCCTACGGAGTGAGCACTCACTCCGTACCGTGGATGTCATGACGCCACACACTTCAGGAACGCCACACACTTCAGGAACGCCGGGAACGCCGGGGACGCCGGGAACGCCGGGCGAGCGCGGCGGGTCGGGCGAGCCGGTACGGCAGGACGCTCCGTCGGCCGCCCCGCGCCGGCGGGCCCCCGGCATGAGCATCGACCAGCGCCGGGTGATGATCGTGACGGCCGCGCTGCCGCTGGTGGCGGAGTACGGCGCCGCCGTCACCACCAGCCAGATCGCACGCGCGGCCGGGATCGGGGAGGCCACGATCTTCCGGGCGTTCAAGGACAAGGACGAGGTGCTGGACGCCTGCGTCGCACAGGCGGTCGGCACGGACCACGTTCTGCGCGAGCTCGCCTCCATCGACCTTTCCGAGCCGCTGGAGATACGGCTGACCGAGGCGGCCGAGGCCCTGCGCGCCCATCTGGAGCGGGTGGGCGCCGTCGTCGGCTCGCTGCACGCCTCCGGTCACCGCCGCGGCCGGGAAGCGAGCACCCCCACCCGCCCGGCCGACCGGCCTCCGCAGGACAGCCGGGCGCAATCCCTCGCCGCCCTGCGCCACGGCGTCATGGAGCTGATCGAGCCCGACGAGGACGCCTTGCGCCTGCCGCCCGGGAAGGTCGCCGCCGCTTTCCTCGGTCTCCTCTTCACCCGGATGCAGACCCCGGTGGCCGAGGCCGATGCCCCGCTGTCGCCCGAGGAGCTCATCGCCGTACTGCTGCACGGCACCCTCGACCGTCCAGGGAGCGCTCGATGACCGTCAGCCTCCACCACACCATCGTCCCGGCCGTCGATCCCCGGGCCGCGGCCCGGTACTTCGCGACGGTCATGGGGCTCGAGGCACTCCCGCCGGCGGGCCGCGAAGGGCACTTCGCGCCCGTCCGCGTGAACGCCACGCTCACCCTCGACTTCATGGCCGCAGCGGACCCCGAGGGCCACCATCTGGCCTTCGACGTCGATCCCGAGACGTTCGACGCCATCCTCGCCCGTATCCAGGAGGCGGGCATACCGTACGGCAGCCACCCCACCGAGCCGGACAACGGACGAACCGACCACCCGCTGTGCGCCCGCGGCCTCTTCTTCACCGACGACGCCCACAACCTCTACGAGGTGATGTCCGCGGCGTGACCGGGCCCGCGGGGTGAACGGCCCCCGGCGTGACCGGGCCCGCGTCACCGCCCCACGAACGTCAGGCTCACCTCGTCGTAGCGGGTGCCGGCGATCCGGCCGGCCGGGGCGGCGGCGTCGATCGCGGCGAGTTCCTCGGGGGACAGCTCCACGGCCAGCGCCCCGAGGTTCTCCTCCAGGTACTTCTGCCGGCGGGTGCCCGGGATCGGCACCACGTCGTTCCCGCGGTGCTGCACCCAGGCCAGCGCAAGCTGTCCGGCGGTGACGCCCTTCGTGACGGCCAGCTCGTTCAGCTTGTCCACGATGGCCAGGTTCTGCTCCAGGTTGCCGTCGGCGAAGCGCGGCTGGGTCCGGCGCAGATCGGACTCCGGCAGGCCCTCCACCGAGGTGTAACGCCCGGTCAGGAAGCCTCGGCCGAGCGGCGAGAACGGCACCAGGCCGATGCCGAGCTCGCGGCAGACCGGGGCGATCTCGGCCTCCAGATCGCGGGTCCACAGCGACCACTCGCTCTGCAGCGCGGCGATCGGATGCACCGCGTGCGCCCGCCGGACCGTCTCCGCGCCCGCCTCGGACAGCCCCAGGTGCCGCACCTTGCCGGCCGCGACGAGTTCGGCCATCGCGCCGACGGTCTCCTCGATCGGCACATCGGGGTCGACACGGTGCTGGTAGTAGAGGTCGATGTGGTCGACGCCGAGTCGGCGCAGCGAGGCGTCGCTGGCCTGCCGCACATATGCGGCATCGCCGCGGATGGCGGCCGGCTCGCCGAGGCGGTTGGCGAAACCGAACTTGGTGGCCAGCACCACCTCGTCGCGCCGCCCGGCGACGGCCCGCCCGATCAGTTCCTCGTTGTGTCCCGCACCGTAGAAGTCGGAGGTGTCCAGCAGGCTCACCCCGAGGTCGAGCGCCCTGTTGATGGTCGCGATCGACTGCGCGTCGTCCGAGTCCCCGTAGCCGTGGCTCATCCCCATGCAGCCGAGCCCCTGCGCGGAAACCGTCAGCTCACCGAGGTGACGCGTGGGAGTGTTCGTCATGCTGCTGCCTCCTGGCACCGATCCGTCGAGGAACCGGGCGTTCCCCGTGATCCCGTCCCAGACGGTAGGAGTTGGAGCGCACTTGAAGTCAACACCGGCCAGTCGCGGTGACCGCGGGACCCGAACTCGGATGCTGTGCACGCCGCTTGTGGGGCACCTCGATCCGGACGCCCGAACGGCGGTGGAGACGCGGGGGTTCGCGCCGACGGGGGTGCTCGGCGCGGCTCCCTCGCGGCGCGGCCCCGGCGGTCCGGCCGCGGCGGTCCGGCCGCGGCCGCGCGTGCGCACCCCGTGCCGCCCCGGCCGGCCTCGGGTATCGTTGCCCTTTCCTGCACGGACCGACCCAGGAGGTGAGACCGATTCCCCGCCAGACCAGGCAGGTGCTCCCGTCTCACTCCGTACGGTCCGCCGGATCCAGGTGACCGCCCGGCAGAGGTGACCCGGAGCGCTGATCGGCGTCCCGAAAGGCTCACCGCCCCATATGCCGTTCCACCGTTCGTCACCCAGCTCCTCCCCCCACCCGATCCGCGTGACATCCGCCGGGCCCTCACCTGCGGTCGTACCGGCCCTTTCCCGTCCCGCCGTCACAGCCACGCTCCGCGCCGCCGGATGCGTCTTCGCCGAGGACGAGGCCGAGTTGCTCGTCGCGGCGGCTCGCACCCCCGCAGAACTCGCCGCCATGGTGGACCGGCGGGTCCTCGGCCATCCGCTGGAACACATCGTCGGCTGGGCGGAGTTCCACGGCCTCCGGGTGGCCGTGGACGAAGGGGTGTTCGTGCCCCGCCGCCGCACCGAATTCCTCGTCGGGCGGGCCGTCGCCCTGGGCCGCCGGGCCGCCCGGCCCGCCCCGGACCGTACCCGCGTCGTCGACCTGTGCTGCGGCTCCGGCGCGGTGGGCACCGCACTGGCCGCGGCCCTGGACCGCGTCGAGCTGCACGCGGCCGACATCGAGCCCGCGGCGGTGCGCTGCGCCCGCCGCAATGTCGCCGCCGCCGGTGGCGAGGTGTACGAGGGCGACCTCTTCGCGCCGCTGCCCGACGGGCTCCGGGGCCGTATCGACATCCTGGTCGCCAACGTCCCGTACGTGCCGACCGAGGAGGTCGGCCTGCTCCCCGCCGAGGCCCGCGACCACGAGCCGATGGTGGCGCTCGACGGCGGGGCGGACGGGCTCGACGTACTGCGCCGGGTCACGGCCTCGGCGCCGCGCTGGCTGGCCCCCGGCGGCCATCTGCTCGTCGAGACCAGCGAGCGCCAGGCCGAACGGGCCGTCGACGCCTTCGCCCGCGGCGGCCTGGTCCCCCGGGTCGCGGTCTCCGACGAGTGGTACGCCACGGTGGTCATCGGCACGCGGCCCATCGGCGACGGCGGAGCCCGCCGGCCGTAGAGCGGACGCGGGCACCACCGGGCGATGCCCCACGAGCCGGGCGGGACGTCGACAAACCCCCTGGGCTTCGAACTCACTCACCCGGGCAGGCGAGTCCGAAGTCCCGTCGGGCCGGGCGGTCGGACAGACCCTAGGTCAGCAGCAGCACCACGGCGGCGCCGATGCCGCCGAGGAAGAGCGCGACGGCGGCTTCCCGCCAGCCGCCCTTGCCCCAGCGGAAGGGATGGTCCAGGGCGAGCCGGCCGGGGCCGATGGCGGCGATGGCCAGGGCGATGGCCGCGATGGTCACGTTGTATTCCATGCCACCGGTGTTCGCCCACAGGCCGTGTGCCGCGGTGACGGTCACCATGGCATTGATCATCACGCCGATCAGCGCGGCGGCCGCCAGCGGAGTCAGCAGCCCCAGGGCCAGCCCGAGACCGCCGAGCAGCTCGGAAATGCCGGCCACCGCCGCGTAGACCCTTCCGGGGTGGTAGCCGAGCGCGGCGAATCCTTTGCCGGTGGCGCCGAGTCCGAGACCGTCGAAGATCCCGAAGAGCTTCTGGGCGCCGTGGCCGGCCATCAGCAGGCCGATGGTGATCCTGATGAGGAGCAGACCGCAATCACCGGCGGACACCGGCATCCGCGCCCGAGTGTCGGACGTGGGCGGGGGTGAGGCGCGCGGTCGCTCGGCGGCGGGTTTCATCGGGAGCTCGCTTCCGCACCGGACTCCCCGGGCGGAGCCGACCGGCCGCTCAAGGAACCGGCGGATCGGGATGTTCGGCCGTGCGGCATCCGCTCGCGCACGAGGCGCGGAAGGCCACCGCCGTGCCGTCGGACGGCCAGGACGCCACCGGGCGGAGACCGGCCGTTGTGCCGCCGCCGTGTGTGCGTCGGCCCCGGGCTCTCGCACCGGTCCGGCCGGGCCGCCGGTCGTCCTTGCCGGAAAGAAGTCGGCTCAGGGCGCTCGATCGCCATTCCCTCCTTCCAGCGTCTCACGCCGCCCGCAGGGCGCGGGAGTGCGCGGAAGCGGTGGACGTCGCCCACCGCCGTCCGTAGACACCGTCTACTCGACGGTGGTAGACAGTGTCTATGCAGCCACCCGCACCGGCCCCCGGAAGCGACGATCAGGACGTGGGCCTGCGCACCCGCCTGGTGGACGTCGGCGTCGAGCTCGTCACCCGAGAGGGGATCCAGGCGCTGACGCTGCGCGAGATCGCCCGCCGGGCCGGCGTCTCCCACGGGGCGCCACGGCGCCATTTCCCGACCCACCTGTCCCTGCTGTCCGCCATCGCGCGGCGCGGCTTCGCCGACCTGGCCGACAGGGCCGCCGCGGCACTGGACGGTGCCACCGGCGACACGTCGCCGCGTGCCCAACTCCACACGCTGGCGCGCACCTACCTCGACTTCGCCCTCACCCACCGCGGCATGTACGAGCTGATGTTCCGTCACGACCTGCTGGAGAGCAATCAGCTCGGCCTGCGCGAGACCAGCCTGCCGCTCTTCGACGTCCTCGTCGGGCTCGTCACCCGCGCCCGGCCGCAGTCGGACGTGGCGCCGGCGGTGGCCGCGGGCGCGCTCTGGGGAAATCTGCACGGCATCGCCCAGCTGTGGGGCTGGGGCAGCCTCACCCTCGCGACGGGGGCCCACGACGTCGAACCGCTGCTGTGCGCCGCGCTCGACGCGCACCTCGGGCCGCCGGCCCGGTGAGCGCGACCACGCGCCCGGCGAGCAGTCACCGGCCTTCGCGCCACCGGCGGCTCACCCTCACCGGCAGCATCATCGGGGCGGTCGTCGTCGCCCTCGACGGCACCGTGCTGACCGTCGCCCAGCCCACCCTCCAACAGGACCTGCACGCCTCCTTCGTCCAGGTCCAGTGGACCAGCACCGGCTACCTGATCGCCGTGGCCGCCCTGCTCGTCTTCGCGGGCCGGCTCGGGGACCGGTACGGCCACCAACGGATCTTCGCCGTCGGCCTGCTGGGCTTCGGCGCCGCCTCGGCGGGGATCGGCCTGGCGTCCGGTGTCGGCTGGGTGATCGGCCTGCGGATCGTCCAGGGAGTCTTCGGCGCGCTGCTCCAGCCGGCCACCCTGGGGATGTTGCGCGCCGCGTACCCGCCCGACGAGCTCGGCATGCCCATCGCGCTGCGCACCAGTGCCATCGGGCTGGCTGCCGCCGCCGGACCGGTCGTCGGCGGCGCGCTCACCACCCACCTGGGCTGGCGGTCCGTCTTCTTCCTCAACGTCGGCCCCGCACTCCTCATCGGCGTACCGGCCCTGCTGGTACGCATACCGAGGCCCGCGGCGGCCACCACCACCCGGCTGGACCTGCCGGGCGCCTGCCTGCTCGCGACGTCCCTGGTGTGCCTGGTGCACACCCTGGTCGGCATTCCGACCGCCGGCTGGACGGCGTCGACCGCCTGGGGACTCGCCGCGACGGCCGTCGCCGGCATCGCCTTCGTCCGCCACGAACGGCGCACCGCGAGCCCACTGGTACCACCGGACGTCCTCGGCTCCCCAACCGTCGCCTCGGCCCTCGCCGTCCTCCTCGCCGCTTCGGCATCGATGTTCGGCGCCCTGTTCGTCGGCACCTACTTCCTCCAGGACGTCCTCGCCCTCGACCCCCTCCAGAGCGCGCTGCGCGTACTGCCGCTGGCCGCGTCGATGGTGCTGAGCGCGCCCGCCTCCGCCGTGCTCCAGCGCCGGTACGGCTCCCGCCGGACGACCGCGGCGGCGATGACCGTCCTCGCACTCGGCGTCCTGCTGCTCTCCCGCTGCGACCAGTCGTCGGCGACGGCGGCGATCAGCGGCGGCTTCCTCCTGCTGGGTGCCGGATTCGGCACGGTGATGGTCACCGCGACGGCCGTCATCGTCCGCCACGCCCCGGCGGCCCACGCCGGGGTGGCCGGCGGGCTCCAGCAGACAGCGATGAACGTCGGACCGGCACTGGGCGTCGCCACGGCGACCATGCTGCTCACCCTCACCGCACCGGTCGGCGCGAGCCCCCACTGGACCGCCGGGGACTTCGGTCCGGCCATGACCACCACGCTCACCGTCCTGACCGCCGTCGCCGCCGCCGGCGCACTGCTCGCCGTCGGACTCCCCGGCCGCCCGGACCGCCGCCACGAGTGACACGAGAGGGACGGACGAGCTCCCGCTGCCCGCTGCCCGCTCGGCAGCGGAGAACCGCGGTGTCCGGGGTGGGATCAGCTCGGGCGGACGCCGCCGGGCCGGTCCGGTGTCCCCTTACGGCCCTATGCGCTGCCCGACAGGAGCTCCCGTCCCTCGGGATAGCTCAGGTCGACCCTGACGACCCGCTCGAAGCGGAAGCCGACCTCGACGAGCCGGGCGGCCGCTGCCGGCCGCCCCGGCAGTTCGGAAACGAGCAGCGGCCGCTTCGGGATGCCGAAACGCGTGTACCGGTCGTCGGTCTCTTCGTCCCAGGTGAACAGGTAGGGCCCGTAGTCCGGCGTGACCGGGCAGTGCGTCTCGGGGCACTCGTCGGGATCGTCATGACAGATCCAGTCGAACCACTCGGGGTGCCGCGCTCGCGCCTGGACGGTCGCCTCGTGCATGGTCGCCTCGTGGGTATGGGCGGCGGTCGGAACGGGCCCGAAGGCGGAGGAGAACAGACCCACCTGCCCGGACGGGTCCACGGCCCACCAATGAACCTGAAGACCCCAGCAGGGATGGACGAAGGTGCTCGGTGCCGTCATGGGAATCAGGTTACGAAGCGGGAAGTGACCTCCCTGAGCGAGGGCGGCGCGGGGCGGCCTCCGGCCGTCAGGAGGACGGGTTCTCACTGGCGGAGGGGCCCGGGATGCCATAGGAATTCCCTATAGCACGTGCCGACATTTCGTCTTTGCCCCTCATTCTTCTCCGTACGTACGGTGAAACAGCTCGACGAGGTGCTCACCGTGATTCTCCGAGGATTCGCGCTCTGCGCACGTCGATCCTTCTTCCGTCGAGCGGACCACCACGCGATCGAGAGGACAAGTGGCATGACCACGTTGGAGAACGGATCGGGAGCGCGAGAACTCGCAGGAAGACGGGCCCTGGTCACAGGCGGTTCTCGCGGAATCGGGGCGGCCGTCGTGCGCCAACTCCTCGACGCCGGCGCCGAGGTGCTCACGACCGCCAGGTCGGCGACGAGCACGGTGCCGGAGGGGGCCGCCTTCGTCCAGGCCGACGTGCGGACACGGGCTGGAGCGGAGGCACTCGCCGCGGCCGCGCAGGAGGTGCTCGGCGGGGTGGACATCCTGGTCCACAACGCAGGTGGGGCGCGGCCGCACGAGGGCGCTTCGGCCATCCCCGACGAGGAGTGGCAGGACGCGCTGGACCTGAACTACCTGGCGTCGGTGCGGCTGGACTCGCTGCTGGTACCGGGGATGCGGGAACGGCGTTCGGGGATGATCGTGCACGTCTCCTCGGCCGCGGTCCGCACCCCGGTAGGACCGTTCCTGCACTACACGGCGGCGAAGGCCGCGCTGGAGAACTACAGCCGGGGACTGGCCTCGGAACTGGCCCCGTTCGGCATCCGGGTCAACACCGTGACTCCCGGCAGAGTCGCCACCCCCGGCGGCGAAGCAACGCGGGAACAGTGGGCGGAGGTAGCCGCGCGCATGGACGCGGCGCCGGGCCAGACCGACGCCAACGCCACCGTGCCGCTGGGGCGCGACGGTCAGCCCGACGACATCGCCCACGCGGTGCTGTTCCTCGTGTCCGACCGGGCGAGCTGGCTGACCGGAAGCAATCTCGTCGTGGACGGCGGCGAATTCCCCAGAGGTTGACCCCGACGGCATTCCGGAACGCCGGTTTCGACAGAAGGAATTCAGCGGCGCCCGCTTCCTTTCCGGCCGTCAGGACACCGGTGAGAAGGAAGCGGACCCGGACCAGTTCTCCTGACGCAGGAGTTCGAGCAGGGCCGTCTCCGCCGGACCCGCGCCGTGCCGGACCACGGCGATGACGGGCTGGGACACGACCGGGAACACCGGGCGCACGAGGTGCTCGTGACCGTGGGGCACCGCGGAGGCCGGGACCAGCGTCACCCCCAGCCCGTGGGCGGCCCAGCGCACGGCCGTCGCCGTCTGGGACACGCGGGCGGCCGTGGTCGGGGTCAGATCGTTGTCCCGCAGCACATTCAGCAGCACGCCGTCGAGCGCGCTGTCGCGGTCGAACCTCACCCACGGCTCCCCGTCCAGTTCGCGCAGCTCGACCCGGTCCGCGGCGAGCTGCCGGTGCCCGGCGCCCAGCACCACGACGAACTCCTCGTCGCCGAGGCGGTGGGCGTCGGCGGGACTCCGCTCGCACGCCGCCATCAGTGCGAGGTCCAATATGCCCCGGCGTCCCAGCCGCTCCAGCTCGGCGGAGCTCGGCTCCTCGAAGACGGTGACCTCCAGCCGCGGGAAGCGGCGGCGCAGCGCACCCAGCGCGCCCGGCAACTGCCGCGTGCCAAAGCCCATCTGCACCGAGACCACCAGCTCGCCCACCAGCTCGTCGGCACCCGCCCGCGCCGTCGCCCTCGCCCGCCGCGACGCGCTCACCGCAACCTCCGCCTCCCGCAGGAACGCGCGGCCGACCACGGTGGGCACCAGTCCGGTCGGCGTGCGCGCGAACAGTTCCACCCCGAGCTCCCGCTCCAGGCCGCGGATCTGCTGGGACACCGACGGTTGAGCGACGTGCAGCAGCTCCGCCGCCGCCGTCACCGAGCCCTCCTCGGCAACGGCCAGGGCGTACTCGAACTGACGAAGACTCATCGGCGCCCACTCCCTCCCCTGTGGGGGACCGTGGTCCCCCGTTGTCATCGTGGCAAGAGCAGGTAACCGGGTTCGACCGGCGGAGATTCCCGCGGACACGGCCGGCGCCGGTCTGCTCCCGGCAGACGCCCTGCACATGCGACACCCGTCGTGCTCGATCCGACCCTCGTAGGCGGCGGTAGCGCCGAATCGGCCCCGGCCGGATGGGGGCGGACGCACTATCTCGTGTGCGGCAAGGGCTGGAAGTGTCGTAGCGTGGACAAGTTGCCACGCCGGAGACATCGGCGGCAGCAACAGACTTCCTGTTCCGTTCCTGCTGTGTCGATCTTGAGGTGACGTCCTATTTCCCAGGCCATGTAGTCGTCCGCGTTCCCCGCGTGCTGTTGTGTCGCACGTGTTCGGGGGCGGACGTCGCGCCGGCCTGAGTTGCGTCACCCTTCCCCGCAGTTTTCTTTCCCGGGTGCAGCTCTGCCGTCTGCCCCGGGTGCGGCGTTTTCCGGCCCCGGTGCGGCTGTCGGCAGGGCTCCCCGATTCCTTTGGATCAGGAGTTCCCGTCGTGTCTTCCTCCGCGCTCGGCAACGAGCCGCAGCACACCACCCAGCCCCCGAACCACCCAGCACCGCACCACCCGAAGCCGGCGTCGGCGGCCTGGATCGCTCTCTTGGTGCTGCTGGGCGCCGAGCTCCTGAACATGCTCGACCAGTCGGTCGTTCTGACCGCGCTGCCCGCGATCCAGGAGTCGACCGACGCCGGACCGGCCGCGGTGCAGTGGCTGACCACCGGCTATTCACTGCCCGTCGCCGTCGGGCTGATCACCGGCGGACGCCTCGGCGACATCTTCGGCCGACGCAGGATCCTCCTCATCGGCACCGTCGTGTTCACCACGGCCTCGCTGCTGTGCGGCCTCGCTGCCGGGCCGGGCGTGCTGATCGGCGCCCGTGTGCTTCAGGGCGTGGGAGTGGCCCTGATGATCCCGCAGGTCCTGGCCACCCTCCATGTCGCCTTCGAGGGGCAGAACCGCAGCACAGCGTTCGGCCTCTACGGGGCCGTCCTCTCTCTCGCCAACGTCCTGGGCCCGGTGATGGGCGGCCTGCTCACCGAGGCCGACCTGTTCGGGCTGTCCTGGCGGCCGATCTTCCTGGTCAACGTGCCCGTCGGCCTCGCCGTGTTCCTCCTGGGACGCCGGTTCATCCCCGAGTCGACCGTCCGGAAGGCCGACCGGCTCGACCTCACCGGCATGCTGTTGTCCGCACTGGCCGTCGTCCTGATCGTCCTCCCGCTCACCGAGGGCCACCTTCATCACTGGCCGCTGTGGTGCTTCGCCCTGCTCGCCGCCGGCTTCATCGTCCTCGGTGTCTTCCTGCGCCACCAGAAGTGCAAGCAGGACAACGCACCCCTCGTCCCCCTGTCCCTCTTCCAGGGGCGGCCGTTCTCCGGTGGAGTGTCCGCGCAGCTGATGCTCGGCCTGCTGTGCGGGCTGTTCTTCATGACCTGGACCCTCTACCTCCAGCGCGGCCTGGGCATGAGCCCCTTCCACGCGGCCCTGGCCTTCGTGCTGCTCTCCGTGGGAGAGCTGGCCGGTGCGACGGTCGCGGCGAGGAGCGGCGGGCGCTTCGCCCGCCGGTTGCCCCAGGCCGGAGCCCTCATCGCGCTCGCCGCGATGGCCGCCTACGGACTCCGGGCCGACGGAGGTCGGGGAGACCTGACCCTCGCGGCAATGACCGCTCCGGTGGTACTGATCGGCTTCGGCCTCGGCATGGTCGGCGGCCCGCTCGCCGACCTGTCGCTGGCCCGCGTCCCGCACGAGGACGCCGGGGCCGCCTCGGGCCTGTTCAACACCGCCATGCACCTGGGCATCGCCCTCGGCACCGCGCTGACCGCCCTCGTGTTCTTCGCCACCACCGGCGGCTCACCCGACGCCGGACTCCACCGCGACGCCTTCGTCAACGTGCTGTGGTGGGACGGCGCCCTCCTCGCCCTGATGTGGGCCCTGATGTTCTGCCTGCCCAAGCACGCCACCAACCAGGCCGACTGAGCAACTTCACATGGCGGCGGTGCCTGCACCCCGGGCGCCGCCGCCCCTCGCCCCTCGGTTGATTCCCGGGTCCGGAGTGCCTCCCCTGATCGACGACCTGGCCACACGAAGCTGATGGCAGGGGCAGTGACGGACGGCCCGCCGACACACCCCCACTTTTGCTAGCGCTTGCTTGCAATAGTTAGCACGGGCGTGCACCATGGAGTCATGGCATCACTCAACGTCGGCAATCTCGGTGAGTTCCTGCGGGACCAGCGGCGCACGGCGCAGCTGAGTCTGCGGCAGCTCGCGGATGCCGCGGGGGTGTCCAACCCGTATCTCAGCCAGATCGAGCGCGGCTTGCGCAAGCCGAGTGCGGAGATCCTGCAGCAGCTGGCCAAGGCGCTGCGCATTTCCGCCGAGACGCTGTACGTACAGGCCGGGATCCTCGACGAGCGCCAGGGTCTGGACGGTGTCGAAGTGCAGACCGCGATACGCACCGACCCGGCGCTGAACGAGAAGCAGAAGCAGGTCCTGCTGCAGATCTACGAGTCCTTCCGCAAGGAGAACGGACTCGGGGGCAGCGCGGCGGGCCCTGCGAACGGGCAGGAGAACGGGCGTGGTTCGGACTCCCCGGAGTCTGAGGCCGACGGCGGCCCGCACGCCACCTGAGCAACCGAATCGTTTCCAGGAGGAAGAACGTCATGGCCATCACCGATGACCTCCGCAAGACCGTCACCGACGCGACCCCGCTGTACGCCCTCGCCGGTGCCGCCGACCTGGCCGCCGAGAAGCTCGGCGAGGTGCCGACCCTCGTCGAGAAGATCCGTGTCGAGGCTCCCAAGCGCTTCGAGTCGGTGCGGGCCACCGACCCGAAGGACGTCCAGGACCGCTTCACCAAGCAGGCCAAGGACGCACAGGACAAGCTGAACGAGCTGCTGGGCTCGCTGGACGGCGACCTGAAGAAGTTCCGCGACCAGGCGCAGGAGATCGCGCTGCAGGGCGTGGGCCGGGCCGCCGAGGTCGCCGTGCGGGCGCGCGAGACGTACGACGAGCTGGCCGAGCGGGGCCGCGGCGCGGTGCAGACCTGGCGCGGGCAGACCGCCGACCACGTCGAGGAGCTCGCGGTGGCGATCGAGCCGGAGTCGACCACGAAGCCGCAGTCGCAGCCGGCCGCCAAGCCGCAGTCGCAGCCGTCGTCGCGCTCGACGGTGAACAACAGCAGCCCGCGCAAGGCCGAGGCCAAGCCGTCCGGGACGGCGAACGGCGCGAAGCCCAACGGCGCGAAGACCGTCGACAGCAAGCCGGCCACGGCCAAGAAGACCCCGCCGCCGGCGCGCAAGCCGGCGGCCCCGGCGAAGAAGACCACCCCGCCGGCCGCCAAGTGACGTCCGTCACCTTGCGCTGAGCGAGGTCGGGGCCGGGCACACTTCGGGTGCCCGGCCCGTTGTTTGGGTACGGTGGCCCGCGCAGGGCCGTACAGAAGCGTGACCGACAGAGCGAACGGGTGATGAAGGCGTGCTGTACTACGGGTTCCAGGACCTCTTCGGCTGGGTGCAGCTCGCCCTGGGCGTGTACGCCGCCGTGATGCTGGTCGATGCCGCGCTGCGGCGCGAGGACGCCTATCGCGCGGCCGACAAGCAGAACAAAGGCATGTGGCTGATTTTCCTCGTGCTGGCCACGGCGCTGCTCTTCCTGATGCCCTTCGAGGCCTTCCTGCCGCTCCTCGGCATCATCGCCGTGATCGTCTACACCGTCGACGTCCGGCCGGCGCTGCGCCAGGTCTCGGGCGACGGTCGCGGCCCACGCCGCGGCGGCTCCAGCTCGGACGGCCCGTACGGGCCGTACAACGGCGGACGGTAACCGCCGCCCCTCAGGCCGGCCCCTCCTGGGCGGGCCAGCGCCGGTCCAGCAGCAGCACGGCCACATCGTCCGTGAGCTCGCCGCCGTTCAGATCGCGCACCTCGCGCACCGTCGCGTCCAGCAGCTCCTCGCCCCGCAGGCCGGTCGCCATCCGGCGGCCGACCAGGTCGGTCATGCCGTCCTGGCCCAGTCGCCGGTTGCCCTCGCCGATCCGGCCCTCGATCAGGCCGTCGGTGTACATCATCAGGCTCCAGGAGCCGCCCAGCTCCACCCGGCGGCGGGGCCAGCGGGCATGCGGCAGCAGGCCGAGGGCCGGTCCGCCGCACTCGTACGGCAGCAGCCGCGGCGGCAGCCCGGCGCGGGCCAGCAGGGGGGCGGGGTGGCCGGCCAGGCACAGGCCCGCGTGGCGGCCGTCGGGCGATATGTCGACGGTGCACAGGGTCGCGAAGATCTCGTCGTCGGAGCGCTCGTGCTCCAGCACCTTCTGGAGAGTGGAGAGGAGCTCGTCCCCGCACAGCCCGGCGAAGGTCAACGCCCGCCAGGCGATGCGCAGTTCGACGCCGAGGGCGGCCTCGTCGGGGCCGTGGCCGCACACGTCGCCGATCATCGCGTGGACGGTGCCGTCCGGGGTGCGGACGGTGTCGTAGAAGTCCCCGCCGAGCAGCGCGCGGCTGCGGCCGGGGCGGTAGCAGGCGGCGAACCGCAGGTCGGAGCCGTCGAGCAGCGGCGTGGGCAGCAGCCCCCGCTCCAGCCGGGCGTTCTCCTGGGCGAGCATCCGCGACTCGGTCAGCTGGCGCTGGGCGAGATCGGCGCGTTTGCGCTCGACGGCGTAGCGGACGGCGCGGCTGAGCACGGCGCCGTCCAGCTCGTCGCGGAAGAGATAGTCCTGGGCGCCGACGCGTACCGCGTCGGCGGCCCGCTCCGCGTCGGTCTCGGAGGTGAGCACCAGCACGGCCTGCGCGGGCGCCATCCGCAGCACCTCACGCAGCGCGCCGAGCTCGTCACCGGGGCAGTCGGCCGCGTCGCGCTCGATGTCCTCGGGCGGGGCCAGGTCGAGCAGGATGCAGTGCACGTCGTCGGTGAGCAGCCGCGCGGCCTCGGTGAGGTTGCGGGCGGTGCGCAGGCGGACCTTGCGGCCCGCCCAGTCCCACATGTCGGGGACGTGACTGTTGGGGTCCTCGCCGATGAGCAGGAGGGTCAGCCCCTGGGGCAGCGCCTCGTGATCGGTGGACGGCTCGTCGGCAGGCACCGGGGCGACCGCGTCCTGGAAGGAGGCATCCCCCGCCACCGGTGCGACGGGCGGGTGCGCGGCAGCCGCGCAGACGTCGTCCACCGGTCCCGCCTGGTGCGGCAGCACGGCCGTCCGCTGCTGCGGTACGGGTACGGGCATTCCTCTGTTCCTTCCCTCCCCCCGAGGGTGCAAGGCGCGCGCCGAGTGGCGCGCCACCGTGCCCGACCCCGCTCCGCTCGTCGGTCATACGAGCGAGGCGCTACCGGGCACCGAGAGGCGACCATAGCGTCAGTACCGAGCGGTACGGAATGGCCGACGGCAATCGGCCATTGTCATATGCGCCATCTCATCTGCGGTTTGGCGCGGTGCGGGAGGAAAGCGGAATGACGAACATCACCCCTGCTGACCGAATCCTGACCGTTAGGGGTTACCCACCGTTAACCGATCGATACCGATCAATCCGGTCATTCATCGGTGACCCGGGTCACCGGACGGGGAGTCGGCGGGAAGGGGAGTCGGCGGGAAGGCGGCGGACGGGCTATCGGCCGGCCGCACGGTCCGGCTCGTCGTCCGGCCGGACGACGCCGAGGATCGGCATCGACCCGGCCCCGGTGATCGTCACCTGCCGGCCCGGCCGCGGGGCGTGCACGATCGCGCCCTTCCCGATGTACATCCCCACGTGGCTGGCGTCCGAGAAGTAAATGATCAGGTCGCCCGGCCGCATGTCCTTGATCGCGACCCGGTGCAACTGCCGCCACTGCTCCTGCGACGTCCGCGGAATCGTCGTGCCGCCGGCCTGCCAGGCACGCAGGGTCAGCCCCGAGCAGTCGAAGGTGTCCGGCCCTTCGGCACCCCAGACATAGTCCTTGCCGATCTGCGCAGTGGCGAATGCGATCGCCTTTTTGCCGAAGCGGGACGCCTTGTTGTCGATCTCCTTCAACACCCCGGAGTCAAGCCATTTCTGTTGCTCCAGGAACGCCTGATCGTCCTCCAGCTTCTGCAGCCGATCCTTTTCGTCGGCGGCCAGCCGGGATTCGATTTTCTTCGCCGCGTCGATCTTTTTCTTGATGTCCCGACGCGCGCTTTCCTTCTTTTTGCGGTTCTCCTCCAGCCGCTCCCAGCGATCCGTCGCGGCGGCCGAGTAGTCCTCCAACTGCCCCTTGGTCTGCGAAAGTTGGGATATCACGCCCTTGGTCGCCTGCTGCGCCTTACGGACCAGGGTGGCGTTGTCGAGAAAGGCTCCGGAGTCGGCACCGAGGATCAGCTTGGCCTCGGAGGGCATTCCGCCGCCGCGGTACTGGGCGCTGGCCAGCGCGCCCGCCTGGCGCTTGAGGGCGGCGAGCCGGTGTTGGGTGCGGTCGATGGTCCGGGCCAGCTTGACGATCTCCTTCTGCTGGAGCTCGACCTGTTCCTTGGCGCCGTTGTAGGCGTCGGTGGCCTTCTCCGCCTTGCGGTAGAGATCGTCGATCTTCTTGCGTACGTCCTGGAGGTGCTTGAGCGACGCCTCCGCGGACACGGCGTCCGCCGCGCGTTCCTCCCGCACCTTCGGATCCGCGTACGCCGCGGTCGCCGTGCCGCCGAGCAGTCCCGTCACGCACAGGACCACGGCCGTGCACGCCACGACCCGGCCGCCCCGCACCACTCCACGACCCCAGCTGTCCCGTACGCCCCGAACGCCCTGCCGTGCCCCCTGGCTCCCCACCAGTCACCTCCGGTCGTTCCGCACCGATTCGTGTCCTCGCCTAGGCGCGGATGCTGCCATACCGGCCGGTAATTCAACAGAGCGACGGGCCGTTTCGCGCACCGCCGCCCCCCAGGAGGCCGTCCGACGGTGTCCGGCGGTACGGCGGGCCGCACCGGCACGCACCGGGGGCGTCCTCAGCCCCTCAGACGCGCGAGCCCCTCACCCGGTTCCGGGCACCCCCTGCGCACCTCTGGCACCCCTCACACCAGACAGCCGCTCTGCCCCATCAGCCACCTCCGCACCAAGCCGACCGACCGGCCGTTTCGTGCCGCTCACCGGCTATTTCACCGTCCGCAGCAGCCGCGTCACCCACACCCACCTGACGGCCGAGGTTCACCCTGCGTTCACTCCCCTCCATCGGCCGCTTCACCTGATCTGCCTACTTTCGGCCGTGCCGAGCCCGTTCCACGCCCCGATGGCAAGCGCGGCCCGGCCGGCCGGCGCGACAAGAGCGGCGGCCACCCCACCCGAAGAACAACCCCGCACGCCGAACGCAGCGGCGCGCCCCAGGAAGGAACTCTCGACAGTGAAGCTTCAGCGCAAGAACCGGGTTCGCGCCCTCGCCGTTGGCGCTCTCGCCGTCTCCGGTGCCCTGGCCCTGACCGCGTGCGGCTCCGACGACACCAGCGCCGCCGGCGGCGGCGCCGGCGCCGCCAAGACCGCGAACATCAAGTGCGGGGGCAAGGGCAAGCTGCTCGCGTCCGGCTCGTCCGCGCAGAAGAACGCCATGGACGTCTGGGTCCAGAACTACGCCGGTGCCTGCAAGGGCACCGAGATCAACTACCAGCCGACCGGCTCCGGCGCGGGCGTCACCACCTTCCTCCAGGGCCAGACCGCCTTCGCGGGCTCCGACTCGGCGCTCAAGCCCGAGGAGATCGCGAAGTCGAAGAAGGTCTGCAAGGGCGGCCAGGCGATCGACCTCCCGATGGTCGGCGGCCCGATCGCGGTCGGCTACAACGTCCCCGGCGCCGACAACCTCGTCCTGGACGCCCCGACCCTGGCGAAGATCTTCGACTCGAAGATCACCAAGTGGAACGACGCCGCCATCAAGAAGCTGAACCCGGGCGCCAAGCTGCCGGACCTCAAGATCCAGGCGTTCCACCGCTCCGACGACTCGGGTACGACCGACAACTTCACCAAGTACCTCAAGGGCGCCGCCCCCGGTGACTGGAAGCACGAGCCCGCCAAGAAGTGGGAAGGCACCGGCGGCCAGGCGGCCTCCGGCTCGGCCGGCGTCTCCTCCCAGGTCAAGCAGACCAGCGGCGCGATCTCGTACTTCGAGCTGTCCTACGCCACCGCCGGCAAGATCCCGACGGCCAAGCTGGACACCGGCGCCAAGGCCCCGGTCGACGCCACCGTCGGCAACGCCTCCAAGGCCATCTCGGAGGCCAAGCCGGCCGGTCAGGGCGACGACCTCGCCCTGAAGCTGAACTACACCTCCAAGGCCGAAGGCGCGTACCCGATCACCCTGGTGACGTACGAGATCGCCTGCGACAAGGGCAACAAGGCCGAGACCCTGCCCGCCACCAAGTCCTTCCTGACCTACGTCTCCAGCAAGGACGGCCAGAGCGCCCTCAAGGCCCTCGGTTACGCCCCGCTGCCCACCGAGATCGCCGACAAGGTCCGCAAGACCGTCGCCACGCTCTCCTGACCTTCCGGGCGGCGGCCTCCCCCACGGGAGGCCGCCGCCCGTCCGGTGCACCGCCGCGCCAGGGGCCCTCGCCGGCTCCGCAGACCGGAGAAACCATGAACTCAGCAGCCACCCGCACCGACACGCCGCCACCACCGCAATCGGGGAGCGACGACATCGCCTCCATATCCGGCAAGGCGGTCCGTCCCGGTGACCGGATCTTCCTCGGGCTCTCCCGCGGCTCCGGCATCGCCCTCCTGGTGATCATGGCGGCCATCGCCGCCTTCCTCACCTACCGGTCCGTGCTCGCCGTCTCCGGCGACAAGGCCGACTTCTTCACCAGCCTCGACTGGAACGCCACCGGCGCGGAGCCGAAGTTCGGCATCGCCGTCCTGGCCTTCGGCACGGTCGTCAGCTCCGTGATCGCGATGCTCATCGCCGTCCCCGTCGCGGTCGGCATCGCGCTCTTCATCTCGCACTACGCCCCGCGCAGGCTCTCCTCGCCGCTCGGCTACGTCATCGACCTGCTCGCCGCGGTGCCCAGCATCGTCTACGGCCTGTGGGGCGCGCTGTTCCTCGTACCGCATCTGAGCGGCCTCTACGGCTGGCTGGACGACTACCTCGGCTGGACCGGGATCTTCAGCTACAGCGACGGGGCCGCCCGCTCCCTGTTCACCGTCGGCATCCTGCTCGCGATCATGATCCTGCCGATCGTGACCAGCGTCAGCCGCGAGGTCTTCCTCCAGGCGCCGAAGATGCACGAGGAGGCCGCCCTCGCCCTCGGCGCCACCCGCTGGGAAGTCATCCGGATGTCGGTGCTCCCCTTCGGCCGCTCCGGTGTGATCAGCGCTTCCATGCTGGGCCTGGGCCGCGCGCTCGGCGAGACGATGGCCGTCGCCACGGTGCTCTCCCCCAGCTTCCTGATCGGCAGCAGCCTGCTGGATCCGGGCGGCGGCACGTTCGCCCAGAACATCGCCAGCAAGTTCAGCGAGGCCGACACCTTCGGCCAGGACGCCCTGATCTCGTCCGGCCTCGTCCTCTTCGTGATCACGCTGCTCGTCAACGGTGCGGCCCGCCTGATCATCGCCCGCCGCAAGGAGTACTCGGGAGCCGCCGCATGAGTGTGATGACTGACCGCACACCGGTCGCCAGTGACGGCGCCCCCCTCACCGTCTCCCTCAAGCAGGCCCGGCTGCCCCGCTGGACCCCGCCGGTGCTCGCGCTCGTCGCGGCCGGCGCGGGCTGCGGCATCGGCCTGGCCGCCGGGCTGGACAGCACGATCCAGTGGGGCCTGATCGCCGCCCTGCTGTTCGTCCTCGGTACGTACGCGCTGGCCGCGGCCGTCGAAGGCGGCCGGCAGGCCAAGGACCGGCTGGCCACCTCCATGGTCTGGATGGCCTTCCTGCTCGCCGTCGTCCCGCTCGCCTCCCTGCTGTGGGAGACCGTCGCCCGCGGCTCCACGGTCCTGGACGGCTACTTCCTCTCCCACTCCATGGGCACCCTGCCGGACGCGATGCCCGGCGGCGGGATCTACCACGCGATCATCGGCACCCTGGAGCAGGTGGGCCTGGCGACCCTGATCGCCGCACCGCTCGGCCTGCTCACCGCGATCTACCTCGTCGAATACGGGCGCGGCCGACTCGCCAAGGTCGTCACCTTCTTCGTCGACGTGATGACCGGCATCCCGTCGATCGTGGCCGGCCTGTTCATCCTCTCCGTCTGGATCCTGATCCTCGGCTTCGGCCCGTCCGGCTTCGCCGGCGCGATGGCCCTGGCGATCCTGATGGTGCCGGTCGTCGTCCGCTCCACCGAGGAGATGCTCAAGCTCGTCCCGAACGAGCTGCGCGAGGCGTCCCTGGCCCTGGGCATCCCCAAGTGGCGCACGATCCTCAAGGTCGTCCTCCCCACCTCCATCGGCGGCATCACCACCGGCGTGATGCTCGCCATCGCCCGGATCGCCGGCGAGACCGCCCCGGTGCTGCTCCTGGTGTGGGGCGCGAAGACGATCAACAACAACCCCTTCGAAGGCGCCCAGCAGTCACTCCCGCTGTATGTGTTCCAGCAGTGGCAGCAGGGCTCCGAGGCCTCCTACGACCGCGCTTGGGCCGCGGCCCTGGTCCTCATCGCCTTCGTCATGATCCTCAATCTGGTGGCCCGCGGCATCGCCCGCTGGAAGGCCCCCAAGACCGGTCGCTGAGGCGACATTTTCGGCTCCGCCGAGTGGGGCCTGTCAGCGACCCTCTGAAGCACCGAAAGAAGCAGTGATCCCATGGCCAAGCGAATCGACGTCAGCGGCCTCTCCGCCTACTACGGCAGCCACAAGGCCATCGACGACATCTCCATGACCGTCGAGCCGCGCTCGGTGACCGCGTTCATCGGCCCGTCCGGCTGCGGCAAGTCGACCTTCCTGCGCACCCTGAACCGGATGCACGAGGTGACCCCCTCGGGTCGCGTCGAGGGCAAGGTGATGCTCGACGACGAGAACCTCTACGGCTCCGGCGTCGACCCGGTCGCCGTCCGCCGCACCGTCGGCATGGTCTTCCAGCGCCCCAACCCGTTCCCCACGATGTCGATCTTCGACAACGTCGCCGCCGGGCTGCGGCTGAACGGCTCGTACAAGAAGAGCGAGCTCAAGGACATCGTCGAGAAGTCCCTCAAGGGCGCCAACCTCTGGAACGAGGTCAAGGACCGCCTCAACAAGCCCGGCTCCGGCCTCTCCGGCGGCCAGCAGCAGCGTCTGTGCATAGCCCGCGCCATCGCGGTCGAGCCGCAGGTCCTGCTCATGGACGAGCCCTGCTCCGCCCTCGACCCGATCTCCACCCTCGCCATCGAGGACCTGATCGGCGAGCTCAAGGAGCGCTTCACGATCGTCATCGTGACGCACAACATGCAGCAGGCCGCCCGCGTCTCGGACCGTACGGCCTTCTTCAACCTCGCGGCCGTCGGCAAGCCCGGCAAGCTGATCGAGATCGACGAGACCGAGCGGATCTTCTCCAACCCGTCGGTGCAGGCCACGGAGGACTACATCTCCGGCCGGTTCGGCTAGGCCCACCCGGCCGACGCCCCCGAGCGTCCTGCGGTGCTGCATGGCGGTGCCACCGCATGACGAAGGGCCCGCCCCCTCCGAGGGGGCGGGCCCATTTGCGTGCCGGGGCCTCGGCCCCGGTCCGCTAAGCGAACGCGAGCTGAATGATCCAGTACGCCAGCGCCGCGACTCCCGCCGCCGCCGGCATGGTGATGAACCAGCCCATCACGATGTTCTTGGCCACGCCCCAGCGCACCGCGCGCGAGCCCTTGGTCGAGCCGACGCCCATGATCGCGGAGGTGATGACATGCGTCGTGGAGATCGGCGCCTGGAACATGAAGGACGCGGTGTACATGACCGAGGCGGCCGTGGTCTCCGCCGCGAAGCCCTGCGGCGGGTCCAGCTCGATGATCCGCCGCCCGAGCGTCCGCATGATGCGCCAGCCGCCCGCGTACGTGCCGAGCGAGAGAGTGAGCGCGCAGGCCAGCTTGACCCAGATCGGGATGGCGTCGTTCTCGTCCTCGACATCCGCGATGACCAGGGCCATCACCACGACACCCATGGTCTTCTGGGCGTCCTGCAGACCGTGGCCGAGCGCCATACCGGCGGCCGAGACGGTCTGCGCTATGCGGAAGCCACGCTTGGCCTTGTGCGGGTTGGACTTCCGGAACATCCAGAGGATGGCGACCATCACGAGGTAGCCGAGCACCAGGCCGATGACCGGCGAGATGAACATCGGCAGGACGACCTTCTCGACCACCCCGGTCCAGATCACCTCGGTGCCGCCCGCCAGCGCCGCACCGACCATGCCGCCGAAGAGCGCGTGCGAGGACGACGACGGAAGCCCGAAGTACCAGGTGACGAGGTTCCACACGACCGCGCCGAGCAGCGCGGCGAAGAGAATGCCCATCCCCTTGTTGCCCTGGGGAGTGGCGATCAGTCCTTCACTGACCGTCTTGGCGACCCCGCTGCCCAGAAAGGCACCGGCGAGATTCATCACGGCGGCCATCGCGAGCGCCGCCCGCGGGGTCAGCGCCCGCGTCGAGACCGAGGTCGCGATGGCGTTCGCCGAGTCGTGGAAGCCGTTGGTGTACGTGAAACCGAGCGCGACCGCAATGGTCACGATGAGCGCGAAGGTGTCCATGGCCGGCGCTCAGGACTCCTTGACCGCGATGGTCTCGACCGTGTTGGCGACGTGCTCGAACGCGTCCGCCGCCTCTTCCAGGATGTCCACGATCTGCTTCAGCTTGAGCACCTCGATGGCGTCGTACTTGCCGTTGAAGAGGTGGGCGAGCAGCTTGCGGTGGATCTGGTCGGCCTGGTTCTCCAAGCGGTTGACCTCGATCCAGTACTCGGTGAGGTTCGACATCGTCCGCAGGTTCGGCATCGCCTCGGCGGTCAGCTCCGCCGCCCGCGCCAGCACCTCGATCTGCTGGTCGACGCCCTTGGGCAGCTCCTCGACCTTGTACAGAACGACAAGATCGACGGCCTCCTCCATGAAGTCCATGATGTCGTCGAGCGACGAGGCGAGGTTGTAGATGTCCTCGCGGTCGAACGGCGTGATGAAGGACGAGTTCAGCTGGTGGAAGATCGCGTGCGTCGCGTCGTCCCCGGCGTGCTCCGCCGCCCGCATCCTCTCGGCGATCTCTGTCCGCGCGGAGGCGTCGGCCCCGAGCAGTTCCATCAGGAGCTTGGAGCCCGTGACGATGTTGTCCGCGGAGGCGGCGAACATGTCGTAGAAGCTCGTCTCCCTGGGGGTCAGACGAAAGCGCACGTGAAATCCTCGGGGTGCATCGGATTCGGTCGAGTTGATGCTAGGCGCATCATCCAGCCACAGCTAACCGGCATTCCTTCAGTGTCGCCCATCGGGCAGCATGCTCTGCACGGGGTACCTCCAGTGCCCGTAAAATTCGGTACAATATACCCGCCAGGGGTATACGGATCGCCTGTATACGGAACGTCGAGATACCACGGGAGACGGCCATGACGACCACGGACGCCGACGGCAGCGCCGCAGCCGCCGCGGACCCCCGCACCCCCCAGCCGGGCACCGACCCTGGCGCGGTGACCGATCACGACCGCGGCATCCACGGCTACGCCAAACAGAAGGACGCCCACCTCAAGCGGCTGCGCCGGATCGAGGGCCAGATCCGCGGTCTGCAGCGGATGCTCGAGGAGGACGTCTACTGCATCGACATCCTCACCCAGGTCTCGGCGAGCACGAAGGGCCTGCAGTCCTTCGGCCTCCAGCTCCTCGAGGAGCATCTGCGGCACTGCGTCGCCGACGCCGCCGTCAAGGGCCCCGAGGCCATCGACGCCAAGGTCCAGGAAGCGACCAAGGCCATCGAGCGGATGCTGCGCACCTGACCGGCGGGCCGCGGAGGCCGGCGCCCCGTCAGGCGCGCTCCGCCGGGCCCGGGGGCGGCGGCACCAGCCCCGCCTGCCCACCGTCGGGGCCGTCCACGTCCAGCACCTCGTCGATACGGTCCGGGCTGAGCCGATCCTCCTCGGCGGCCGCTGCCGCGATCATCAACTCACCAGCCAGGTCGATCTCGTCGAGGGCTACGGGGTCCTGAACCGTTGCATGGCGGTGCGCGGCCACGGACAACACCTCCTCCTTCGAGCGCCTTGCCACGCCTCTGGTGGTCACGGTCCAGCGTAGGGACGGGCACACGCTCCGCGCATGGCACGGATGGACCATTTACGCCATCCGGCAGTCGCCCCCGGCAGATGCCCGGGGCGAACGCACGCCACGAATCCGGCCACCGCCCCGCTACCGCCCCGCCGACGCGATCTTCCCGGCGTAGATGTCCCGGTCCCGCGGCAGACCCACCACCGCCTTCGCCCCGAAGCCGGAAAGCTCTGTGACAGACGTCACCGGCGCCCCGTTGGGCACACCGTTGGCGAACCGGAACCGCTGGCGCACCTTGCGCAGCCGCCCGGCGTCGTCGAGATACGCGTCGAACGGCACGGCGTGGGTGGTGAACCCTTTCTCCGCGGCAACCAGCGCCGGCCGGCTGCGCCGCGACGCCTTCCCGGCCGCCGACCCGATGTCCGCAATGCCCCGATAGTGCCGGACGGCCACCCCGCCCAGCCGCTCCTCACCCCGGTACGTCACCCCATGCGCGCCCCGCAGCAGTTCCGCGGCGGCCAGCGGATCGGTCACACCGCCGGTGACCAGATTCCCGTCGTCCAGCGAGGCGGTCGCCACCCTGACCCATTTGTCCGCCGGGACGCCGGCTCCGCGGTTCTTCATGAACAGCGCACCGGGCGCCAGGATCTCGGTGATCGGCTGACGGCCCTCACCGGGCCGGTCCGCGGGGTCCGGCAGCAGGACACTCAGCCGGCCGCTGCCCGTGCGGAAGTCATAGACACCGCTGCTCCGGATGGCGACGCGGGTGCCGCCGCTCGCGGTCTCCATCGCCGTACTGACCCGCGCGGAGCCGGCCCGAACCAGCGCGTCCGCGCTACCCAGCACCTCGGAGGCGGCCGCACCCCGGTCCGGGAACGCCTGGTCGTCGGCGGCGGCGCCGTCGGAGGAACAGCCCGTCGCCAGGAGCCCGGCGGCCAGGCCCGTCCCGCACGCCACGGCCATGACGACCGTGCCGCCACCTCGTCTGTCCTGCACCATCGCGTACGAGCCCCCTCGGCCGCTGTGTTCGGGACGGCCGGTACCGGCCGTCCCGTTCAACGACCGAAACCGGCCGCCCGTCACGCAGCCCCCCTCGGGGCGCGTAGCGTGGCGGCGTGCCCCACCGAGCCCCGCACGCGACCTCCACCGCCGAGCGCGGATCCTTCTGCCACGCCCGTTGCGACTGCGGCTGGCGGGGGCCCGCCCGCCGCGCCCGCTCCCAGGCTCGTACGGACGCCGTGCGCCATCACACCGCCGCCGAGGGCGAAGCGGAACGCCCTGCGGAATGACCCGGCCCGCACCGGGAACCCCCAACGCCCCCCGCGCATCTGGGTAAGAGGGGAGCGGAACACCGCACGGCAGCAGATTTCATGGCCGCCGTCGGGCGCGGTAAAGCAGCAAGTACCGCGTCAACACGGGTCATTTCCGGACACCACGGCTGACGTCCGTGCTGCCCCTCCGTGCGGCGATCCGCCCCTCGCACACGCCTCGTGAACACCGGCCGGCGAACGGCGGGCGGGGCCGGACCGTACACATCGAGGGGGACACATTCCTGTGAAGCGGCGCACACTCCTGCACGCCGGCAGCGGACTCGCGGCGACCTCGGTCGCCTGGGCCACCGGCTGCGACACCAAGACCGGCAAGGCGGGTGCGGCGCCCTCCGCCGGCGCGACCGCCACCGGCGCGGCACAGACCAACGCGGCCTCCGCCCCCGCGCGCATCGCCGCCGGCCGGGCCACCCGGTCCTCCTGGACCGCACTCGGCAAGAGCCTGGACGGCAAGCTGATACAGGCCTCGGACGCGGCGTACGCCACCGCCCGCCGCCTCTACAACACCCGCTACGACGGGCTGAAACCCTCGGCCATCGCCTATGTCCGGCACCCGTCGGACATCGCCGAATGCCTGGCCTTCGCCCGCCGTTACGACACCCAGATCGCCATCCGCAGCGGCGGCCACTCCTACGCGGGCTGGTCCAGCGGCAACGGCAAGCTCGTCATCGACGTCTCCGCCCTCTCCAAGGTCGGCGCACCGTCCGGCGGCGTCACCCGCATCGGCGCCGGCGCCAAACTCATCGACGTCTACGAGGGCCTGGCCCCGCACGGCGTGACGATCCCCGGCGGCTCCTGCCCCACCGTCGGCATATCCGGCCTCACCCTCGGCGGCGGCCATGGCGTCGCCTCCCGCGCGTACGGCCTGACCTGCGACAGCCTCGTGGGCGCCACGGTCGTCACCGCCGACGGCAAGACCGTCGAGTGCGACGCCTCCCACCACTCCGACCTCTTCTGGGCGCTGCGCGGCGCGGGCAACGGCAACTTCGGCGTGGTCACCGACCTCCGCTTCCGTACGCATCCGGCGCCGCGCGCGGTGATGGCGTACATGACCTGGCCGTGGGCCAAGGCGGCGAAGGTGGTGGCCTCCTGGCAGAAGTGGGGCCCGGTGCAGGCCGACGAGATATGGTCCGCCTGCCATCTCGACGCGCGCCCCGGCGGCACCCCGTCCGTCTCCGTCGCCGCCTTCTCCCTGGGCAGCTACCGCGACCTCCAGAACGCCGTCGACAAGCTCGCGGACCAGCCCGGCGGCCCCGGCCCCGCCACCAGTGTCCACCTCACCCCGACCGGCTACCTGGACGCGATGGAGTCCTACGCGGGCTGCTCGTCCAAGACCACCGGCCAGTGCCATACGCCGGGCAGCCTCCCCGGCCAGACCGGCGCCGGCCAACTGGGCCGCGAGACCTACGCCGCCCGCTCGCACTTCTTCGACCGCTCGCTCTCCGCGGCCGGCATCCAGACCCTGATGGCACAGATCGAGAGCGGCGGCCGCAAGGGCGTCAACGGCAACGTCGCCCTGACGGCGCTGGGCGGCGCCATCAACCGCGTGGGCCGCACCGACACCGCGTTCGTCCACCGCGGATCCCGTTTCCTGGCCCAGTACTTGACGTCCTGGCCGGCCAACGGCTCCCCCACCACCCGCACCGCATGGCTGAATTCCTTCCATGACGCCATGCGCCGCCACTCCTCCGGCGCCGCCTACCAGAACTACACGGACCCGGCGCTCACCGACTGGAAGACCGCCTACTACGGGCCGGCCGCGGACCGCCTCGCCAAGGTCAAGCGGAGCTACGACCCGCAGCGGCTGTTCAGCACCTTCCCGCAGGCGCTCTGAACCCTCTGCACACGCGGGACGGCCCGGCCCCCTCGCCGGGGGCCGGGCCGTCCCGCGCTGTCCGGGGCCCGCTCAGGCAGCCAGATCCTTGTCCCGCTCCCGGCGCCGCGCCCGTACCGGCGAGCCGCCGGCCACCGTCCGCGCACCGTCGGCGTCCTGCTCGGCGGCGGCGTCCGCCCGGCCGTCGCCGGCATCCGCCGCACGCCCGCCCGGAGCCTGCACCAGCCAGCTGATCCAACCGACCCGCGAGCGCCCGATCGCCGTCATCAGCGGCACGAGCAGGGCCTGCGCGACCGGTGCCAGCAGCAGCGCCACGGCCGTGCCCAGCGCGAACCCGCCCACCACGTCGGTCGGGTAGTGCACGCCCATGTACACGCGGCAGAACCCCTCGGCCAGCGCCAGCGCGATCCCTGCCAGCCCGTACTTCCGGTGGGCGACGAACAGCCCCACGCCGACCGCCATGGTCAACGTCGCATGGTCGCTCACGAACGAGAAGTCGCTCTTGCTCGGGATCAGCACTTCCAGCCCGGCGTGATCCTTGAACGGCCGCGGCCGCTCCACGAACGCCCGGATCGGGATGTTGGCGAGCAGCGCGAGACCGGCCGCCAGCGGCGCCCAGACCAGACCTGCGACGGCGGCGGGCGCGTCCGGCTTGCGGCGCGCGGCCCACCAGGCGATCAGGCACAGCACGCCGAGCGCGGCGATGATGCCGTACTCACCGATGTACTCCATCGCGCGGTTGACCCAGTGCGGCGCATCCTTCGCAAGGCCGTTGATGCCGTCGAGCACGTCGACATCGGGGTTCGGCCCCTCCAGTGCGAGTCCAGCCATCTGCCGCGACCCCTTACCTTTCGCGCGCGCGAGCGCCTGTGTGTGCTGCCTGCCCCCGTGATCGTCGAGCGTCTGCCGTGTCCCGTGCTGTCGGCCCGGATACGTCCACACGTCCCCACGCCAAGGAAACGCGGGGCCGCCCTCCGGCGTTCCACTCTCCACCGGATGATCACCAGGACGTTATCGAAGCTTGACTCATCGCCGCAGTTCAGGGCCGGGTTGAGCCCCGCTCCGGCCCCATCTTCACGCAGCACGCGCACGCGGCAGCGCTTTCGCGCCATCCGACGTGACCCGGGTCGCCCCGATGTAGTCCGGCGTATCGATCTTGTCGAACCGAATGACGGCCCCCGTGTACGGGGCGTTGATCATGTAGCCGCCGCCGACGTAGAGCCCCACGTGGTGGATCGACCGCGGGTCCTTGAGGTCGTACGCGAAGAACACCAAATCGCCCGGGAGCAGCTCGCTCCGCTGCGGATGCGGCCCGGCGTTCCACTGGTCGTTCGCCACCCGCGGCAGCTCGATGCCCACCGAGTGGTACGCGGCCTGGGTCAGCCCGGAACAGTCGAACCGCCCGCCCTGCTGCGCCGTGCCGGTCCCGCCCCACAAATACCTCGTCCCCAGCTTCTCCTGGGCGTAGTAGATGGCGGCCGCGGCCTGCTTCGACGACGCCACCGGCCCCGTCGGCGCCTCGAAGCTCTTCGCCAGCGTCGTGATCGTCTTCACGTAGTTCTGCGTCTCGCGGTACGGCGGCACCCCGTTGTACTGGATCACCCGGTACGCCCCCGCGTTGTACGCGGCCAGCATGTTGTGCGTGGCGTTCCCCGCCGCGTTCTTCACGTACTTGGCCAGCTCGCAGTCGTACGAGGCGGCCGACGGAATGGCGTCCTCCGGGTCCCACACGTCCCGCTTGCCGTCGCCGTTCCCGTCCACGCCATGCGTCTGCCACGTCCCGGGGATGAACTGCGCCATCCCCTGCGCGGCCGCCGGACTCTGGGCCTTCGGGTTCCAGCCGCTCTCCTGATAGAGCTGCGCCGCCAGCAGCGACGGGCTGATCGCCGGGCAGAGCGTTCCCCACTTCTGCACCAACGACTGATACGCGGCCGGCACCGCCCCCTTGGCCAGCCCGACAGCACGCTCCCCGGCGCCCGCCAGACCGGCCGCCGCCGAATACGTCCCCACCACCAGCAGCCCGAGCAGGCAGAGCACCAGCCCCACACCGAGGCCACCCGCAACCCAGAATTTCCGCACCCCCCAACCCTCCCCCATCCGCACCGGGTTCACCGGATTTTCCCGTACCCACGCGCGATTTACGGCCGCATGGCGGGGCACGGGACGGCGCGGGGAAGCGTCGGGGGCACACCGCCGCGGAGAACGGTCGGGGGCACCGCCGCCCGGCACGTGCGGTGGCCGGGATACGCGACACTGAGCAGGACGCCTAGGACGGGACGCACCCGATGGACCAGAACAACCCGAAACAGATGAGCCGCCACCTGTGGTGGCGCGTGGGGTACTTCCTGTTCGCCATCCACCTCGTGGCGCTCGTCATGATCTTCGCCGTGTCCCACGCCCCCGAGTAGACCGGCCCCGCCCCCGCGGGCGTCCCCCGACTCCCCCGGCCCCGCCCAACGCCGCCCGCGGCCGCGGATTCCGGGACCTGACCGGCCCGACAGACCGGGCACGACCGGCCGGCCACCGCCCCCCGACAATCATTGCTCAGGGTTATCGACCGTGATACACACAGTGAGACAAATGGGCTCAAGGGGCGACGTGAGTGCCCACGCACACACCTCTCCCACGGGATCCTTCAAAGAAAGCCGCCAAGTCGACTTCTGACGGCGTCTTCGTCAGCGAAGATAGAGGCTGACTGTGCCTTTCGACGCAGCACACAACAACCCATAAGGGGCGGTGAGTTCATACATGTCACACATGATCCTTGCAGCAGAAAAGGGCGACATCACCACCATCATCGGCGGAATCGCCCCGGACTGGGGGCCGTTCGGCAGCCTGGGCAACGAGGCGCGAGTGATGGTCGAAGTGGTCATGGCGGTCGCGATCCTGCTGTGCCTCGGCATCGCGATCTGGGGCGCGGCCAAGCAGCGCATCGGCGCCACCGCGCTGCGCGACACCTTCAGCGCCGAGCAGGGCAAGGGGCTGATCGTGGCCGGCCTGACCGGGGTCTTCATCATCGGATCCCTCGGCACCCTCTTCACCATCGTCTACGGAATGGCGGTCTAGCGGTCGCACCCGGCCCCACGGCCATACCGCGGCCCGGCAGCCGCCCACCGCCCCGCAGTCGCCGCCGCCCGGCAACGCCCCCGGCACGCCCTGCTCCTGCCCCCGCCCCTGTCTCCACGCACCGCCCCCGTGCGCCCCCGTCCGCCACCCCTCCGCCGCCCCCGTGCCCCCACTCGCCTCCACCGGCCCCACCTCCCCTGCCGAGGCCACATGCTGACGCCCACTCACCCCGGCCCGCCGCCGCCCCCGTCACTCGCGCGCCGGCCCTGCCACCAGCGGGCCGATTGGGCGGGCCGCTGCGCGGGGACAGGTGCTTCCGGAGAGAAGAAGGCCCCGGCAACCGCGGCGCAGGCGATCGGAACAAATACCCCAGAGTCCCCCATTCGCCTCTGCCGCCCAGCATCTGAGGATCCGTCACCGTGAGATGTACTCGTACCACTTCGCCCGAGCCGCCGCCCACGCGGCTACGGTCATATGAAGGCGGCACAACACCGGCACGGACGGCGACGGCGGCAGAGGGGGCACAGGCGCGATGAGTCTCAGCGACGACGGCGGCTACGGCGGCGACCGGGGCCCCGAGACGGGCCAGACCCGTACGAGACTTCCCGACGGCGAAGGCGACACCTACGGCACCGGACGCCGGCCCCGGGCCGGCATGTCCAGCCGGAACCTCGTGATGGCCGTCGGCGTGGTCGTCCTGCTGATCGCCGCCATCGCCTTCGCCAACCGCGGCGACGGCGGCACCGGCGAGACCGCCTCAGACGACTCCCCCAAGAGCGCCGACACCCAGCCCACCGCCCCCACCGGCACCAAGCCCGTCACCGGCAAACACGGCACCATCGCCACGGGCTTCGCCAAGACGGAACAGGGGGCACAGTCGGCGGCGGCGAACTATGCGGTGGCGCTCACGAGCGACGGGATGTACCAATCGGCGAGGCGGCAAGAAATCGCTAAGGCCGTGTATGCACCGGCAGTAGCAGCCGCGCGCAAGAGCGACCTCGACAAGGTGTACTCCGATCCTCGATTCCTCGGGCGCATCGGCCTGAAGCCGAACGGCAGCGCCCCCAGCGGCATGACCTTTGTCTCCCGCGCCAACCCGGTCGGGACAAAGATCGAGTCGTTCAAGGCCGACTCCGCCAAGGTCTCGGTCTGGTACTCCGCCCTCTTCGGTCTCGCGGGTACCGAGTCCAAGAACCCCGTGTCGGAGAGCTGGTACACGAACACATTCGACCTCAAGTGGATCGACGGGGACTGGAAGGTCACGTACTTCACGCAGAAGGACGGGCCAGCTCCGGTCGGGCGGGACCAGGCCGCCGCATCGGCAAAAGACATGACCAAGGCCGTGCAAGGGTTCGGAGGGTTCACTTATGCCCGCTAACAGTCGCCGCACCCTCTCGCTCACAGCGTTGGTGACGGGTATCCAGACAGCCGCGATCCTCCTGGCCACACGTGCCGTCGCTGCCCCGGATCCCAAGCCCGGAAGTGACCCCTGCGACCTCATCCGTGGCCCCGCCAAGGACTACTGCCAATCCGGCGACAAAGCCGGATCCGGTTCCGGCTCCCCCAAGCTCCCCTCCACCAACCCCCTCGACAACAACCCCCTCGACCCCCTCACCTCCCTGGCCAAAGGCTGCGCCAAAGCCGCCGCGTGGATCGTCACCAAGCTGTCCGAGGCCGTAAAGGCAACCTCCCAGGTCGACTTCACCAACGCGGCCTTCCTGCGCCAGTACGCGGTCGTCTTCGCGGCCTCCACCGTGCTGACCCTGGTGCTGTGGCTGCTCGCCGTCGCCAAGCGCGCGGTCCGCGGGGTACGGCTCACCGAGGCGATCAGCGAAGCGGTCGGCTTCCTCTGGCTGACCGTCCTCGCCTCCGCCTTCACCCCGCTCATCCTCTACACGGTCGTCTCGGCGACCGACAGCGTCACCGAGATCATCGCGAAGGGGACCGGGGCCCAGACCGACACCTTTTTCGGGGCGTTCTCCCAGGCGCTCACCAAGGGGACGGACATCGGCGGCGGCCCGATCATGCTGATCGTGGTGTCCCTGGTGTCCGTGCTCGCAGCCGGTGTGCTCTGGCTGGAGCTGGTGGTCCGCGCCGCGCTCCTGTACGTCGGCGCGCTGCTCGGCACGGTCGTGTACGCAGGGTTGGTCGACAAGAACATGTGGGCGCACGTGCGCCGCTGGGCGGGCGTCATGATCGCAGTGATCATGGTGAAACCGGTCATCGTGATAGTGCTCGGCATCGCCGGCGCGCTCTCCTCGGACAAGGGCCCCAACGCCTTCTCCGCGGTCGTCTCCGGCCTCGCGATCATCCTGCTCGCCATCTTCGCCAGCGCCATGATCTACCGCTTCGTCCCCGGCTTCGGAGACGAGATCGCCACGTCCCGCAACAACCGGATGAGCCGCGGCGCGGAGAACGCCGCGGCCGCCGTGCTCAGCTCACCCGCCGCGCTGGTGTCCCAGGGCATCAAGACGCACAGTTCGCGCCGATCCGGCGACGGCGGCGGCCAGGGCGGGCAGAGCGCCCAGGGCGGCCAGTCCCGCCCGGCCGACGCCGTGGCCGGCGGCGTCGCCGCGCACAGCTCGCGCACCGGCGGCGGCCGGGCCGCGCCCCCCGCTCCCCGTACGAACCCCAAATCCGGTCCGAGCACCAGCGCCCGCACTGGCAAGACAGCAGGAGGTGATGGGCGTTGAGCACGCACTCCCACCCGATCGCACCCCGGCGCACCTATCTGATCGGCCGCGCCCGGCCCAACGCGATCGTCGGCAAGAACCGCGAGACCGGCGAGATCGCGCTGATCATCGCGGGCGCGTTCCTCGGCATGATGTGCGGCCTCCTGGTGCCGGTGCTCCCGCTGCGGATCGCCACGCTCACGGGCTTCCCGATGCTCGGCCTCGCCGCCGTCTACGTCCCGTACAAGGGCCGTACGTTCTACAAGTGGTTCGAGGTCAACCGCAGCTACCGCCGTACGGTCCGCAGCAGCGCCGTCTACCGCTCCGGCGCCACCGAGGCGGGCACCCGGCTCGACGGTCGCGAGATCGAGATCGGTCCACCGCCCGGCATCGGCCGGATCAACTGGCTGGCCGCCCCCTTCGGTCCGGACGAGATCGCCGTACTGCTGCACGCCGACCGGCGGACCGTGACCGCGGCGATCGAGATCGAGGGCCCGGGCGTCGGCCTCCGCGACAGCGAGGACCAGGAGGCGCTGGTCGACCGCTTCGGGACCCTCCTCAAGCACGTCGCCAACGGGGACGGATTCGTCACCCGCCTGCAGATCCTGGCGCGCACCCTGCCCGCCGATCCGGACGCGCACGCCAAGGACGTCACCCAGCGCGGCGACCGCAACTCCCCCCACTGGCTGCAGGATTCCTACGACCAGCTCCAGTCGATGGTCTCCACCTCCTCCGAGCAGCACCGCGCCTACCTCGTCGCCTGCATGCACTACACCCGCGAACTGGCCGCCGAGGCCCACACCATGGCGCGTGCGGCGCGTACCCACCGCGGGGGCCTGCTCGGCAAGAAACTGGACCGCGACGCCGGCCTCGCCGTCGTCATGGCCCGCGAGCTGACCGACATCTGCGCCCGGCTCGCGGAGGCCGACATCCGCGTACGCCAGCCGCTGGGCCAGGGTCGCCTCGCCTCCCTCGTGCACTCCATGTACGACCCGGACCACCCCATCGACCACATCCAGGCGATGAGCAAGCGCAACGCCTGGCCTGCCGAACTGGACGCCACCCAACCGACCTACCTCCAGGCCAAGACCCGCGAGTCGACGACCCGCGCGCCCTGGTGCCACTCCACCGCCTGGGTCAAGGAGTGGCCGCTGACCCCGGTGGGCGTCAACTTCCTCGCCCCCCTCCTGGTACACACCCCCGACGTGATCCGTACGGTCGCCGTCTGCATGGACCTGGAGCCCACCGAGGTCGCCATCGAACGGATGCTGACGGAGAAGACGAACGACGACGCCGAGGCCAGCCGCGCGGCGAAGATGAACCGCGTCGTCGACCCCCGCGATGTCGCACACCACGGCCGTGTCGACCAGCGGGGCGAGGACCTGGCCTCCGGCGCGGCAGGCGTCAACCTCGTCGGCTACATCACGGTCTCCTCCCGCTCACCCGAGGCACTCGCCCGCGACAAGCGCACCATCCGCGCCTCGGCCGGCAAGTCCTACCTCAAGCTGGAGTGGTGCGACCGCGAGCACCACCGGGCGTTCGTCAACACCCTGCCGTTCGCGACCGGGATCCGCCGCTAAGCCGCTGGGAGGCGCGTACGTCATGGCCATGTTCGATCCGCTCGGTGCCCTCACCGACGCTTTCACCAGCTTCCTGTTCGGGAAGGTGGAGACGACACGGCTGCCCGTACGCACCTCCACCGGCCAGGCCCAGGCCGTGTACCTGCCGACCGCGGCCCCCGGCCTCGGCGACTCCGGCGTGATCATCGGCCGCGAGGTCTACAGCGGCAAGGGCTACATCTACGACCCCTTCCAGCTCTACGGTCAACAGCTCCCGGCGCCCCACTGGCTGGTCCTCGGCGAATCCGGCAACGGCAAGTCCGCACTGGAGAAGACCTACGTCCTGCGCCAGCTCCGCTTCCGCGACCGGCAGGTCGTCGTCCTGGACGCCCAGGGCGAGGACGGCGTCGGCGAATGGAACCTCATCGCCCAGGAGCTGGGAATAACCCCCATCCGCCTGGACCCCACAGCCGCCCTCAACGGCGGAATCCGCCTCAACCCGCTCGACCCCTCGATCACCGCCACCGGCCAACTGGCCCTGCTCCGAACGATCATCGAGGTCGCGATGGGGCACGGCCTGGACGAACGCTCCGGCTTCGCCCTCAAGGTGGCACACGCCTACGTCACCGAGACCATCACCAACCGCCAGCCCGTCCTCACCGACATCGTCGAGCAGCTCCGTCACCCCGAGGCGGAGTCGGCGGAAGCCATGAACGTCGACATAGACGACGTACGGGCCTGGGGCCTGGACGTGGCGCTGGTCCTGGACCGCCTCGTCGACGGTGACCTGCGCGGTATGTTCGACGGCCCGACGACGGCGGGCATCGACCTCGACGCACCCCTGATCGTCTTCGACCTCTCGCACATCGACCGCAACTCCATCGCCATGCCCATCCTGATGGCGATCGTCGGCGTATGGCTGGAACACACCTGGATCCGTCCCGACCGGAAGAAGCGCATCTTCCTGGTCGAGGAGGCCTGGCACATCATCAACTCCCCCTTCGTGGCTCAGCTCTTCCAGCGCCTGCTCAAGTTCGGCCGACGACTCGGCCTGTCCTTCGTGGCCGTCGTCCACCACCTCAGCGACGTGGTCGACGGCGCCGCGGCCCGGGAGGCCGCGGCAATCCTCAAAATGGCCTCGACCCGGACCATCTACGCCCAGAAAGCCGACGAGGCCCGCGCCACCGGCCAGGTCCTCGGTCTGCCTCGCTGGGCCGTCGAGATCATCCCGACACTCACCCCCGGCATCGCGGTCTGGGACGTCAACGGCAACGTCCAGGTCGTCAAACACCTCATCACCGAGGCCGAACGCCCGCTGGTCTACACCGACCGGGCGATGACCGAGTCCTCCGCCATGCCGACGGACGAGGCACGCGCCCTCGAAGCCGCGGCGGACGCCGAGGCGGAGGCACGCGCCGAAGCCATGGCGATGGAGCGGCAATGGCGGGACGAGTCGAGCGAGACGGTGGCGTGACACGCGGATACGAGCCGGAACGGCGTCATGGCAGATACGACGGCAGGCGCGACCCCGACGACAGGGGTGCTCGCGGTCGCGAGCGCGGCGTCCCCGACGCGCTGCTCATCGGGCTCCTCCTCTTCCTCCTCGGCCTGACCCTGCTGGTCTGGACGGCAACCGGCCTGGCCGGGCTGCTGGCCCACGGCGCCTGGCCCTCCGGAGTCACCTACCCGGGCACCCCCATGGCCCTGCGCCACCTCGTCTCCGCCCCGCACGACCTGCCCGCAGCCTGGCCCGACGCTCCCAAGGGCCGGCTCTCCGGTTACGGCCTGTTCTGGGGCATCCTGATCGGCGAGCTGATGGTGCTGCTGGTTCTGACGATCTTCACGCTGGGCACGGTCACCCGCCATCGCGCCGTACGCACCGCACGCCGCCAAGCGGCCCGCGCGAGAGCCCAGGAGGCGGCGGCCGAGCCCGCGACGACGGCTCCCCCCACCCACACCCCGGCACCTGAACCCGCATCTGCCCCGCCCCCCGCTTCCCTCCGGAAGTCCCCCGCCGCGACCGGCACTTCCACCCCGCCCGCCGCCGGCCTTCTCCCCGACCAACGGCCCGCCACCGCGCCCGATTCCCCAATCGACACCACATCGGCCGAATCACCCGAAGAGGTGAACGCCGCCGTCCTGGCTTCCCTCATGGAACCGGCCGGCACCACGGAACCGGCCGCAGCAACGGCGGCCCTGCCCCAACCTGCCTTTCCCCGCGTCCACTTCACCCCGGACCGCACCGCCGCCCGCGCCGCCGCAGCCGCCGCCGTGACCGCCGCCGAAGGCCCACTGATCGTCGCCACCACCGACCCCGCGCTCTGGGCCGACACCAAGGACGCCCGCGCCAAACTCGGCCCACTGCTGACCTACGACCCCACACACCGCCTCGACACCCCGGCCCGGCTGCGCTGGTCGCCGACCGCAGGCTGCGAGGACATCGCCACGGCCACCGCCCGCGCCGCCGCCCTGCTGGCCCCCGTCCGCCCGACAAGCACGCTGGACTCGGCCGTCGCGGACGCCGCCCAGACCCTGCTGCGCTGCTGGCTGCATGCCGCCGCCATCGACGGCCGCCCGTTCCGCCAGCTGCACCGCTGGGCCCACGCCACAGGCGCCGCACAGGAACCCGTGCGCATCCTGCGTACCAGCCCCAAGGCGTCCGGCGGTCAGGCCGGCGAGCTGGAATCCGTGCTCACGGCACACGCCGAACGCCGCGAGATGGCCAAGGAGTTGATCGGCCACGCGCTGACCGCTCTCTCCTCGATCCACATCCGCGACGCCTGCAATCCTCCCCGAGCGGATTCGCTCATTCTCGAATCATTCCTCGACGAGGGGGGAACGCTCTACGTGGTAGGCGAGCCCATCGAGGATCCGCGTACCGACCCGGGTGCGATGCCACTGCTCACCGCACTCCTCTCGCACGTGGTCGAGCACGGCCGCCGCATGGCCGAACGGTCATCTGACGGTCGGCTCGACCCACCAGTCACCCTGGTCCTGGACGACATCGCGGCGCTCGCCCCCCTGCCCGCGCTCCCCGGCCTCCTCGAACCGGGCCCCCCACGCGGCCTCCACACCCTGGCCACCATGCGCTCCCCGGAACAGGCCCGCGCCCGCTGGCCCCACCAGCCCCTGCCTGTCTGAGAACCCCGGCGACGGTCTCTCCGGCGGCCAGTCCCCGGTGCTCCCGCCCCGCCGCCCGTGCCCGCTCCTCACCTCATGCGTCCCTGACCAGTGCCATCTCCCGCTCCACGGCCGTCTCGTCCTTCGGGTCGGCCATGGTCCGCCCCGTCTCCGCAAACCCCAGTGAGCGGTAGAAGGCCGCGGCACGTTCGTTCTCCTCGTGCACCCACAGCCGTACGCGTTGCACCACCGGGTCCGTCAGGCTCCACGACCACTCGACGGCGGCCCCGAACAGCTCCCGCGCCAGCCCGGACCCCCGGTGCTCGGGCCGCATGTACACCGCCACCAGGTGCGTCTGCGGCATGTCCTCGTGCTCCTCCACGAGCACCACCACCATGCCGCCCCACCTGCCGTCGTCGCCCTCACCGACGAACGTGAGCGCCCTGTTGTCCCCGCCGCCGGGTGTCGCCACCTGCTGCCAGTACGTATCCGGGCGGCCGGCCGCCGCCGCAAAAGTCTGGGTGAACGCCACCCGGGCCACCGGATCGGACAACGCCGCCAAACGCAGCTCCTTGAGCTGCCGCCATTCATCCGCCTGCACCGGCCTGATCACGTAACCCATGCGGCTCAGCATCGCAGTACCCCGGACCATCTGCCGGCGACATAAAAGATCCCGAACGCAAAAATGCCTCATTCTCCGAGCCGAAACTCGGGGAATGAGGCATTTTCTAAAAATTGTTCGGCGGCGTCCTACTCTCCCACAGGGTCCCCCCTGCAGTACCATCGGCGCTGAAAGGCTTAGCTTCCGGGTTCGAAATGTAACCGGGCGTTTCCCTAACGCAATGACCACCGAAACACTATGAAGTTGACCAACCCGGCATCAACACAGGTCGTTACTTCAGAACCTACACAGTGGACGCGAGCAACTGAGGACAAGCCCTCGGCCTATTAGTACCAGTCAACTCCACCCGTTACCAGGCTTCCATATCTGGCCTATCAACC